>NZ_CP084703.1:2960079-4440119 GCF_020519665.1 Bacillus shivajii
TAACCGAATAAAGAACGAAGTGTTACACGAGCCGATGTCGCACTTGTACTTTGAGGTGAAAGCTTCCGCCATAAGTGGTTCAGGTGAATCAATTTCATAATTCCGTTTTTTGCGCAGTGAAACGAATGATATTTTAAATTTATCATTAAATGTACGTTTTATTTGTACTATCAGAATTTATAAATTTATGGTCGATAGAATAAGTGCTCCTGCGGTTACTCGTCGCAGATCGGTGTTAATTCGACGAAGCTGTTGCTTTGTGCTCCTGCGGTTACTCGTCGCAGATCGGTGTTAATTCGACGAAGCTGTTGCTTTGTGCTCCTGCGGTTACTCGTCGCAGATCGGTGTTAATTCGACGAAGCTGTTGCTTTGTGCTCCTGCGATTACTCGTCGCAGCTCGGAGTAATGTCGATGAAGCCGTTGCTTTGTGCTCCTGCGCCGCTACGCTTGCTCGTCACAGCTCGGAGTTTATTCTTGGAGGTATTGCTCGGTGCTCCTGCGGTTACTCGTCGCAACTCGACGTTTAATCATAGGAGTTGAGCTTGTGGCAACTAAGGCTTACTTCCACAGGAGGTGGTGGCTTCGGTGTTGATCACAGGACGTGATCGACTTTAGCCGAAGTTCCTTATTAAGACTTGTACTAAAGCATAAGAGCTTCTATGTAAGCACACTTCGCTTACGAAGAATCTCTTTAACGAAAAGCCAAGTTTTGTTTACACGTTAAGACTATAAAATTTTAGCGAAGAAGATATTCGACGTAGTGAAAATTTTTATGTGTATAGTTATGTTCACCGGCTAAATACCCGATATCCTGTCGGAACGCCGGTGTTAGCACGTCCTGTGCGTTACAACTACGCCTTTGTCTTCGCCTTAAAGGCTCGCCAATCGGCGAGTTTTCTTTAGAAGTGAACGTAACTAAAGACGGCGACTCCCAGAGGATCAGCGCAGTCTGAAGATCCACTTAGGTGAAGAGTAATCGAGCCTAAGTTAGCTGAAGATAAGCCCTCGGGAAAGCGTCCGTCTGAAGTGAAGTTCACGCACATCATTCGGAATTTGGCATCATATTTTGAGTTATGAAATTAATGCAAGTAAGTAAATTAAAATTGACATAAGCAAAAGAGGCTGTCTTTCGGGGCAGCCTCTTCATTTAAAAGAACACTTATTTGTTTTGTGGGTATATCTTTAATTTTACAAAGACAATTGGTGCAAGTAGGATTCCCCAAAGCCCCATAATCGCATACCTTAATGCATCAAAAAACGCAGTCTCAGGAAAAGGTCCTTTCAAACCAGCTTGAAGAGCAAAGATCCCTGCTAAACCAACTGCATATGCTATAAATCGTTTCCCCCAAGATGCTGGCAGACCCATTTTTAAATACCTTCCCTCTAGTAAATACCCTACTCCTGCTCCAAGTAAAAAGCCTGCATATTTAAATCCTTCTGGGTCAGCAAATAACGTCATCAAAATCATTGGAATTACAATTGCTAATGTCATTTTTATTGAAAAGGAAAGCTCAACTATTTTTCTCGTCAAATGGTGAGCAATGAAAATAATCACAGCTGCTAAGGCGACACCAACCACAACATCTGTTGGCCAATGAACACCAGTATATAGACGAGCAACTGAAATGAGCCCAACTAAAATACCGAGTGCCACCCAAACATTTTTTCTATTTACTTCGTATGCAATAAATCCCCACAAAGTTGCTGACCCTTGGGCATGTCCACTCGGAAAACTATCATGTGGATAACGTGTTCCTACTTCCGCTGAGTCGACATATAAAGAATGAACACCTTCTATCCCAATTGGTCTTGTGATAGCTGTAACTACTTTAAGCCACGCATTCAAATAAACTGAAAGTAAAAATATGTATAATAGCCGGATACCAAAAGGTTTTGAAACACACCAATATACAAACGGTAGAATAATAAAATAAAATTCTTCATTCCCTAAAAATGTTAGAAACCATGCAAAGTAATCAATAAAAGGTTGATGAAGTGACGTAATAAATCGTAAAATTTCTGTTTCTAATTCTCTCAAATAGAACGACTCCTCTCTCTAGTTGATAGTTTTTATCATTTCTATATTATACTTCTATTTCCACTAATTTGTATAATGATCTGGTGTTTTTTTCATTTTACGAAACTTAATAGAGTAGACCAACCTAGCTAACTCGAATGGATGTCGCAGTTGTGCCTAGAGGTAAAAGTGAAGAAACAGATGCTTCCAAATTAAGAATATATTTATTTTCAAGGTACCATGTTTAAAATGTACTTGGTAGATTGCCAACTAGTACCCCTTCCCACTGACATCTATGAAAAAGTGAGCAATTCGTGAATTTTCAACGTGGAACACCCTTTGTTTCTCACATTTCATTATAATAAAGTAGATAGTCCAAGTGATCATTAAAGAGGTGACGTTTGAATGAAAATGAAACGCTTAACATGGTGGGGAGTACTCATTGCTGCCCTATTCGTAATTGTCGGATGCAACGGTGACAATGAGGGATCTGCAGACGATGATTACAATTTCCCAGACTTTGTTACAGAAGCAACATTCCCAGGTGCTATCGAAGCCTATGAATATGCTGTTCATCATGGAGATTATTTAGAATATATTCCATGTTATTGTAATTGTTATATTGAACCTTTTAACCATCAAAATGTAAAAGATTGTTTTATCAATAATGTTGAATCAACTGAACAGAATATCGTTTACGATCCACATGGCGCAGGCTGAGGAATCTGTATAGAGATTGCACTGGATGTGCAACGAATGAAGGATGACGATAAGCCATTAACAGAAATTCGGCAGTATATCGACGATGAATATTCCATTTATGCTGATCCAACTCCTACACCATATCCTCCCGAAGGAATGTAATGTAACGAAATGATACCTCCCACAACATAACCCCACAATAAATTCCGCGAAAAAGAGGTTGTGCCTACATCGGCTCAACCTCTTTTTGTGGTGTTTTTATAGGTTTACCAAACAAGTATCCTTGCCCATAATCAACATAACTCTTGATCGCTGTCCATTCTTCATCCGTTTCAACACCCTCAGCAATAATATCTACTCCTAATTTGCGAGTGATTTCATGAAGTTTTTCTAACTGTTTACGTTCCAGCGTATTATTGTGGCAGTTACGTATAATATGGCGGTCAACCTTCACGTAATCAGGCTTTAATTCTTTTATTCGTTCAATTGAAGAAAAGCTAGTACCTACATCATCTAACGCAACTTTTATACCGTGCTTTTTAAATTCACCAAAGATATTTTGTAAATGGTCTATATTTAAGATACGTTCTGCTTCAACTACTTCAAATACTAAGTCGCTCGGTTCAAGGTCATAATCTTCTACAGCTTGTAATGTGCTTTTTAAACATTCTTTTGGTTCGTGAATTGATGATGCGACAAAGTTAATAAATATCTTTTTCCCTCTATCAACCATTTGCGCTCCTGTTCGAATCGAATGGATTCGAGCTTGGCGATCAAGGTTAGCTTGTAGTCCTGCGTGATGAGCGAATGTAAATAGTTCACTAGGAGAAAACATGTATAATTTGCTCTGGGGGCGTATGAAAAACTCATATCCATAAACATTTTTTGTACCAGCTTTGACGATAGGTTGCATCTTTAATTGAAACAACCGATCTTCTATTATTCGTAAAAATTTCGGATTCATCACTCGTAATGTTAAATGTGCAAAAGGAATATATTGCTGACCAAAAATATCTTGCTCACATTCACATATACATGCTTTCATTTTGTTAATCTCTTCATCATCAAGAGATGACTGTATCATACTTATTGCCCGTTCAAGAGAGTCCCAGTCAGAGAAATAGGCTGATACTACTTTATTTGAACGTTTCACATTTAAATGACAAATGTGAAGCATATCGATCACTTTCCTATTTATTTCCGTACTTTCAACATTCATTTTTAAGTAGCCTTCTGGAATCATTGGGGTTGATGTTGTGTATAAATCACTCCGATGCATAACTTCACCTGCTTTCTAAGCTTAAAACTTTTATACCCTAAAATGAAGTTAATAAAAACAATTATAGTCCATATGACTCACCTTTGATTTTTTCATTATATACAATACAGGACTTACAGTCCATGAAAAATCAACTGATAAAAGAAAAATATTATTAGATCATTATTCTTTATAACTAAATTGTTCCAATGCGGTTGTACCGAGGTTCACCTATACATACACTATTTGTAAAAAGGTAACTATGTATACTTTGAATGATTAAATCATTGATTAAAAGGGTTCTAACAACAAGAGCACTCTTTTTTTACTATTTCCTTACATTTGTTAGATTTTTTTTAATATTTATTTTATTAATTTCATAACTCAAAATAAGATGCAAAATTCCGAATGATGAACGTGAACTCCACTTCAGACGGACGCTTTCCCGAGGGCTTGTCTTCAGCTAACTTAGGTTCGACAACTCTTCGCCTAAGTGGATCTTCAGCTCGTTGCTCCTGCGCCACTACGCTTGCTCGTCGCAGGTAAACAGTGCTCCTGCGGTTACTCGTCGCAGATAAACAGTGTTCCTGCGATTACTCGTCACAGATAAACAGTGCTCCTGCGATTACTCGTCGCAGCTCGGAGCAGTTCGAAGAAGTATTGCTCGTCGCTGATCGTCCGGGAGTCGCCGCCTTTTGTTACGTTCACTTCCAGATAAAACGTACATTTAATGAAAAATTTGTAATATCATTCGTTTCATTGCGCAAAAAACGTAGTTATGAAATTAATTCTATTAATAGTTTAAGGAGGAGAAATTTTTATGATATTGACAGAAGATCAAGTTCAGGCAAGTTTATCTGATTCTAAAGGTTGGGTACTAGAAAATGACACATGGATGAAAAAAGAGTTTCGATTCCCAACTTTTTATAAAGCGATGCAGTTTGTCAATGAGATCGCTAAATTAGCTGAAGACAGACAACATCACCCTTACCTAACCATTGACCATACACAAGTACTTGTAAAACTGAGCACATTAGACGCTGGAGGATTAACACAAAAAGACTTTGAATCCGCTCATGCATATGATCTTACATATGAGAAATACTGATGTAGGCTTTCATAAAAAAACTACGACTTTTTTATTCGGTCGTAGTTTTTCTTATCCTTTTCTATGTTAACCAATAAGCTGAACCGTCTTTATGGCGGGCTACAAAACCATATTCTATAAAATATCGTCTTATTGTAACAAAATCATCATAGTATTTCTTTATGATATCATTAATGTCTCTTTCCGAATATTCCCGATCTGTTTCAAGTTTAGAAGCTAAATATTTTAAAATGACGATTTTGCGTTTTTCTTTAGCAGGAAACTGCTTTATTTTCCCAGTGCGATCATCAATATATGTGTTCATAATTTTTTGTTCTTCTTCTTCTGAAAGTGCCCAGCGATCATCAACCATTGTTGCCTCCTTATGAATATCGACGAATGACTCCGTGTCATTACCTTTCTCTATTAACTCCATCATTGCTAAAAATACTTTTGCTTGCTTTGCCTTTTCCCTCAGCTTAAAACGGTGTTGACGGACTGTTGAAGAACTATTAATCTTCATCTCTTTTGCAATCTCATCATCTTTCTTTTCATTATAAAGGGCTTGTAAAATATGTTTTTGTTGATCATTAAGCCCAGAATGACGTTTGTCCAACTGAAGTAATGGGTTTAGGGGAGAACCGTGTTCAGAAATAATGTGTTCTTTCATTTCACGATTAGCGTCAAAGAAATTCCCTTCCCTTTGATAAATAACTCCTTGCTTCGTAATGTAATCACAATGAATACATTGAAAAGACTCTGTGTCCTCTTCAATATAAAATCCTGCTTTTAATTCGTTTAAAGACCTAGTAAAGATCTCACTCATTTAACCACCGCCTTTATATAAACAATATAACATAACGTTTATAAATATAAAAACAATATATATAGTCGTTTGTATAAATAGTAGTTATTTTATCGTACGATCGTGTGTGGTAAAATAAACGTTGACTGTAAACGGCTTCATCATTTTTTTATAATACTATTGGAGGTAATTGAGCATGCAATGGCTTTATTTATTTTTCGCAACAATCTTAGGTGTTGTTTCTCTATATCATCTATTTACTCACCAAAGAAGAAAAAACACGAATGATTATGTTTTATTTAACTTGAAGGACTCAAAGAAAATCTCTACCTCATCAACTCTATATAAATTTTCAGTGATTTTTGCTTATACTGTTTTGTTTGTAAATGTCTTCTTCTATGTCGAAATATTTCAAAGCTTCGAACGAGCGACCATTCTTTTTATGATCGTATTTGTTCTTGGAACAACTGTATTAATTACTTTGGACAAAACGTTTGAAGTTCGTGGCCAAGCGTTAGTTTTTGCTGGGTATCACGTACAATGGGGAAAGATCCGCTCATTAAAATGGGGGAAGAAAGGTAGTAAACGTACGAAGTTGATTATGGAGCTAGATAAAGGAACAAAAATTAAAACGTCAATTGCAAATGAAGAAACAGACGAAGTCGAAGAACTCTTGTCAAACTATACATATTTTGAAAAAAAATGATATATTCTCAATACAAAAATGGATTGTCCTAACAGTATCCCTACTTTTAAGACAATCCATTTTTATTTATACTATTTACCTGTCTCACTAAACGTGCGAATACGTTCACCTATTTCATCACGTACGCGTTGAAAAACATTCCACTTTGCCTCGTCCAAACCTTCAGCTTTTGCTGGGTCTTCAAAGCCCCAATGAACACGTTTTTTATCTTTTGGCGTTGCAGGACAAACGTCATTAGCATGTCCACACAGTGTTACAACCAAATCTGCTTTTTCCAAAATACTAGAATCAATTGTATCTGATGTTTGTTCTGTGATATCGATGTCGACTTCTTCCATTGCTTTTACAGCATTCGGATTTACGCCATGTGCTTCAATTCCTGCAGAATAAACATCCCATTTTTCACCTAAATAATGTTTTCCCCATGCTTCTGCCATTTGGCTTCGACATGAATTACCAGTGCATAAAAAATATATAATTGGTTTGTTCATTATGTTCCTCCTATATTAAATAAATGCATAAGCATATATTTATATCTTAACATAATGAATCATTTCTTATCAAAAAATATATTGTAAAGGTTTTGTTAACAACAGACGCGCTTCCCACTCTTTTGAAGTTCGTCTAAAAGAGTTTGTGCATCGGTTACTTCACTTATAATCGCATCTACAAGTTTGAATGACGAATGGTTTTTGTTTATGGAATAAAAAACCCATTGACCTTTTCTCTTCTCTCGGACAAGGCCTTGATCTCTTAACTTTCGTAAATGTTGACTAACTGAAGGCTGACTAGTTTGAAAAATTTCAACGAACTCACAAACACATAATTCCTCAATGTGTAACAATGCCATCATCGTTAAACGAGTCTTATCACTCATAAGCTTCAAAACTGTTGAAGCTTCTCCATAATCTAGTTTTTCCTTTTTCATTTGACCGTTTCACCCTTCCATTTGTGAAAGCTTACCGACCACTTTTCGAATGGCTTCTTCTTGCGTATCTATGCTCATGCTCGGCAAATTAGTTTTGTCTATAACCATATCAGGGCTTGCTGGAACATGAATAAAACCGCCTACGACTGGTAGATTGTGACGTTTAATGTGATGCATTAATCTATAAAGCGTATCGTTACAAATGTAAGTACCTGCTGAATTTGAGATTGTTGCTGGGATTTCATCGTTAATTAATGACCTCATTAGCTCCCTATTTGGTAATGTTGCAAATAATCCATCTGGACCGTTTGGATCGATCGGACGATCAACTGGACGATCTCCTGTATTATCTCCAGAAACCCCTGTTCCACCCGTGTCTCTAACATCTTGAACGTTTATTCCAATTCGTTCAAAGCTAATTGAAGAACGACCTACAGCAACTCCTAAACAAACGACTACATCTGGTTCATATTCTTTCATTTTCTCAATTAACTTATCCGCACATTCACCATATACAACTGGTAGTATAACCGTTTTTATTTCAGCATCGACTTTCCATGTATTGGCACGTTCAATAATTTCCATCGTCGGATTAGTATGTAAATCTCCAAATGGTTCAAAACCTGTTAGTAATACTTTCACCTCGATCACCTCACTTCTATTTTCACCTTCCCTACTTTGTTTTTCAAGCTTTTCCTTCCAAAAACTACACCCGTTTTTTCTTCTACAAACAGCACGTCAAAAAAATCACGAAAAAAATAAAATAAACACCTCCTTTTTTTAAAATTAGATGTATCTATTATAGTGAAAGGAGGTGAGACAATGAACAACGAAGCAATGAATACTCGTCTTTCCATTACATTTGTCACTGGTTATGATGATGATGGGCTTGAGATGTACCAAACAAGACATTTCAACAACATTCATCCCGCTAGCGAGAGTGAAGATTTGCTACAAGTTGCAAATGCTCTTGCTTCTTTACAACAACATCAGCTTGAAAAAATTGAACGCTTTAACACGTACGATCTTGCAGAATAATTGACTAAAAAAAGTTTAAGGAGTGGAATGTATGGCAAAAAGGTTAGAACTACGCTTCAATAATGAAGCCGGGCGAAATGTCACAATTGGTCTTGATGATCCTATAGAACCAGCTGACAGCGCAACAATTTCTGCTGTTATGGATGAAATCATCAATCATAACGTTTTTACTTCTTCCCAAGGTAGTCTCGTTGAAAAGAGAGGCGCTCGTATCGTCGAGAGAAATGTGGAAGAAATTGAACTTGATTAGCGTTTAACTGAGGTTGCAGGGGGCCACCCCCTAGCAACCTTTTTATATCATCATCTCATTGAATCAATTTTATAATTACGTTTTTTGCGCAATGGAACGAATGATTATATATATTTCATTAAATGTACGTTTTATTTGGTGAACGTAACAAAAGACGGCGACTCCCGGACGATCAGCGACGAGTAACCGCAGGAGCAACGAGCATTTGCTTCACCGAATATTCTTCGAGCTGCCTCGACGCATCCACTTCCAAGAAGAGCTTGAAGAGGAAGAGGCACGGAGTCTGCGACGAGTAACCGCAGGAGCACTCTTTACCTGCGACGAGCAAGCGTAGTGGCGCAGGAGCACTCTTTACCTGCGACGAGCAAGCGTAGTGGCGCAGGAGCACTCTTTACCTGCGACGAGCAAGCGTAGTGGCGCAGGAGCACTGTTTATCTGTGACGAGTAATCGCAGGAACAACGAGCTGAAGATCCACTTAGACAAAGAGTTGTCGAGCCTTAGTTAGCTGAAGACAAGCCCTCGGAAAAGCGTCCGTCTGAAGTGAAGTTCACACTCATCATTCGGAATTTCGCCTCATATTTTGAGTTATAAAATTGATTCCTTTAGCAATAAATTAAAATTTTATTAAATGGAGGTGTAATCATGGAATCATGGCTTATGATGATTAGCGACTACGGCTTTCCAATTGCGATCACCATTTACTTATTACATCGCATTGAAAAAAAGCTTGATCAAGTCGTTAATTCAATCAATCATTTAAGGTTCCCTGAACAAAACCAACCATATTCAATAAAAAACAATCGTATAAAATAAACTCTTCGCGACAACAACAAAGTCGTTATATTCTGTAGAACTAAGTTTTACTTCTACATGATGTGTTGAGACGTTGATCATACGGTGTGATCCAATTTTGCAAAAGTCCTTATTAAAAACTTAGCGATAAACGCGGTTTTATTTATCCTAACAATTGTAATAAAATGTTCTTCTTTTAACCATCGTCTGAATTCGTATTATGGTAAGGTAGAAATATACAGACAGCTGGGGGGGGAAAGCCAGTTTATAGGTTAGGGGGGGAACAAAATGGTACGTTCAATGCAACATACAAACGAATCAACTTTTTTTGGGAGTTTATCAAATATCGGAAAAACGCTGCTTCGATCGATCGGCACTCCTATAGAAGCAGAAAAAGGAAGCTATTTATTTAACGAAGGTGACAAACCTAAGCATATTTACCTTGTTGAAACCGGTAAAGTTCGTCTAAGCAAAACATATACAGATGGAAAAACATTTTTTTTACAACTGAAGAAAAAAGATGATGTAATTGGGGAATTAAGCCTATACAACATGTTAATACACCAATATAATGCCGAAGTGGTTCAAGAAGCGAGACTTCTTCGATTTAGACGAGAAGAAGTGGAGCAATTATTTATGAAGCATACTGAATTAGCAACGAAATATATGAAGTGGTTATCAACTGAAAATCAAACACTTCTTGCACAGTTTCGATGCCTTGTTTTTTGCGGTAAAGAAGGAGCTGTTTTCTCTGTTTTAATTCGTTTAAGTAATGAATACGGTAAAGATGTAGACAATGGCGTACTCATAAACAGAAAAATAACAAACCAAGAAATAGCGAATTACGTTGGTACTACAAGAGAAAGTATAAACCGCATTCTTAAAAGACTAATGAAAAACCATATATTATCTGTAAATACAAAGTATATTACAATCCATTCGATGGATTACTTAAAACAACACTTACGTTGCAGCCACTGTCCCTTTGAAGAATGTAGGATTTAACAGTGGTGCTAAAAAAGTGCAGGCACCTGGAATATCACTTCCAGGTGCCTGCACTTTTTTTAAAAACTATTTGTTCTATTTTTCTCTATTAAACATAGATTGGTAATATAAAGCTTGTCCAATCTAGAAAATGAGGTGGTTTATAATGGGAGCACACAAATGTCAAGTTGAAAGAAGTAATGAGATCACACTTCATCCGAATCAGACTACAAAACATACTAATACAGATGAAGAAATGATCATAGAAAGTATTGTTCAAAAGCTAGAAAAACTTACAAACGTGCTATTTAAGGTTACACTTGTTTTTGGTATTCCATACGTCTTATATTTAATCTTTGCTATGATCTTCCATATCAACGGGTAAGTGACCTTTTTTCCTCAGGAGCATGCACAGTTAAGCTAGAGAGTTCATCAATTTTTTCTTGTAATTTATCCAGATCACTCTCTAAAAAAGATTGTTGTTTGATTCCTTCAATGATCTGTTCAGTAAACGTCCATATATCTTCCTTTAACTCGCTCGATTTCTTTAAAAACGTGACGATATTTTTCAGACTATTTAATAGCGCTAATAAAACCATTACATCTTCTCTTCCGTAATGCCGAATTTCAGCAAAACATAACTCAATATAGTCTAAAAAGCTCATCGGAATTAATATGATTCGAAGTTGTCCATATTCATCCTCTATTGCCGAGTCATGTAACACTTTGTAACTTAAAAGTCGAAGCAAATTCCCTAAATGTTCAATACATTGCATGGCAGTATGCGGGTCATTTATTCCAGGGGATAATGAACGATTCCCAATTTCTACAAGTTTTATAATGCCAAATCTAACATCTTGTGCCGCTTCTCTTTCATCTCCTATAATAAGCGCTGATACATACTTCTTTTTTGCTGCACGTTCTGTTGATTTTTTAAATACAGTCATAATTGGAGATTGTTTAGAAACATACTCACCAATTTGCTTATGTATTTTAACAATCGCATCTTCAGATTTCGCCTGCTTCAACATCACCTTTGTATCTAACCATTGAATATACCCTGATTTCGGTGAAAATATTGGCGTTGCAACCATCTCATACAATTCTTCTTTTTCCCATTGATCCCACGGGTCATCATCATTTCCATCGTGATCTTTCATATATTTCTCCATCACATCTACCGTATTTTCATAAATATGCTGTATTAAATTTCGCACTTGGATCCATTTAGAAACGTGATGAACGAAAAACACGAAAAATCCGACGCATATAAACGCTACTACTACTGCAACCGCTGGTGATATAAATAAAAGTGGTTCAATCGTTTCATTATAAGGTGGAGCTTCTTTAACAAGTAACATTAGCGTCAATGAAAATAGAAAGCCACTAATAAAAACCCCTAAGATGCGCTTCGTATTTGTATCATTCATAAAGTTACGTAAAGTCCTTGCTGAAAATTGTGTGATGTATGTCGTCAACACAACAAGAATTGAAGAAAACGAAATTGATGTCATCGTTAAAACAGACGTAGCAATCGTACTAAATATATTTTGAGCTAATCCATGTTCTACAAAAAGAAACGGAGGCAATTGTTTTTTCAACTCTGGATTGTTCCACATAAAAATGTCAATCTTATGACTAAAGAATGCGAGAAGAATGGATAACACTCCATAGAGCATAGGAGTAAACCAGTAACTTGAGCGAACAAATAACCATAAACGAGTCAAACTTATCACCTTCCTTCTTTTTCTTTAGTATGAAAAAGACAGAAAAAAATATAAGTACTCATTTACTTAACCCAAGTACAAAGCTTATGTTCAGTTATACATTCGCCCATAAATTCATGGATTTGCAAATAAAAAAGACCAAAGACATGTTCCGTCTGTGGTCTTTCTATTTATTGAACAGGTAAAATATATAAAAGGATCGATAATAGGTGCGTTATACTTGCTGCTAAGACAAATAAATGCCATATTGCATGATGGTATTGAAACTTTCTCCAGATGTAAAAGACTGTTCCTACTGTGTAAAGAATACCACCTGTAACAAGTAGTACTACTCCTGGCATAGCTACCTTTGTCATAATCGGATCCATGACAAAAATGACCAGCCAACCCATCCCGATGTAAAAGAGTGTCGATAGAACAATAAACCGTTTGACAAAGAACACTTTAAAAATAATCCCGGCAATCGCTAACGTCCAAACAACCGATAGCAGCACCCAGCCAATCATTCCATCAACCACAATAACCATAATCGGTGTATACGTACCGGCAATGAATAAATAGATTGCTGAATGGTCTAATATCTCAAAGACAGATTTCACTTTTTCTTTTTGAAAACTGTGAAGCAAAGTGGAACAAACATACAATAAGACAAATGTTATTCCATAAATCGTAAAACTCACAATATGTCCAAGCGTACCGTGGATACTAGCAAATACAATTAATAGAACGAGTGCAGCAATACCTATTAGAGCTCCAATTCCATGTGTAATTGCATTTGCAATCTCTTCTTTTTTAGTAAAAGTATGCGTGTTGCCCAATCTAAAAAAACTCCTCTCAATCACCCTAACCAATTTCTACTACTTATGATATGTGCCTAATGATATTATGTTCATTGTACCATATCACTTATTAATTATACATGATTGAGGAAAGCTTCCATTCTCCGTCTTTAAGGTAAGTTAGCACCACTTCAAAATCGTAGTGCATACCCTTCCCCCCTGTTGTAAAAAACGTATATTCTAAAACGAATGTATCTACTTCAGGATCATACTCAAACTGGGTTTGTCTTACATAATTCACTTGGCTTAGATTTAATAAATGAAAAGTGTTAACCTCACCTTTATCATTTTCAACCTGGAGTACCTCATTTTCATTATTCACTTTAATGTTTTTCCCTACATATTCTTCTAATCTCATGTAATCTGCCTCATGCATCGCTTGAAAAATGTCTTTCGAACGCTCATCAAGCTCATTTCTCAATTGTTGTTCAGTATCTCTTAAGTTCTCAACTTGAATCACTTGCTGTTTATAAGTTAAGATATCGTCTTTTAATTTTGCATTTTCTTCCTTTATTTCTTTGCCCTGTTCTATCAATTGTTGATTTTTCTCACGTTCATGTTCTAATTGATTTACAAGCTTTTCATTCGTTGAAATTAACGTATCAATATCATAATCATGAAGGTTTTCATAATCTTCAAGATCACCGCTTGAGTTTTCATCAGAGCACGCTGCAATCATTAATATGAAGATCAAAGCAATTGGGAAATGCACCGTTTTCAACATAATAAACTCCTTTAGTTTATTTATCATTCATTCGTTCCCTTTCATCATACTTAAAATACAGTCTTGCAAAATTTTTATATTTATAAAAGCGAGTTTATTTTATCACTTTTTTCCATAACTTGAAAAGGGGGAAAAAATAAGTGTTTATGTCGGAATATGTACTCGGCGATTACCGAGCCTATAGGCATTGAAAGAAACGCAGCTAAACTTATATTATACACATCTGAATTTTCACTACGTCCGGTTTTACTACTTGAATCAATTTCACAACTCAAAATATGATGCGATATTCCGAATGATTAGTGTGAACTTCACTTCAGACGGGCGCTTTCCCGAGGGCTTGTCTTTAGCTAACTTAGGCTCGACAACTCTCGTCTAAGTGGATCTTCAGCTCGTTGCTCCTGCGGTTACTCGTCGCAGATAAACAGTGTTCCTGCGATTACTCGTCACAGATAAACAGTGCTCCTGCGGTTACTCGTCGCAGCTCGAAGCAGTTCGAAGAAGTATTGCTCGTCGTTGCTCCTGCGGTTACTCGTCGCAGCTCGAAGCAGTTCGAAGAAGTATTGCTCGTCGCTGATCCTCCGAGAGTCGCCGTCTTTTGTAAAGTTCACTTTCAAATAAAACGTACATTTTTGACCTTGTTACTATGGGTTATAACAGAATGAAACTGGCAAGCACACGATTCACTCAGCAATTGAATACGAATGTAGCAGCTTAAAATAAAAACTGCTTTATAAAAGATTGTTTCTTTAAATACAAATGAACAGGATAATAGAGTCTAGAAGCAGTAGAAATACACGTAGACTCATGCGGGAAGAGCGCGAGCTGAAGATCCACTGTGGAAAGAGATAGTTTTCTTTCCACAGTTAGCTGAAGCCGTGCCCGCGGAAAGCGAAGTGTATTTCAACTGCGATCCAAATAAAAATGCAAATTTTTAAAATGTAACTGAAACAAATTCTGAAGCCGTCATCAATTTTTAAAAGATGCATTATGAAATTGGCTCACTTAGCTAAAATTATATAAATTCTTAAAGTAAAGGCTGTGTTAAAGTCATTGCAGGTGGATGCTTGCACTTCTTCTAGTCACAAGTGCGACATCCGTTCATGCTCCGCTTTTCTTGCATTCACGGTGTCTTCTTTCCCCTGGGCACGACCTTAACTTCTCTGAACTCGTCAATACTGGTTCAGAGTGATTTTCGGTTCGCGTTATTCCCTCAGACATCACCACCTTCACTCCTCAAATCCCCATATAACAACATTAAGGTTTAACTGAACCAAAGTAAAAAAACCAACTCTATAAGATATAGAGTTGGTGAAAGTCATCGTAAACAAACTCCTCACAAGTTACAAACTACTACCAGAAGAGTGCCGTGCCTATTAGGAATCCTCCGATTGCTGCTAAAGAAACTGTCACAACTCGACGTCTGCGACCATAGTAGCCGTAATATCCTCCATAGTATCCATAACCAAAACCACGTGGGGAGCCCCCTAATGGTTCTAAATATACATTCCTACGGTCAACATCTACGATTCTCCCCACATATTCTCGACCGTGGCGATCTGTTATTCTTACTCTGCGGCCTTTATGACGACAACACAACTCATAGTAATGTGACACACTCGCCATTAAACATCCACCTCCTTCATCTTCTCATCTATAGTGTATTTCGATTACAACATTTTGTTTGGACAACTGACACGTCATAGAGGAATTTATCATACAAAATAATAAAGAAAACTCGCCGATTGGCGAGTCTTTTAGGCGAAGACAGAGGTGTTAGTTGCGACGCACAGGACGTGCTAGCACCGGTGTTGCGATAGGACATCGCGTTTTTAGCCGGTGAACTTATACTTAATTCTTAAAAATTTTTCACTACGTCGTGCTTCTACTTCGCTAAAATTTTATAAATTAACGTGTAAATAAGGAGGAAATAAGATGGTGAATTACACAGACATGCTTGCAGCATATGGCATAGCAAAAGCTCGGCCTGGAGGAATGACTTCAACTAACAAAGTGTTGCTTGAAAATCCATTACCAAATCATGCTCATGTACTTGAAGTAGGATGTGGTCTTGGTGATACAAGTAAATTTATTGCTGATAAATTTCAAGCAACTGTAAAAGCTGTAGATGCTCATGAAAAAATGATAAAAAAAGCGAAAAAGCGCCATGGTACTAGTGACAACATTTCATTTATACACAGTGACATCACTTCTAAAAACTTTCCTAACGATTCCTTTGATGCAATCCTTTGTGAATCTGTCTTGTCATTTAACGATATAAATCACCTTTTACAAACGTTTTATCAATGGCTTAAGCCAAAGGGAAAATTGTTTTTATTAGAGCCTGTATACCATGGGGGCCTAACAAAAGAAGAATTTTATCAGTACAAAAATTTTTATGGATTTTCAGAAATCCATGCATCTGACAGTTGGCCTACTCTCTTGAAAAAATATCACTTCCATCTTCTTAAAATATATAATAGTACTGAGTTTTCTTTAGAAGTTGAGGAGGATACTTTCCCAGAAATGGTGCTAGATCCGTCCATTCCCGAGGATGTTCAAAAATTAATGGAAAGCCATATACAATTAAACGAAAATCTAATCGCTTATTTTGACTTTATTTATATTGTTAGCGAGAAATAGTATAAAAAACGGGTGCCATAACGTTAATTTCTAACTTAGGCACCCACACTTTTAATATTTAAACTTACGTACACTCTTTTGTAACTCTTCTGCTAATCTTGCTAAAGAATCACTTGAATTTGCAATCTCTTCAACTGAAGCTGTCTGCTCTTCCATTGCGGCTGACATTTCCTCAGTACTTGCTGCATTTTCTTGTGAGATTGCTGATAAACTTTCTATAATTTGAACCATTTCTTCTTTTCTTTCTTTTACTGCCTCACCAGACATATTTAAATCAGTAATGGTCCCTTGCATACGATCAATAGAGTTTGCAATCCCTTCGAACGTTTCTGTTGTTTTATTTACACTGTCTGACTGAATACTTGCGATCTTTTTAGAATTTTTCATGACTTGGACTGCTTCTTCCGTTTTCCCTTTTAACAATTCGATAATAGACGTGATTTCTTCAGAGAATTGATTTGACTGTTCTGCCAGCTTTCTAATTTCATCGGCCACAACCGCAAACCCTTTCCCTGCTTCTCCAGCTCTTGCTGCTTCAATTGATGCATTTAAGGCTAAAAGATTCGTTTGTTCGGAAATGTTTTGAATCATCCCACTCGCATTAACGATTTTATCTGCATTATCATTTGTTTCTTGAATAATTCCTTCTACTTCTTCTGCACTATGATTATTTGAATTTGTTTTTTCAATAAGGTCTTGCATCAATGTTAAACCATTATCTTTTAAATCGGTGATCTCATCACTAATTTTTGATAAATGCACACTGTTTTCTCGATTACTTTCAACTACGCTACTTAACTCATTAATACTTTCTCTACCTTTTTCTGTATCTTGCGCCTGGTCACTTGCACTTCTTGAGATTTCTTCAATTGTTTTCGCTACTTCTTCTGAAGCTTTCGCTGACTGGTCACTTGTAGCTGTCAATTGTTCAGATGAAGAAGCTAACTGCTCTGAGGCTGATGTAACTTGGGACATCAGTACCCGTAAGTTCTGTTTCATATCATTAAAGCTTTGGGAGATCTCCCCTAATTCATCATTATTTTTCTCTTCATAATGATTACTTAAATCTCCTTCTCCTGCTTCTTTAACACTCTCTATGATCCGACTCACTCTTCTTTTTATTCGCTTAGTCAATAATAATAGCGCACCAACCGTTAAAGAAAGAACAACCATTAAAGTAATGATCACTCGATTAAAGATTTCCGACATAGTAGTGCTTATTGCCTCTTGAGAAGTTGCTACAAACCACATCCCTAAAATTTCATTATTCTCATTAAGAATTGGTCTGTATGCCGTTTGCAAATCTACTCCTAATATATCAGCACTTCCAAAATACTCTTGGCCTTCTTCCAGGACTAGCCTTGTTACTTCGCCAGTAGCTTCGACAGATACTGCTCTTTCATCATTAATGATTAAGTTTGTTGTAATTGGCTGTCTCTCATGAAAAATCGTAATTAAACCACCTGTCATCTCAGCTAATTCATCTGCTAATTCATAGTCTTCATTGACCCGATGTGATCCTTTGTATAGATCTCCATTTACGACATTCCAATCTCCATCGAATTTTTCATTCACATATTCATATGTAAGATGAAGATCTGTACGCGCTTTTTCTGTTGCGAAATTTTCAATTCCGTTTCTTACTTCTGTAAAGGTAATGAATAATAATAATGTTGTTACACCAAGAACCATTCCAACAATTAATAGATTAAATTTCGTTAAAATTTTCATGTTTTTCAGCATTCGATAATTCCTCCATATAGAAAAATGACGACAATATCTAAAATATCACTATAGTCCAAAAGAAACAATGGCCTTTTACCCAATTATCTCGTTATCGACTAGGACTTTTATACACATCTGTCGTCTGACAACTATCACCAAAACATGTAGAACTTTTTCAAACACAAAAACCAGGACCGTGTAGACCCTGGTTTTCGCATAATTTATTCGTTAATCTCGATCATTTTTCTTGTTACGCTCAACGATCTTTTCTAATATATCAAGGAGGTCATCACGAGACATATCCGACCTCTTCTTCCTTTGTTTACGAGGTGGTAATGATGGAGGGTTTTCTTCGTCATACATAAATGGCTCTTCGTATGAAGCTTCCTCTTCTTCATATTCGTTCCCTGATTCAGCATATTGGTCAACATCAGATTCGATCTTTTCATCAACATCGCGATAAAAATCTTTGAAGTCTGTTCCTTCATAATCATCATCTTCAAATGTCTCTTGTAATCTGTAATGGCGCCTTTGGCTTCCTTGCTCTGTTGTATACGACTCGTCAAGCAAGTAAGCTGGAATCAATTGACCGTCTGGCGTGACATATTTTCGGTTAAGGTGACGTGTTTCCCTGTCAAAAAAGCTGTATACTACCGGAATGAAAAATAGTGTTAAGAATGTTGCACTAATCATCCCCGCAATCACAGTAATCGCTAATGGTTGTTGAAGTTCTGTTCCTTCACCAATACCAAGAGCAAGTGGTATTAGACCTAAGATCGTCGTCATTGCTGTCATTAAGATTGGCCTTGCACGATCTTTAACTCCTTCAACAATCGCTTCATAGCCACGATATCCCGCTGCTTTTTTCTGATTAATATAGTCAACTAAAACGATCGCATTGTTTACGACTATTCCTGCTAGAACAATCAGACCAATAAACGCTGTTACACTAATTGGCGTTCTCGTAATCGTCAATCCAATGGCGACACCAATAAGAACAAGTGGCACACTGAACATGATCACAAATGGATACTTAAACGATTCGAACTGTGCTGCCATGACTAAATAAACAAAGACGATCGCTAAAATTAACGCTAAAATTAAATCACTAATCGCATCTTCCATTAATTGATGATCTCCTGTAAAAGAAACAGACGTTTCACTTGGTATATCAAGGTTATCAACCGTTGTTTGTACTAAATCAGAGATTTCACCTAAATTATATTGCGTTCCATACTGTAACGTAAATTGAACAGCATCTTCTTGGTTAATACGATTTATCGTTGCAGGACCTTCCCCTTCTTCAATCGTCGTTATATCACCTAATGTGATAAACTCGCCATTCATATTTCGTAAAGATAAATTTTCTAACGCTTCAACATCTTCAATTCGTTCTTCATCGTACCTTACATGCACTTCGTAAATGTCATTGTTATCTGTAACAATTTGCGTAGCCATAACACCACGCATTTTATCATTTACTAATTGAGCAATTTGTACAGGAGCAAAGCCTTCTTCCCTTGCCGCCTCTTCATCAACATGAATTTGTACTTCCTGGACCGTGTCAGTAAGGTCATTAGTTACTTCATTAAATTCTGACATGTCCTCAAACTCTTCCTGGAGTTCATCAGCTACTTCTTCCAACCTTGTTGGGTCTGTGTCGGTAATATTAAAAGTAAATGTGTTCGGTGCGTTCCCAAATGACGCCTCAAATTCGATCGTAACTTCTGCGTCTGGAGCTGCCCTTTCTATGTCACGACGAACCGATTCTGCAAACTCCATCGTTGATTGGTTTCTTTCATCTAGCGGTACCATTGTAACGAAGACAGAAGCTTCATGACTGCTACTCGTTCCTAAAACAGATGCTTCTTGTCCCGCTGAGCCAGTTACACTCATGTAATCACGAATAACTGCTTCCTCATCTAGCACTTCTTCAATACGTTCTACTTGCTCATACGTTTGTTCAAGCGGTGTACCTCGCTCCATCTCTACTTCAATTGAAAAGAACCCTTCATCGGATGCAGGTAAAAATTCAGTACCAACAGTCGTCACACCATAACCGCCACCAATTAGAAGCAATAATGTCAGGATAAAAATAGCGGCACGATTTTTTAACGACCAACGGGCGGAACGGTCAAACAATTTAACAAACTTGGACTTTCTACGTTTTTCTTCAATGTTTTCCTTTGGTACTTTTAAAATACGACTTGCTATCATTGGTACAACTGTTAAAGCAACAGCTAATGATGCAAACAAACTAAACGAAACGGTTAACGCAAATTCTCTAAATAAGTTTCCTACAATCCCTGAAATAAAGACGACAGGTAAGAAAACAGATATTGTCGTTAATGTCGAGGCAGTAATCGCTGCAGCAACCTCTTGAGCACCATCTTTTGCTGCTGTTTTCGGATCTTTTTTCATCGATAGATGTCGGTAAATGTTTTCGATGACAACAATTGAGTTATCAACGAGCATCCCGATACCGAGAGCAAGACCACCGAGAGTCATAATGTTAAGTGAGAAGTTCGTAAAGTAAAGTAATACGAACGTAACAATTACTGAAAAAGGTATGGCAATTCCAATGAGTAAAGGTGTTTTAATGCTTCTTAAAAAGAAGAACAAAACGATCATCGCGATGACCCCACCAGCAATAAGAGCCATAAAGACATTACTGATCGCTTCTTCAATAAACTCTCCTTGGTCAAATAACATTGCAAGGTCGAGGTCTCGGTATTTCTCTTCTTCTAATAGTTCATCTAAGCGGTCATTAAATGCTTGAGACACGGTTTGTGTATTTGCATCAGATTGTTGTTGCACACTTAAAAGTACAGATGGAGATTGATTTGTTTCTGTAATAACACTCCTTACTTCAGGAACAATATCAACAGTAGCAACATCATTTACAGTAATTTCATCCCCTGTTTCAGGATCTACTGTTAATACGATCGATTCAATATCCTCAAGGTTATTCATTTCAAATAAGACACGTGTGGTTAACTCATAATCGCCACTCCTTACTGTTCCACCAGGGGCTGTAACATTATGAGCTCTTATCGCATCAACAACCTCAGATTGTTCTAATTGATAATCCTCTAGCGACTCTTGATCTAATTCAACAACAATTTCTTCAAGAGCATCGCCAACGACATCGATTGTTGCAACCCCATCAATTTTAACGAGTTCCTGCTCTAAGTCACGCACAAGTTCACTTAAATCATCATCCTCATTTACTGTTGAAAGAGAGAGCTGAATGATTGGAAATTGTGAAGGATCAAATTTCAAGAAACGTGGATCACCAACCTCAGCAGGTAAAGGTGCTTGGTTCATCCGAGTAATTATATCGTTTTCAACATCATCAATTGAAGACGTCCAAGAAAATTCAAGAATTGTTAATGATGACCCTTCCATTGAAATCGAGCTAATATTATTTAAGCCCGGTAATGTTGCTAGACTTTCTTCTAATGGCCGTGAAACCTTTTGCACAACTTCTTCTGGACTTGCCTGATCATAGCTCGTTACAACCGCTCCAATTGGCGGGTCTATATCAGGGATTAACTTGAGTGGAATATTAATCAGTGATATTAATCCTAATAGTAAGAACAAAGTCATTGCTACTAGAGTAAACACTGGCCTTCTTATCGAAAAATTAGTCAGTTTCACGTAAACCCTCCTTGTCTCTTTCTTCTACTATTATATCTCGAAATTGTTTATAAGCTTTTTGTAAGTTGCTTAAATCTTCATATTGCATTTTCGATAAGTATTTTGCAAAAATGGTTTGACGCTTTTTTTCCATATGGTCTAGTAATTTTGTCCCTTCAGGGCCTAGTTTTAAGATGGTGTTTCGTCGATTCGAAACATCGATATCACGTACAACCATTTTCATACTTTCCAGCTTTGCAACCATTTGACTTACCGCACTTGCTGAAATATTTAAGTGATGAGCAATTTCTTTTACGTACTTCACTTCTTTTTTTCCTATTAAAAACAATAAAAGCTGTTGGTTTGAAGATAGCTTGTTATCATATTCACAGCTAAATTCATGATTTAACATCATCGCAATATCTACGACAAGTTCCTCAATTTCTTTATTTAAACGTTCCCTATCCATACTCCACCTCAAAATGTTAAGTTTTTTAATAATTAACTTTCTTAACTATATAGATTTTTCATTTACATTGTCAATAAATTTACAACGATAATAATGTGACAAAAATGTGAATGAGTTATGGTAAGTGATGTTCAAAACAAAAAAAGATACCCTCAATGGAGTATCCTTTCTTCATTATTTCAATTTATAGACGTTTACTATTCAAATGTACCTTTTACGACATATTCACTGTCATGCATAAGCCATTTTCCGTTCGCCATGACACTATGAATCGTGAAGTCATCCTTTGAAATAAATAAGATATCTGCATCCTTTCCTTCTTCCAAAACCCCTTTTGTTTCGAGCTTTAATACTTTGGCAGGGTTTTCTGTTGCAACTTTTAATGCTTTTTCAAGAGGTACATTTTCCTTGATATATGCATCACGAACTTCTGCAAATAAGCTGCTTACTTTTCCTACACCTAAACCAATGAATTGTTTATCTTTATTAAACTTCGGTAAACTTCCTTGTCCATCCGATGTAAACGTAATTTGATCGATTGGTACCCCTTCATGTAATACTCGTTTGAGTACTTTACTGCACTTTCGATCAGAATTCTCTAAATCAGGATCTAAACTACTCGTTGTAAAGTCGATATATCCACCTTTTTTCGCATATATGATTCCCGCTTCAATCAGCTCTTCATTTCGATTAATATGCGTCGGCCATACTTGACTGATCGGAATATCAGTCGTTTCAACGAGTTCTTCTAGAAGCTCAAGTTTACTCGCTCCATCACCTACATGAATATTTACCGTTCCACCTTTTCCAGATAAAATACCACCAATTCTTGATTCACTAATAAGCCTTGCAAGTTCTTCTTTCGTCGGCTGGCTTGAACGATGATCACTAATTGCTATTTCTCCAGCCCCAATAATTTCTTGAATGAGCATAATATCATTTTCTACAGACCCTGTTAATGTTTTTACAGGAACATGATAGTTTCCACTCATACAAAAACAAGTAATCCCTTCTTCATTCAGTGCCTTTGCTTTTGCGACAAGATTTGTCATCGTTCTTGTAGTTCCATCTGTACCAATCACACCAACTACAGTTGTAATCCCACCTTCGATACAATCTGTTAACATTAATTCAGGTGTACGAGTTTTAAAACTTCCTTCGCCACCCCCACCTGTAATATGTACATGACCATCAATTAACCCTGGTGAAACAACCATGTTTTTTGCATCGATAACTTCTAAATGTTTTCCATCCGCTGTAATTTCGATGTTGTCATCTATCGCCGCTATCTTCTGGTTAGCAATAAGTATATCTTTTGTTCCTAAATAATTTGGTGCATAAACCTCTCCATTTTTTATCAATTTTAACATCATTGTCACACTCCTCTATCATTTGAAACAAGTTAAAAATTCATAATGTAAGAAATATTCCTACCATTATGATACGCCCATTATAATCTCATTTCTACCCTGAAAATAAATTAGGAAGTTTGGCACCACATGCCGCTTCGCTTTCAGCCCAGTGCAAGGCCTCACCTTCTCAAAACTCACCACGTTCGCCTTGAGTGATTTTCGGCTCGCACTATTCTTGCTTCTATTCTTGTTCTTATCGAGAAGTACCTGTTAGGGAATGAATAGTTAATAGTAGGTTAGTGAAAATATCGCTAAATTAAATTTAGGGGGATGTATATGAAAAAAAGTATTACTACTTTAATAAGTGAATCAATTTCATAACTCAAAAGATGATGCGAAATTCCGAATGATGAGTGTGAACTTTACTTCAGACGGACGCTTTCCCGAGGGCTTGTCTTCAGCTAACTTAGTCTCGACAACTCTCCTGCGGTTACTCGTCGCAACTAGACGTTTAATCATAGGAGTTGAGCTTGTGGCAACTAAGGCTTACTTCCACAGGAGGTGGTGGCTTCGGTGTTGATCATAGGACGTGATCGACTTTAGCCGAAGTTCCTTATTAGGACTTGCACTAAAGCATAAGAGCTTCTAAGTAATACCTCCAAGAATAAACTCCAAGTTACGAGGAGCAAGCGTAGCGGCGCAGGAACACTCTTTTAGAGCGGATGTCGCACTTGTGCCCTGGGGTGCAAGCGAGTGTATTTTTGAAAATCAACACTAACCTTTAACAAAGCCAAAAATAAAAAAGCTCGGTTCAAAAATGTGTGAACCGAACCTTTTTTATTAAACCCTTCAAAAAATACAAGTGTGTGACGTTTTTCCAATAAGAGGCTGAACCTTTTAAAGAATATGTCCATGCTCTAAAACTAGGCATTATAGTTAAAAATATAACATAGCAGCAATTCCGATAGAAACTGACCCAAGGACAAATAGTCCAATTGATGCTGTAACTGAATTTCTGTTATATAAAACAAATATGACGAAATATAACAATAACATAATCCCCATAAATAAGATTCCATCAACTATTGGATGGAATAATGTCGCCATTGACGCAGTATGTTGATAGATGGAGAAATTTACGATAAGTGCAATTGCCCACCCGACAAAAATACCAATTCCAATAAATTGAATAAGCTTTTTCATATTACCACTCCTTAAATTGTTAAAATTGTTTGAATTTGTCCAATAATCTTCGTACAATGAAAATAGATAGAGAAGATTGGGAGGAGACCCATTATGGAAACATTTTTACAAGTACTATTAAATTTATTCTTTTTATTAACACCAATCTTCTTATATATTACTTTTTGGAAAGGGTTGCATTATCACCATCATCGTTCATTAACGAAGTACTTTTTTTTAATATTATGTATCGCAACTCTTGTTTTAACTATGTTATTCCCGATTCAAATCGAAATCATGCAAATCGTCCTACCACTTGATTTCCAACATATTGTCATATTTATCGCTACTTTTATTGGAGGAATAACCTTTGGATTCATGGTAATTATCGTCCAAGCGGTAACAAACTTCCTTTTATATGGCGCAAACGTTATGGTCTTAGGTTTGCTTTTCGGTCTAATGATTGTTTGCGGTGCTTATCTACTGTCACAATCATATTACCAACTAACTAAAACAAAAAGAAAGCTTATTACACTTGCGATATTTTTAGCTCCTATTAGTATAGTCATGTTTTATCCGAATCATCCATTTACGATGTTATCCAGGTTAGAGCTATTTATTACTGGCATTACATACTTATTAGCCCTTGGCTTCATAACCTTACTTATCCTTTTCTTAATCGAACGTATCCAAATGAGCGAAAAGTTAGAACAAGATTTACAAAAGAGTGAACAACTTAGGTTAGTCAGTGAACTGGCTGCTTCAGTCGCTCACGAAGTGAGGAACCCGATGACTGTTGCACGTGGATTTATTCAGCTTATCCATTCGAGTCCAAAGCTTTCTAAGGATGAAAAAAAATATTTACAGCTAACAATGTCAGAGCTTGACAGAGCCCAATCAATTATAAGCGATTACTTATCTTTAGCCAAACCGAAAGATAAAGTCTATGAACCTGTTTCAGTGTATTATGTAATGGATAAAGTAAGACACACGATTCAAGCATACGCCCTAATGAATAATGTTTCTGTTTACCGTGATGTACCACCGCATTTAAAGGTAAAAGCTGACGAAAGAGAACTGACTCAAGTCCTTTTAAACTTAGCGAAAAATGGCATTGAAGCTATGGAAAATGGCGGAAGTCTCATTCTCTCAGCCACGCAAAAGCGTTCACGTGTTATTTTACGAGTAAAAGATACCGGTTGTGGAATGACCAATGATCAGTTAAAACAACTTGGTACGGCATATTACTCGACAAAAGAAAAAGGAACTGGATTAGGTCTAATGATCACTTACAACATTATCCACTCTTGGGGTGGGCAAGTTTCAGTACAAAGTAAGGTCAATGAAGGAACTGAATTTATGATCGAACTGCCGATTGCCCATGAGCAAAAAACGCTCACAAAACAAACTCCATCTCAAAGTTTATAAGGAAAAAGATACTCTTTTCAATTCAATAACGAGGAGGTTGAAAACACCGACTCATACCTCCTCTATTATATTCACTTTTTATTATTCACCGCTCAAGACGACTTGTTCATAAAAATGCCCATAAGTTGTTTCATTATGAACTCCTGATATTTCAGCAAATTGTTCACCATTTTTATAGTGAATGACAACTGGTGTCCCCTCAATTCCATAATCATGCCACCCTTGCTCAAATTCAAGTAAGTTATATAACTTTAAGTCTACCCCCATGTCTTCAGCTAACGGAATTAATACAGGTGAAACTTGATTACAATATTGGCATGTTGGGCTATAAAAGTATACCGTTACATCTTCCCCTGCGGTAAGCTTCTCATCAAGTTCTTCTGGTAAAATAATATTAGAATACATTGGATCATCAAGTTGTTCAATCGTTTCGGCATGAAGACGTTCCTTTCCAAAAGGGTTATCCACTGTCAATTGTTTATTTTGATAAGATGTAATAAATGCTAACGCACCGAAAATCAAAATAATAACACTGGCGAAAATAATAATTTTTTTCATAACGTTACTCCTTTGTGGTTTTTATAATCCATACCATAATAAGAGAAATACTAATAAAGGCCATAAATGCTAAAAAAGGTATTGTAATAAATCCTAGCCAGTTAATATATTGATGTGTGCATGGTATGATCCCACACGCTCCTGAATTTTCTCCTATAACCGGTATTTTTTGCTGCAAATAGTGGTATAAAGAAAATCCAGCACCTAACAAGCTTAATGGCAGTGTATAAACCGCTTGCTTAGCATCCTTCCTTATAACTGCTATTGCCAATGTAATCGCTAAAGGGTACATAAAAATTCGTTGAACCCAGCAAAGCTCACATGGGATATAATGACGAACCTCTGAGAAATAAAGTGATCCAATCGTGCCTATAAAAGCGATCGCCCATGAAATAAACATCAAGTTTTCTATTTTCTGTTTTTGATTCTTCTCTTCCATACTTCCCCTCTTTTCCGTACCACTAAAATCTTACATACGTCATAAATAAATTGAAAAGAACCCCTTTAAATGCATCTAAAAGATTGTTTAGTACACAACAATCTATTAACATGCTATTGAAGGGGCCTTTGACGTAAGCTATATAAACTATAATAAAAACTGAATGAAAAATCCATTATTTATATGCTCGTTTTATGAAAAGATCATGACTGGTGTTGTTTTTAAAATAAAATTTGTCACTTCATCTGCTGGTAACGGTTTACTATATAAAAACCCTTGCATTTCGTCACAGTGTTTTTCATTTAAAAACTTTACCATATCAGCAGTTTCAACACCTTCAGCAATTACTCGTAAGTTCATATTATGAGCTAATTGGATGATTGAGGTGACAATAGCCTGATCATTCGTATTTTCTATGACTTCTCGAATAAATGATTGGTCAATTTTCAAAGTATCAATAGGGAAACGTCGTAAATAACCTAGAGATGAGTAGCCTGTCCCAAAATCATCGATCGAAATTTTAATACCTAACTCCTTTAAGCGTTTTAATGTTTTAAAACACTCTTCTCGATTATATAGTAAGTCATTTTCCGTAATTTCAAGGTCAAGTTGTTCTGGTGGTAGACCTGTATTGTCTAAAACTCGCTTAACATTACCTACAAAGTCTGGTCTTTGAAATTGAATAGGTGAGATATTAATACCCATCCGTAAAACAATCCCTTTATCATACCACTCTTTCCCTTGCTTACATGCTTGCTCTAATACCCAATTCCCAATGGGTACTATAAGTCCTGTCTCTTCTGCAAGTGGAATAAATGAGCTCGGAGGAATGTTTCCTAACTCATCATCCCTCCACCTTATCAGTGCTTCAACACCGATTACTTTTTTTTCCTTCATATCAATTTGAGGTTGGTAATATAATTGAAAATCCATTGTTTCAGCTGCTAACCTTAAACGTTTTTCGGTCTCAAGCTTTTCAACATATTTCGTTTTGATCGAAGGAGTGTACCATTGGTAATGGTCTTTCCCTCTTTCTTTAGCATGGTGCATTGCTAGCTCCGCTTGATACACAATCGAATCAAAAGATTCCCCATGATAAGGAAAATCTGAAATGCCAATACTCGCTGTTATAAAAAATTCATTACCATTGATAATAAATGGCGTTTGAAAACATTGTAAAATTTCTTCTGCTACTTGATGAATTTCGTTGTTAGAACTAGGTTCATTTAACAATATTGAAAATTCATCACCGCCGTAACGATAAACGGTTACATTTGTATTTTCAACACTTTTTAATGAATTTGCAATCTTTTTTAACAGCTGGTCTCCAGTGAAATGTCCGAGCGTGTCATTATAAAATTTAAAACGATCCAAATCAATGAAAAAAACAGCAAATGAACGGCTTGTGTCTACTTTTGCACTTTGAATTTCGCCGATAATATCTTGCTCGAATTTTTCGCGGTTAGGAAGATTCGTTAGTTTATCATAAATAACCAATTCTTCAATGGTTTGTTCAGCTTGTTTTAGTTTGGTTACATCACGATGAATAATGATATACCCACTACTTTCTTTATCATAAGAAAATATGGGCATGGAATACCTTTCAAGGGTGACACTTTCCCCACTTTCTACTTCCAATACACAATCTGAAACAGCTTCACTTCCTCCATGAAAAAAGCCGTTTTCATTTTCACTGTGGTCAAAGAGAGGTTGAACATAATCGACATATTTCTCTCCTATAAGCTCTGTTGTTTTATAACCTAATAAAGAAGCAAATTCTTCACTTATGTACGTAATGTCACCATCTTTTGTAACGATAATAAGAAATGAAGTCTTTTCTAACGCAAACTTTAGCTTATGAACAAGCTCACGATAGGGACGCCCTTCCTCCTCTTCCTTCTTACTATCATCTTCTTGCTGCTGAAACCACACATTTTTAAACCACATTGGTAAATCATTATGTTGATATGGTTTCGTAGTAATGTTCGTCTCTTTGTTCTTCATATTTTCCCTCCTTGGATGAAAAACATTATGCACGGTCGTTCTAGGGGGAGAAACTGTGAATACCTTCGATAACACAGCTTCCAAATAAACCTTTAGAGCATATGAATCAAAGTTTTTATCCCTATAAAAACACAAAAACCGACCTTCAATAAGGTCGGTTGCACTACTAGCTCCAGCATGTCAAAGTGCCCAAATGAAGACATGGTTTCATCGCTTCCTCTTTTATTTTTCGATTTCTTGTAAATATATCTATTACTATTCTATTTTTTTGGAGATAAATAATCAAGAATTTTGGTAAATATTTTTATAAATTGTTTTAATATAGTGAAAATTGTTACCCCTTCCCCATTTTTCATGTTTTGATTTTAGACAAAAAGTTTTCACAGCGTTGTCATATAACAAGCGTTTTTTCTGATTTTTCCATTCTATAATAATAGTGAGACGTACTTTTTAAGAAAGCGAGGTGAGGCGGTTGAATATTAAGCTGTACATTACGCGAAATATAATAGGTAAAGTTGTCGAAAAAAGGTTATTGGAAGTGCTTAATGATATCGGAATTCATGTAAACCTTGACGTTTATTATGAGGATGCCTCTCCAACTCAAGGGATCATTTTCACCCCAACATTGTTAGTAAATGGACAAGTGATGAGTACCGGAAAAGTACTATCAAAAGATGAACTAACACAAATTTTTATGTAGCTTGTTTCTTTTGCCTCCACTTAGGGTATTCTAATAGATAAAACGTGGCTTTCACTACTCTGGAAAAAACGAAAGAAATCAACACCATTGGAATTAAAGCCTTAATCAACTCTCATATAACGAATGATAGTACACAAAAACCTCAAGCTGTTAAAGGAGGAACAAAAATGGAATTTGTCGACTTAAATTACGGAAACCTTAAGTCTGTAGCATATGATGAAATAATGAGGGAATTGCATGTACGATTTAAAGACGGCGATTACATGATATATTATGAAGTGTTTAAGCCTGATTATGTTGGGTTATTGTCTAGTGAAGATCATACTGATTTTTTTCAGGAAAGAATCCAACCAAGGTACCCATGTAAAATGATTAATGACCGTTAGAACAGGTGCAAATAGACAAATTCATAAAATGAAAACTTGCTAATAAATAATAAAGACTTCCGTTTAACTTATCACGCAATTGCTTATGATAAGTAAATGTGAAGTCTTTTTCTTTCACGTGAAGCTCGAGACGACAAAATGAATAAAAAAAATAGTGGTACAACATATACGAGTTCGATAAAATAGAATTGGATAGATTTCCCTTATTTACAAGGACTACATACAAGGAGGGTTATTAATGAGAATTGGAGTACCTAGAGAAGTGAAGAACAATGAAAACCGAGTTGCACTTACTCCAGCGGGGGTCTTATCATTATCTCAAGCAGGACACGATGTGTTTGTTGAAACAAACGCCGGAATTGGAAGCGGTTTCACAAATGAAGATTATACGAATGCTGGAGCTGTTATTTTAGATACAGCTAAGGAAGTTTGGGACCAAGCCGAAATGGTGATGAAAGTTAAAGAGCCATTACCTTCTGAATATGACCACTTCCGTGAAGGCTTAATTTTATTTACGTATTTACACTTAGCTGCTGTACCAGAATTAGCTAAAGCACTAACGGAGAAGAAAGTAACAGCGATAGCTTATGAAACGGTTGAAGTAAATCGTACACTACCCTTACTAACTCCAATGAGTGAAGTTGCTGGAAGAATGGCGGCCCAAATTGGGGCTCAATTTTTAGAGAAGCCTAAAGGTGGAAGTGGTGTTCTTCTTTCTGGTGTTCCAGGTGTTAAACGTGGAAAAGTAACTGTTATTGGTGGCGGTGTTGTTGGAACGAATGCAGCGAAAATTGCTATGGGACTTGGAGCCGATGTAACAATTATTGACTTGAGTCCTGAACGCCTACGTCAGCTAGATGATATTTTCGGTACAGAAATCAATACGCTCATGAGTAACCCGTTAAACATTGCAAATGCTGTAAAAGAATCTGATCTAGTCATTGGTGCAGTTTTAATTCCTGGAGCAAAAGCCCCGAAATTAGTTACAGAGGAAATGATTCAACAAATGAAAGACGGTTCTGTCGTAGTAGATGTTGCAATTGACCAAGGTGGTATTATCGAAACTGTTGATAAAATCACGACACATGATGCCCCTACGTATACTAAGCATGGTGTCGTTCATTATGCTGTTGCGAATATGCCTGGTGCCGTTCCTAGAACTTCAACAATTGGTTTAACAAATGTTACAGTACCATACGCACTTCAAATTGCAAACAAAGGGGTTCTACAATCACTGAAGGACAACCCTTCACTTGTTAAAGGAGTCAATACCGCTCAAGGATACGTTACTTATGAAGCAGTGGCTCGCGATTTAGGGTTTGAATATCGTTCAGTAGAAGAAACGTTATTATTACAGTAATCAAAAAAGAGGCTGTCCCAAGTGGACAGCCTTGTCTTTTTAATATCACACTTTTTATTAGTCATTTGTGACTAACTTGTTTAATTTCATTGTTAGTTCTTCAAGCTCATTGAAGCGACTTCTAACAGATTGAATACGTTCGTGCTGTTCCTCTACTGAGGCGAGAATTTCTTCTACGGAAGCACTTGAGCTTTCTGTATGCTCTGTTACAGTCGTTATTTCATCAATTATTTTTTGCGAAGCATCATTGATTTCAAATACTTTTTCTTCAACATGTTTTGCTTGTTGTGCAGATTGTTCTGCTTGGCTATCAATTTGTAAAAACTGATTTGATACAGATTTCGTGCCTTCCAACCCTTGTTTCATCGCTCTTTCACTATCATCTACTTGTTTTTTTACTTTTTCGATCTTTTCATGAATGTGATTAAGAATCGTACTAATTTCATTTGTTGATTGCTGGGACGTTTCAGCTAATTTTCTCACTTCATCAGCAACAACAGCAAAACCTCTTCCTTGTTCTCCAGCTCTTGCGGCTTCAATCGATGCATTTAAAGCTAGTAAGTTTGTTTGTTCAGTAATTTCTCGAATAGACGCCAGAATTGTGCCTATATCTTTACTTTCTGAATACAAATCATCAACAATATCTCTTTGACTCTCGACACCTTCATACATCTGTTCCATCTCTTTGGTGAGGTCTTCTATATGCGTTTGTCCTTCTTGTGTGGCATTGGTAGTCGCTAGTGAACGGTCTTTCATCTCTTTGACATTCTTTTTTACATCACTCATAAACTTACCTGTTTGAACCACTTCTTCGTGCATATCTGAGACACTAACTGCAGATGTTTCAACACCTTTTGCCATTTCTGTGAATGATTGACTAATATCATCTGAAATACGTTCTGTTGATAAAATATGCTCTTTTAATGTGTCACTAAACGAATTAATGACATGTATAGACGTCTTAATTTCTCCTAATAGCTGCTGAAGCTTTTCATTACCATCTTTAACATCTCGATTCTGCTGATCGACCTGTTTTTGCATATTTTCACCTATTCTCGCTTGGGCAATTAAAGCAGATGTAATGATGATAAACATGACATTAAGAGATATTAAAATATCATAACCTGCGTTATAAAACATTTCTGTTTGGTATGTAATAAAGAAATAATTCGAGAGGATAAGCCCTGTTACTGCTGACAACGCGATTGACCGGAAATTATGATAAAGAGTAATAAATGCGATTGCTACATAAATCATCATATAATTTGATAGCTTTGGAGATGTACTAACCATAAAGAAAATAAGGATAGAAAAATTAATGACGACGAGGTATTGTACATAAAAAACGAAGCTTTTAGTATATAAAGTGACCATTGTAATACTACCTACTGCAATAAAACCAAAAACCCCAAAAGTGATAATTCCTTGTGTTGGAACTTGTGCAATGAAATTACTCATTAACCCTAGTAAGTAGGCAAACCATAGTAGCTTCACCATCATTCGGTTCCTACTATTCATTAATTCAAAACGACCTTCCATCAGTTTCTCCCCCCAAAATATCATGAATGACTCTTCATTCATGATAGTTGTATACATATTCTTTTCTCTATGATAAAACATTACCAATTTTCTCACTTTTTAGCAATTGTATTTCTCATTAATTCTACAACTTTTTCATGCGGCATCGGTCCACTTAAATAAAAACCTTGGCCCTTCTCACATCCCCAACTATGCAACGCATCAAATTGAGATTTTGTTTCGATGCCTTCTGCCACAACAGATACACCAATTACTTTCGCTAAATGCAAAATCGATTGAATAATCCCATTTTGAACTTTTTCGCATCCAGTCCACTGAGATAAGAAGCTACGGTCAATCTTCACTTCATCTATTGGCAAATCTTTCAAATAACTTAGCGAACTGTAGCCCGTTCCAAAATCATCAATACTAATTTTCATGCCTTCTTTCCTTGCCTTTGTTAAAATTGAGGAGCCTTCTTCAGCATTGATCGCTAATGATTCTGTCAGTTCCATGACAAAGTGGTTAGGAGTCAGCCCGTTCTTTTTTATAATTGATAATAGTGATTCTAAAAAGTTCGGTGTTATCAGTTGTTTCATACTAAAATTAATTGAAACTGGAAACTGCATCCCGGTGCAAACTTTTAATAGCTCATGATGGTTTTCACATGCTTTATTAACAATCCATTCTCCTAAAGGGTGGATAAGTCCCGATTCTTCTGCTATATCAATGAATTTATCAGGAGATAAAAGGCCCCGTTTCGGATGGTGCCACCTAACAAGAACTTCAAGACCACCCCAGTCTTGCTTCGAAAAATCCCACTGGGGTTGATAAAATAATTCCAGTTCACCTTCTGAAATTCCTTTTCTCAACTGTGATTCCACTTCAAATGAAGTATGAATACCCGTATCGATGAAAGGAGAGTAAAGTTCAAATGATTGCTTCTCATTTCTTTTTGCGATATCAAGCGCAATGTTTGCATTTTTTAACAAACTAGCAAATGACTCTTGTTGTTCTGTAAAGTTTGCTGATCCAAACTTTATCGACAATGAAAAGTCATAGCCTTCCATATAAAATGGCTGCTCTAATAGCCCTTTTATCTGGTGGCAAAACATTTTCACATTGGCTAGTCGAGTAGAATCAGTCATGATTAAGCAAAGAAATTTATCATCACCAAGATGGACCCATTGCCATTCATTGGGAGTATTTGTGATAAGCTTATATAGAACACGCTGTAAAATCGCATCTCCTATATGAAAACCGAAAGTATTATTAATGGCTTGAAAACGAGAAATGGTCATAGAAATCACCGAAGCACAGCTTCTTTCGCTTCGTGATTTTTTCCATTCATTAAATTTATGTTCTAATACCTTATGAGGTGCGTATATAGAAAGGCTATCTCTTAGATCCTTTTGAAGAGATAGCTTTTCTTGATGGTTACGTTTATGTTTTACTGAGCGGTGAATGAACCTCGGCACAAAGACGACCACCTTTTCTATTTCAGTGTTTCAATCCAATCGGTAATTCTGTTTACTTGTGTTAAACGTTCATGTTCTGTTTGATGTGGGTGTTCAGAAATATAAACAGCTTTCATCCCTTTTAACAATGCGGGGGCAATTTCATTGATAAAGTTATCGCCAACTGAAACCATCTCTTCTTTTTCCACATCATATTGTTTTTGCAATTCAGTAAATAAACCGTCTGTTTGTGTAGGTTTTTGTGCGGAAGTAATGATGTGTTCAAAAACATTTTCTAGGTTTAACTCCTTTAAAAGTCTACCAACATCTTCACGGTCACTGTTTGTCATTAGAACAATCGATGCAGATTTCTTTAATTGTATTAAAAATTCCCTTAATCCTAAAATTGGTTCAAGTTTGAATTCATCACTTACCATATATTCTTTCGTTTCGTGATACCTCGGTTGACAATCATCCACACCGTGATGCTTAGCACATGCAAACGGAAGCCACCAACCGTCTCCAATGGCTACAAGGTTTTCAAAATCAAATGTTAGCTGTTCTTTCCCATACATTCTTTCCACTTCATCTACTTTATTCCCTTTCCAATCATGAGCTTCAACAACTGTTAATGTCATCGGGTCAACCGTAACTGCTAAATCTCTATTAACATCATAAGCTTTCCCTATCTTTACAGGATGTTTACCATCTTTCATGTTTTCGTAATCAGACCAAAATTGACCATGCTTTTCTTTAGGAACATCATTTAATAAACGGTTTGCATAAAAATCAAAGTGATCAGTTCCTTCGTATAAGGTGCCATCTAAGTCAAAAATGTATAAATTCCCTTGCAAAATCATTCACTTCCTTTAAGTATTTTAGTTACCTAAGCAATCATCTAATAAATATCACTACTTAAAGTAAGCGTAATATAAAGCTAACATCCCTTCAAGTAGAAGTTCTCTACGTAAATAAATAAAAAAACATTCGACATAAAACTAATTCCACAATTTTTCTCAATCAATTAGATAAGCGTACTATGTCAAATACTTTTTTTAGATTTTTGTTTATACCAAATAAACCCGTCTTAATAATTGGTGATAATTGGTAATAAGAAAGCGACTGACAAAGAACCCTATGAAAGTTAACCACTACTTCTCAAGTCTGAAGTCGTTATCCTCGTGTTCAATACTGTAGGGATGCATTCTGGCATAAGTACAATCTTTTGATTTCATTAACGTACAATTCGCATTTACAGGACGAGGTGGATATTGCTTAACTTCGAGGTCTGAATGCCTCTAGAATTTTGATCCGATCTCACCTCGACCTCAGAAGCAGTGGTAACTTTATTTGTTTTTTAATTATGCAGCTGATAAAGTTTTATGACTTGTGTTAGTTGTACTTATCAGACAGTTGTATGATAGTTTTTTATTGATTTCTTCTAAGATTTCATATGGTGTTACTTTCGAAATAAATGGCCTTTTATCACGAAGCATCGCAAAGGCAATTTTAATAAACTTGTTCCCTAAGGCAATAAAAACTTTACGAGCGTGTTTTCCTTTTTCTTTTAATCTCGCTACAAATGGTTGTAGATCTTTATTGTGCATAGATAGGCAACGACCAAGGTTATAAATGATATAACGAAGGTGAGGATTTCCTTGCTTCGAAATGCGCCCAAAATACCCTTTTCCACCACCTGATTGTTTCATGATAGGATTAGTTCCAGCTTTTTTAATGATTTGTCCAGGGTTCTCGTATTGAGAAATATCACCTATTTCGCTATAAAGTTCTGCAGCGGTGACCACGCCGATACCACGAGTAGACAGAAGGAGCTTGCCCTCCGTTTGAAGAAGGAGTGTTTCAATCTCTTGTCCAAATGAACGGATATTTTTGTTTACCCTTTCTAGATCTTCCAGCTTAGTTTTAAGTACAACTAGTTCTGGTCTAAGCTCTGCAAGCGAGCGAGAAAGGGCCTGGTTTGCCACATACAAGAGCTTTTCAATTGTACTCTTACGCAATTTCAAATTGTGTTCCTTAGAAAGCCTTAGAAGCCCTACTTCTCCTAGCTCAAGGATATAAGAAGGATGTGGAAAATGACTCATGAAGAAGAGGGAAGACTTCCCCCAAAAGTCGCTAAAAACTTTAACTTTTTTCCGTTTGTTTCCTTCTTGGACGGCATAGCCTTGAAATTCACGCCAAATGTGATCCATTAACACCCGGATCTCCATTTGAAGAGAAGAGCGCTTTCTGATTTCTTGTCTCCTCACTCTTGTGAAGGTAAGAAGTTGACGCTGGATACCTTCTGCCAAAGTAAATTCAGTGCCTTTATTATTCTTAATACAGTGGGCAAGGGCTACGAGGTCTATATCATCTGTCTTACACCAATTCAGTGCGCTAGCACGCTCCTCGAAGGTAGTATAAGCATTGAATATTTTAACACCAAATCCTTTATAGCCAAGCTCACGGACAATATCCTCATAGTAATGTCCAGTAGCTTCAACACCAAGGAAAATTCTTTGAGCGTCATTGTTCGTAATCGCATTATTAATCTTTGAACATAAGTAAGATATTCCATCTGTATTGACAGAAAAGAAAAATGGTTTCTCAATAACATCGCCAAAGTAGTTGCATATCAAGGCCTTTTGATGAAGTTTCGCTGCATCAATAGAGACGATGAGTACTTTTTCTAAGTCCACTCCTCTCAATTGATCTCGAAATAAACTTCCTTTTTTGCCTTGAATATGATAACTTTTACTAGTCCCCATATGACTTCAACCTCCATTTTTGTGAGTGGGTGATGAGATTGAGTTCCTTGTCAGGTACTTTAATCTTACTTGAAGTCGCTGGGGATTTTTTATGTTTTTTATTGGTAATTACATTATTTCATACACCAGAAATTATTTTAATATGACTACATTAAGAGATATAAATATTAATATTTCATAATCTCTGTAAATTAATTTCGAATTTTGTAAATCTTTTGTAAGGATATCATTAATATTCTAGTATTCCTCATATTCGTGTTATATAATCAATGTTGTATGACATATTACATTTAAAAGTGAGGGGTTAAAACATGAAAAAATTGATGACAACTTTATTCTCTTCTGTTCTTGCACTATCACTAGTAGCGTGTGGCTCAGATGAAGAAGAAACAACAGGCGGTCAAGACGATACAGGAAGTGACGACCAAACGGAAGAATCAACAGATCTTCCTGATGAGATCGTTATGGGATTTGTACCATCAACTGACTCTGACCAAATTGCATCTACAGTTGAGCCATTAGCAGAGCGCTTATCAGAAGAAATCGGTATTCCTGTAGATGGACGAGTTATGACAAATTACTCAGCACTCGTAGAAGCAATGGGAAGTGGCCAAGTACATGTTGGATTCATTCCAGCTTTTGGTTATGTTTTAGCAAACGAGCGTCATGATATTGAAGTTATTCTTAAATCAATTCGCCACGGAGACGATAGCTATAGAGCGCAATATTCCGTGCGTGCTGACTCTGGGATTGAAAATTTAGAAGACTTAGAAGGAAAAGTATGGGCCTTCCCTGATGTTGCTTCTACTAGTGGATATCTTTTCCCAGCAACACAAATTCGTGACATGTTCGGTATGACTGAAGATGAGTTCTTCGGTGACTTACTTGAAACTGGTTCTCACGACAATGCTTTAATCACTGTTCTAGAAGGAAATGCAGACGTTGCGACGACATTTGAAGACGCACGTGAAACAATTGAAGATGACTACCCTGAAGTGTATGACGAAAGTAACGGGTTAGTTCAATTAGACTTTACAGCAGCAATTCCAAATGACACGATTTCCGTCATTCATAGTTTACCAGCTGACTTTGTTGAAGATATTCGCCAAGCATTTTTAGCTTTTAACGACGATGAAGAAATGATTGATATTATGCAGACAGTATACCGCTGGGATGGTATTGCAGAAGCTGAAGATAGCGAGTATGACATTGTTCGTGAAGCGTATTCAAACTTCGCAGACGAAGTAGACCCGCTTGAATAGTAGTCAAATTACTAGATTGACAGATTAGATACAAGAGGAGGAGATTTCTTCTCCTCTTTATCTCTATTTATTTGAAGAAGCATCTCTTTTCTACATACGATTACAGGGGGCAAGAACATGATTGAATTTAAGGATGTATCACTTGTTTATCCAAATGGAACGCAAGGGTTAAAGAATGTTAACTTAAATATTAAACAAGGTGAATTTGTCGTCATAGTCGGACTTTCAGGTGCCGGAAAATCGACTTTGATTCGTAGTGTTAACCGCATGGTGACGCCGACCGACGGAGAATTAATCATCGATGGAGAAAATATATTATCTCATAAAGGGAAGAAGCTTCGTGAACTTCGCACGAAAGTAGGTATGATCTTTCAAAACTACAACCTTGTTAAACGCTCCAGCGTGATGAAAAATGTTATCGCCGGCCGACTTGGCCATACGGGTACATTACGAAGTGTGTTGAATTTGTACAGTAAGGAAGATTTATCACTTGCTTACCAATCATTAAATCGTGTAAATATTGGTGAGAAAGTCCACGCACGTGCCGATGAGTTAAGTGGTGGACAACAGCAGCGTGTTAGTATTGCTCGTGTGCTCACACAGCAACCGAAAATTATCCTAGCAGACGAGCCTGTAGCAAGCCTTGACCCACCAACTTCTCACCAAGTCATGACATATTTGCGTAAAGTCAATAAAGAAGATAACATTACGACAATTGTTAACCTTCACTTTATTGATATGGCTATGGAATATGCAGATCGTATTATAGGTATGAGAAACGGTGAAGTTGTCTTTGACGGTGATGCAAAAACTGTAACAGAAAAGACTTTTGAAGAAATATACGGACGAAAAATTCGTGAGGAAGACATGGTAGGAGGAGATGAGGATGAAGCCAGCAGTTAAGACTTCTGAAAACCCTAATATTACCACACCTCCAGGTCTTCGAGCGCAAAAAACGAAATGGAAACTAGCTTTTGTTTTTATCGTTGTCGTCGGATTTTATATCACCTCTACGCTATATACACAAGCCTCACCAAAGGCGTTATGGGACGGGCTTCCTAGTGTATGGAGAATGGTTACGGAACTATTTCCACCTAACTGGGGATATGCAACAGAAGCTTGGGGGCGTTTAGCAGAAACGATTCAAATGGCGATCATCGCAACAACGGTCGCAGGTATTTTATGTATTCCGATTAGTTTGATGGCATCATCAAACATAGCACCGAATAAGTACGTTTATAACTTCACGAAACAATTTATGAATATATTACGTACGATTCCTGATTTATTGCTTGCAGTTATTTTTGTTGGAATTTTCGGTATTGGCGTATTTTCCGGTATTATGGCCTTAATTATTTTTTCACTTGGCATACTTGCAAAACTCTTAGCAGAAACGATCGAAGCAATTGATAAAAACCCCCTTGAAGCAATTAGAGCATCAGGAGGGAATACACTACAAGTCATTGTTTACGGTGTTATGCCGCAAATCTTACCACAATATACATCATTTACACTTTATGTGTTTGAAATTAACGTCCGTGCATCCCTTGTTCTCGGATTCGTAGGAGCTGGAGGCATCGGACAGCTGTTGCAACGATCGATCAGCTTTTTCCAATACGGAAATGCAATGATGATCATCGTGATTATTTTCGTCGCTGTTGTGATTATTGAATATATCAGCGGGAAAATCAGGGAGGAGATTTTATAATGGCACAGGTACAAACAGAAACACTTATCCTGCCTCCTAAAAAGAAACGTCCTCTGAAAAAAACTATACGTAACTGGGCCGTTGTCCTAGTTTTAATTGCAATTTATGCTTGGACTTTTTCTAACATCGGGATTGATTGGAGCCGTATTTTCAGTGAACAGACGGTACGAAATGTTAGTCGTGTCATCCCGCAGCTCTTCTCACCTGATTGGTCAGTTTCCGGTGAAGCATTCGTTCTCATGGTCGAAACACTTGCAATGGCCTATACAGGGACATTGCTCGCTGCGATATTAGCCATTCCATTTGGATTCTTTGCTGCAAAAAATATGATCAACAGTAAAATAATCAATACAGCTTCTAAATGGGCATTAGATGCCATTCGTGCATTTCCAGAAATCATGCTTGCCTTAATTTTCGTTGCTGCTGTTGGACCATCTGCATTTGCCGGGGTCCTTGCTATTGCCATCGGATCAATTGGAATGCTTGGTAAACTTTATTCTGAAGTTATTGAATCAATCGATATGAACATCGTTGAAACATTAGAAGCAAACGGCGCAAACAAAACACAAATTTTATTTTATGGGATTATTCCACAAGTCATTCCTGAATTCTTATCTTACGCAATATACCGTTACGAAATTGATGTAAGATCATCAACGATTCTTGGTCTCGTTGGTGCCGGAGGAATCGGTATGATGATTCAAATTTCAACAATGAATCGTAATTGGGATGAAGTAGGTATGGCATTAATTATTATTATCCTAGTCGTTACATTCATTGATTATTTAAGTGCCTACATTCGAAAGCGAATTGTATAAAAGAAAAGCGGATAACTTGTAAGTGCTTGGCACTTACAAGTTATCCGCCTTTTGTTTGTTTAGGAAGTTACAGAATAGGTGCTTGTGGATAAATTTTCATTTAGTTGTTACGTCTAGCTCCAGCGACGAGCGTTACTTCTCAGAGGTACTTCGAGTTGTCTCGACGGATACACTACAACGCTTCGCTAGTAGAGGAAGAGGCAGCGCGCTTGCTCCTGCGATTACTCGTCGCAAAAGTGTCGCTCGTGTACAAGGCGCTTGCGCTTTTGTTCTTACTTTTTAACTAGTTTTTTCGCTAAACGAACCCTTTCCCTTGCGGCAGTCTGATTAAACGAAAAATCGGTATGAATATCATTTTCATCTCCTCCTTCATAAGTATTTGGTTTGATTTAAAAAATTCTAATTTGCTCTGCTTGCTTTGCTTGCATTTGTAACTGATGTTCTCTCTTCATTTGTTCATGTTGAGCATGACAAACATCTTCATTTGTCATCTTTCTTTTTGTTACTGTGATTGTTACAAATAGTAAGTTGATTACCATAAATCTCACCTCCTGTTTTTCATTTGATTTCACTTATCATTAAATAAATCTCTGATATTCAGCATGTTTGGCTTTCATATCGTTTTTTAACTTCTGACTATACTCACGACGCTGTTCTTTCTTCATATCGTCAGCATTAAATTCACGTTTTTTAATCGTAATTGTTAAGAAAAATAAATGAACCATCATTATAAATCACCTCCTTCATCATAAATGTCGCTCTTCCAAGAGAAACCCTTCCCATCCATTCATTTCACTCCATTTCTATTCTTTTATGAAAAACCAATGCTCTTATAAGATTGGTTTATCTACTTTAGGCTACTTCAGGTTAGCTTCAGTGTTAAAATTTCCACTTTCCTTTAGAGCAATAAAAAACACAGGCCAATGATGACCTGTGTACAGACGTAACAACATACATTATTCACACACTCTTTAAAGAGTGTGTGAAATAAACTTAGATTTAACGTATTTATGCTAAATACCTAAATCTATAGAAACATAAAAAATGCACAGGTCAAACTCTAACCTGCGCAAGGATTGTTATTAAAAAAGGAAAGACAAAAAAAGAATATGCTACGATCCTATGCGGAGGCTAGCGACTGAACAATATTTAATTGTTAAATGTTTTGATCTCATTTTGATTTCCATTGTTCACGTGCCTCCTTTCCAAAATTTTCATTTTACAATAGTTATTGTACTCTCTAACTTCGTGTTTTGTAAAGGGTTTTTTTGACGATATTGTTTCTTTTTTCCAAATAACTTGTATTTGAATTGATTTCATAATTCAAAATATGATGCCAAATTCCGAATGATGATCGTGAAGTTCACTTCAGAGGGACGCTCAAAGAATACTATGATTACTACGAATGGTTGGTTTTACTAACTCCTAATTTTTTCACGAGCATATCATTCCCTCTTTAAACAAAATAAAAAAGCCACGATTCCAATAAAGGAACGCAGCCACTTGATTAACCTATAACAAAATAACCGAAATATAAAACAACAAAAACAGCTACAACAAACTGAATCCAAAAGAGCCATTTACTGTTACCTTCTAAGGTCCCTTTTGCCATACGATTCGTAATCATTTCCATGACATAAATTAACCAGAACGCTAAAATACCTTTTATTACAGCTAACAAGCTCATATGTATGAAAATTAATACGATCCCTGTAATGAGGACAAGTACATAAAACAAACGTAACGTCATTTGCATAATTTTACTAAGTTTTGCTTTACCTACACGTAAAAAGGTTACCGTCAATGCAAAAAGAATCAACGTAATAAACCAAAAGAGTGTGTGGGTATGTAAAAAGGCAAAATAATGCTCAGCCATATTCCCTATCTCCTTTCGATATACATCTTGTTTTTAATTAGTTACATAAACACGTTCTATTTATTAGTATATCGGAAAAATATAGTGAACGTAAAGTTTGACGCACTATTTTTGATAGCAACTCCCCCTAAACTTTGTTCTTTCTTAACTTTGACAACAAACAAAGATTTCAAACCTTATCCAGAAAGTATAAAATCTCATAGACGATACTGTCGAAATTTTAGCATTCTCACAAATGATAAATTCACTTAAAATACTATCCATTCATATACCAGCTACTATAATCGCTGCTTCTACTACTCTTTTTGTTGAGCACACTGATCTTTTCTAAGGAGTGGGTTAGTGACAAATATGAGATCATTTTTCTTCATTCCTTCATTGAGAAGTCATTTTTAACCTTGTGTTCCTACCTCCCATTTCAAGTCAGATGATGCTAGGTGAATATCACCGTCATAAACTGTTCTTGCTTCTTTTACAAGCTGCTCATGTTGACCAAAATGAGGTAGATGCGAAATAATAAAAGATTTCACATTCCCTTCGTGCGCTAACGTGGCAGCTTCTACACTATTCATATGCCCATAGGAATTTGCACTTTGCCCTTTATAAAAACTCGTTTCTGCAATCAATAAATCAGCTTCGTTAATAAAAGGTATAAGCGTTTCATCATACGATGTATCACCTGTATAAACAATACTTTTTCCATTTTCATCAGTTATTTTCATCGCATAGCAAGGTGCTGGGTGGATCGTTTTATGAAATGTAAAAGATAAATTCCCGATTGTTAACATTTGATTTGGGTCATATTGAATCCTTTTAGCAAATGGATCTTTTCCTAACGATTGAAAAGATTGTTGATCTTCACCATGACCGTATATATAAAGAGGCTGATTTGTATGCTCTAAATTCATATCAACAACACGACTATACTGCATCACTCCGATGTCAGCTATATGATCATGATGGTAATGTGATAATACAACAGCATCTAGGTCCGCTAAATTTATATGTTTTTGCAATCTCGAAACTGTGCCACTACCACAATCTAATAAAACTTTTGATTTACCACTTTCGATTAAATACGCAGATGTTGCTTCATTCAGCCCAGGGTAAGCCCCCCAAAAACCAATGACTGTCAGTTTCATCGCCATTCTCCTTTCAAAACATACTTTTTATCCATTACTATTGTTAAGTATGAACATATCATAAAAAATAAACCAATGAGACGTAGGCAATACGTTTTATATTTTTAAAAGTACTAAATACTTTCAGGGTACACACGTTAATTCCTCTTTTCACTCGAACCTTTTCCAATACAAAAAACCTTGCAGAAAGGTTATTTCTGCAAGGTTTTTTTACTTACGCTTCTTGGACTTCTGGGTAAACACTTACGCGCTTACGGTCACGTCCAACACGTTCAAACTTAACAACTCCGTCTACTTTAGCGAATAACGTGTCGTCTCCACCTTTACCAACGTTCACACCTGGGTAGATGCGAGTTCCGCGTTGACGTACAAGGATAGATCCGCCAGTTACTGACTGTCCGTCTCCACGCTTTGTGCCAAGACGTTTCGAGATAGAGTCACGACCGTTCTTTGTACTACCTACACCCTTCTTTTGGGCGAAAAATTGAAGGTCCAAATTTAAAAACATGGTCTTCACCTCCTGAATTTCATTGTTCGATTCGAATATACTGTCCGTACTGTTCTTCCATCGTTTTTAACGAATAGAACATGCCTTCTAGTAATATTTGTACTTTCTCATAAGTGTCCGAATCAAGGTTTTCAGGAACACGACAGCGGAGAAAGCCTCCGTCATCTTCCATACTCACATCTAAACGTACATCGCAAATGGCTGCAATCGCATTTATACTTCCAAAGGAAATCGCTGATGCGCCTGCACAAACAAGGTCTTGTCCGTGTGGAGCAGCGTCAGCATGTCCGTCCATTGTAAATGTATGAATTGTTCCGTCTTCGTTTCGGTCAAAACGCACATGTATCATAATGACACCTTACGCGTTAATTTTGTCGATAACTACTTTAGTGTAAGGTTGACGATGACCTTGTTTACGACGGTAGTTCTTCTTCGCTTTGAACTTATACACGATCGTTTTCTTGCCACGGCCATGCTTTTCAACTTTACCAGTAACTGTTGCACCTTCTACAGTAGGAGCTCCAACTTTTGTTTCTTCTCCACCTACAAGGATTACTTGGTCAAATGTAACAGTTTCACCTTCAGCTACGTCAAGTTTCTCAACGTAAACCTCTTGGCCTTCAGTTACTTTTACTTGTTTTCCACCAGTTTCAATAATTGCGTACACGTACGGCACCTCCTTTAGTACTCAGACTCGCCATTACAGGTGCAAAACATGCTAGTTTTGCTTAAAAACCTGATCTGCGCGGTTGTAGTTCTTTGGGTGCATCCAAACAACTAACAAAAGAAATCATACCATAATAGAATCGTTAGTGTCAATATGATTCCTCCTTTACTTCCTATGTTCCCAAGATTGTTTAACCATTTCTTTATCGCCGGTTAAACGAATCGAAAAACCAGTTCGTTCTCCTTCAACCTCAGTCTTAGAAAGGACATAAATCTGTTTATTACATATTTGCTCAATGTTCTTTAGTTTCTCCGCTCCATTTTTCAACAATTCGTTTGCAGCTTTCATGGTGAGTTCAACTAGTATCGCATCTTCATCTGTATATCTTCGCTCATACATTTGACGGCGGAGTTCCTCAATTATTGCATTTGAACGCCATTCTTTTCCTTGACCGAACATACTTTGACTCGTTTCTAAGAGATGGTCTGCTAATGGCTTTCTTGTTTTTTTTCGGGTCATTTCAACGAGCCCTATCTTTGTAAATCCAGCGACTTTGGTAATCGTACGATCATTTGTAAGCGCAGATTTCAACGTTCGTAATACTTCCTCTTTATCTTCTTGCTCTTTCATTTCAATAAAATCAATGATAATGATTCCACCAATATCTCTTAGTCGAAGCTGTTCGGCAACGGCTTTTGCAGCCTCTATATTCGTTTTTAATACAGTGTTTCGGAAGTTCTCTTTTCCGACATATTTACCCGTATTGACATCAATGACTGTTAATGCTTCTGTTGATTCAATCACTAATGATGCACCATTTCGAAGCCATACGTGTGGCCTTAATGTTTTCAATAGTTGTTTATCTAAGCCATAATGGGTAAAAATCGATTCTTTTCCTTGGTAAAAGTGGATTCTTCCACGATCACTTTCATCTATCCATTCTTTTAACCAATTAAAATCTTCTATACAGTCAACAATGATCTCTGTTTCTCCATCTGCGGAAAAATCACGCATCACTCTAAAAATGAGAGAGTCATTGTCATAAAGAAGAGCTGGAACCTTCTCCTTCTTGGCTTTTTCTTTAATAAATTCGTATTGTTTTCTTAACCGTTCAAGTTCTTCATACACAGTTTTTTCATCTGTATGTTCTGCGTTCGTTCGAATAATGGTGCCTTCATTCATTTTTGTCCATTCTTTACCGCGAGTCCTCCATTCTTCGCGAATCGTGTCAGATTTCATTTTCTTGGAAACTGCCACATAGTCACCATTGGGAAGGTAGACACTATATTTTCCTGGTATTGAGAATTGCTCAGTTAACCGTGCCCCTTTTGAACCTGTTGCTTCTTTTTTTACTTGAACAATAATCGTCTGGCCTTTTGTTAACATGCTAGTAATCGACGGTGGTGGTTGCTCATTTTGCACAGCCACTTGATGTTCGATTAACTCATTTTTATACAAATAACCATTTTTTTCATCACCAAGATCGACGAATGCTGCATCCATTCCTGGAACGATATCAACTACCTTCCCTTGAATGATGTTCCCCGTATGTGCGTCTCCCTCATCATCTTTATAGAGCCATTCTACAACACGATCACCCTCTAATACTGCGCCGCGCTTTTCTTCAAATAACGTATTTAAAATAACTTTTCTTAACATTCTTAGACCCCTTATCCTACTTGCTTGTTGCGCTTATTATATAGAAGAATGAGGGGGTTTGCCAAGTCATGACAAATAAACATACAAAATCCCATAAAAACCCAGGCGCCTGACACCTGGGTTTTTATGGGATTTCATTGATAGGGAGTGAGCGTTTATTTCGATCAAAAAACGCTTCAAGTACAAGGTGTTCGTGAACGATAGTACCTTGTCCGATCGAAAAAATGTGCTCTTTATTTCGGTACACATTCTTTACTGCTTCTGCTACTGTATCTGTCATAGGAGTTTGTATGACTTTCACCTTTCCTTTGGGTTTTACTCGTTTTCTTTCTAATAAAAACCTCAAAAACATATAATGCCTTTGTCTCCACTCTAAATAATGATGGACCCATAAAAACATTGAAATAAAGACTAAGTTTAAGTGGAATGGCAGGACTGTTAAACTAAGCATTGTAAGTAAGCTCAGTAGTGTAATCGAAGCAGTAAAACTTACATAATAGGATTTATAAAATGGAAATAAACTGCTACTTAATGAAAACAGTAATTTACCACCATCTAATGGCAGAATAGGTAGTAAATTAAATAATAAAATCGTTAAGTTATGAAGTAAAAATATTTTATGGTCCGCATTTGACCAAAAAGGTGTCATAAGTAAAATGTAACTAATTCCGATTAACCAGATATGTTGAATAGGGCCGAAAATCGTCACGAGTACTTCTTCTTTGACTGGTCGGTTTCCATATTCTTCGGTTTCTGCCATCCCCCCAAATGGAAGTAAGTGTATTTTTTTAATCCTCCATTTGAACCAATGAGCCATCCAGCTGTGGCCCATTTCATGGACAAATACGATGACAAATAACATGACAACCTCTTTGAACATACCAGTGATCATCCCGATTCCTAATATAAACCATAAAACGGGATGAACATGGATTTTTTTCAATAGGTTAATCAACTGAAATCACATCAATTGGATCTACGAATATATCATTATCTCTCAAAGCAAAATAATAGACACCAACTGCTTCTTTTTCTTGATGCGGGGATACCATCCCTAATTTATCTCCACTATCAACATGGTCGTAAAGTTGCACTGAAACATTGTCTAACATTCCATACCAAGATTCTGTTCCATCATAATGTCTTAGGACAACCATTTTCCCCCACTCGTTCTCTTCATCTTCACCTACAAATCGAACAACTCCACTTCTAACTGCTTCGACCGGTTCGTTGGATGTTGTCTCTACATAGATGCCTCTCCCATTTTGCTGAAAAGATTCTTTAATTGTTCCTGATGCAGGAAGTGCATACGAATCTAATGGTTGCTCGTTATCTAAGTCAGCCGGAGCAACCGTATCGAGTTGTGGCGGGAACAAAGCTAGCGGTCGACCAAATGCATCTTCATACCAATTTGCAACAGCCCCAAATTGAAAATCCTCTTGAAAGGACTGATGAACAAAATTTTTAACGCCAGCTAATGCAGGTGCTTGTGTTTGAAATAAAATACCGATGATAAAAAATAAACAAACACTAGCTAAAACTTGCATCATAAACATATCTTTTCGAAAAAATGGCTGGCTTTTCTCTTGTGCAATTGGTCTTCGTGCCTCATAAGGAAATAACGTCTCTTCTCTTTCTTCATCATGACGTACACCGTAATACATGTAATCGTTACTTCTTGCCTTATGCTTCACCCGATCTTGATGTGAAGAATACACCCTCTTTTTTCTTTTTGCATCCATTTTCCGCTTTAATCTCTCAACACGATTCTTCATATCCATGTCCCTTCCCCTACGCTTGTCTTGTTAGTTCATGTATATGACTTGTCCTCCAACCATATGACACCTAGGTGAAAAGTCATCGATCAACAAAGACAAACCCTTCTACAACCAAAATTATCCAGGTTCCTGTCACCTGGATAATTTTGGTTGTAGCATGATTGCTTCCATAACATAAGAAAAGCGCCCCAGAAGGACTACTTCTGAGACGCTTGATGCTTTTATTGTTAAGCTGCGGATTGTGCTGATGCATTTTTCTTAAAGATCACTTGTCGGATGTAAGGAATTACCCAACGGTCTCCACCGTAGCGACCTGCGTTGTATCCTGCTGCGATGACAAAGATACTGATTAATACTAAGAATGGATTTGATGATATTGTTCCTGCAAACATGAATGCGAAGTTCATAATCATTCCGAAGAAAACAGCTGCTGTTGTTAAGATCCCTAACAGTAAGCCTATTCCTACTAAAAGCTCTCCCCAAGCGACCATGAAACTAAATACCCCAGCATTCGGTAAAGCAAAGCCCTCAATGAATGCGTGATACGTTGGATATTGCTCGATAACGGCTTCGTTATTCACAACACCATTTAAATAACCAGATGCATCAAAACCGCCAGTTACTTTTGACCAACCTGCTGTCATCCATTGCCACCCTAAATACACACGTAATACTGCTAAAATCCCCGCTGCGATTGAATTATTTCTTAAAAAGTCCATAAACATAATGAATTCCTCCTCTAGTAAAATATGAATTTATTATTTCCTTAGGTTTCCGACATTCCAGCTAAATGATTAACATGTTTGATTAAGTTGTTGTTATTAGTGATCACTAACTCTTTACACTTATATTATATACTCTATACGCTTGTGAAAACCGTCACAAGTGTGAACGTTCCGTTGCAAACTGGTGAAGAAAATGTGACAAACATCACATCGAATACCAAATAACACCAGATGCAAGGCACCTGGTGTTATTCGGTAATAAAGATATCTGTCTCGTACTTATGTAAACAAAAAAAGCCTCCGCAAGTGGCGGAGGTGGAAAATTTATATTACTTAAGGGGGTGATCATAATATATTCAATATAACTATATGTGGTTCATCAACTTATAAATTCATTTGAGGCATTCCATCCATGAAAAAACCGCTGCAAATGATTTTACAGCGACTTTTTCATCTCATATAACATTTATCCTCTAATCCCAAGGAACTTCTTCATTTTCGTAAACATCCCTTTATTGTCTTCCAGGGACATAAGTGGCACAGTTTCCCCACCGATTCGACGAGCGATATTACGATATGCAATCGAAGCTTTACTTTTTGGCTCCATTGCTACTGGTGTACCTTGATTTGTTGCTTTTATGACATCATCATCATCGACAACAATACCTAACAGTTCAACAGCAAGGATCGTAACAATTTCTTCAACATCCATTGCTTCGCCATTTTGCATCATATGATTTCGTATTCGATTAATAACTAATTTCGGAGCACCTGTTGGTTCTTTTTCCAAAAGCCCGATGATCCGGTCAGCATCACGAACAGAGCTAATTTCTGGTGTCGTAACAACAATTGCACGGTCAGCCCCTGCAACTGCATTCTTGAAGCCTTGTTCAATCCCTGCCGGACAATCGATTAAAACATAGTCATAATCTTGTTTCAACTCGGTAACGAGTTCTTCCATTTGTTCCGGGGTAACGGCAGATTTATCTTTAGTCTGTGCAGCTGGAAGTAAATATAAATGATCAAATCTTTTATCCTTAATTAAAGCTTGGTGTAGCTTACAACGTTTTTCAACGACATCGACTAAATCATAAATAATACGGTTTTCTAGCCCCATGACTACGTCTAAATTTCGAAGGCCGATATCTGTATCTAATAAACAAACCTTCTTTCCTGATAGTGCAAGAGCTGTACCGATGTTAGCCGTTGTCGTTGTTTTTCCCACACCGCCTTTTCCAGATGTCACAACGATTGCTTCTCCCACGTGATTCTCCCCTTTCTCAAACAACATCCCTTTCTCCTTATCTTTGAAAATATGTTACCACATTTTCATGATTAGGAGACTAAGAAATGATCCTATGTAAAATATTAAAGTTGTTCTTCTAAAATAGATGAAATGTTTGGGCGAAGTTGTATAAGTCGCTGTACTTTGTCTAACTGCATTTCATTTTCTTCTTCACTTACAAATGCACATTCCATCGCTTGTTCTTTCTCTTCTTCTTCTTTTTCTGGTGACCTTCTTAAAATATCTGCTATCTTCAACTGAGTAGGAGACATTGATGCTGCACAAATAACAGCTTGTTTATTTCCATTAACACCTGCATGAGCGGCTCCTCGTAATGCTCCCATCACAAATATGTTTCCTGTCGCTTTAATTGTACCACCTGGATTGACGTCACCTAATAACAGGAGGTCACCTTCTACTTGAAAAACTTGTCCAGAACGGACAACTTTTACGAGGCGAGTGACTTCCAAGTTTTTACGAAGTCTTTCTGCTTCTTCCTTCGTTATCACATCTGACTCTATTGTATCAATTTCTGCTTGAATATGCTCTATTAAAATTGTTTCAAGTTCTTGTATATGTGATTGGTTTAAGTACCTATTACCTGTAACGAGCTTCACTCGAACAGAACCATTTCCTTGCTCTGCCATGTTACTTCTTTCTGATAACTTCTCTTCTAATTCTTCAATAAGCATTTCAAATGTACATTGATCATTGAGGATAAAGGTTAAACCATCCTTTGTTCCCTTAATAAGTACATTTTGCTTTTTCACTTGCTTATCAATCATGGATGTCTCTCACCTCACTTCTGTCTAAATGGTACATTCAACATTCGGAAGCAATATCCCTCTTTTAAAAGAGGTTACTGTTTATTTTTACCTCTTTTATTCTTCTAAACGGTGATTTAAATAGTAAAATCCTTTACGTAAAGGATATGCCGCAATACTTATTACGACGAAATTCATAATCATCGTAGGAATAAATCGTTCATACATAAAATGATGATGTAACATCTCCGTAATACCAAGTAAAAGCATTAATCCGTAAACGAAATACTCTAATAACGTAACAGCCAACATCGTCGTTACTACGATAATTGGTAAGTTCTTTTGAAAAAAGGGAATCGATATGGAAAACAAGTACGCAATGAAGCCCATTGCAAAAGTATTCACACCGAGTACCGATGAAAAAATCACATCATACAGAAACCCAAAGATTATTCCGTAAAACGTTCCTACCAGCCGCCCTCTAAAAATTCCAGCGAAAATGATTAACATGAAAACCCATCGAGGTACGATTGTATATTCAAAACCAAATTGGTCAGGTGCAAAAATTTGATAAACGGTTCCTTCTAAAATAAAAAGGAAAAACAGCGTTATGAATAATGTATATCGAATCATGATCCATCGCCTTCAATTTCTGGATTAATATCATTCTCAACTGACGCTGCCCCACGTTCAATCACCATTACATAGTCTAACTGTTGGAAGTTTGCTGTCGGCTTCACATAAGCGGTTTGTGTTAACCCAAACTCATCTGTTTCAAAAGACGCAACTTCACCGATTGATAAACCTTCTGGAAACACACCACCTAATCCAGATGTTGCGACTTTATCTCCTTCTTCAATTTCAGCATCAATATCGATCATAGAAAAACGAAGATAGCCTGTCTCTTCTTGAATCCCTTCAATAAAACCATGTACTGTATTTGATTCAGTCGATATTTGTGCTGAAATTCGATTTGTTCGGTCTTGGTCACTTAACAGTTGAATCGTTGATGTAAACTGAGAGACTTGATCGACTTTTCCTATCAATCCTTTTGACGTTATAACCGCCATATTTACTTGAATACCATCCTGAGATCCTTTATTTATCCCTATAAACTCGTTCCATCGATCAGGAGAGCGATGAATAACAAGAGCAGAACGGACCGTGTAATCAAACAAATTCCCCTCTAGATCTAAAGCATCTTTTAGTTCCTCATTATGACGACGAAGTTCATTTACTTCAACTTGTAATGCTGCATATCCATCTAAATGAGATTTTAAGATTTGGTTTTCTTTATAAGTGTTTCTCATATCATTTACACTCTCAAACAAGTTAGAGATTAAATGTGCAGGCCTTGCGAAGGCAGACTGCGCCCATCCTACACTATCCGAAACGAATTGCTCTGGCCATGACATCGCGCGCTGTTCACGCATTGAGAAACCGATCAGTCCTACTAATATAATGATGCATACTAGCAAGACGATCAGGCGCCTATTTGAAAAAAATGAAGGCATAAAATGACACCTACTTACCCTTTTCTATTTGATCGGACAGTAATTCCAGCCTTTGATTTGAATAAATGAAGGTTCTCAAGCGCACGACCAGTACCGATAGCTACACAGTCGAGTGGATTTTCAGAAACGAGGACAGGCATATTCGTTTCATCACTTAATACGCGGTCTAAGTTACGTAATAACGCTCCACCACCAGTTAACACAATTCCACGATCCATAATATCGGCTGCTAATTCAGGAGGAGACTGCTCCAGTGTATCTTTTACAGCTTGAACAATTGAAGTAACTGTATCTTCTAACGCGCTAGATACTTCATCTGCAGAAACTGAGATTGTTTTTGGTAAACCAGAAACAAGATCTCGTCCGCGAATTTCCATATCATCTATCTGGTCTGGAGTACTTGCAGATCCAATTTCAAATTTAATCGCTTCTGCTGTACGTTCTCCGATCATTAAGTTGTATGTTTTTTTGACGTATTGAACGATCGCATCGTCCATTTCATCACCAGCTACACGGATGGATCTACTCGTTACAATTCCTCCTAGGGAGATAATTGCAACTTCTGTCGTTCCTCCACCAATATCAACGATCATGCTTCCTGTTGGCTCCCAGACAGGTAAATCAGCACCAATTGCAGCTGCAAATGGTTCTTCAATAGTATATGCTTCGCGCGCACCTGCTTGTTTTGTGGCGTCTTCTACTGCTCTTTTTTCAACCGCAGTAATTCCTGAAGGTACACAGACCATGACATTCGGCTTTCTTGTAAAAATTCCACGTGTACGTAACGCCTGCTTTATAAAATGTTTCATCATCGTTGCTGTTGTATCAAAGTCAGCGATGACGCCATCTTTCATCGGACGAATCGCAACGATATTACCAGGAGTTCGACCGATCATATTTTTCGCATCGTTTCCGACTGCTTCAATCGTCCCTGCATCATTACGAATTGCAACAACAGACGGTTCACGTAAAATTACCCCTTTTCCTTTCACATATACCAATGTATTTGCTGTACCTAGATCAATCCCAAGATCTCTTGAAAATCCACCAAACATCTATGTAATCTCCCTTCATTATTGAAAACTTAATCATAAGGCTTTAACATTCATTTTAGTATTTTACAATTTAGCATGGAAAAACCATACCTTTAATTATACTCAATATCAATACAATTGAGTAGCATTTTTATTAGAAAACAGCAAGGCTATAAGTTTATACGGGAAAACTTTATTATAGTTACCCATTAAACTTAAAATATATTTTAAAACGTCAACTTCACTTCATTCATACAACGATTTATATAATATGTAAAAAGAATGAACCTCATATTCATCATGTCATTATTAACCTACTTCATCCTAACATATTGATATTACGAATGTACATGAGTACGGTCATAACAACCATTTGCATGTTTTATTTAGGAAATAATTCAGGGCTGCCTCTTCTTGAAACAGCCCCCATTAAGATTACACATACCCTTTTTCTTTTAAAGAACAATATTTTTTATCTCCAATGATGACGTGATCTAAGAGATCAATTCCAATTAACCGCCCACATTCTGTCAGCCTTTTCGTCACTTCAATATCTTCATGACTAGGTGATGGTTCGCCACTCGGATGATTATGAAGACAAACAATCGAGGCTGCAGAATAGCGAAAAGCCTCTTTAAAGACTTCACGCGGATGAACGATGGATGCATTTAAACTGCCGATAAAAATCGTTTGCTTATGAATAACTTGGTTCTTTGTGTTCAAATACAATGCAACAAAATGCTCTTGCGTTAAGTGCCTCATCTCTTCCATCATAAATTCAGCAACATCTTCGGGTGATTTAATCACATAACGGTCTTCTGGAGGAAGCTGCCGAATTCGTTTCCCTAATTCTAATGCAGCTTTTAATAAGACAGCCTTTGCTTCACCAATTCCTTTAATATCTTGAAGCTCTTTCACCGATGCTTCCTTTAGAAGGCGAAGTCCATCAAAATGTTGTAAAACACGTGCTGAAAGTTGAATGACTGATTCATTCTTTGTACCAGAACCTAATAACAACGCGATCAACTCTTGATTTGAGAGAGCATGTGCACCTTCACGAAGTAAGCGTTCCCTAGGACGCTCGCTTTTTGGGACATCCCGTATCATCATTGTCATCGTCACAATCCATACTCCTTTCGCTACACCGTGCCCTAAGCACTGGATGTAAATCGAAGGTGGATAGTCTGACTTAAGGGTTACGGGTATTTATCATTTGTTTTTCTTTTAACGCACGAACGAGCCTCGCAACCGGAAGACCAACAATTGTAAAATAATCCCCTTCTATCTTTTCAACGAGCGTAGCACCTAGTCCTTGAATGCCATAGGAGCCAGCTTTATCAAATGGTTCTCCACTTGCAATGTACGATTCTATCTCGCTTTCATCAAGCTCATAAAATTGAACATCAGCTTTTTCGAAGAAAGTGAAGTTATGCTCTTGACTTCTAATTGCCACACCTGTATATACTTGATGTTTTTGGCCTGATAAATGCTTAAGCATCTCTTTTGCTTCTAGCTCGTTCTTCGGTTTTCCTAACACTTTCCCACCAATAGAAACGATCGTGTCTGCACCTAGCACAACTTGATTTTCATCACGTGAAAAAACATCTGTTGCTTTTTGCCATGCTAAAGAAGCCACTAGTTCATCTGGTGAAAGTGCTGGGTCAACCTTTTCTTCAATTTCACTTTTTACGACTTTAAATGGTAGTTGAACTTGTTCTAATAGTTGCTTTCTTCGCGGTGATTGCGAGGCTAAAATGAAAGGTTTCATGCGGACCTCCTCCAATAAATGAAAGAAGAGGAGTTGTTATTATAATAGCAAACCCTCTTCCTTTAGACAATGTTTTTCACCTAATTTTTGTTATTTTATGTTAATCATTTCAAAGACATACATGTCTTATTCCGAACAACTATTTATTTTCTCCAAAGATCAGTTCCTGAGCTGCGATACCTGGGTTCGTCATTTCTTTCGGATCTAAAATTTGTTCTAACTCTTCACTCGTTAATAAACCACGCTCTTCACAAATTTCTCTTACTGGACGATTAGATAGAATCGCTTCTTTTGCAATTTGTGCTGCTTTTTCATAGCCGACATGCGGGTTAATTGCCGTTATAATACCGACACTTTGTTCAACAAGCTGTTTAGAGCGTTCAATATTTGCAGTAATGCCATCTACTGCGTACTCACGGAATACTTGGATGCCATTTTGTAAAACCGTAAATGATTGGAGTAAGTTAAAAACAAGCACGGGTTCCATTACGTTAAGCTCAAGCTGCCCAGCTTCTGATGCTAAAGAAATGGTATGATCGTTTCCAATTACTTGGAATGAGATTTGATTTATTACTTCACACATCACAGGATTCACTTTCCCTGGCATGATCGATGACCCTGCTTGTCTAGGCGGTAAATTAATTTCATTTAAGCCTGTTCTTGGTCCTGAGCTCATTAGTCGCAAGTCATTCGCAATTTTCGATAAGTTGATCGCTAAAATTTTCATCGCACTTGAAAGCTGCGTATAAGCATCTGTGTTTTGTGTTGCGTCAACAAGGTCTTCTGCCCCATGGAACGGCATACCTGTAACTTCACTTAAATATTCTGTCACACGCTCAATGTATTCAGGCATCGCATTTAAGCCGGTTCCAACAGCTGTAGCACCCATATTTACTTCGTACAATTGGTCTACTGAGCGTTGAACTCTTGATAAATCACGTGAAAGCATACGGCGATATGCACCAAATTCTTGCCCAAGACGAATTGGAACAGCATCTTGTAAATGGGTTCTTCCCATTTTAATGACATCATCAAACTCACGCTCTTTTTTTCTCATTGTTTCTACAAGTTCATTTAATGATTTAATGAGTCCATCTGATAAATGTAAACATGCTATATGTATTGCAGTTGGGAATGCATCATTCGTTGATTGAGCCATGTTCACATGTGTATTTGGACTCACCATCATATAATCGCCTTTTTTGCCACCTAATAGCTCGATTGCACGGTTTGCTATGACTTCATTCGCATTCATATTAAAGGACGTTCCCGCTCCACCTTGAATACTATCAACGATGAAGTGCTCATTCAATTTACCGCTAATGACATCATCAGACGCTTCCATGATCGCTTCTGCGATTCTTTTATTTAAAACTCCTACTTCTGCATTCGCTTTTGCGGAAGCTTTTTTCACATAACCAAACGCACGAATTAATTCCTTATGAGGTGGATAACCAGTAATCGGAAAATTCTCCTTCGCTCTGACTGTCTGAATACCATAATAAGCGCTTGCTGGAATCTCTTTCTCCCCCATTAAGTCTTTTTCAATTCTAACCTTTTGTTCACCAGACATATTTATCACTCCTTCTCCACTATGTACAAAACATTTTTACTTTCATTTATCATACTAAAGGAACTCTTGTCCAAAGCATTGACACTTCTTCTGCACGAAGTATGCCCGATTGGTTAATTTTCTACCCATTCGGTACACGAAAAAGATTAACTTTTAGATGATATTCTTCGTACGAGCACCCACCAAGATTAATATTAGAAAACCTTATCAAATTCGTCAAACTATATTAGGAAAATTTTCATATTTTTTTTATAAAAAAGAAGCCCGCGATTATTCACTGGCTTCTTCTGCTGAATGTAAAGCATTAATTAAGTTTTCGTAATAAAGAACTGATTGTAATACAACTTGTTGAGCAGTTATGGCGTTTTCTCTTGTTAGACTCTCACCTGTGAATTGTTGAAATGCTGGTGCACTTTCATCAAACCACGTTCGGGCTAATTCATAGTGCACAGATTGTTCGTCTATTGCATTGATCGATTCTTGCCAAGCTTGACTTACTTCAATCATTTCATTCCGTTCACCTTCTGGAATGGCTTCACCTGTAAATGCCCTTACTGAAAGATCTGTTACTTGAGAAATCGATTCGACCCCTAATGTCATAAAACTTGTCCATTCATTTGAAAGATCAAGACCAGTCGCAACTACTGCATATGGTTTCACGTAAGTTTCAACTCCTGCTTCCCCATAGAATTCAGAGAGAGCTGTTGCTGCTTCTCGATTCTTTCCAACTCCGATAAATAAAAAGTGTGGATCGTGGTTTTCAGTTAAAACACTAGGAACCCCATCACTTTGAAGTGTTTCTCTCATTTCATTTCCCTTTTCAGAAGTGGAAAAAGCTCCTGCTTGTACAAGGTGTATGTCAACAGCCGGAACTCCATTTTCAGCAACAAAAGACGGGACACTCGTTTGTGGTTCTTCTACTGCACTTCCATTTAAGGATTGTTCACCTTCAGAAACAGAAGGTGATGAACTTTCACCTGTAAAAAGAGAAAGTAACATCATTCCAAATGCCCCGCCAACAATAATTGCAGAAATTACTGATATTACCACTGTATTTGTAAAAAAGGAAAGGTTGATACGGGCAAATTTTGTTTGTTTTTTTCTATTTTTCGGTGGTAGCTTCGGACCACGATCGCGCTTTCCGTCATCCCAAAAAGGCAGGGAAAGCTGACCTTTACGCTTGCGTTTTTTTCCTAAATCGACAATTTTATTTTCATTCATCAGCTCAGAAGGTTGTAATTCATTCCAATCTTGGAAATCTTCACTCGTTGCCGCTACTTCATCATTTGCTTGATCAGTAAACGTCTTCTCTTCTCCGTTGAGACGGATCGATACGTTATTTTGTTTATCCACTTCGATCTGACCCCTTCCTTTCATCTTTCTTGTTGATACTATTCTATTAACAAGTTAAGAATGATAGAACGGATTTTTTAAGAGAATCTTTACTAATTAATCAGTAAAAGGTTGGTCACGGCCCTCCATTGGTGGATAGTCGACTCTTGGTGCCTCATGTTCGAGATCTGTTAATGGTGGATAATAGTAGGACGATGCAATGACTTGATAGAATAATGCGTCTTCACCATCAACGATCATATCATCACTCATATCTTCTCTACTAAAGTGCACTTCCTCAATATTGAGCAACCTGACAAGTGAATCTAACTCATCTAAAAAGCGAATGAGGTGGTCATACGTATCCACTTTTACAATGATGTTTGCTTGCTGTTTGTACAATCCGTCGATCACATCTCCGATCCAAGCTACGCCTTCACCTTCCGTTTCAGGCTCTAAATACGATTCCAATTGTGCCGTTAACCCTCTTGCCTCTCTCGTTTCTTCCTCTTCACCATCGGGGTCACCGATACGCTCTGGTGAACTCATTACGATTACTTCATGGACTGGCTGGTCATTCGTAAGTACAAGCTCCATCATACGTACATTCGCTAGTTCTTCAGCACGGTTTAAATCAAGTAAAAACTGATCAGTAAGCGGAACAACCGGGAGCCTTCTTTGTAAATCTGTCGATTGACCTGTCTGACGTTGTCGTTCTCTCGCTTCTTCTCTTTGTGTTTCTTCTAACTGCGACACAAGCTCTTGCTCTTGTGATACATTCGAGATCGCTCGATTTCGTTCATCTATTTTCGGTGATAAGTACAAAAAGTATGTAAAAGCAACGAGTAGGAGGAGAAATACTGCTCCAATACTCCCATAAAGGATTTTTCTTTGGTTCGTCATCATTGCTCCTCATCCTCCTCACTCTCTTTACCGTGAGCTCTGACTGCTTCTGGATTTAACGTAATTACAAGGTGTGTTTTATAATGAGGTAGGTATTCTTCCGTAAAAATATCATCCTCTTCCTCTCCCATTTCTTCACCAAACATCGACTCAACCTTAACATCGCTCACAATCGGTGAATTGATCAGTTCATGATAATAGTACGAAACATCTCGCACTTCTAGAAAGCCCATTTCTATCACTAATTCAAACGGATAAAGGTAGTCATACGTAATCATATATCCTTCGTCAGGCATGAGTGAAACAACTTCATGTAAAATACTAGAGGCTGGTATAATCTTGTCTTCTAATTTTTTGATCATACTATTTAGCTTGGCTTCATCTGAATCATCCATACGTTGAATTTGCCCTTGAAGTTCCGCTGACTTTAACCGAAGTTCTTCATATTCCGTCACCAATTCTTCGGTTTCAGATTCAACTTGCTGGGCATAAAAAGTAATGAGCAGGACAGATAAAAGACTTAACACACTTATTAAACTAATAAAACTAATGATCGTTCGGTCTTTTTTCTTTTTTTTCGGTAGTAAATTTATTTCAACTGGCATCATTACACCTCTTTTTTCAACACAAGTCCCGCCCCTTCATAAAAACGAAGCGGAATTTGTTCTTGCTCTGTAGTCACCCATTGTGGATTTTCAATCACTTTCACTGGTAGGTCTAAACGCTCTTCCATTTCTTGTTCAAACGTAGAGAGAAACGGATGATCGCCAGTTAAAGTGACTTTATTTACACCCACTTCACCCTTTTGATAGGAAAAACGATAAAAGTTCGCTAGCTTCTCAATATCATTCATCATGTTTTGCCAAGCTACAAACACTTCATCTTCGTCTCCATCCCATATATAAGAGGTTTTACCTTCCTCTTCGGAAAGTTGCCACGAATCATTCACATGCTCCCAAGTCAAGCTACGCATAATTAGTGGAGCATCTTCGTGAAAAATCGTGACATTGACTTGAGTCGGGTAACATTGAATGAGCATCATATGTTCATCTCTTTCTACTAAGTCTTCTTCAAAATAAAGACGAAAATACGATAACGGTGCTAAGTCTGCAACTAAAGGTTTCAGCTTTACTTCTTCAAGCAGCTGGGAAAATTGCAGAACTGTCTCCTCAGGTGAAGCAAATATGAGAACCTCTCTCATTTTCCCTTGGACACCAAGATCATATAAATCCATTAACGGATTTTCAAAAGGCAAGTGTAGTTTTTCTCCTAATTCAAAATAAAGGTGACCTTTTAACTCATCTTCTTTTACCGTATCAGGAATTTGGTGGCGCCTTAGTACAACAGCTGAATCTGGGATTGTAAAAAATACATTCTGACGTTTCAGCTTCCAATCATCCACACATTCTTCTAATATCGTCATAAACGTTTCTAATTCTTTAATATTGCCATTTTCAATGATCCCGGGTGGTAAATACCGCTCATAAAACTCAGTGATCGCATCTAATTGTGGCCTTTTTGCGCGCACACACCGGATGACATGATCTTGTATCATTAAACAATTTCGTATTTGTTTTTTCCGCTGAAACATGGACAAAACCTGCCTTTATATAAAGGTTTTTAAGTATATTTATTTCTGTTAATCATTTGAATCAATTTCATAAATCCGCAGTTGAAATACACTTCGCTTTCACCCCAGGGCACGGCTTCAGCTAACTTTGGAAAGAAAACTCATTTCATTCCAAAGTGGATCTTCAGCTCGCACTGTTCCCGTTGGAGTCTACGTGTATTTCTACTGCTCCCCCTTGGAATTGGTTTACCCATAACAATCTATATTCAACATATAGGAGTAAGCTTTTTACATTTCTTAGAACTGCTGAGACCATGAGCTCAGAAGTATGAAATTGATTCATTTAATAAAATAGTTGAAGGTATGTTTGCCACAAATAATCTCCGTAAAAATATGCAACGAGACTCCCTATTGCAATGTACGGTCCAAATGGAAGGGCCGTTTTTCTCCCCCAATTTTTCACTAGCATTCCTATCAATCCAACTATCGCACCGGTGAACGCTGCAAAAAACAGCGATAGTAATGTATTTTGGATTCCGAGAACTAGTCCAATCACTGCATAAAGCTTAATATCTCCCCCACCCATGCCACCTTTAGAGACGATCGCAATAAGGAGAAGTAGACTAAAACCAATAAAAGCGCCAAGTAGCGCGGACCAAAATGGATCAAGTGGTGCTACTGTTAGGCGTAATAGTAAGATCGGAACAGCAAAAAGAATAAGTACTTTATCTAAAATTAAATAAGACGTAAGGTCGCTCACTGTAACAATCACTAAAAGTGAAATAAAAAGTAGCGATACGATAAGCTCTACGCTAAAACCGAAGTGGTAATAAGATAATAAAAATAAAAAACCGGTTAAAAGCTCGATCCCTGGATAAATAGGTGAAATCGTTGTACGACACGTCTGGCACTTTCCCTTTAAAAAGATGTAAGAAATAACTGGTATTAATTCTAACGGTCGTAACGTTCGTTTACAAACAGAACAATGTGAACGAGGGTGAACGACAGACTCCTTGTTTGGAAGGCGTATGCCTATGACATTATAAAATGAACCTAAGATTATGCCAATAACAAATAAATATATGTACATGACTGCCTCCACTGCTTAGCACCACCTGACTATTTCGTTTGCAATGAATGAAATTATTTTTTGTTAAGTATCAAAACTTCATATTTATTATTAAGATACCCTAACAATAAGTTTAAAAATGATCCATTCGCTTTTGTCCACTCGCTTTCACCTCAAGGTACAAGTGCGACACCCGCTCACTCAAGGGAACTATACTTATTTTTATACTTCATAGCGCGAAATCACTTCACATGATAAGTCTACAATAAAAATTAAAATTCGTACTTAAGTTTGACAGCTAATGTGCTCATTTTCACCTCTAGGCACAAGTGCGACATCCGTTCACCCTTCACTTCGATTGGGCTTACGGTGTCTTCTTTGCCGCGGACGATCCACGAGCCTCCTCGGCTCTTTGCAGTATTTCAAGTATGATATACATGAGCCTCTTGGGTCTCGTTTGGCTCGTACTTCCGCAGGAGTCTCGCGGGCATTCGCTCATTCAATTAATAAAAATAGGTTATTATAGTTAAAAAAAGAACTAAATATGTTCTATATATGTAAGTTTGGTCTTGAATTCGGTAAATAAAGTCTAGTATCTCTATTATAGAAGGTTTTTAATGCAGAATAAACCGAAACGTGTGGAAGTTTAGATAATCTTGTTGTACCGAATCAAATGTGCGATATTAATAAACTCCATTCACACTTAGAGCCTATCAAAGTCAATATTATGTAAAAAAATCCCTTTCTGATTAGGAAAGGGATTTAAGATTAAATGTTAAAATTACAAGTCGTTATTTATCAAGTCTCTTTTACGCTCTCTAATTTCAGAAATATTGACAGCATTATCATGGCCATGGGTGTCAGTTCCGTCTACAAAAACATCTTCAGGACCACCGTCAGCAATAACTAATCTTACATAATACTGATAATTTCCTGTCTCCTCATCTTGAGAAAAGTAAACTCTTGATAAGTTACCATTATAATCGCTATCACCTGAAGGATTATCCGGGAACGATTCAATATAACCATCACCAACTAAGTCATCAAGAGAAATTTCTTCATTTTCTACTATTCCACCTGTCACCATCAACCTCGCGGCATTTGCCATCTGCTCTGCATTCGCAATATGTGCATCTTTTTGTGCATTATTAATAATTCCCCCGATTGACGGTACAGCGATTGCTGAAATGATTCCTAAAATCACGATAACTGCTAATAACTCAACTAGAGTTAAACCTTTTTGATTTTTAAGTGCTTTACGCATTCTTTCTATTTTTTTCACCTAAGATTCCTCCTTAATTATATAAAAAGATAAATTCCATCTGAACTTTTTCCCTTTAACTATGACTGATAAACTTAGCAGCAAATAAATACATAAAACTGTACTTCTATTCCACTACTAGCCACCTCCAAAATATGGTAGAACGATGTAAAAATGACCAATCAATACGTTAGATTGGCCGGTTGCACTACTCGCTCCAAGTTAACCAAGTGCCCAAATAGAGTTAACCTTTCTTCGCTTCCTATTCCATTTCGTTCATGATTCTATTATACTTTATATCATCGATAAAAAGAACTACTTTCCATAAATATTTAGAGGTAAATTTGTAGAATTTTAGTAATTTTGGAATAGTTCTCGTATAACTTAGCCAATTGTGTCAAATATTTCAAACATTGGAATCGCAATTGCAGCGACGATAACACCGACAACTGCTGCAAGTACAACGATTAAGATCGGTTCAAGCATCGTTTTTAACCGTTCTGTCGCTTCATCTACTTCCGCCTCGTAAAAATCTGCAATCTTTCCTAGCATTTGATCTAATGACCCGGTTTTTTCACCTACTACGACCATTTGTGTGACTAAAGGGGGGAAAAACCAATGCTCTTCCATCGGTGAGGCGATTGATTCTCCTCTTTCTAACGATTTTCTTGCATCACGGATTACTTTTGCTAGTACTTCATTCCCTACCACTTTTTCAACAATGGATGTTGCTTGTAAAACAGGCACGGAGGTTTCAAATAACGAACTCCAAGTTCTACTCATTCTTGCAATGGCTGCTTTTTGCAAAACAGGTCCAAATATCGGTAATTTTATGAGTGCGTAATCTAAATAATACTTGTATTTCTTATTTTGTTTTGCATACCAAATTCCTCCTGCAACTAAGCCATTAATTAAGAAAAAGAGCCAGAAGAACCGTTGCATAAAGTTTCCGGCTGATAAAACAAAAGCCGTTAACGGTGGAAGGTCGGCGCCAAAGCTTGTAAACATTCCAGCAAATGTTGGGACAACGACAGAAAGAAGGAAAATGACAACCCCTATTGAAACAATTCCAACAACTGTCGGATACGATATAGCAGAAATGACTTTTTGTTTCGTTCGATGTTGCTTTTCGTAATAATCTGCTAACCTTTCTAGTACTTCATCCATGTTTCCGCCTGCTTCTCCAGCTTTGACCATGTTCGTAAATAACGGTGGAAACACTTTTCGATGCTTTTCAGCTGCTTCAGAGAATGAAACTCCTTCGCGTATCTCTTCTTCGACCTCTAATAACGTTTGCTTCAACAACTTATTTGTCGATTGCTCCGCCAACAATTGAATACTATTTACGAGAGAGATCCCTGCTTTTAATAACGTAGAGAACTGGCGTAAAAAGACGACAAGTTCTTTAGATTTGATACGCTGAAATAACGTAATCTCTTTATAGAGTAGACTATCTAAATGATTTAATTCAAAAATCGCAATGCCTTTTCTTTTTAAAGCTTCACGTGCTTCTCTTTCCGTATTCGCTTTTATTTTCCCTGTCTTCTCATTACCTTCACGGCTTCTACCTCGGTATTGATACATTGGCATTGTTACTTCACTCACTTATAAAATAGGATGCAGTTTCTTTTGAAATCACTTCTTGCTCAAGTAGTTCTTGAATAGACATGCTCATCGTATGCATTCCTTGCGATTTACTCGTTTGCATTACACTAGGAATTTGATATATCTTTTCATTTCGAATTAAGTTCCTTACTGCGGGTGTATTAATTAACACTTCTGTTGCTGCCATTCTCCCTGTGCCATTTGTCGTTCTCAACAATCTTTGTGAAATGACAGAGGTTAATACGGCTGCAACTTGAATACGAATTTGTCCTTGTTGCCCCCCTGGGAACACATCGATAATTCGATCAATTGTAGAAGGAGCATCTGTTGTATGTAACGTTCCTAATACGAGGTGTCCTGTTTCCGCTGCCGTAATTGCCGTACTAATCGTTTCTAAGTCACGCATTTCCCCGACTAAAATGACATCTGGATCCTGCCTTAGAGAGGCTCTCAGTGCATTCGCAAAGTTTTGTGTATCAAAGCCTATTTCACGCTGATCTATGATCGATTCTTGATGTTTATGTAAGTATTCAATGGGGTCTTCTAACGTAATGATATGACGATTCATCGTTTTATTCATATAGTCAATCATCGCTGCAAGCGTCGTCGATTTACCAGACCCCGTTGGCCCAGTGACTAAAACGAGTCCTTGCGGTTTTTCTGCAATCTCTTTTAATGAGTCTGGCATATTTAATTCATCTAAGCTTGGAATAGAAGTTGGAATGACTCGTATGGCAATACTCACACAAGACCTTTGAAAATAAGCGTTAATTCGAAATCTTGACAAACGTGGAATCCCATAGGAAAAGTCCAGTTCACCTTTTTTCTCAAACTTCGCCCACAATGCTTCCGGAACGATAGATCTTGCCATTTCTTCTGTATCTTGAGGCTTTAAAAATTGATCCCCTTGTTTTCTCAACTCTCCATTAATTCGAAAAACAGGAGCAATTCCTACAGTCAAATGGATATCTGACGCCCCCATCTCATAAGCCGTCCTTAACAACTCATCAAGTCTTTCCTTCATGTTCTCCCTCCTTCACTTTGTTAGTCATCAGCTGCGACTCGATATACTTCTTCAATTGTCGTATGGCCTAGTTTCGCTTTAAACAAACCATCGTCGATGAGAAAAATCATATCTTGACTTAACGCATACTGTTTAATTTGCGACATAGGCTCTTTGTTTAAAACCATCTTTCTGATCTCATCATCAATAACTAACACTTCTTGAATCGCGATTCTTCCTTTGTAACCAGTATTGTTACATTCATTACAGCCACGCCCACGATAAAGCGCTCGGCATTCCATCCCTCTATTTGTAAAGGTTTCTATTTCTGCCTTCGTCGGTTCATACGATTCTTTACATTCGGGGCAAATCGTACGTACTAGCCTTTGTGCCACAATTCCACTTAAAGAAGACATAACAAGGAATGCTTCGATCCCCATTTCAATGAGTCTTGGAATCGTTGCGATGGCACTATTTGTATGAAGCGTACTAAAAACGAGGTGACCTGTTAATGAAGCCCTTACCGCAATTTCAGCAGTATCTCTGTCTCGAATCTCACCAACCATAACGATATTTGGGTCTTGTCTTAACATCGATCTAAGACCTTCTGCAAAGGTTAGTCCAATTTTCGGGTTGACTTGAACTTGGTTAATTCCTTCAATTTGATATTCCACAGGGTCTTCAATCGTAATAATATTTATTTCTTCGTTGTTTAAGTAATTAAGTGCTGCATATAACGTTGACGTTTTCCCTGATCCTGTTGGACCTGTAATTAAAACCATTCCTGAGTTTCGATTTAATAGTTGTTTAAACTTTTCACGACTCACTTTATTAAAGTCAAGTTGTGATACTTCGGTAATTGTATTACTTAAATCAAGGACACGAACAACAATTTTCTCTCCAAACACAGTAGGCATCGTCGAAATTCTTAAATCGACTTCCCGCTCGTCAAAAGATACTTTCACACGACCGTCTTGAGGCATGCGTGTTTCTGTAATATTTAAATTCGCCATAATTTTAATTCTTGCCGTTAAGGCATTTTGAAAGTGTTTAGGAAGAGCTTGTTCTGTTTTTAATACGCCATCAATACGATACCTAATTAAAATCTTTTTTTGTTGGGGGTCAATATGAATGTCGCTTGCTTGTTGCTGAAGTCCTGAAACGAAAAGCTGATTGACCATTCTTACAACAGGCGCATCCTCTGAATCATCCAACAAGTCACTGCCATTTATAGCATCTTCTTCGAGCTCTTCCACCGAAAATTCCTTCATAGATGGTTCTAACTCGTAATATTTATAAATCGCTTGCTGAATGTCTTTTTTTGTAGCAATTGCCACTTCAATTTCAAAGCCTGTCGTCATCCTTAAATCGTCAACAGCAACATAATCCATTGGATCGGCCATCGCTACTTGCAGTTTGTTACCCGTACGCTTAATCGGAAAGACAAGGTTCCGCCGTGCAAATTCTTTTGGAACGATGGAGACAATTTGGCTATCAACAGGGTATTTATTCAAGGCAACGTGGGGAATCCCTAATTGAAATTCCAATACTTCAATGAGTTGCTTTTCCGTTATCAACCCTTTTTCTAAAAGAGCATCCCCTAACTTTTGCCCTTTTTCCTTACCTTTCACCGTCTCTTCAACTTGTTCTTTCGTTAATATTCCTGAGTCAACGAGAAGGTCGCCAAGCCGTTTCCTGTTTTGTACCATTGGCCTCCTCCTTTCTATTCATCATGCTGTAACTTAAAGTCGAAACAAATGTTTAAGCTGACACGTTATTACTCATATCCTTTAATCGGATTTCCATCTTCATCAGTGCCATCAAATCGATCGGGATCGTCGTCCTCATCATCTTGGTCACCATTACCATTTGTCCCATCATCATTTTGATCGCCATTTCCATTTGTTCCATCATCATCTTGGTCGCCATTTCCATTCGAATCACTAGGAGGGACTTCACCATTTTCACCATCTCCATTCGGTCCACCAGGTTGTGATGGAGAACCGTTACCGTTGCCAATTTGGCCGTCCTCATCATCCCAACCATTTCCATTGTCATTACCGTTTCCATTAAAGTATTCATCTAAGAAATCTTCTAATGAAGGATCTTCACCCTGTTCTTCCTGAAGCTCGTCTTCCTCTTCTCCTGCTCGACGGTCTTCAATACTTCTTTCTTCTAAACGGTGGATTGGTGCATAGTAATCTTCAGCGACAATCTCTTCATATTTTAATTCACCTTCAAAGTCATAAATCGTTCGTAGCGTTCGAGAATGATATCCTTGTTCACCACTTTCAATAGTTCGCTGACTACCTCTATTTACATTACTTGAATACCGCACTCGTGTCTTCGGTTCGATTCGCTCGATTTCTTCTACTTCCACTTCAATCGTATAAGGAAATGCATAACCAACTAACTCAACTGTTAACATTCCACGGTTATTCATTGAAAAATGAAGTTCATACTCATAATAATTAGGATTTTCAAATACAAGGTCACGTAAATATAACTCCACATAAGCGTCATAACCGAGTGGTATGCTGTCATAAAGCTTGTACCGTTGGTGACGTTCAATGAGTTCAAAATTTGTATGCAAAAGTGCTTCATAAACAGCAGAGCTAAGTATTGATAAGTTCTCACCATCTACCGCTTCAATATTGTGATCTTCTAACATTGATAAAAAAGAAAAGGCATGGTCTTTTGGTATTGTAACGACATCCAACTGATCAACCATTGATTCAAGCATTGGTGAAGTAACACCAGATCGTATAGACGTACTTAGGACAACCTCTTCTGGTTGAGCTACTTCATCTAAAAATGTATGTAAAGAAATTTCTATGTCGCCTTTCGGTAAACTTGAAAGTTCTGATTCAAGACTTTCCTTTAACTCTAAGGTATCAACATGTTTCTCCATCTCTTCATAAAACGGAAATTGAGAAACAACTTCCTCTAATTCTGTTTCATTGACTTCAACTAGGAAAGAATCATTCATGTCAGTACCTTGAAACAACAGGTCAATTGTTTCTTCGACTCGAATATTTATCGCATTCATCGGTATTCGAAACGATCGGTCAAACCAACGAATGGTTAAGTCTGTTTCTTCTTCCCAAACATTGACCTCTTCTTCAGCAGCAGTAACTGCTTCACTTTTTGTCATTTTGGATATATCTACAGAGGCAATATGAGTTTCACGCTCAAACTGCTCTTCTTTCCACCACATTTCATACATTAATGTACTTGTATATGTAAACAAAGATAGAAATACCACACTTCCGAGCATGACAAAAAACGTTGCAGCAAACCATTGTCGTGTTCCCATTGTTGCCCCCCTAACTTACTTTCTTTCTATTTACTCTTCCTCTAATTCCTCAAATAATTTCTTTCTTCTTTTTATAAAGTCTTTTTCATCTTGACTTTCTTTAATTCTTTTTGGCAATTCATTACTATCTGTATTTATTGAATCGTCCTCATGATCAACACGATCTGTTTTTATTGTGTCATTCTCCTGATCAACACTTCTCTTTGGTAAAACGTCTTCCATTTCAGAAAGGGTATCCTTTTTATAGATCGGTTCTTCCTCATCATCTAATAAATGTTTCCGCTCAACCCCGTCAAATAACGATTCAATATCATCCGATGGTTCTTCATTACGATCTATATTTTCTTTCTCTTCACTCTCATTTCGTAAAATAGTTTCTTCACTTGTCTTTTCATCGACCTCATTTACAGAATTCTCGTCTACTTCTTCGGCCTTATTTGAATCGTCATCATTTTGTTTGTTCTCCGCACCTTCTTCAAACAGTGCATCAATTTCATCTTGGTTTAAAGAGCCTGCACTTTTCGGTGAAGGCGTTTTTTGGTGTGACTGAATAAGGGAAGCTGCATCGTTCTTTTGATTCACATTACCTTCTACACGGTCATTACCGTTCTCTTCATTTTCTTCTTCAGCTTGCCTTCTCTCGTCTACCTCATCTTTTTCATCGATATCACGCTCTTGTAAGTTCATTCTTGTAGCGATAACATAGGAAAAAATGATGAGCATCAATAACAGCGCAGCCACTGCATAACTCCAATGATAGTACAAATAAATACCATATGCACTTATTGTAGAAAAACAGGCAATCAATACGAGAAGAACAATCACTTTCCGTTGAAAAATAGTTGGAAGCATTAACAGTAATAGTAATAAAATAACTGTTCCGATAAATATAAAGATCATTTCAAGCACTCTTTCACCTTCTTCTAAAGCAGTCGTATTTGAATCAATTTCATAATTACGTTTTTTGCGCAATGAAACGAATGATATTATAAATTTATCATTAAATGTATTTTTTATTTTAAAGTGATCGTAACGAAAGGCGACGACTCCCAGAGGATCAGCGACGAGCAATACTTCTTCGAACTGCTTCGAGCTGCGACGAGTAATCGCAGGAACACTGTTTATCTGCGACGAGTAACCGCAGGAGCACTGTTTATCTGCGACGAGTAATCGCAGGAGCACTGTTTATCTGTGACGAGTAATCGCAGGAACAACGAGCTGAAGATCCACTTAGGCGAAGAGAATCGAGCCTAAGTTAGCTGAAGACAAGCCCTCGGGAAAGCGTCCGTCTGAAGTGAAGTTCACACTCATCATTCGGAATTTCGCATCATATTTTGAGTTATGAAATTGATTCATTTATAAGAAAAGACAAGGAGTTCATCTATTAATATTGTTTTCATGTATAAAAACAACCTTTTCCTTGTCATCCGTACAAATATTCCCAATGTCTCCTTGTTGTTTATTTTATACTACAAGAAGTTTGATTGAAAGTATTTCAATGTTATAACGCCACCTAATAGATGCCCAAAACCGTCAGTTTTTAAACGTTATAAAAACGAACTAGTTGAACTAGTTCGTTTTAAAATAACTATTTTCAGATTATCCAAATTGGGCAACTTTATTGCGCCCTTTTTGTTTTGCACCAGTATACATTGCTCGATCAGCATTCCGTAATACTGCCATTGCTGATTCACCTGGTTCAGTACGGCTTGCCACACCAATACTCGCAGTTATACGAACTGGTTTACGATCACGGCTTTTCAAATCATCACTAACGCTAAAAATATGAGATTCAATCGACCTTCTTATTTCCTCAGCCATCTTTTCACCGAACGTTAAATCTACTCCTTCTAATAACACAACAAACTCTTCTCCACCGTATCTAGCAACTGTACCACAGTCTCCTACAGTTTTTACTAATACATCAGCCACTTGTGTTAATACATCATTTCCGCCTTGGTGACCAAACGTATCATTCACTTGCTTAAAGTGGTCAAGATCTAATAATATAATCGCTAATTCTTCATTTGAATGTGTTGCATCATATTTTTCAAATAAGAGATTTTCGAAGTAACGAAAATTATAAAGTTTCGTTAAATGACATCGTTCACTTTCATGCTTTGTTTTTTCATAGTTTCGAGCATTTTGAACAGCTACTGCTAAATAACTGGCCATTATTTCAAGAAGCATTAAATGGCTTTTATCGAAGGCTCTCTTTCTTTCAGATACAAGCGTAATAACTCCTTCTACTTTTTGGTTACGGATCGCCGGTGCCGACATGATCGATTGAGCTTTCTCAAAAGATTTTTCTTGACCTACTTTTTCCCACTCTTTTTGTGACTTGTAATGAACAGACGTACCATTTTGAAAAACTGTTTGACTTATCACGTCCCCATTTTTCAAAGCAATATCACTATCTTGATCTGAATGATACACTTGTATCGCTCGTATTTTGTCATTATGTTTCTCATATAAATATGCATCATCAATTGGGAAAACTTTAGAAACGGTTTCAATAAATAAATCAACGATTTCTTGTACCGATAAGTTTTCATTTGTTTTATACCCGTAAGAACTTACCCTTTTTAATAATCGGTTTGTCGTTTCACTTTGATTATATAGTTTTAAAATTAACGATAAACTTATAAATGGAATTCCCATTAATAAAATCGCAAAGTACCCAATTTGATTAAACAAAATCGTTAATGTTAAACCTACAGGAATGATTAAAATCGCCGAGACTGCTTCCCAAGCGAGCCCTTGATCAAAAAACTTTGTCCCTTCGACTTTTGCGAAGTACTTTCTAGCTAAAAATACGAGCCAATTATTTAAAAAGAAGTATGTAACTGCATATGCTAATACTGGAATAAGTCCATTATTTAAGGATGACTCTGAAAAGTTCCCCGTTGTTCCGCCTAATAAGTAATAGACAGCCCCAGATGTTAATGATACCGCAAAGAAAATCAAGGAGTTCAATGGAAGTCTATAAATCTCTCTTCGAGTTAATCGTAAACTTAATAGTGCCGTTAACAATGCAAGCTGAGTTGCCATAACTTCAATAACAAGCCCGAACTGCAAAAAGATTGCTAATGATATCCCATGGAGTGGGACAATATTCGTATGATGAATCCGAAGTGGAAAGAATGCTGCAATTAGTAAAAGCAGTAAAAAAGAAAGTATTGCTAAACTATTATTCATAAAGATCGTATATGTTTGCTGAATAAAAAAGAATGTATAGATTAAGAGTACACTAATCCAAATTGCCCAGATGAGCTTTTTCTTTCCTTTTAGCACCCATTCCACCTCCCAGAATGTTATTCATTGTCATACCTAATCTGAAAATTCACTAGATTTCAACATTCAACTTAATGATTGTGCCAAAACAAGATTACTAAGGGAAAATTCCGATTATTTTAAATACACATACTATTTTACTATACACGTAATGATTTGTTAATATTTTCTTTTCTACTTCTACAAAAAGTCCTATTTTTTATAACAATTTTATTCAATTTATTAAATATTCTCCAGGTGTGAAGAAGTTCCTGCAATTTTTTATATTTTTTTACTATTTTTCCAATAATGCTTTCCTTTTCATTTTCACACCTGGACTTTTGTTCTTTTCTCGGCTATTTCATGCTATCATTCATAACTTTCTAATATTTGTCCTACAAAATAGTGAGATCCAGTAATGAATAAGAGACGATCCTTGTCATGACTTATTCGCCATTCGTTTAAAAAAGCATCTAGGTCGTTTATCTTATTTACTTTTTTATGATTGCCAACAAATGACTCATAAACTTCGAGCTCTTTTGCACGGTCTGATTCAAAGGTTGTTACATTTAATTCATTTGCAATACTTGCTAACTGGTTTAACATGTATTCCGTGTTTTTATCTTTCATTGCACCAAATAGGACATCAATTGTAGCGTCTGGATTTTCTTGGTTTAACGCATGTATTGCTGCGTCAATTGCTGCTGGATTATGAGCTGTGTCTACAATGATGACCGGCTCATTAGAAAGGTACTCAAACCTACCTTTTATTGTGGCGTTTTTCAACCCATTAATAATTTGCTCATCATCTACCATTACTGCATAAAATTGTTTTAAATAATCTACGGTCATCATCGCAAGAGCTGCATTGAAAGCTTGATATTCACCAAACATTCCTAACTCTACATCTGTCATCGCTCGGTAAGGAGCTTGATAACTTAACATTTGCTTTCCATTTTTAACACTTGCATTCACTTCTACTCTTTCTTGAACAGAATAGACAGTTGCCTTTTTTTCAGCACCTTCTTTTTTGATAACCTCAAGCGCTGTATCTGTTGCAGCCGTCATTACTGGTAAACCACTTTTTATAATCCCTGCTTTTTGTTTGGCAATTTCCTCAATCGTATCTCCTAAGAATTGTTCATGGTCATTCGAAACATTCGTAATAATTGAAACGAGTGGCGTGATGACATTTGTCGCATCATGTTTACCTCCCATGCCTGTTTCAATAATCGCCATATCAACCGGCTTTTGGGTAGAAAAATAATAAAGAGCTAATGTCGTCATAACTTCAAAAAAGCTGAAAGGTTGATTCGTCTCTTTTTCTACTTCCTCAACTGATTCATAAATGTTATTTATCCCTGCTACAAACTCTTCCTCTGACATCGGCTCACCATTAATTGCTATTTGATTTTTCGGATCGCCAAAAGCAGGCGTCATAAACGTTCCAACAAAGAAAGATGATTGCTGGAGAATTTGTTGTAAGTATGTAACGGTTGAACCTTTCCCATTTGTTCCAGCGACATGGATCGTTTTCACCCTGCGTTCAGGATGACGTAGTTGAACCATTAATTTCTTCATCCGATCTAGATCATAAACGATTCCAATTCCCTTTTTTACTTCAACATAATTTAAAGCTTCTTCGTATGTTTGAAACATGTTTACTCACCTTCTCCCTATGTAATATGTAAGTATAAGATTGATTTTTAAAATGACACATGCCATGATCAAAAGAAGTCCACAAATGGCGCAAGACACATTCTTACAAATTTGTGAACGTACCTTTTATACTTTATCACAGTATGGTGTAGACAGAAAGGAGAAGCCACATGAACAGACGCAATGGCTGGATTATTTATAATGGCAACTTAGCCACTGAAAAGTTTATGGATTACGTAAATTGGTTTCAACATACAGCAAATAAACAAAACGTTCATGTTGACGCGATCGCTAATAATGACCTGATCGTCTCAATTGAAAGTGGTATTGGAAATATAACAGTAAGTAACGAAGCTAAAAATAATGTCAAACGAACCAAGCATAACGATTATCAACCGCTGATTAAGACTATTGAAGGAGAAGTAGTTTGTCCACCTGATTTTATCCACTTCGCTGATAAAGATATGCACTTGGCTAAACAACTAGAAGCAGTAGGAATTCGTTTATTCAACCCTGCAAGCGCAATTGAACGATGTGATAACAAAGCACATATGCATATCGCCTTAGCTCAAAAGGGATTACCTGTTCCGAAAACACTCGTTGCTCCAAAAGTTTATGATGGTGTTCCCCTTAATAATGCAACCCATATAAATATCATTTGTGAAACACTCGGTTTTCCATTTATTTTAAAAGAAGCATATGGATCTTTCGGTCAACAAGTATATTGGATTGAATCAAAAGAAGCTTTTATAGAACAACTGATACGCCTCGGAGCAACTGAATACATTTGCCAAGAACCGATTCATGATAGTTACGGTATGGACATTCGCCTTAACGTAGTTGGTGACAAAGTAGTGACGGCAATGAAACGAACATCAAAAACTGATTTTCGCGCAAACGTAACAGCAGGTGGTAAAACAGAACCGTATGAACCTACAGAGGAAGAAAGAGCTTTAGCCATAAAAGCAGCTCACGCCGTTGATGCTGACTTTGCAGGTGTCGACCTCCTAATAGGGAAAGATGGTCCAGTTCTATGTGAAGTAAATTCAAACCCGCACTTAAGAAGCATTTATGAGTGTACAGGGGTGGATGTCGCTGAATACATGGTTGATTATATAAAGGAAAAGACCAAGAAACCGAATATAACGTAAAGGAAGTATGTAAATGAAGAAAAAGCACGGGCTACTGATTTATCGCGAAGAGGACATTAACCGAAATGAAAAATTTATTAGCTTGCTTATAAAGGCCAGCCACAACGTTCATCGACCATTGACACTCATTTCATACGAACAATTGTTGATTCAAGTTTCCGGATCAAGTGAATTTTTCACACGGGCCGAAATGCCACTTCCAGCTTTTATCATAAATCGATCTGTATCTCCTTGGTTAAATGAATTAGCGGAAATGAACGGCATTCGCTCGTTCAACTCTTCCTATATTTCAAGGATCGCAAATGATAAACGACTCTCTCATAGCATAATGAAGAGACTTAGAATACCCATGCTTGAAACCTTACAGATTACAAAACAACGACTAATGGAAAACACCCCTCTTCCCTTTCCTTTCGTTGTTAAAGATCCATACGGAAGAGGGGGGACAAGTGTTCATTTCATTACAAATGCCGCACAGTTATATGAAACAAACACCAACCTTCCCAACGAGTTGATCATTCAGCCCGTCGCCAAGTCACCTGGTAAGGATGTACGAGTTTATGTTGTTGGCAAACAAATCGTTGGGGCTGTTTTAAGAGAGTCAACAAACAAGGATATCCGTGCGAATATTTCATTAGGCGGTCAGTCTAGCTTATACGAACTATCAAAAAAAGAAACAGCTTATATAGAGCAAATCATTAAACACCTTAAGCCGGACTTTGTCGGCTTGGACTTCTTATTCGACGAACACGGAAACGTATTATTTAACGAAATGGAAGATGCCGTCGGTTGCCGTAGTTTATATATGAACAGTGACATTGATATTGCCTCTATTTTTATGAAATATGTGGCTAGTGAGACATAACTCCTTCCTAATGAAAATGAGGATGACTCCATCTCGGGTCACCCTCATTTCTATTACTCTATTATTCTTTTCCTAACCACTCGTTGATCATGTCACGGTTTTCATCAATCCACTTTTCAGCGCCTTCTTCTTCACCTAGTTCGTTAATGTAAGACATTAGCTCACCAAGTGTTTCATCATCCATCATCCAATTATTTAGCCATTCAATGACTTCTGGATACTCATCTTCAAACCCTAGACGTGACATGTAGTAAATGTCTTCAGGTTCACCATAAACCCCTTTAGGATCTTCAAGGTACTTAATGTCAAAATCAGAAAATGCCCAGTGCGGGTTCCAAAGTGTCACAACAACTGGCTCTCCCTCTTGATAAGCAGTATCTAGCTCAGTAATCATCGCAGGCTCTGAGCTGACAACAAAATCAAGATCAAGATCATATTCTTCCAACGCTTCTTCTGTAATACGAGTTAAACTTGCTCCAGCATCAATACCGACGATGCGATTGTCAAATTCATCAGCACGATCATTTAATTCATCAATACTATCAATATCAAAATACTCAGGAACAGCAAGTCCTAAACCAGTTCCTTCAAACCATACTTCATGCATGTCAAGGTCATCACCGTGATCTTCGTAAAATGGCTCATCTGTTGTTGGTAGCCACACTTCAAGTGATAAGTCAATTCCTCCACTAGCAATACCTGTCCAAATTGGGGCTTTTTCAGACATTGTTAATGTGACATCATATCCTTCTTCTTCCAGGATAATCTTCCACATGTTACTAATTGCAATGTTTTCAGCCCAGTTATTTAAACCAATTTCAATTTCACCCTTATCTCCTGAGCTATCTGTTTCTCCTACTTCACCGTCTGTTGCATCATCACCACAAGCAGCAAGTAGTAATGCAATAGCAGTGAAAACTGTTAAAAACATATTCTTTTTAAACATGTTAAACTCCCTTTCTTGTTTCAAAAATGTATGTACTGAAATCCAAATCGCTTATATATTATACGCATTTGAACAATCATTCACAAATTGCAAAATGTGTGAAAAAATCACTTTAGCATTCTTTTCCAATGATCTGCATTGCTTAGATTCTTCATTCGAAAAAATCGTATGATTACCTAATGAATACATTCAATCTAGCACATATAATCATAAAAGATTGTCCATTATTCTTTTCGTTTGATTCAAAAGGGAAAATGCTAGACACTTTTGAATCAACCTTTTCTACTTAAACATAATCAACTAAGAGACTCAAGATTTAAAGCGCTTTGCAATATAATCAGCTGTACGTATTGCTAACGCAGTCGTCGTCAAAGTAGGGTTAGCAGCCCCTGATGGTGGCAGTACACTATTATCAGCTACAAAAAGATTGTTCACCCCATGAACTTTCCCATATTGATTCGTGACAGATACCTCCGGGTCATTTCCCATACGGCACGTTCCAGTTTCGTGTATATCGACACCTGGTGCTTTAAGAATTGGAGGTACTATTAACCGCAACCCTAAAATGTTTGCTACTTGCTCTACTCTTGAAGCCATATCATCTATTATAGCTCTATCTCTGTCAGTATAAGAAAAATAGACACGGAGTTTTGGAATCCCAAAATCATCGACATTCTCTCGATCTAAAATCACACGATTTTCCGGTCTCTGCTCAGCAACGCCAAACCCTTGTAAACCAAACCATAATTCGTGAAGTAGCGGCTGTTCTTTAAAATGATACCAGTAATACTCAAAAGGATCTGGGCCGTGAATTTGCAGTTGGAACGGCCTATCTGCAGATTCAGGAACTAGTATCGAAGCAACGCCAAGAACCTCTTCAAATTTTTCTCGGTTAGTCTTCCCTTCAGCTACAATAAATGGGTGGTGAGTTAAGTATTTCCCTATTGCTTCCCCTTCAATATTTGAATTCATTAAAATACGCGGATTTTCAAACGTACTTGCTGAAAGTACCACCGTTTTGCCATGTATACGATATTCTTTTTTCTCAGGGGAGATGACTTTAACCCCAATAGCTTTATCCTTCTCATGAAGTACTTCAAACACACGTGCATTCACAGCAAGGTCAAAAGGTTTTATATTTAAGCCCAGAGCTAAAAAATTAATAGAACTGAAGAAAACATTAGACTGAACTTTTCCATATTTCGTCGTGTCCAAATTAACAGCCATCGGCATGTTCATCGCATCACCATAACCGCCTCGCCTTAACTGAGCAAGAAATGTAGATTGAATATTCGAACCTCTAGGATACCCTTGATTGACATTCATGACCTCTTCTGCAATCAAATAATAAGGAAGAAGGTCTTCGTAGGTAATCGGCCAATGTTGAAAAACATTCGGAAAGAACCTTGGTGTAACAGCTCCCCATTGAATCGTACGCCCACCCAATGCAAAAAATTGCGCTGCTCCTGGAAACTCTGGCCAAAGTAAATCTACTGGATTACTATTCGTGTAAACGAACCTTGCGAGCCGATTGTGGTCAAAGGTAGGAAGATTTTGTGCATGTGTTGGTAATAATAAACCTCCTCTTTCAAGGACAGCAATTCGCTTCCCTTCTTTTTTCCATTGTTCACATAACCTCCATAGTACCGCACCACCACCGGCTCCACTTCCTACAATGATGACGTCATAATTCACTTTCGTCATCTCTTCTAATGGGGTTACAGGGATCCATTGCTTTAAAGGCGGTTCGGGCGGAGGTGGAAGATATTGACGGTATGAACTTTTGTCTTGGGGTTTAGCAGAATATCTTTTTATGAACGAGGGTTTAATGGGGCTCGATGGGACTTTTACTTTCTTCTTACCGATGTTTATATCTTTATTTGATATCGATTTATTTACTCGAAGTATCTCTTTAACATTTACTTTATAACGATCTGCTATTTTTTTTAACGTATCTCCTTCTTTCCCTATAATAATCTTCATATAATCACACCCCTTAAGCCTAATTTTTATCATATATATGTACCGATGTACTATTCTTTACAAAGGAATGTGATGCATTGAATGAATAAAAGAAACATATAAGTGACACTAAGTGATCATCGTATTTCACATCTTCTTATACGTGTTCGATTAAAAATATAAAGAGAGTGAGGAGCTTCGATGAAACTTGGGGTTTTCGTTAATCATGTGTTCGAACATCTCACATTTGAAGAGATGTTAGACTTTGTAAAGTCACGTGAAATAGAAGCTGTTGAATTAGGGACAGGAAATTACCCTGGGGATACATTTGTTCCCTTAAATGAATTATTGATGAATGAAATGACAAGAAAACGTTTTTTAGAAGCGATTGAATCGCGAGGACTTTTTATTAGTGCCCTTAGCTGTCACGGCAACCCTCTCCACCCTGACCGAGATATCGCACGAGAGCACCATGAAACGATTATAAAAACAATTGACCTTGCTCATTTAACCGGAGTTCCCATTGTTAACGGCTTTTCAGGTATGCCAGGTACGCCTAATTCAAGCAGATATCCTAACTTCCCAACTGCTCCATGGCCGCCGGAATACAAAGAGCTTTATGAATGGCAATGGGATGAAGTAGTAATCCCATATTGGCAAGAAGTCGGACAATATGCACGACAAAGAGGGGTAAAATTAGGAATTGAACCTCACGGTAACTTCTCGGTTCATTCTCCAGCTACTTTACTGAAGTTGCGCGAAGCAGTTGGTGATGTGATTGGAGTAAATTTAGATTCCGCTCATTTATGGTGGCAAGGTATCGATGTTGTCGAAGCGATTAAAATCTTTGCTCATGCTGAAGCTTTATATCATTTTTCAAGTAAAGATATGTGGTTTGATGAGACGAACATGAATTATTTTGGACTGCTTGATATGCAGCCATTCGATGACACATTTACTCGCTCTTGGACATTTCGAACAATTGGTTATGGTCGCGATGTGAAAACGTGGGCGAACATGATTAGTGCTTTAAAGATGTCTGGTTATGACTATGTCATCAACATTGAGCAAGACGATCCACTAATCGATGGATTAGAAGGTTTTACAAAAGCTGCTCAACTATTAAAGAAGTGGATCATTTAATTAACTACTCTCGTTATCTTTATGTTTCTTATTATTCCTTTTTATTACAGTGATCAAAAAAATAAGTAACAGTGGAAAGACCCCAAAAGTAGTAATTACTAACGGCCATATATCTGCTACAAATAGAGCAAATTCTAGTTCATGTTCATACATCGTTAACGCTAAAAGCAACGAAATAAATGAAATTGGAAAGATTAAAATACGATCATCTTTTATTTTAATCCATTTTGTCATTGATAAATTGAGAATAAACAAAACGATCGTCGCCTTCATAAAAGAACCAACAATCCAAATCATACTTGTAATCACTTCTACTCGCGTTAAAATATCTTTTACATCAATTAAGCGAGCGATAAAAAACAGCGAATATTTAATATCACCTGCCGTCGGACCTAAAATCATAATTGTTACAAGAACGACAATGAAAAGTATAAGACTGCTGACAAAAAATCCCGCATACATTTTTTTTGTAAACGAGGGGTCCTCATCTTCATTTTTTTTATAGGTAAAAGGCAAAAGCATCGAAAATATGAATAACTCAGCATAAGGAAACCCCCAAGTAATATAACTCCCATGTAAAACTGGTTTTATGCCTTCTGGAAACAATGGGAGGAGGTTACTTGGGTCCATTTCTGGTAACAGTAACAGGATCACGACTGTAAAGACAGAAATAATAACAAAGATTAATAAGGTGAACATTCTTGCCATCACTTCAATCCCCGCTCGTGCTGTAAGAGCAGCAACGAAAAGGGCAAGGCCATTTAATACAAATTGTGGGGTTTCTCGATACATTGTGCTAGTAAGAAAAAGACCTATGTCATGAACAATATTCCCCAACATTAAAAACAACATCATAATAAGGAAAAATATAACAATTATCGTTATTTTGTTACCTAAAGTCTCGCGACTATATTCAATAAATGTTAAACTTTTGTACTGTTTGTGCAAATAGATTACACAAGCTAATACAATAGCTCCACCAGAAATAGATATGAGTAAGGCAAGCCACCCCATCCGGTCCGCAACATTTACAACTGGAGCAGGGATATTTACAATAGCTGACCCAGTTAAAAAGACGAGTAATAAATACGCTAGTTGTGTTGCATTTATACTTTCCCTATTTTTCATCACTTCTTACTCCCCTTCAAAAAACTGCACAATCCATTCTGCAGGCTGTAAGAACAAAAACTCAAACAAATGATTTAAATTTAGGACGTTCATGTCAAACCCATAGTCTATACTTAAGTAAACAGCAATCACGAGAAATCCGAAATAAACAGTTCTTGTTTTTTTATCTTTCATTTTTATCAAAATTGGTATATCAAAGCTTAGAATACTGATCCATACGATTATAAGGAGTATAAGTTTATCAAACATAAGCAATTACCTTTTACGTTCTATTCTGAAAGGAATGGTTTACTTTGAAAAAAGCCGCTTGTAATAATATTGATATCAACATCCACTTCAAATTCAATATTGGCAAAGTTCTCTCTCCAATCTTCTTTTAATGTTTTCCATTCAGTCGGATTTTCTCGATAAATTTGATTCCCCATATTGATTGGGTCAATTTTTTCTTCTTGAAGTCTTTCAATCATAAGTTCTAATCGCTCTTCTACAATTCTTTCAATATATTGCACATATTGTTCCTTTTCTTCTTCTGTTTCTAATTTAGTCTGAAATATTTCACCTAGAATAACATCGAGCTCTGAAGTTATCTTTACTGATATGTGTTGTCCTTCAATATGAACATCCCTATTCGTTTCTTGTGATAATACTTTTAAGCTTTCCATTTTTTCTTCTTCTTCACCTTGACTATTACCAAGAAGAGGAATTTTAATAACTCCTGTTTTGAATTGATCTTTTAACATAATAAGGTATTGCGTTTCCTCCCCTGATATATGAGTGGTCATTTGACCATCTTTTAGTAACACAACTCCATTCATCGGTGCAGTTTTATTTGTATGATCTGGAATTATATAAGGAATATAAGTATCATTGACTTCACTTTTCATCTCTAAACTTAAGTCAAACAGCGTTGTATCAATCGATTTACCAGATAATTGATGACCTTGTCTTTGTCCTTCCCTTATTTGTCTACCAACCGTACTTTCAATTAATGGTTCAAAATTGAGAAAGTCCCTTCCTTCACCTTCTCCTATAACAACATTGACCGTTGAACGTGGTTCGATATCACGATAAAAGAAATCAAGCAATTCATCTATCGCTTTTGCCTTAACTAAATCTTCTGAAAGGATAATCGACTGCATATGACTCCAATTCGTTTTCCTCCCTAAATGAATAACAAAGTCACGCGTTGCGTCATAGACATTATCTGCTTCAGTTGATATATGGAATTGTTCTACACCCGTATCATCGCCAGATGGCTTATAAACTTGTAAGGTCAATTTAATTGCATCTTCTTCACCTTCATCTAAAGTTGCAGCGATAACAAATCCTAATTCTGTTAATTCATATTGATCCCAGCAACCAGTCATTATAAATAAGGAGGAAAATATTAATATTAATTTGATTCTCATGAAACATCCTTCTTTCATGAATCGTCACATTAGTTTTTCGGTACCCGGTGCATATGCTTATTTCTAGGAGAGCGAAGTAATGTTTTAAGCGGTATCCGTACAAATACTTCACGCCATTGAAATGGACGTGCTGGAGCAACCGGTGATAAATAAGGCTGACCTAACGAACGTAAACAAGTTAAGTGTAAAATTATTAATAAGAGACCAATTGCTAATCCGTACGCTCCTAAACTTGCTGATAAAAACATGAGTGGGTATTGCAATATACGATAGGAGATCCCAAGGTTGTAGCTCGGAATCGTAAAAGTCGACACACCTGTTAGCGCTACAACAACAACCATAATTGGAGAGGCAATACCTGCTTCAATCGCTGCTTCCCCAATAATTAAAGCGCCTACGATGCTCACAGCTTCACCAACTGGCTTTGGTAAGCGTATCCCTGCTTCACGCATTAATTCAAAGAAAAACATCATAATTAGTGCTTCAATAATTGCTGGAAAAGGAATCCCTTCCCTAGTATCCAATACAGCTAATAACAGTTGTGAAGGAATCATTTCTGGATGAAACGTACTTAAACTAATATAAACACTCGGGAGTGTGACCGCTATGATGACAGCTATAAAACGCAAAATGCGGATCATGCTGGAAATAACAGTTCGCTGATAATAATCCTCTGGGGATTGGAATAGTTCCAAATATAATGCTGGACATATCATTGCTGTACCTGTTCCATGTACTAAAACAAGGATTTTCCCATCAAGTAAAGCTGATACGGCGACATCAGGTCTCTCCGTATACCTATATTGAGGAAAAGGGGAGTACGTTGAATCCTCTATCAATTCTTCAATGTATGAAGTTTCTAAAATTTCTACGTCCTCTAATTGCTCCAAACGTTTTTCAAACTCTTCTAATGTCTCAGGATCTACCGCACCTTCAAGATACCCATAAGCAATTTCTGTTTTCGTACTTTTTCCTGAAGTCATTGATTTAATTTTAAACTTTGGATTTCTAAGGCGAGACCTTAGTAACCCTAAGTTCGTTTGCAAGTTTTCGACCATGCCATCATGAGGTCCCTTTACGACCGACTCACTAACCGGTTCATCTACACCTCTTGATTCAACCGAAATTGCCTCAAAGCTAAGCGCTTCATCCCATTGATCAAATAAAATGACGACATGACCTGATAAAACGTCATCAATGACCTCATCATAAGAACTCAACAAATTGGCCTCGTAATACGAAACACCATGCTTTTGAAAAAAAGACTTAATATCGCCAACAGAAATCATATCTGCTTGACCAAGTTCATGAGTCACTAAATCTTGCAAAACTCTTTTTAAATGATTCTCATCTTGGTCTTGAACAAGGGAAGAACAGTGTACTGTCATCGCCTTTTGAGTAAGGTTGTATCCATAATGGTACTCCTGAATCTTGATATCTTTGCAATCATCAAAAGTGTCACTGATTTTTTTTTCACTGTCTGTGATATTACGAGATATATTTTCTTGTGTCTCTTTCGTTTGACTCATGATAACTGCTCCTCATCTCCACAGTAGCTTTTATCTTAATGCTTAGCTTTTCGAGAAAGTAACAACTTTATTCCTTGATTAGAAAAAAATGCTAGCTCCTATTTAAAACATATGAAAAAGCCACCCGCTTTTTATAACGGATGACTTCATTATTTAAACACTACAGTTTTTGGCTTTATAGGAAGAGGCATTAAGCTATAACACCCCCTAATTGAAAAAGCTCTTATTCGACTAAATGATGTTTAAAAGCATAAACAACTGCCTGTGTACGATCATGGACAGCCAGTTTACTTAAAATATTACTAACGTGAACTTTCGTTGTTTTTAAAGCAATAAAGAGTTCATTAGCAATTTCCTGGTTCGTCTTTCCTTCTGCCATAAGCTTTAACACTTCCATCTCTCTTCCTGTTAACTGTTCATGGAGGATAGGAACATTATTTTGGCGCATTTTAGACATAATCTTTCCTGTCACCTCGGGCTCTAGCACGGATTGACCATCAAATGTGGCGCGAATTGCTTTGGCAATTTCACTTGCTTTCGATGTTTTTAACATATAACTAGTCGCCCCAGCTTCAAGAGCAGGGTATACTTTTTCATCGTCCAGAAAACTCGTAACAATGATAATTTTTGCTCTTGGCCATTTCTCGATAATTTGCTTTGTCGCCTCGATTCCGTCCATTTCTTTCATGACAAGATCCATTAAAATGATATCCGGTTTTAGCTCAAGTGCAAGCTGAACAGCTTCTTCCCCATCATCAGCTTCTGCAATGACATCAATATCTTTTTGTGCAGACAAATAGGATGAAACACCGATTCGTACCATTTCGTGATCATCAGCAAACAATACTTTAATCATTCTTCGTCACCTCTTTGTAATACCGGGACCTTCACTTCTAAACGGGTTCCTTCATTTTTTAAACTAACAATTTTCAACGTGCCACCGATCTCTTCTGCACGTTCTTTCATATTATCAAGTCCATATGAACTGCTACCAGTTGTTTCTTCAACATTAAATCCGATACCATCATCTGTAATTCGTAAAATAATATAGTTATCCCGTTCAATGAGTAACACTTCTAAATGATTCGCTTTTGCGTGGCGCAGCGTATTTGACAGTGACTCTTGTAAAACTCGAAACAGATGATCTTCAACCCCTTTTGCGAGCGATAAGTCTTCAATTTTCTCATTGATTTGAATTGGAACCTTTTCTTTTAATTCTAATAATAATTCTTTTATGCCTTCATAGAGTGACTTTCCTTTTAATGCTGCTGGACGTAGATGTAACAAAAGGGCTCTCATTTCTAACTGAGATTGTTCAATCATTTTCCCAACTAATTCAAGCTGTTTCCTTAATCCCTCGTCTTCCGGAGGATTCATTTCATTGATTGTTGACATCATCATCGATGCCGCAAATAACTGTTGACTGACAGAATCATGAAGCTCACGCGCTAATCGATTTCTTTCTTGGACAACCACTTCTTGTAAACTTTTCTCCCGCTCATACGCTCTTTCTGACGCAAGTTTTTGCACATTTTTCGTTTGTTCATTTAGCTTTGATTGCAATAGAAAAAACTGATCATAAATCTCTTCGATATCTTTTAATTCTTTTTCTTCTTTTCGAAGCTGTTCACCACTTTTTACAACTTCAAGTTGATCTGACACCCATTTCAGTTTTCTCCTGAAGTAAGTACCTGTGATGACCCCTGATGCAGCTCCACTTAACATGATCATAATGACCATAAAAAAGACATAGGGCAAATCGAATAACCGCTGTTCGATAAGTAACGACCAGTTATCGAGTGGAAACATAATAAATGATGGAACAAGAATGAGAATTGCAAATACAGTAAAACTTAAGATGCCATACATCATTTGTTTAAGTATCACATTCATATCCGCTTCACCTCAATATCTCCGGATAGAATGGATGTAACGATTTTCACCCGTGGTGTTCCATCGTTATAACCCGCCGTTACGTACGATAGTTTTTTATTAAAAAGTGACTCATGTCTTTCTTGGAAAATCGTTGCTCTGCCAAAAACCGCACTATGGTCAATTTTCACTTCAACTTCATAAGGAATATACACTTTTATATCGCCGATACCATGACGAATCGATATAACACCATCTTCACGGAGTACAGTATTACTTAAATCAATTATACGGTCACCGATGCCACCGTGGACGTTAATATCTCTCCATTGATATGGTTTTTGACTCGTTTTCTGTTTTCCAAAAAAACGATTTTTAAAGAGTGATTCTACGTAAACGAGCCCTTCAGCTGTTTCTTTTGTTTTATCAAATTGTGGTTTGACCCGCTCTGGTTCTTCTTTTGATTTATGGTATTGGATAAAAAATATAATGACAAACATAATAAATAAAAATCGAACAGCTATTAAACTTAAGAAAGTAAAAATTAGACTGGTAACCCCGAACCAAAAGAAAAGCTTTCCGACAAGATGACCACCATATTTTTTCCCAAAGTAAATAAAAAGAATAAAAAGAAGTGCTGCAAAAGCAATACCTCTTCCTAAAAATAAAACTTCAAAAACGAAAAGAAAGGCACCGACTAAAAATATCCAATTAAATGCATTTGTAGACATATGCTTAAGCATCGGTAACCCCCTTACATCATTTATAAATAGATAAAAGAGCGCGGTCAAAGCGCCCTTTTATCATACAAGTTTTACTATACCGATTTTTATATGTGGACGGCTGAGTTGTTTTTCGATGTTGTACGACCCTCGCTCCATTTCTTATAAATAAGGTAAAGAACGATCGCGGCAACAACACCAAAAAGTGAATAGCTGTTAGCTACTGCCATACTTAGTACAATAAATCCAATAACAAACCAGAGGGCCTTTCCAACAGTTGAACGGCTTTTTGTGAATTGAACAAACACAACATATAGTAACAATAAACTAATTGCTAGTACAATCATCGGTCCTATATTTACTAATAACACAAAGAGCGCAACTAACGCTGCTATAAATAATAAAAAATGATTCATCCTTTTTTCCTCCTCGAATGATCTTATGATTATATTACTTCGAAGCCCCGTTTTTCGGTACGTTCTCGAGGAATATTTTATCTAAGACTAGAGGCGTATTTTATTTTTATTATGGACAGTTTCAATCTTCCTTACCTTCCCATAGCCTTTGAACCTTTTGACCATCTATCACATACACATCTGGATTAGATAATTGTTTCCACTCGTTAAAGCCAAAGCTAGGATCATAAGTTCTCAGTAAAAGTGATAATAAATTCCCGTGAGTGACCGCCACAATATTTTCATACTCACTATCCTCTAAATCTTTCATAACTTCTACTACACGAGTCGTAGCCTCTCTACTTGATTCCCCACCTTCGTACTTTAATTCATCATCTTCATATGTAGCCTTCAATTTATCCAATATATCAGGCAAGTCATTTGTGCTTACGACTCGCTCAGCTAGCCGGTCATCAACCGTTACGTCTACACCGAGTTTTTTGGATAACGGTGCTACAGTATGTTTTGCTCGTGTAAACGGGCTAGAAACAATATAATCAATCTTTTTGTCTGAAAAAAAATCAGCAAGAACTTCGGCCTGTTGTTCTCCTAAATCAGTTAATTTTGCTTCAGGTGGTTGTCCTTCCGCTTGACAATGGCGTACTAAGTAAATCATATTATCTACTCCCTCATTGATTAAATTTCTTTCTTTTGTTCTTTAGATCAAGTATTCCTTCTCTTTTGTAAAGTCCGTGAAAAATGGAAATGCCGTCAACACAACCCCTATTGAAATGATTAATATCGGAATAATAATCGAAAACGGAACATTGAACATATTTAATAGCATAGGTATTGGAATAATTAGTGCAGATAATATGCCGATCTTTATGTTACTCGTTTTCGTTATATACTATTTTTTATCACAGTTCGGGCACTGTTTTTTCCATCAATACAGAAAAACGCTTCATTCCATCTGAATTTGTAGTTACAAGACCAGCAAAATGGCAATTTCATTTCCATTCCCCTTTCCTTGGTCAAGAGACTATTATGAACGTATTTTAACATAAGGCTATGTTAAAGTTGGTTGTTAATTTTGTGATTCGCTCTCGGTGGACGCTTTCACCTCTAGGCACAAGTGCGACATCCGCTCAAGCTTCGTTCCACTTGCTATCGCGGTGTCTTCTTTGCCGCGGGCACGGCTTCAGCTAACTTAGGAAAGAAAATAATTTTTTATTTCCTAAGTGGATCTTCAGCTCGTGCTTTTCCCGCTGGAGTCGTCACCTTCGCTCCTCACAAATGAAACAATTGTAAAATAATACTGCATATCAACACTGAACTTTAACTGCGCCTAACATAAATATCCATTATGGATCGAAGACGTTATTTGCTCCAAAAAAAAGCCCACAAGATTTCTTGTAGGAGCGTGTATAGAGGGTGACTCATGTCAATGATGAGTCACCCCCTTAAACTAAACGAATTCAATATTTAACAAGTCTTTAACATTTTCAATCTGATTTAAAATTGTAACCTCAGGACTTCCTGCAAACAGAAGGCCAATAGCCTTATTATTCATATCAGTGACTACCGATCCACTATCTCCTCCTTCTGATAATGGGGTAGTAAGAATTTGATCTGTAAACCTAGCAACACGGTTGTTTCCGAAGTTTACATCAATTGTAGCTCCTACCGAAACGATTTCTCCAATCGTATAACCTGTTGTTCTCCCGGTTTTTTTCACTTGCATGCCTACTTCGACATCTTCCTTATTCACCCAGCCTTTTAGGTAACCGTTCCAGTAAATATCCCGGTCGAGCTCCTGCAATGAACCCTCAGCAATAGCGGCATCTACGAGATTTTCATGGTCCTCAAGTGGTTTATCTGGAGTCAGGTCAATCGGAATAAATTTACTTAATGTGGCGACCTGATCATCGGGAAGTCTTCCACCATCTACAGTTCCAGGCTGTATAACCGGGTCTCCAAGAGAGGCTGCATTGCTGTTTGCAAGTACATGGTTATTCGAAAGAATATAATAATTTATTTGATTCCCCTCTTCTTTGCTATATACGATCGCTCCTGCCGTACCTGCTGTTATATCTGGGTGTCCCACGCTCCACCCTCCTTTAACTGGACGAACCCGGGTTGTAAGCTCGTTTGTCGGAAGTGTACGTAAATCATCCAGTTTATCGGTATAAAGCTGAATTTCAGGCTGACTAATTTCAATAACATCCGTTTCCACACCGTCGAGGCTTTCAGGGACCTTATCTTCTTTCGTTAAGGAAGACAGAGGCTTTTTACTAGTAACATAGGCAATAAGCGCAGGTCTTCCAGTATATTTTCCACTCTTCTTTTTCACGCCAATACCTAAACCAATAACATTCTGTTTTCGTAAAATAGCATCTTCATTCTCTTTACTTTTGACTTTTTTTACAGCTTCAATTTCTTTTTTCGATAGATGAGGCATATGACCCCTCCCTGAAAGTTTTGTATAAATACATTCGAGCTTATTTTCGGGACTACCTTTATTTTTTTCCCTACAAAAAGAGATTAGAACAAAAGTAGCACTTGCCAAAAAGACAAATGCTACTTAGAGATTAGTGATGATACGTTACCGCATGCGATATTAACATTTACGATGAACAATACAGAACGAGTTGATGTTTTTATAACTCTACTTTTGCAAAGAACTCTTTCTACGATTATGAAAGAAGCTTTTGAAATTCACTTATTAGCTTATTCGTGATTTCTCTTTCACCTGTAAACTCTATGTTATCTATCTTTTTAACTGGCATCACTTCCATGCTTGTACTTGTCATAAACACTTCATCAGCTTCAAGTAACATATGAAGGTCGAATTGAATTTCTTCAACATAAATTCCTTGTTGATTTGCTAGTTCAATCACTTTTTGTCTTGTGATGCCATTTAAAATACGTTTGGTTGCTGGATGTGTATAAAGAATTCCTTTCTTTACTATAAATACATTACTGCTAGAACCTTCCGTCACTATTCCATCCCTATGTAAAATTGCTTCAGTACACCCTGCTTTTACCGCCGCTTGTTTAGCCATAACATTTGGGAGCAAGTTTATTGACTTAATATAACAATTTAACCAACGTTCATCGTCTAATACGACCGTATCTATTCCTTTATCACGAGCTGTTGCTTCGATTTTTCTTGCATGACGGATTGTCATTGAGAAAACTGCTGGACCGTCTGGATAATGATGCTGTCGGTTAAAAATACCTCTCGTAATTTGAATATATACTTCCGCTTCTTTTATTCCTGATAGCTCAAGACCTTCTGTGACAATGCTATGTATTTTTTCATGAGAATACGGAATTTCAAGATCAATTGCTTCTGCACTCATTTGTAACCTATCTATATGTTCATCAAATGTGAACAGTTCTCCATTATACACGCGAATAACCTCATAAATTCCGTCCCCGAATTGATGTCCACGCTCTTGAATCGGAACTACTTTTTCGTTTATATCGACAAATCGATCTTGATAAAATCCTATCTCTTTCATTAACGACACCTCTTCATACAAAATTAGTCTTTTCATAAGAATACCACATCGTCATAGGTACATTAAAAGAGAATTTCGAATAAATAAATAGTTCCTTTTATTTATGGCTGTTTTCGTAAAGTGCATTATTTCTTTCATCATGTACATGTACACAAAAAACCCCGAAACGATTCATACGTTTCGAGGTTCGAACTTAATTTTTCAATTCTTCAATACGAGCTTTTACTTTATCCCGCTGTTCTACGTAATCTTTTTCTTTTTCACGTTCAGCTTGAACGACGTTTTCTGGCGCTTTTGCGACAAAGCCTTCGTTACCTAGTTTCTTTTGCACGCGGTTTACTTCGTCATCCAGTCGTTTTACTTCACCTTCTAGACGAGCGATTTCTGCATCTAAATCGAGAAGGCCAGCTAGTGGTAAATATAGTTCAACGCCTGATAAAACAGAGCTCATTGATTTCTCTGGAGCTTTCATGCCCGTTTCCATTTTCAGCTCACTAGGGCGACAGAAGCGTTCAATGTATGCTTTGCCTCGCTCTAATTGAGATAAGCGATCTTCATCGTTTGCACTAATGAAAAGGGTAATTTCTTTACTCATTGGAACATCTAGTTCAGCTCGTGTATTTCGAACAGAACGAATAATTTCTTTTAATAGTTCCATATCTTTTACTGCCTCATTGTCCATGAATGACTCTTGTTTTTCTGGCCACTTCGAAACCGTAATTGACTCGCCTTCGTGTGGTAAGTGCTGCCATACTTCTTCTGTAATAAATGGCATAAACGGATGTAATAAGCGCATCGTCTGATCTAATACGTAGGCAAGAACAGAGCGAGTTGTATGTTTCGCTTCTGCATCATCACCGTTAAGAGGAAGTTTTGCCATTTCAATATACCAGTCACAGAAGTCATCCCAGATGAAGTTGTAAAGGGCACGACCGACTTCTCCAAACTCATAAACATCAATAAACTTCGTAACGTGGTCGATTGTTTCTTGAAGGCGAGTAAGAATCCACTTATCAGCAATTGTTTTCTTGCCTGTTAAATCAATTTCTTCGTACTTCAAGCCGTCCATGTTCATCAGAGCAAATCGTGATGCGTTCCAGATCTTATTACCGAAGTTCCAGTTCGCCTCAACTTTTTCCCAGTAAAAACGAAGGTCATTACCTGGTGAGCTGCCTGTTGATAAGAAGAAACGAAGCGCATCGGCACCGTACTTATCAATAACATCCATTGGGTCGACACCATTACCAAGAGACTTACTCATTTTTCGGCCTTCAGAGTCACGTACGAGTCCGTGAATGAGGACGTCTTTGAATGGACGCTCGTTGGTAAATTGTTGACCTTGGAAAATCATACGGGCAACCCAGAAATAGATGATGTCATAACCTGTAACTAGTGCATCTGTTGGATAGTAACGCTTATAGTCAGCTGCTTCTTCATCCGGCCAGCCCATCGTTGAAAATGGCCATAAAGCTGAGCTGAACCACGTATCAAGTACATCTACATCTTGCTCCCAATTTTCAATATCTTCTGGTTCTGTGCGACCTACGTAAAGTTCTCCAGTTTCTTTATGATACCAAGCTGGAATACGATGTCCCCACCATAGCTGACGTGAAATACACCAGTCACGGATGTTTTCGATCCAATGCATATACGTTTTTTCAAAACGGTCAGGAACAAAGTTTACTTTATTCTCGGATTTTTGTAATTCAATCGCTTGTTCTGCAAGAGGTCCCATTTTTACAAACCATTGTGTTGATAAATATGGTTCTACAACTGCTCCACTTCGCTCAGAGTGACCAACACTATGCATATGTTCTTCGATTTTGAAAAGGACACCATCATCTTGTAGATCTTTAACTATTTGCTTACGACATTCAAATCGGTCCATACCTTCGTATTTTCCAGCATTATCGTTCATCTTACCATCTTCATGCATAACGAGAACGCGCTCAAGATTATGACGGTTTCCAATTTCAAAGTCATTTGGATCGTGTGCTGGAGTAATTTTTACTGCGCCAGAACCAAACTCCATATCTACGTAATCATCAGCGACAATGTCAATTTCACGACCAACGATTGGTAGCTTTACTTTTTTGCCAATGAGATGTTTGTAACGGTCATCTTCAGGGTGAACCGCTACAGCCGTATCCCCTAACATCGTTTCTGGACGAGTCGTTGCTACTTCAATATGCCCCGAGCCATCAGCTAACGGATATTTCATATGGTAAAAGGCACCTTGAACATCTTTGTAAATAACTTCGATGTCAGATAACGCTGTTTTCGTTTGTGGATCCCAGTTGATAATATATTCGCCACGGTAAATAAGCCCTTCTTCATATAGCCGAACAAATACTTCCCTTACTGCTTTAGATAAGCCTTCATCAAGGGTAAAGCGCTCGCGAGAGTAGTCAAGAGAAAGGCCAAGTTTAGACCATTGGTTACGGATAAAGTCCGCATATTCGTCTTTCCATTCCCATGATTTTTCTAAAAACTTTTCACGACCAAGGTCATAACGAGAAACGCCTTCTTCACGAAGTTTTCCTTCAACTTTCGCTTGCGTTGCAATTCCAGCATGGTCCATTCCTGGAAGCCAAAGTGCGTCGTACCCTTGCATACGTTTTGTACGAATGAGAATGTCTTGGAGCGTCGTATCCCACGCGTGACCAAGGTGAAGTTTCCCTGTTACATTCGGTGGTGGAATAACAATTGTATAAGGTTTCTTATTCTCATCTCCAGTTGCTTCGAAGAATTTTCCATTTACCCAATATGGGTACCACTTCGCTTCTGTCGCCTGAGGATCATACTTCGGCGGCATTGATACTTCTTGATTTTGATCAGTCATCATCTTTCCTCCTTAGATATAAACATTCCTAATTGTCAATATAGTTCACAAAATTGTACGGGACCTGGTCTGTGAATTTTTGAGAATACAAAAAGCCCCCGTTCGTCAAAGGACGAAGGGAGCTTAAATTCCTCGCGGTACCACCTTTGTTTACAGCTAAAAGGGCTTGTTCATGCTTTGTTTAGCATCTACAATTTACGTAAAATTAGCTGTACACTCAAAGCCTTAACGGGGCTGATGCGGCTTTTACTAATAAATGTGTAGCCATAGCTTTAAAGACTGACAAGTTTCACATTGTTCATAAAAGCAACTCCAGGGCGACCTTCCATCTTTACATCCAAGAAAACCTTCCAGCATCGCTGTTTTGCGATAGTTTTCCTCTCTGATGGGTTCGAGATGTACTCCTCCCTATCAACGTTTTATACATGAGTTTATGATTTGTTTTTGGCTGATTACATTTTTTGCGTAAATTTGCCAAAAGACGTTTGTATTCGTATTTTACCTTTTCTTTAGTCTATAATCAATAGTTTCATTTTGTTTTGAATGAGAAATGTACATATGACTATAAGGTTTTTTCTCTATTCATTTACCATCTATGAAGTATATCCAACAGTATAAGCTCGCTTATCTAACTTTATACATTTGCTCCATTTATTCTTAGGGAATTTGGAGATAAGGTTTGCCCAACTGTTAAAATAGCATCTGATCTAAGATATGATTCATGATTTTACACACACCATTTACTATGTAATGCATAAATTAGGTAGTAGAAAAAGCACTTATAAATTTACTTAAACGATGATGAAGGAGGAAAGCTTATGAGACGACGTCGACGCTGGCATAAACATTTTCGGTCTCCTCGAATAGTAAAAAGAATCATTGATGTTTTTTATCAGATTTTGCTCCCACTGATCATTTTCCAGCTCATTAGAACTTTGCTTTTGCCAACAACCTTTGACGTCATCTTACTCGCTGTCCTTGTCATCATCTATTTATCTCACACCTTCAGCTGGTTCTAGTAAAATTGTGCGGGACCAGGTCCCGCACAATTTTGTGGTAACTATTGACAAACCAATGGTTATCATACTAGAAGCTGTTCATTATGATTATTTTGGACAAGCTTTTTATCTTACATAATCATTCATTGTAGGAATTTAATTTATTTGTATGTAGCGGAAGCGTACCTGGTAGAATACTACCTGGTACGCTCGAACCCCCTCTTTCCATACCTACTAGTCATGAAAAAGGGGATGACTAAACAACAAAGTGCCAGGCACCTCCATGACAAGATAAAAGTAGGTTACGATCTATACCTTGTAAGGAGGGAGCCAAGCACGTATGAGTCATCCTCTGGATCTACTTGTTACATACCCTCTTCTGAATGAAATACACTCATCATAAAACGTCGTACACGGTTCATTGTCAAGACTTTTCGCTCTAATTGTGTCACTGCCTGAAACTCAGTTAACCCTGTATTCTTACGCTTAGAATAAGCATCAACAGTTTGATACATAGATTCTGGAAAAGCTAGATAACTCATAAGCAAGTGACGTTCTTCATCAAATAACGCAAAGTGTTTTTCGTAAAGTTGCAGCCAATGTCGACCTTCCTGCTCATCCCAAGGACGAGATTGGAAGAAATGGCGAAACAATAATACAACATCTCTTGTCGGCGTATCTAAAACTGCTTTTTCGAAATTCAGGAAGTACGATGAGCCATACTGATCAAAGCAGGTGTGCTTTCGACTAGGTCGACCATGACATAACACACTTCGAAAGCTCTTCTTCTCTTTCGCTTTCTCTAGCCAAGATGCTAAGTGTGTCTCAGCTTCTTCTGCCATATGAATGGAACGCTGAAAATGAGTTAGAAACGTTAATTCAAATGGTGATAAGTACGTTTTACCTTCAACCTCATCGGCGTAACGTTCCATTTCAATTTTTCTTCTCTCCCACCTTCTCTTTAACGCATCATAAGAGTTCTGCAAGAGGTCCTCAGAATATTCCTGACTTCGTTCGGTTAAGCCATGAAGTTTTGAGAGCTCCTCTACCATCACTTCCTCTGGATTAACAGGATGGCGGAACTCTTGATGATCTTCGTACCAAGGCATTAAATAATACGCATCATCCCCGTACCTAACAACGTAATCCCCATATTTCGTCGGTAAGACTGGTACAACATAATGAAAGCCAATTCTCTCTAAACGCCTCATGACATGAATAAACCAATCAGCTTGCTCACGTGTCATCCTCGTTTTTTTCAAACCGTAACTTCCGTATTTTGTATCGACTTTACGAACTTTTCCATATGACTCGATTTTTTCAGGATAAATATCGTATTGGAACAATACAGCCCCAAGTGGCTTTTGCTCTATATGAAGGTTCATACACTCACCTTCTCTCGAGATAAATCTGCCCATTCACTTACTAATTTTACGAGCTCACAAGTTGTATCCCATTGCCTCTTAAGTTCTTCATATGCCACTTTAAATGACTCTGGACTACCTGATTCAATTTGTTGTAAAAATAAGATGAACTCTCTTGGAGAGAGGCATTCTACTAATAAAGCCGTTCCATGAACTTTTTTCAGAGGGAAATGTTGATCAACATATTTTAAGAGCGTCCTTACAGAGTCTGGTCCATATCGCTGCAGCCACTGCAGTAAAACTAGTCGTAATGAACGATAACCTTTTTCGGGAGGAAGTGATCTATTTTCCCAGTATAACTTTTCGAAAACATTTTTTCCTTGATTTAATGAACGAATTGGCGACACAATTGGAGGTACCGGCATATCTTGTTTTTCTATAATCGTATGGGCCACATCAAGTCTCTTTGCAGCTTCCCTTTGAAGTTTTTTTAACAGAAAACGATTTTCTTTTGGAAAGTGATAACGCGAATTCAAATTGCTCCACTGACGTGCGTGTTTATTAAATGTTTCATCAGATAGTTCAACGTCAATTCCTGAAATTTTACTAGAATAGTATTTCCCAAGGAATTCACCGAAATCTTTTTCTCGCCCTTTATAAGAAAATAAGGTGGTTACTTCATCATGAATTGTAACCCACCCTGCATTTGTTAATAATACTCGTTCCCCCACCTTCGTTTGAATCATTCTATTACATAGACATTCTGTTCGTTTACTTAATTCATCTCGCCACATTAAGTGCCATCTTAATTTCTTTTCATCCGACCAAATAATGATCCGTTTCAAACCTTTTTCTGTCTCAATTAAATCCCCTTCCACTTTCCAAGAAGCTCTTTTAAAGCCATAGCTATCTTGAATATCGACTAAACTGAGCATAAGATCCCCCCTTATGATTCGGCGGAGGATGAAGCCCCTGCTGGGATATACAATATCTGCCCTTCTGAAACACGCTCTTCGTTCAATCGATTCATTCTTACGAGTTGACTAGTTGAGATGCTGTACCTTGATGCAATATCATCCAATGTTTCTCCTTCTTGAACGATGCACATCCGAAGTTTCGTGAACCCTCCATTCTCCCCTTGAGTCAGAACTTTTGTTAAATATAAGGCATTTTCTTCCCCTTCTTCATAATGCCCCTCTTCTTCTACAGCTTCTACTGTATCCTCAAATTCTTCGGTTTCGTATTCTACATCTTGTTCATAATCATGCCTTACATCTTCAGCTGACACTTCTTTAGATGGTTCCGCTTCTTTTGATGGTAACTCATCACTTTTTCCATCATACGTTTTTGTATGTTTTGACATATTTATAATCGGTTCTTGAGGTTCATTGGTTTCATCTACTTCATCATCACGGCCAGCATCATTTTCATCACTATTAGGTTCATCAATGTCTTCCTCTTCATCATAGACGTTGTAATCCTCGAAGTCATCCTCTTCCTCTGCTGTTTCTTTACTTTCAGTCCCTTCTTCCTCAGAAGTATCTTGCTTTCTTACTTCTTCAAAGTGGAAAGATCGTTCTTCTGAACTTGTTGAAGTTGGTGCTGGTGGCACCTCTTCTTCAGTGGCTGACTGATTATCAACTTTCATACCTGACACGGATACATTCGCATTCAGTTCAATGCACCCTTTACCAGGTAGTTCATAGTCAAATTCATCAACTGTGACATAAACGTCATCCAAGTTTTTGACACGTTCTTTCGGGATCGTGACATCTAGAGGGAAAGAATGACTGATCTGTCCAACTCCCTCTTCAGATAGCTTTACTTCTTCAACCGAACGAAAGGCAATTTGCTGCGATAAAATTTCAGGCTTTTCACGTTCACCGTACGAATCCTCTTCTTTTGGAGTATATTCACCAAATAAATTTAATGCACCCTTAACTGTCACATGATCTTCAGCTTCATGAATTTCAATATCTGGCTCCAATGACAACGAGAGCAGTTCGTCAATCTCTTTTCCCCGATTTAACCAGACCGCTTCTTGAATAGAAAAAGATAAGGATGACGATTGTTCATTACTCAACATCATTTCCCCCTTTATAAAAAACTAAGTTTGGTCATAACTTGCTGTGCTGCTTTGTAAACCATTTGTTACTTTGCAAAGCAGGTTGTACTTTTTCTTCACCGTCTTTGTCCAAACTCCACTACTACACGGCGATACATTACGATACAGATGTATGTGAGAAATGAAGGAATTATGCGTAATTCTTTCCGTGCAAAAAATATCATGTTTGTTTATAGTTATGAGCCTAAGAAGGAAGAAATGCCATTCATTTTTCTATGGTGGAATTTTAGAGAACTCAGCCATTGAGCTTCAAAAGATCTTTCTAATAATATCCGCTCCCTTTCTTTGTTCTTCTCCAAAGCTCCAAGTCATAAAGAGTTGTTCTTAGAACGTTCATAACAAAAGTAAAAAAACACCTGCCTATGACAGATGCTCGTTTCATTTGATGTAAGACAAAGTTTGGAACTTTTTCTTTTTTTGCGTCGTCTGTAAAGTTGTCTTTATTCCCCTTCTATTCTTGTGTAGGCAGGGTCATACTTTTCCATAAATTCAAAGTAATAAATAAGAAAACCGATTAACGTACTACCTCCAACTTGAAAAATTGTCACTTTCATCCCTTGTCCGTTTGAAAGTAGGAAGCGATCCTTCACATAGTAATTCATATAACCTACCATAAAAATTAAAATGACAAATTGAAAAAATAATAAAACAATTTGTATTGCAGCTTGTTGTGGTAACATATCGTCCCCTCCCTTTAGATGCTATACGCATTAAAGGAAGGGAAGTTTCACATAACAGAAAAAACCTCAAGTACTAAGCCTTGAGGTTTCTACAATTATACGTATTTTATTCTTCCCGAATGCGTTTAAATGCATTTTCAGCAGCTGAGATCGTTTTGTCGATATCTTCTTTGGTATGCTTTGTGGACAAGAACATCCCTTCAAATTGTGATGGAGGAATGGAAATACCTTGCTCTAACATATAGCGGAAGTATTTTTTAAACATCTCTAAATCAGATGATGCAGCTGTTTCATAGTTGACAACTTTTTCGTTCGTAAAGAAGAAGCCAACCATTGATCCTGCACGATTGATCCAGTGCGGGATTTCATATTTTTCAGCCGCTTGACGAAGACCGTCTTCTAATTGCTTTCCTAGTTGAGCAAAATGCTCGTAGCTCTCTCTTGTTAATTGATTAAGCGTTTCATATCCAGCTGTCATTGCAAGTGGGTTACCAGATAAAGTTCCTGCTTGGTAAATTGGGCCAGCTGGTGCGATTTGTTCCATAATTTCACGTTTACCACCGTATGCACCAACAGGGAGTCCTCCACCGATTACTTTACCTAAGCAAGTTAAGTCAGGTGTTACACCTAGTTCTCCTTGAGCACATTCATAACCAACTCGGAATCCAGTCATTACTTCATCGAAAATCATTAGCGAGCCATGCTCTTCTGTAATGTTACGAACATCTTGTAAGAACCCCGGCTCAGGTGGCACTACACCCATGTTACCCGCAACAGGTTCTAAAATTACTGCAGCAATGTCATCACCGAATTCTTTAAATGCTAACTTTAAGCTTTCCATATCATTGTATGGTACTGTTAATGTATTTTTCGCAACAGATTCTGGTACTCCAGGGCTATCAGGAAGACCAAGAGTTGCCACACCTGAACCTGCTTTAATTAATAACGAATCCCCGTGACCGTGATAACACCCTTCGAACTTTACAATTTTGTTTTTGCCCGTGTAACCACGTGCTAATCGCAGTGCACTCATCGTAGCTTCTGTTCCTGAGTTTACCATACGGACAACTTCAATTGATGGTACACGATCGATTACAAGTTCTGCTAGTGTTGTTTCCATCTCTGCAGGGGCACCAAAGCTTGTCCCTTTTTCTGTCATCTCTTTTAAAGAACTGACGACTTGTTCATCCGCATGACCTAAAATTAATGGTCCCCACGAAAGAACATAATCGATATATTCATTCCCATCGATATCCCAAATGTGTGCGCCTTCTCCACGCTCCATGTAAACAGGGTCCATATTTACTGATTTAAATGCTCGTACTGGACTGTTTACACCACCTGGCATCACTTCTTTTGCTTTTTTAAATGCTTCTTGTGATTTATTCCAATTCATGAGAAAAGCCCCTTTCTCTTTATTTTTCTTCTAGCCACTTTGCAACATCTTTTGCAAAGTACGTTAAAATAAGGTCAGCGCCTGCACGCTTCATGCTCGTTAACTTTTCTAATACAACTTCTTTTTCATTAATCCATCCGTTTTGAGCAGCACCTTTAATCATTGAATACTCTCCACTTACATTGTAGGCAACGATAGGATAAGGATGACGTTCTTTTACATCCCTGATGATATCTAAATAAGATAATGCTGGTTTTACGATTAAGAAATCAGCGCCTTCATCAACGTCTGATTGTGCTTCTCGAAGTGCTTCAAGTCGATTAGCTGGATCCATTTGATACGTTTTTCTATCTCCAGATTTCGGTGAACTATGTGCTGCATCACGGAATGGTCCGTAAAATGCTGAAGCGTATTTCACCGCATAGCTCATGATTGGGATGTTTTCAAAACCAGCTTCATCAAGCCCTTGACGAATAGCTGCAACAAACCCGTCCATCATATTTGATGGCGCGATGATGTCTGCCCCTGCTTCGGCTTGGGATACAGCTGTTTTTGCAAGTAATGATAAGGATTCATCATTTATAATTTCACCATCATGTACGACACCGCAATGTCCGTGGTCTGTAAATTGACATAAGCACGTATCAGCTATCACTGTTAACTCAGGGTGTTTCTCTTTAATTTGTCTCGTTGCTTGCTGAACAATCCCATTATGGTCATAAGCAGATGAACCGACTTCATCCTTTTCTGCTGGAACACCGAATAAAATGATCGATTCAATTCCTAACCTTACTACGTCATTAACTTCATCCTCTAGTCTGTCCAACGACCATTGGTAAACACCTGGCATAGACGGAACTTCATTTTTTATATTCGTTCCTTCTTTAACAAAAATCGGATAAATGAAGTCTTCCTTATGCAAATACGTTTCGCGAACGATCTTTCGCATACTTGCTGTTCGTCTAAGACGACGGTGACGTCTAAATTGTTGTTCATTCATTCTCTCTTCCTCCAATCCTTTCCTCAAACTTTTTATGTATGTCATTATTAATAAGTTCAATTACTTTTTATATCATTCTCTATAATTGTATCTATTAAGCCTTCAATTGTATATGTTTCAGGGACGATCATCTTTTGTATACCATGCTTTTTCAACTCATTTGCAGTGACGGTCCCTATGACAGCAAAAATCAGCTTGTTAACTAACTGGGACTTGATCTCATTGTCCACTAAGGAAAAGAACGCCCTTACAGTTGATGGACTCGTGAAAATCACGATATCCGCTAAACCACTTTTTAAAAATTGGTTTAATTGATCTTGCACAGCTTCATTTATAGACGTTTCATAGATGATCAATTCGTCTACATCTACATTTGCTTGTTGCAGTTCATAGACGATCACATTTCGTGCTAAGTTCCCTCGAGGAAAGAGTAATTTCTCTCCTTCATTTACTTCTTTTATTAAAGCTTCAGCCAAATGTTCGGCATCGTATGTATGCGGAACGACTGTCGCATCCAAACCTTCTTTTTTTAAGAACTGCTCTGTTTTCTTTCCAACTACAGCAATTTTTTTATTTTGCAGGAGGTGTTTGTCAACCGACTGTTCCTCTAACGCTTTCATTGTATAACGAATGCTATTTACACTCGTGAAAATAATCCAGTCATATTGAGCAAAGTACCTGAACGCTTTGTTTACATGCTCCGTATTTAGCGTAGGATCGATCTTAATTAGAGGGATTTCAAGGGCATGCCCTCCGAAACGTTCAATTGCTTTTGTAAGCGCGTTTGCTTGGTGGGCTGCCCTCGTATTTACCACTGTTAAACCTTGGAGTGACGTCATCGACAAATCAACTCCTTTACGATTTCTATTATTGATCTAGTTCTTCTTTCACTTTGTCTAGAACTTCTTTGGCACCTTCATTTAACATTTTTTCTGCTACTTCTTTTCCAATAGCTACTGGATCCTTACCAACTATTGTTTCACGGAACACCTTCTCTCCGTCTGGAGAAGCAACAAGTGCTGTTAATGAAATGTTTCCATCCTCCTGAAGAGTTGCAAAACCTCCAATTGGAACTTGGCATCCCCCTTCAACAGTATGAAGGAACGCACGTTCAGCAGCTACTGTTTTTTCAGTTGTTTCATCATTAATTTTCGCAAGTAAATCAACAATCTCTTTGTCATCTTCACGACATTCAATTCCTAATGCACCTTGCCCTACAGCCGGTAGACAAATTTCAGGATCTAAAAATTCAGTAACAATATCTTTCGTCCAGCCTACTCGTTCTAAACCAGCTGCTGCTAAAATAATTGCATCATAATCTTCTTCACGGCATTTTTTCAAACGCGTGTCAATGTTCCCACGAATCCATTTAATTTCAAGGTCAGGACGCTTTGTAAGAACTTGAGCACCTCGACGTAAGCTACTTGTTCCAACGACAGACCCAGCTGGTAGATCCATTAGCCCTTCCCCGCTGTTTGAAATGAATGCATCTCGTGGGTCTACTCTCTCTGGTACAGCCCCTACTGTTAACCCTTCTGCTATTTCAGCCGGTAAGTCCTTCATACTATGCACAGCCATGTCGATTTCTTTATCATACATTGCTTGCTCAATTTCTTTAACGAAAAGACCTTTACCTCCAACTTTTGAAAGCGTAACGTCTAAAATTTTATCACCTTTTGTAACAATTTCTTTAATTTCAAATTCATAGCCAAGGTCAAGAGCTTTCAATTGCTCAATTACCCATTTCGTTTGCGTCATTGCTAAGTTACTTCTTCTTGAACCGATCACAATTTTTCTCATAATAACCTCCAGCATTTAATCAATGTACCTTATTGCCGTTTCGGCCTTTTCTCAGTTTACCATAAATGAAAATCTGAGTAGGCACTAGACAGGAAATAGTTTATCAGTAAGACAAGAAAGGCACCGATATTTAGTAGCGCTAAACTATAGCCCCTTTGTTGTTTGACAGCTCTTTGGAATAGGTAGATCCCATATACGGTTAATACAATAAAAGAACTAATTACTTTTAAGTCTAGCCAAGGAATCATTTCAAATTTCACCCAAGCCCAAACGATCCCTAAAATTAACCCTAAAAGCATAAGCGGAAATCCAACGACTGTAAAAACAAATGAAAACCTCTCTAGCGTTGATAAGTTCCCAATACGTCCCATTCGTTTGCCCCATTTTTTTCTTTTAAGCATATGATGCTGTAAAAAATATAAAAAAGAAAAAGCAAATGATAACGTGAAAGTCCCGTAGGACAACAATAATAATGTAACATGTATTACTAACAGTTCTAAAATTAATAGCTCATTAAGCTTTGGTGATACATCTCCCGCAGGTGCAAAAACACTGATTGTCATAACCGCAAACCCGACAAGATTGACAAAAAATATAAGAAAATCAACTCGTTTTAAGCGGTAAATAATCAAGGAAAATGTTACCAATATCCATGCATATAGAAACATTCCCTCAAATATTGTCATTAGAGGGATTCTGCCATATTCCATCGTTCTTACTATAAAAAATAACGTTTGTAAAACCCAGACAATAGAAAGCAACCAGAAGGCAATTCGATTAACCTTCTGGTTGTGTTGAATAAAATCAATAAAATATCCTAGTAAACTCAAGGAGTAAAAAACGATAATCAACATATATAAAATGTTTAATAACATTTATCGATCCCCTCTCTATATAGAGCGGGCAACAGCCTCATTTTGACAAGCTAATTTTGCTTTTCGCTTTTCAACATTCCACTTGCGTTCTGCTTTATTAATTTGGATTTCGCATTGTGGAAGCTGTTCTTGCTCTTTTAATTCGTTTTCCAATGCGAAAACTTTCATAATGAATTGTAGTAGTTCTTCAGAGTTTTCTTCCTCTGGTAGCTCTTTTACAGCAGAAATTGGGTCACGTAACAGCTGATTAACAATACTCTTCATATGCTTACGAATAACTTTCTTCTCTCGATCAGATAAATGTGAAAGCTTTCGTTCTAAGCTTTCCATTGTCTGTGATTGTACTGATAACGCTTTACCACGAAGAGCTGTAATAACAGGAACTACCCCTAATGTATCAAGCCAATGACTAAAGTCAACAAGCTCTTCTTCAATCATCAATTCGATTTTTTCTGCTTCTTGTTTACGCTCTTCTAAATTCTGAGCTACAATTCCTTGTAAATCGTCAATATCATATAAATATACGTTTTCAATATCCTCTAGTTCAGGATCTAAATCTCTCGGCACTGCGATGTCTACTAAAAATAACGGACGGCCTTTTCTTTTTTTCACTAGCTTTTCGACCGTTTCTTTTGTAACAACGTATTCTTTTGATCCTGTCGAACTTATCAAAATATCCGTTTCTTGCAGTGAGTCTACCATTGAACTCATGCTGCTTGCACGGCCTTGAAACTTATTTGCTAATTCTTCTGCTCGCTCAATTGTACGGTTCATTACCGTAATGTCATTAATTCCATTTGCACTCAAATGCTTGGCAGTCAGCTCACTCATCTTCCCTGCGCCCATAATAAGCACTTTTTTATCAGAAAAGTCTCCGAAGATCTTCTTTCCTAGTTCTACTGCTGCATAGCTAACAGAAACAGCATTTTCACCAATCGCTGTCTCAGAATGAGCACGCTTTGCTAATGTAACGGCTTGCTTAAATAAATGATTAAAAATTGTTCCAGTTGTACCTTCTTGTTGCGCATGATTAAAGCCGTCACGTACTTGACCTAGAATTTGAGTCTCACCTAAAACCATGCTGTCTAATCCACAAGAAACTCGGAATAGATGCTCAATTGCATGCTCGTCCTCGCGAATTTGAAGGTATGGTGTGAACTCTTCTTTTGAAATATCAAACCAATCAGATAAAAATGCTTTTGTATAATAACGACCTGTATGAAGCTGATCAGCTACCACGTAAATCTCTGTACGGTTACAAGTCGAAACAATCACACATTCGAGAATGCTCTTTGATTGGCGAAGCTTTATCAAAGCACGATCCAAATCCTCTTGAAACGTAAATTTTTCTCGTATTTCAACTGGAGTTGTTTTATAATTCAAACTGACAACAAGGATGTGCATGCTTTCACCCCCAGAAATTAAAAACCGACTGTATTTTACATCTTTTTTTAAAAAAAGACAAGATTATTGCTCAAAAATCAATTAACACGTTTACTCCGTTTTATATTATAACATCTCTTATCATTTTGGACATGATAAAGGTTTGAATAAACTGTGAAATCTTTTACGAAATGTTTATGTAAATGATAGAGAAATCCATCTATTTGTATATTGTATCCGTGAAGAGATTTCTTAATCATTTTTGTTAAATTTATGTAATATTAATAAAGGAGTGGAATATTTTGCGACGTAATAATTTTCTTCCTGGAATTATCCTTATTAGTACCGGCCTTTACTTTCTATTAAAGCAGTTCGATATAACACTGCCATACGCTAATGTGATCTTCACATGGCCTTCGATCCTTGTTTTTATCGGTCTAGTCATGGCTTTTCAAGGCTTTTCAAATCGTGATGATAGTAAAATGTTTACGGGGGCTACATTACTAGGGCTTGGCGTATTATTTCATGGTGTCCACACATATGGAACATGGGGATACCATTGGGGTTATTTTACACTAATTGTAGCGATTGCTTTTTTAATGAAATATTTTGTGAATAAACGTGATGGATTGACGCCAGCAATGATATTATTTGCGATTACTGCCTTTGCTTTATTTTCAAGTGAAGTCTCTGAGTGGATTCGAACATTTGCAGGTGGCTTTGAATCCTTGTGGCCCGTTTTACTTATCGCCATTGGAGTTTATCTATTGTTTTTTAGAAAGAAATAACGAATTCCTCACAAAACGAAGGGGTTGACTAAACGTATTCATTAGTCAACCTCCCTTTCTTAGTTCCCCCTCAAAATTATCTAGAAAGTTTCTTAACGTGCAAAATAAAAAAAGCATTCCTAGAAAAAATCTAGAAATGCTTTTAGTAGTTATGCATGCTTCTTGTCAGAACGTTCCGTCACATATTGTTTCGTTACATGAATATTTGAATGACCAGCAAGCTGTTGAACGATGGATAAGTCCATTCCTTTTCGAATAAGGTCATAACAAAAAGTGTGCCTTAAAATATGAGGATGGACACCATACTGTTGCAATGTGTGCTGAACGGTCCGAGGTGAGATCCTCTTTTGATAGTTTGATAAAAAAAGTGCTTCTTCATTGTCACTTCTTGATTTTAAATAGTCATTAATATAGGAGACAACAGTTTTAGATAGAAGCATTGTTCGCTCCATTTTCTTACGAGTACTACTAACTGTTAGTTGCCCTGTTTGATTTTTTTCATTGATTTTAATATCTGTTATATTTAATGCACATAGTTCTGAGACACGGATACCAGTACTTAGTAAAAGTTGGACAATCGCAACATTTCTTTTATTTCCATCTGCAATAATATTTTTCAGTAATTGATCCTTCTCATCAGCCGATAAACAATCTGGCGGAAGTTGATTCTTACTTTCTTCATGATATTGAACATCTTTAACGAGATGCGTATGCCCTAATGATTTGGCAAACGTATGAAGTGTATTCAATACTTTTTTAATTGTAGATGGGCTTCTCTGTTTCGTTTGTAAGTAATCTAGGTATTGCTGAACATCTTGCTTTTCTAGGCCCTTAACAGACTTCCCTTCAGCTTCAAGCCAGCAAAAATAGGATTGAATAACCCCACAGTACGTTTTAATCGTGTTTTCAGATCTACCTATTTCAGCGAGATAGTTTTCAAAAGAATTCAAGATATGTGATGAGTCAGCATATTGTTTTTTCAAAACTATCTCCCCCTTATTACTTTAATTATAACGTTTTCTTGCATAGTAAGTCAAATTCTACGCAACAAACTTTTGTTATGATTCGATCCTAAGAGTAATTCTTCAACCCTCTAAAGCTCGTAAATTGGATATACGTGACCATTGTGCAAAACAAAGTTTAAAAAAAGAATAGAGATATTTCACTAAACACTTCATTCCCTCTATTAGATCAAAATTTATAAAACTTTACTTAAAAATTCCTTCGTACGTTCTTCCTGTGGATTTTCAAACACATCAACAGATGCACCATATTCAACGATTATGCCGTCATGCATATATGCAGTATAATCAGCGACTTCTTTTGCAAATCCCATTTCATGGGTAACGACAACCATCGTCATTCCTTCTGAAGCAAGATCTTTCATCGTTTCAAGTACTTCACCAACAAGTTCCGGATCAAGGGCTGACGTAGGTTCATCAAACAACATAATTTCAGGCTTCATCGCTAGAGCCCTAGCAATGGCTACTCGTTGTTTTTGTCCTCCAGACAATTTCGAAGGGTAAACATCATATTTATCACTTAGGCCAACTTTATCTAGTAATTGTTTTCCCTCTTCTATGGCAACCTTTTTAGCTAGTTTCTTCACCATGATCGGAGCTTCTATGACATTTTCTAGCACTGTTTTATGAGGGAACAAATTAAAATGTTGAAAAACCATCCCTACTTTTTGCCGAACTTTATTTAAATCATTGTTCTTTGGATCAATTTCTTCGCCTGCAAAAATTACTTTCCCATTATCTTTAATTTCCAAGAAATTTAGACATCGTAGTAAAGTACTTTTTCCTGAACCACTCGCACCAATAAGACAGACAACATCACTTTCATTTACTGTCAAATCGACATCTTTCAATACATGTAGGTCACCAAAAGATTTATTCAATTTCTCCACTCGAATCATTTCACTCATACATATGTCCTCCTATTTTTCACTAACAGCTAGACGTTCTTCAACCTTATTAACGATTAACGTTAAAATCATAACTAAGGCTAAATAATATAATGCTACGATAATATATGTCTCCATCGTATTCAAAGTACCTGCAGCTATATTTTGCGCTGTCCGAAATAGTTCAGGCATTGCCACAAACGCACCTAATGATGAATCTTTTAAGGCAATAATAAATTGATTCCCTAATGGAGGAACTGCTCTACGACTAGCTTGTGGCATAATGATTCGACGCATTGACAAGCCATAATTCATGCCTAGTGAACGTCCTGCTTCCATTTGTCCATTATCAATTGATTGAATGGCTCCCCGGAATATCTCTGCAATATATGCTGAGTTATGTACGGCTAATGCAAAAGCCACCGCCCAAAAGTCGGATAATTGAAATCCCCCTGATAACCCAAAGTATAATACGAAGATTTGAACGATCAACGGCGTTCCACGAATAACTGTTATGTAAATATTCGCAACCCAATTAAAAGGTTTGATCGTTGATAGTTTTAAAAGTGCTACAACTAGTCCAATACCAGTACCAATAATAACCGCCGCAACTGTCAGCCGTAAAGTTAACCAAGCTGCTTCAAAAAAGAATGGCCATGTTCGTAATAATTCACTATAAAATGTATTAAAATCAAAAATTCCGCCTATAACCAACGATTTCACCTCTTGTATAAAGAACGAATGTGCACATGTAAAGTGCACATTCAGCTCTTAATGATTGTAAAAATTACTTCGTTTATTCTTGACTAATGTCTTCATTAAAGTAGTGCTCACTAATTTCTAAATATGAGCCGTTATCTTTGATTGCTTGTAAAGCTTCATTAATCGCTTCTAGTAAATCTTCATTCCCCTTTTTCACTGCAATTCCCATATAATCTGTATCAATTAACTCGCCGGCCATTTCAAGATTAAGGTCTTGCTCTTCAATATTAATAAGTCCTACAAGACGGTCTGTAACAACGGCATCATGGCGGCCTTCTGCAAGCGCTTGTAACGCGATAACATCAGAGTCATATGTCGATACATCCGTAGTGTAGTCTTGAATCATGTCTTCATACGTAGTTGCCAAAGCCACGGCAACATTCGTGTCTTCATCTACATCTTCTATTGAAGTTAAGTCACTATCTGGACGAACATACAACTGTGCACCAGAGATATAATAAGGGTCAGAGAAATCTACAGACTCTTTTCGTTCTTCTGTAATTCCCATACTACCTATGATTGCATCGTAACGATCATCTTGAAGGCCAGGAATAATTCCAGAAAATGATATTTGGTATGGTTCTCCTTCAACACCTAGTTCTTCAGCAATCGCCTTTCCGATATCTACATCAAAACCAGTTAGTTCGTTATTTTCATCGACATAACTAAAAGGGCGATATTCACCTGACAATGCATAGACAAACTTTCCTGCGTCTATAAATAGAGATTCCCCGTCTTCTCCTGAACTAGCATCTTCATCACTTTCACCACAAGCTGTTAAAAGTAAAGTTGCTCCTAAAGTTATAGGTAGAGCTCTTTTCCATAATCTATTCATCTTTTTATATTCCCCCTTATTATATTTGACTCTTAAGTAGAGTTTTTTCAAAATAACAAATTTCAAAGTAGAATTCTAATAGTATGAATATTGGGAATAATTCAGGTATTTCTATATTATTAATAGATCAAAAATTAAACAAAGTCGTCATATAACATTTTTATGCTATAGATAATAACTTATCACTTAATACGGACTAAAATATTCTAAACATATAATCTCTCGGTTATACTATCTTATTCTAGCTAATAAATGAGATCCCTTCATCAAATTGCATATATATATAACAAATATAGTTGTTATTTGATATGACATCATCATCAAGATTGATATTTTAGTCAGTTTTGTACCGAAATGGTGACATTCGTGATAAATAAAAATATCCTTCACAGAAGCTCACGCTCCATGTGAAGGATAAAATTATGAGAATAAAAGACGCTCCATTTCTTTCCACGCTTTATCTTTTCCATGTCCAGTTTCAGACGAGAAAAGGATGATCGTGTCAGATGGATCCATCTCTAATTCTTCTCTTATAATTTTTTTATGCTTTTCCCACTTACTTTTCCCAATTTTATCTGCCTTTGTTGCAACGACAATAACAGGGTGCTCGTGGTACTTAAGCCATTCGTACATCATGACGTCGTCGGCAGTTGGCTTGTGACGAACATCAATCAGTTGAACAACACCTTTAAGCTGTTCTCGTTCCTGAAAATATTGCTCCATGACACGTCCCCATGCTTCACGTTCTGCTTTCGAAACTTTCGCATAGCCGTACCCAGGTACATCAACAAAATGAAGCCGATCATTGATATTGTAAAAATTGAGAGTCTGGGTTTTTCCTGGACGCTGTGATGTTCTTGCTAGACCTTTGCGATTTAAAACAGTATTAATAAACGATGACTTTCCGACATTGGAACGTCCAGAAAGGGCCACCTCTGGAAAGGGCCCTTCCGGAAACTGATGACCTTTTGCTGCACTAATGACTATTTCTGCTTTCGTTACTTTCATTTCTTTTTCCCCACTAACGCTTGATTTAATACTTCATCTAAATGTGTAACAGGAATGAAAGTTAAATCTTTACGTACACTTTCAGGAATATCTTCTAAGTCCTTTTCATTATCTTTTGGCATAATTATATGCGTAAGACCTGCGCGATGAGCGCTCATTGATTTTTCCTTCAAACCACCGATTGGTAAAACTCGGCCACGTAATGTAATTTCACCTGTCATACCAACTTCTTTTTTAACCGCTCGTCCGGTGAGGGCAGAAATTAGCGCTGTTGCCATTGTAATCCCAGCAGATGGCCCATCTTTCGGAACAGCTCCTTCAGGAACGTGAATATGAATATCATTTTTCTCATTAAAATCTGGATCGATGGAAAGTTCTTCTGATTTTGAACGAATATAACTAAATGCTGCATGAGCAGATTCTTTCATTACATCGCCAAGTTTTCCTGTTAAAGTTAACTTTCCTTTCCCCGGAGATAAAGACACTTCGATCGTAAGTGTGTCTCCTCCACCTGTTGTATAAGCTAAGCCTGTTGCTGCACCGATTTGGTCTTCTCTTTCTGCCTTCCCGTAACGGAATTTCGGTTTACCAAGAAGTGACTCTACAGTGTTTTCTGTAACGACAACGCGCTTTTTCTCACCTGATACAATCATCTTCGCTGCTTTTCGGCATACCGTTGCCATTTGACGTTCCAAGCTACGGACTCCCGCTTCACGAGTGTAATACCGGACAATTTTTAAAATAGCGTCTTCTTTTACTTGAAGCTTTCCTTTTGTTAGACCGTGATCTTTTACTTGTTTTGGTAACAAATATTCCTTTGCGATTTGGAGTTTTTCAATTTCTGTGTAACCTGCAATGTGGATCACTTCCATACGATCCATTAATGGTGCAGGGATAGCTCCAATATTATTTGCTGTTGTGACAAACATTGTTTTCGAAAGATCATACGGCTCTTCGATGAAGTGATCACTAAAGCTATTGTTTTGCTCAGGGTCGAGCACTTCAAGCATAGCTGAGGACGGATCACCTCTAAAGTCACTAGCCATTTTATCAATTTCATCAAGTAAGAATACAGGGTTTACCGAACCTGCTTTTTTCATCCCTTGAATGATTCGCCCTGGCATCGCTCCAACATATGTGCGTCGGTGTCCACGAATTTCAGCTTCATCACGAACACCACCAAGTGAAATTCGTACAAAGTTTCTTCCTAATGAACGCGCGATCGAACGAGCTAGAGATGTTTTACCTACTCCTGGAGGTCCTGCAAGACATAGGATCGGTCCTTTTAATTCATTTGTTAACTGCTGTACAGCTAAATATTCTAATACGCGTTCTTTCACTTTTTCAAGTCCATAATGGTCTTCATCTAACACTTGTTGGGAACGGTGAATATCAAGCAGGTCTTCAGTTTCATTTGTCCAAGGAATTTGAACGAGCCATTCAATATAGTTTCTAATCACTGAGCTTTCTGCAGAGCTTGAAGGAACCTTATCAAACCTTTTTAGTTCTTTTAATGCTTTTTCTTCAATTGCTTCAGGCATGTTCGCTGCTTCTATTTTTTCACGAAGTTCAGCAAGTTCACCTTCTTTTCCTTCTTTTTCTCCTAGCTCTTTTTGAATCGCCTTCATTTGTTCACGTAAGTAATATTCTTTTTGTGTTTTTTCCATCGATTTTTTAACGCGTTGGCCAATTTTCTTCTCAAGGCCTAACACTTCTTTTTCATTACTTAATATGCGTAAAATTTTCTGAAGACGCTCTTCTAAATCAATTGTTTCTAGTATATCTTGTTTTTGAGCAACTTTTAATGGCAAGTGTGACGCAATAATATCTGCTAACCGACCAGGCTCAATAATATCTGAAACTGAAGCAAGGGTTTCTTGCGAGATCTTTTTTGAAAGCTGAATATATTGTTCAAACTGCTCTAATACGTTACGCATGAGCGCTTGTTCTTCAACCGTTGCTTCTTGCCGCTCTTCTAGCAACTCAACATTTACTTCGAAAAAGTTATCATGTTCAATAAATTCTTGAACATTTCCACGTTGAATTCCTTCGACGAGAACTCGAATTGTCCCATTTGGAAGCTTTAGCATTTGATTTACTTTCGCTAATGTTCCAACTTTATATACATCCTCTTCATCTGGTTCATCGACTGAAATTTCTTTTTGTGTCGCCAAAAAGATTTCATGCTCGTCAACCATTGCCTGCTCTAATGCTTCAACGGATTTATCCCGTCCAACATCTAAATGAAGCACCATTGTTGGATAAACGAGTAAGCCTCTTAACGGCAACAACGGAAGCTTTTTTTGAGTATTTTCACTCATATGTACTACACCTCCACATTCACTGTAAACACTTCTCACCTTTTATTGATGATAAAGATTCGATCATTTTCACTTATTATTTGGAAAACATATGAATTCATGCTTTTATTAAGACGCGTTTTCTGGAAATTGTCTAAAAAAATGAAAAAGGGACGCCACCAGGATGGTTCACGCCATTAAAAAGCAACTGTTTTCGCTATCTTTGTTTAATTTTATCCTATTGTTTCTACTTTGTCTAACATAGAGGGATTTTTCCAATTATGGAGTTTTCATAAACAAAGATTGCCCGTTACCAAGACTTAATGGCGTAAGCCTAAGTAGGGTTGATCATAGAATTCTAAAATAAAGAAGGAGCCTTGTAAGGGCTCCTTCACACTTACGATAAACCACCAGATTGGTTTAGTGCAAAAGAAGCTGCAGCTGGAAGCATTTGATTTTCTTTTAGGTCTTCAGCATCTGTTTCAGTTAATAAAGCTAAATCAAAGACTTCATCTAACGTTTCAACTGGATAGATTTCCATTCCTTCAATGTCCTTTAAAATCGACTGATAGTTACCTTTTGGAATAATAACTTTTGATGCCCCTGCCAACTTCGCAGCTTCTACTTTTGCAACGACTCCACCAACTGGTTTTACATGCCCATGAATACCAATTTCACCTGTCATAGCAACTTCATGTAGTACAGGAAGTTTATGAATGGCTGAATAAATCGCCGTCGCCATAGATATTCCAGCAGATGGACCGTCTACAGGAATTCCACCTGGGAAGTTGACATGAATATCATAGTTAAATGTATCTATTCCCATATTACGTAGTACTGTAAGTACGTTTTCAACAGACCCTTTTGCCATACTTTTTCGTTTCACTTGTTTCGTGTGATTTCCAGTACTCTCTTCTTCAGCGATCCCTGTAATGTTTACTGTTCCTTTACCCGGGTTATCCATAACTGTAACTTCAATGTCTAATACTGCCCCCATGTTCGGTCCGAAAACACCGAGACCATTTACGAAACCGACTTTGTCTTCTGGGTGAATTCGTTTTTCTGGTCGTGGTGCTCGCTGACTAGAATGAATGACCCATTCTACATCTTTTACAGTTATGTTTTTTCGTTCTTCACTTGTTGCCATACCAGCTGCAATTTGAATAATATTAACTGCTTCACGTCCATTTGTCGCGTATCGCGATACAAAGTCGAAAACACCATTTTCAACTGTTGCACCAATCTTTTTTACTGCTTTTTCAGCAACTATAGAAATTTCAGGTGGTGTTAATTGTCGGAAGTAAACCTCCATACATCTTGATCTTATCGCCGGAGGAATTTCTTCAGGTGTTCGCGTTGTTGCGCCAATCATTCTAAAATCAGCTGGTAAACCATTTTTAAAAATATCATGTATATGGTCTGGTATTTGGTTATTTTCTTCGCTATAGTATGCACTTTCAAGAAAAACTCGACGATCTTCTAGTACTTTTAATAATTTATTTAATTGAATCGAGTGAAGTTCACCGATCTCATCAATAAATAACATTCCTCCATGGGCTTTCGTCACTGCTCCTTGCTTCGGTTGTGGGATCCCAGCTTGCCCCATTGCTCCTGCCCCTTGATAAATCGGATCATGGACTGAGCCAATAAGCGGGTCTGCAATTCCACGTTCGTCAAATCGAGCGGTTGCACCATCTAATTCAATAAAGACAGAGTCCCGTTTAAAAGGAGAATGTTCATTAACTTTTGCTTCTTCAAGTACGAGCCTTGCAGCCGCAGTTTTACCGACTCCGGGAGGGCCATAAATTAAAACATGCTGAGGGTTCGGTCCACATAACGCGGCTTTTAAGGAACGAATACCGTCACGTTGTCCGACAATATCATCAAACGATTGCGGCCGAATCTTTTCTGAAAGTGGTTCACTCAATCTAACCGTTCGCATTTTTCTTAACTGTTCCATTTCCTTACGTGATTCTTTATCAACAGATACTCTTTGTGTACGTTGGTTCTTTAAAAGGTTCCAAAAGTAAAGGCCGATCACAACCCCAAAAAACAACTGGATCATAAAGGCCAGTCCCGTAATATTCATAAAGCATCCTCCTTACTAAATGTTTGCTAGTGATGCTTAGTATTTCCTGAACGACTATGTATAAACTTGTTTTAGCAAGGAGGCAATAATTGGACAAAACATCTTATGATTTCCAATTTATATCCAGATGCTAGGAACCTGGATATAAATGGTAACACATAGGAAGAGAGATTGCTGAAAGGTAACAAACGAAAACCCTCGACTTAGTCGAGGGTTTTACTTTAGCTTTATGCACTTTCTTTTGGTTCTTCAATAATTTCTCCGTCTGATGATTCGAGAGTTGGACGTTTTTTGTCTCGTACCGTTTCATCAGTAATGACACATTTTGCAATATCTTCTCTAGAAGGTAACTCGTACATAACGTCGAGCATGATCCCTTCAATAATGGAACGTAGTCCACGTGCACCTGTTTTTCGTTCAATTGCTTCTTTTGCAACTTCACGTAATGCATCATCAGTAAAATCTAGTTCAACATCATCCAGTTCAAGAAGTTTTTTATACTGCTTCACAAGAGCGTTCTTCGGTTTTGTTAAAATTTCGACGAGCGCATCTTCATCTAATGGCTGTAAGCTTGAAATAACTGGTAAACGACCAATGAACTCAGGGATTAAACCGTAACGAAGTAAATCTTCAGGCAAGATTTTTGATAAATATTGACCTTCTTTTAAATCTTCCTCTGTTGTTTCTGCTCCGAAACCAATAACTTTTTTACCTAAGCGGCGTTTAATAATTTGCTCAATACCATCAAATGCCCCACCACAAATGAACAGAACATTCGTTGTATCGATTTGAATAAATTCTTGATGAGGATGCTTACGTCCCCCTTGAGGTGGAACACTAGCCGTTGTTCCTTCAAGAATTTTCAGTAGCGCTTGCTGAACACCTTCACCAGAAACATCACGTGTAATGGATGGGTTTTCTGACTTACGAGCTACTTTATCGATTTCGTCAATGTAAATGATGCCTCGTTCAGCTTTTTCGACATCATAATCTGCTGCCTGAATTAACTTAAGTAATATGTTCTCTACATCTTCACCAACATATCCTGCTTCTGTAAGTGAAGTAGCATCAGCAATTGCAAATGGAACATTTAAAATACGTGCTAACGTTTGGGCAAGTAATGTTTTACCACTACCCGTTGGTCCAATTAAACAAATGTTACTTTTCGCAAGCTCCACTTCATCATTTTTATTTGAAGAATTGACACGTTTATAGTGGTTATAAACAGCGACCGATAGGATCTTTTTCGCTTGGTCTTGACCAATGACATAATCACTTAAGATGTCACGAATTTCTTGTGGTTTTGGAATGTCTTCCATTTCCACTTCTTCTTCACTGCCTAATTCCTCTTCAACGATTTCTGTACATAATTCAATACATTCATCGCATATATACACACCGGGACCGGCTACTAGCTTACGTACTTGGTCTTGTGTTTTTCCACAAAAAGAACATTTTAATTGTCCTTTTTCTTCATTAAATTTAAACATGCATTTCACCCCTAACAGTAATGTAGAACGAAACTTTCTTTATCGAGATGGACTACTCCATAACATTGACTCTATTCGTATGTTTACATTGTACGTTTTAGTTCATTATTTTAAACGGCAGATCAATTATAAAACACGATAAATTTTTGGGACCATACGATCTCTCATTACTTAAATTGTACCACACACCTAATGGTGAATCGCAAATGAACAACTCTCCTTATTTATCTGTGTAGCTAATTGTTCCATCAGAATAAATGAATGCGTTTATTCTGTCAAACAATAAGGTAGCATGGTTACTTTCCAGTAATTTCTTGAAACAGTATTACCCAATTTGTCCACTCGAAAAAGTATAAAACGGTTAAACATTATGTACTTCTTAAAAAATAGTAGCTTTTTTAACCTTACCATAGAGAAAATCAACTTGTCTTGAATTATGTCCAAAGAAATTTCTCCATCTTTCGAACTCCTTTGTAAAATGAACGCAGATTATGGTAGTTAATGTTCCTTATTTTCCACTGTTCATTCATAAATTGTACAACCTAGTGAGTACTCTAAAATTTGTCGTCATTATATGCTGTACAATTGTCGATTTTTCTATATTCACTTAGTTATGTATAAAGCAAGGCACGATTAGATCGCGCCTTGCCTGTGTAAACGTTAGAAATGATTATTCAGCTGTTTTGCTGTTTTCAACAAGAAAGTCAATTGCTTTACGTACTTTTAAGTCACCTTTTAATGTATCAACGCCACCTTGCATTGCAAGAATCTGCTTAATTTCTTCAGCAGAACGTTGGTACATTTCAGCCATTTGATTGATTTCTTGATCTACATCTTCATCAGATGCTTCTAAGTTTTCAGTTTCAGCAATTGCTTCAAGCGTTAAGTTCATACTTACACGCTTTTCGGCATCGTCTTGGAACTGAGCTTTCATACCTTCTTCATCAGTTTGTGCAAACTGGTAGTACATATCAAGTGACATACCTTGCGCTTGAAGACGTTGACCAAATTCTTGAAGCATGCGATCGATTTCAGTGTCGATCATAGCTTGTGGAATGTCAACTTCCGCATTTTCAGAAGCTTTTTCTACAAGCGTGTCACGCTTTGCAGTGTCTGCTTCTTGTTCTTTCGCTTTTTCTAACTTTTGACGAATATCTTTTTTCAATTCGTCAAGCGTTTCTACTTCTTCGTTTGCATCTTTAGCAAACTCGTCGTCAAGCTCTGGAAGCTCTTTACGCTTAACGTCATGAACTTTCACTTTGAATACAGCTGGTTTTCCAGCTAATTCTTCAGAGTGATAGTCTTCTGGGAATTCAACAGTTACTTCCGTTTCTTCACCAGCTTTTGCGCCAACTAATTGGTCTTCAAAGCCTGGAATAAATTGACCTGAACCGATTTCTAATGAATAGTTTTCAGCTTTACCGCCTTCAAACGCTTCACCGTCAACGAATCCTTCGAAGTCCATAACAACAGTGTCGCCTTCTGCTACTTCGCCATCTTCAATAGCAACTAAATCAGCATGACGCTCTTGAAGTTGTTTTAGCTCTTGCTCAACATCTTCGTCAGTTACTGTTGTATCTTGTTCTTCAACTTCTAAACCTTTGTATTCGCCAAGTGTTACTTCTGGCTTAACAGTTACAGTCGCTTTGAAAATTAACGCTTGTCCTTTTTCCATTTGATCAATATCAATTTCAGGACGGTCAACAGGCTCAATACCCGCTTCTTCAACAGCTTCAGAGTATGCTTGTGGTAGTAAAATGTCTAAAGCATCTTGGTATAGAGATTCAACACCAAAACGTTGCTCAAAAAGAGGACGAGGTACTTTTCCTTTACGGAATCCTGGTACATCTACCTTTTTCACTACTTTTTTAAACGCTTCATCTAAAGCTTGACCCACGCGCTCACTTTCTACTTCTACTGTAAGTACGCCGGAATTACCTTCTTGTTTTTCCCATTTTGCAGTCATGAATACTTTCCCTCCAACAATCTAAAAATAAATAATCTGCACACTGTTTCGCTTTTGCAACCATCTCATTATAACACACGTGCACATGTTTTCAATAATTTCTATAATCACTTGACACACGAATTACTTCTTTTATGTATGACTGTCATTTAACGTTAAGATCAATGACTCAATGACCTTCATGTGATTAACCGCTGACTCTACTTCTTTTTCGTCCACTTCATATTGGTCTACAATTTCTTCTGTTGTTTCTTCTCCTTCAATAAGCGCTGACCCTAAAATATGTAATGCACAAGCCCACGTTTCAGTATGTAATGGTTTTGGTGATTTCGGATATAGTGCGAACAAATAGTGCCACCACACTTGTTGCACCATCTCATATAACGACGGACTTTTTTGTGAAAGTGATTTGTCTAAACGGTCTAAAACATTTGCCCCAAACTTTTCGTGAAAAATATCCTCAAGTTGACCGATATTTACTTCAAATGTTTCACCAAACTTATGTACTTCAAATGTCTCTTTACTATGTAACTCTTTTAAAATTTGAATTAAGTAACTTTTTAATACAGGGTTATTTTCTTTCCCTTTTAAAAAGCTGCGATATGCCTCCTGTACTTTAGGGGAATTAATTTGACTAAGCCTTTGGATCGCTCCCCACTGTTGGTCTGGATCGCCTCCTTCAAGGTTTTGTATCAACTCTTCTGTATTTGTCATGCCGTCTATACTATCTTCTTCGTAGTCTTCCACAATTTCTACTGAATCAGACGTCATTTGCCGAGAAAAATCGAGCAATTGATAAAATGACTCTGCCATATTAGGGGGGAGTTTCTCTTCAGCAATAACAGTTTCAAGAAGGTGCACGACTTCTTGATAATCCCCGAGTTGCACAAGAAGTGACACATATACTTGAAGGATATCATAGTACTGACCGATCCCTTCATTTAACATTGATTCACAATGTTTTCGAGCCTCCTCAAGCCTATTTAATTCAATATTCGTTATAACTAATCCGTAACGTGCTTGGGGATGACTTTCTTCAAGTTCCGTTGATTCTTGAAAGTAACGGAGTGCATCATAATATTTCTTTTCTTTTAATGATGTCATCCCTTTTTCCACAAGCTTTGCGATAAGCCCTGGAAAAAGAATGACATTATCTTCTTGTCCATTCTCCTGCTTCCCCATGTTTAAGTGACCACCTTTAGAAACGATTATTCTTCTTTTAAGTTTATCAATACCCTTTTTGAAAAACAAATAGAATGATAAATTCAATCTAATGTTTTCAGAATATTGATTCTATTATAGCTTACTATTCAATATTTGTAAGTTGTTTTTATTGTATACATCCCTTTACCTATACATGATATTTTTTCAGAGAGCATTTGAATCCATGTTTAATATTTGGCTAAAAGACCCCTTTATGAAGTCCCAATAATGCCCCATTCACCAGATTCGTCAGTGCCTTCAACATCCGGAAACTCTTGGCCTTCATAATAAATGCCATCTTGTGCATTATCACATGAATCGATTAATTGACGATAATAAGGATCAGAAGGATCAGAAGGATCATTCACTCCTTGTCCAGTAACATCCCACTCTCTTATTTTTCCTTTTACACAGATTGTACTGTTTTGTGGAATATGAATTTCAACTCCTTCGAACCATGCATTTTTGCCAATGATAATAGCTGAGTTTTCATTTAAGAACAGTGTTCCACCAGTCGCATAAAAATAGCCATCAATGTAAACTGTACCTCTATTCGCCATATGGGAACCATCTTGCAATATTGTACTGCCCGTAATATTTAGCTCACCATTTGGCTGGATTTCTAATTGTCCGCCAAAATTTGTATTCCCATCTAGATAGTTATCTTCTCCATCAAACGTTTCACCTTCAGGATATTGATTGGGAAACTTATCTTCATCTATGAAATCGTCATCATCTAAATCATTCCAATCAATATAGTCACCTGGATCCCCCGGTTCACCGGGTTCTCCTGGAGCGCTTAAAAATAGTGTGAAAACCTCATTCTCATTTTTTACAGTTGAAGTACCTGTTCTACCTTTGACATTCCCGCTTACAGTAAAAAGAATGCGTAGTTCCTGGTCAACTTTAATAAAATCATTGTAATCAATTGAAAAGCTTGTACTCTCTTGTGATGAATCAATTTCTTTTTCAACCGTTTGTAAATTTTCTTCTAGTGCATCAATAGCATCAGCAATACTACTCGTTGGCAAAGCGTGCAACTCTTGTATAATTGAATTTCTAGCATACACCTTTCCCATATCAACGAGTTTTTCTGCCTGAATATTTTCTTCGCCTCTTTGATATTGGGTAGCGCTGTTTAAAACACTTCCTATTAAAGGTGGAATAAAAATCCCAATCATAGTTATTGTTAAGAGCACAATAACAAGAGCATACCCATATTCATTGTTCAATCGTTTTTTCATGGCAAACTCCTTGAATATAATTGTCATTGAATATAATCAAATGTTTCACCTAACAATACAGGAGGATCTGCTTCATGGTCATAAATCTTTACTTGTACACGGTAAACATTTAAGGCTTGTTCGTCCTCTGTTTGACACAATGTAACAATTGGATAATAAACGTTATTATTCGTCTCATAATAAAAATGGCCTGTTTCGTCTTCTACCAACCCATAATAACCGCCTGGTACAACCGTTAATGGCGTCGCTGAGCACGGTTGTGAAAAAGCACTTAAATCTCCCTCAGTTAAATTCGTCTTAACCTCGTAAAGAACACGTTCTGCAACATGAACGCTCGTCAACTTATTTTCTGTCTTTGTAGAAAAAAACATTGATTGAGTTAAAAAGCCAAAAAAGGTGATCAGCACAATACTTAAGATCGTAATCGCAGCTAATAATTCAATTAATGTTAAACCTTTACTATTTAAATATTTCACCTTTGCGATCACCTTCTTCTAGTACTTATATATAATTATCTTCTATCCTATTATTGTTGCGAATTAATTGTGTTTAATCAAGAAAAAAAGTCATTTTACCAATAATATTATGCAACAAGCACTTTTTAACCTATAATTTACGTTAGGTGATTCTCATGCTAAAAAAATACACAAAAAATCAATCAGGCATCACGTTACTTGAGTTATTAGCGAGCTTAACAATCTCGCTTATTATTATAGGTTTACTTTCTGCTGTACTTATTTCTTCTTTTACACAAACAGAAAGAACACAGTCACATATCCACTTAAGACAAGAAGCAAATGCAATTGTACTAGAGTTAAGAAGAATCCATAGCGAAGGTAATTATCAATTATGCTATGAAGACGAGAAGCTTTTCCTTGGTTCTGTAACATTACATTCCCTTACTCGCGAGCAAATCACAGTCCGCGGTATTGAAGACAGTTCAGGTGAAAGAATATTATTAGAAAACAACGGCTCTACTATGTCTGAATCTAGTCCTGCAGATTGTAATAGCCCAATGCTTATAAACAATAATCACCCTTTAATTGTTACGCTTATTCTCATCGATGAAAGTGGACAAGAATATGAGATCGACACAGTTATTGACCGGTTAGGTCCTTATATCCCTTAAATCAGCAAAGTGCAAAAAAGCCCTTAGTTTTCTTTCTTAGGGCTCGATTCTTTTCTTATAAACTATTGAAACGAATGAATTTTATAACTTAAAATATGATACCTAATTCCGAATGATGAGCGTGACCTCCACTTCAGACGGACGCTTTCCCAAGGGCTTGTCTTCAGCTAACTTAGGCTTGATTACTCTTCGCCTAAGTGGATCTTCAGCTCGTTGTTCCTGCGATTACTCGCCACAGATAATCAGTGCTCCTGCGGTTACTCGTCGCAGCTCGAAGCAGTTCGAAGAAGTATTGCTCGTCGCTGATCCTCTGGGAGTCACCGCCTTTCGTTACGATCACTTCAAAATAAAACGTACACTTAATGATAATTTTATAATATCATTCGTTTCATTGCACAAAAAAAGGAATTATGAAATTGATTCAAACAATTTATTTACAAAAGATTAAGAATGATACGGGTGCAGGGTTAAAAAACTTATGTATATGATTCATCAGAGCTAATAATTAAGCAGTTCAATATTTTGATGTAGATTGTTTTTGAGCAAGTTATACTTGATAATTTCATATCATTGTTCCAGCCCATAAGACTACTCAAAAACATTTTTCTCTTATAACATCGATACTGCCTTTTTAATACTCTCTTTCAAATAAACTGGTGAATTAGTATGGTTCGCAACTTCTTCTGTGGTAAACCAAAATACTTCGCCTACTTCATCTGGACTTTTTGCATAAGCTTCTCCTGATTCATAAGTAGCTAAAAAGACGATATCAACAACCTTATCACCTGAATCTGTGACAAAAGATGTACTATGAACATATTGTAAATCCTCTTTCACGGTTACTCCAACTTCCTCCATAATTTCTCTTTTCACAGTTCTCTCAAGAATATCAAATGAGTTTCCTTCATCATCAACTTTACCTCCAACTAACGAGAGAAGACCGCCAGCATGCTCTTCTTTTTTGCTTCGTTCAATGATCAGCCATTTTCCGTTGTCGTAAATAGCCGCTTCAACGTTTACGATAAACATACTATCCTTCCTCCAAACAATTTTTCATTGACTAATTTAGAATCTAATTTCGACAAAAGTATAGAAAAACCTCCCCTATTAGAGTAAGTAATTCCGTTTTCGAGGAGATAAACATTAAACACAATAGAATTCGCAACGCGTTTAACATTATGTTTTATGTGTTGTTTTTTTGTAGTTTTATTAAGAAAACACTCGAATCCATTACAGGCGTACGCTTTCCGCGGGCAATGCTTCAGCCTCCTCATTCACTAAAAACGTGCTCATTGCGGGGTCTTCAGCTATTGCTATTCCCGCTGGAGTCGCCGCCTTTCACTCCTTCGAGTTATAAAATCTGTGAAAAATAACCTAATTTTATCAAGAATTTAGTAGGAATTTCTTCTTGGTAAAAATGAAATTATACCTAAAAATACCACTTCAAGTAACATCTAACTAATAAATATTATTTACTCACTAAAAAGGGTGCTAAATAAAGCGTCATTTATTATGAGAATACCCGAGAAACATTTGTATTTCCACAATCATAAAGGAGATAATTCATGTGCGAATTACCTCCAAAATGTGTTGTTTCGATTTTTTCCCTTTAAACGGAACTACTTACTAGTAGAGGGAAGGGTAATATCTTTATGGTCCACTAATGATGTTCCAGACGAGTGTTGTCTGATATGAAAGATTTTCTTCATTATGTATAGCATGTTCGGGGATTTGCATTTTTAGTGAATCATTACCAAATCTCACCTTATATGAACCCATCCCTTCCCCTTCTTTTGCGTGAAGAACTTTCAAAGGCATTTTATTATTAATGGAGAACGCCCCTCCATGCTTCCAATTCGGTTTCGTTGCCGAGCCGGTTTTTCCACGGATTGTTGCATTATTTGTTTCTAATAAAAGTCCCCCATGGAAATCCTTTATTTCGTCGTTCGTACTCGTTTCAATTATCGGCTTTGATTTTACCGTTAACGTCCAGCCATTCCCTGTACCTGTTGCATCAACGATTGTTAAATCTCCAGCCTTTGCTGAGGCATAATCACTTCCTGAATTTCTCTCAAATAAAACTCGGTCCATTGACGAATGCACATGTATGGTTCCGCCAGTTACAGATACATTTGTCCTCATTTCTTTCGTTATTGACTTCGCTGACGGTACATTTATTGCTAAACAAATAATCACAATGGTAGAAAGCGTTAAGATCAATATTTTTCTTATGATATTTGTGCTGCTATATCGGTTCATGGTAGCCCTCCACTTTATTGCTACCATTATATAGTAAAACCTTTACCATTTTCAGCTTTTTTTACAGGAAAATAAAGGTAAATAGGTTTTATTTTTTCTTCCTTGATCCTAGCCAATAAAAAATGACGGCGATAACACCCCCTACTGCTGCCCATATCCAACTTGGTATCCCAGTTTGAATAGGCTCCGGAGAAACAGCTCGTACTTCTTCATACTCTCGCACTTCTTCATTTTCAACTTCTAACGTTCTTTCAATCGTGATTTCTTCTCCTAATACATTTATTTTCGCAAAGATATGATACACCCCGGGTCCAAATGCTTCATTCTCCCATGTGACAGGATACCTTATCTCAGATGCCGGAACCATTGTAAATGGCGGTATTTCTCCAGAAAATAGCTCGTCTCCTTCCTCATTTTCTATTTCGTATTCACCTTCCGTTCCTCTTAAAATCATTTGTCCCTCATTAATAAATTCGAAGTACAATTCTGGACCTATTGGACGGATATTGAGCCCAACATCACCTACATGAAATTCTGGCTCAGCGTCCTCCGGTAAATCTAGCTGTACGGCGATTGAAAACGTGATTTCATTTCTTATAATAAAACCTATATCCCCTTCTTCTTCCTCTACTTCAATATCCTCAAGCGTATCATCATTTACAGATGCAAAAAGGATACCTCCTAAGAATGTACCAGAATCATTCTCTGGAACAGTAATATGTATCGGAATTTCCTTTTCTTCATGAGCACTTAATTCGACTAACGACTCTAATTCAAGCAAATTAGACATTAAAACAGCTTCGTCTAAAAGGTTTGTCCGTTCAGATTCAATAAATGCTTCGTATAAAATTCCGCCAGTTGGAGCTGTATAAGCATTGATTGGTAATAATTGAACACTAATATTATGATCACGTTTATTTTCGATTCGAACATATACTGTTTGTTCATCATTCGGTTCAACTTGTAAGTGATAATAACCACCTACACCTTCTACTTGATTATTAGGAAGAATAGGTTCAACTGTAAATGGTGCATCCATTTCTTGTTGTGCTTTCGTTGCAATCGTACCGAAATTAACGGTTGTGATGGCTATGAATAATATTACTAATAAAATCACTTTCCGCCTCAAAAATATCACTCCTTTACAAGAGTATTGTAACCGAGATCACCCATTTTCATTTTTGATATAACCGAGTAGGCGTCGCCATTACTGACCACGCCTCTCACAGAGCACACACGTGCGGATCTTCGCATGTGGCTCTTCCCATATATCCCTTCTAGAGATAACGTTCATCATGAACAGATGATAAACTTACGAGTCCCAGCTCTGAAAAGAACTCATTGTCTAACGCCGCATGAACCATTGGACTTTTGGAACTTCGCCAAGCAAACATACGGATTCCTCTGAGGTTTTCTTCCCTCCATCCCTTCCTTCTAAGAAGGCGATGGAGGTTCTTTATATGTCTCCAACTTCTAAGTTGTACCATTCTTAACCTTCTTCTTATCCAACTATCCCACTCTTTGAATTTGTTCTTCACATTGCCGTAGCGGAAATAATTTGCCCAACCTCGAATGTAGGGGTTCAGCTTGTCTTGGATAAGGAGTTGGATATCAACTGTTTGGTTCCTACGAGTAATTTCTCTCACTCGCTCCTTGAATTTTACCTCTTTCTTAGGGTCTATTCTTCGAATATTGCCAATGAATTCATACCCTAAGAATGTAAATGGCTCTTTCATGGCGTCGACAACTTTAGTCTTCTCTTGATTGACAGTTAAACTTAGTTCTTTCTCAAGAAATCTTGAGACACTTCGCATGACTCTTTCTGCACCTTTTGGGCTTTTACAAAGAATGATAAAATCATCCGCAAAGCGGACGATACGGTGACCACGTTCGGTCATCAGTTGATCAAGCTGATGTAAGTAGATGTTCGAAAGTAACGGACTTAACACACCACCTTGCGGAGCTCCCTCGGGAGTATCTTCGTAAAGATCCTCTACCATGACACCTGCTTTGAGAAAACGGTGAATGAGTTCGATAATAGACCCATCCGTCACTCGTTTCCTTATTTGTTGTTCCAATTTATCATGTGGAATCGTATCAAAGTAGGACTGTAGATCGGCATCAATGACATAATGGTATCCTGCTCTCAAGTGTTCAGTAACTTTGTCTAGAGCCATATGAGCACTTATCCTTGGGCGGAAACCATAACTACACGGAAGAAACTCTTCTTCGAAGATAGGTTCCAATACATTCCGTAGAGAAGCTTGTACGATGCGATCTTCCACCGCTGGTATCCCTAGTGGACGTTGTTTCTTCCCATTATCTTTATCGATCATCTTTCGTCGAACAGGTTTGGGTCGATATCGTTTACCTTTTAGCTTCTGTTGGAGCACTTCTAGATTGTCCTCCAGCTTTGCTTCATATCCTTCAATTGTTACTTTATCGACCCCTGGTGCACCTTTGTTCTTCTTTACTTGATAAAAGGCACTTACTAGATTCGCTTTCTTGTACACTTTGTCGTACAAACTGTACCATACACGTCTTTCCATCTGTTATTCCCCTTACGCCACTGCTTTCGTTTCTTCCTTTGCTTCTGCTTCTCCATATGAAATGTCGAACATATCAAGGTTGGTAGCCGATGGCAATACCTTATATTTCACATTTCGGCGATAGACGGTGTACCCTTCTGTTCCACCCTGGCATCAGCCCCCTTGGCTCTTGTCCAGCTTCTGTCTATTTCCGCAGTCATAAGTAAGCCTACTCACATTGTTCTTCTATGGGTCACGCCCTTCGCACGATTCCTCACCTTTTGGGTATAGGTTCGCAACTGTATCTGTGTACAGTTTCACTCATGTGCTGTCCTCGCTACTGTCGCCAGTAGGTCATTGGCATGAGCTTCTCCACTACTATGGCGATCTCTGACTTCTCCCTTTAAAGCTCATCTTGTGTCCTTGGCTTAGCCTTGTAACATCAATACCTACTTTAGGAAGCAGGGAGATCTCAATGGGTCACATCATGTACTTTCCCTCTAATCCAGCCCTCATAACACTTTGAGTTTCCAGCTATTCGGACTTTCTGTTCTCTTGCACAGTCATCCAACTCTCGTGCCAACATGGGATATCAGCTCTGTTCAGAGGTTTGCCTTCAGATCCTCCGCACGCTACTTCACAGTCAACGCACTATCTGTCAGCTAATGCTTGCCGGCTGGCCGATGCATTCGGGACTCTCACCCTTTAGCACATGTGCTGCCACTCGCGAAAAAAACAGCCATGTTATTTTTAACACGGCTGTTGTCTTTATATATTATTGAGTTGGACCTGCTGTAAGGTTCCAAGAAAACATTGTTTCATATTGACCTGCTAAAGCTGTATCTGGGCTTAATGTTAAAGATAATGCATCAGTAGGGAAAGCCGCTGTGAATGTTCCTTTTCCTTCATCGACTGCAGCACTTAAAACATTTACTGGAACATCTAGTGAACCACCTTTTGGTGTTACATATTCTGCACTTGAAGAGCCCGTACCAGCAATTACTGATGAAGGTGCTGCTAAGTTAAGAGACTCTTTAGGCAGTGTATGAGTACCGTCATCTTTTTGTATCGGAGATGCAGATACTTGCACGTTCCAGCCAGCACCTGTTCCTGTTGGGTCAACGATTTTCAAACTATCTAATGATGCAGTTGTTGTTTGAACCGTACCGTCTAATGTTACACCTGCAAAAGTAGTTGCATTTGGTACTTCGATACTGAGTTGACCACCTGTCACTTCAGCATTACCAGACGTACTACCTTCTGATGCTAATGACGGATTTGCGAACAACCCTAATGATATTGTTAATATTGATAAAACAGTTACGATCTTTTTCATCTATTTATTTCCCCCTATAGGTAATTTTTTTTTGAGATAATCTATATCTCACTCACCTTTATCCTCATTTTGGGCATAAAAAAATTCTTACTTATACCTTTGTCGCATAGCAAGAATTTCAAGGAAGTAATAGATACTCCTTTCATTCTTTAGCAACCTGTCGACCATAGCATTTCTTCTTGCCTTAGGCACATGGCTTTGCGTCATTGTCTTTCAACAATTTTGCCTTTTGTAAGGAATGAACATATGAAACTGTTCAATCAGATGGTGTGTGATATATCTTACATTTGTTATCATACCTTGATTTCAGGGCCTTTTCTAGCCATCAAATGTTTCCATTGTTACCAGTGAAAATAATGAAAAAAAAAAAATGAAAGATGATGTATTTTGCATAAAAATAAAGCCCTTTTTCTACTAGATCTTAAGGGCCAGCTGTTATATTTACGATTATTGTCGTCGAATATGTACCTTCCATTGTATGTTCCGGCTCTAGCGTTAAACCTAACGCATGTGACCCAAAGGATACAAGAAAACTTCCAATTCCACCTCCAGCTGAAGCACTTACCAATTTTAATCCGTCGTTTAAATCAATCGCTCCACCTCTTACTTTCAACTCACTTGCTGCCGATGAATGCTCTTCAATATTTGAAAGAACTGGAGCCTCTATATTTAATGACCCTGGAGGAAGACGGTGTCCATGTTGATTTGTAAGCGGTTCTGCTTTAACTGTTATATGCCATCCGTCAGTTAGTGGATATTCATTGTATATTGGAAATGAGTTAATTTGTGCAACGGTTTGTTGAATTTGTCCATTTAATGTAACTGCGGAAAAGTCCCCAATTTCAATTGGCCCTAAAAAAGGCATGAAGTCCTCACCTTTCTCTTGGTCATTACCCCCTTCTGCATGATCAGGCGTCCCAGGTTCCCCTGCATGTTCTGGGTTCTCCGTATCATCTGTATGACCAGGAGGTAATTCATTCTCCTCCGTTGAATCGGCATGTTCAGGCGCCCCATCTTCCTCTGTATGAGGAGGGTTTTCAGTTTCTTCAGTATGTCCTGGGGGCAAACCATCCGCATCTTCTTGACCTGGGGGGAGTTCTTCGGCAGAGGTTGCGCTTGAAATACTCAACGGTGTTGTAATTATAGAAGTCAATAATAAAGAGCCAACAACCACTTTTATCAATTTTACTTTTGTATTCGGAATCGAGTGTCGGATATAGCTCAAGGCAAGAGTGTTTAAACTTGGATGTTTCTCACCAAGCTCGCTAGAAAATTCATACGTATAAATTTGAGGATCTACATGTAATATAGCGCACGTCATATTACACTCATCAAGATAGATATCATGAGATACAAACAGGTTCATTCCTCTCCCCTCCTTACTAACTATCATTTCCAGATGATTGACTACGTAAAAAAGTTTTTGATCAGCTTAAAAAACCTTATTACGATAAACATGTAATAAGGTGGTTCTCCAGACTATTCTGTTTTTCCAATACTTTCATTGTAAAACTGAAAATCATTTCCGCCTCTTTCTTTTACAGTATATAAGGCATCATCGGCTTTGATCACTAATGATTTCATACTCTCACCATGATCAGGATATAATGCAATCCCTACGCTCATCGTCATATCCATTGAGTAGCCGTCATATTCCCAAGGCCTGCTTAAATTCTCATTAATCCGTTCAATGATATTCACTACTTGTTTCTCGTCGTTAATATCCGCTAACAAAATATTAAATTCATCACCACCGATTCTAGCAACCGTATCAACATTCCGTACACTTTCACTAAGTCTTGAAGCGAATTCTTTTATAAACGCGTCTCCACCCTCATGACCAACCGTGTCATTCACGTCTTTAAATTCGTCTCCATCTATAAACAATAAAGCAAAGGATGTATTTTTACGCTTAGCGTTTTCAATCGCTTTTTCCATATGTTCTTTAAACAGTTGCCTGTTAGGTAAATCCGTTAAATAATCATAAAATGCCATTTTCTCAATTTTTGTCTCGAGTTCTTTTCGTTTCGTAATGTCACGTAAAACAGCATGGATTGCAGGCTTTCCTTTATATGTTGTCGTCGTTTCAAAAAACTCCACTTGACGTGCTTCACCATCTAACGTAACGATAGGGCCCTCTACAGGTTCAGAATGCCCACCTTCTAAAAGTTCATTTACTCGCTCTTCTACCGAACTCCGACCAATAAATGGGATAAAATCATTTAATGCTTTTCCGAATAGCTGTTCTTTACTAGAAGCTTCTACAAGCTTCATGAATGCATAGTTTCCGTATTTAATAAACCCTTCTTGATGAATAAGGATCGGGTCTGGAGATTGATCGATTAAGTTACGATAAAACTCTTCATTGTACTTAATAATTTTATTCATTTCATGTTCTTCTGTTATATCTTTCGCGATTCCATAAATTCCGATTACCTCTCCTTCTACAATAATCGGAACATTCTTCACTAAAGTAAGAGCGACCTCCTCATTTTTATGGATAACCTTCACTTTATATTCTTCTGTACTTCCAGCTTTAGCTTTCAAAAAATGTTCATAGGTTTCCTCTAAACATTCTTCTAACACCAATTTTGAAAAGTTTGTTCCTATTAACTCATCTTTATGATAACCAGACAGTCGTTCACCTGCTTGATTGACTGAAAGGAAATTCCCTTCTAAGTCAAGGGCAAACACACTGTCACTGTTATTCTCAACTAATGATTTATATTTTTGTTCGTTAATCGACAGTTCTCTTTCTACTCTTTTCCTTTTCGAGATGTCACGAGTGATCGAAACGATGTAACTAATCTCGCCATTTTCACCAAAAAACGGATTTAAGGAAACCTCTTCAAATGTGTTCATTTGATTATCACTAAACTCAAAGATTACTTTATCCTTACTTTCAATGACTTGCTTATAATGCTCTAACAAAATAAGAGCATAATTTTCAGGAATAACCTCTTCAATTTTATACCCAATTACGTCTTTTTGTCCTATTGAAGCCTGCGCTGTTGAATTAAGAGTAACATACTTAAATTCACCGTCACTTGTTACTTCCATGACAAAAACAAAATCATTAATACAATCGATAAATTCATTTAAAAATGGCAGATGTTTTTCTTTTAATAAGTGTTTCATTTGAAGATCCCTCAAATTCTATGAATTAATACTCGTCCATTTAAAAGACATTCTTGAGTAATATATAATACCCTAATGTACCTAAATTAAAACAAAATAGATAGAGGTCTATTCATGGATATTATGTCAATCCGTGTAATTTTCATGAATATTAATTCACCAATACTAAAAACCCCATTGAAAAAAATCTCTAAGGGGTTGATATGTGCAATTCTTGACTTATTCAAGTAATGTTTTATTAAACTAAATTCACCATTTGTTTAAGTAAGAAATTTTAATTGGGTTTAGTAACCGTCCATCTATTTCTTATAATCACTTAGTTTAAAAAAATACTTATCCCAAGGTTTGCCGAATTTTAATTTGACCATTTTAACATGGATTTCTTAATTGAGAGTGTCTAAATTAGTTATGTACAATTACTTTGGCTAAACATTAAAATCCTTAGGGGATTCAGATTCAATTCGGTTCTAAAAATACCTTATTTACGAAATATGGAGAATAACCTTCTCCAGTTCCATTCAGGTTTTTGTAACTTTTTTTCTAATTTTTTATTAAATTCGTTTTGTAAATGCCATACGTTCTTCTGTTCTTCTCTCATATTTTGTATTTCTTCTTGTAAGTATTCGCTTTTTTGTTTTTCTTGTTGCAGTAATGTTTCGTATTGATCCTTTTGTTGTTCAGATAATTTTTCGATTTTAGTTTGCGTTTTATTAGCGGAATTTCCAATACTAGCACTTATATCATGATGATCTTGCTGGAGCCGAGAAACTGTTGTTTTAAGCTGTGACACACTGTTTGTCAATTGATCATTCTTTTCACGTGTAGCAGCGAGTTCATTGGCTAAAAACATGAATACTTCTTTAAGATCGTTTGGATCGTCGGGAAGGTTTTCATTTGTATCGGGTAGCGCTACCTCTGTTTCAATCGATCCTGCTAGTCTTGCTTTTTGTTGATACACAAGATCTTTAGCTGTATCGTCTAGGGGCTTTTCCGTATCGCGTAACGCTATAAGCGCTTCAATGTCAGTTTGAACAAAGATACGCCTATTCCCCTCTTTAAAAAATTCATACCCATTTCGCTCTAAAATTTGACCATACTTTCGAACAGTAGCTGTTGCAATCTCTACTTCTTCAGCCACTTCCTTTGAAGAGAAACATCGTTCATTCGGTTGTATATCATGTCGCATATCGAACCTCCTTCCCTATTAAATGTGAAGGCTTTCCGATGAGCTTGTAAGTTATATCGCCTAGCGATATAACACAACAGAAAACACTTCATAGTTAAATAATCGTTGATGTGTTATTTATTATAAAGACTACACAATGCATGAAAATTTGTTTTATATAATCTTGCGGAATTCTTTTTCATGCTTCTAACCTTTATTTTAAATTGTGAAACGACCCCCAACCAAAATTGGTTGAGAGCCTTTCAAACGTTGATCATTACTTTGACACGGATGCAACCCAACCTACAAAAATAAGCCCGTGTATAGTAATATACGGAACTTTTTATTCAATTTGACAGGCTTACACTTTACGAGCGTTGAATTTTGTTAGAAGAATAATCATCAACTAGTTTTTTTAAGTTTATATGCGCTTCTCTTACTTTAATCGTTTCATCAATAATTTCCCGAAAACCTTCCAATTCTTTATCTGAAGCATTCAATAAAGGCTTTGAAATGCTTTCGGCGATTTGTTGTAAAGTGAGATCTCTGACCACAAACAGCCACCACCTTTCTTCAATATTATTGGGCTTATCTTTTCTCCTCAATAGTTTTTTCTCGAATGAGATGTTCATTTCCTTTTAACAGTATAAAAATAAACTCTTTATACTATTAGGGTTCGAACGTTGTGCTAGATATTTGGGTATAACTACACAAATGTATTTGACCAAGTAAAAGGGTATCATTCCTTTCTGGAAGAGGAGTAATCTAGACAAAAAAAGGAACGCCAGTTAAGAAAGGCATATGAAGTGAAAAATGCGCTAGACCAGTGGTTTAAAAAAAGTACATTAGAGAATTCGAAAGCTGGTTTAGAAGGGTAGCTTACCGTTGTGGAAGAGTCAGGTGTTTCCTGGTTCCTAACGATAGTAAATACATTTGAAAGAGGGCAAATAGAAATACACCAATCATTTGTGTACCCTTGTAACAATGGCTACATAGAAGTGTGAACAATACAACAAAAGTAACGAAGAGGATGTCGTACGGAATTAAAAGCTCTGAGAGATTACAAATGAAGCTTTTGTGGAGACATATAGTTAGAACCCATGCGACTTAAGCCGCATGGGTAGAGAGAGAATTGGGAATCTCTACACTACAACTACTGACAGAAAGCCCATAAGTTTTAATCGAAACATCAAATACTCCAATTTCTTTAGATACAAAAAAATCCCAAAATTTAATTTGAGAAGTTCATTTACATTGACATTTTTTGAGGATGTTTTATGTAAGTTCGAATACCTTTAGTTATCCTTTAACCTACCAAACGTTTGTAGTTATCGAGTTTTTTTAGTAATAATGGCGTCCCAGGAGAGATTCGAACTCCCGACCGATGGCTTAGAAGGCCATTGCTCTATCCAGCTGAGCTACTGGGACAAAGATTCATATTTATTTACTTAAATGGAGCGGGTGATGGGAATCGAACCCACGACATCAGCTTGGAAGGCTGAGGTTTTACCACTAAACTACACCCGCATATAATTTTGTTAAGACTTCAACTGCTTGGTACGCACTAACATGTCTCTTCCTCTACTAGCTTTTGCTCTGTTGCCATATCCGTCGAGACAACTCGTAGATATTTCGACGATGTATTTGCTCGTGGCTGAGGTTTTACCACTAAACTACACCCGCATATAATTTTGTTAAGACTTCAACTGCTTGGCACGCACTACCATGTCTCTTAATCAAAGATCCAATTCTTCCCCTGAGTCACATAATACATTATACTAGAAAAAGAAAATCAGTCAAGAACTTTTTTTGAAGAAGGATTGTTTTTCAACAGCGACGTATATAAATATAAACAATCCTCCTTCAAATGTCAACCGATTTTAGAAAAACTTTTACTAAGATTTTCTACTTTTTCTCCGTCCATATTAAAAAAGGTTACATGAAACGTTGCATCGGTAGCTTCTAAAATAACATATGTTCCTTCTTTGACTTGCCGCGGAAGGCGCATACTACCCGGATTGATAATAACCTTTCCTTTTTCCTGAACGGCCACAGGTATATGTGTATGACCATAACAAATAATGTCTGCCCCTGTTTCTTCTCCTTTAAATAAAAGGTTCATTTCTGTCATTTTTACATTTAATAAATGACCATGAGCGACAAAAAAACGTGTTTCAACTACTTCTTCAACCAATTCTTCTTTAAAGGTAGAATCAAAATCACAGTTTCCTCTAACTGTTCGTACATTTTGTAAACAAGGAGCATCTGCTTTTAGTTCTGAATCCCCACAATGAAACATTACGTCCACTTCATTTTTGTGGCGATCAACAACTTGCTGAACTTCTTCCGTCCACCCATGACTATCACTCATAATTAATGCTTTCATGTGTTCTGCTCCCCCTTTTATTATGATTCGATCCATTCATCCCATTGATGAGTTAAAATGTTTAATGCATTGGCACGGTGACTAATTTTATTTTTTTCTTGTTTTTCTAATTGTGCCATCGTTTTGTTTGAATGCGGTAAATAAAAAATAGGGTCATACCCAAAACCGTGATCACCGGAAAACTCTTTCGCAATCATTCCTTCACACGTTCCACGTACCGTTTTTGTTTGTTTGCCTGGAATATAAACGGCCAGTACACATACGAATCTCGCTTGACGTTCTTCTTCTGGAAGGCCTTTTAACTCGTGTAAAAGCTTTTCATTATTTGCATGGTCATCTTTTTCATTACCCGCAAATCTCGCAGAATAAATCCCTGGTTTTCCACCAAGGGCATCAACCTCTAGTCCAGAGTCATCAGAGATGACAGCTTGATTAATCCTTTTTCCGATCGTTTCTGCCTTTTTGATTGCATTCTCCTCAAAAGTTGTACCGTCTTCTATTACATCAATATCCTCGTCAAGGTCTGATAGAGACTTGACAGTAATTCCTTTGTTTTCAAAGAAAGCTGCAAATTCATTCACTTTCCCTTGGTTTTTCGTTGCTATAAAAACTTGTTTTACATTCATGACGTTGCTTCCTCATTTTCTTCTTTCACAGGTAAATCACCAATTTTTTCTGCAAACTCACCGATTGCTTCTTTTTGCATAGCAAATAATTCATAAATCCCCTTTTCAGCAAGGTCTAACATTTCGTTTAGCTGCTTTCGAGAAAACGTTGCTTCCTCTCCAGTTCCTTGAATCTCAACGAACTCACCGTTTCCTGTCATAATAACATTCATATCAACATTCGCTTCTGAGTCTTCAATATAATTCAAGTCTAAAATGGCACCATTTTTCTCATCAATACCAACTGAAATAGCGGCTAAATAATCTTTTATTGGGTTCTTTTGCAATGTTTTTTCATTGATTAGTTTTTCAAAAGCAAGCGACATCGCAATAAATGCTCCAGTAATCGATGCCGTTCTTGTACCACCGTCAGCTTGAATGACATCACAGTCAATCCAAATGGTACGTTCGCCAATTACATCTAAATCAACGACAGAACGGAGTGCTCTTCCGATTAATCGTTGAATTTCCATCGTTCTTCCTGTTAGCTTCCCTTTTGATGATTCACGAATATTACGCTGTTCTGTTGCTCGTGGAAGCATTGAATATTCCGCTGTGATCCAGCCTTTACCTTGATTACGTAAAAATGGCGGAACACGATCTTCGATACTAGCTGAACAAATCACCTTTGTATCACCAAATGAAATTAACACCGATCCTTCTGGGTGTTTAATATAATTTGGTTTGATTTCTACGCTTCTTAACTCATTTGTTTCGCGATTGTCTGGACGCATCGAACCACTCCTTTTGTCATCATTGATATGTATAAAAATCTAAGTCTTCTCTCACTAACAACATCACTTCTCATCAAGAGACTTAGGGTTAAAAATGAAAAGAGGCAGCCAATAGGCTACCTCTTTAATGATAATCGTTTGAATAGCTAATTTCAAATGTACAAAGAACTTTTTAATATTCTCCTGTATTAACCATGCTTGGTCTTGATACGGGTTCTGTAAGAGTTTCTCCAGTACTTACAAGTACAGTACTTTCTGAATCAACTTGTACAGATACATTTTCAACGTCATTTTGTTCTGTCATTGAAAGGACGATCATATTTAACACATTTTCAGACATTGCCGTTCCTTGCATTTGACTTAATACAGCCTCATTAAAGTTCAACGTCAAGGTTCCATTTTGAAGAACAGGCTCAGAAACAAGTTCCACTTCTTGACGGAAGTCTGTTAGAAGGTTCGACATCATGTCCGGCCCTTTTAACAATTCAGCCATCACAGCTTCATAAGGATCAGCTTGTTGATCAACACGACGTGTCACTGGAACGTAATACGTTTGCTCACTATCTTGAGCAAGGAAGTAAACAACAAGAGATGTCGTTGAAGAAATGTCCGCATGGTCACTCATTTCTAAGTTGATCCCGTGCGCACGAGTATATCCTTCTACAATTGGCGTACCTCGTTGAGGCATTTCTTCGACATCTTCCCCATCCATTTGGATTCTTACTCGGTCAACACCTTCCATTTGCGTTACTGTCCATGTTAATGATTGTAAAACTTGAAGTTCGTGTTCCGGACGGTAATCTGCAAATTCTTCATTAAAATTAATTGTAGCAACCCCTTGATTAACTGTAGCATTAATTACTTCTGTACCAGGTGGTAATACGGCTTGGAAACCATTTGGTAACATCTCTGAAATTGGTCCACCTTGTATTAAGTATGATACTTTTTGTGCAACATCATTTTCAGACGCCGGTAAATTAAATGTTTGTGGTGCGACTAACCCATTTCTGTCAACTAAATAAAGCTCTGACATCGCTGTTTCTTCAACTACATCATCATCAACAGCTCCACCTTTTTCATCTACTCCTTCTTCAGTAGACCAAGGTTCTCCTATCTCATCTTCAACTTCTTCTTCCATTGCTTCAATTCCCTCTTCCATCACTTCAAGATCCAACTCTTCATCTTCGTCGAGATAGTTTATTTGTGGCGGATCCATATCCATCTCTTCAAACGTTTCGTCGACTGGATCAGCACCACATGCGCTGAGTGTTACTGCCCCAGCTAGACCAACGAGCAGCCACGTTGATTTTTTTGTTAGGCGACGCATACTTTCCCCTCCTTGACAGTTTGTACTATCATATATACGAGCTTGTTTAAAAATTAGACCAATAGATTGGACGAGTGTAGAAGAAATTTTTTTGAAACTTGGATATAAAACGAAGAGCTTAATGAGTGCATAAAAAAAGAACTTTTCTGGTGTAATGATGCGAGCTATATTGAGGAATGGTCGCTTTTTTATAAAGCGTTGATTAAGAGGGGTATCCACTATTTTCGTGAATTGTTCATGAGTTTTCTGATTTGTTCATTACCGTTTGTTTCTCTCCATTTACTTGAGACTTCAAAGTTCTACTTGCAGTTTTCTATTTTCATGGAATTTAATTAACAAATCACCTCTTACTTCTTAAGTATATTTACTACGTTAACAACAAAGATTAAAACTAGTACATACAAAAAGGAGGTGGCAGTAAATGGACGCACAACGCGCACAGCAAATTTCTTCTTCTCAATCAATGGCAAATGTCACTTATAATGGACAAGCGGTTTATATTGAGCATGTTGACCAACAACAAGGTGTTGCAACAATTCACCCTCTTGATAATCCAGAACAAAAACAAAGTGTTTCAATAGACAGCTTAATGGAGCAGTAGAACGATTATTTGTTCTAATATATGAAACAAGCTTGTATCCAATCGATGGATACAAGCTTGTTTTCTTTTTACACTTTTATCTTGAAATATTTAATCGTTTTATCCAACCTCTGATGAATTAGAGGCTTCAGACCCATCCTCTTTTTTAGCAAAACGGTTTACGATGACGTTAATTGCTCCATCACCTGTAACGTTTGTTGCCGTACCAAAGCTATCTTGAGCCATGTATAAGGCAATCATTAATCCCATAGCTGCCTCACCGAATCCTAACATTGTAGTTAATACTCCTAGTGCAGCCATAATCGCTCCTCCGGGTACACCTGGTGCTGCAATCATAATAATACCAAGCATCATAATTACTGGAAGCATTTCTCCAAAAGTTGGGACAGTATAGTCTCCCAACACGTGCATAACCGCAACAGCACAAGCAACGATCGTAATGACACTACCCGAAAGGTGGATTGTTGCACATAACGGAACACCAAAGTTTGCAACATCTTCTCGAACATTATTTTTCTTCGTTTGCTTAAGCGTAACAGGGATTGTTGCTGCACTACTCATCGTACCTAATCCAGTAAAATAAGCAGGAAGCATATTTTTCATAAGAGCAAATGGATTTTGCTTCGTAAGTGTTCCTGCTGTAACAAATTGAATGGTGATCCATAGCCAATGAGAAATTATCGCAACTAGTAATACAACACCAAATACTTGTAACGTATCAAAAACAGCTCCTTCTGCAGCTAGTTCTACAAAGATACCAGCTATGTATACAGGTAAAAATGGAATGATTACTTTAGAAATGACTAAATCAATAATATTTTTACCTTCATCAAATATTTTCATTAATGATTGACTGTTCGTTTTGGCAATACCGATACCGAAAAGGAATGCCATTGCAAGAGCCGTAATAACCCCCATAAGAGGTTCAATCTCTAAAGCTAGAAACCCCTCTACTCCAGATCCTTCCTCGGGGACTGAGCGCTCAGTCGCATTGATTAGTGGCATTACAGTAATCGCAATGATAAACGCAAAGATACCTGCTAGAATAGTGGACGCATACGCTGTACCAACCGTAGCACCAACCATTTTCCCGGATTTGTTTCCTAGTTTCGAAACCCCGGCAGCAATGAAGAATAAAATAATAAACGGAATAATAAAGCCGATAAATTGTCCAAAAATGTCTTTAATGGTGACAAAAAACTGGGTTACAAAGTTGATGTTCAATAGTCCAATAAGAATACCTGCAATAATACCAATGACTAACTTTCCAATAAGCTTCATCAAATTCCCCCTTGAATGTAAATTGTTAGATTTTAAAAAATATTTTGAAATAAAATATATTTATAATAATGCCTAAAATAAAATAGAAATACAAGTTATATTTATATGTTCAGAATATTAAGATTAAAGCGCTTACATTAGCTTATTGTCAATAATTCGTTTCGATCACATCTATACTAGGAAAACTGTCCTTCCCAAAAGAACTTGTGTAAATGTGTATAGGATTAACTCGTTATTATTTTATAATAATAAAGGGTGTATTGGAAGACAAAATTCTCCCAACACACCTTTACATTAATAAAATTTTATAGAAAAGCTTGTTTAAAACACGGATAATGATATTTTTCCATTTTTCATTTTCCTTTTGGCTTTATCGTCTCACGTAAAAAGCCAAATGGCTGAAGTCTTCGTGTAAGAAATTCAACTTGCTCTGATAACTGACCTACTTGTTTTTCTAGACGTGACACTCTTAAAGCGATATCCTCAGAAACTGGCTCCGTTTTTACTGAAGTTTGTGGGTGGATTGGGATTCTTAGCGTTTGTCCGATATAAAGGATGTTTGGATGATGAATCGTATTTACTTGCATCAATGCATCAAGTGATACATTATATCTATTTGCAATAGACCAAAGAGTTTCACCGGGGTGAACGGTGTGCAACATCATTTTACCTCCTCAAAACCTCAAACATCTTGCTTTGATTAGCCTATGTAAAAAATGTATTTTCAGTGCTTGACTTAATCATAAGAAAACGCCTATAACGGATAAACCGTTCATAGTGATTACAGCCAACAAAATGTACCACCAGTGACATAGTTCTTACCACTGAATGACAAAGAATGTACCAGTAAGTGCCAAGGTATTTACCACTTCACCTTCTGTATAATTATTGAGCACACCTGCGGGTGTGCCATTATTTATGTAGGAGGTATTTTTGTATGATTCATTATCGAAAGATATTGGAATTGCACGATGAGGGGATCAGCCTTAGGGGCATTACCGCAAGTACAGGTAACTCTCGTCAAAAAGTAACAGAGGTAATTAACCTAGCCGAAAAAAAGGGTTTGGTTTGTCCGTTAGAGGAAGAAATGACGGATAAATGGATTGAGGAGTTTCTTTTTCCAGAGAAAACATTAGAAGCTTCAGGCCGGCAACCATTGAACTTTGATTATATTCATGAAGAGTTGGCCAAGCCTAATGTGACACTTTCACTTCTTCATCATGAGTATGAAGCTGAATGTCGAGCGAATCAAAAGATTCCTTATTCGTACCGGAGTTTCTTGCGTCACTATAGTAGGTACGCAGACAAGTATAAAGCTACATTGCGTATACGCAGAAAACCAGGCGAGATAATGGAAGTTGATTGGGCAGGGTCCACAGCCTTCATCATTGATAGAGATACTGGGGAGAAGGTTAAAACGTATGTTTTCGTTGCGACACTACCGTGTAGTCAATTCTCCTATGCGGAAGCAACCTTATCGATGGATTCACAGTCATGGATTACTGCTCACAATAATGCGTATAAGTATTTTGGAGGCTCTACGCAAATTGTAGTACCAGACAATCTTAAAACGAGTGTGACAAAACATACCACTCGTGAATTGATTTTAAATCCTACTTATAGGGAAATGGCTGACTACTACAATACGGTTGTAATGCCTGCACGGGTTCGTACCCCAAAAGATAAGGCAAGTGTTGAAGGGTCTGTTGGAGTTATCTCTACATGGATTATCGCAGCATTAAGAAATACACATTGTTTTAGTATTGATGAATTGAACGAGGAAGTTCGGAAGAAATTAGATGAATTTAATCAGCGTCCTTTTACTAGAAAAAAAGGATCTCGTTTATCAGCATTTGAAGAAGAGGAGAAATTTGCCCTTTCTCCCCTTCCAGTTGCACCATATAAAATGTCTGAATGGAAAAAAACAAAAGTACGTCCTGATTATCATCTTTCCATCGAGAGCATGTTTTATTCTGTACCCTACGAATATATTAATCGAGAAGTAGAGGTGAAGCTTTCAGATCACCTCGTTGAAGTCTTTTTCAATCATATGCGTGTGGCATCACATAAACGATTATACGGGAAGTTTGGACAATCTTCCACCATTCGTGATCACATGCCTGATAATCATAAGTTATACGTGGATCAAACGCCAGAGGCTGCAATGGAATGGGCTGAAACTATCGGAGCATCAACCTTGAGCGTCATACGCTATCTTTTAGATACTTCACAAAATGAAAAACAGGCATTACAGTCCATATTTTCATTGAAAAAGGCTGAGCGCCGTTACACTAAATATGAAATTGAACGTGCATGTAAAATGGTCATTTCTATGACTAAAAGACCAACGGTCAAAAGTATTCAAACGATTTTAAAGAACAATAAAAAAAATGATGCCGAGCAAGAATTGAAACGCCAAACAGATATCAGCAAAAATAATCATGGCTTCACGCGAGGAGCTTCTTACTACGGGGGAACGGGTAAATGATGAATGAACAAACACTAACTAAATTACACGAAATGAAATTAAGCGGAATGGCGGAAGCTTATAAGGAACAATCATCAAATAAAGAATTTCAAAAGATGAGTTTCGAAGAACGTTTTAGTTTACTCGTCGATTTAGAACATTCCCGTCGTAAGAGTAATAAGCTCCAACGCTTGATTAAGACAGCAACTTTTTTGAATTCAAATGCATGTATTGAAGATTTGGAATATCATGAAGATCGAAGACTAGATAAAGATTTGATATTAAAACTGGCCGGCTGCACCTATATCCAAAGCAGTCACAACATCATATTGAAAGGACCTACTGGTTCCGGTAAAACATTTTTGGCAACGGCTTTTGGAGTATCTGCTTGTCGCCAATTTTATAATGTTAAATACATTCGCTTACCGGAATTATTGGATGAACTGTCTCTCGCAAAATTAGCCGCAGACGGCAGCTACCGGAAATTGATCAAAAAATATAAGAAAGTAGATTTACTCATCCTTGATGAATGGTTACTGACAGACCTATCAACGGATGAAGCAGCAATCCTATTAGAAATTACAGAATCTCGTCATAAAGCTGCTTCGACGATTTTCTGTTCACAAATTGACCCTAGTGGATGGCATATAAAGTTAGGGAATGAAACAATTGCGGAAGCAATTCTTGATCGTATTATCCATGACTCCTATCAAATTCTGATAGACGGAGATGTTTCTATGCGTGAGCGTCATGGATTAGGTGGGTAAGTTGAAGATGGCGACTCTAACGAGAAAGGAACTGCGAAAGATAGAAGAATACTATTATTGGAGTGGATACAAAGCCTGGTATCCATTTCCTAAAGAACTAAAAGCAGAGCTTTTGAGTGTCTATAGTGAGGAGCCTTTTCCTCAAACTTGGACGGAGGAGGATATTTGGCAGGGTTCCAGAAAAGTGATCAAGAACTACTTCGATAACAAATCTAACTAATTGAACGTAAAAAAGTCCTACAAGATTATTAAAATGTTAATCTGTAGGGCTTTTTTATTCAATGGTAAACACGTTGGCGTTGTGTGGTAATATCCTTGTCATTCGGTGGTAAAAAACATGGCGAGAGTGGTACATTCTAGTGGCCGTAATCATCATAGGCGTTTTTTTCTTTTATTGTTAAGCTGCGGATTGTGCTGATGCATTTTTCTTAAAGATCACTTGTCGGATGTAAGGAATTACCCAACGGTCTCCACCGTAGCGACCTGCGTTGTATCCTGCTGCGATGACAAAGATACTGATTAATACTAAGAATGGATTTGATGATATTGTTCCTGCAAACATGAATGCGAAGTTCATAATCATTCCGAAGAAAACAGCTGCTGTTGTTAAGATCCCTAACAGTAAGCCTATTCCTACTAAAAGCTCTCCCCAAGCGACCATGAAACTAAATACCCCAGCATTCGGTAAAGCAAAGCCCTCAATGAATGCGTGATACGTTGGATATTGCTCGATAACGGCTTCGTTATTCACAACACCATTTAAATAACCAGATGCATCAAAACCGCCAGTTACTTTTGACCAACCTGCTGTCATCCATTGCCACCCTAAATACACACGTAATACTGCTAAAATCCCCGCTGCGATTGAATTATTTCTTAAAAAGTCCATAAACATGATGAATTCCTCCTCTAGTAAAATATGAATTTATTATTTCCTTAGGTTTCCGACATTCCAGTTAAATGATTAACATGTTTGATTAAGTTGTTGTTATTAGTGATCACTAACTCTTTACACTTATATTATATACTCTATACACTTGTGAAAACCGTCACAAGTGTGAACGTTCCGTTGCAATCTGGTGAATAAAGTGTGACAAACATCACTTTCGACTATACTAAGTGCACGTATAGTTAAATGAGCCACTAATGGCGGAAAGTCATTTGTATTTCGCCAAAAGCACCTTTTAACAACAAAAAAACCAGGTGCCAAGCACCTGGTTTTTTTACCACAAACTCAAGGACGGAAGCAATTAGCATTGATTCATCTTCCTCGCAAGCTAGTGATTATTTTTATCTAGCTTTTCATTTATAACAACCACTTTCTTTTCAAGGTTTTCTAGACGATGTTTATTTGTTTTATTTCTTTTAATAAGAACAACCAGCAAATAAATAATTCCAAAAATGAATGCGAACGAAAAAAGCTGATATAAAATATCAATCACTTCAAATGCATCTCCTTTAATAACTTTATTTTCACTAATGAAATGTTCGATAAAGAAATTTCTTGTTCCACGTGTGACAATTATTTAATACACCATCTTTTGATGTGAATTGTAATTGTCTTTTCTCATGGTCATGTGGACTAAGGTTATTTCCATCTCCTAAAAACTCTACCAGGTATATGGTTGTTTCTTATGAAAACAACTGAATAACACTTATATATCAACAAAAATAAAGGAGATAATGCAGGCACGTTTTCCCTCCATAAATGAGCGGTTATTTTCGATTTTCTTCCTTTAAACTGAACTAATTTAATTATGTCCGCCATCTCTTTATTACAACCATTAGAAACGATTAAACCTTTTATGTTTAATACCTGCCGTTTCATTTACCATCGAAGCTTCTAATACCGCATTTCGGTCAACAGAGAGTACTTTTTCTTTAAGTTTAGGATACATAAACCTGTTCGTTATACAGTAAATGACTTTTGTTTGCTCTCTTAAATAACCACCTTCACCATATAAATATGTCAGTTGCACATCTAAATCCTTAATTAACATTTCTCCGATTTCTTCAGGTTTGTCTGAAATAATTGTAATCGACTTCTCTTGATTTAACCCGTCCAATACAAAATCAATCGTTTTAGAAACGATAAAAAAAATCGCAACGGAGAACATCGCTTGCTCCAAAGAAAAAATAAAAGCCGCTATGGATAATATGATTGCATTAATTGCAAACAAAAATGTGCTAAACGGAATATGGTATTTTTTATTAATCCAAATCGCAATCATTTCAGTACCGTCAATTGCACCACCCAATTTAACCACTAATCCGATGCCTATACCTAGTAAGAAACCACCATATAACACAATTAATACTTCAGATGTTGTAATAGGAAGCATTGGAGCCATCCACGCCAAGCCGATACTCGTTATAACGTTCGCGTACAATGTCCGAATCACGAACTTTCTTCCCATATACTTTGCTGCAAATAGTAAGGCTGGAATATTTAAAGCAAGAAACACGGCCCAAATAGGTAATTCCCACACCGCGTTCGACATAATCGCTATTGCTGTTACACCTCCATCAACGAGGTCATTCGGAGCTAGGATTAGTTCAAGTCCGGCAGCTACAATAATCGAACCACATGTTAAAATAACGTATTCAAAAAGCTTTGTCATCCTCCCCCCCTTAAACTCACAAAGGTCGTCACATATTCATAAATATGTTTTTTATCACTAGTGTTGCATAAATAGTGTCGTAATTTTCAGTTTAATTGTATAACCTTCTCAGAGCCAAAAAGGTAAATACCCAATTAAAGGTGGCTCCATCCATTTGGAAATTAATTTACAATTAGACTAGTGCGACAATGACAAAACTCTGTTAAGGGATGGCTTTCCCTTCAATCTTTCGAAGCCAAATATGCGCTGATTTCCACAATGCAGCCCTTAAATAACGGCTAATTTGCAAGGTTTTTATCCTACTATTTGTCTCAATTTGAGCGAGTACATGCAGACAATAAACAATCAGTGCAATAAATATTTGGTTTTGGATTGCCCATTCGCTTTGCCCATAGAACTTCTTGACTCTGAGATGTTGCTTTATCCACTTGAAAAACAATTCGATTGCCCAGCGTGATTTATACATCTCTGAAATTTCTTCGGCGCTTAAATCAAATCGATTGGTGATCAGTTGCAGTTCATTCCCTTTAGAATCAATCACTTTTAAAAGACGAAAGTAATTTTCAGCACGATTTTGCGTTGTTCCAATCAAGACCATTTGATCGGATAAAACAGATGATTCTTTAGGTAGTATAAAGTCGTCAACTACCCGTATCACAGCGTTCTTCCTTAGCCTTGACAGGAAAAAGTAGCCATCGTCAGTCATACGATCGAAGCGTTCATAGTCGAGATAACCACGGTCAAACACGTACATGCACTCTTTGTCATCAACCATGACTTCCAGCTGATTACGATCGTGTTCCTTCGCTGTTGTAATCAAGGCTTTTTCAGGGTATGAAACTCCTTTTTCCATAAAAACTAGTCGCAAATGTAACTTCACACCAGCTTTTGTTTTGCGGAATTTTGCCCATCTATGATTCGTTAAATTCAACGGCATGGTGCTTGAATCAACGATCTTTAATGGCATAATGAGTTTCGTGTAATGTGTTTTGGCATGTATTTGCCCAACTAAATCCAAAAATAGCTGTTGAAATAAATCTGGATTCATGCCGTTCAATCGTCGTGAAAGCTGAGAAATACTGATGGAATCAAGATCAATCCCTTTTTGTAGTTGATCATCAAAGAGACAATCACTCAGTGCATGGAGACTTTCTACCTCTTCTAGCTGTGCGTATAGTAATAATTTCAAGAATGATTCTGTCGTAAGTTTCTTTGTATAAAAATCTAATTTCAATGTTTTCACCTGTTCATTAAATAATCGAAGATTTATTGGTGAAAACCATTGTCCAAATGAAGTTTTTCGTGTAATCTTATCCATGAGTTGGTCCTTTATTATTGGATTTGGACGGGATTACCACCTGACTTATCCATTATAAAGGACTTTTTCTTTGCACAAAATAACTTTATTGAACATTTTGAGTATTTTTAATAGTTAGCCTAAATTAATGCAACACTAGTGGTTTTTTATTTTACGATCATGTTTGTCATCATTTAAATTATTATGACTTATGTTTTCTTCTTACTAAACAAAACTTATTTAATAACATTTACTGTTATGGCAAGCGTTCCCCACTTTCTCTCTTGTTCACGTGTGTAAATCGTATACGTGCTCTCGACCATTTCTTGTATTGATTTTCCCTTTGCATCATAAGCTTCTGCTGGAATATCACTATACATCTCTTTAAACGAAGAGTAAGTATGTAATTCAAGGATTTCTACAAATAAGCTTTCATTTAATTTTGGTATTATTACAAATTCAATTTCGTCACCAACTTTTAGTTTCCTACGCTTATCATCATTTAGGCGTACTTCAACTGTTTTTCTACCTTCTTTCATAGATTTAAATGGTTGATCAAGTAATTTCATTCTATGCAGCATATTCACTCGCCCTTACTTAGGTTTAAATATTCAATAATTTCCCATTATAAAAATTGTACCATTAAATAGCTCATATGAGCGAGGTACTTCATTTTTTCCAACTAGGCGATTGGCCTTTGTGGTGTGGGAACCAGTTGATAATACGATTAACTACAAAAAACCGTGTTACAAATGCAGTAACACGGCTTTTCAAGTCGTTCATTAACGAATATTAAATACTTCAATCATTTTTTTCAGTTTTTCACTTGATTCATTTAGTTCTTCTGCAGAATGAGAAATAGTTGAAATTGCTTTAATCTGTTCTTCAATAGAAGCCGTAATCTCTTCTGTAGAAGCTGCTGATTCTTCGGAAACCGCTGAAATACTTTGGAAAGTACCAATCACATCGTCCTTTGATTGATTCACACCTTCAATATCTTGACTGATAGCTTCAATCGATTGAATAATCTTTTTCATATCATGATCAATGGACTTAAAGACGTTTTCGGTATCATCAACAACTTGTAATTGCTCTTCTGAGATTTTATTCGTTTTGTCCATCGCTTCTGTAGCGTTTTTCGTTTCGCCTTGAATACCTAGAATTGTTTTTCTTACTTGTTCAGTAGCATCAGAAGATTGTTCTGCTAACTTCCTTACTTCATCAGCGACAACAGCAAAGCCTCTTCCATGCTCACCAGCTCTTGCTGCTTCAATCGAAGCATTTAAAGCGAGTAAGTTTGTTTGTTCAGAGATTTCATTAATTGTACCAATTACACTTTCGATCTCTTTAATTTTATATACAAGGCTTGAAAGTACATCATTAACAGATTGAATGACTTCGTTTGATTCATTTGTTTTATCTTTTAACGTGGCAATTTGAGAAGAACCTTGCTGGCTTGATTCATTAGCCCCATTTGATAAAACATTCATCTGTTCATTTTGTTCACTAACACTGTCTATTTTTGAAGAAAGAGACATCGACTTTTGATTTGCACTTTCGATATCAGACGCTTGCTGATTTGCCCCAGATGCAATTTCTGAAATTGCTCTACCTACTTCCTCACTGGAGGCTGTTGTTTCTTCTGATAATGCACTTAAACTTTGCGAAGCTTGAGAAACTTCGGAAACGGACCCTTCTACAGAAGAAATCAGTTCTTTCATATTCTCTACCATGCGATTAAAGTGGTTTGATAACACACCAATTTCATCTTTCGATTTTGAATTAACACGAACGGTTAAATCTCCTTCTGCTACTTTATTGACTTGCTCTTTCAAAGTAATGATTGGTTTCGTAATACTTTGAGAGATGAAGAATGTAATAATAATTGCAAGTACAATACCAATTATAGAAACGATAAGGATTACTAACAGTAACTGATTTGATTCTTGCATTAATCGTTCTTCTAAGTATACGGTTCCAACTTTCCAATCTGTGTGCTCAATTGTTCCATATGCTAAAAAGCGGTCATCTCCATTGTGTGTATAATGAAACGAACCTTCGTCATTTTCTGATGCATACATCGATTGAATGAAGTCTAACTCTGATAGGTCATTTCCTGATTCAGTTGGGTGAACCATTGCAGTTCCATTTTGGTCAAATAAAAAAGAATATCCATCATACCCTACTTGAACATGACTGATAATCTCGGCTAGCGTATCGAGTGTTAAATCACTCGCTACCACACCTAACGTCCTGTTAGTACGAGGGTCTTGAACGGCTTTTGCTACGGTTAATACATACTCTCCGTTACTTTCATCGATATATGGTTCTGTAAAAATAACTTCATCTGGGTTTGCAGCTGCTTGCTCATACCACGGTCTCGTTGTCGGATCAAAGTCAGCTGGCAAGTTTATATTTGGAACTGTAAACATGTCAGTAGTTTCTGCTGAGGCAATATAAGCAAGTGTTATATTTTCAAATGAATCCAAATATTTCTCAAAATCTCTTTGTAAACTTTCCGTTGAAAAATCTTCAGCCTCAATCAAATAATCAATAACTAAATCACTGTCACTGTATCTGTCAACACTGATACTAAACTGATCTAAATACATTTCCGTTAGCCGTTCCATTTCATGTACACTTGAATTCGCTTGAACTAATGCGTTCTCTTCAATCGAATCTTGACTGATGAAAACGGTTACAGCCGAAACCGAACCAAGAATCAATATGATTAAAACCGTAAAAGATACAATCATTTTTGTATTAATTTTCTTAAACATAATGTCCCCTCCTCTATAGTCAAAAAGAACTATCCATTAATCACAAAAATAATATTATCACAATAAATATCAAAAAAGTTTCAACTTGAAAATTTCGATCTTTTCAGAAATAACAATAAATACAGAACTCTTTCGCAAAACCAAGAAAAGACATCGATCTGTAACATTTGTAAGATTTTACTATAAAATAAAAATACTATAGGCCTGACTTATAATAGGACTTTTTTACATGTGAGCGAAAGGGGAAAAACATGATTTGCATGATTTATAAATCGATAATCTAAAGGAAAGCGCAACGATCTTTACCGAAAAAGCTATGGTCTGACTCGACGCATACATAAAAAACCAGTCATTGACTGGTTTTAGGTCAATAATATTCGTTGTGAACACCGATACTTTCTTACATAAAGTTCATAGATAAGATGAAGACTTGCGTAATAAAAACGATAACACTCATAACCAAAAATAAATGAACGATGTATTGCTTCGACTCTCGTTTATATTTTCCACTCCATATAAGCGCGAATACTATGTAAAATCACAATAAAAATATAAATGGAATACCAAACCATTTTGATATGATCATTTCAAAACCTATAATTTGGTTATGACTCTTCTTTTCTTTTAAGGATCGAATGAATGGGGAAAAGATAACAGAAATAAAAAATTTGTTAAGACAATATTAAGGCCAACTCCTGGCATCTAAGTAGTTCCAATTTGGAGGAGAAAAATATTAAACACCATTTAATTGGAAACACGTTTAACAATGCGTTTGGCGGGTTGCTTTTTTGTTATATTATCAAGGTTCTACCTTGATAATAAGTTTATAGTTTGGAAGCACATGTTGCTTCTTCCTCTACTAGCTTTTGCTCCGTAGCTTGATGCGTCGGCGCAGCTCTCAGTGGTTCGACGAAGCTGTGTTTGTTGCTTCGCTTTCCGCGGGCACGGCCTCAACTTCCCAAAACTCACCTCGTTCGTTTTGGGTGATTTTCGCCCTCCTGCTTCTTCCTCTTCTAACTATGCTACGTAGCTTGATGCGTCGGCGCAACTTACCGTTGTTCGACGAAGTTTGGTTCGTCGCTGTTCCCGCTGGAGTCTCGCTACATGCTTCCAAACTTAGCATAATAAATTTTCATGCTTCATGGTGCGAAAAATAACTTCGTATGGATGTCTACCTAGAAGATTTCTTTTAGTATGTCTATTTTGGACAGCAAAATAACGAGGCAATGTTAAAAGGGGGGTTATTAACATGTCAATTATGTGAAAATGGAGATACACCCTTATATATCAACAAAAATAAAGGAGATAATTCGGACGCGAATAACCTCCAAAAATATGTTGTTATTTTCGATTTCCCCCCTAAAATGAAAGAATTACGTACTTATCATCCACGAACCTTTTGTAGCATATTTGACAGACCTTTCGCACTAAATAATAAATAAACACCAATGAAGATTTGAAGAATGACTCCAATTGAATGAAAAAGACTATTAGACATGTTTGTAGAAACTATCGATGCGTACTGTTCTTGTAATAATAGTAACCCTGGAATGAGATTAAACAATTGCGGTATTGCATGAACTAGAACGATTAAACCAACAACTGAAAATGCAGCTGTTTGTAAGTGATAAGCATTGATTTTATTATCTTGTTTATCAGAATCTTCATTTATATTTTGTTTTTTCATAATAAATACAGTTAGTTTTTCTGCGTAGATCCATAACATAACCCCTGCCCCAACAATGATCAGGAACGGAAGCATACCTATTAATACAATTGGAAAGTTAATTGTTGTGTGCATCATCGGATCATTCAAAGTAGAAAACATTTGTGATGTGCTTATAAACATCGGTAAATGTTGCAATGATTGGATCACAACATAAACAGCTAATATTTTTAATGCGATAACAGTCATGTTTCGTATATTCATATCATCCACTCCTATTTATTCAATATCATGTAACTTTCTTTCATAAAGTACTTCATCCGATGCATTCAAAACTCGGATATTCCCGTTTGTATAAAAATAATCTTCAGTTGCAATAAAATAAGAAAATTTTCTTTCATTTTGACCGGTAACGACTGGCAATTCGTATGTTTTTTCATCAAAAGAAAGTTCCAATACTTCTGCATCATCAACAAATATGGAGAATAGCATGAAGTTTTCTTGTTCATTCCCCGTAAATAAACGATCCATAAAAGTGACAAATACCCCACCCTCGTCATATATATCGCGTAAAAGTACCGGACGAAAACGGTCTACATTCTCCCACTTCCCCCATGATTTTTCAAAAAATGAATACCCTTCAGATTCATCATAAGTGTCATATATCACAAAAGCACGCTGCTCATCTACATGTTCAATATGGAATTGACTTACTTGGTCAAAGCTCTCAAAGATGATAGATTGTATTTGCTCTTCATCGTCGTGAAAATAATTAATAATAAAAAGGCCCGTTACAAATAGCCCAATAATGATAAAAAGTTGATTTCGTTTGGATATCATCTCGTTATTCTCTACCCCTTTTCGACACTACACGATTTTTTTATAAATGATAATTCCAAGAAGAATAAGGATTAGTGCTATAAAAACAATTAATTCTGGTGAATGAAAAACAACAAAAATTGAATGATTGTATTCATATTCTGTTGTAACATGTTCCATACGTGCCCGTTCCTTTTAGCAATTAAACCCAATCATTGTAACATATTAATATGTCAATTTACGTAATCGTTACAAATTTTCTTTCTAGTTTTACGTAATATGCTTTAAAAAGTTTCATAGAAAAAGAGGACACCACTAATGTTTTTTAGCGATATCCTCTGTCATTATGCTTTATTATGCTTTTATCCACGTATCATTCATTTCTACATCTGCTGCTTTTAACATTGTATATACTGGACATCGAGATTCAACTTTTTCTTGTAGTTCTTTTAGTCTGTCATCTGATTCACTTGTTGTTACTGTTGCCTCTACTGTCACTGCTTCAAAGTAAGGACGTACAGAAGGGTCCCCCATGAAACCTTTAGGATCGAATTGTCCTTTCATTTTGAACGTAATATCTTGTAAGTCAAAATTCATTTCACGTGCGACCATTCGTGCTGTCACGTTTTCACAAGCTGCTAACGACCCTAGTACAGATTGTAGTGGGTTAGGTCCTAAATCTTGACCTCCCATTTGATTTCCTTCATCAATAATAAATTCATGCTTTCCAGCCTTCGCTGTCACTGTAATTCCTTCTGTCTCAGCATTTACCATAATGTTCATTTTGTTTGCCATTATAAATCACTCTCTTTCATAAATTTTTAATATTCATTTTGTAGTTGATTCTTTTTAAACCAACGTTTATTTGAAAACTTACTGTAATAGGCAATACTTTGTTGCTGCACAACGAAACCAATTGTTAGTAAAAGGGCAGCTTCAGCACCAAATGCTGTTGCACCCAAACCAATTGCAATTGAAAGGTTGCGTAGGACTGTTCCATTTACGAACGCAATCCCATCTCCACGGTTAAAAAATTTTAAAGCAGTAAATGTTGCTATTAGATAATTAAGCCCATAAAACACGACTAAAACTAAAATTGAAATAACAATAAGTTGTAAATTTGATGCAATGATTGACGCTTGTGTACTAATACTTACAAAAACAACATATAACATCGCCCAGATGCTTAAAGGAGCAAGGTTCGGCTTAATTTTCTTTTGGAAATGTTCAAGCGTATACTTTTTCAATATTAATTTAAATGTAAAATGACCAAGTATCATTGGTAAGAAGACAATTAATGCAATCGTACGAATCGTAGCCAAAATATTAATGTCTACATACTCTCCTACCATTGCAATTAAATACCAAGGTGTAAGGATTGATCCTATGATTAATCCAAAAACGGTTAATTTTACGGATGCAGGGACGTTCCCTTTCTGTAGTGCCGTCCAAGAAATCGTCATTCCACTAGTCGGTAATAAAGCTGCTAGAGCTAAACCAGCAAACATAATTGGATACTCAGTTAAAAAAAGTTTACCAATAGCATAAGCAATCCCAGGGATAATTAAAAAGTTCATAACAATAGCAAAGCCGTGAATTTTTGACCCTTTAATTGATTTTAACTCCTTTAATTTAAAACCAATTAAAGTTGCATAAATCATAATAATTGTTGCAAATAAGATCGTCCCTCGCAAAAAGCTTGTATCGATAAACATACCTATAATAAATCCAAGGATTAAAGTAGTTGGGATACTAAACATAAGGTACTTTTGCGGAAATGTATAAACTTTCTTCATTCGATCAACCACACTCCTTTCTCCAATAACTAAATACCCACTGGGGTATAATAATACTTTAAGGGGTATTTTGGTTTTTGTCAACATCGTTTTATTATTTTTATCTGTGGGAATATGCATGCATTTAACTCCATTACAGCCTACATTTTTTACTAGTTCATGCATTAGAATTCCGTTCACGAACAATTCAAAATAGCATTTCAAATAATGAAAGTTATTCAACAAGCCTCTCACATATACCTATACAGGTATGAATAATGAACGCAAAAAAGCGTATGTAGTTCAATTAAGAACTCATACGCTCTCTTTGTAAAGTAATTTTTATAAACGATGGTTGATTACTTTTTTTCCTGGCAAGTTAATTCGTTTTACTTGGATGTCTTCCAAGTCAAGCCATGTTTTAGCAACAAGCTCAAAGGTTGTACCAGGCCCTGTCGTATAAAACAAATGATTCGGCTTGTGAATTCCTTTGGCTAATCGTTTTTGATGGTAAAGTAAAGAACTTACTTCTCGTGCTGTTTCATCACCTGAACAAATAATTTCGATATCATCTCCGACAATATCACGAATAATTGGTGCTAATAATGGGTAGTGAGTACACCCAAGAATTAAACTATCAATTGTTGTTCGTAAGATCTGTTGTAATGTTTCTTCAACCGTTTGACGAGCTTCTTTCCCACCTAAAATCCCTCTTTCAACTAGTGGCACAAACTTCGGGCAAGCTAAGCTTTCAACCTTCAACCGAGGATTAATTGTCGTCAAGGCTCTTTCGTAAGCCCTGCTTCGAATTGTCCCTTCTGTGCCAATCACACCTACGTGATCGTTTTTCGTTGATTTTAGGGCTGCCACTGCTCCTGGATGAATCACACCAATGACTGGAATTGACAACCTTTCTTGTGCTTCTTCTAGGATAACAGCAGTTGCTGTATTACAAGCAATGACTAGCATTTTTACTTCATGAAAAAGAAGATAGTCAATCATTTCCCATGTGAATTGCCTTACTTCTTCAACAGGCCTAGGGCCATAAGGACAACGGGCGGTATCTCCAATATAGATGATTTCTTCTTTAGGTAGCTGTCTGATTAATTCAGATACAACGGTCAAACCGCCGACACCCGAATCAATCACTCCAATTGGTTTTTCCAAGATAACGTCCTTCTCTCTACTTTAAATGTTTGGTATTTTTAAATCAACAGACATAATAATTTGATGATATACCTAACTATAAGTTACCACATCTTCTATCTGTTGAAACTCAAACATTAGAACGATTTCCATGTTTTTGCGTCGCGTTTCATTTCATCTTTTAAAAAGCTTAAATTCTTCTCTAAAAAGTCAATATCTTCTTTTGAGAAGTTTTCAAGCACACCTTGTAAATAACCTTGACGACGATTGATTACTTCTCGAATAATCGTTGCTCCTTTTTCTAGCAGATGAATACGAACAACACGACGATCCTTAGAATCTTTCACTCTCTCCACTAATTCATTCTTTTCCATTCGGTCAATTAAGTCTGTTGTCGTACTGCAAGCTAAATACATTTTATTCGATAGCTCACCAATGGTCATATCACCATATTCATGAAGCCACTGTAATGCGACAAACTGTGGAGGGGTTATCGGAAATTCATTTAAAATTTCTCTCCCTTTTTGTTTGACAATGTCGGCAATCATACGAAGAGATTTTTCAATTTGTGCAACTTGCTGACGATCAATTGTTACGCCTTGTTCCTGCTCTGGCATTGTCTTCCCTCCTTTCGATAGTCGAAACATTTACTAATAGCTGTCCAAAAAATAATGCTAATGACTTTATAATCGTTCGTCATTTTCATCCTTTTTTTGAACGTCCAAATATTACTTTTATTTTCCTTGTTTTTTTATCAGATTTCAAGTGTTTACAGGACATTTGTTCTATTTGGGCAAAAAATGGCTCAAAATCTTTCGAGAAGTGAAATACTTACCAAGATTTTAGACCATTTGTACACTTTTAGTCCTTTCATTATCCACCTATTTTTTCATGACATATTTCATCGTCAACCAATATAGTCCTCCACCGAACATATAGGCAATAATATCTATAGGATCTGTTACGCTAGATCGTAAATATAATGGTGTAATATATTCCCAAAACAAACCAACCATAAACGTAACTAACATCATCACTTTGAAGGTAAACATATATAAACGAAACTGCTTTCCGATTAAGATAAATAAATTCGACAAAGCAAGAATCATCATACCAGCAAAAATATCATTAAAATACCAATGGAAAAAGAAGTGGTCGTACACCATCTTTAACATGAATTGATTTACTATGTAGCTTAAGCCTGCTATGAAAACGAGGATAACATTTAAAAAAATGAGAGTATTATAATTGCTACGATCACAGCACCAACTACGCCCCAAAACGATAGCCCCGCTTTCTCATCATCATACTTCTTGATCAACCTTCGAGCTGCGACGAGTGACCGCAGAAGTCTACGTGTATCTCTACTGCTTCTAATACCTAACATCATTTGGGGGTACTCCTTTTTTCATGTCTTAAAACCGTTGAGCCGCAAAGGATCAGATTTATAAAATCCATTCAAAGTGTAAAGAAAAAACCTGAAAAGGAAGTTAATCCTTTTCAGGTATATAAATGAATTTAATTATTTAAAAACGTTTCGTCAACAAGTTGCTTCACTTCTTCTGCTGTGTTTAATGTAAGTGCTTTTTCAGCAACTGCTTTTGTTTCTTCTTTTGTAAGGTTTACAATTTGACTGCGTGCTGGTAAGACCGATGTAGCACTCATTGAAAATTCATCTAATCCTAATCCAAGTAATAATGGAATAGCTACTTCATCTCCAGCCATCTCACCACACATGCCTGTCCACTTACCTTCAGCGTGTGAAGCGTCAATAACCATCTTAACAAGATTTAAAATCGCTGGGTTGTATGGTTGATACAAGTAAGATACTTGTTCATTCATACGGTCAGCGGCCATCGTATATTGAATTAAGTCATTTGTTCCAATACTGAAAAAGTCGACTTCTTTTGCAAACTGCTTTGCCATGACAGCAGTCGATGGAATTTCTACCATGATTCCTACTTCGATATCATCACTTACATTCACACCATCAGCAACTAGCCTTTCTTTTTCTTCCTCAAGGATAGCTTTTGCTTGGCGGAACTCATCAAGAGTCGCAATCATTGGAAACATGATCTTTAAGTTTCCGTAAGAGCTTGCACGAAGTAATGCACGTAGCTGTGTACGGAACATGTCGTCTTTTTCTAAACAAAGGCGGATTGCACGAAAACCTAAGAACGGGTTCATTTCTTCTGGTAAATCTAAATATGGAAGTTCTTTATCTCCACCGATATCTAACGTACGAATGACAACTGGCTTTCCGTCCATTTCTTCAATGACTTTTTTGTAAGCTTCATATTGTTCGTCTTCTGTAGGGAAGTCGTCGCGTCCCATATAAAGAAATTCTGTACGGTATAAACCGACACCTTCTGCACCATTGTTTTTCACACCCTCTAGGTCATTAGGTGTTCCAATGTTCGCAACGAGTTCAACGAGTTCGCCGTCTTTCGTTTTTGAAGGTTCATGAACAAGTTTTGCCCACTCTCTTTTTTGTTCTTCGTGTTTTTCTTGTTTAGCACGATATGATGCTATCTCTTCATCTGATGGATCAATAATCACTGAACCTTCTAGTCCATCGACAATGACTGTAACACCTTTATCAGCATCGCTTGTGACAGATTTCGTCCCTACAACAGCTGGAATTTCCATTGAACGTGCCATAATCGCAGAATGAGAAGTACGTCCTCCAATGTTTGTCACAAATCCTTGAACAAATTGTTTATTTAACTGTGCTGTATCTGATGGCGTTAAATCATCTGCAACAATGACTACTTCTTCATCAATTTCTACAAGGGATGGAATTGGTCTCCCTAACACGTGCGCTAACACTCTAGTGGATACGTCACGAATGTCAGCAGCACGTTCTTTCATATATTCGTTATCCATTGATTCAAACATCGTAACAAATTGATCAGAAATTTCTTTTAACGCAAATGAAGCATTCACATTTTCGTTCTTCACTTTATTTCTTACTGTATCAACAAATTCCGGATCACTTAATACGAGTAAATGAGCCGAAAAAATTTCAGCATGCTCATCGCCTAGATCTTGCTTCGTTTTTTCTTTGATTTTTTCCAGCTCGCCTTTTGACGTCTCTAACGCTTTATCAAAAGCGTCGATCTCTTGATCTATATCAACATCCGTCTTTTTTTCCACACTTAAGTCTGGTGCTTCTAAAGAGAATGCTTTTCCGATCGCAATTCCGGCTGATGCTGGAATTCCTGTTAATATGTTTGACATTATTCAGATAATCCTTCTTTCATAATTTCTTCTAGTCCTAGAAGTGCTTCTTCTTCGTCTGGACCTTCAGCTTTAATTGTTACGTCTGCTCCTTTACCAACACCTAATGACATAACACCCATGATCGATTTTAAGTTTACAGATTTCCCGTTGTAATCCAACGTAATTTCTGATTCGTATTGTCCTGCTTTGTTTACTAGTTGAGTTGCTGGTCTAGCGTGGATCCCTGTTTCTGCTGTAATTGTAAATGTTTTTTCTGCCATGTGAAAACACTCCTTCAAATTATTATCTCTTTGGTATGATGCGAGTGATCATTTTGAACACAATTGTACCTATTACGTCTATTTTATTAGTACCCAATTTCTTATCATTTCACGCAAAAACACGTGCATTATGATGATAAAAAAAACAAAAAAAGCATGAGTAAATGGGTATATGAACAGAGGTATACATCACCTATGTAACTATTCATACACACGAATTTACTCATGCCTGATCGTATCAGTAACACGTAAAATGTGTTTTAGTTTTTATTTAATCGGTGTAAAAAAAGCGTAATATACATTGTTTCTATTTGAGAAATCTGCTGTTGTGTCGCTTTTTCAATCATTCGCACCATGTTTCGAGCAACATTATAGCACAGTTCACTTTCATCCTTCAATACTTCTATCATCTTTTTTTCAAAAGGAAGTTCACTTTCAATACTACGGTCAATCAGTGCTTTTAAATGATGAATGAGGCGTTGAAAGTAGATGCTCTCTTTATTTAACGGGCTTTCAAGCTTTTCTTCAGCATAAGAAATAGTGCGAGCAATAAGGTCTGATTTTTTATTAAATGGTGAATAGGGTCTTTCCCCAATTGCACTTTGGACATGTAACGTAATAAAACCAACTTCTGCTTCTGGAAGCTTTACACCGGTCTTATCATAGATAAGTTCAACAACTTCTTTTGCAATGTTATAAGTGTCTAAATAGAGCCACTTCGTTTCTGTAAGAAATGGGTTTTGAATTTCTGTGCCATCTTTTGTCCGTTGTATCGCTAAAACGAGATGTTGCGTTAAGGCATAATGAATTCTTTCGTGGAGTTCTACGCCTGTCCATTCATGAATCTTTTCAATCGCTTCATGAATCATTAAAAGGATTTCTTCTTCTTCTTTTGAAAGAAGTTGTTTGTATTTTTTCTGCTCTTCTTCATCAGCAAGAATAAACACTTTATCAAAACCTGTTTCCTTTAATTCATCGCCCGTTTTCTTCCCAAAACCGATCCCTTTTCCTATTAAGATGACTTCATTATTTTTCGGTGTTTGTGCGATAACAACATTGTTATTCAGCACTTTTTGGACTTCATAAGGTATGGATGCACTCATCATTATTTTCCTTCCTTGCATAATCAGTCCTCTACATCATAGCTACTTCCTATTTCTTTCGTCAAGGTAAAGAGTATCAGAGTAACAAAACAGACATAAATTGAAGCCAAGGCCCCGAAACTAACCACCGTAAATCACCAATAATAACCAGGTTCCTGGCCCCTGGTATTTTATGGTATAACATCTGATTCATTTAGGTGATTTTTTATGTCGGTGTATATTTATTCTTCGGTGGGTGATTTATACTCACTTATACGCTTGTTTATTCACGGATTGAACCCTACGAGATTGAAGCAGGTTCAGCTGAAGCAGCTTAAATTTAGTAGGGTTCATTTCTTTACTATCTGTTAGTATTTTGAAAAAATTATGAGGTCATACAACAAAATAAACTCAACAAATAAAATTCATACCCTTGTTATTTAAATTCCATTCCTATTCGAATTGCATACCATTGCATATAATATAAAACGACCAACTCTTGTTCACCCTCATTGAAAGTATGTTTTAATGACAAACAAAACCGGCTTCAAAAATGAAGCCGGCCAACATCAGATTTGTAGTTCACCTAATCTAACCAATTCGATAACAGCCTGTGAGCGCCCCTTAACTCCAAGCTTTTGCATCGTATTGGAAATATGATTACGTACAGTTTTTTCACTGATGAACAGCTGTGCTGCAATTTCCTTTGTCGTCTTGTCCTGCACTAGTAACTCAAACACTTCCCGCTCTCGCTTAGTTAAAAGCGGCTTTGGTCTGAACTCGTGTTCTTTCAATAGTTTCACCCTTTCTTGCATGGGCTGCATCGTCCGATATGCCATTAGTTAATATTTAGTCATCATTATCTTATGTAGGTAATTGAAACCGTGTGACATTTTCGGACTAGACATTCGAGCATTTTCAAAAGAAAAAGAGTGATACATTCCAATTAGTTAACGACAAATCTGGTTAAATTGCGTAATCAATTGATAAAAATCTTATTAAACTTTGTATAACAAAAGCTATTAGAGCTGTCCATTGATCGAAAGTGATCTGCAACAAAATAAACGACAGGCACCAAGCTTACCATTTTTTGCCCTCCAGCATTAAACGTTTTGAATTATCTTATCGATTTCACTTGAATGAAAAGAAAATTGAGTAATGAAATAAATAACATACTAGAAAATTAAAACAAAAAAAAAGCACAGACATCACGTGCCTATGCTTTTCATTCTAGAACCCTTTTTGTAAATATCCTTTTGCGGAGTCTGTCCACGGTGAAGGCTTACCAGTTTCTCTTGAAACTTGAACAATTTTCCCTCTCCCCGTCATACATGGTTCTCCTTTTTCGTTAACAATTAAGTAATGTAAGTCAACCGATGAATTACCAATGTGTGCAACTTTTACACAAATATCGAGTTTTTCATCAAAATATACTTGCTTTAAGTAGTCACAATGTAAATCAGCTGTTACAGGGATCGTTTCCCCATCCTTTGAAAACCATTCTTGAACGAGTCCCGTATCTTTGAAAAAGTTAATACGGCCATGTTCAAAGTAGACAAAAGCGTTCGTATTATTTAAGTGACCGAATGCATCTGTTTCAGAAAAACGAACAGAAATTTGATAACGATAGCGGAAGTCTTCTTGCCAAGTTTCAAAGTCTTCGATATAAGATGGTAATGCCAAATCAATCCCCTCTTTCTTTTTGTTATTAAACTATGAATGAATGGTCATTCAATTACTATTTAAACGAAAAGGGGCGCTATGCCCCCTTTCAAAAATCTTTATACGTTTTGGTCACTACCGAAGAAGTCTTTAAACGATTGGAATGTAGTATCACGGTTAAGTGCGGCAATTGACGTTGTCAAAGGAATTCCTTTTGGACAAGCTTGTACACAGTTTTGCGAGTTACCACAGTTACTTAAACCGCCTTCTCCATCCATTAGTGTTTGCAGACGTTCTGCTTTATGCATCGCACCTGTTGGATGCTGGTTAAATAATCGTACTTGTGAAAGTGCTGCTGGCCCGATAAATTCAGATTTACTATTTACGTTTGGACAAGCTTCTAAACATACACCACATGTCATACATTTCGATAGTTCATAAGCCCATTGACGTTTCGCTTCTGGCATACGCGGACCAGGACCTAGATCATATGTTCCATCGATCGGTACCCAAGCTTTGACTCGCTTTAATGAGTCGAACATGCGACTTCTGTCAACAACTAAGTCACGAGTAACAGGGAATGTGCCCATTGGTTCTAAACGAATTGGTTGTTCAAGTTGGTCGATAAGAGCCGTACAAGACTGACGCGGCTTACCGTTAATCACCATCGAACAAGCACCACAAACTTCTTCAAGACAGCTCGCTTCCCAAGATACCGCAGTTGTTGCTTCCCCTTTAGCGTTTACTGGGTTACGACGAATTTCCATAAGTGCGGAAATCACGTTCATATTTTCTCGATACGGAATTTCAAATTCTTCCGTGTACGAAGAGCTTTCCATATCTTTTTGGCGTTTAATAATTAAGCGAATGGTTTTTTCACTCATTTCTTGTCACCCGCCTTTTTTTTCGAAGTGTAGTCACGTTTACGCGGCTCAATAAGAGACACGTCAACCTCTTCATATTCAAACTCCGGCGCGTTTGTTTCTTGATTAAACTTCGCCTTCGTTGTTTTTAGCCATTCTTCATCATTACGATCCGGGAATTCCGGCTTGTAATGAGCACCGCGGCTTTCGTTACGGTTGTATGCACCTTGAGTTATTACACGCGCAAGGTTTAACATACCGCCAAGCTGACGAATGAATGCTGCACTTTGGTTACTCCATTGTGCTGTATCATCAATGCTAATATTCTTAAATCGTTCTTGAAGTTCTTGAATTTTCTGATCAGTTTCTAATAGACGTTTGTTTTCACGCACTACAGTAACGTTATCAGTCATCAAGTTCCCTAGTTCCTGATGAATTTTGAAAGCATTTTCGCTTCCGTTCATGTTCAGGATCTCATCGAATTGTGCTTGATCTTTCTTCACTTGATTTTCATAAACTGACGAATCAATGTCTTCTGTTGTTTTCTCTAAACCTTGTAGATACTCAACAGCTTTTGGACCAGCAACCATTCCGCCATAAATAGAAGATAATAATGAGTTCGCACCAAGGCGGTTTGCTCCGTGAATAGAGTAATCTACTTCACCAGCTGCAAATAATCCTGGGATATTTGTCATTTGATCATAATCTACCCAAAGTCCACCCATTGAATAGTGTACTGCAGGGAAGATCTTCATTGGCACCTTACGAGGGTCATCTCCCATGAACTTCTCGTAAATTTCCATAATTCCACCAAGCTTAACGTCTAGCTCTTTTGGATCTTTATGTGATAGGTCGAGATAAACCATGTTTTCACCGTTAATACCGCGTTTTAAATCGACACATACGTGGAAGATTTCACGAGTTGCGATATCACGTGGGACAAGGTTTCCATAAGCAGGATATTTTTCCTCTAAGAAATACCAAGGCTTACCGTCTTCATCATATGTCCAAACTCTACCACCTTCACCACGAGCAGATTCACTCATTAAACGAAGCTTGTCATCTCCTGGAATCGCTGTCGGGTGAATTTGAATAAATTCTCCGTTTGCATAATATGCACCTTGCTCATAAACAGAAGCAGCAGCATAACCCGTGTTAATCATTGAGTTTGTTGACTTTCCAAAGATAATTCCAGGTCCGCCAGTTGCCATAATAACGGCATCACCTTTAAAAGAATGGATCTCAGATGTGCTAAGTTCTTGTGCAGTAATACCACGGCAAGTCCCTTCTTCATCCACAACTGCTTTTAAGAATTCCCATCCTTCGTATTTCTTAACGAGGCCATTTACTTCATGGCGACGAACTTGCTCATCTAAAGCATATAGAAGTTGCTGACCAGTCGTTGCACCAGCAAATGCTGTACGGTGATGTTGAGTACCACCAAAACGACGAAGTGCTAGTAAACCTTCTGCCGTACGGTTAAACATAACCCCCATACGGTCCATTAAATGAATAATTCCTGGCGCTGCATCACACATTGCTTTTACTGGAGGCTGGTTTGCTAAGAAGTCCCCACCGTAAACTGAATCATCAAAGTGCTCCCATGTTGAGTCACCTTCACCCATTGTATTTAGTGCTCCATTAATACCGCCTTGAGCACAAACGGAGTGGGATCGTTTAACAGGAACAACTGAAAATAAATCTACTTCAACGCCGGCTTCGGCTGCTTTAATTGTCGCCATAAGACCTGCGAGGCCACCACCGACAACGATGATTTTACCTTTGCTCATTCAAAACACTCCTTCTCTTGGACTACACAAATGCTAAGATAGATTGAATTCCTAACCACGTTAATGCGACGAAAATACCGATCGTAACATAAGTTGCAATTTGCTGTGATTTTGGAGTCACAGTAATTCCCCAAGTTACAGCAAAAGACCAAAGTCCGTTCGCAAAGTGGAAAGTTGCAGAAGCAATTCCAATAATATAAGCAATTAAAGCTACCGGGTTACTGACAATATCAGCCATCATCTGGTAGTTTACTTCTTGCCCAAGCATAGCAGCGATTCTTGTATCCCAGACGTGCCATGCGATAAAAATAATCGTAATAACTCCTGTTACACGTTGTAAGCGGAACATCCAGTTACGGAAATAGCTGTATGTATTCGTATTGTGTTTCGCTTGAAACGCAATGTATAAGCCATATACACCATGGAAAATAATAGGTAAAAAGATAAAGAAGATTTCCATAAAGTAGCGGAATGGAAGATTTTCCATAAAGTAAACGGCAGCGTTATACGCCTCCGGGCCGCGGATAGCATAACTGTTTACTAATAAGTGGACAATTAAGAAGGCGCCAACAGGAATAACGCCGAGCAATGAATGTAATCTTCGATAGAAAAACTCACGATTCGTGGACATGAAACTCTCCCCCTGTATAAATTTTTTTGCGAAAGTTTGTTGATATGATCACTTTACTTTCATACAACCTCCTTCTACGTCTTTTGCACCATGTCAACATTAGAAAACTTTTGATAGATTCACAAATTTGTACAAAATGTGACAATTACATTTTACTCCCACTCTCAACCCCCGTCAAGAAAGCGGATTCAATCCTAATTTTAACAGAAACACTATTGCAACAACATATGCCTTATGATTTTTTAAATTTCAATTTTTACAAAAATTCAAAATGTGTTCAAAAGTGTAAAATCTGCACACATACAACATGAGTATCAGACTTCCATCCGCATTAGAGAGAGTAAAAAAATAGACACTGTTTTTATTGTAACAGTGTCTTTATCATATCAAATTCTTGTGATTAATTGTTCGAAATTCGAAATGTCTTAATTTTCTCACAATAATAACATGCTCACAATTTAACCAATAATAATTCTTTCTGTTGGGTGCTTGTATGGTGTTTTCTTCTCTTTCGCACGGATCGAGAATAAAAAGGCAATCAGTCCAACTCGACCAATTAGCATAAGGACCATTAGTGTAACTTGGCTTGGCATCGATAAGTAAGGTGTAATACCCATTGATAATCCACATGTTCCAAAGGCTGAGCTCACTTCAAAAATAATTGCCATTAACGCAAACTCACTACTACCTTCAAAAGCACTGATTAAAATAATTGCTAAAAAGAGACCAACTAGAAACACAGATAGAACAATAAACGCTTTTTGTTTGTCTTCTTGGTGAATTTCACGCCCAAAAACTTTCACATCACTACGTCCCATCGCAAAGCTTCGAATCGTTAAAAACATGACTGCTAACGTTGTTGTTCGGATTCCTCCACCAACACTAGATGGAGAGGCCCCTATGATCATGAGTGCTGAAAGTAATAGTAAGCTTGCAAGTGTCAAATCTGACACATCCATTACCGCTAACCCACCGCTTCGTGCTGTCGCTGAATTAAATAATGAAAAAAATAATTGCTGGTGCCACGCAAGACCATCATAATATTCATTACGTTCTAATAACCATAATCCGACAACACCGATGGCAAAAACGATAAAATATGTACTGACCGCAATCTTTGTAAACAAACTAAATCGGAATTCCCCTTTTTTTGAACGGAAATATTCGATAATTTCCATGATGACAGGAAATCCGATTGCTCCGGCAAAAATTAATAGAATATTGACGAGCTGAACGAAATAATCATCAGCAAAAGGAATTAATGATTGCCCCGTAACATCAAATCCAGCGTTTGTAAAGGCTGATAAAGCCCCGAAAGCTCCTTGGTAATAAGCTTCCGCTACTGTATCAAAGTAATTTATGTAATAGGTCCCTAAGACGAGTGCACCTAATAATTCAATCGCTAAGGCAACGACCAATATTCCCTTCATAAGCTTTACAAGCCCTTGAAAAGCTATTTGGTTATGGTCAACCATAATAAGCATTCGTTGTGATAAGTTTATTTTTTTTCCAAAGATCAACCAAACAAATGTTCCAATCGTCATAACTCCAATTCCACCAAGTTGAATCGCCATTGCTAAAAAGAATACACCGATACCGCTATATGTTTCAGAAACATTCACTACCGTTAATCCTGTTACACTTACCGCACTGACAGCCGTAAAGAGTGCTTCACTATAACTAACCGTCACACCAGGTTGAGATGAAACCGGTAAAAACAGAAGGATGCTAAATAAAAACATTGCAACAATATATGAAATAACAATGATTCGAAAAGGAGTTAAAAACTTCGTCATCCCTAAATTCATTGTACATGACCTCCAAATTAAATACGGGCTTTAGTATACCATTATTACAAATGTGTTACCATCAAGTTATTAAATCTTTTCATGATTTTTCATCTTCGTTTTATGAGTTATATGGTAAGATAAAAGTGAAATACGCATCATGAATTGTGAGTGGAGGAAGGATCATCCATGAAAAAAAACGACCTCTTAGAGCAAGAAGAGAAAGAGACAACAGTAAGTTCCACATTCAGTTATGACCTGTTACGAAATGTACTTCTACCAGAGCTATTAGGTGAAGACGAAGAAATGATTTTATATTGGGGAGGAAAATCTATCGCTAGAAGGATAGATTCAGAAAATCTTCAAGACTTAGAAGCATTTTTCAAACATGCAGGTTGGGGTTCTCTTTCATTATTGAAAGAAAAGAAATCAGAACGGTTATATGAGCTTGTCTCTCCTATAACAACACAGGATAGACCGATTTCATTAGAATGTGGCTTTTTAGCTCAAGCCATCGAACAACAATATGGTTTTATTACTGACGCTTCATATGAAATAAAAAAGAAAAAGCCTTATACATGCAGAATCACTGTCAAATGGGATAGTGGTGATCCAGTAAAATAACTTTCAACATTTGCCTCAAAAGTACTTACTGTGCTTTTGAGTTTTTTATGATTATACCAGCTGAACAAAGACTCTTGAAACCCCATCGCCTGTTTATATTAGTGGTTGTAGAATGAGACAAAATTTAAGTTCAATAAGAAGAGGCTGCTCAATAACAGCCTCTTTGTAAATTTAGTTACGATCATTTTCATTGGAATGGTTATTCGCTCTTTGCTTATTTCCTTTTGCATACTTTCCTTGACGTCCATATTCTTTGTTCGTTTCCCTCTTACGTTCGTGACCTTGTTTACCCATTAATATCACCTCCAACGTAATATTAGTTAAGGTAATACCCGTCCTCTAAATTTTTAATCATCGCCGAATAACTAATAAATTGCTAGTATGATAGGTAAGAGTTCATAGAGTATGATGAAACACTAATCTTCTTAATAAATTTTTTAGTTGCTCAAGTGTTTTATTATTGATGGCGTTTGTTTTATAATCCGTCTCTAAACTCTTCGCCTGTTTTTCCTTTCTCGTAGCTAGCTTTACGAATTCATTGAATGAAACGTCCCCTCTTTTAATTGCCAACATAAACTCCCGCTCTTCTCCTTCATACCAAATACATCTCCCGTAATTGTGAAACTGCTGTTCATGGAACTTCACAAGAAATGAGATGAAATGATAGGCGAGCATTGCTTTTTTCGTATGATAACCGTTTGTTTCAATCAATGCTTTGGTTTTTTCTGATGTTGGTTTATGTAACGTTTTCATGTTTTGGGTGAACATTCCTATTGATGATGAATAAAGATTAGGGAGGTTCATTCTAGATATAGAGTCTCGCAAGGCAATCAATTGTTTTGCCTCTGAAAACCCAAAAGTTTTTATGTTAATAGAAAACAACAAGTCCAAATAAGACATGTTTGACTGATAGAATAACTTCTCTAACCGTCTAACATCTTGCACATCAACATCTTCATGATCATTTGCCTCAAACTTTTTAAACACTTTACTACTATATAAGTCTTCTTTTGTTGGCAATACAAAATACTTATAATCAACATCAGAGTCCTGATCATTCAAATTTCGATTATGACTACCAGCAGTAAATTGAAATACCACCCGTCTTCCAAACATCTCCACACCAACGACACTCCTTTATACCACTTTTCATTGCTCTTCGATTAATCGCTGTTGACTATTTTTATAACAATGACTCGTTACCATCACTCAATTATGGGGGAGTCCGGAGTGAGTGGTTGATTATCGACATTGCCATCTCGAACCGCACTTCTATTTCTCCTACTTATAATTTAAGTGAAAAATGCCCCGCTCGTTTCTTCGTTAATGATTATTCCCTTTGGGTCTCACCTTTAAAATGAATGGTTGCGATTCATTCTTCTATTTTATAAAGATCGTACAACACTTCCACTTGGTCTGTTTATGTACCGATTCTTCCATTTGATTCTATTTATAAATTGAATCTACCTATAAAGTAAGGCTACCGATTAAGAAGTACTACGACTGTGATGTTCATTTTAGCAAACAATGATTAAAAACTTTTTCCGAAAACTCGGTTACTGTTTCGGCTGAATAGTAGATGTAAAAACCAACAATGTAGAGGAAGATCGATTCTAAACACCCTCTAATAGCGGCATGCAGAAAACGCCAGGTACTTTCTCTAAAAAGATACCTGGCACATTAAAAGAATTTCATCTACATAAAGATCCTAAACAAGGCAAATGTTATTGAGGCTGTACTGATTACAATTGCAATCATCCATTTGACCATTTTCACTTGAACTTTATTGATGGTACTCTCGATTTTATTTTCCGTTTTTTGATTTAAGATATTGGCTTCGCTTTCATTTATCACTCTTTTATCGGCAAGAGTTTTATCAATTAAGACTCGGACTGCATCCTCATCTGTCTTAGTTTTTAAACCTTCTTTTATATCATCTAGATCACTTTCGATTGTTGATACCTTTTCCTCTATAAGCTTCATGTGATTTTCCATTTCTTTATTTTCCATACCCATCACTCTTTTACATCATTTTTTATCATTGTATTCGTGACTTTATGGAAAAGTAACCTTTAACAGGACCACACTTCACACATGATTAAATATCCACTTTTATCTAATTAACAGTTCTCATTTTATGCAATTAACAACGACCTGCCATCCGTTCTTCACTCTTCCTCTTTATAGAAGGTAAAGGTGCTTGAAGGACCTTTACCAGGGTTAATATGATAATCAGCGTCCCAATCAACTCTAGAGATTTTTGGCACTTCAAAAATTTCAGCGCTTTTAATACGTAGTAATTGATCAACCACCGCTTTTTCTCCACCAAACAAGTTGCAATCGAGATCACTATCGGTATTTACGATCCAGCTTTTATCTTCGGACCACCAGTATGTTGGTGAGCCGTGAATATCATTTAGTAGGAGAACGTCTTCTATATTTCCATAGTATAGGTGTTCAAATTCACCCTTTAAATCCATATGAGAGCTGATGATATCATAATAAAAATAACATTTTCCTAATGTTTTGGGCTTTAGGACCTCAACAAACTGCTTTAAAACACTAGGTTCAAACGTCCCTTCAGAGCTAATCATACACCTTGGCATTGAACCGCCTAAATGACGATAAAACGTATAGATATTTATATCTTTCGTGTAAATAAGTCCATACCTTTTCGCAAAATCTTGATACGTCATCTGGATGAGGTTATGATCATTAAATTCTTCTTCTCTTGCTTCTTCCCACGTAAGGTTATCATCTTTAACACTTTTATCTAAGTAGATCGGCTCTAAAACTTTTATATAGCTTTCATAACGAGGAGGTATCAAACAAGAGATTTTCGCTCCTTCATCTGTACCTAACTCCTCTTTTTCTTTATAAATCCAATCAATCTCACGCACACTACGGAGCTTTTCCACGTATAGTCCCCCTTAATGAAACACTCAATGGTTCTCAAAAAGATTAAACCTTAAAACTGCATACTGTTTCCTCATTACTTCCATATCCCCCTAGGGTCAGCTGCATGTTCTGCTTCTTCAAAAATATACTCACGATTTAATCGACAGTTATTACAAACCATATTTGAATTTTCATTGATGGTTTCACACACACAGAGCCATGTCTTCACTTGTTGCTCAGGTAAACAAGAAACTTGATGCTGACCAAGTCTATCACGTAATATTTCAAGCTCTTTCACCCGTAATTGCTGTTGATGTTTGGCTAATCCTTCAACTTTTTCATCAAACTCTTCTCTTGACATTAATCCTTTATTAAGTAAATGACGGAGCATCTGTTCATTTTGTTTATTCTTATATTCTCGTATTTTCACATTGGCTTCGTCTTCAGACAGAACCCCTTTTGCGTACAATGCTTTCAATTGATTGATCGTATCGTCTTCTGGGCCCTCCTGGAGTTTCTTAACCTGCGTTCGTAAACGGTAAACTAGTATAAGGATCATGGTAATTAATATTGGAGAAAGAAATGTGATTAGACCATATAACGTACTCATAGATAACCTCCTATATTTTCCATCTACTTATCATTTTAACATAGGTATTTATTGACTATTGAATCAATTTCATAATTACGTTTTTACTCTATGAAACGAAGATATGATAAATTTTTCATTAAATGTCCGTTTTATTTGAAAGTGAACGTAACAAAAGACGGCGACTCCCATAGGATCAGCGACGAGCAATACTTCTTCGAACTGCTTCGAGCTGCGACGAGTAACCGCAGGAGCACTGTTTATCTGTGACGAGTAATCGCAGGAACACTGTTTATCTGCGACGAGTAACCGCAGGAGCAACGAGCTGAAGATCCACTTAGGCGAAGAGTTGTCGAGCCTAAGTTAGCTGAAGACAAGCCCTCGGGAAAGCGTCCGTCTGAAGTGACGTTCACGCTCATCGTTCGGTATTTCGCACCTTATATTGAGTTATAAAATTGATTCACTATTATGAAAAATTTGTCAATAACGTCAATAAAAAAGACCGCTCATATGGCTTTGTTCACTGCCAATGAGACGGTCTTTTCAATATATTTGCTTATTAAACCGTTACTTTCGGTTTTTCACTTGCATCAAGTTCGAATGTCGAATGCAGTACATCAATTGCAGTAGCCATTTTCGCTTCTGGAACCACAACAGATACTTTAATTTCAGACGTACTAACCATTTTCACCTCGATCTCATGATCAGAAAGTGCCTGGAACATGTTTGCTGCAACCCCTGGATTCGAGACCATTCCTGAACCGACGATGGATACTTTTGCTAATGAGTCTTCATGGCGAATCCCTTGATAGCCAAGTTGTTCATGGTTATTTTCTAACAATTTAAGTGCTTCTGGTAATTCTTGTGTGTGTAATGAAAAAGAGACGTTCATTTCATTTTCACCAGTCATTTGTTGAATAATAATGTCTACGTCAATTCCAGATTCAGCTAGTAATGAGAAGACATCACTCATTGCGTGAAAACGATTTGGTAATCTTTCAATCGTAATTTTCGTAACTGCCCCTTCAAATGCTAAACCTCGTACGATTAAATTTTGTTCCATTGATACATCCTCCTCAACAATTGTACCTTCAACATCTTCCATACTTGAACGAACGATTAATGGAAGGCTATAATTTTTCGCAAACTCTACTGCTCTCGGATGCAATACACCTGCTCCGAGGTTTGCTAGCTCCAACATTTCATCATAAGAAATACTTTGCAATTGACGTGCATGTTTGGCTACTCGCGGGTCACATGTGTAAACTCCTGTCACATCTGTAAATATCGAGCAAGACTCCGCTTTTAAAGCTGCAGCAATTGCAACTGCCGTTGTGTCTGAACCACCACGTCCGAGTGTTGTGATTTCACCACTTTCTGACATGCCTTGGAAGCCGGCAACAATCACCACTTTACCTTCACCTAAGTATGTTTCAAGTCTTTCTGTATCAATATCTGTTATACGTGCATTTTGGTGCACAGGCTCGGTTTTTATACCTGCTTGCCATCCAGTTAATGATACTGCATCAATGCCCATTTCTTTTAGTGCCATCACCATTAACGAGATTGTTACTTGTTCACCTGTACTTAAGAGCATATCCATTTCTCTACGGTCAGGTGAGTCACTAATTTCATTTGCTAGTTGGACGAGTGTATCTGTTGATTTCCCCATCGCTGATACAACTGTAACAACGCGATTTCCTGCTTCGTGCTCACGTTTTACTCGTTCAGCTGCTCGTTTAATTTTCGTCACATCTCCAACAGATGTTCCGCCGAATTTTTGTACAATTGTTGCCAACGTCAATTCCTCCTCTTTTTTGTAAGGCTATGTTAAAGTCGTTTTTTATTTTGTACTTCGTTCTCGGTGGAGTAGCCACCTTTGCTCTTCACAAAGTCAAACATCGTTTAATCATACGATTTAACATTAACAAGCCTACTGTACATTCATTTGTGAGAAAAAGACCATCCGCACTTTTGCCTAACCCTGACACTTTGACGATGTTTACCGACAAAGTTTCTTGAGTAAGACAATAAAAAACGGCAGTAGGAAGGTTCCCACTGCCGAATACGACTTTTATCATTCTATCTTTCATCGAAAAGTCGCTCCGTGAGATAGTCCTCCATACAGGTTTATTACTGTATGACAGCCCTGTATTTATTCAATACAGATCCAAAAGATTACGGTTGAGAAGTAACCTTTTTCGGCGAAGTCCCCTTTCCTTTATGATCTGTGAACCTCAACATTCTCACATAAAGTACTGATGACCTTCGCACCTCTACCACCACTTCAAGAGCTGAAGTATGGAATTCAATTTTCAAACTTGATTAGTAGTGTAACAGAATAAATTTTGTAGAGCAATCATCATTTATTGGAAAAAATGTCCGTTTAGTTATACCTACGTCATCTTCACCAAGTTAGCTTATACATTGTCATTTTTATCTGCATTTATCTATTTCTTCCTACTAATATATACATTGCTATTGATGGAAATCGATCAAGATTGCTTCACTTATGATTCATTCTCTTCTTGAATTTTCTTCAACAAGGCTTCAGCCGCAGGCTTTGGTATACCTGCTTCTCTTATTTCATTATAGGTTGCTTCTTTCAACCTTTTTAATGAACCAAATTGCTTGAGGAGACTGCGCTTACGTTTTTCCCCGATACCATCAACTTCATCTAGAATTGTACTAAACATCGTTTTCTTTCGGACATTACGGTGGAACGTAATTGCAAAACGATGTACTTCATCTTGGATACGTTGTAATAAATAAAAACCTTGACTCGTTTTTTTCAATTGGACAGGTTCTGCTGGATCACCGATCATCAACTGTGACGTTCGGTGTTTATCATCCTTCACAAGTCCACAAACTGGTATTGCTAATCCTAATTCATCTTCTAGAACACTTTGAGCAGCCGAGATTTGTCCTTTACCTCCGTCAATGACGACAAGGTCAGGTAGTGGTTGTTCTTCTTTTAATAGTCGTGCATACCGTCTGCGAACAACTTCTCTCATCGACTCATAATCATCTGGTCCTTCGACTGTTTTCACTTTATATTTTCGGTAGTTTTTCTTATCTGGTTTCCCATCAATAAAAGAAACCATCGCTGAAACTGGGTCGACACCTTGAATATTGGAATTATCAAATGCTTCGATTCTATGGGGGGTGTCAATATTTAATGCTTTACCAAGGTCCTCAACAGCAATCACTGTTTTTTGTTCATCTCGTTCAATAAGATCGAATTTTTCTTTTAGTGCAATTTTTGCATTTTTGTTCGCCAGCTCTACAAGCTCTTTCTTTTGACCTCGTATTGGTTTGTAGGTTTTGACCTTTAAAAACTCCGCTACAATTTTCTCATCGATTTCTTTAGGGACAAAGATTTCTTTCGGCTTTTTATGCTGATCATCAAGGTAAAATTGACCGATAAATGTATAAAAGTCGTCCTCAGGTTCCTGATACATTGGAAATAATGAAACATCCCGCTCAATGAGTTTTCCTTGGCGAACGAAAAACACTTGAATACACATCCACCCTTTATCGTAATAAAAACCGAACACATCACGATCAATTTCATCAGTGATCGTCATTTTTTGTTTTTCCATAACAGCTTCAATGTGTTGGACTTGATCTCGAAGCTCTTTTGCTCGTTCAAAATTAAGGTCTTCAGAAGCTTGGAGCATTTTTTCAGTCAATTCTTGCTTAATTTCTTTATGACCTCCTCCAAGGAAACGAGTAATTTCTTGGACGAGTTCTTTATTTTTTTCTTCAGTCACTTCAAACTCACAAGGAGCCAAGCATTGTCCGATATGATAGTACAAGCAAACACGATCTGGTAATGTGCGACATTTTCTTAATGGGTAAAGTCGGTCGAGGAGCTTTTTCGTTTCATTTGCTGCACCTGCATTCGGGTATGGTCCAAAGTACTTTCCGCCATCCTTTTTAATATTACGTGTCGTAATAAGGCGTGGGTGTTCTTCTTTCGTAATTTTTAAATACGGATAACTTTTATCATCTTTAAGCATGACATTGTAGCGAGGCTCATATTTTTTTATTAAATTTTGTTCAAGTACAAGAGCTTCAAGGTCAGACGAAGTGACAATGTATTCAAAATCTCGAATTTCACTGACGAGCCGTTGCGTCTTTTTATCATGGGAACCAGAAAAGTAAGAGCGAACACGGTTTCGAAGCAGCTTAGCCTTACCGACATATATGATTGTTCCATGTTTATTTTTCATTAAATAGCAGCCAGGCTGTGCTGGTACTAGAGATATCTTTTCTTTAAGATCCGACATGTCAATGTCGCCCCTTTACTATCATCATTTGCTTTTACTATAGCATATCGTACGATCTTTCACATTAGAGGGGATACAACTGGAACAATCTTCTCAATAAAATGTTCCATTTAAAAAGACTGTCCCACAATTTGTGAGGCAGCCTTTAAAATGTTTTATTCATTCCTATAAAACACAGGAAATGAAAATCTTATAGATGTTTGTTTAGCAATTCAGCTAATGCTTCTTTTGGTTGGAATCCAACAACTTGCTCAACTACTTCTCCATCTTTGAAAACAAGTAGTGTTGGGATACTCATAACCCCAAATTTGCTTGCTGTTTCTTGGTTTTCATCTACATCTAACTTTACGATTTTTACTTTATCGCCCATTTCACTATCTAGTTCTTCAAGAACTGGAGCGATCATTTTACAAGGACCACACCATGGTGCCCAGAAGTCTGCGAGAACGACGCCTTGCCCTGTTTCTGTTGCAAAGTTTTGATCAGTTGCGTTTACGATTGCCATTATAAAATTCCTCCTTGTGATTTCGCACTAATATACCCTTATAGGTATTATACAACGATTTGCTACAAAATGTGAAGAGTTTTTGCTCACAATTATTTTTCCTAAAAATCACGAGTATAAACCTCTCCTTATTATCTTATCTAAGTTCTGTCTTACACGCAAAAATATTGCTTACTTAAGTATATTTTTCTTTATAGAACCGAGCCTCCATAAAAAAACTGCATTTGTGAGAAATCCTTAAACACTTGTCATATAATGCTTTGTTTATGGTTTTTCATAAAGACATTAAAAAGTATTTCATTATTAACTTGATTATTGATATAGTGTTTTCTTTTGTATTAACAAGGATTTATGAAAAACTTAACTTATTTAAATTAAGAAGGTTTAAACGGTATCATATCTTTCTGACATTCATCTCCTTTTCATTCGTCATTATTGGGTATGAAACATCGTTAAGAAAAGTAAATAAATAAGCAAAGTGCCAGACACCTCAAAAGTGGTGTCTGGCACTTATTAGCCATTCTGACCAATATTTATACTAATACTTTTTTAAATTCTTCTGTTAGCTTAGGTACAACATCGAATAGGTCACCAACGATACCATAATCAGCAATGTTAAAGATTTCTGCTTCTGGATCTTTGTTAATAGCTACGATTACTTTAGAATTCGACATTCCTGCTACGTGCTGGATCGCGCCACTGATTCCAACTGCAATGTAAAGGTCCGGCGTAACAACTTTACCAGTTTGACCGATTTGGAGTGCATAATCACAATATTCCGCATCACATGCTCCTCGAGAAGCTCCAACTGCTGCACCTAGTACTTCTGCTAGCTCATCAAGAATACCAAAGTTTTCGGAACTCTTTATACCACGACCACCAGCGACGATAACTGATGCTTCTGATAAGTCCACACCAGAAGTTGTATTTTTCACAACTTCTTTAATAATTGTTTGTAAATCAGCAATATCTACATCGACACTTTCGACGTTTCCAGTTTTAGATTCATCTTTGTCTAATGCTGCAATATTGTTTGGACGGATTGTAGCAAAGACTAACCCTTCTTTAACCACTTTCTTCTCAAACGCTTTACCTGAATAGATTGGTCGAGTGAAAATCACTTCATCGCCTGCTGTCTCCACAGTTACTGCATCTGAGACAAGTCCTGAGTCAAGTCTTGCCGCAAGTTTCGGAGATACATCTCGACCAATTGAAGTGTGTCCAAGAATGATCCCGTCTGGACTTTCTTGGTCAACAACTGCTTTTAGTGCTTGAGTATAACCTTCTGGTGTATAATTTGTTAATTTATCGTTCTCAACGGTTAATACGCGATCAGCTCCGTAATAGAAAATCTCATTTGCTAAACCGCTTACATTTTTACCTAATACAACACCTACAACTTCTCCACCATCAGAGATTTCTTTTGCAGCTGCTATCGATTCAAAGGTCACGTTACGGAATTCACCGTCACGAATTTCCCCAATTACTAACATTTTCTTAGCCATATGGATCAACCCCTCCTGTTATATCACTTTCGCCTCATTTTTTAATAAAGAAACTAATTCTTGGACTTGATCGTCCAATTCACCTTCTAAAATCTTTCCTGCTTGCTTTTCAGGTGGTAAGAAACGTTCGACAGTCGTTGTTTTTCCTTCAACATCGTCTTCATCAAGATCTAAATCATCGATATCTAACGTTTCTAACGGTTTCTTTTTCGCTTTCATAATTCCTGGTAAAGAAGGATAACGAGGCTCGTTTAATCCTTGTTGTGCAGTAACAAGAACAGGAAGACTTACTTCAACAATTTCCTGGTCTCCTTCTACGTCACGCTCAATCGTTGCTTTTCCATCTGCAACGTCGATATTTACGATCGATGTAACGTGGTTGATTCCTAACTTTTCAGCAAGGCGCGGTCCAATTTGCCCAGATGCATTGTCAACAGCAACATTTCCGCCTAAAATAACGTCCACTTCTTTATCCTCAAAGTAAGCAGCTAAAATTGCTTGTGTTGAATATTGATCACCAGCTTCAACATCTTCATCATCAATTAGAACGGCTTTGTCTGCTCCCATTGCCAAGCCAGTGCGAAGTTGCTTTTCAGTTTCTTCATCTCCGACAGTGACGATCGTTACTTCACCACCATGTTCATCTCGAAGCTGAATTGCTTCTTCTATGGCATATTCGTCGTATGGGTTAATAATAAATTCAGCTCCATCATCAACGATTTGGCCATTTTCGATTTGGATTTTCTCTTCTGTGTCAAATGTGCGTTTCATAATGACATAAATGTTCATTTGTGTCCCTCCCATAAAAAATCTAATTAATTGAAACTTTTATTTGTTAATTCTCTTTTAAATATTCCGATATTTCAAAGCAAAAAAATGTTTTATTTATCTTTGAAGTTTGGCTTTCTTTTTTCAATGAAAGCTTGTATTCCTTCTTTTGCATCAATCGTTGCAGAAACTTCACCAAATCGTTTCGCTTCGTTCTCTGAAGCTATATCGAAGGAGTCATCTTGTGCATTTTGTAAAAGCTCTAAAGCGAAACTGACAGATATTGCGCCTTTTTGAGAAACTTTTTTTGCTAATTTCTCTGTTTCCTCTAAAAGTGTATCTTGCGGATGAGCATGGTTTGCTAAGCCCCATTTAACAGCTTCTTTACCAGTTATTGGATCAGAAGTGAGTAACATTTCTGTCGCTTTTGCACGTCCTACAAGTCTAGGTAAACGTTGAGTACCTGCAAATCCTGGAATTAATCCTAGCTGTAATTCTGGTAAACCAAGTTTCGCATCTTCAGCAACAAGACGAATGTGACAAGCCATGGCTAACTCTAGTCCTCCTCCAAGCGCTGCCCCATGAATTGAAGCAATGACTGGCTTCGAGAAGGTTTCGATTTTCTTGAAAACTCTTTGTCCTTTTCTCGCCATCTCACTAAACGAATCACTACCGTTTACCATTGTGAATTCTTTAATGTCGGCCCCTGCTGCAAAAAAGCGCCCTTCACCATGAACGACTACGGCCTTGACATCTTCGTCCTCTTCGATTTTTGAAAAAGCAAGATCAAGGTCATCGAACATCGCTTGAGATAACGTGTTTGCTGGTGGATGATTTAAAGTTATAAAAGCGATTCGTTCTTCTTTGCGTAATTTGATATAAGTAAACTCAGTCAAAAATCTCACTCCTCTCATTCGCTGTTCATTTCTTTTGATCTCCTATATAAATATAGGTGAAATCAAACTACTTTTTTAAACCATTTAATAGAGTAGCGTTTAACGGTTCTGCAAGTGCAACTAGGTTGTAACGATGATCTTTCATTACCCAGTTTGTGACGACTTCATCAATCGCACCAAAAATGATTTGCCTAGCAATTCTTCGGTCTAAGTTTTCATTGAAATAACCAACTTCAAGCCCTTCTTCAAGGATTGAATCAATTAAACCTAGATAGCCTTTTAAAACTTCATTAATACGATTACGTAAAGCAATGTTTGACTGTCTTAACTCTAGTTGAGTGACGATGGCTAAATCGTAATCATCTTCGAGCTGACGTAAATGCATTTCAATTAAAAGGAGCATCTTTCTTTCAATTGAAGTTTCTTGCTCTAGGTGATCTTTACTCTTTTCTACAAAGGTCCCCATTTTTTCTTCAAATAAAGAGATTAATATATCTTCTTTATTTTTAAAATACAAATAAATGGTACCGTCAGCCACACCAGCTTCTTTTGCGATTTTTGAAACTTGTGAATGGTGATATCCATTTTCAGCTATCACTTTGACAGCAGCATCAATAATTTGTTCATACTTTGGTCCGCGCTTTTTAGCCATACGATCACTTCCTCAATCTTCTCCTATAAAAATGAATGATCATTCATTCATATTTCTTATTCTATGCGAACTTCATCTATCTGTCAAATGGAGAAATGAGATTGCTAAAAATTTATTTTAAAAGGCGTTATGTAACTTCAAATACCAGGCACCTAGTAAATTATTTCCCGGTGCCTGGCACTTCGGTTAAAAAATGTTAGCTTGTTTTCTTTTGTTTTTGTTTCTGTTTTTCTTTTTCTTCATCAACAAGAGCACGGCGTAGTACTTTTCCAACCATTGTTTTTGGAAGTTCTGTACGGAATTCATATTGACGAGGCACTTTATATGCTGACAATTGTTTACGGCAATATCCATTTAGTTCTTCCTCAGTAAGCTCATGTCCCTCTTTTAACACAACAAAAACTTTAACTGTTTCGCCGCGATATGTATCTGGCACACCAATAGCAACAGCCTCTTTAATTGCTTCATGTTCGTACAGCACTTCTTCAATTTCACGCGGATAAATATTAAACCCACCAGCGATAATCATATCTTTTTTTCGATCAACAATGTAGAAAAATCCTTCATCATCCATGTAACCCATATCTCCTGTAAGAAGCCATTCATCTTCATAAAATGTTGCACTAGTTGCTTCTGGACGGTTCCAATAACCCTTCATAACTTGCGGTCCACGAATCATTAGTTCGCCAATCTCACCTGGCCCTGCAGGCTCACTTGTTTCCGCCGAAAGAATCGCAACGTCTGTATCAGGCCAAGGGAGTCCAATACTGCCTGATGGGCGCTTTCCCCACATTAAATTAAAATGTGTGACAGGAGAAGCTTCAGTAAGTCCAAAACCTTCTGATAACTTTCCACCAGTTAATTCTTCAAAACGTTGCTGTACTTCAACTGGAAGTGGTGCCGATCCACTAATACAAACTTCAATGGAAGATAGATTAAACTTTTGTACATGCGGATCATTAATTAATCCGATATACATGGTCGGAGCTCCGGGGAAGATCGTCACTTTTTGTTTCTCTATCGCTTTTAATGTCTGCTTCGTGTCAAAACGAGGAAGAATAACCATTTTTGAGCGATCCATAATCGAGAAATTCATGCCAACCGTCATTCCGTATACATGGAAAAACGGTAGTGCACATAAGATGACTTCGTTCCCATGATCAATTTTGTGCATCCATTTTATACATTGTGTCGTATTGGCGACAAGGTTGTAATGCGTAAGCATAACCCCTTTTGCTACTCCTGTCGTTCCGCCTGTATATTGCAATAAGGCTAAATCTTCTTTCGGATTAATATCAAGCGGAATTTCTTCTGCCTCCCCTGCCTTAACGAGTTCAACGAAAGAATGAGTGTTGGCATTATAGTTTACCTCAACCTTTATGCCTGTGTTCTTTTTTTGAATAAATGGATAAATAACGTTTTTCGGAAATGGCAAATAATCTTTAATGTGAGTGACAATGACATGTTCTAGCTTTGTTTTTTCCAACACATTCATAACTCTAGGATAAACGAGATCAAGACAAATGATCACCTTTGCCCCTGAATCAACCATTTGGTGTTCTAATTCACGCTCAACATAGAGCGGATTCGTTTGCACCACGACAGCTCCTGCCATTAAAGCCCCGTAATAGCTAATAACAGATTGTGGCGTGTTTGCAAGCATAATCGCTACCCGATCACCTTTTTTGACACCTAAATCACGTAAACTATTTGCAAAACGAAGGGAAGAGTCATATACCTCTTGAAAACTCATTTCTTTCCCCATGAAATGTAGTAATGTTTTCTCCGGCTCTTCTTTTGCTCCTTCTTGTAAATACTCTTGCAAAAGCTTTTCATCATAATCAATATGTTGCGGAATGTCATCCGGGTAGTGAGTTAACCAAGGTCTTTGCAATTGCGTTTCCATGAAACGTCCTCCTTTGTCTCTCCTTTCCGTTGAGACATTCAAACCCCTCTACCAATCATTGTAATGAAAACGGATTCAAAAGAAAACAGTTTTGTGTCAATTTTTAAAATATTTTATTTTTATAGAATAGTTAGGGAACAAAAACTATTTATTTTACACATATTTCTTATCGGTGAGTTAATAGAAATAAAGACTATTTCAACAGTTATATAAAGGTTATTGACGATATCATTTATAATGCATTCTTTTTGCAAGACTTTTACATCTTTATATTTCAATAATGCCCTTATGTCGAATTTAATGATTATGCGTCGGCACAGCTCATAACAATGTTTACCTGCGACGAGTAATCGTAGGTGCATATTCAGCGAAGCGTCGTTCTTCGCTGAAGCTAGACATAAAAACTTATCCACAAGCACCTTATCTATCAATTCCAAGCCCACCAGAAAAAAGCACCCTCGCATAATTAGCAAGAGTACTTCTTCATGATAAATGAATTAATCGTCATTTGTTGCTGAATCTTTAATTTTTTTCTTTTCCTCTTCAACAAGGACACGGCGTAAAATTTTTCCGACCATCGTTTTTGGCAGTTCCTCACGATATTCATACAATCTTGGTACTTTATATGCTGCAAGGTGTTTTCTACAATACTCATCGAGGTCTTTCTCATTAATAGTGAGTCCTTCTTTTGGTACAATAAACGCCTTCACCGTCTCCCCACGGTAAGGGTCTGGTACACCAATTACACACACTTCTTGTATGTCTTCATATTCATAAAGTACTTCTTCAACCTCACGAGGGTAAATGTTGAACCCGCCAGCAATGATCATATCTTTTTTTCGATCAACAATATAAAAGTATCCATCTTCATCCATGTACCCCATATCACCCGATAAGAACCAATCATCCTTAAAAGTTGCCGCTGTTTCTTCTGGACGATTCCAATAGCCTTTCATGACTTGGGGGCCTTTAATCATAATTTCACCAATTTCATTCGGCTCTGCTTCTTCACCTGTTTCTGCTGACAAAACCGCAACATCTGTATTTGGCCAAGGAATCCCAATACTACCTGATTTTCGGTTACCCCAAATAAGGTTGGCAACTGCAACTGGAGATGTTTCTGTTAAACCGTACCCTTCAACTAATCGACCATTTGTAACATCTTCAAATTGTGTTTGTACTTCTACTGGAAGTGGAGCTGACCCACTAATACACGCTTTAATGGATGACAAATCATGCTTTTTAATATCTGGGTGGTTTAATAAACCGATATACATTGTTGGAGCACCAGGATAGAGCGTTGCATTATGTTTTTCAATTGCTTTTAAAATATCCTTCGGTTCAAACTTTGGCATAATAATCATTTTAAAGCCCATTCGTATACCTAAGTTCATGACCGTTGTCATTCCGTAAACATGGAAAAATGGCAACGCTGCTAAAATGACTTCTTCTCCAGCTTTTAAGTCATACATCCACACTTCACATTGTTGCGTATTAACAACTAGATTATAGTGTGTGAGCATAACACCTTTTGCCGGCCCAGTAGTTCCTCCAGTATATTGCAATAAGGCTAAATCCTCTTTCGGATCGATTTCAATTTCGATCTCTTTTGCTTCTCCTTTAGCTAAAAAAGATGTAAAGGAATGAAGACGATCGTGATACTCTAAATCTACTTTAATGCCTGTATTTTTCTTCTGAATAAAAGGATAGATCAAGTTCTTAGGAAAAGGTAGAAAATCTTTAATTCCTGTAACAATAATGTGTTCCAACGGTGTCTTTTCTTTTACATTTGCTACGCGTGGGTAAACGAGATCCAAACAGATCATCACTTTAGCACCTGAATCGTTCATTTGATGTTCAACTTCACGTTCAACATAAAGTGGATTTGTTTGAACAACAATCGCCCCTGCAAATAGAGCACCGTAATACGAAATGACAGATTGTGGCGTATTTGCAAGCATAATTGCAACACGGTCACCTTGTTCTACTCCGATCTCTCGAAGCTGGTTGGCTAATTTTAGGGCTGACTCATACACCTCATTGTACGTCATTTCCTTTCCCATAAAGTCTAAAGCAGCTTTATTCGGATATTTCTCTGCAGCTCTTTTCAGATAGCTTTGTAGTGTTTCAACCTCATAGTCAATTGATGTTGGAATTTCTTTTGGATAATGTTGAAACCACGGTTTCTCAGTTAACGTTTCCATACCTTTCTCCTCCCTTATAAAAAATGACCTCTCCTTCATAAAAGATTTATCCGATGAAAAGTGGACCCAAGGTGTTGTAAAATATTTAACAATCTTTTTCTATTGAGTTCCCTTTTCATCGATAGGCATTCTCCTCTCTAGTACTATTGTAATGAAAACGGATACAAATTAAAACTAATTTGTTTTAATTTTTCGAATTTTTATTCTATACCTACTCCTTCCTGATTTCCCTCTCGAAATAAACGAATAAACATCGGTTGTTTACCTTTGACTTATTATGGAATTTGGGATGCTAGCTCGGTGTCTTACCTGATACTTTTGAGCGGTCTTCTACGCATTGTGCAACTAAGAATAGTTTTACAGCTTTTGGAGAATCAAGAATAATTATATCTTTTTCTTTCTTATACAATTCTAGCTTTCTTAAAATCTCTGGTTTCTTTTTCTTTTGAAAATTCCAAACAAACTTTAGAAAATTAACATCCAGCCTTTCAGCACACCCATCGCCCATATCCGGCCGCTTCTTCTTTCGGTACATCCACCACCGTTTAAACACTCTGTAAATGCAGAGTGTTTTAGGCATATCAAGGAATATAATTGTATCCGCAGCTTTCAGCCTCAAATCCATTGTACTTTGGTAATTACCATCAATAATCCATGAATCATTTTTCATGAGCTCTCTTTGAGCCGTTATTTGCTCTTCTCTCTTTGCAATTATCCAACCAGGACGCCAAAAATGTGCATCTAAATGAAAGACATCAATGTTTAATATTTCATTTAACCTTCGAGCAAGAGTTGATTTCCCAGACCCTCCTGAGCCAATAATGGCAATTTTTCGCATTATGCGTCCTCCTGTTTTTTTCCATTGTTTTTTTAGGTTATCATCTGTATATATGAATGTATAATAAAAGGCATTAAAAAGGCCGTCTCTATTAAATTAAGTTGTTCTGTTTAAAGGGAGAAAGCCGAAAATAACAACTCCTTTATACTTGTTGAGACGCAGTTGAAAACACTTCGCCTGTAAACGGATTCGAGTGCTTATCTTAATAAAAAAGACAAAATAAAAAGGCAACATGTAAAACATAATGTTAAACGTGTTGCCATTTCTATTGTTTTTATTGTTTTTCACCTCGAAAACGGAATTACTTATTATTAAGCTACAAGCTTATAAAGCGGCCATCATTTATTTTAGAAAATTAATATTTACGTTAGCTATTCAAAAAACAAAATAAACATCATTCCCGCTACAACGAAGACACCGCAAAGAACGATTAATACTTTCCATAATGTTTCCATAACACATTTTCACCTACAATTAGTCGAGTTGCAAACTGCCCTCTCTATACTTTTCTTACAATTACCGAATACTCGCTCCAATAATATATGAAAGCGAAACAGATAGAATAAGCGATATAAAGCCGACTGAACGATTATCCCGCTGTAATTCCTCATCCACTTTAAAACCAGGTGATAAAAACTCAAAGATAAAATAAACGAACAACAAGAGAGAAAAACCGAAAGCTCCCCAGCCAATCATCGCTAAGACAGAGTCATTTGCCATAATGGAGTGACGAAAAACGTTCGCTACACCAAAAATTTTCCCACCTGTAGCAAGGGATACAGCAATGTTCCCTCGTTTTATTTCGTCCCACGTTTGATATTTTGTTACGATTTCAAATACAGCAAGTGCAACAATTAGACTAATAACAACAATACTGTACATTCCTGCTGTATATACGTATTCATGCTGGAAAAACGTCTTCATCGGTTATCCCCCTCACCGAAACGTATGACTATTTTAACGAAACAACAGTGACACCAGAACCGCCTTCTCCTGCACCACCTAATCGTGTACCTTTAACATTCCGATGCTTTTTCAATAATTCTTGTACACCTTTACGGAGTGCGCCTGTTCCTTGCCCGTGAATGATCGACACTTGGTGATACCCAGCTAGGACTGCATCATCGAGATACTTCTCTACTTCCATCATCGCATTTTCAAAGCGTTCTCCTCGAAGGTCTAGCTCCGTTTTCACGTGGGTACCTTTCCCACGTATTGTTGATAATGGATTCTTTTCCACTTCTTTTGGACGATCGATGTATAAAAGATCATCTTTCTTTACTTTCATTTTCATCATCCCTAGTTGAACGAAGTACTCTTTATCATTTACTTTTTCAACGATATGACCTTTTTGGTCAAAACTAATCACTTTCACTTCATCACCAGGGACTAATTTGTTTACTTTTGGTTGCTTCAAATTCTTTTTCGGTTTTTCCTTTTTCTTATCCACTAATTCTGGCTCTGCTTCTTCTAACCGTTTTTTCGCATCAATTAATTCGTGTTCTTTAATTGAAGGGTTCTTTTTCTGCATGTCACGAAGTTCACGAATGACTTGTTCAGCTTCAGCTTTAGCCTTTTTCACTGACTCTGCCGCTTTATCTTCAGCAGCTTTTAATACTTTCTCTTTTTCTTCTTGTAGTTTCTCAAACTCCTCGGTTAACTCATCGTGTAGACGTGCTGCTTCATCGCGGAGTTTTTCTGTTTCTTCCATTTGTTGCTCTGCACCTTTACGACTATCTTCTAAAGATGCGATCATATTTTCAATTTTGTTCGTGTCAGCACCTATGTGACTTTTTGCATCTTCAATGATCGTATCACTTAATCCAAGCCTACGACTAATGGCAAATGCATTACTACGTCCTGGGACCCCAATAAGAAGTCGGTACGTCGGTTTTAACGTTTCAACATCAAATTCAACACTAGCGTTCATGACGCCCTCACGGTTATAAGCATAGCCTTTTAACTCACTATAGTGCGTTGTTGCAATGACTTTTGCACCTGCATTGTAAACGTAATCTAAAATAGAAATTGCAAGCGCTGCCCCTTCTGTCGGGTCTGTTCCTGCACCAAGCTCATCGAAAAGGACAAGTGAGCGGTGGTCAATGTGATCTAATATATCAACAATGTTTGTCATATGAGATGAAAACGTACTTAAACTTTGTTCAATTGACTGTTCATCACCGATATCAGCAAAAATTTGCTGGAAAACAGCAGCTGATGATCCTTCTTCACATGGAATTTGTAAGCCAGACTGGGCCATTAAAGTTAATAATCCAACTGTTTTCAATGTCACTGTTTTACCACCTGTATTCGGTCCTGTAATCACTAGTGACGAAAAATCAGTTCCTAACTCTACATCAATTGGGACAATTTCATCTTTCGGAATAAGTGGATGACGAGCTTTTGTCATCTTCAATATTCCTGCTTCATTTAAATTTGGTTCTGTTGCTTTTATTGCATCACTATACAGTGCTTTTGCAAAGATAAAGTCAATCTCAGCCATCACATCGACGATCGTTAATAAGTCATTAGAAACTTCACTTACTTGTGATGAAAGAGCAACTAATATTCGATTAATTTCTTGTTTTTCTTTCACTCTTGCTTCACGAAGTTGATTGTTTATTTGAACGACAGAATCTGGTTCTACAAATAATGTGGCACCAGAAGCAGACTGATCATGGACCATCCCACCGAAATGACTTCGATACTCTTGTTTTACAGGGATAACGTATCGGTCATTTCGAATTGTAATAATTGCATCCGAGAGCATCTTTCTCCCACTTGAAGATCGTGTAATATTTTCAAGTTTTGATCGAACGTTCGATTCGTGCGAACGTATTTGTTGACGAATACTTCGAAGTGCTGAGCTTGCTGAATCTAACACTTCTCCTCCTTCATCAATCGATTGTTTGATTTCCCGCTCCAAATCAGTAAGTGGTACCATTTGATTTACCAAATCAGGTAAAATAGAGAGTTCGATATCATCTTCGATCATTCCTTCAACGAAGCTTTTAAAGCGCCGGCTTCCATAAATTGTTGAGGAGATATCGAGTAATTCAAGTTCATTTAACATACCGCCGATTTGTGCACGTTTTACTGAAGTACGAATATCACGAATGCCACCAAGAGGGGCTTGTCCTTTTAACCGTAATACTTTCGCACCTTCTGCTGTACTTTTTTGCGCATGTTCAATTTCTGAGAGATCAAACGATGGCATTAAGCTTTCTACACGCTGTTTCCCTAAAGATGAGCTTGCGTGCTGAATGAGTTGCTCTTTCATTTTGTCATATTCTAATATGCGACAAACCCTTTCTAACACAAGGGTCACCTCCGTCTATTTACCGATTCTTCGAGATGAATGCTCTTAATTCTTCCGCTGTCCACGTATTTACAACCGTCTCTTTTTTCAGCCAGCCACGTCTAGCTGCTTTCACACCGATTGGCATATGGTCAAGCATTTCGATTCGGTGAGCATCTGTATTTACAGCAATTTTCACACCTTTTTCTTGTGCTTTTTTCAACCAATCGGATGAAAGATCTAGACGATTTGGATTTGCATTCAGTTCCAAAATCGTATTCGTTTCTACTGCTAAATCAAATAATTTTTCCATATCGACTGGATAGCCGTCTCTTCGACCAATTAACCTCCCTGTTGGATGTGCTACCATTGCAACATATGGGTTTTCTAAAGCTGTTTGTAATCGTTTCATTATTGTTTTTTCATCTTGATGGAAAGCAGAATGGATTGATGCGATGACAAAGTCGATATGCTCTAACACATCGTTCTCGTAATCTAACGACCCATCTGGTAAGATATCCATTTCAATTCCAGTAAAAATTGTAAAGTCTTCGTACTGATCATTTAGTTTACGTACAACCTCATGCTGACGTTTCAAACGTTCTACACTTAATCCGTTTGCAACTCGTAAAAATTTTGAGTGGTCTGTAAGAGCCATGAAGTGGTAACCACGAGACCTGCAAGCTTCAATCATCTCTTCAATCGAATGAGCCCCATCACTCCAAGTTGTATGCATATGAAGGTCCCCTCGTATATCTTCCATCTTCACAAGTGGAAGCTCACTTTCAAAGCGTTCCACTTCATCGTACCCTTCACGCACTTCTGGTGGAATGTAAGTTAATCCAAAATGGTTAAAGAAATCCGTTTCTGTTTCGAACGTTTTCACTTCACCAGTTTCTTCACTTTCCACTCCATACTCACTAATCTTTTCACCACGATCTTTTGCTAACTGACGCATAAGGACGTTATGATCTTTTGAACCTGTAAAATGGTGAAGTGTTGTTGCAAAAGCATCATCTTCTACCATCCGAAAATCGATTGGGACAATTAAATCATCAAATTGTAGTTCAATACTTACCTTCGTATCACCGTGACCAACGATTTCTTTTATATTTTCCATTGAAACAAGTTGTTCACCGGCAGAAACTGGATCATCAGTTGATAAAATAAAATCAAGGTCTTTGACCATTTCACGCCCACGCCGGAAACTACCTGCCAATTCATAACGGTGAATCCCTTCCATTCGATCGAGACGTGACTTAATCTCCTCCGCTACTGGTATCATTTGTGCAATTGGCAAGCGTTCTGGACGCTTCCCTAGTTCATCAATTGCGGCTAATATTTTTTCTTCTGTTTTCTCACCAAAACCTGGTAACGTTTGGACTTTATTTTTTTCACAAGCGACTTTTAATGTCGAAGCATCGACAACGCCAAGTTCTTGATACAGCTTTCCAATCTTTTTCCCACCTAGGCCAGGTAGCTTTAATAATGGTAAGAGTCCTTCAGGGAGTTCTTCCTCAAGTTCTGTGAGTGTTGAACTTGCCCCTTCTTGAACAAGTTCATTAATGATTGCCGCTGTTCCTTTACCAATCCCTTGAAGTTTTGCTGGATCATCAAACTCTGCAATCGTTCGTTCGTCTCTTTCAAGAGCTTGGGCCGCTTTTCGATATGCCGAAATTTTAAATGCATTTTCACCTTTAATTTCAAGATATATCGCGATTCTTTCTAACGTTTGGATAATATCTTTTTTATTCATCGCCGTCATGACGTTACCACCTCGTTTTACCATTTAGACCAAGTCATTTTTTCTTTTATCATCATAACGATAATTGGTATACAAAAGCAACTGTAAGCACTGATGTTAACAAGAAATGCGCAAGCCCCTTGTCCCTTCCTCTCCAATTATAACTACGGTCATGTACCCGTCCAACAGGTAAACGACACGCATGAGGCCGTGCCTGGGGCAAAGAAGACACTTTGAAAGCAAACGAAGTGAAGCTTGAATAGATGTCGCACTTGTGCCTAGAGGTGAAAGCGCCCGCCGGTAGCGAAGTCACTCAATCAAAAACTAGCAGCATTAATTACCTGCGACGAGTAACCGCAGGAGCAATTATTATCTGCGACGAGTAACCGCAGGAGCAACGAAAGCCACTACACTGACCAAGCTATGAGCTGTGCCGACGGATCCTCACCAAAGAATCAGCTCTTAGAGGAAGGCACAACGAGCATTTGCTTCTCCGAATATTCATCGAGCTGCCTCGACGCATCATCTTCCAAGAAGTGCTTGAAGAGGAAGAGGCAAGTAGTCTGCGACGAGTAACAAAGCCTAACGAAACCGAGTAGGCGTCGCCATTACTGACCACGCCTCTCACAGAGCACACACGTGCGGATCTTCGCATGTGGCTCTTCCCATATATCCCTTCTAGAGATAACGTTCATCATGAACAGATGATAAACTTACGAGTCCCAGCTCTGAAAAGAACTCATTGTCTAACGCCGCATGAACCATTGGACTTTTGGAACTTCGCCAAGCAAACATACGGATTCCTCTGAGGTTTTCTTCCCTCCATCCCTTCCTTCTAAGAAGGCGATGGAGGTTCTTTATATGTCTCCAACTTCTAAGTTGTACCATTCTTAACCTTCTTCTTATCCAACTATCCCACTCTTTGAATTTGTTCTTCACATTGCCGTAGCGGAAATAATTTGCCCAACCTCGAATGTAGGGGTTCAGCTTGTCTTGGATAAGGAGTTGGATATCAACTGTTTGGTTCCTACGAGTAATTTCTCTCACTCGCTCCTTGAATTTTACCTCTTTCTTAGGGTCTATTCTTCGAATATTGCCAATGAATTCATACCCTAAGAATGTAAATGGCTCTTTCATGGCGTCGACAACTTTAGTCTTCTCTTGATTGACAGTTAAACTTAGTTCTTTCTCAAGAAATCTTGAGACACTTCGCATGACTCTTTCTGCACCTTTTGGGCTTTTACAAAGAATGATAAAATCATCCGCAAAGCGGACGATACGGTGACCACGTTCGGTCATCAGTTGATCAAGCTGATGTAAGTAGATGTTCGAAAGTAACGGACTTAACACACCACCTTGCGGAGCTCCCTCGGGAGTATCTTCGTAAAGATCCTCTACCATGACACCTGCTTTGAGAAAACGGTGAATGAGTTCGATAATAGACCCATCCGTCACTCGTTTCCTTATTTGTTGTTCCAATTTATCATGTGGAATCGTATCAAAGTAGGACTGTAGATCGGCATCAATGACATAATGGTATCCTGCTCTCAAGTGTTCAGTAACTTTGTCTAGAGCCATATGAGCACTTATCCTTGGGCGGAAACCATAACTACACGGAAGAAACTCTTCTTCGAAGATAGGTTCCAATACATTCCGTAGAGAAGCTTGTACGATGCGATCTTCCACCGCTGGTATCCCTAGTGGACGTTGTTTCTTCCCATTATCTTTATCGATCATCTTTCGTCGAACAGGTTTGGGTCGATATCGTTTACCTTTTAGCTTCTGTTGGAGCACTTCTAGATTGTCCTCCAGCTTTGCTTCATATCCTTCAATTGTTACTTTATCGACCCCTGGTGCACCTTTGTTCTTCTTTACTTGATAAAAGGCACTTACTAGATTCGCTTTCTTGTACACTTTGTCGTACAAACTGTACCATACACGTCTTTCCATCTGTTATTCCCCTTACGCCACTGCTTTCGTTTCTTCCTTTGCTTCTGCTTCTCCATATGAAATGTCGAACATATCAAGGTTGGTAGCCGATGGCAATACCTTATATTTCACATTTCGGCGATAGACGGTGTACCCTTCTGTTCCACCCTGGCATCAGCCCCCTTGGCTCTTGTCCAGCTTCTGTCTATTTCCGCAGTCATAAGTAAGCCTACTCACATTGTTCTTCTATGGGTCACGCCCTTCGCACGATTCCTCACCTTTTGGGTATAGGTTCGCAACTGTATCTGTGTACAGTTTCACTCATGTGCTGTCCTCGCTACTGTCGCCAGTAGGTCATTGGCATGAGCTTCTCCACTACTATGGCGATCTCTGACTTCTCCCTTTAAAGCTCATCTTGTGTCCTTGGCTTAGCCTTGTAACATCAATACCTACTTTAGGAAGCAGGGAGATCTCAATGGGTCACATCATGTACTTTCCCTCTAATCCAGCCCTCATAACACTTTGAGTTTCCAGCTATTCGGACTTTCTGTTCTCTTGCACAGTCATCCAACTCTCGTGCCAACATGGGATATCAGCTCTGTTCAGAGGTTTGCCTTCAGATCCTCCGCACGCTACTCCACAGTCAACGCACTATCTGTCAGCTAATGCTTGCCGGCTGGCCGATGCATTCGGGACTCTCACCCTTTAGCACATGTGCTGCCACTCGCGAAAGAAAGCTTCTCGTTAAATAACGAGAAGCTACCACTGGGTTTCGGACCATAGGCCTTTTAATTGGTTTGAAAGAATTGGTGTATACTCAAAAATCATTTGTGCAAAGCTAGACCCTTGCAGTATTTCTTGAACCATTTCAAGTTGAATTAATGCTGCTAAATGGAGAAGGACAACAATGATTAATAAGCCTTCAATAAAACCGAACAAACCACCAAGCCAGCGATTGATCATGTTCAAAATCGGTAAATGAGCTAGGAAGTCAAACAATGATCCAACGACTTGCATCACGATTTTTGTCACGAAGAATAGAATCGCAAAAGCAATTCCGTTATAATAAACTTCTTCTAATTTAAACGCATCTACAAGAAGGTTCATCCCAGACTCAGATGATAATTGTGGAAACGGCACCCATAATCGTATGTAATGTGCGACTTCCTGATAATATAAATATGCAACAATAAATGCGACCACAAACCCTAGCAAATGGATGAGCTGTAAAATAAATCCGCGGCGGAAACCGACGAAAAAGCTAATGACTAAGGCGATAAATAACAAAAAACTCAGCATCTTTATTAATCCCCATCTTTCTGTTCTTCCTCTATTTTCTTCAGTAAATCTAGATAATCATTTCCTATATTTACGGCTGTTAAAACCGCTAATTTATTTGTATCTAAATATGGGTTGTTCCCTTTTAATTCTTTCATTTTTTGATCGACGAGTCTGGCAACTTTTTTTACATGATCAGGGTCCTCTGCCCCAACAATCTTATATTGTTGCCCAAAAATTGTAACACTCGTTCGACGCTTTTCGTGTTCTTCTCCCACTACTAAGCCCCCATTCGTCATAAAAATCCTATTATTTATCATAACATGCCAATACGTGTATGAAAATATAAACTAATAAGAAAAGCGAAGCGCTCTTGATATCGGCGGTGAGCTAGACAACGACCTAGCGTAAAAACTTGCTTTTAGTCTCTGTACTAAAAAACTACATCGTACTCTAACTTCATCTATGATAAAATTTTATAGATTATTAAATATGTTGAAATAAGATGACTTAAAACCTTAGTTTGTCTATACTATTGAGTACGAAACATTAAAGACTATTCTATGAATAATGATCGACTCATTTATCGGTACTTTACTATTTTAACTCGGTAAGTGGAGAAATCTCTACCCTAAAATAAATATTCTCATATAGAGAGGTTTGATATCGTTGAGTTACGAAGTGATTCAAGTTGAAAAGTCGATATTAGAAAAAATGAAAATAACTTATGCTGATTCATTAAAACCAAACCCACCACAAGGGGCTGCATTTGCAGCTAAAACGAAAGGGTGCTCCATTACTGGGTACCGCTCAGGAAAAGTACTTTTTCAAGGAAAAGAAGCGACATTGGAAGCAAATCGGTGGGCAACAAACAGCAAATCTACACCTCAAAAGAAAAAAGCCACAGGGAAAAGTGTAAACGATCACCAATACCAGCCACCTAATAACGTTACAAGTCTCGTATTGCTTGGAAGTGACGAAACAGGAACAGGTGATTATTTCGGTCCAATGACGGTCGTATGTGCTCACTTGTCAGAAGAACAAATGAAGACGATTGAGCATTGGGGCATCCGTGACTCAAAAACAATTACTGATGATACAATTCGGACACTTGCGCCAAAGCTTTTAAAAGAATGTACATACAGCCTACTCGTCTTAAAAAATGAAAAATATAATGACCTTCAGCAAAAAGGGATGAACCAAGGACAAATGAAAGCTCTGTTACATCACAAAGCAATTACGAATGTGATGAAAAAATGTGCTGAACAAGACTTACCTTACGAAGGTGTTCTTATTGACCAATTTGTACAGCCGAACCGTTATTTTGAGTATTTACGATCAAAAGGTCAATCTTGGCGTTCAGAAAAACCACTTTATTTTGCGACGAAAGCAGAAAATATTCATCCAGCCGTAGCTGCAGCCTCAGTGCTTGCTCGTTATTCATTTTTACAGGAAATGGATGCACTAGAAACGGAAGTCGGCCTTCCACTCCCAAAAGGGGCCGGTGCAAAAGTCGATGCAGCAGCGAAAGAAATTGTCCGCCATAAAGGGAAAGACGCTCTTTATAACTGTACAAAATGGCATTTCGGTAACACTCAAAAAGTGTTGCGATAAAGAAAACTCGCCGATTGGCGAGCCTTTAAGGCGAAGACAAAGGTGTAGTTGCACTTATACTATACACATAAAAATTTTCACTACGCCGAAATTGCTTCTTAGCTAAAATTTTATACATTCTTATAGTGTAAACAAAACTTGGCTTGTCGCCAAGTCCTTATGGCGAAGGCAGAGCCGTAGTTGCAACGAGCTATACACCTTGAATCAACTTCGAGCTGCGACGAGTAACCGCAGGAGCAATTATTATCTGCGACGAGTAACCGCAGGAGCAATTATTATCTGCGACGAGTAACCGCAGGAGCAAGCGAAGTGTGCTTACTTAGAAGCTCTTATGCTTTAGTGCAAGTCCTAATAAGGAACTTCGGCTAAAGTCGATCACGTCCTGTGATCAACACCGAAGCCACCACCTCCTGTGGAAGTAAGCCTTAGTTGCGGTTATACTATCAACCGAAATTTTATACGTTCTGGTAGTATAAGAAATGAGCGCTTAGTAATGTCACTCCACCGACGTTTACTAAGCGCTTTTTTCAGTCAAGATTAAAGATCTTTATACACTTCTTCTCTAAGAAGGACAAAACCTTGTCGACTATAAAACTCTTTGGCAGTCGTATTTTTACACCAATAATCAAGCTCGATTCGATGAATCTTCTCCTGATGAGCGACGTTTTCAATATGCTTCATGAAATACAAGCCATACCCTTGGCCACGTTCGCTTTCATTTATACTAATTTGATGAACATATAAAGAACATTGCTTCTTTTTGAAAGGGCTCTCTTTACTTCGTTTTATTTCAACCCAAGTATAGCCGATTGGTATGTTTTTATTTTCAAGCACGTAAAATTTATGTTGAGGCTTAGGCATTACCTCTTTAAAAAAGGTGAAGATCTCATTTTCATTATAAGGCTTAAATATATGAGGATACATGTTAGCATGATGATTTTGGACATGACGGTTTAAGGTTGTAATTAACTTAACATCATCTGTTTCATAAATGTTCATTCGCATCATCTCCATTTAAAAAATAATAAAACCGAGCATGATCAAAACTACAATACATGCTGCAATTAAATTTGCAATTGATGCAGATTTATTTTTCATTTTCGACTGCTCAAATGAACGAATAAAAAATGATAATGAAATCAACCCGATTACAAGAGGTAATACCTCCCTTGGTAAAACGTGTATAAACATCAAAACCCAAACAATTACTGCAGCTGTTAAAACGAAAAGATCGATAAAGTAAAAAGGCTGCAACCTGTTTGCTTTTTCTTTTTTAACTGAAAACATATTTGTCTCTCCTTACTCTTTTAAATCTCTTTTCGGAATATATTTCGTGAAATATGCAGCTAAAATTAACAATATTAATCCTAGCCCCCATACAACGACCCCTAACAAATCAAAAACCATTGCAACTAATAAAATAATCGCCATAATATAAAAACAAATGGATGATAAATTTCGTTTAATCGCCTCTTCTCGTCCATTTTCTTTTGCTGACCTTCGTATTTGTATTAAGAAATAAAGAAGGCTTACCATTAGCGCTGCCATTAATATTAGATTGAACATAAGCTTCTCCCCTCTTATGTGCTTTCCTTTATACCTTCATTTGGGCCGTTAGTTAGATTATTCATAAACCATGATGACTCCATCATTTATTTTCCTTCGTTTCGATCATTCTTGCAAGTTTTTATCAAATTAATTTCGACAATCTAAACTTTTACGTTATACAATTGAAAAAATATTGTATTTTTCGGACTTTTTTTGTCAAAATGAACCATCAATCTATAACACCATCCGAGAACTCTGCTGCACCGTCCACAACTACGTCACAGAAGACGAATTGTAATGTTAGTTATTTAGTCAAAAACGTTATAAATAATCAGTCGTTTCAAGATCCGTATCCCTTCAATCTACATGGAGGGATTTTTTTATTGAGGTTATGTATTGTCGTTTTCGCCGGCTTCGTTCGTTTGTTATGATCGATAGGTTTCTGTATTTGGCTATTTTGCTATGTGGAATGGTGTACCTGGTATTAATCTACCCGGTACAAATCTACCTGGTATTAACCTACTTGGTATTAACCTACCTTACTTTGTAGGGTTCCACATGCCTATAACCTTTTTCTCAACTATTAATAACTTATCTTTTTTTATAAATCTAGCAGGAATATCACGTTTATTGTCGAACTAATATTTTGGAATTTTTAAAAGGAGTGATCTTATGTGAAAAGAGAAAAAAGAATTTGGAATCCTAACAAATATTATCATGTCATGAGTAGAGGAATTAGAAATGAATTATTCAGAAATGAAAGTGACTACCAATATTTTGTAGATTTAATTGAGTTCATACACAACAAATATAAAATTGAAGTGGTAGCATATTGCCTTATGAAAAATCACTTCCACATTCTTATACGTACGAAAACCAAAAGTTTATCTTACGTTATGAGGTTATTAAAATGGTACTATGCACAATACTTTAATAAAAAATATAAATTAAAAGGCCCTGTCTTTGAAACTCGGTTTGTTTCTAAACAAATCCTAGATAATCGCGGTTTAATCATTTGTAGTCGCTATATTCACTTTAACCCCCAAAAATTTGTAAAAGATCTAGAAACTTATAAATGGAGTAGCTATAGCTATTACTTACCTACTTGCGATCAGCCACCTGATTTTTTATCCACTTCACCAGTCCTCAATCAATTTCCAGGAACAGATCAAGAAAAACGCAAAAAATATATTGAATGGTGTCAATATTAGTATTAACCCAATACTCAATACACTCAATCAAACTCTATTAAATAAGCATTTACATGGTATTAATCCTCCTGGGATAAAGCTATCTGGTACAAACCTACCTGGTATCTATCTACCTGGTATAACCCTACCCGGCACAAACCTACCTGGTATTAACCTACCTGGTACACATCCACCTGGTACATGTCAAAAAACCAAAAAAGCTAACCGCAAGTTATCGGTTAGCTTCAAATGACAAATTTTATGATCTTAATGTTGCGCCAAGACGTTCTTCTAAGCCGGCCAATACTTTTTCGTGAACGGTAGTAACATCTTCTTCCGTTAACGTTTTTTCTGGATCTTGATAACGGAGTGAGAATGCCAATGACTTTTTACCAGACTCTAAATGTTCACCTTGATATACATCAAAGAGCGATACAGCAGTAAGTAAGTCGCCACCTAATTCAATAATTTCACGTTCTACATCTGCTGCGACCACCGTTTCGTCCACGACTAATGCGATGTCACGATCCATGGCTGGATAACGTGGAATTGGCGTATAACGTAGTGCTTTCAATTCATGGTCTACAATCTTTTGTAAGTTAAGTTCAAATACATATGTTTCTGGTAGAGACCATTCTTTCGCTGTCGTTGGATGAATTTGACCAACCATACCAACTATTTCGTCACCAATTCGTACTTCAGCTGTGCGTCCTGGGTGAAACCCTTGACGTTCACTTTGAACATACTGAACATTACCATTAACGTTTAATTCAGCAAGTAGTCCTTCTACGATACCTTTGACAACGAAAAAGTCGATTGCCTTCTTTTCACCTTGCCAGTTATGCATATGCCACGCGCCCATAAATGCACCAGCGACCATTGTTTTTTCATTAGGTTGCTTCGTCACTTTCTCTTCTTCTGTATGGAAGACAGAGCCGATTTCGTATAAGGATACGTCAAGCATGCTCCTGTTTTTGTTATGGCTTAGTGCATCAAGTAAGTGCGGGATCAGTGTTGTTCTTAGTGTACTGCGATCTTCACTCATCGGTAATGCGACTTTCACTCGTGGCTGATCACCACGTTCAAAATGCGATTCTTTTTCAGCAGTTGTTAAAGAGTAGTTCACTGCTTCATGAACGCCGGTGCTTTCTAAGAAACGGCGTGCTTTACGTTTTTCCTGTTGAACCGTCGTTAAACCACCTGGTGTTGTCGGTGTGTTTGGTAACGTCGTTGGAATGTTATCGTAACCGTAAAGACGCGCGACTTCTTCAACAATATCCGCTTCAATTTGAATGTCGTTACGACGAGTTGGAACAAAAACAGTGAAGTGACCATCTTGCTCTTCGTATTCAAACTGTAGTTTTTTGAAAATATTCTTTACAGTCGTTGCATCAATCTCTGTTCCAAGAACACCATTTATTTTTTCAAGCGTAATGTTTACAGTATGTGGTTCTACGCTTAACTCGTCGTGTGCAACAACTCCTGATAGAATCGTTCCACTTGCAAGATCAGCAATTAATTCAGCTGCTCTCTCAGCTGCTTTTTTCACACGAGCTGGATCAACACCTTTTTCAAAACGAGCACTTGAATCACTGCGAAGAGCTAAGTTACGACTTGCTTTACGTACGACTGTATCTTTAAAGAATGCTGCTTCTAATAAAATATGTTGCGTGTCCGCTTGAACTTCAGATTTGGCTCCACCCATGACACCCGCAATCGCCATCGGTTCTGTTCCATTTGTAATGACGAGATGCTCTGATGACAACGTACGCTCAACATCGTCTAAAGAAACGATCGTTTCTCCTTCAGTTGCTCGACGAACAAGGACTTTCTTAGAGTCAAAACGGTCGTAATCAAAAGCATGTAATGGTTGACCGTATTCTAGTAAAACGAAGTTCGTTACGTCAACGACATTGTTAATCGGGCGAATACCAGCTGCCATTAATTTCGTTTGCAGCCACATTGGTGACGGTGCGATTGTTACGTCTTTAATGATTGTTGCACCGTAGTACGGATTATCTTCTTTCGCGTCTACTTCAACGGAAATGTAGTCTGAAGCTTTTTCGCTACCTTCATTAACGTTTTCTTCAGGGAAAGTCACTTCACGGCCAAGAATTGCACCGATTTCATAAGCAACCCCGATCATGCTTAAGCAGTCTGCTCGGTTTGGTGTTAAGTCGAGCTCTAACACTTCATCATGAAGGTTTAAGTGCTCAAGTGCATCTTCTCCTGGCACCATGTCTGTTGGGAAAACAAAGATCCCTTCCGCTAATTCTTTAGCAACAAGCTTGCCTTCAAAACCGAGCTCTTGTAATGAACAGATCATTCCCTCTGAAGTTTGGCCACGTAGTTTTGCACGTTTAATTTTCATACCACCCGGAAGACGGGCACCAACTTTAGCAACCGCAACATATTGGTCCTTTGCTACGTTTTTCGCACCACAAACAATTTGTACTGGCTCATCTTCACCTACATCTACTTGGCATATATTTAATTTATCTGCTTCTGGGTGCTTTTCACATGAGAGCACTTTTCCAACCACGACATTTTTCACACCTTGGTTCATTGCATGAACAAGGTCAACTTCAACCCCGCTACGTGTTAACTTTTCAGCTACCTCTTCGGCAGTGAGGTCATCTATTTGAATGTATTTTTTTAACCATTGATATGATACAAGCACGATGGTTCCTCCTTTATTTCTCCTAATTTATACTCGCTTAAATTGAGATAAAAATCTTGTGTCGTTCGTGTAAAAATGACGGATGTCATCAATGCCGTATTTTAGCATTGCGAATCGTTCAACACCCATTCCGAATGCGAATCCAGAATATTTTTCTGGGTCAAAACCACCCATACGTAAGACATTCGGGTGTACCATACCTGCACCTAATACTTCGATCCATCCTGTTTGTTTACACGTACGGCAACCTTCTCCACCGCAAATCGCACAAGAAATGTCTAGTTCCGCTGATGGTTCTGTGAACGGGAAGAAGCTTGGACGTAAACGGATCGCGCGGTCTTCACCGAAGTAACGCTTTACAAACGTTTCAAAGATCCCTTTTAAATCACTCATGCGAATACCTTCATCTACGACAAGTCCTTCAATTTGCATGAATTGGTGAGAGTGTGTCGCATCATCTTCATCACGACGGTACACTTTACCAGGACAAATGATTTTAACTGGTCCTTGCCCTTCATGCTTTTCCATCGTTCTCGTTTGAACAGGTGATGTTTGTGTACGTAATAGTAAGTCAGGTGTAATGAAGAACGTGTCTTGCATATCACGCGCTGGATGATGTTTCGGTAAGTTTAATGACTCAAAGTTGTAGTAGTCCGTTTCAACTTCGGGACCTTCTGCCACGTTGAAGCCCATCCCGATAAAAATGTCTTCAATTGTTTCAACAACAGTTGTAAGAGGATGACGACTTCCTTTATTCACAGGGCGAGCCGGAAGTGTTACATCAATACTTTCTTCTTTTAACTGTTGTTCTAATGCTTGTTCAGCAAGTGTTCCTTCTTTTTTCTCAATCGCCGTTTGTACTTCCTCGCGAACGTCATTTGCTTTTTGACCAACGACTGGACGTTCTTCTTTTGAGAGTTTGCCCATCCCTTTTAGGACTTCCGTAATCGGGCCTTTTTTTCCTAAGTATGCAACGCGTAGGTCCTTTAAATCATTGACGGATTGTGCTTCTTCTACTTTTTGAAGCGCTTCGTCTTTTAATTGTTCGAGACGATCTAACATATTTTTTCCTCCTTTATTTTCGTTGAACGTTTGATTCGTTTTTCAACGCAAAAAAGCTTTCGCTCCCAGAAGGGACGAAAGCTCGCGGTACCACCCTTATTAATGTATAAACGAAACAGTATCGTTTTCACATTCACTTAAGTAGAAGATAACGGACTTCTTCCCGGATCACCTTCATAGGTTCTCGCCTATGTTCCGGTGTCAACTCCAGAGTGAATTCAGCCGGGCTCCACTTAGATATGCTCGCAGTCTATGGCATATCCTCCCTGAAAGGAAACTTATCAGCGTACTACTCTCTTTCATCGTTTTTTGTGATTATTTCACGTTGTTCATATATGTTACACATTATATTCGTTTTCGTGATAAATCGCAAATGGATTTTCGAAAATCAAACAATTAAAATTAACATAGCCTTAGTAAAAATCTTGTTAAAGACTAGTGTTTATTTTCAAAAACAATTAGTTTTGACTTAGATGATAAAGTAAAATTCCTGTTGCAACACCGACGTTTAATGATTCAGCTTCCCCGTGGATAGGAATATATAGATTTTGATCACACATGTTAAGGAGTGATTCTTGAACCCCGCTCCCTTCGTTTCCAACGATTAATGCAAAATGTTCTTGAGGTTCTATCGCGGTATATGTACTCCCTTGAAGAGATGTTCCAAATATCGGTATTTTATGTTCTTGGCATATCTGTGTAGCTTCTTCTAAGTTCATTTTTTGTACGGGTAAATGGAACAAAGAACCTTGGGTTGCACGGAGAACCTTTCCGTTAAAAGGATCAACGGTACCTTCGCCAAGAACCACACCTGTAAGCCCAGCTGCATCAGCTGTACGAATCATACCTCCGACATTACCTGGGTCTTGAACACCATCAATGAAAAGGAACTTCCCTTCTTCTAATGGCAGGTTTTCGTTAGGAGGCAATTCACAAATAGCTGTGTACCCTTGAGGTGTTTCGGTTTCACAAATCTCACGCATCACTTTTTCTGTCACTTGAATTTGCTTTAAATTCAAGACTTTCCATTCTGCAGGAATTTCTCGATCTTCAGCAATCAATAAATCCTTAATTGGAACATTTGCTTTTAAGGCTTCTTCGATAAGATGAATCCCTTCTAGTATAAACAGTCCAGATTTTTCACGGCCTTTTCTCGTATGTAGTTTTTTCCAAGCTTTTACTTTTGGATTTTGTACCGATTCAATGATTTCCATGTCGTTCGTCCTTTCTTAAAGCAATTTCGTTAATTGAAAGTATGTATTCACTTTAGGTATCACCTTTTCCTAAGTTCACTCGATTGCTATCCTTGTTATCTTTTATATCCACTACGACGGTTTCTATAACTTGTTATGAACACCATAATCATTGGATAACGGCTTTCCATATCGTTTGCACACTTCTATTAGCTCAATACCCATTCATGATGACCTTCTACCTTTGTTTTCCAACTAAGTAAGTTCCATAAACCTCTCATGGTCCTTCTGACTTGCCTTTCCACGGTCAACGTAAGCATAAGTTTACCAAGTAAAACAAATATTGAATTCTATGTCATAATCTTACCCTATAACATACATACTATAACAGATTAAATGGCCAAGTTCGATATTGGCTGTCGATCGATAATATAAGAGGAAAGGAAGATTTCACATGAGCTTTAACTTACGCGGAGCAATTATGCAAAACGTGCAAGGCAGTAACCAAGAAGAAGTAGAAGCAACAATTGTGGATGCAGTGCAAAGTGGAGAAGAAAAAATGCTTCCTGGTTTAGGCGTTTTATTTGAGGTTTATTGGCAAAATGCAAGTGATCAAGAGAAGCAAGAAGTCATTAACCAAATTTCTCAAGGCTTGCAAAAATAAACATTCTCGCTAGAGGGAGAACGTAAATTTTAAGATAAAAGCTGACCCGATTATAAACGGATCAGCTTTTTCTTATGGTCTATTGAAATGTAATTTCGTCCACTGTTTTACGGTCAAGCTTTTTAATGACTTCTACAATAAGCTTGACTGCGTTTTCGAAGTCATCACGATGTAACATCGCAGCATGTGTATGGATGTAACGTGTTGCAATTGTAATCGATAATGCAGGTACACCATTTGCTGTTAAGTGAATCGCACCAGAGTCTGTTCCTCCACCTGGGACGCTATCAAACTGATAAGGAATTTCCTTATTATCAGCAGTTCCTGTTACGAAGTCACGAAGTCCTTTATGAGATACCATTGATGCATCATACATAATGATTTGTGGCCCGTCACCCATTTTAGCAAGTGCGTCCTTATCAGTTACTCCAGGTGTATCTCCAGCAATTCCTACATCAACAGCAAAGCCGATGTCCGGCTGAATGTGGTTTGCAGAAGTTTTTGCTCCGCGAAGACCTACTTCTTCTTGAACCGTTCCAACACCATACACTGTATTCGGGTGCTCTTCATCTTTTAAGCGGCGAAGTACTTCGATAGCGATCGCACAACCGATACGGTTGTCCCACGCTTTCGCCATTAACATTTTTTCGTTTTTCATGACAGTAAAGTCACAAACTGGTACGACAGAATCGCCAGGGCGAACACCGAACTCCTCAGCTTCTTCACGACTTGTAGCACCGATGTCGATAAACATTTCTTTTTTATCAACGGATTTCTTCCTTTGCTCTGGTGGTAAAATGTGTGGTGGTTTTGAACCGATTACACCAGGAACATTCCCGTTACGTGTCATGACCGTTACGCGTTGAGCAAGCATGACTTGCTCCCACCATCCACCTACACATTGAAACTTTAAGTAGCCACGGTCATCAATGTTTGTTACCATAAATCCAATTTCATCTAAGTGGCCGGCAACCATGACTTTCGGGCCGTTTTCGTCTCCTGTTTTCTTAGCGATTAAGCTTCCTAAGTGATCTGTTTCCACTTCGTCCGCAAATGGCGAAATGTAACTCTTCATCACTTCGCGTGCTTCACGCTCATTACCAGGGATCCCATTTGCATCTGTTAGATCCTTTAGCATCTTCAACGTATTATCCATAACCTTATGTACCCCCTATTTCTTATACTCCTACCAAAAATATATTCTGATAGTATAAAAAGTTAAAAAATTATGTCACTTTTATCATTATAACGGCTTTTAAGTATAATCTCAATTTTCGTTTTTGAGTGCTTTTTGAGTGCCAGGCACCTTTATAACTGAATTTGTATCATTATACAGACAGTTAATATCCAGAGTCTTGACGCTCATGGTTAATTTCATTTTTTTCTTCGTAAGCAGAAATGATGTCTTGTTCTGTAAACCCTAACACAGAACCTAAAGATAAATAGGTGTGAAATAATTGTTCAAAGCTTTTTCGATCTCCTTCCTTTCTCAACGTTCCAATTGACTCAATCACTGCATAAAAATAAGGTACAAGGCTCTGTCCTTCTTTTTTTCCTTCCTCAGAAAATGGAATAAGTGGTTGATCTTCATAACCGTATTCGAGGCCGACTGATAAAATAAAATGAATTCCGTCAACATACTCTTCTAGAATGGTTGTTTGTGGTGACGGTCCTTTTTCACTCCAAAATTTAAAGCAGCGTGTTTCATTGGCAAGTTCGGAAATCTCAACGTGTAATGCCATCAGCTTCCGGTCTAATAACGATTCCGTTTGTAAGCGATGCTTTTCTTCAATATAAGTATCCAATTCTTTTTGCTTTTTATATAACTCAGTAAAATTCATTGTTTCACACCTTTAATCAATTTTTGTTTTTATTTGAATGGATTTCATAATTACGTTTTTTTCGCAGTGAAACGAATGATATTATAAATACTTCATTAAATGTACGTTTGTACTATCAGAATTTATTAATTTATGGTAGATAGATAAGTGCTTCTGCGCCGCTACGCTTGCTCGTCGCAGGTGAAGAGTACTAAGAATCTCTTTAACGATAAGCCAAGTTTTGTTTACACTATAAGAATGTATAAAATTTTAGCTAAGGAGCAATTTCGACGTAGTGAAAATTTCTTTGTGTATAGTATAAGTGCAACTACGCCTTTGTCTTCGCCTTAAAGGCTCACCAATCGGCGAGTTTTCTTTAGAAGTGAACGTAACAAAAGGCGGCGACTCCCGGAGGATCAGCGCAGTCTGAAGATCCACTTAGGCGAAGATTTGTTGAGCCTAAGTTAGCTGAAGACAAGCCCTCGGGAAAGCGTCCGTCTGAAGTGAAGTTCACACTCATCATTCGAAATTTCGCATCATATTTTGAGTTATGAAATTGATTCATTTGAAAAAATCCATCCATTATTATAACAAAGAAAAAGTTTCATTTTGAAACCATATCACAAATGACTCGTAAATATATAATAAGTGGACTTTATTTAGATTTTAATGATACAAAAAAGGGAATATAATGACTAGTAACTAATTGATTGAGAGTAGTAAAATAGTGTGCACATAAAAGGATCAACAAATGCCACATAAGGAGAGATAACAATGACTGTGATCTTATTTCGATTGTTCCTTCTAATAGCCATAGGGATCATTATATACAGTGCCATTAAATATTGGCTTGACCCACGCAGGAAGCTCGAATCAGCCCATCGTAATGGTGAGTTTTATTTGCTTGATGAGCCTAGTAATGTACGAAAAAATTTACTGTTCACATACGGAACGGTCATGTTTGAAGGAGAGAAATTCCTTGGAACAACTGATGAGTCATTTGAAGTTACATCGATTATGATCTGGACAGAGGATAATGATCGGTTGAAAGGACTCACGAAAAATGACTTTAAATTTATTGAAAAAGAAATATTAATCCGTTATCCAAAAGCAAAAATCGAATGGAAACGTCCGATCAGCGATTTACTAAAGAAGATGAAAAATGAGGAACGACTTTCATTAAAAGAATAAACAAGGGCTACCCTATCAAGCTGTAAAAGATCAATCAGGATATCGAGAAAACTTGATACGATCCAGCCCTTTTTTGTCATGTTACTGATGGGTTCATATAAATATTAAAGATAACAAAGATGATAATGATAGGCAAAATAATTGCTAATAAATTACATACAACTCCGGCAATCGCTATATACTTTCCTTTCTGAGCGGTCTTTTTCGTCTCAAGCAGAGCGATAACACCTAATATCATGCCTAAAAGGCCTAATATCATTCCGATCCAAACAAAAACGATGAACAAAAGAGCAATGATTCCAACTACTAAAGAAACGACAGCCTTTGTATTATTTTTTTCTATTTTTCCTACTTGAAAGCCAGTCACCTTCAGGCCCCTTTCTTCTCAAACTTAATTGAATGATTAAGTGAAAAATGATCTTTTCTTGCATCATTTCATACATATACAAGCGTTGCAATGATATGCACTACAGCAAATAAAAGTTATAGTCAGTACCGATTGAATGATTCTGATATAGGAGGAAGAAATGAATACTCATAAATCAATCAGCTGTGATCATTGTGCAAAAAAATTGACGTATCGTACTGATCTCGTTGTGGCAACAGTTTTTCTAGCGGTCGTCCCGTACTGTCACAATTGTTTTGTTAAGAAAATTAAAGGTATGTCTACACTACTTGTGGATAACACACCAGTGAATGGCACAGCCTCGAACGTTTTTTCCGTTTTAGCACTCATTTTTTTACCTCTTTTATTTTTCATCGATTCGCCAGTTAGGTGGGGATTTATAGCGCTTATTCTCCTCTCTCTTGGGTATAGAGCTTATTCTTACTTTGCATATGAACGTCACTTACATTAAGATTAAAATCAATGACTTTACAAAACAAGTTTTTTATCGTTAGAATATAAATAACAACATTATAACCGTAATTCGCACTAGGGGTGCTATAACGCTGAGAGACAGGTGAAATTCCTGTTAACCCTTTGAACCCGAACTAGATAATACTAGCGTGGGGAAGTGCCAGTGACGTCATATGAATATGATACGTTTGACTATCACTGCATTTCCTTGTGGAAGTGCAGTTTTTTTATTGCCCTTTAAGCGAAAATACGGAACGATGTTGAACATATTTTCAAGGAGGAATATTTTCATGCAAGGATTAAGTTGTGGAACTAGTAGAATTGTTGGATGTCGTTTTTCCGTTTATCCAATGACCGACAGATTTGTTGATGTCATTAAAGGAGCGCTAACGGAAGTTGATACGAGCAAAGTATGGATGAAAACAGATGATGTAAGTACATGTATTCGCGGAAGAAGTGAACATGTTTTTGATGTAACAAAAGCGATTTATGTTCATGCTGCAAAAACGGGTGTACACGTTGTCTTCAATGGAACATTTTCAATTGGTTGTCCTGGTGACTCTGATGGAGATACGTACATGTCAGAAGATGATGTCAGGTTAAACGAAGAAGCATCTCAACAAGAAAATATAGAAGTAGCTTCGCAATTTGCCCTCTATCCGATGAATAACGAAAATTATATGCAAGTCATTGCAGACCAGATTGGTATTGCTAAGGAGCACGGGACATTTACAAAAGGTGTTCATTACGCTTCACGCCTTGACGGTGATGCAAATGATGTTTTTAAAACGTTAGAAGAAGCGTTTGTCAATGCTTCGAAAACAGATGAACGTAGCCATGTGACGATGACAACAGCAATTTCAGCGAACAGTCCATCAAAGAAAGATAAATAAGGGGGACAAGTGTCATGACGAGTAAATGGAATTTACGTGAAATTGTCCTTATGTCGATATTAGGTGTCGTCTTCGGAGTTATTTATCTCCTTTTTTACTTTTTCGGTCAAGGCTTAAGAAATGTGTTAACTCCATTTGGCCTTGGTCCATTTGGCTACGAAGTGATTTTTGGGATTTGGTTCATCGTTTCGATCATTACAGCTTATATTATTCGAAAACCAGGAGCTGCACTTATCTCAGAGACAATTGCTGCTACGATTCAAGTATTAATCGGAAGCCCTGCAGGACCGCGACTGATTATCACAGGAATTATCCAAGGACTAGGTGCCGAAGCCGTGTTCGCTGCAACAAAATGGCAAAACTACACAACAAAAGTTCTCGTTTTAGCCGGAATGTCTGCGGCTATTTTCAGCTTTGTATGGGGATGGTATATCTCAGGTTTTGCTGCATTATCTACTGAACTTGTAACAGCGATGTTTATTGTCCGTCTCATTAGTGGTGCACTTCTAGCTGGTTTATTAGGTAAATACATTAGCGATCAACTTGCCAATACCGGTGTACTACGAAGCTATGCTCTTGGGAAGGAGTGGAAAGCACAACGTGAAAACAAAGCATCTTAATAAAGAAAGTCCTCTCATTTCTGTAGAGGACTTCTCTTTTGATTATGACTCTCAAAAAAATCCGACGATTAAAAATATGAATTTACGAATCGAAAGAAATGAAACGGTTCTCCTAATGGGACCAAGTGGCTCAGGAAAAAGCACGCTAGCCCTTTGTTTGAATGGATTATATCCAGATGCTGTAGAAGGTTGGAAAAAAGGGAGTATTTATTATAAAGGAGAAAACATTGAGTCATTTGAAAAAGGTGTATTAAATAAGAGAATCGGTGTGGTCTTCCAAGATCCTGAAAGCCAATTTTGTATGGTAACTGTCGAAAACGAACTTGCCTTCACAATGGAAAACATCCAAGTTCCTCGTGAAGAAATGAAGCCACGCATTGAGAAGATCGTACGTCAAGTGGGGATTGAATCATTACTAAAAAGGCCAATCCATGAACTTTCCGGTGGACAAAAACAAAAGGTTGCTCTTGCTTCTGTCCTTCTTTTAGAACCGGAATTAATCATTTTAGACGAACCGACAGCAAACTTAGACCCCTATTCACGTAAAGGGTTTATTGATTTGATCGGTCAATTAAAAGTAAATCATCATTTAGCCGTTCTCATTATTGAACACCAGCTTGACGACTGGCTATCATTTACTGATCGTGTCATATGCCTAAGTCATCAAGGGGAAAAAATTGCAGAAGGAGAGCCTGGCTCGATCTTTTACAAAAATGCAGATTTGCTCCTAAAAGAAGGAGTTCATTTACCGAAAGTGGTCGAAACGTACTTAAAGCATGGTCAGCCATTTGCTTTTGATGAAAACTATTGCCCTTTATCGGAAAGAGAACTTGCTTTATTTTTTGCTGAGAAAAATAAAGGTTTCAACTTATACGTAAGTCCGTCCAAACCTACCATTAAAGAAAGTTCCCCAATCCTTTCATTGAAAGATGTTTCGTATTCAAGGAAAAAAAAGCAACAAGTGTTACGGGACATAGATATTGATTTTCATGAAGGCGAATTTATCGGCATCGTCGGTGAAAACGGAGCAGGTAAATCAACACTTTTACAAATATTGGCTGGGATTTTAACACCAACTACTGGCTCACGATCGTTACTTGGTAAAGACTTTAAAAAGTGGTCTGAACATGAGTTACGAAAAAATCTTGGGTTTGTGTTCCAAAACCCTGAACATCAATTTATAACGGACACCGTTTATGATGAACTTGCATTTGGTATGAAGTTAAATCGTGATAAAGAGCACGATATTAGAGAAAAAGTTACACATTTACTATCACGATTTCGATTAGAAGGTAAGATGTGGAGCAATCCTTTCGCGTTAAGTGGAGGGCAAAAGCGTCGTTTAAGTGTTGCAACAATGCTTGATGAGACGCCTAAAATATTGCTTTTCGATGAACCGACTTTCGGTCAAGATGCAAAAACGACAGAAGAACTCATGATCATGATCAATTCTTTGCGTGAACAAGGAACAACAATTGTTTTTGTAACGCATGATATGGAATTAGTTGATCGATATTGTGAGCGTGTCATCGTTCTCCATAAAGGAGAGGTTTCCTTTCAAGGGGCCCAAAACAAACTTTGGGAAAATGACGATCTCATTGCAAAAGCACATTTGCGATTGCCATACCGCATTCGGTTAAAAAATGAACTCAACAACGTAAAACGAGAAGCTCGTTCGAAAGGAGTGGATCGAGAACATGTTAGAATCCATTAATCCATCGGTGAAAGCCTTCACTATTTTTATTCCGGGATTATTGTTAGCATTTATTTTCGATCCTGTCACCCCTGCTATTTATTTATTATTTACGATTACCATGACATTCTTATTAAGTAATATCCCCTTTAAGAAGTGGCTTATGATCTTCACACCTTTTGTTTTACTTTCACTTGGTTTTGCATGGATGACTGCATTATACACGGGGGATTCTTTTTCCGGTGGTGAAGTAATTTTGGCGTTTTGGTGGTTCGAAGTCGACTATCAAAACTTGATGGTCGCTATAAGTCTTGGACTTCGTTCATTATGCTTAGTTGCGCTTTCACTCATGTTTGTACTAACAACAGATTCTACGAAGTTCATGCTTAGTCTAATGCAGCAATGTAAACTCCCACCTAAATTTACGTATGGGATCCTAGCAGGTTATCGATTCTTGCCAACGTTTAAGCACGAACTAGAAATTCTTCGGCAAGCCCATCGTATTCGCGGGGTTGGCAGAGCACGTGGTATTAAGGAGAAAGTTTATCAAATAAGGCGCTATGCCATTCCATTACTCGCTAATGCGATTCGAAAAGCAGAACGAGTCGCAATCGCAATGGAATCAAAAGGTTTCACCGGTTCAACAGATCGCACACACTACTATAAACTAACCGTTAAAAAACGTGACTGGGTGTTTCTCTCAGGCTTTGTGATCGTCCTGTTCGGTGCAGTCTATGTATCATATCAACTCGGACACTTAAATGTATTTGGAAGAAAATTTTAAAGGAAGTAGGCATTGCATAGCCTAGCAATCCCCATTTATCCCCAGGTGCCAGGCACCTGGGGATTTTTGTCACTTCACTAACCTCGCCTGTTACCAAATAATACCATGTACCAGACACCTGGGATTATTTGGTTCCGTTTAGCCAGCCTCCCTTGAACATACTAAGAAAAAGACGGTTAAGGAGGATTATGAACGATGCATACGATCTGGAAAGGTTCGATTTCCTTTGGCCTTGTAAACATCCCAATTAAATTACATGCGGCTACTGAAAATAAAGACGTGAAGTTACGAAACTTACACAAAGACTGCCACGCCCCAATTAAATATGAAAAAACGTGCTCTGAGTGTGGCAAGGAAATATCAAATGACGATATTGTAAAAGCGTATGAATACACTGAGGGGAAGTACGTTGTACTTGATGACGATGAGCTTAATAAACTAAAAAAGGAACAAGAAGATAAAGCCGTTGAGATTCTCGATTTTGTTGAGTTAAAAGAAATTGATCCGATTTATTTTGACCGATCTTATTATTTAAGTCCAAACGAAGGCGGTTCGAAAGCATATGCATTACTTAGAAAATCACTTCAAGATACCGGAAAGATTGGACTTGCGAAAATCACGATCCGCTCAAAAGAAAATCTTGCAGCAATCCGTGTGTATGAAAACACGTTAATTATGGAGACACTCCATTTCCCTGATGAAGTCCGTGATGTAAAAAACGTACCGAATGTGCCTGATGAAACAAACATTCAAGAAAAAGAACTAGAAACCGCGAAAACATTAGTCGATCATTTAACAGCAGAATTCGACGCAACGAAATATACTGATGATTACCGACTAGAGCTATTGCAACTTATACAGGAAAAAGTTGAAGAAGACGAAGGCGTGACAAAACAAGAGCAATCAAATGTCATTGACTTAATGGAAGCACTCGAAAAAAGTATCGAAAAAACAAAGCCGGACAATGCAAAAAAGAAAACAACAAAACGCTCAACAGCAAAGAAAAAGACGACGACGAAAAAAACGACATCAAAAACAACAAAAGCAAAAACAACAAAAGCAAAATCAACGAAAAAGCCAACAAAACAAGCAAAATAACTATGATGATCCAACTAAATTCATTGTCGAGGCTGTTCCCAGTATGGTGAGAGCCTCGTTTTTTTATTCCTTAATAAAAATGAATGATGTTCCTCGGCCCAGGCATCAATTTCCGGATTTGATTCCTTCCTCGCTCGATTTTCCTTCCCAACGTCATCAATACCAAGGTAAATTACCTCACTCGCTTTTAATCGGACATTCCTTATCCATCAACATTTGTTCTAAAAATCAATACCGCACCACAAAACTGTGATACGGCACTTTGTCATTCCACACAAAATTGTTAGTTGTCAAGTCCTCCGCTTTCAAACCCTTCACCTACGTCAAATCCTCCAACTTCAGGATTATCAAACCCTTGTATCCCGTCGTTTTCAGAATCTGGGGTAATAATTGCCGGAGCCATACCAGAACTCCCGCCACTACTATAAAACTGCGGAACCTCACCAGATAACCAGACAGTAACGATTGGAATCGATGTTTGGACAACCTCTTCATCTGTCGCAAACGGAATAACGACTTTAACATCTGCTTCAATTTCTACAGAAATACTAATATACGTATTATTAATCCCTAAGTTTACATATTCTTCTTTCACGTCTGCTTTTACATCACCAATCGCTGACAAACGAATCGGTACACGTGGACCTAAATGCGCAAGTAATGCATTATTTGTAGCTTGACCGAGCGGTATCGTATGGATGATCCCATCTTCAGCAAATGTCGCTCCTTCCCGTTCCAAATCTACATCTGTTGGCAGACTGTAATCTTGCACCCTTCCATGCTCAATATCATTTAAAAAATCTTGAACTCGCTTAACTGTATCTCGCATGATTTTATTTGATAGTGCTGTATTCACTTGAAATGTTTGTAAGTTTCCATTTGCATCATATTGAAACTCAACGAGTTCATTCATATCCATATCATCAATAATTTTTTTTGACAGTGCATCATTAATAGCCAGCGTTCCAATTCGTTGCGTTTCCGTCTTTGCAATGGCCATTAACGTCGGCCTTATACCTTGTTCAATAATAATCAACCCTTGGACGGTCAATAACGAAAATACTAATAATGATATTAAAAAGACATAGCGAAAGGGCAGCGGCCCTCTTTTTCTTTTTTTGATTCGAAACATCGGTGCTTTTTTCATGCTGGTCCCTCCCCCTTCTCTAAATCTATATGCAAAGAAGGACAGCTACTTTCATTTCCTCATTGATTTTTTGGACAAAAATTAGATGAAGCCTTTTATCACTCATATTTTTATAACGAGCCGAGATACTATAAACATCTTATGTAACATGGAGGACCATTCAATGAATATCAAACCTATCATCCCGTTTGAACCAATCAAGCAAGAGGAAATTCCCGAAGGAAAACACTGGGTGTACCAAATTAAATGGGATGGGGTTCGAATCCTTACCTACTGTGACGGAAGCGAAGTAAAATTATTTAACCGAAATTTAAACGAACGGACGAAACAATTTCCTGAAGTGGTAAATATAAAGAACTATGCAAACGTAAAGTCCATCATTTTAGATGGGGAAATCATTGCATTTAAAGAAGGCCGACCTTCTTTTTCACAAGTCATGAAAAGAGATCGACTTCGTTCAGAGCGAAGTATTCAAGCGAAAACAGCGACGATCCCCATTTGTTATTGTATCTTTGATATTCTTTATTTAAATGGTGATTGGTTATTAGATACACCACTGAACGAAAGACAAGAAATATTAAAAAAAGTTATTAAACCAACCAATGCGATACAACTTGTAAAAAACTATGACGATGGTGAACAGCTATTTACTGCTGTAAAAGAGCAACAATTAGAAGGAATGATATGTAAAGATGTCACCAGTTCGTATGAATTGAAGGGAAAGGACAAACGTTGGTTAAAAATAAAAAACTTCCATGATATCCACGCTGTGATCGGTGGGGTTACTTACAGAGGAAATACAGTCAATTCACTCCTTTTAGGTATGTATGACAAAGAGCAAACCTTTCATTACGTCGGCCACGCAGGAACAGGCAAACTATCCCAAGACGATTGGACAACAATTACGAAGCTTATCGAAACGATTAAAACCGATAACATGCCATTTGTTCATAAACCAGACAGGGCAAAAGGAGCAGTTTGGGTAAAACCACAGTATGTTGTCAAAATCCAGTATATTGAATGGCCCAAAGGACAATCTATTCGGCAGCCAAGTATTCAAGCTTTCATCGATAAACCGGCTGAAGGTTGCCTCCTCCCAGAAGACCACAGTGACAAAGGAAGAGTCAAATGACCATCAATCACCCTGTTTTTTCAGACAAAAAAAGAACCTATAAAGGCAGTTTCTTTTTAACAGGCTTTCATCGCACAAAGAGACAGTTTTTTGCTGGTTTCTTTAAAAATGGTGAAATTATTGAAGCTGGATCTTTTTCTGAAGGTCTTACAGAAGAAGAGAAAAGTGCGCTGATCAACTCATTAATGAAACAAGTCCCACGAAAAACAAAAAAACAAAAAATTGCGATCAAACCAAGCCTCTGTGTCGAGTTAACGTTTTCTGGCTTTTCGCGTAATAAGCTACTTCATCCTAAGTTTTCTAAATTTCAACTAAAGGATCACCCAGAAAGCTGTACGTGGAGCAATTTAATTATAAAAAACCTTTCAATAAGCGACAGCGTTCAAGTAACAAACCATGATAAACGATTATGGGAAACACCGCCAATTAATAAGGATCAATACGTGGCCTACTTATCGGAAATTGCAGAGCGAATGCTACCATTTTTACAAGAGCGAACGGTGACTGTAAAACGCGCTCCACAAGGTGTGAAGGATGAAGTGTTTTATCAAAAAAATTGTCCAGAATATGCTCCGCCATTCGTGAACACATATCATACAGATGAGACGGATTACATTGTTTGTGACAATGTGTCAACGCTTCTTTGGCTCGGTAACCAAGCGTCAATAGAGTTTCACATTCCTTTTAATACCGTCAAAAGCGAAAACCCTGGTGAAATTGTCTTTGACCTTGATCCACCGGGACGAGAGCATTTTTCCTTAGCCATTAAAGCGTCGCGCCTTATGAAAGAACGTCTTGATGCCTTTAATATTACTAGTTTCCCAAAGCTCTCCGGCAACAAAGGTTTGCAAATCCATATTCCGTTCTTTAATCGTTCACTTACTTATGAGGATACGAGAATTTTCACATCCTTTATGGCAAACTATCTTACTGAAAAATATTCTAAAGACTTTACGACAGAACGAATGAAGAAAAAGCGTGGCAACAAACTTTACATTGACTACGTTCAACATTGGCGAGGAAAAACGATTATTTGTCCTTACTCATTAAGAATAAATGAAGATGCTACAGTCGCAGCACCTCTTAACTGGAATGAAGTTAACGAAAATTTAAACCCAATCGATTATGATTTATTTTCGGTCTTAGCTCGTGTTCGGAAAAAACAATGCCCTTTAAAAAAATATTTCAAAACAAAAAATGAAAGTGTCGCCGAGGTCATTGACATGCTAAAAAAGAACGGTCATAAATAAAAAAGCCTGGAAACGAATGTTTTCCAGGTTTAGGTGTTCAATTTCACTCTGAGGATGTTGCTCTTCTAGGAAAGAATTTATCCCACTTATACGTTTGTGTACCTCGTTTTCCAAGGTAAGAAAAGAAAGCTGCTAGCATTCCGAAAAAGATCACTGAAATGTAAAGTGGCATTTCCGTAATTACTTGACCAAACGATGTAAAAACAATCGCAGGCAATATGACACCACCGATTGAGTAACGCATATACTCTTTAAAGTTTGACGTCATCTCCATTAAATATAATGAAAGCAAATGGAAATGGACAAACGGCATTAATCTTAAAATCATCACTTGCCCTAAGGTAAGAGAGCGCCCTTTGAAAAACTTCGCTTTTAATTTTGTCACGCGGGCACGAAAAGATGGAAAAATATCTACTAACTTATAAAAACATAAACTCATCAAGGATAATCCAATAATTGAATAGATCGTTCCATGTACAAAGCCAAATAAATAGCCACCGGCAATACATACGACGATCACTGGTAAAAATAATAACGGCCGTATCAAATGTACGATAATAAATAGGACAGGGGCTAACCACCCAGCTTCTTCAATGATATGAGGAATCGCTACGTTGAATTCTTCCAAGCTGTCTCATCCTCCTCTCATAACATGTCTATGTGTGTATATGACAATCTATGATGACATGCCTAAAGTACAGTGTAACTTATAAAAAGTTGATCGTAAACAAGCAGTTTAAGGAAGTATCAACAGTGCTGTCCATAAACCGAAATGGATAATGAGGATGAATGGTAAACCAAGTCGAAAAAGAGGCTTTTTCGTTTTATGCCGAAAATATTTCGTACCGAGCATTGCTCCAATAACTCCGCCTAATAACGCAACGGTTAATAAACTTTTTTCACTCGTACGCCAAGCATTTTTACGCGCTCTATGCTTATCTCTTCCCATCATAATAAAACTTATCAAAGTTAATAATAGATAATAACCGACAACAACTAAAACAATCGTGTCCATACGAATTTGTCCTTCCTACAATCTTATTCACAGCTCTTTTTTACGTTCTTATTTTTTACAATTCATTCCACCCTTTAATTTAAGGCTAATATTTCACCATTATACATTAAAGCTCGGCTATACAAAACTTGGCCTATCGCTAAAGAGATTCTATATAAGCGAAGTGTGCTTACATAGAATCTCTTATGCTTTAGTGCAAGTCTTAATAAAAAGCGACTAGATTAACGAAGTTCTCGTAACCTTAGTCGCTTAACTTTCATTTATTGTTAATGTTTTATAGTACTTTCGATAAAAATAATTGCGTTCGTTCATGTTGAGGGTTGTCAAATAGCTCTTTTGGTTCACCCTCCTCTACAATATACCCCCCATCCATAAAAATGACACGGTCGGCAACTTCTTTTGCAAACCCCATTTCATGCGTAACGATGACCATCGTCATCCCTTCTTTTGCCAAATCCTTCATTACAGCTAGGACATCACCGACCATTTCGGGGTCTAAGGCTGAAGTCGGTTCGTCAAATAGCATAATTTTTGGTTCCATCGCTAAAGCTCTTGCAATGGCTACACGTTGCTTCTGACCGCCTGATAGGTTATCTGGATAAACTTCCGCTTTTTCTGATAACCCTACTTTTTCAAGAAGCTCCATACCTAGCTGATTCGCATCAGCTTCTGAATGTTCTTTTAAACGCTTTGGAGCTGCAGTAATATTTTCAAGTACCGTCATATGCGGGAACAAATTAAACTGTTGAAATACCATCCCTAACTTCTGACGCATTTTGTTTATATTATTGTTTGGGTCTGTAATATCTGTTTCTTCAATATAAATTGCTCCGCCTGTAGGGTCTTCTAAACGATTAATACAACGTAAAAAGGTACTTTTACCTGAACCAGACGGGCCGATTACACAGACAACTTCCTGCGGAGCAACTTCAGCGTTAATATCCTTTAGTACTTCTAAGTCACCAAATGACTTCTTTAAGTTTTCAATTTTTATCATGTAACTTCTAATCTCCTTTCAAGCCATCGGGAGAACAGTGTTAAAATATAAATGATGATAAAATACAAAATCCCTACTGCAGTAAGAATTTCAAATGCTCGGAAGTTTGCAGAATAAATCGACTGTCCTGACATTGTTAATTCGGCAATTCCAATGACAGATAAAAGTGATGTATCTTTTATACTCACGATAAACTGATTCACAAATGCAGGGAGCATACGCCTTACTGCTTGCGGTAAAATAATAATCCTCATCGTTTCACCATAGGAAAACCCTAACGTTCTTCCTGCTTCCATCTGCCCTTTATCAATAGAGTTAATACCCGCACGGAAGATTTCCACTAAGTAAGCGCCGGCATTAATACTAATGACAATAACACCTGCTGTAAAAGCAGACAATCTTAAATCGGTTACTGCAGGTATACCTATGTATATATATAACATTTGAACTAATATAGGGGTTCCTCTAATGATGTTTACATATATTGTTGCAATCCCTTTTAACACTTTATTTTTAGCGATGCTAAATAGTCCAAATACCAATCCTATCACTAAAGCAATTAATAAAGATATGACTGTAATTAAAACAGTCATCCATAAACCTTTTAAGAGGACTGGCATAGCATCTATAACTACTTGTATACTGTCGATGGTCGTTCTACCTCCTAATTAAAGTCCATATAAGATCAATAGTTCGACCTAAAGCAACTTCTTGCATTAGGCCGAACATGTTTTACCGTTACTTAATCAGCAAAGTATTGGTCATAAATTTCATCGTACTTTCCACTTTCGAATAAATACTCAAGACCACTATTCATTTTATCTAACAACCCATCCGCATCTTTTGAAACTGCAATTCCGTAGTCTTCACCAGTTAAACGGTCACCAACGATACGAACGTCAGAATCATCTCCGTCTTGAACAATTTTATATGCAACACTTGGGTAGTCATTAATAACTGCATCTGCATTCCCTGAAACAATTTCCATGTACATCATTGCATCTTCTTGGAAGATCGTCACATCACCATTATATTGCTCTGCAAGTTCGTTAGCTTTTTCCAAACCAGATGTACCTTGTTTCGCAACAATTGTTGCTCCTTCTAAGTCGTCCATACTATTAATCTCACTATCTACTGGTACGATAAGAGATAAACCAGATTCAAAATATGGATCACTGAAATCAACAACCTCTGCTCGGTCTTCACGGATTGAAATTGCGGATACAGCAGCGTCTACTTGGTCTGCTTGTAATGCTGGAATGATTGCATCAAAACGCATAATCTCCCAATTCACTTCTAATCCTTCATGTTCAGCAATTGACTCAATAATTTGGATATCAAACCCTGTTAATTCACCATCTTCCACATATTCAAAAGGTGGATAGTCTTGTACTACTGCAACTGTAATCTCTTCTTTTTCTCCACCATCAGTTGCATCAGCTTGAACATCTTCATCTGCAGTTCCACAAGCTGTTATTACCAATAAAAGTGTCATAGCAAGTAATGTCATTAACATGTTTTTCATATTCAACTCACATCCCTTTCTTTTTTTGGAAAAAATATAAATTTCTTTCCTATGTACAACCCTTTTCTGTTTTTCTAAGTAAATATTTAGAAAAGACAATTTTTTGCCATGTTTTATACTTTAAACGTTTCCTTTAATTTCCACAAATTGCTTCTAGATTGATATATTCCTATTATTACTATTAAAACCTGATAAGAGTGAATTATGAGAAAAATCTAACGAATCCCTCTTGAATAACTTTAGATACTCGAAATATCTTGAAATGCACTCAAAATAAATTTAATTCAGTATATTTTGATGTTTCTGAAAGTCTAAATCTAAGCTTTTTAAACTTACTTCAACCCTTGGAGCCAGTTATTCAGTAAAATCTCTTTTGTTGCCACAGGTTAAATCCATTGATTGAGCTACGATCTGCTAATTTAGCTACGACAAGTAAGCAACGGTGCTAAAATACATAAATTCTTAAAGTGCAAAAAAAAAACGACTAGATTACATGAAAGTAACCTTAGTCGCCATACATTACCATTCTTCCAATACTGTTATTTAATTTCTCTGTATTGTTTTTTTCTTTAATTTAAAAAATATCGAGGTTGATCCTTTAAAGCTTTTAATTATAGTACTTTGGATAAGAATGATTGCGTTCGTTCATGTTGAGGATTATCAAACAACTCTTTTGGTTCGCCTTCTTCTACAATATATCCTCCATCCATAAAAATCACACGATCAGCTACCTCTTTAGCGAATCCCATTTCGTGTGTAACGATCACCATTGTCATCCCTTCTTTGGCTAAGTCCTTCATAACTTCAAGGACATCTCCAACCATTTCTGGGTCCAAAGCAGATGTCGGTTCGTCAAATAGCATAATTTTCGGCTCCATTGCTAGTGCTCTAGCAATCGCCACACGTTGCTTTTGGCCTCCCGAAAGGTTATCAGGATAGACATCAGCTTTATCTGACAAACCTACCTTTTCAAGAAGTTCTTTCCCTAACTTATTTGCCTCTGATTCAGATCGCCCTTTTAGTCGTTTAGGACCTGCTGCAATATTATCAAGCACTGTCATATGAGGGAAAAGGTTGAACTGCTGAAATACCATCCCTAACTTCTGACGCATTTGATTAATATTATTGTTTGAATCAGTAATGTCTGTTCCTTCTATATAAACTGCCCCACCAGTTGGTTCTTCTAAACGATTAATACAACGCAAGAACGTACTTTTTCCTGAACCAGATGGGCCAATCACACAAACGACTTCCTGTGGGGCAACTTCTGCATTTATATCTTTAAGAACTTCCAAATCACCGAATGATTTTTTTAAGTTTTCAATTTTTATCATGATATTTCCAATCTCCTTTCAAGCCAACGGGAGAACAGCGTTAATAAATAAATAATGATAAAGTATAGAATTCCTACCGCAGTAAGAATTTCAAACGCACGGAAGTTTGCTGCATAAATCGATTGTCCAGACATTGTCAGTTCAGCAATACCGATAACGGAAAGAAGTGATGTATCTTTAATACTTACGATAAATTGATTGACAAAAGCAGGAAGCATTCGACGAACAGCTTGAGGTAAAATAATGATTCTCATTGTTTCACCATATGAAAAACCTAATGTTCTTCCAGCTTCCATTTGACCTTTATCGATTGAGTTTATACCAGCACGAAAGATTTCAACTAAATATGCTCCGGCATTAATACTAATAACGATAATACCTGCTGCAAAAGCAGAGATCCTCATATCTGTTACTGCTGGTATACCAATATAAATATATAACATCTGTACTAAAATAGGTGTACCTCTAATAATGTTCACATAAACAGTTGCAATGCCTTTTAAAACTTTATTTCTCGCAATACTAAATAATCCTAATACCAGTCCGATGACTAAGGCAATTAAAAGAGAAATAACTGTAATGAGTACTGTTATCCATAAACCTTTTAAAAGGACTGGCATCGCATCCATAATTACTTGTAACGAATCGATGGTCGTTCTACCTCCTTATTTTGTAAAAAAGGGTGGGATCTTCACTAGTCCCACCCAGGGTATAACATCTTTTTAAATATTTATCTCATCGGATCTTATCCTGATAGAAGAATTGGATCAAAACTGATTTTCAAGTACAAATTATTCAGCGAAGTATTGATCATAAATCTCGTCATATTTTCCACTTTCAAATAAATACTCTAGACCGCTGTTCATCTTTTCAACTAACCCTTCAGCATCTTTTGAAATTGCAATTCCATAATCTTCTCCAGTTAGACGATCACCAACAATACGAATATTAGACTCATCGCCATCTTGAACAATTTTATACGCGACACTTGGATAGTCATTAATGACAGCATCTGCATTCCCTGAGTTAATTTCCATATACATCATTGCATCTTCTTGGAAAATTGTAACTTCACCGTTGTATTCTTCAGCAAATTCGTTTGCCAATTCAAGACTAGATGTACCTTGCTTCGCTACGATTGTTGCACCATCTAAGTCTTCAAGACTATTAATCTCACTATCTGTTGGTACAACTAGAGATAAGCCTGATTCAAAATATGGATCACTAAAATCTACAACTTCTTTACGGTCTTCACGAATTCCAATTGCAGAAACAGCTGCATCTACTTGGTCAGCTTGTAATGCTGGAATAATTGCATCAAAACGCATAATTTCCCAATTTACTTCTAGGCCTTCATGTTCACCAATTGCCTCAATGATTTGAATATCAAAACCTGTTAGTTCGCCATCTTCTACATATTCAAATGGTGGGTAATCTTGTACAACTGCTACAGAGATCTCCTCTTTTTCTTCACCTTCACTCGTACCAGCTTGCGCCTCTTCCCCTGAAGTTCCGCACGCAGTCATCACCAATAATAGTGTCGTTGTAAGTAATGCCACCATCATATTTTTCATATTAAATCCACTTTCCTTTCTTTTCTGTAAAAAATTCAAGTTGTTTCTCCTCCCTAAATAAATGCTTTTAATTTCCTGAAATATTATTTTTAAAAACATTTTTTCTGACACGTTTAATACTTTATACGTATATTAAAATTTCCACAAAGTGGTTCTAGACAGATATATTACTATTAACTTGTCTTAAATGTACTAAGAGTGAGTTATACAGTCTATCTATCGAATCCCTCTTAAATAACAATAAATACTCTAAATATCTTAAAGTGTAGCAAAAATATATTTAATTCTATATTTTGCTAATTATTTATTTTATCAGTATTTTCACAATATAATATTTTCTGGAATATCTCATGAAAAGTAATTTTTTGTTCTTAAGAGCAAATTATAAGGTTTGAGTAAGTGCTTATAAATAATTGTTCCGAGACTGGGCGTAGAAAAACATTTTCCTAAACGAGGGGGCGAAGGAATCTCAAAGTTCAGTTAATTATTGGTGTTTAAAGGTATTAATAGGTGTAATATTTCTTACCTAAAACTAGTCAGCATTTCTCTTGTATCTATTTTCTTATGACGCAATCCGGTGTGACCAAGTGATTGGAGATATTATGTCCAAACTTAGCGAATTTGTACCAGGGCCGTGAAGCAAACGAAGTGAAGAATAAACGGATGTCGCATTTGTGTCTTGGGGTGAAAGAGAAGGTGTTTTGAACGGACATCACGACTTTTTCAGTAGCTTCCTGTACTAGTGCTAGTTTTCAAAGTAATAAAAAAACCACTCTCCAGATGGAGAGTGGCTTTATTATTACTTTAAGTTTGCTTTTGCTTTTTCTGCTAAATCAGTGAATGCTTTCTCATCGTTGATCGCAATGTCAGCAAGCATTTTACGGTTCATTTCGATACCAGATTGCTTTAATCCGTGCATGAAACGGTTGTAAGAAAGACCGTTCATACGCGCTGCAGCATTAATACGTGCGATCCATAATTTACGGAAGTCACGCTTTTTCTGTCTGCGGTCACGGTATGCATATTGTAATGATTTCATTACCTGACCTTGTGCAGATTTAAATAATCTATGCTTTGAACCATTATAACCTTTTGCAAGCTTTAATATTCTTTTACGACGACGACGGGCAACATAACCGCCTTTTACTCTAGCCATCGTAATCCCTCCTTTAACTCTATTCTAAGTTAGTTTATTAGATCATTTGACCGATACGTTTTTGGTCACTCTTATGAACAAGCGCGCCTTTACGTAGCTTACGCTTTTGCTTTTGAGACTTGTTTGCAGCCAAGTGGCTAGTATATCCGTGTGCACGCTTCAATTTGCCAGTTCCTGTCTTTTTGAAACGCTTTGCTGCACCTTTGTGCGTTTTCATTTTTGGCATCTTGGGTTCCTCCCTATGTCCATATTCGTTGTCTGTCTTGATAAAACTTTTGGGCTTAGCCCTTTGCAATCATCTGCCATTGATGATTGTTTATAAATGAAATAGTCGGTTGTTGTTGTCTTGAAAATCGGTTTATTTCTCAGCAGTCGGCGCTAAGACTAAGAACATACTACGTCCTTCCATCTTTGGCTTCGACTCGATTGTTGCAATATCTTCACATTCCTTCGCAAGACGCTCTAATACTTCTCTACCTAACTGGGAGTGAGTAATCGCACGACCGCGGAAACGAATCGCAGCTTTTACTTTATCACCTTTCGTTAAGAATTTACGAGCATTACGAAGTTTTGTGTTAAAGTCATGTTCTTCAATGTTTGGGCTTAAGCGCACCTCTTTGACATTAATGACTTTTTGTTTTTTACGAGCTTCTTTTTCTTTCTTTTGTTGCTCGTAACGGAATTTACCGTAATCCATGATTCGGCATACCGGTGGTTTTGCGTTTGGCGCCACCATGACAAGGTCTAGATTGGCATTTTGCGCCATTTCTAAAGCTTCTTGTTTTGACTTGACCCCAATTTGGTCACCGTTTGCACCAACCAAACGTACTTCGCGAGCACGGATGGATTCATTGATCATCATATCCTTACTAATATTGAGCCACCTCCATGAAATATTGCGGATCAAAGCAAGACGTGATCATAACACCGTTTAGCTTCACTGATGATGAAGCCTTATGACAAAATAAAAAAGCGCGGGTGAAATTAAATCGCCCACACTTCTATCTACGTGTTTCATCTTAGTCGTAACCTGTCAACTGCATAGGCGTCAATCAGGTGAGAAGCGGGCGCTTCTTCTTGCTTTGTTTCCATTATTATGTTCACTTAAATACCTTAACACAACAATGGAGGCATGTCAAATACTCTATGAGATATTTTTTATAAAAACCGTTGTCAGACAACCTCCATTTATTTTACTGGTTTTACTTCTGTTTGACAATGAATATATTTTTCCAGAAATTTATCTGAAGGTAATGGTTTATCAAAATAATAGCCTTGCATAAAAGGACAGTCTACAGATTGTAAGTAATGATAGGCTCTCTCGATTTCAACCCCTTCGGCAATCATCTGTAGCCCTAAATCCTTCCCTAATTTGATTGTTGATGAAACAATCGCACGATCTGCTTGATCCCCAGGTAAGTCTTTAATAAATGATTGATCGACTTTTAAACAATGGACGGGAAACTGCTTTAAGTAACTTAATGATGAATAGCCCGTTCCAAAATCATCAATTGCTAGTGTGAAACCGATATCTCTTAATTTATACAACGTACGGATCGAATCTGTTGTATTTTCCATTAGGGAATTTTCGGTTATTTCTAGTTGTAATCGGCCTGGGTCAACTTCTTCAGTATCAACAATATGTTTTATTCGCCGAACAAAGTCAGACTGCTGTAATTGATAAGCAGAAATATTAATTGATACATTAATTTGGTTAGCACCAAAGTTATCCCAACACTTTAAATCACGACATGTTTGTCTAATAACCCATTCCCCAATCGGTAAGATTAGTCCAGTATGCTCAGCGATTCGGATAAACTGTAACGGAGAAACCATTCCCTTTTCTGGATGTCTCCAGCGAATAAGTGCTTCACACGAAACAACTTTACGACTTTCACCTTGGATGATCGGCTGATAGTAAAGTTCGAATTGATCTTCTGCTTTTACAGCTTGCCTCAATTCATTTTCTAATTGAACTTGTGATAGAAACGTTCCTTTCATATCTGAACTGAAAAAACGATATGACTGCCCACCAGCTTTTTTTGCTGCAAAAAGTGCAAGGTCAGCATGCTTCATTAATTCTTCTGCATTGACGGCTGAGTTTGGATAAATAGAGATTCCAAGGCTTCCTCGTAAATTAAAATCACCATCTTTGTACTGAAACGGTTCTTCTAATATGCCTAGTACTTCTTGTACGATCGTTAACAATCCTATTTCTGTTATATCATACAAGAGCCAAATAAATTCATCTCCTCCAAGATGATAAAGTTTATAGCTTTCGAAACTTTGTGATTTCAGATGTTGCATTCTCTCTGCGATCATCATGATAAATCTATCACCCGCAGAATGTCCAAGCGTATCATTAATATTTTTAAACTGATCAAGATCAAAGAGGACAAGACCAACCCTTTTATTATTACGTTTTGCTTTATTAAGACAATCGACCAAGTCTCCCTCTAACAAGCGTCGGTTAGGAAGGCCTGTTAATATATCTTGATAAGCCATATTCCTAACTGTAAGCTCTGATTTTTTTAACTCCGTTATATCACTAACCGAAGCAAAAACATGATTATGTACACTGTTCTCATCTTTTATCGGTGAAAGCGCAGCTTGTAAATAACGTTTCCCTTGCTTGAAATCGAATTTAACGCCTTCACCTAAAAATGCTTTTTGGAATTGCTGTTTAATTAATGTTTTTTCCTCTTGATCACCTAAAATTTCTGTTACTATTCTGCCCTTTACATTCTCATTATCAATCCCGATTTCTTCTGCGAGCTTTCCCTCAAGTAGAGTTACGACTGGTTCAGTTTCCGCAGTAAAAGTTGTACGTAATACAAAATGGTGCAAGTTTTTCATTAGAGTAGGATAGTCTTCCTCAATGACTGACTGGCGTTCATCTTCCTCTTTTTTGCAGCTTGTAATATCAGTCAGTACAGAGATTACCTTGTCTATGATCCCCTCATCACTACGTACTGGAAAAAACGTCGCTTTTACCCAGTATTCTGCGCCTTGCTTGGTTAAGTCCTTCATTTCACCAGTCCATACTTCACCTTTTATCATCGTTTTCCACATATCTTTATAGAACAATTTCGTGTAATTGTTGTATTTCAAAAGTGAATAAGAACTTCCAATCAGTTCTTTTCGGTTGTATCCTGATATGTCACAATATGCATCATTGACATCCAAAATCTTCCCGGTATTATCTGTTACAGTCACCATACACGCTTGGTCAAAAGCTTCCATTAGTTCTTTTAGCTGACTGATCATTTGTTCTGTTGGCTTTGATAGCTTTCCTTGTTCTTTTATTAAATTTTCACGAAATTTTTCGATCCACCCATGTATTGTGACCATTGATTGAAACATGACATCCCATCCTTATTAGCATTCCTAAACCAACGATTAATGAATATAAATGAATCAATTTCATAATTCATTTCTTGAAAATTAGTTACAGATTTAGAATTTTATTTTCATCGTAATTTTTAATTGTACACGTTGTTATCAATGCGTACTAATCTAGCAGCTCCGTTGGACTGCACCCGCTCGCTTTCCGCGGACGAACCGCCAAGCCTCCTCGGGAAAAGTACCCTGCGGGGTCTCGGCTGGCCCGTTTTTCCGCAGGAGTCTCGCAGATTCCGCCAACTACGCAGGCGAACTTTATTTAAAAAGGTTGTTTTAAAGGTAGTTGTACAATTATCACATTGAACTTAAACAATTCCTTTTATTCAAGCTACTGATTCTAAAATTGAATATTTACGATTCAATCGTGCACCTGCTAATTTTAAACCGTTGTAAACCATAGTAACCATATCAAGTGAACTTTTGCTCTTTTACCTGTACGATACCTTACATTGTTTAACTGAAAGAATTCTTTTGAGTATCCAATGACACGCTCCAAATCCTCTATACTAAATAGACTTTCTTGTCGTACAATAGTAGACATAGGAGTCTTTCCCCTTTCGAATTGGTTTGTTGGGTACTTACTAAATTCGACATTTGGGGAGGTACTCCTTTTTTTTATGCCCTAGAACCGATGAGCTACGTAGGCTCAGATTTATGAAATTCATTCAAATTAGTAAAATGGTGTAATTTATTGTAGAAAAATTGTATTATTTCTCATTTTACTGTGTTTATGCATATTAGACAAGCTGACTCAGCTTAAAAATACTTTAAAAATAAAATTTTCTTAATTTTCTCCACACTCATGTCTTGAACTTTTCATAAGTTATTCGAATACCTCTAAAACATCTGACTAACCTATTAATGACTTGACAGAGTAATTTGAGGTGAAGGCATGCAAATAATATACTTTTTAACCTTTATATCAATCGGTACTCTCCTTTCCTTTACAAATCAAAGTTTTGCAGAAGAACCGTGTATAGAACAAAAAGTAGATGAATTTTATCAATTAGAAGCTGCAGCTGAGGAAACCGTTGATGAATTATTAGATTCTTGGGAGGAAAGATCACAAAATCAATCTATATCCTTCACTGACTATATGATCATGTACAGAGACTTTAAAAAAGCCGAAAGGAGAATCGATGAAGAATTTGACAAACTCATTGACAAATATACGAATCAATACGAAGCAGATGAAAGGGATGATGGTCTTGTTCAAGAGATCCATCAATCTTATGAAGATAAAAAGTACGAGATGTTTCAAAAAGTGAAAAAGTACGTGAAGTCATTGTAACTTTCAGTGATACACGTATGTATTTACAGACGTTCGTTTTTCTTTGGTTCCTAAAGTCACACCTTTATTTCCAAAATGCAGAATAACTAAAAAAAAAGAAGCTGTTTACAGTGGCTTGCACTTTGGACAGCTTCATCATTAAAAAATCGTTTTTATCTATTGTGTGTACGGTTATCAATTTCCTCTTTAATACTACATTTAAAGTCTTCTAAGGAAACAACTTCTGTTTCTTTTTGACCGTAACGTCGAACGTTTACACTATTCGTTTCAATTTCTTTATCTCCGAGAACGAGAATGTACGGGATCTTTTGCATTTGTGCTTCACGGATTTTATATCCGAGCTTTTCATCTCTCGTATCGACGTGAACACGTACTCCCGCTTTTCTCAACTCATCTTCAACTTTTCTTACGTAATCCATATGAACATCACTAACAGCAATTGCTTGAACTTGAACAGGGGCAAGCCATGTTGGGAATGCTCCTTTATACTCTTCAATTAAGAAAGCAACGAAACGTTCCATCGTTGAAACAACACCACGGTGAATCACGACTGGACGATGTTCTTTTCCATCTTCACCAACGTACGTAAGATCGAAGCGGTTTGGTAAGTGGAAGTCTAATTGTACAGTTGATAACGTTTCGTCTTTTCCTAATGCCGTTTTTACTTGAACGTCAAGTTTAGGTCCGTAAAACGCTGCTTCTCCTTCAGCTTCAACGTACTTAACGTCCATGTCGTCCATCGCTTCTTTTAGAAGTGCTTGTGCTTTCTCCCACATCTCATCGTTATCAACATATTTCTCTGTATCTTCAGGGTCACGATAAGATAGGCGGAAGTAATAGTCTTCGATACCAAAGTCTTTATACACTGCTTCTATTAATTCAACCACACGAATAAACTCTTCTTTCATTTGATCTGGACGACAGAAAATATGCGCATCATTTAACGTCATAGCACGTACTCTTTGAAGACCTGCAAGTGCTCCTGACATTTCATGACGATGCATCATTCCTAGCTCTGCAATACGTACCGGCAAGTTGCGGTAACTATATAATTGATTTTTATAAATCATCATGTGATGCGGACAGTTCATTGGACGTAACACTAAATCTTCATTATCCATTTCCATTGCTGGGAACATGTCCTCATTGTAATGATCCCAATGTCCAGATGTTTTGTATAGATCAACACTTCCTAACACCGGTGTGTATACGTGATCATAGCCTAGACGTTCTTCAATATCAACAATATAACGTTCAATTGTACGACGAACCGTTGCACCTTTAGGAAGCCATAGTGGTAGACCTTGACCAACCTTTTGATTCACTGTGAATATTCCAAGCTCTTTTCCTAGCTTACGATGATCGCGTTCTTTTGCTTCCTCTAACAAGCGTAAGTGCTCATCAAGCTGTGACTGTTTTGGAAATGCTGTGCCGTAAATACGTTGTAACATTTTATTTTTGCTGTCACCGCGCCAGTATGCACCGTTAATTTGCATAAGTTGAAATTTCTTAATTTTACTTGTTGATGGCACGTGCACACCACGACAAAGGTCGAAGAATTCGCCTTGTTCATAAATGCTAATTGTCTCTCCTGCTGGAATATCTTCAAGTAGCTCTAACTTTAATTCATCGCCTATTTCCTTATAGCGACTCATTGCTTCTTCACGTGTTACTTCTACACGTTTAATTTCTAGGTTTTCATCAGCGATACGTTTCATTTCTTTCTCGATTTTTGGTAAATCTTCAGGTGTTAATGTATGCTCCATATCAATGTCATAGTAGAATCCACCTTCAATCACCGGGCCAACACCTAGTTTCACATTATCAAACAGGCGCTTAACTGCCTGTGCCATCAAGTGTGCAGTACTATGGCGAAGAATTTCAAGGCCGTCATCTGAATCATATGTGATGATTTCAATGTTTCCACTTTCTTCAATCGGCGTTCTCAAGTCTACAAGCTCTCCCCCAACTTTTCCTGCTAGAGAGTTCTTCTTCAGTCCAGGAGAAATCGAAGCAGCTATCTCTTCTGTCGTCGTGCCTTTTTCAAACTCCTTTTTCGCTCCGTCAGGAAACGTCATAACAATTTGTTCTGCTACTTCTGACATTACAAATCCACTCCTTTTTATTTCTTATTAAATAATGATGTCTTCGGGTTGTGTTTTAAGCAATGTTCGCTTTTTTGAGGACCTTGCTAATTTTCTTTAGAGCGCCGATGTTGACTCTTCTTCTACAAGTAGTAGCACACTGAAGTTAATGGAGTCGCTGCCTTTCGCTTACCTACAACAACCACTCATTTCTATAACGGCACTAAACTTTAACAGATCTAAAAAACAAAAAACACCCGTCCCTCAAGCAAGGGACGAGTGTGTCACACGTGGTTCCACCCTAATTTCCAACAGACAAATTAAGTGATTCGTCCATTGGCTTCATTTCTCCGTAACGGGGAGTCCCGTCAGTACATATTAAAGGCATACTCGTTCCGTACTGAAGCTCTGAGGTGGTAAACTTTATCTCGTACTAGGAAACTCACAGCATTTGTTTCCCTCTCTGAAAGCCGGTTGATCAAGCTCTTGTCCTCTTCATCACGTTCATATTCATGAATAATTGTTCAAAAAAGATTTCAATCGAACAATCATCTCTATGGATAGTATTATAATGACCTGTTTCTATAAAATCAAGTAGGCATCTATACAATTCCTAGAAAATGAACGTAACATACATTTAAGCCTTTAATATTGACGGGTTTTCTTCGGAACGAATTTCAATTCGTTCTTCAAAAATTGAAAATAATGTCTGTAATAACCCTTCATAATTATGATTAGGATAAATGATTAACTTTTTTGGTGCTAAACTTACGGTTGGACTAATCACCCACTCAGAAAATGGTAACGGAGCTTCAAAGGATATTTCATTGGAACACCACTTCCTTAGCTCATCTTCTGTAATTTGTCTGCCATGATTGTCATACATCGCGATTGACTGATCAAGTAATAAATGAATCGTATGAATGCGCGGTTCATGAGCTTGTAAATAATCTCTACAAGAAGCAACCATCACTTGATAATCATGTTCAAGCTTATACTCATCAATCGCCTTTTCTACAACTTCAACAAGCTCTTCTTTCTTTTCCCGTAAGCGAAAACGAAGGAACGAATCAAACGAAAATTGTAATGAGTGATAAATAAATTGATCGTACAACTTGTAAATTCCGTGTTGCCACTTCTTAAAGGAAACTTTTAGCGGTACTTCATTACTGCCCTTTAAAAATAGTTGCTTCGCATATTCTACAATCGCCTCGACTTCGTACGGGTCTTCATAATAGAAACCTTCTTTTACCCAGTCTCGAAGCCAAAGGGGGAGCTTTTCTTTAATTGTCACATTAGTTAGTACAGACGCAACTTGGCTAGTATTTGCCCCATTTTTCTTAAGGCAAGGCAAGTCTATCTTTAAAAACGAATGATCCCCCTTATCTTCTATGAAAGCAAACTCCTTATCACCGACAAACGTATGTAGTGAAAGGCATAGTTGATCGTAGAAGGCTTCACATAACTGAGTATCTTTAAATTGAATCGTTAACAACAGCAGCCCCTCCCAATCGTGCAAATCGAGTTGAGAGTATTCATGTCAGTATCCTAAGTCAGCTATTCAACTCTTTCCTTTGCAAACATCTAATACATATATATGGTGGTGCTGTCCAATTATGAATCATATCGAAGAAAAGTCTTCCTTCCTTGTTCACAAAATTTTCGGGGACCTGGTCCTCGAAAATTTGAGGAGGGGGGTTGTAACCATTAGGATCGCCTGAAAATAAGCAATGTCAGTAATAGAAAACTTATTATTTTAGTCAACAAAGGTATTAGTAGTTCGTTCGCCTACATTCACGCTCGCTTTTACCCCTGGGCACAAGTGCGACTTATTCTCGCTCTAAATCGACTCACATGCTTTTTTCATCCGCCATGGTACGAAAATAACTTCACACGGATGTCTACCCTGAGAATAAGTTTAATAATTGACCATTCGCTTTCCGTGGGCAAGCCCTTAACTTCCAAAGACAATACAAAAAGACTGCCCTTATTAGAGCAGCCTTGAAGTCTTTCATTCTTCTAATTTTGCATGACAAAGTCTTTGTCTGTTGAAGATTCTCCTTCAAAGACACGCAATGTGTTGTATTTCGTATCACGTTGGGCAGGTGTTTTACCTGCTTCGCGAATAAGACGTAAAATGAGGTTCGTATTTACTTTATGTGTCGCTCCCGCTGCAGACACAACGTTTTCTTCCATCATCGTACTTCCGAAGTCATTACAGCCGTAAGAAAGAGATTTCTTTCCTGTTTCAGCGCCCATCGTTACCCAAGAAGACTGGAAGTTTGCAATATTATCTAAGAAAATACGAGAAATTGCTACGTTTTTTAAATACTCTCTTGGCGTCACTTTCTCTGCCTTCATATTTGTATTATCTGGTTGGAACGTCCAACTAATAAACGCTAAGAAACATTCCGTTTCATCTTGAGCGTCACGAATGCGCTCTAAGTGCAACGCACGCTCTTCGGCCGTTTCACCAAAGCCAATAACCATCGTAGCAGTACCATGCATACCGACTTTCTTAACTGTCTTCATGCAGTCGATCCACTCTTCCCACGTTCCTTTTAGGCGGCTAATGCGCTTACGCGTACGGTTATCTAAAATTTCTGCGCCTCCACCTGGAACAGAGTCAAGACCTGCTTCATGAAGTTGAGTCAGTACTTCTTCTAATGAAAGTCCTGAAACTTCGACCATTTTATAAATCTCTGCTGGTGAAAAAGAGTGCATCGTAATATCAAAACGCTTTTTAATTTCTTTTAATAAATTCGTATAATAGCTAAACGGCAAGTCCGGATTTGTTCCACCTTGCATCAAAATTTCTGTACCATTTACATCGAGTGTCTCTTGGATTTTTTCAAAAATGACCTCATCGTCTAATGTATAGCCTTCATCATGTCCTGGTGGACGGTAAAAGGCACAAAATCGGCAATATGTATCACAAAGGTTCGTATAGTTTACATTCCTACCGATAACAAATGTTGTAATTGGTTCTGGATGCCATTTTTGCATCATTTCATTTGCAACTTCACCTATTTTTTCAACTTCATCACTCTCGTAAAGCTTCACCGCATCTTCAACAGAAATACGTTCACCGTTACGTGCACGGTCAAGAATATGATCAATACTCATTAGTTACTTCCCCCATCCTGACAAAACATTGTTCATCTGACATTTTTTCATTCTTCTCCTATCGTAACATAGAACAATCATATTTTGCTGAAAAAAATGTATAGCAAATTTGTGAAAAGCTTCTTACGAATGACAAATGTTTAGCTATCCAAATATAGGTTGGAGGAGCTGAATTTATTCATTAGCTTATGAGAGAACCCCCAAAACATATGGCTGAAACCAATTTTTCATGGACAATCCCCCTCATACATAAGGAAATGACTCCCAAACAAAAAAAAGCTGTCCCATAACGATACGGAACAACTTAATCAATTACCCCCGCTTATTATCACCCTTCATCTCAATTACTTCATTGAGATGACGAATTCGTTCTAAAATTCGTTTGGCCTTTAATTTATCCATTTTTTCAACGCCACCGCGCTGTGTGTACGTTAAATGCTCTTCAAGCCCATCAAGGTCAAAGTTAGACGTATAAAGAGTAGGTAGTTTCTCCATCATTCGGTACTGTAACATTGCACCTAAAATATCATCGCGAATCCAGTTTGACATTGTTTCAGCACCAATGTCATCCAAGATAAGAACTTTTGCATTTTTTACAACATCAAGCTTCTTTTGATATGTTCCATCATTGATGCCATTCTTTAGTTCTCTGAAAAAGTCCGGAGCATAGACAATCATCGTCTCAATTGAACGATCTGCAAGTTCATTTGCAATTGCACCAATTAAAAAAGTTTTTCCAACCCCAAATGGGCCATGAATATAAAGACCGTGTCCATTTTCACCAGGCTGAACGTTCACACTAAATTCCATTGCTTTAGTAAAGGCAATCGTCCTTGACGTATTATCCTCATGAAAATCATCAAAGCTAACATTGGTAATCTCTTTTGGAATATATAAACTTTGAATAAACGAGGCATGCCGTTTCCTTTCATCTTCTTTTCTTTTTAAAGGACATGCATTATACGTTAACTGAAGATCTTCATGATAGATTTGCAGTTCCGGCTGATGTCCTTTAATTAAATTCGGACATTCTTCTAATCCAGGACATTTGTCACAGTTTTCCCATTGAGACTTGTATTGGAACAATTCATTCATCCCACGCTCGGTCTGTTCACTTGTAATCGATGGATGCTCATGCAAAAATGCCTGAACACGCTTATCTTGCAAGATTGTTTTTTTCATTTTTTCAAACCTTTTTTCAAAACCTCCACCAGACATTTCTTTGAGTGTTTTACCGATCGATTCCATGCTTTATCCCTCCCCTCGTTTCTTTTTCCTAAGCATTTCTTTATATTCAGCGGCTTTCTTTTTCGCTTCCATTAGTTCATCAGGTGATTCTTTTTCTTTATTCCAATTCTCATCTGTCATCCATTTTGGCAACGGTTCAGTCCGTACAGCATTTGAATATGATTTTTTTACAGATTGTTTTGGATCTTGTGTTTTGTTTTGCTTAAAATCTGTCCGTTTTTGATGCTCTTTTTTCGCAAGCTCCATCGCTTGTTCAACTGTTTCGATTTTTTTTCGACTCCAGTGACTTGCTATTTTAAATGCTAACGGCTTTGAAATCTTCTTATCATTAACAAGGGTAATGTATTCGAGCAACACATTGACGACTCCTGGTTCGAGCTTATACTCAAACATCAGCCGCTCAATCATGTCCAGCTCTCCCTCGTACACTTTTGCACCACCACTTAATTCTTCTAGATATTCCATTGGGGATGTCGTCTCAAAGTATAAAATCTGTTTCTCTTTAGCAGTTTTTGGCGGCGTTTTTTGGCTTCTCAAATGTTCAGGTTGCGTACGCATACCTAATTTGGGTGGTTGGTCCGCTTCTTTCATACGATAACGTCGCTTTGCTTGTTTTCGTAATTCCTCTTGGTCGAGCTCATCCGTATGGAGCATCGCATCTTGGACAACTTTGGACATTTCTTGCGGGGTAAATTTATATAAAAATGCCATTTGTTTTATAAGACGAACGATAGAGTCCTTTTGAAGCTCTGCCTTTGAGACGAAAGGCGGCATATTTGCTATAAATTCAGTGTAATTAAACTGGTGATCCTTCATTTCATACTGACTATCCATTCCGCGTCCTTCAAGGGTATCATCTTGAGAAAGTGCTTCAATCATATCTGGGTGCTGGCTGGTCATTTCAGAAGGATGAACAGATGTAAACACTTGATCAAATGACCTCGTCACAACTTCAAGTTCTTTATCTTCGATCGTTTCAATTTTAAAATAGTTTCTTATTTGAAGATACTGTTCCTTACTTCCAATGCGGTTATATAGAAAAACGCTAAGCATGTCATCATGAAAAAAAGCCTTCGCTGATAGTGGTGGGTGTAGCTCATAATAATAAATGATCTCATCTTCTCGCTTTTTACGGTACACATTGAGTAACCCTATTGCTTCTAGCTTTTTTCTCTCCTCAAAAATAACATCGAGTGACTTATCAGTAAAGATCATTAATGTTTTATGTGAGCGCTCGATCATTTTCCCTTTATTACGGTTAATTTCACTTGATAATGTCATATATAAGCTATATGCAAGCGATCCAATTAACGGCTGGTACAATAAAGTAAGAATATCTCTATCTGTTTCATGAAGCTGATCATTCATACATGCAATATAATGATCTGACGGAAGTATTTCTTTCCAATGCACTTTATGTCACCTAAATCCTTTCTAATCTTTCCATTTAAAAAGAATACGTTCGTTCCTTATATAGAAACAATTAAACAGACGCAATATAGTAAAAATGGAGCAGTTTGCTCCATTTTTCATTTTGTTCTAATTATTATTTTTTCCATTTTCACGATCTAGAAGCTCTTTTAACTCATCCACAAATACGTTAATATCTTTAAATTGACGGTAAACAGAGGCAAAGCGAACATAAGCAACGTCATCAATTTTTGCGAGGTGCTCCATAACCATTTCACCTACATCGTGGCTAGCTATTTCTGATACGCCTTGATTACGAATATCTTTTTCAACTTCTTCTACAATCGTTTCAAGCTTTTCCAATGGGACTGGACGTTTTTCACATGCTCTAATAAGTCCGCGTATCATTTTTTCACGGCTAAACTCTTCACGATTACCATCTTTTTTCACAACGATAAGCGGTGTTTGTTCAACTCTTTCGAAGGTTGTATAACGATAACCGCAAGCTTCACATTCTCTTCGTCTTCGTATTGATTTTCCTTCATCACTCGGTCGTGAATCGAGAACTCTTGTCCCATTGTGTTGACAGCTTGGGCATTTCATGTGTGATCATCTCCACTTTCTTTCATTTTAAAGAAGATATAATAAATTAAAGGAGAAATTCTTCTAGAACGTGTTTAAAAATCGGATAACTTCTCACCGAGGCCTGTCCCAACAAATGTTAATCTCTTGTTCAAATCTTTATATAAACTTTGAACCACTTTGCTGCTATAACCAAAGTCTGTAAATAAAAATGTATCTGTTGAAACTGAAAAGTCTACAGCTGTACGGAAAGGTTTAACCATAATAACTGTCCCAACAATTAAGGCTTTCTTTCCTTTATCAATACGTACGATAATTTCTCCATGTTCTTCAGATACTGAAGAAACTGTAAAACCACTTCGCTGGTTAAACATCGCTTCAACTTCTTTTAACACTTTATCTTTTGTTGATTTGTAATAGTGTGTTTGTAATTTTTCATCGTAATGCTTCTCTGATGTTTCTGTATTTGTACTAAAAATGCGTTTAAATGTTTGCATTATTCCCATTTTCCATCCCACCTTACCACTATTAAGAATAGCAAGAAATTAGCATTTGTTCAATCTTTATTAAAGGTTATTCTTTATATTATATAAAACAAAATAAAAAGGAGGTGACATTCACCTCCTGAAACGTTTATCGTTGATATGTTTTGAAAGCTTTGCTTTCGCCAACTTTTATTGGGCCGAGCCCTCTTGGTACTTCAACAACCTCAGTTGTTTTAGCATCAAGTTCTTTTGAAATATAATTTGAAGCTACATTCGGATCAATGCGGTCTCCACAAGTATAAACGTCTATACTTGCATAACCGTGTTCTGGAAAACTGTGGATCGTTAAGTGTGATTCACTAATAATAACAACCCCACTTACTCCGTGAGGGGCAAATTTATGAAAAGCCACCTCTCGCACTTCTGCTCCAGCTTCTAACGCCGCATTAACAAATAATTTCTCAATGTACTCCATGTTATTCAATTTCTCTATGTTGCATTCCCATAGTTCTGCAATGACGTGACGTCCCATGGTTTCCATAAGAAATCCCCCTTTATTTAAAATTTCATGCCTTCTAAAGCATGGAGGACATTCATTACTGGGGGAAAGTTAGTCCAAAGAGGTCCTAACCCTTACAAGAATGTTCAAAAAGCAAAAACAATAACCCCTTAATGTTCTTCTTTTTAAACACACTCTTTGCGTAATGATCCCGTTTGCTTTTTAATTGAAGTTCACGGAAAATAGTATACTTCGTTTACTATGGATTTGCAATCACTTTTTTTTAAAACGGTTGAGCTCGCGACCTCCGTTAGTTCTTATCGTTTACTCGATGTACTTCACCTATTCGATACGAACTTCAAAAATTATTGGTAACAAACTTAAAAACCCGCCGTTTGGCGAGTTTTTAAGGATAAAGACATTTAAGAAGCTCTTACTTCAGATTTATTCTTTAAACTTTTCGCCACCATTTGAACTAAATCAACAACTCTGCAAGAATATCCCCACTCATTGTCATACCATGCTAACACTTTCACTTGACGATCATTCATTACCATCGTTGATAATCCATCAATAATTGAAGAATTTTCATTTCCATTAAAGTCTGTTGAGACAAGTGGTTCTTCTGTATAGCTAAGAATGCCATTTAATTCATTTTCACTTGCTTTTTTCATAGCAAGGTTCACTTCTTCAGCTGTAACATCAACTTCTAAATCAACAACAAGGTCAACTAAGGATACATTTGGTGTAGGAACTCGTAATGCCATACCATTCATCTTTCCTTCAAGCTGTGGTAACACTTTAGAAAGGGCTTTTGCTGCACCTGTTGTTGTTGGAATAATCGATTGACCACATGCTCTTGCACGTCTTAAGTCTTTATGAGGATTATCAATATTCTTTTGGTCATTTGTATATGAATGAACCGTTGTCATCATTCCTGAAACGATTCCAAATTTTTCATCTAGAACTTTTGCAACTGGTGCTAAACAGTTTGTTGTACATGAAGCGTTAGAGAGGATGTCATGTTTCTTCGCGTCATATTGTTCATCATTTACACCGACAACAACAGTAATGTCTTCATTTTTTCCAGGTGCAGTGATAACAACTTTTTTCGCCCCTGCCTCTATATGCAAAGATGCTGATTCTTTCGTTTTAAACTTCCCAGTTGCTTCAACGACAATATCAATACCAAGTTCTTCCCATGGTAATTGAAGTGGATCTCTAGAGGAAAGTAAATGAATTTTCTTTCCGTTTACCACTAAATGATCTTCATTTGCTTCGACCTCTCCGAAAAACGGACCATGGACTGTATCATATTTAATTAAATGAGCTAACGCTTCAGCTGGATAGCTTGCATTTATAGCAATTACGTCAAGCTCTGGGTTCGTAACCGCCTTTCTAAAAACCATTCGTCCAATTCTCCCAAAACCATTAATCGCAACCTTCGACATGAGAAATACCCCTTCCATCTATTTGTGTTATACTTATTTACCCTTATCTGCCATTTAGTATAACATATAATATGCAAAGGAAGGTAATTTTTCTAAACTTTTTTGTAGTTTAATGAATCATTTTCATGATTAAAAAAACCTAATCAAAACTTGGCTTATCGCTAAAGAGATCTTTGCAATAAAAAAGGTTGTCCAAAAAGATGCTTTGCACCTCCTTGAACAACCTTCTTTAAAGCTTCACATTCCATTGATTCAAGATATTCGTTAACTGTTGTTTCGTTTTGTCTAGCGTTTTATCATTATAGATTATTGCATCTGCGTGACTTTTTTTCTCATCTATCGGTAATTGGGATTGAATACGGCTCTTAGCATCTTCCGTTCCCGCTTGATCCCTTGCCACTAATCGTTCTAGCTGTATATCTTGATGTACATATACGAGTAAAATTTTATCAACCATATGATGCAATTCACTTTCAATTAAAAGAGGTATATCCATTACTACTGATTGGTAACCTTCGTAAAAGTATTTATTCGCTTGCATCTTCATTTCTGCCCTTACAGCAGGGTGAACAATCGCATTTAACGCTGACCTTTTACTTTCATCATTAAAAATAATCGCACCTAATTTCTTACGATCAATGGTCCGATCTTCTCGTAGAATGACTTCACCAAAAGTTTGAATAATTTCTTCATGTGCCTTGGCTCCTGGTTCTACAACTTGACGAGCAATTTGGTCAGCATCAATAATAGGTAAACCCATCTTTTCCATCATGTTCGCAACTGTTGATTTTCCTGTCGCAATTCCACCTGTTAAACCGATAATCATCTTGATCAGTACTCCTTTGGACAGTTCGTAAAAAGTACTGAGAAAGTCCCTAGGCTATAGTCTCCATAGGCCAAGGACAATGAGCAATAACCCAGGGATAAAAGTAAATTTTTTTACCCACTTCGCTTCTGAAAATAACCAGCCACTTTTCATACCTAGAGTCACAAACAAACCACACATAACACCAACACTTATTGCCATTACAAATGGTGAAAAACCAATTAATGCCGCACCAATTCCTGCACCAAATGCATCAAGTGACAAGGCAATACCTAAAAGGAAAGCTTCTCTTCCAGTAATCGTGCCAGAGTTATCTAAATCAGCTACCATAGGCTTTCGCAGTACTTTAATAACAATTCCTAATTTTTTTAGTTCTATGTTAACAAGTGTGTCTCTTTCTTTCTTCGTTTTCTTATCATTTTTTGCCGGACGATAAATTTGATATATTGCCCATGCACCAATTCCAATAAGGATGATACCGCCAATTGATTCTGCATGAGACGGTGAGATAAAGTTTAGAAGAAAGTTGCCTACAAGCATTGCTAAAAGAATCGATAAAGCAGAGCAACTAGCAATAAAAAGAAGAGAAAGAAACGGCATCTTCATTCTTCTCAAACCGTATGTCAGTCCTACACCGAAGCTATCCATGCTAACTGCGAAGGCGAGGAGTAATAATGAAGCGTACTCAACCATCGGCATAAGCTCCTTCCTACCGTTGATACGATAGTATATGGCATGAGCCCATCCAATGTACTTGAAAATCATGAAAGATCATTAACTTTTTTTCGAACATCTTCCTCCCTCTATAGCAATAGAGGTTTAATTATCAATTAATGGTTGACATTTAAGACAAGTGTGAGTTCCTCTTCCACCGACAACGGTTCTAGAAATTTCTGATCCACAATGTTTGCAAGGTTCTCCGGTACGTCCATAAACATATAGCGTTTGTTGGAACATCCCCATTTCACCTTGACCATTAACGTACGTTTTTATTGAAGATCCTCCCATGTCAATCGCTTCTTTTAATGTCGCTTTAATAGCAGGATAAATTCTTTCAACTTCTTCATCTGTCAGTTTATGACTTATTTTTTCAGGGTGGACATTTGCCCGAAATAACGCTTCATCGACATAAATATTCCCTAAGCCTACTACACCCGTTTGATCTAACAAAGCTGTCTTGACTTTCCGAGTCGTTCGCTTTAAAAATTGCGCTAAATATGCTTTAGTAAACTCTTCCGAAAATGGTTCAACCCCTAATTGAGAGAGAGGAAGGTGATTCTCTTCATCCCCTTTTGAAAACAAGTGCATTGTACCAAACTTCCGAACATCGCTGTAACGAAGTTCTTTGCCGTTATCAAGTAAAAAACGAACATGAGTATGTTTATCAATGTCATCCGATGATTCAAATAATCCGTAGCGCCCTTCCATTCTTAAATGTGAAACGAGAGCATGATCATCCAATTCAAAAACGAGGAACTTCCCCCTCCGTCTAATGGAATGGAACGTTTGTCCAATAAGCTCCACCCGAAAATGTTCCACATCATCAGGCTGCTTTACCATTTTCGGCCAAGTAACAACGACATTTTTAATTTCTTCACCGGTAATGAGTTGCTCTAACGTACGTCTTACTGTTTCAACCTCTGGTAATTCAGGCATTCTCTTACACCCTCTTAGATTAAACTGTTCTATTCTTATTTCGCGTCGTACCAAGTCTCACCATAGGAATAGTCTACGGTTAACGGGACATCTATTTTAATTGCATTTTCCATCACTTTTGGCACGAGCTCTTTCATCTGTTCTAATTCTTCTTCAACCACTTCAAAAATTAATTCGTCATGTACTTGAAGTAGTAAGCGGGATTTCATATTTTTCTTTTCCATTTCTTCTGCCATGTCGACCATGGCTTTTTTTATAATATCTGCAGCTGTACCTTGGATCGGAGTATTCATTGCTGTTCTCTCTGCAAAACTACGTTGATTAAAGTTACGGCTTGTAATTTCAGGTAAGTAACGACGACGGTTTAGCATTGTCGTAACAAATCCTTTTTCCCTTGCCGTTTCCACAACTTGATCCATATAGTCTTTAACACCCGGGTAACTATCAAAATAACGGTCAATAAACGTCTTTGCTTCTTTTCTTGTAATATTTAAGTTTTGTGATAGTCCATAGTCACTAATCCCATATACAATCCCAAAGTTAACAGCTTTTGCAGTTCTTCTCATTTGATCGGTTACTTCATCTGCTTCGACATTGAAAACATCAGATGCTGTTTTCGTATGGACGTCCATATTTTCAAGAAAAGCTTGTTTTAAATTTTCATCTTGTGAAATATGAGCTAGTACGCGTAACTCGATTTGCGAATAATCGGCTGCAAAAATGACAGCATTTTTTTCTTCAGGGACAAACGCATGTCGAATCTTTCGCCCTTCCTCTAAACGGATCGGAATGTTTTGTAAGTTCGGTTCAGTTGAACTTAATCGACCGGTTTGTGTAATTGCTTGGTTAAAGATCGTATGAATTTTATCTGTCTTTTTGTGAATGACTTTCAGTAAACCTTCAATATAAGTTGAGTTTAGTTTCCCTAATTGTCGGTAATATAAGATCTTCTCGATAATTTCATGCTGGTCGGCAAGCTTTTCTAACACATCAGCGGATGTCGAATAACCTGTTTTCGTTTTCTTGATGACTGGGAGCTCAAGCTTGTCAAATAAAATTTCACCAAGTTGCTTAGGCGAGTTAATGTTAAACGTTGTGCCAGCCAATTCATGAATCTCTTTTTCCATTTTACTGAGCTTCTCCGCTAAGTTCTCACCCATTTCTTTTAATTCATCAGCATCAATTGCTACCCCGTTCATTTCCATGCGACCGAGAATGACAGAGAGTGGCATCTCCAGTTCACTAAAAAGAGCATCTTGTTCATTTTCTTTTAACTCTTCTCCTAAAGATTCTTTCAACTCATATATTGCAGAAGCTTTTCTACCTAAATGTTGTGCTAGCTCTTCTTCTGCTGGGATTTGGCGCTTTTTCCCTTTTCCATAAACTGCTTCATCATGTTGAACAGAGATGCTGTTTTTGCGTTGAGAAATGTCTGAGAGCTCATGTGAACCTGAAGCTGGGTCAATTAAATAAGATGCTATTTGAACATCAAAATCGACACCTTCAAGTATGATCCCTTGCCAACCTAGTGCAACAACGGCTCTTTTCGCATCAAAAATATATTTCTTTTTCGTATCATCTGCAGCCCATGTTTTGAACATCTCACTTTGAAGTGCTACTTCCGTTGGGATAAAGAAACGTCCAGATTCATTAACCACAGAAATTCCGATAATATCAGCTTGATGATAGTTTTCATCCAAAACTTCAACGACCATCGCTGATGTGCTTGTAAACATGTCGCCTTTCAATTCATTAGCGATAGTTACTTCTAAATCAGCCATTTCTTCTACTTCAACTTCACCATGATCAAATCGGTTTAATAAAGAAGAAAACTCTAGCTCTTTAAAAAGCGAGATCAGTTCTTCTTGATGAGGTTCACCAACATTCATATCGTCAAAAGATACATCGACAGGAGCACTTGTTTCAATTGTAGCGAGTTTCTTACTCATCATAGCTTGATCTTCATTTGCTTCAAGCTTTTCTTTTAACTTTTTCCCTGAAACATCATCTAAGGATTCATATACACCTTCGACCGTTTCAAACTGTTTAAGTAGCTTAAGTGCAGTTTTCTCACCAACACCTGGAACACCTGGGATATTATCCGAGCTATCGCCCATGAGTCCTTTCATATCAATGATTTGATTTGGGGTGATTCCATATTTTTCATCAATCATATCCAGATCATATGTATCTACATTCGTAATTCCTTTTCTCGTTAACGCAACATGCACGTTATTTGAAACGAGCTGAAGAAGGTCTTTATCTCCACTGTATACTTTCACATTCCAATCTTTTTCTGACGCATTTTTCGCTAGCGTCCCGATAATATCATCTGCTTCATAATTTTCTACTTCGTAGTAGGAAATATTGAAGGCTTTTAACAAGTCGCGCATAAGCGGAAGTTGTTCAGCGAGTTCTGGCGGTGTCTTTTCTCGTTTTCCTTTATATTCTTTGAAAGTTTCATGACGAAACGTCGTTTTTCCTGCATCAAATGCTACTAGCATATGTGATGGCTTTTCATCTTCTAATATTTTTAAAATCATCGTCGTAAAACCGTACACTGCGTTTGTGTAAACCCCTTTTTCGTTATTTAAGAGAGGTAACGCAAAAAAAGCACGGTAGGCAACACTATTTCCATCTACTAAGACGAGTTTACTCACGTCAAAACACCTCGTTCATTTATGATATAACTTTTATTTTATCATGAAAGACTCCCAACTCAAACGCAAGCACTTACACCCTATCCAGAAAATAAGTTTATGAGTATTCCTCTTGCTCAGAATGATCGGTTGTTACTTTGAGAATACAGTTCTAGGTATGTTGATGCGCTCTGCACGAACTCGCTTTCACCTCTGGGCACAAGTGCGACATCCGCTCTAGCTTCGTTGCACTTGCTTTCGCGGTGTCTACTTTGCCGCGGGTAACACTTCAGCCTCCTCGGTAAAAACGCCTGCGGGGTCTTCAGTCGTTGCTTTTCCCGCAGGAGTCCCATTCGCTCCGACCTCATCAACCTTCTTTATAACTGTGGGTTATAATCTATTCTGAGCTAATGAACTACTCATTAATAATTTTAATACTTATTCATTCTTTTTTACCTTTTAACTAAAAATGCGACATAATAAAGTTTGAACTCATCTTTTTGCTTCATGTACATTTTTTTCTCATAAGATTCTAACTCCAAAATTTTTACCACGAACCATCTTTATTTCTCTACATAAAAAAAAAGAACGAAAGCTCAGGGGAGGCTTCCATTCTAAATTGTTTGGGCCGTGCAAGTATCAAGTAGATTACACGGCCCCAACAGTTCACACTATATACGTTAGCATACTAGTGTAAACATCATATAAATATCATGTAAAGAATGTGTAAATTTCTTTTCATAATTGATTGGATGATTTTTTTTATTAAATGGTGCACTATTTTTGAAACGCGATTTTAAATGTCGTCCCTTTTCCTACTTCACTTTCAACCGTCATTGTTGCTTTATGTGCTTCAACTAAATGTTTTACGATTGCTAGTCCTAAGCCTGTACCACCAGAGTTGCGGCTTCTCGCACGATCAACACGATAAAAGCGTTCAAAAATACGTGGTAGCTCTTTTTTACTAATGCCAATACCTGTATCTTCTACTTCTAGCAAGATCGTTTCTACTCCTTCTCTTAGCCGAACGGTAATTGAGCCACCTTCTGGTGTATACATAATCGCATTATTAATTAAATTTATGAGGATTTGTTTCAAACGATGTGGATCCCCATTCAAAATAACATCTCCTGAAATTTCTTTCTTTAACGTCATGTTCTTTTTATCTGCTTTTTCTATTAGAATCATGTAAACCTCATCTACTAACACGTTCATATTATTTTGTTGCCAATTTAATTCAAATTGCTCCCCTTCAATTTTTGACAGTTCTAAAAGGTCGTAGATTAACATTTCTAACCGCTCTGATTCATTGGCAATAATCGTTAAAAATTTGTCTCTTATTTCTTCATCATTGACCGCACCTGCAAGGAGCGTCTCAGTAAATCCTTTTAATGATGTAACAGGAGTTTTAAGCTCATGAGAAACATTTGCGACAAAATCTTTTCTCGCTTTTTCTAATTTCTTTAGGTCGGTAATATCATGAAAAACTAGGACGATGCCATTCAACTTTAAATCATTACCAATGATTGGGGCACCGTACACATCGAAATGGCGGATCTCTATCCCGATTGGAAGATTAATCTGTTTATGCTGGGACTTTTCGGTAAGAAAGATTTCTTGAATAATCTTATTCACTTGTTTATGTTTGATGACCTTATAATAAAGCTTGTTTAACCAATTCTCTGTAGCTTCTTGAAAAATATCATTACAAGATCGATTAATCAGAGTGATATCTCCCTTAGTATCAATTAAAAGGAGTCCACTTCCCATATTTTCAATTAATGTTTCAAGCCGCTCTTGCTGAACTTGATGAGTTTTGGTTATCTCACTTAAACTTTTTGCTAAGACATTAAGTGAACGGTTTAATTGTCCAGTCTCATCAATAGATCCTTCATACGTCCGTGCAGTATAGTCACCTTCAGCGAGTTTATTTGCTACCCTCCTCGCATCTTCGATTGGTGTAATCATCTGGTTTGCAAGTTTTGATGTTAAAACGACGATAATAATAAATGCAATAAAGAAACTGACTAATATGATCGTCCATATATTTTGATAAACATCGTTCAGTTCTTCAATAGCCATTCCTATTCTTAAATAACCTACTGTTTCACCATTTTGTATGACTGGCATTGCGTAAAAAAGTAATTCCCCACCTACCGTCGTGCTATATCTAATTTCATGACCCGAACCTTCTTGAGAGGCATCAATAATCTCTGGTCGGTGGGCATGGTTTTCCATTTCTGTTTTGTCTCCCACAGATTCTGCTAAAACTACACCATCTGGGTCAATGATTGTCATCCGTACACCCAAACGGTCTGCCATCGTTTCATTAAATAGTTGAAGATCATCCATGTTTGTAAATGACATCGTCTCCAAATGGTATGACACAACAGAAGCTTCTTTAGCGACTCTATCACTCATTCTTTCATAATAAAACTCTTTTAATAGCGGTCCTAAAACAGCACCTAATGCAGCTAATACAACTAGTATTATTAGTGCAAGCGGAAAAATTAGCCGTGTGCGATAACTGCTCATTCTTTTACCGGCTCCTCTAGCTTATACCCTAAACCGCGAACGGTCTTTATATAAACTGGCTTTTTCGTATTTGGTTCTATCTTTTCTCGCAAATGGCTAATATGTACATCAACGATACGAGTATCCCCAACAAATTCATAATTCCAAACCGCATTTAACAATTGATCCCTCGTTAATACTCTGCCTTTATGATTAATTAAATATAGTAATAGTTCAAATTCCTTTGGGGTTAAGTCTAATGATTTTCCTGATAAAAACACCTCATAATTTTCAGGATGGACTTCAACATCACCAATTGTTATTTTTTCTGTTTCTTTTATATGAGAAGCCTTCTGCTCTCCTTGGTAAGGTTGTGAACGTCTTAAGATCGCCCTTACTCGTGCGACAACTTCCCTAGGGCTAAATGGCTTTGTTAAATAATCATCTGCCCCTAGTTCAAGCCCTAACACTTTGTCAAATTCGTCATCTTTTGCTGTCAGCATCAAAATTGGGGTCAATATTTTGTTTTGCCTGAGCTGCTTACACACTTCAAGTCCATCAATTTCTGGAAGCATTAAATCTAAAACAATTAAATCAAATGATTCGTTCATTGCCTTTTGCAACGCTGTTCTTCCATCCATTGCAGTTACAACTTCAAATCCACCTTGTTCTAGGTTATATTGAAGTAATGTAACAATAGACTCTTCATCATCGACAATTAATAACTTTTGTGACAATTGACTTCCTCCTAAGTGCTCTGACCCCCTGATTAATCTGTCAAAGCTTATATTAAGATTATCTATTTTTTGTGAACTGTTCATTTTTATCTTACTATACTTACACTTAAACACAAAGAATTGACCGTTCACTCAAACTAAAAAAACTCGGCGATTGCCAAGCCTTTAAATACAGTCCCCTTATTAGATTGAGATTTTTCACATTTTATTTTCTTATATGAATCAATTTCATAACTCAAAATAAGGTGCGAAATTCCGAATGATGAGCGTGAACTCCACTTCAGACGGACGCTTTCCCGAGGGCTTGTCTTCAGCTAACTTAGGCTCGAAAATCCTTCGCCTAAATGGATCTTCAGACTGCGCTGTTCCTCCGGTAGTCGCCGTCTTTTGTTACGTTCACTTCTAAGGAAAACTTGGCTTTTCGTTAAGTCTTAATAAGGAACTTCGGCTAAAGTCGATCACGTCCTGTGATCAACACCGAAGCCTCCACCTCCTGTGGAAGTAAGCCTTAGTTGCCACAAGCCCAACTCCTATGATTAAACGTCGAGTTGCGACGAGTAACCGCAGGAGCAACGAGCAACGGCTTCTTCGAAATCCCTTTGAGCTGCGACGAGCAAGCGTAGCGGCGCAGGAGCACCAAGCAACGGCTTCCTCGACATTACTCCGATCTGCGACGAGTAACCGCAGGAGCACTTATCTATCGACCATAAATTAATAAATTCTGATAGTACAAATAAAACGTACATTTAATGAAAAAATATCATACCATTCGTTTCATTGCGCAATAAACGGAATTATGAAATTGATTCATATATATAAAGTGAGGCTGACAAAATGACAAAGTGTCCGTCACTTCCAAGTCAGCCTCATTTCATTTCAAAATATTAAAAATTCTCAAAGTGCCCTTCATCATGTGTCATTGGTTTCATTGGATAAGGTGGGCATACTTCTAAACTTCCTTCTAATACAGTATCGCCTAGTTCATCTTTTCCTAAGACACTAACAGTGACTAGGTGCTTTTCTTCATTTATGTTGGTAACCTCTACTGTTAAATCCAATTGGCCATAATGGTAAAGTGGCTTTGGATATGAAAGGTTTTGTGATACAACTGCACTCCCCGGCCCTGGTAAATACATAGATACTGTAGAAAAAACGAAACCATTGATTAACACGTGAGGAACAATTGGTTTTTGAAAAGGGGTTCGAGAAGCATAATCATGCTGTAAATATATCGGGTTCGCATCATCAGTATAACCAAGATATAATAAGATATCTTTATCTTCGATTTTCTTTGTTACTTCTACTTTTTCACCAACTTTTAACCCATCGATCTTCCGTCCAAGTTTTCTTTTTTTCGTAAACATATCGATTCCTCCTTGAGAACAATAATTCCATCACAGAAAGCGCTTACATTAAGGGTATGAAGAAATCCGGCTTTATAACCGGATTTCTTCAACATTTTTTTACTTTAATAAGTTCATAACGTTTCGAACTGATTCAGCAGATTTTTCAAGTTGTTCTTTTTCATCATCATTTAAATCTAGTTCAATAACTTTTTCAATTCCATCTCCACCAAGAACAGTAGGTACTCCAAGGTACATATTTTCATATCCATATTCACCTTCTAAGTAAGCAATTGAAGGTAAAATACGCTTTTTATCCTTTAATATTGCTTCTACCATTTGAACAATCGAAGCTGCTGGTGCGTAATATGCACTTCCTGTACCTAGAAGATTAACGATTTCACCGCCGCCTTTACGGGTACGTTCAACGATCGCATCTAAACGATCTTTTGAAATAAGTTTTTCTAGCGGGATACCTCCAGCATAAGAGTAGCGTAGCATTGGTACCATATCGTCTCCATGACCACCTAATACGAATCCAGATACATCTTCAACTGATACACCTAACTCTTGTGCTACAAACGTTCTGAAACGAGCTGTATCTAATACACCTGATTGTCCAATAACACGATTTTTAGGGAATCCAGATTCTTGGAATACTGCTAATGTCATCGCATCAACAGGATTTGTTAAGACAATAATGTAGCAATCTGGTGAATACTTCACGATTTCTTTTGTTACTTGTTTCATAATCCCTGCATTTGTAGCAACTAAGTCATCACGGCTCATACCTGGTTTTCTTGGCAAGCCAGCTGTAATGACAACAATGTCAGAGCCTTCTGTATCTTTATAATCTGAAGTACCGACAATATTTGAATCAAACCCTTGAACAGGACTTGCTTCAAGCATATCTAAAGCTTTCCCTTTTGTCGGGTCTTCTTGTTGTGGTATATCAACTAGAACAACATCGCCTAACTCTTTTTGTGCTGCCATTAGTGCAGTTGTAGTTCCTGTAAATCCACCACCTACAACGGTGATTTTTCTTCTTTTAATTGTCATGTTGGTCTCCCCTTCCAATCATTGAAACAATAATAAAATTAGATATATTTAGTGAAGAACGAGCCACGAATGTGACTCGGTCATCAATAATGTAAGATATTATAGGTTTTTAATAAGTTCATCACCGAACTCAGAACATTTCACTTCTGTTGCACCTTCCATAAGACGAGCAAAGTCATAAGTTACTACTTTACTACCAATTGTTTTATCCATAGAGTTTTCAACAAGGTCGGCAGCTTCGCCCCAGCCTAGGTGACGTAACATTAATACGCCAGATAAAAGTACAGATGAAGGATTTACTTTGTCTAACCCTGCATATTTTGGAGCTGTTCCGTGAGTAGCTTCAAAGATTGCATGTCCTGTGTCATAGTTAATATTTGCTCCAGGAGCAATTCCAATTCCACCAACTTGTGCTGCTAGTGCATCAGAAACATAGTCTCCATTTAAGTTCATCGTTGCAACAACATCAAACTCTTTCGGACGTGTAAGGATTTGTTGTAAGAAGATGTCTGCGATTGCATCTTTAATAATGATTTTCCCTTCAGATTCAGCTTTTGCTTGAGCTTCATTTGCAGCATCGCGACCTTTTTCCTCAACGATTTTGTCATATTCAGCCCAAGTAAACACTTTATCTCCGAATTCTTTTTCAGCTAGTTCATAACCCCAGTTTTTGAAAGCACCCTCAGTGAATTTCATAATGTTACCTTTATGAACTAATGTCACACTCTTACGGCCTTCATCAATTGCATATTGAATCGCAGAACGTACTAAGCGGTGCGTTCCTTCTTCAGAAACAGGCTTCACACCAATACCTGAAGTTTCTGGGAAACGAATTTTCGTTGCACCCATTTCATTTTGTAGAAAATCAATTAACTTTTTCGCTTCATCAGTACCTTTTTGGAACTCAATTCCAGCATAAATATCTTCAGAGTTTTCACGGAAAATGACCATATCTGTATCTTGAGGACGTTTTACCGGTGAAGGTACTCCTTCAAACCAACGTACAGGGCGTAAGCAAGTGTAAAGATCTAATTCTTGTCTTAAAGCTACATTTAATGAACGAATTCCTCCACCAATTGGAGTAGTTAAAGGACCTTTAATACCGATGAAGTATTCGCGAATTGTATCTAACGTCTCTGCTGGTAACCATTCACCAGTCTTGTTATAAGCTTTTTCACCCGCTAATACTTCTTTCCATTCAATGCTCTTTTCGCCATTATATGCTTTCTCTACTGCTGCTTCAATTACACGGGAAGCCGCAGCCCAAATATCTGGACCAATTCCGTCCCCTTCGATATATGGAATGATTGGTTTGTTTGGTACGTTTAATACACCATTTTCAACTGTAATTTTTTCTCCTACCATTTACATAACCTCCTCAAGTTTAGTTAATTTATGTAACAAACAATATTGAAGGGAAGTGGATGACCTCCATCTCCCTTCTTTATTGTCACATTATCTCTCTTCTAGTGGAATCCACTCTTGCTTATCTGCTCCAACGTATTCAGCACGTGGACGAATTAATCGATTGTTCTCGTACTGCTCTAAAATATGTGCAATCCAACCAGAAACTCGGCTCACTGCAAAGATTGGCGTAAATAAGTCATGTTCAATTCCTAAGCTGTGATATACAGATGCTGAATAGAAATCGACGTTTGGAAGTAGACCTTTTTCGTTCGTAACAATTTCATCAACCTTAACACTCATTTCATACCACTTAGATTCACCCGTAATCGTTGTTAACTGACGTGACATCTCACGTAAATGTTTTGCACGAGGGTCTCCGTTTTTATAGACACGGTGTCCAAATCCCATAATCTTCACTTTACGGTCAAGTGCATCTTTAATGTAGCTTGTAGCACGATCTACTTCACCGATTTCTGCTAGCATTTTCATAACACGTTCATTTGCTCCGCCATGTAAAGGTCCCTTTAATGCTCCAATTGCTGCTGTTACACCTGAGTACATATCTGATAAAGTAGCAACACAAACACGCCCAGTAAACGTAGATGCGTTTAATTCATGGTCAGCATGAAGAACAAGTGCCTTATTGAATGCCTTTTCTGAAATTTCATCTGGGTCTTCACCGTTTAACATATATAAGAAGTTAGCTGCAAAACTTAGCCCTTCTTTCGGTGCGACTGGCTCTTTCCCTTCTCTAATACGAGAAAACGCTGTCACAATCGTTGGTAATTGTGCTTGTAACTTAATTGCCTTACGTTTGTTTGCCTCTTCACTAGTGTCATCAGCTTCACTATCAAACAAAGCTAAATTGGAAACAGCTGTCCTTAACGCAGCCATTGGGTGGACATCACCAATTGGGAACGTCTTTAGCTGGTCTAAGATTTCTTGAGGAACTTTTGAAGCTGCATTTAATTCCTTTTGGAATGCATCTAGTTCTTGTTTCGTCGGTAACTTATCATTCCAAAGCAAGTAAACAACCTCTTCAAAACTAGCATGATCAGCTAAATCATCAATGTTGTATCCTCTGTACGTCAATACACCATCGATAATTGAGCTTACACTTGATGTAGTAGCTACAACACCTTCTAAACCTTTTGTTCCACTCATTTCAACCTCTCCTTTGTAAAAAAAGTAATAGGGGGCTTGATCATTAAGACTGCTGCCATACCCAATTGGTTTTTCGTTTATCACAATCCAATGAATCGAATGATGGTTCACTCATCGACCATAGAAATTATTCTAGTAAAACATACAAGTTCGAAAATGTGTTTTCTTCCTCAAGCGACAGTAGGAAAGCGGTTACGAAAAACCTTTGTTTAAAAAGTATAAATGTTGTCAGTATGTAGTTTTCAGTCTACTTATCTATCATTATACCATTTTTCACAAATTTGTGAACGTTAAATTATCAAATCTAATCAAGATTTAGACTTATATTATTATTTTAATTTGTTAGAATTTTCACAATGCAAGGCGGCGTTAACCACCTAAAGATGAAAAAAACTGAACAATTCTCATCGCCATATAGGCGATTCCAGCACCGATTAACGGACCGACAGCTACACCGTTAAATACAGCAACGGCTAATATCGTTCCAAATACTAACGCCGTTGTAATATGAGGGTCTGTTTTCAACAAGTCGATTCCACTCGCTGCAATGATTGCAACGAAAACCCCTGATGCTAAAGCAACCCAAGCATACGAAGATTTTAGGGCTTCTTGCAGCTCTTTAAAACCAATGTCACCTGTCACAATCGGTACTAAGACAGCAATCGTAATTATTGTCACTCCAATATGAATTCCTTTATCTTGGGCGACTGGAAAGACTTTATCACCTAACCCAGTCCATTTGACAATTAATAAGAACGCGACTGCTATAATAAGAGATTGGTTTTTGGCGAATAAACCAATACCAAGCAAAATGAGCATAAACAGAGTCGCTTGTGAGATCAATGCTTCCACCATCCTAATTAATACATATTCATCGTATCATATTCTTTTTCATATGAAAAAAGAAATGATTCACTTCTAATTAATCATACGTCTTGTACTGTTTATAGCATGTTAAAAATCCTTCTTGCATAGATTGGTGATATAGGAGCTCGTCTACACAGGGGGCATAAAACATGCTAAATTCTTTTTCGCTTACTCACCTATACCGTTTAACCATCGTTGTTTTAACAACAGTTACCTTATTATTAACCATTTATTTATTTGTTACATATATGTTTCCTTTTTTCATTGGACTGTTATGCTCTTTTATTTTTTTGCCGATTGTAAACTTTTTAGAACGAACGTTTCATTGGAAACGACCAGCTGCAGTATTCGGTGTGATGATAACATTTGTTTTATTTTTCCTATCTGTTGTAACGTTTATTGTCGCAGAAATGATCGCAGGGTTAAGTTATTTAACAAAAGAGCTCCCATTTTATATTCATGAAGGTGTTGAACTTCTTCATCAATGGTTCGACAGAGTTATTTTGCCATTATATGAAAACTTCTTAGCGCTTACTTCGCAGCTAAGTTCAGATCAACAAACGACCCTTCATCATTCATTAGAAAATGTTTTCCAAGATGTAGGTACACAAGTTGGCCTGATTCTACAACAATTACTAAATAGCTTCGCTGATTTATTAATGGCCTTACCGAATGCAATGACTGTTTTTTTCTTTGCTTTACTTGCTTCTTTTTTTATAACGAAAGATTGGCCTAAAATGGTTGGATGGTTTGAATCACACACTCCAAAAAGAGTGCAAAGGTTATTTAATAAGTTAGTTGAACAGTGGAAAGAAGCGATTGTTGGTTATGTCTTTGCTCAGCTAACGCTAGTAACAATGACAGGTATAATCGTATTAATCGGCCTTTGGATTATAGGGGTGAAATATGCTTTAACGACTGCACTATTAATTGCCATCGTTGATTTATTACCATATTTAGGAACTGGTTTAGTATTTATTCCATGGATTATTTATGCCTTTTTCACTGGTGAATTTGGATTAGCGATCGGACTTTCCCTATTATATGGAGTTGCCGTCGTTCAAAGACAATTAGCAGAGCCCAAAGTAATGTCGCAACACATGGGAATATCCCCATTAGCCTTACTCGCAACATTGTTTGCTTGTTATCAACTGTTTGGAGTAGTCGGGTTACTATTAGGTCCAGCGCTCTTAATTATCGTTCAGTCATTTATTCGGGCTAGAATATTCCCAGAAATCCAAGACTACATTGTAAATGGACCTACTGTTAAATAAGCGCTATGATCACTTTTAAACTTTAGTAATGACTTTGGTATAAAGGAACTCGCATCATATAGTTTATGGTGACCTTCAACACTTTCTAACTTCTTTAAATCGAAGCATCTATTTATCATGGAGACTTTTCTTACCTTATTTCTGAACGTTTATAAAGGGCTACAGCTATTCTATAGTTTTCGATAACAGATGGGATTCATGATGAAAGGTCTTTTCACCTAAAAATGAAAAAAGACTGTCCGTAAAGTGTTCTACACATTCGGACAGTCTTTTTCCTACCAACGACGGTTTGAATAATAAATAACATTGCCTGATTTCATCATTTTTTCGATGATACGACTTAAAAAACCTTTAAGTGTTGCTCTCGTTTGTGGGATGAGCAGGAAAAACCCTAAAGCATCTGTTATGAAACCCGGAGTTAATAACACGACACCACCCACTAAAATACAAATCCCATCTAAAATAATCCCACTTGGCATTTGTCCTTGCGAGGCTTGCATTTGTGCCGTACGAATCGCATTTAATCCTTCACGTTTCGCTAAGGCTGCACCGAGAACCCCAGTCAAAATAATTAATAAAATGGTTGGGATAACACCAATTGTATTTCCAGAGAGAATAAGTACACCGATTTCTAGGGCTGGTACGACAATTAATAAAAGCAGAAAGATTTTACCCATTTTTTCCCCGCCTTTCTTTTTGGTTTTACGACCTTATCTATTTACAAGCTGATAAATTTCACTCTTTCAAGAAAAAAGAGAAGGGGATGCCCCTTCTCATCACTTGCATTTATTATAGAACACTTGCTTGTCCTTTGTAAATATAGCCTTGTTTACCGTCAACTGTTACTGGTTCACCATCTTCAAATTTTGTTGTTGCGTTGTCAACACCAACAATAACTGGGATCCCTACATTAAGTCCAACAACGGCAGCATGCGAAGTTAAACCACCTTGTTCAGTGACAACAGCTGCTGCTTTTTCAAAAGCTTCCATCATATCACGATCTGTGCTTGTCGTAATTAAAATGTCACCTTCGGTTGTTTTGTCCAACGCTTCTTGAGCATTTTGAGCGACAACCACACGCCCTGTTGCTGACTTACGTCCTATCCCTTGTCCCTTTGCTGCAACTTCGCCAACAACATGAACTTTCATTAAGTTTGTTGTACCTGTTTCACCTACTGGTACTCCAGCAGAAATAACGACAAGGTCACCATGATTAACTAATCCAGTCTTTAGTGATTCTTCTACTGAAAGTTGTAGCATTTCATCTGTCGTTGTAGCTTTCGGTCCAACTTGTGGATGAACTCCCCAAGTAAGCGCTAGTGTACGGTACACACGTTCATTACTTGTTATCGCAACAATTGGAGATTGTGGACGATACTTGGAAATCATTCTTGCAGTATGACCACTTTCTGTTGCTGTAATAATCGCCCCAGCATGTAAATTTAATGCAGTATGAGATACTGACTGACTGATCGCATCCGTAATTGTATGCTCACTTTCACGACTACGCTTGCGAAGCAGGTCTTCATATTTTAACGCTGTTTCTGTTTTTAATGCGATATTATTCATCGTTTGAACAGATTCAACAGGGTATGTTCCAGCTGCCGTTTCTCCTGATAGCATGATCGCATCAGTTCCATCAAAGATTGCATTTGCAACATCACTTGCTTCTGCACGTGTTGGGCGTGGGTTACGCTGCATAGAATCTAACATTTGTGTTGCAGTAATTACTGGCTTACCAAACTTGTTACATTTCTTAATTAGGTCTTTTTGAACTAGTGGTACATCTTCGGCAGGGATTTCTACTCCTAAGTCACCACGAGCAACCATCAAACCGTCAGATACTTCAAGAATTTCATCGATTTTATCGACACCTTCTTGGTTTTCAATTTTAGGGACAATTTGAATATGTTCCGCTTCATGCTTTTCTAATAGTTCACGAATTTCTAATACGTCAGATGCACGACGAACGAAAGAAGCAGCAATAAAGTCAACATCTTGCTCAATACCAAACACAATATCATTTGCGTCTTTTTCAGTAATACCTGGTAAGTTCACACTAACGTTCGGTACATTTACACCCTTTTTATTCTTCAATGTTCCGCTATTTACAACTTCAGTTACTAATTCGTTTTCTTCAATGCCAGTAACTTTAAGTTCAATTAGCCCGTCGTCTAAAAGTAGTGTTGAGCCAACATGAACATCATTAATTAAACCTGGGTACGTAACCGAAATTCGACTTTCGTCTCCTTCAACTTCTGTCATTGAAACTCGGACAGTTGACCCTTTAGTTAATTCAGCTTCACCGTTTTTTAACGTTTGCGTACGAATTTCAGGACCCTTCGTATCAAGTAATATCGCTACATTCTTACCAAGTTCTTTTGCAGCCTGTCTAATGCTTTCAATACGCGCTCCATGTTCTTCATAATCTCCGTGGGAGAAATTAAGACGAGCAACATTCATCCCCGCTTCAATTAGCTCTTTTAATTTCTCAATACTTTCACTTGCTGGACCAATCGTACAAACAATTTTCGTTTTTCTCACTGATAATCCTCCTCTTTATTCATGAACAAGTCATTGTTCATTACCACTCCTGTGTAAAAACAGAAGATAGACATTTAATGTAGACCTTATTATCTATTCCCATACGAAAGCCAGGACAAAACAGCTTGTCCTAGTATATCGGACTTTCGTAAATAACACGCTTAAATGGATAGTTCTTTTGACAAGTTGTACATATCTTTATCAACTACGTGCTCTCTTGCTAATGCTTCATCAATATCATGAGAAACTAGCTCGTTCTTTTCAATCCCAACCATTTTTCCAGCTTCACCATTTAAAAGAAGCTCTACTGCTTTTGCTCCAAGTCGGCTCGCTAATACACGATCTGAAGCTGTAGGTGATCCACCACGCTGAATATGACCAAGTACTGTCACACGTGTTTCAAGGTTGGCTCTCTCTTGAATTTCTTTCGCAATTTCAACACCAGATCCGACACCTTCAGCGACCATAATAATACTATGTTTCTTCCCTCTATCATGTCCGCGTTTCAGTCTCGCTAGCACATCCTCCATACTATACCCTTCTTCTGGGATAAGGATTGTTTCTGCACCATCTGCAAGTCCTGCCCAAAGAGCAATATCTCCTGCATCGCGTCCCATTACTTCAATTACATATGTACGCTCATGTGAAGTTGCTGTGTCACGAATTTTATCTACAGCATCGATAACAGTGTTTAATGCGGTATCAAACCCTATTGTAAAATCTGTTCCTGGAATATCATTATCGATTGTTCCTGGTACACCAATTGTAGGGTATCCGTGTTCAGCTAGTTTCTTTGCACCTTGGAAGGAGCCGTCTCCACCAATGACAACTAGAGCATCAATGCCGAATTTCTCTAACTGCTCAATTCCTTTTTTCTGTCCTTCTGACGTTTTAAACTCTTCAGAACGAGCACTGTAAAGCATCGTTCCACCTCGGTGAATGATATCTCCTACAGACCCAATTTCTAATTTTTCAATATTACCATTCATAAGTCCATGATATCCGTAATATATACCAAACACTTCTATGTCATGGTAAATTGCTTTTCGAACAACCGCCCGAATCGCAGCATTCATACCGGGTGAATCTCCACCGCTTGTTAATATTCCGATACGTTTCATTTTTCATTTTCACCTCTTAAAATCTAGCTTGATGTTTTTAATATGTGTTAAAAATACCACTTTCATTTATTAAAAACAATAGAGATCAGACCTCAAACAAAAAGGCTTTCTCATCTTAGAGAAAGCTCATTCCTTATTTTATAACAATGGTACCGTTTACATCCGTAAACTCACCGATTTTATGAAATTTTTCGTAACGTTCATTTACTAACTGTTCTTTGTCTTTATTTTGTAGCTCACTAAGGGCTTCTGTTAATATATTCCTAATCTCTTCAGCTTGTGTGTCGACGTCTCGGTGTGCACCTCCCCTTACTTCAGGTACGATTCCGTCGATTAAGTTCAACTCTTTTAGTTCAGGGGCTGTAATTTTCATACTTTCAGCCGCTTTTTTTGCTAAAGAAGCATCCTTCCATAAAATCGATGCAGCACCTTCAGGAGTGATAACAGAATATGTTGAATTTTCGAGCATGTAGATGCGATCACCTACTCCTAACGCTAATGCTCCACCACTTCCACCTTCACCGATGACAACACAAATAACAGGAACCCTTAAAGCTGCCATTTCAATTAAATTTCTAGCAATGGCTTCACTTTGTCCCCGCTCTTCAGCAGCTTTACCAGGAAACGCTCCTTTTGTATCGATAAAGCATATGACCGGACGTTGAAACTTATCTGCTTGTTTCATCAACCTTAATGCTTTACGGTATCCCTCAGGATGTGGCATACCAAAGTTGCGACGAATATTTTCTTTCGTATCCTTTCCACGCTGGTGCCCAATTATTGTGATCGGCTTTCCATCAAACTTTGCAATTCCTCCAACAATCGCTTCATCATCACCGTGAGAACGATCTCCGTGAAATTCTAAAAAATCTGTAAATAGTCGTTGAATATAATCTAGTGTTGTTGGACGTTGGCTATGACGAGCAATTTGTACACGTTCCCATGGGTTTAAGTTTCCATAGATATCACTTTCCAGCTGTTCTAACCTTTTTTCGAGCTTATCGATTTCACCGGACAAGTCGATTTCTTTTTCCGCTGTAAATGACTTTAGTTCACTAATTTTATTTTTTAATTCTACGATTGGTTTTTCAAATGGAAGCTGTTCAGCCATCAATATTCCCCTCCTTTTCCTATATGATCTGGTGAATGAATATCTAATATAGTCCTAAGTGTTGATTTCATTTCATGACGTGGTACTACCTGATCAAGTTGTCCGTGCTTTAATAGAAATTCGGCTGTTTGGAAGTCATCAGGTAACTTTTCTCTTACAGTTTGTTCTATAACACGTCTACCTGCAAATCCAATTAATGCATTCGGTTCTGCTAAATTAATGTCTCCTAACGACGCAAAACTAGCAGAAACACCACCTGTTGTTGGGTGAGTCATAATACTAATAAACAACAAACCATTTTCACGCAGACGGTTTAATGCTGTACTTGTTTTTGCCATTTGCATTAAGCTTAAAACACCTTCTTGCATCCTCGCTCCACCAGAAGCTGCAAACATAATGAACGGCTTGTCTTCTTCAATCGCACGTTCTACTGCTCTTGCAATCTTTTCTCCAACAACCGAGCCCATACTTGCCATTCTAAATCTTGGGTCCATTACTCCAATAACCGTTTCATGACCATCTATCGTCCCACATCCAGTAACAACTGCTTCATTCAAACCTGTTTTCTCTCGGTCTAGTTTGGATTTTTCTAGGTAAGAAGGAAAGTTCAGTGGGTCTTTAGCAATTAAGTGGTCATCAAATTCTTGAAAACTACCTTCATCTAACGTCATTTCAATACGGTCATATGCTGTTAAACGGTGATGATGACCGCAACTCTCACATACGAATAAATTCTTTCTCAATTCCTTTGTATACATAATTGATTTACATTCAGGACACTTTGTCATCAACCCTTCAGGTACATCCATCTTTGCTTGTTCAGAAGGAATTGTTGCATACTTTTTTTTCTTTGAAAATAAATCTCTTAACACGTTTTCACCTCTTTATAAGAGTAATAATTGCTATTCCTATACTAAAATTGTAGACAAAACAAATAATCTCAATCAACTTTTGTTCATTTACATTCAGAAAATTTCTTTCATCATACACCTTTCTAAGCCATTTTTCAAAGCTACTATTAGAATCTGGTACTAAAGTTTTTCGATTAAAAACGACTGTTTTCCAAATGTTTACGTAAGGAATCAACAGCTTCTCTTTCGTTCTTATTTAAAATGGCTTGATAAATCGCTTCATGTTCTTCGATTGAATGACCAGTCCTACCCTCTCGAGACAAGGATTCTCGCAAAGCAATTTTGCTATATTCTACTAACGGGCGCCAAATGTTTAGCATTAATCTATTTTGGCTCGACTGGACTAGTGTTTTATGAAATAAATAATCTTCTTCAACAGGGAGCTCACCATCTCCCCAACGTTGTTTTGATTGGGCTATTAATTCTTCCATTTTTTTTAACTGAACATCTGAAGCTCGCTGACATGCTATGCGTGCAGCTTCAATTTCAATAATTCTTCTTGTTTCTGTTACATCATGTCTAGCTCGTTGATCTTTCAAGAAAAAACTCGCTAACACTTCAGCTAATCGGTGTCCACCCGATTGCTGAATAAACGTCCCTTCTCCCTTACGAGTTTCAATTAAATCGAGAAGTTCTAAAGCCCGAAGCGCTTCACGGACAGATGAACGACCAACCTGCAATCGATCTGCCAACTCTCGCTCGGATGGTAGTTTGTCACCCGGCAATAATTGATCCTCATAGATAATCCGATCAATCTCTTTTAAAATATTTAGATATACCTTTTGATTTTCACTCATTAAAAAAGTCGTTGCCTCCCTGTTGTTCATTGTTTCTTCTTTAATAAAGAAGGCTGACGTTATAAAGAAAAAAGTTCAGAGTCCGTTGACTTCACTTCATCCTCTGAACTTAATCATTTTAATCTTCTTCGATCATCGTCAATTGTTTGGTACGCTGTTCAACCTCATCTGGGTCGACTTTTCTTCTTGCAACCCCAGTATCCATTGCAGCTTTAGCTACACTTTTCGCAACAGCTGGAGCAATTCTTGGATCAAATGGCCCTGGAATTACATAATCTCCATTGACTTCATCATCACCGACTAAATTTGCAATAGCTTTTACAGCAGCAACTTTCATTTCTTCATTAATGTGAGTCGCATATACATCTAGAGCACCTCTAAATATCCCTGGGAAAGCAAGAACATTATTTACTTGGTTAGGGAAGTCAGAACGTCCAGTTCCAATGACACTAGCTCCTGCATCCTTCGCATCTTCTGGCATAATTTCTGGTACTGGATTAGCCATAGCAAAAATAATTGGGTCTGGATTCATGCTTTCAACCATTTCTTTCGTAAGGGCCCCTTCTACTGAAACCCCGATGAAAACATCTGTTCCTTTCACTACTTCTTCGAGTGTACCTTCAACTTTATCTTTATTTGATACTTTTGCAAGTTCGTCTTTCAAATCATTCATGCCATATGAACGTCCTTCAAAAATTGCTCCCTTTGAATCACAAAGAATAAATTCCTTACATCCCATACTCATGAGTAACTTCATAATGGCAATGCCAGCCGCTCCTGCACCATTGATTACAACTTTAATTTCTTGCATAGACTTGCCTGTAATCTTTAGTGCATTAAGTAAACCTGCAGCTGTAACAATTGCTGTTCCGTGCTGATCATCATGAAATACAGGAATGTTCATTTCTTTTTTTAGACGTTCCTCAATTTCAAAGCACTTTGGAGCTGCAATATCCTCTAGATTTATTCCGCCAAATGTAGGTTCCATTAATTTTACAGTTTCAACAATTTGATCAACATCGTTTGTATTTAGGCAAATCGGAAAAGCGTCCACTCCAGCAAACGACTTAAATAAAACAGCTTTTCCTTCCATTACAGGCATTGCAGCTTCAGGTCCGATATTTCCAAGACCTAATACAGCTGTTCCATCAGAAACAACACCGACCATGTTTCCTTTTACTGTATAGTCATAGACTGATTGTGGATCTTCAAATATCTCTTTACAAGGCTCTGCTACACCTGGTGAATAAGCTAACGACAAATCATTTGCATTACGTACAGGTACTTTTGCTCTTGTCTCCAATTTCCCTTTCTTAATTCTATGCATATGTAATGCTTCTTCTCGTAGTGTCGCCAAACTCCCCACTCTCCCTTTTTTAAACGTAATTAAGTGGTCTGACCACCCATTGCATTAATTATTATAACAAAATATTGTCCAAGTTACATCCTTTGTCCTTTTAAAATCGCATTTTTTTGACCTAACAATGCTCTTAAACGATTTAGTAAGCTTTCATCCCCAGATACATCCCACATTTCTGAGAGATGAATAACCTTTTCTGTTCGTTCATAAAATAGGACGACACTGACATCTCCAGGGTCATCTTGTAGTATACGTTTTAGCTTGTTTAAGTATCCTTCTTGCTCATGTTTTGGTGAAATTTTCACATAAAGAATTGGTTTCTTTTTCTTTTCTTGCTTTCGCTTTAACTCATTTAAAGTAATACACTTCTCCATGATGACTTGCTTTTCCCCACGGTGCTCTTGTAACTTCCCTTCCACAAATAATAGCTCACCTTTGTTTAATTTTGTTCGATAAGATTCATAAGCTTCTGGAAATACTGTGACATCAATTTCTCCTAATTCATCTGATATCGTTAGAAATGCCATTTGCTGCTTTTTCTTCGTTTGAATAACCCGTTCTGATTCAACCAACCCGGCAATTCGAACTCTTTTATGATCTTCATACTGTTTAATTTGTAAAATATTTCTTCGATCATATGGTTGTACAACAAATAAATGTGCTTCAACTGGATGTCCTGAAGCATAGAAACCGAGGGCTTGTTTCTCAAAATTAAGCTTATCTTCCTCTTTTAGTGGTGGTACATCAATATATGTCAACGGTTGTTCTTCTTCAAAAAATAAAGCTACTTGTTTTCCACTTTCTTTTTCTCGCTGCTTTTCACCATATTCGATAGCACTATCTACTGTCGCTAACATTTTTGCGCGGTCTACTCCAAAGTCATCAAGTGTTCCAGAGACAATAAATGCTTCAAGAGCGCGTTTAGGTAATACTTTTGGGGGAATATGATGACATAAGTCATATAAGCTTTCTAAAGAATGCTGTTTTCTTGCTTGAATAATCGCATGAACCGACTGCATGCCAACATTTTTTATCGCAGCCAGACCAATCCAAATAACACCGTCTTTCACAGTAAACTGGGCTTCACTTCGTTTCAGCGACGGGCCTTTCACCTTAATCCCTTGTTTACGCGCTTGTGCAACATATTCTCCTAACTTCTCGTGGTGGTGAATCACTGTTCCCATCAGTGCGCTCATAAATTCTAACGGATAATTTGCCTTCAAATAAGCAAGTTGATATGCAATTACACTGTAGGCAACTGCATGACTTCGGTTAAACCCATAATTTGCAAAGCGGACAATTGTGTCATACATGTCGTTTGCTTCATTTTCTGAATAACCTTTACTTAAAGAGCCACTAACAAATTGTTCACGACCTTCAATTAGATCCTCATGCTTCTTCTTCCCAACTGCTCGCCGTAAAATATCTGCCTCTCCTAAAGAGTAACCTGCCATTTTGGATGCAATTTGCATAATTTGTTCTTGGTAAATCAGAACACCATAAGTCGGCTTCAAGATTTCTTCTAGATCAGGGTGCGGGTAAATAACACGTTCTTGGCCGTGTTTTCTTTTAATATAAATAGGGATATTATCCATTGGACCGGGACGGTACAACGCATTAACGGCAACAATATCTTCAAATTCAGTCGGGCGCAAACGTCTTAAGACGCTTTTCATCCCGGAAGATTCTAATTGAAAAATCCCGCTTGTTTCTCCCTTCCCTAACAAATGAAAGGTAGTTTCATCGTTAAAAGGGATGTCTTCTATTTTTATTACTTTCCCTCTATTCTTAGAGATCAGCTCCGTAATACGCTCGATAAAACTTAAGTTTCTAAGTCCTAAAAAGTCCATTTTCAATAAACCAAGGTCCTCTAAATCTCCCATCGGAAATTGCGTTAAATACATATCCTCATGCCCTACTTGAAGAGGAACAACATCGGTTAATGGCGCTTGACTCATGACCACACCTGCAGCATGGATCGATGTATGTCTTGGTAAGCCTTCGATATCATGGGCAATTCGAAAGAGTTCCTTAACTTTCTCATCGCTCATTATTAATTCTTTTAATGAGTCAGATTCTGTTACAGCTTCTTTCAAACGAATATTTGGCCTTGAAGGAATGAGCTTCGCAATACGATCAATGACCTTTAAGTCAATACCTAATACTCGTCCTGCGTCACGAATCGCCGCTTTTGCTGCTAATGTTCCAAAGGTCACAATTTGCGCAACATGTTCTTTTCCATACTTTTTACTGACATAATGAATCACTTCATCTCTGCGATCATCTTGGAAATCGATATCGATATCAGGCATCGATACCCTCTCTGGATTTAAAAAACGCTCAAATAAAAGCCCATATTTGATTGGGTCAACATTTGTAATCTTTAACACATAAGCAACGAGTGAACCAGCAGCTGAACCTCGTCCTGGCCCAGTGATAATATTATTCCGATGTGCATAGTTCATAAAATCTGCAACAATTAAAAAATAGTCGTCATATTGCATATTCGAGATCACATTTAGCTCATAATCAAGCCTTTCCCATATTTGTTCATTTTGGGATGCATAACGCTCCCTAATTCCTTTTTCACATAACTTCCTTAAGAACTCTTTTGAAGACATCCCTTCTTCTATTGGGTAATGCGGCAAGACAGGGTTCCCGAAGGAAAGCTTTACATCACACCTATTTGCAATATTTACAGCTTCTTGTAAAGCATTTGGCCAAGCTTGAAATAACTCAGTCATTTCTTCTTTACTTTTTAAATAATAATGTTCTGATGAATAGTGAACAGGTAATGTCTCTAACTGTTCTCCTAGCCTAATAGATTGGATCACGCGATGTGCATCAGTTTGCTCTTTTTTTGTAAAATGAACATGATTACTTGCTACCATTGGTATGGCGTGTTCTTTACACCATGACGATAAGGTTAAAAGCTTTTCCCGCTCTTCTTGCCGCCAATGGTTTTGAATTTCTACGAAGATGTGCTCAGCACTCGTCATTGTTTGAAGTGAGACAAGCAACTCTTGTGCTTTTCTTAGCTCATTCTCCATTACTAAATTTCCTACTTCGCCGTCTTCAAATGGCATAATGATAATAACGCCATTTTTATGTTCACTCAACTCGTCGAAAGTAATATGCGCGCCTTGCCTTGGTGATTTATTTTGAGCTAATGTTGTCAGCTTCAAAAGTGTTTTATAACCTTCGTTATTTTCAGCAAGCAGAACAATTCGAAATGCCACTTGCTCTGTTTCCCCTAAAGGAGTTCTTGAAAAGCCCAACTCCACCCCTAAAATCGGCTTAACACCATATTTCTCACAAGACTTATAAAATTGAACAACTCCATACATTGCATCAACATCTGTAATCGCTAACGCTTTATATCCTAATGCAGCACTTTCTTTCACGAGTTCATCAATTTTTGCTGCACTACGTAGCAAACTATATTCACTATGCACATGTAAATGAACAAAATCCATTGTTTCCCCCCCTAACTTGGAAAACTTTATCTTCTTATATTGTAACGCAAACATCTGTTCTTTTCACTTGAATCAATTTCATAATTAAGTTTTTTTCGCAATGAAACGAATGATATTATAAATTTTTTCATTAAATGTACGTTTTATTTGGAAGTGAACGTTAAAATTGGTTCACTTATGAAAAAAATAGTTTCACACATTGAAAGCATATATTCCTACTGTTGTCCATAAAAATGTACAAAGGTGTAAAAAAAGCGCAAGGCGCCCGCCTGGAGTCTTGCCCGCGGCAAAGAAGACACCGTGAATGCAAGCGAAGTGAAGCATGAACGGATGTCGCACATGTGCCTAGGGGTGCAAACGAGTGTACTTTAATGAATTTGACACTAGTTTTTAACAAACCCATCTTTTAAAGAAAAACGCAGGTGTCGCCACCTACCAATCACAGATTCAATTTTTTACTAACAAGCAACACTCTTCACCTGCGACGAGTATTCGCAGGAACAATTTTTTTAGAAAAGAGCCATTTAGAAATAATTAGTTATCATTGATTTTTTTACCTATAAAAGAAAGGGGAAGTTTTATGATAGATAAAGATTTTATCGCAACTTTAGTCATCGATTATTTTGTCGCGTTCGGCGTCATAATCGGAGGAACAATCGTTGGAGGGATCGGTGCATACTTGATTGGAAAGCCCCCCCTTTCAGTGATGTATGACCTTGCATCAAGTTTAAAAATATGGGCTCTCGTCGCTGCTATAGGTGGAACCTTTGATGCCATTTCCACACTTGAGCGAGGAATTTTCGAAGGAACACATGCTGATATATTAAAAACATTATTAATGATTTTCGCCGCATTGACCGGAGCTCATACAGGCACAGTCATTATACAATGGATCACTCAGGAGGGGGTTTCATGAGAATCCCTCCTTTTTATCATGAGCCAAGCTGGCAACGTTTTTTTGCTGGTATCATTCTCGGAATGCTAGTCGGATGGCTTTTCTTTCTTTATCAATTCGGTAACGTACATGAAAAGCTTGTATTAAAAATCAATGACCAGCAAAAAGAAATTGACAGTCAAGCAAAAACGATCGATATTCTTCGGAAAGATCAAGATGAACGAAATGAAGAAAATCAAAAAAAATTAACAGTACAAGATATTAAGTTGCACTTTGTGAATGAAGATGACATAAAATTAAGTGAGTTAACTTTACATGAACTTCGTAGTGCAGTTGAAAGTGAATTAGATATTGTGCGCAACAAAAATATTGAGACTGTCCATAACTCAAGAGAATTTCTTGAAAAAACCGTTGAAAATAAAATTTATACAATTAAAGGAACTGACAAGCGATACCAGCTAAAAATTGAATATTTAGTATTATATACGACTGTTGACATTTACTTACGGATTGAACCAGGTGAATAATGGAGCAGTCGCTTCCTTTTATAACATTTTTGTGAACTTTTCTTCCCTTTCTATATTTCTTTTACTTATCGGATATAATAAAAGTAGAATGATACGTTAGTAGGCTATATTAGGTGACCTTTCAAAAATTTTAATGAGCGTGAAACGAAAGTGCAAATTCCTTTACAATTTCTTCAAAAAGACATTTAATAGAGGATAGTGGTTATTTTTCATATTGTTTTGCCATTTCTAACTTAAAGGAGGCGACTCAGATGAAAGTGATGAGCAAAAGTAAATTAGCAAGAGAAAAAGTGCAGACAATTAAAGCTGGGTATTCTGCCTATGCTGAAACAGAAGAAATGTCAAATTTAATAAAAAAAGAATTAACAAACTTAGGTATCGATGTTATTGAAGATACTTCAAAATTAGGATCATGGTTTATCCCTGCCAAAAGAGCATGAGTTTTCAGGACACTCATGCTCTTTTTTTGTATATGGTTTTCTAATCTTACTTGACGTAGTAAAAATTTCAAAGTGTTTAAAGACATCGACTAATGCGTGATGTTCTATCGCAGCTCAGGATCTAACATGATACGAGCGTCCAACAACCTCATACTTCCCATAGATGAGGCTACTTGATCATAAGTGATTTATCTTTTATAGTTTTCACACAGTTCATCTAACTCTTTTAATACTTCTTCGGTATCTTGCCATGTATTCACTGATGCCCCTGATGCCATTGGATGTCCACCACCATTGTACCTTCCAGCTAATTTATGAATTTCAGGTCCCTTAGAACGCAAACGTACACGAATAACATCTTCTTCCTCGACAAAGAACACCCATGCTTTTAATCCTTCAAGTGTCGAAAAAGTATTGACGATACCTGCTGCTTCTTTTGATGTCACCTCAAACTTTTGTAACGTTTCGATTGGCAAATTTACGTAGGCCGCACCTGATGGGAGCAACTTCATTTCACTTAGTACATAGCCTTCTAAACGAGTTAACCGTAATGAGGTCTTGTATAGCTCGTTATATAATTCATCACGTGAGAAAGTGTATTTAATGAGTTCTGCTGCCCAATAGAATGTTCGCTCTGTTGTATTCGGAAAACGAAAGCGTCCTGTATCTCCGACTATTCCAGCAAACAATAAACGTGCACCATCTGTATAGTTCGGATTTGTTTCTTTTAAGTACTCTTTGAACAGTTCGCAGACCATTTCACTAGTGGAACTTGCTTTAGTGTTAACCCACGAAATATCACCGTACTTGTCCACATCAGGATGGTGATCAATTTTTATTAAATATTTGCCTTGATCATACCTTTGATCATCAATTCTATCTCGGTTTGCTGTATCACAAACAATGATTAAAGAGTGTTTGTAAAGATCATCTTCAATATGATCCATCGTATCAAGAAAAGATAGCGATTTTTCATGATCCCCCGCCATATAAACGTTTTTTTCCGGATAAATTGCTTTTATCATTGCCTTTAAACCTGCTTGTGACCCATATGCATCAGGATCTGGTCTTACATGTCTATGTATAATGATTGTTTCGTATTTTTGAATCATATCAAGGATTTGCTGTTGCATCAGTATCTCTCCTTTAATCTAAACTTGAATTTGATCATAAAACTATGCTACCTTTACGTAGTAGAAGTTCAATTGAATATAAAGGGGTATAAATCATGATTTGGGTCTTATTAATATTTACATCACTCGTCTTATTTGTGTATTTTAAAGTACAGCAAGCGAGAGCACGAGGAATGATGGAAAAACGTTGGTATGCTTCAAAAGGCAGCATTGCTGTTGGTATATTCTTCATTTCATTCGCAATTAATGCCTATTCAAGGTTTGGAACAACTGTAGCCGCATTTGTTGCACTATTCTTTTTCGCCTTCGGTCTTATTAATGTGATCTTTGGGATCCGATTTTATAAAACATATTTACCTTATGCTCGTCAAGAAGTCGAAGAAATGAAAAAGGAAGAAATTAATAAAAATTAACGGAACGGGAGCCCCCGTTCCTTTCTTTTTAGAAATGAATCAATTTCATAACTCAAAATAAGGTGGGAAATTCCAAATGATGAGCGTGAACTTCACTTCCAAATAAAATGTATATTTAATGAAAAAATTTATAATATCATTCGTTTCATTGCGCAAAAAACGGAATGATGAAATTGATTCAAATGAGAAAAAAAAGTTTTGTTCTGGATCGTTGTTTAGACGCCAGCGCTTTTCTTACCTGTTTCTCTATGTAATAACACTGTTTAAGTGGTCCATTTCTTATCGATCAATAAGCTGAGCCATTAACATCGCCTTTCCGACGATTTTATTATCATAATATAATTCTACATCCACTTTCCCAAACTTCCTCCCTACTTCCATCACCTTTGGAAGAATTTCAATTTTACTGTCAATTTGAACAGGTTTAATAAAAAAGAGCGTAATATTCTCTACAACTAAATCTCCTTTTTTATATTTCCTTAATACTCTGCTTCCTGCTTCAGTAACAATTGTTGTAATTACACCATATGAAATCGTCCCTAAATGGTTGGTCATCTGCGGAGTCACATCTACCTGAAAGCGATATTCTTGTGAAGTTGAAACATCTTCAAAATGGCGTGTCACTAAATCTTCAATCGTCTCGCCTACCTGTGGCTGCCTTTGGAGCATTTGTAACGCTTTTAATACGTCTTGCCTACTTATAATTCCTAATAGTTGTTTATTTTGGGTAATGACAGGAAGAAGTTCAATGCCTTCCCAAACCATCATATGTGCCGCAGATGCTACTGACGTTTGAGCATTCACAGAAATAGGCTGCTTTGTCATAACTTTCTCGATTTCTAAAAAAGGGCTCACTCCCATAACATCCTTTGCCGTTACAACCCCTTGTAGTCGAGCTTCACCATCAATAATCGGATAGCGACTATGACCTGTGCGATTATTTAATTCATGCCACTTTTCCACTGTATGACTTGTCGTCATAACATCGGTTTGTTCAATTGGAATCAATATATCCTCAACAAGAATGATTTCTTTTTTAATTAATTGGTCATAAATGGCTCTATTAATCATTGTTGCGACAGTAAACGTATCATAGGTTGTTGATATAATCGGAAGCTTAAGTTCATCTGCTAAATGCTTCACATCTTCACTCGTATCAAACCCACCTGTAATAAGTACTGCAGATCCTTCTTCCAATGCAAGCTTATGTACTTGTTCACGGTTACCTACGATAAGTAAGTTCCCCGCTTCTACATATCGCATCATTGCTTCGGCCTTCATTGCACCGATGACAAATTTATTTAACGTTTTATATAGACCATCTCGCCCACCTAAGACTTGTCCATCTACAATATTAATCACTTCTGCATACGTTAGCCGTTCAATATTATCTTTTTGTTTCTTTTCAATACGAATTGTTCCAACTCTTTCAATTGTACTGACAAGTCCTTGATTTTCTGCATCTTTTATCGCTCTGTACGCTGTTCCTTCACTCACATTTAACGCTTTCGCTATTTGCCTTACTGATATTTTACTTCCGACATCAAGAGAACGAATATGTTGTAATATTTGCTCATGTTTCGTCACGAGTCGCCACATCCTTTATATATTTGGCTATTATGTGAATCAATTTCTTACTCAAGATACTAAATTCTGAATGATGAGCGTGAACTTCACTTCAGACGGACACTTTCCCGAGGGCTTGTCTTCAGCTAACTTAGGCTCGACAACTCTTTGCCTAAGTGGATCTTCAGCTCGTTGCTCCTGCGCCACTACGCTTGCTCGTCGCAGGTAAAGAGTGCTCCTGCGGTTACTCGTCGCAGCTCGAAGCAGTTCGAAGAAGTATTGCTCGTCGTTGCTCCTGCGGTTACTCGTCGCAGCTCGAAGCAGTTCGAAGAAGTATTGCTCGTCGCTGATCCTCCGGGATTCGCCGTTTTTTGTTACGTTCACTTTCAAATAAAACGTACATTTAATGAAAAATTATAATATCATTCGTTTCATTACGCAAAAAACGTAATTATGAAATTGATTCATGTAATATTTAATTAAATTAAAGCTGTTTTATTATTTTTTTATTTCTGTTCTACTACAAGTATAATCTTGCAACAGCTGGACTTCAAGAAGGGATAACATTCTTATGTAGGAGAGAACACTCCCCCTGTTTTATATATGGCATTTTTAACTTAGGCTCTTTGCTAAAAGATTGTTGCTCTTAGAGAGGTTATACTGTGGCTTTGATACACAACAGGTGGATGCTTTTTCACCTCTAGGTACAAGTGCGACATCCGTTCGTTTCACCAGAAAAAGCAACAAAGTTTACCAAAACAGCCTTAAGTGAAGATTGGACGATAATTTCGTGTATCATCTTTTTAAGAATAGGTATGAAAATATTAGATTAAAATAAATGTTACTACAGAGGGATTCTTTCTGTTTGAAAATTGAGTATAATTGAATTAGCTTTGAACAAAAGCGCAAGCGCCTTGTCTCTTCCTCTCCAAGTATCACTTTGTAGCTGAATCCGTCGAGACAACTCATAGCTTATTCGACGAAGCTTTGTGGGCTGCACACGAGCGACACTTTTGCGACGAGTAATCGCAGGAGCAACGAGCAACAGCTTCTTTGAAATTACGGCGAGTTGTGACGAGCAAGCGTAGCGGCGCAGGAACAAGGAAAACGTGTCTCTTCCTCTTCCAGTATCGCTATGCAGCTTTGTCCGTCGAGACAATTCGTAGTTACTCGATGAAGCTATGCTCATCGCTGCCTCTTCCTCTACTAGCGAAGCGTTGTAGTGTATCCGTCGAGGCAACTCGACGCACATTCGTGAAGTAAACGCTCGTTGGATTAGCCGGCATGTAGAAGTCGCTCAAGACTTCAAATGACGGGGCGAAGCGACCTCGAGCGAAGCTACGGCATTGAGTTTGCTTCCTTGCAGCTTTGCGACGAGTAAAACGAAGTGACGCAAGAGTCAAGTAGGCGCGTAGCTGTCTCTTCCTCTACTAGCTTTCCTTCGAAGCTTTATCCGTCGAGACAACTCGAAGTACCTCTGAAAAGTAACGCTCGTCGCTGGAGCTAGACGTAACAACTTGCTAGGTATTTATCCACAAGCACATATTTTATAATTTCCTAGACCAAAACAAAACTCGCCTATTGGCGATCCTTTTAGGCGAAGACAAAGGCGTCACATGAAACGAGCATTCTTCGAGCTACATCGAGCAAGCAAGGTGGCGCAGGTGCAACGCACAGAACGTGCTAGTACCGGCACTGCGATAGGACATCGCGTTTTAGCCGATAAACATTTTATTCTTAAAAGTTTCCCTTTACGTCGTTCTTCTTCTCCGCTAAAATTTTCTTAATGTGTAAGAATAATCCTATATCTCTTGCAAATCTATGTCTACTCGTAGCCGATCTATTATTTAAGGAGGCTTTCCAATGAGGTTTCCATTCCTACTTATTCTCACCTCATTTCTCTTAATAACATCATGTAGCCAGTCGAAATCCGAACCACCAATTGTTGTGTCTAATGGTGAAAAAGAAGTGAATATTATTTTTGAAAATGAAGTTAGTTCTCTTACGGAATTCGAATATCAAGAATTAACGGAAGAGGCAACAAATATTTTAGAAGAAAATCCAGTTAGCAGTGAAGAAGCAGAAAGATGGTTTATTCGTTATTATATTCAAAAGGAAGAGAGCCGGGAAACTTGGACAAATGACGAAATGCTAAAAATGGCAGAAGAACGTGTTGACTATGAAAAAGCATGGAAAGCGTATGCTTATTTAGAATATGGTATTTCAGCAACTGAAGAAGCAATTGAATCACAAATCCAATATAACTTAGAAGTTTATCGCAACAGCCTTCCACCTGCTATACAAGGAATCTCTAGCGGTTTAGATATAACAATCGAAGAATATTTAATAGAATTTGATCGTGACCACGTAGAAAGAACCGTCACATGGCAGAAGTTAATGCCAATATTACTTGAAAAACACCGAAATGAATCGGCTGAACGGTTAGACGGTGTATACTTAGGTAAAAAATTTGAAGAGGAAGTGCGGGAGTATATGGAAACTCAAAGCCATGGTGAACAGTAAGGAAGAATACAATGAAAACTAAAAATATAATATTTTATTAAAAACTATGAGAAAACATGCAAAAACGCACAGCTTTTGAAATCTGTGCGTTTTTTTGAATCATTAAGTAATCCTTCTTTATAACTCTAAATATTCGCCTGCTTTCAAGGCAACCCCCTCTCCAGCTTTTACTTGCTCTGCAAATGCCTTCGCATCTTGCTCAATAACAGGGAAGGTATTATAGTGAACTGGAACAACTCGACTTGCATTCAGCCATTCTGCTGCAACTAATGCATCTTCTGGACCCATCGTGAAATTATCTCCTATTGGTAGAAAAGCTAAATCAATCTGATTACGCTCCCCAATAAGCTTCATATCTGAAAAAAGCGCCGTATCACCTGCATGATAAACCGTCTTCCCTTCTGCACTAAAGAGAATTCCTGACGGCATACCTGTATAAACGATATTATGGTTTTCCTCTTCTGTATATGAAGAACCATGAAACGCCTGTGTGAGTTTTACTTTTCCAAAACCAAATTCATGTGCACCACCAATATGCATTGGGTGTGTATTGACACCTTTCCACCCTAAATATGTCGCCAATTCAAATGGAGCAACAACTAATGCATCATTTGCTTTTGCAATATCAACCGTATCTCCAACATGATCATTATGACCATGCGTTAGCAAAATAACGTCTGCTCTCACATTATCTGCTTTTAAATCCGTCGTCCCATTTCCAGTAATAAATGGATCGATTAAAATATTTGTACCATTCGTTTCAATTTTCACAACAGAATGTCCGTGGAATGAAACTTTCATGAAGATCCTCTCCTTCAGAATTTTTCCTTTCTACACACAATTACTAGATACCCTAGAAATCTCCTTCTTATTCAGAAAATTTTATCTATCTTTGTTTCAATGCCCATTTGATAGTGATAAGATAAGTGATACATATAAAGTTAAGCACAAGCGTTTACTGCCACTTTGAGGTTCTCCCTTTCGCTATGCTTGACATCAAATAAGATTAAATATACTTGGAGGTGCCCAAATGATCGAACAACGAATCTCTTCATTGCAAAAATGGATGAAAGAAAACGATGTTGATAGCATTATGCTGCAATCAAGACCAAATACGTTTTATGTAACAGGGTTTGATACAGATCCACACGAACGTTTATTAGCCGTCTTTTTATTTCAAGAGAAAGCTCCATTTATCATTTGCCCCGGAATGGAAATCAACCAAATTCAAGAGGTTTTCAAAATCGGAGATATTATCGGATACAATGACTCCGAAGATCCTTGGGAGAAAATACAAGAGCAGTTTTTGAAGGTGAATATCTCTCCAAAAAAAGTTGCTGTTGAAAACGAATTATCTTGGCAACGTGTAAAAGCGGTCGAAGGTATTTTTCCATTAGTTGAACTCGTTGAAGTAAATGAAGCCATCTTAAATGAGCGTGTCCTCAAAACAGATGAAGAGTTGAAAGTCTTAAGAGCTGCTGCAAAATTAGCAGACTTTGGGGTCGAAACTGGGATCGCTGCATTAGAAGAAGGCGTATCTGAGATGGAAGTTCTTGCAAAAATCGAATATGAACTAAAGAAAAAGGGTGTACGAGAAATGTCTTTTTCTACGATGGTATTATTCGGAGAAAAAGGCGGCGACCCACACGGTAATCCAGGAGATCGAAAGCTTAAAAAAGGCGATTCAGTACTGTTTGACTTAGGGGTCGTCTGGGAAGGGTACTGTTCAGATATTACACGTACAGTTTTCTTCGACCATGTCAAAGAAGAGGATCAAGTTGTTTATGAAACGGTCCTACAAGCTCAAGAAGCTTCTCTATTCGCTTGTAAACCAGGAAACAAAATTTCATTACTTGATAATACAGCAAGGGATATCATCACCAATAATGGGTATGGGGAATTCTTCCCACATCGAATCGGTCATGGATTAGGAATTGAAGTACATGAGTTTCCATCTCTTAATGACCAAAACAATGACACACTAAAACCAGGAATGACCTTTACCATCGAACCTGGTATTTATGTGCCTAACAAACTCGGAGTTCGCATTGAAGATGATGTTGTCATAACAGAGGACGGCTTTGAAACATTAACACAGTTTCCAAAAGCACTAACAGTTGTTCCAAGTAAATAATAGCTAAACTTGGCTTATCAGCAAGTTCAATTTAAAAGACCGAGGTGACATTCGTCCTCGGTCTTTATACAAAAGTAAGAAAGTATAAAATTTCAGCTCTGGATAGATGTATAGCTCGGCGCCAACTTGACTCCTGCGTCACTTCGTTTTACTCGTCGCAAAGCTGCAAGGAAGCAAACTCAATGCCGTAGCTTCGCTCGAGGTCACGTCGCCCCGTCAATTGAAGTCTTGATAGAGCGACTTCTTCTTGCCGGGGCTCCAGTGCTTGTCACTCGTGTGCATAGGCGCTTGCGCTTTTCTTAAATCAAGTACCTTTTTTCCATAACCACGTTTTGTAATTTCCTTCACCATCAACAAGGTGAACTTCTACCCGCTCTATGTTCTTTATTCCTATTTCCTCTAATTTGAGAATATGTTGATCATCAAATTTCTCATTAGACAAATCTAAATGGCTCAAGAGCTGTTCATACTCCTCTTTCGCCTTTTTCCCTTTAATAATTGTTTGCCCTTTTTCATATTCAAAGTCATTAGGGTTTTCATATTCCCATTCATATTCTATATCAGTGGTTAAGATTGTTACTTTCATCTCTATATTTTCATACCAGTCAAAAGCTAGTGTATGATGGCTACTGATAAAAAAACTTAACAAAACAATGAAAATGAATATGATCCTACCTTTAATCATTCGATTCACCTCAACAGTAGTTTGAGGGAACAAATAGAAAATTATACCTAAAGAAATAATCGTTAATAAACATGATTATCTGAATCGATGTAATACATCTAATCCCCCAGTAACCTCAATGACCGATCCAGTTATCATATCAGCATTTTCATTGCATAAGAAACTAACCGTTCTTGCCATGTCTTCCCCTGTTCCCGATCTGCCTATTGGCGTTTCTTCATCTTTTATTTTTCTCGATTCCTCAATCGAAGCCTCTTTCATATCACCGACAATTTTACCTGGACATATCATGTTAGCTGTAATACCATACTCTGCTTCTTCAATCGAGATCGTTTTTGTTAACGAAACTAAGCCTACCTTCGCTGCCGCAAACGCAGAACGGTATAACCAACCCGGTGAATGATCAGCCTCTTGAAATCCATATGTAATAATACGGCCAAACCTCTCTTCTCTCATTAATGGAATAACTTCCTTAAATAAGTAAAAGGCCGCATTTAAGTTCCCATTAACCATTGATAACCATTCTTCTTCTGAATAATCAACAAGTTTTTTTCGTTCAAAAATATAAGGGCCTGCATTCATAATGAGTACGTCTATTTTCCCCCACCGTTGAAGCGTTTCTTCAACAATACGAAGAAGGTCTTCTTTATTTGTCATATCTCCTTGAACAAATTGAATTCGGTTTAATTGTGACTTCCATTCTTGTCTAAATTTTTGTACAGCATGTTCATCGCTGCGATAGTGAATGGTTACACTATAGCCTTCATGAAGTAGTTTCTCTGTCACTTTTTTTCCTAATCCTTTAGAACCCGCTGTAATCAATGCATGCCGCATGGGCCCAACTCCTCCACAACATCCATAATTTTTTATAATATACGTAACTGATATATGTTGTATTATCTTTTATTATATCTCTTTCACCATTTACTTGTAAAAAAAAGTTGATTGTATTCACATATAAAAAGAGCTGCCAACCAGTGCGTTTTGCACCATGAAATTGACAGCCCCTCTTACATCATTTTTTACTGACGATCATTCATCTCAGTTGATTGTCCTTGCTGAGATTGTAGTTTTTCGTCATCCACTTTTTGTGAATGCTGATAATAAGAACTAATTAGCTGATCGTGAACAAAATTTTCTCCTTTTTCATCATCATAATAATTTTGTTGTGGATTTTTTCTATTTGCCATCATTAAACCTCCTCTTTTTGACTCATAAATAGTATGTGACAATTTTTGTACGAATATCATCTTATTTTATATTGTCGGCAACGTTTTGTTATAATAAATGTAAGTAAGTTAGGACAATGCTTACAATTAAAGGAGGTCGACAAAAATGGGAGTTCGTTATAATAATATTCTTGTCGCAGTAGATGGTTCAGAGGAGGCAAAGCGGGCATTTAGAAAAGCTTCAGCTCTTGCAACTGAACATGAAGCTAAATTACTAATTGTACACATTGTTGATACTCGTTCATTCGCATCTGTAGAGCACTATGACAGAACCATTCTTTCAGAAACGGAAAAACAAGCTGATACGATGCTGAAAGAATATAAGGAACAAGCATTAAGTGCTGGCGTGGAAGATGTTACAATGATTATTGATTACGGTTCTCCGAAAGTAAAAATTACAAAAGACGTCGCGAAGAAACATGAAGTAGATTTAATTGTAACAGGTGCAACAGGCTTAAACGCTGTTGAACGTTTTGTTATCGGTAGTGTCTCCGAACACATTGCACGTAATGCTCGTTGCGATGTTTTAATTGTACGTACAGAATCTTAAAAAAGTTGATCTTTTATAAAACAAGGAGGGGTATCCTTGTCAGTCACATTTGTATATGACAAGCGCCTCGGTATTTCCATTCCTCATATGGCTTGTGAATGGGAAACAATTAACAAGGCTGAACAAGAGGCAATTTTAGCGGAATGGGAAAAAAGCCGAGGAGATATCCCTGACCGTGTAAAAGAACTTGAAGATGAAATCAATCACCTTCAGCAACGTTTATATGATGAAAATGATTTTGTAATGAGCTGTAAACTAAACGATGAAATTAGTGAGCTCGCATCAACTATTAATGATTTATGGATTTGGTACAGGACAGGAGCAACCATTTCGCAACAAAAGAAACACGCATAAAAAGCGGAGAGGGCTAGCCTCTTCCGCTTTTTTGTTTAATCTTCTTCTCTTCTTTCTAATAACGCTCTTTTTTGATAAAACATATGCGCAGCTTCCGATACTCTCCTTGTAAATTGATAATTCACCGATGCGCCAAACGCAATCCCTAAGACCGGTATTCCTTGAATCACCTTTTTGCGAGCAAAGGAAAGGAAGATAAGTTTTGCAACATTATTTAACGGCTGCTGCATCCATGCTTCTGACATAATATCTTCTTCTCCTTCGTAAAACATAAAGCTATCATCAGTTGAACCTAGTTCAAAAAACAACTGTTCCCACGCTTCTTTTCTTAAATGAGAAGGCAACGATATGGCATGAAACAACTTTAAAACGAGCATCATTTCATATGGTTTCCTTAAATCATACCCATATGTTAATGCTGTAAGTTGGATCGTGCGTAAATTAATTGCTAGCATCAGTGGTAGATCACTTAATGTAAACATAATCCCTCCCACTCCTGTTATTCCACCTTGTGCAAATGAGGTAAGTCGTTGTTTAGCTAATTGCTTCTTCGCAATAAAACGTAACTGGTCAATTGATAGCTTTTTCATATCCTCTACTGTATTAATATCATCTCTAAAGACTCTTGCTTGCGTTAATAAAAAATCTGTTGCTTGCTGGTCAAAACGCCCTTGCTGAACAGTTGCATGAAGATGAAATAATATACTATCTAATGTTGTAAGCATATTTTTTTTCCATTTTGAATCAAGCATTTCGATACTTTTATTTAACCACTTTTGATATGTAAGTGAGAAATCTGTTCCTTCTCGCTCAAACTGCGCACTTTCCCACTCAACAATTTCATTCCAAACAGCATCTTCTCGATTTGTCCAACTCATTTTCTTTTCGTCAACTCCCTCTTTTCACTTTTTATAAAGATTAATCGTTTGACCGATTTCATAATCACCTTACTAATAATGATGACAGCTCCATAATTTGTTTTTAAATTTTCGGAAATATCATTTTATATTTTGATCGCAGTAGAAATACACTACGCTTTCCACGGGCACGGCTTCAGCTAACTTTGGAAAGAAAACTCATTTCTTTCCAAAGTGGATCTTCAGCTCGTTGCTCCTGCGGTTACTCGTCGCAGATAAACAGTGCTCCTGCGGTTACTCGTCGCAGATAAACAGTGCTCCTGCGGTTACTCGTCGCAGTTCGAAGCAGTAATGCTCGTCGCTGTTCCCGCAGGAAAGAGGGTTACTTCTCCGAGGTGCATCGATTTGTCTCGACGGAAAAAACATCAGAGCAAAGCTAGTAGAGGAAGAGACAGTCTGCGTATATTTCTACTGCTTCTATCAACGAATATCTTGTTCATTTGTATTTAAAGAAACAACCTTTTCTAAAACAGTATTCATTTTAAGTTGCTACATTCGTATTCAATTGCTGATTCAATCGACTACTTGCCAGTTTCATTCCGTTATAAACCATCGTAATGAGATCAAAGTGGACTTTTGCTCGTTTTCCCGTGCGGTACCCTACCGTGAATTCGAACGAAGTGAAGGATGAACGGATGTCGCGCTTGTGCCCTAGGGTGAAAGCGAAGGAATTTTTGAACGGACCTCATTACTTTTCATTGGTCCCAACGAACTTGGTGTATTTTTTGATCCATATAAAACCATTATAAATGGATCACAATGACTTTGCACATAAAAAACCGTACTTAAGCGACATACGCATAAGTACGGTTAGTTGTACATTATTAAGTTAAACGAACTGTATCTCTTGCTAGCATTACTTCTTCATTTGTTGGAATAACTATTACTTTTACTGGAGAGTGTGGATAGTTTAAGAAGGCTTCTTTCCCACGCACTTTGTTTAAGCTTGGGTCCCAATAAATCCCCATGAATTCAAGACCCTTTAAAACTTGAGCACGAATTGTGTCACTATTTTCACCAATTCCAGCTGTAAATACAACAGCGTCTAAACCGTGCATACGCGCTGCATATGAACCAATATATTTATGAATACGTGACGTAAATACTTGAAGAGCTAATTCCGCACGTTCATTTCCTTCTTCTGCTTGTAATTCAATATCACGTAAATCACTTGAAAAACCAGATAACGCTAACATACCACTTTTCTTGTTTAATACATTAATGACTTCTTCTGCACTTTGATCCGTTTTATCCATGATATATGGAATTAAAGCAGGATCAATGTTTCCAGAACGAGTTCCCATTGTTACACCTGCTAAAGGTGTAAAACCCATAGAAGTATCGATTGATTTACCACCATCAATAGCAGCAATACTTGCACCATTACCTAAGTGACAAGAAATTAAGCGAAGATGATCAACCGGACGACCTAAAATTTCAGCCGCACGTTCAGAAACATATTTATGCGATGTTCCGTGGAAACCGTACTTACGAATACCATAATCTTCATAGTATTCATAAGGAAGGCTGTACAAATAAGATTCCTTCGGCATTGTTTGGTGGAACGCTGTATCAAAGACTGCTACAGCTGGAACATTCGGTAATACTTCTTGGAATGCACGAATTCCTACTAAGTTTGCTGGGTTATGAAGAGGTGCCAATTCTGAAACTTCCTCAATTCCTTTAATAACTTCATCATTAATAACAACTGAGTCATTAAACTTTTCTCCACCGTGAACAACACGGTGACCAATTCCTTGAATCTCATCTAATGAAGAAATAATACTATAAGAAACAAGTTTATCTAACAATATTTTTACTGCCTTTGCATGATCTTCAATAACCGTTGTTTCTTCTTTCTTTTCGCCATCAACTTCAATTGTAAAGATTGCATCATCTAAACCAATTCGTTCGACAATCCCTTTCGTGACAACTGCTTCTTCAGGCATCTCTAACAATTGAAATTTTAACGATGAGCTCCCTGCGTTTATCGCCATAATTTTTGACATCTGTTAACCGCTCCTTTGTTATCGAAAAAAATTAATTGAAACGTCTTTGTAATGTACAAACATGAAAACAGAAGAGATTTAACCCTTCTATATTTTAGCGTCTCTTTTCATTTCACCATACACTATTAAACAACAAGTTCCAAGGTTTTGCAACCTCTGTTTCATGAAAGCGCATTAACAGAAATATAACACAGGATGAATTATAAACACTGTCATTATAATGTTTACAAAGGAGTATATAATCTGTTTATAAATAAACGGTCAATTATTGCAACAGTTTTATTGAATATTGACAGTTTTATGAACCTTTTTGTTTGGCTCTTCTCGCATAGATTGTTGTTTTCGAGAAATTTTTCGGGCTTGGTTTACGTTACAGACGGACGCTTTCACCTCTAGGCACAAGTGTGACATCCGTTCAAGCTGCGCTTCACTTGCATTCACGGTGTCTTCTTTGCACCTCTAGGCACAAGCGCGACATCCGTTCAAGCTGCGCTTCACTTGCATTCACGGTGTCTTCTTTGCCGCGGGCAACGCTTCAGCCAATATGTTTCCTGTCTCTTCCTCTGCGAGCAACGCTATGCAGCTTTGTCCGTCGAGACAACTCGTAGCTTATTCATGATGCTACGCTCGTCGCTGGAGTCGCCGCCTTTCACACAACCAAATTTTTTTTATAGCAACAAAGTTTACGAAAAGAGCCTTTTATTTTGATAAATGATCATCAAACCAATCTGAAATGCGCTTCATCATATCTTGCAGAGATTTTTCATTTGAAAATGAAGGAAGTTCTGCTAATAATGCTTGTTTTGGACCTTGGACCCCTTCTTTTCTTTTCCTTAGTATGAGTATACTTTTTCCCCACTGGTCATTTTTAAACATTGTTTTTGGAAGCTGCATAAGCGAGTATATATACCCTTCACTCTTCAAATAATCATGTAACTTTTTTGCTTCTTCTGATTCAAAGAGAAAGTTCGGCACGATAAAAAATAAAAAGCCGCCTTCTTTTACATGGTTCATCGATTGTTCAATCAATAAATGGTGTACATATGAATGTCCTTCATCTGCTTTAAGTGAATATTTCTCTGAAATATCGTCATTTGGGTAAAAACCAACAGGAAGATCAGAAATAACAGCATCTACATTTTGTACAAAAGGTGATGCAACACTATCTTGATGGAAAAGATCAATATTATGTGATTGTAAGTTTGCATTTACGTAGGCAAGCTTTAATAATGTTTCATCAGCTTCTGCTCCGATCGCATGAGATTCTTTTTTTAATTGATTCATGACACCCATTAAAAGGTTACCCGCACCTACTGCTGGGTCTAATAGTACTTTTGGTTTGTCGCTGCTTTCATAACTGAGAACTTTCTCTACTAAATAACCGACAAATAAACTTACTGCATCCGGAGTCATAGCATGGTGAGGTTGAGTGCCTTCCTTCATCCCTTTTAAAACAGCTAGCTGAACAGCTCTGCGACTTTCCTCTTTATGTAAGTTTTCAAGTGCAGGAGCTTGTTCGACAATGTTTTGTAACTTTTTCTTTTTCAATTCATCTAGTGATAATGAATCAGCCATTTCTGGATAATAAAGCACTTCACCCATTTCACCTAATGCGTCTAAATAAGGAATATTCCGTTCACTTTTTAACAATATTGCGCCTTCATCTAAAGCTTGGTATAGTTTCTCTGTCTTTGTTTCTGCCTGCATTTACTTCCTCTCCAATCATTTCTAGATCTTTTATTCATTCAAGTATTGTACCAAAAAGTGAATGAATATGCTTATGCTGAGCATAAATTATATTTTTGAAGAGAAAATGCAGAATTTTTAACACTTACTTTGTCCCCGAGCAGTAATGTCATTGGAAGAAGGAGGTTATAATAGAAACCTCCTTCACCTATAGTCCACCACAAGAACGCTTTGTTTTTTTCTCCGTTCTTTTTTTCACACCTTTTGAAGAGTCTATATTAAAGTTGATCTTTACATCATGAGATATTTTTGTTAATCGCGAGGCTTTATTTCTAGCCATTACGATTTATCCGTCCCTGTATATTCATTTAAATATTCATTTTCACCAGGGGAGTATTTAGTATCTTGAAGGCTATATTCCTTTGTTCCTGGATGTGGTGTCTCATGTTCAATTTCAGGTATATCAATTTTTTCAATTTCATTATTTCTTCTTTTCTCATCCTTTTTCATTTAACCACACTTTCTCTCAGTTATTTATTTTGTTTACCCTTTTGAACCAGGACCAGACTTTGGACGATGATGATTGCTTCTTTTATATTCTTCCTTTACATCTGGCAAACTTTCCTCTGGTGTATTGTTATTCGTTAATGCAGCATTTTTTTGTGCTTTTCGCTTTCTCATGACCATCCCCCTTTTTCACTTTGTTACCCTTTATTTTGCGATAACACGAGAAAATCAAACGAGGTAATTAATGTCTGATAAAATTCACATCATAAAAAGCAAACACAAGAAAATACTAAATACACACTCAAAAAATTGGGAGGCATAATAATATTGAAAGATGATCGTTCAAGAAAAGAGCAAATTAGAAGTATCCAATCTGAAACAATGAATTCAGCGATCTTAAACGATGTTGTTAACAATGAATTCGAACAATACCCTGGACAGAATGAACAGTTGGTCGAAAGTGATTCATTGTCAGCATTTGAAAGAGAGATTGTTGCACATACTGTTGACGGTAAAACATGGAACTCAATAAAGGGAAATCGTCAATAATAAGCGCAAAAAAACCTCCGAGGTTTAAATAACCTGGAGGTTTTGGTAATTAAGAGAGATGCTTTTACCAACTCTTCAATTTTATTTTGCACTTGTTGCTGCTTCTAACGCCGCATTATAATCTGGATGCTCTGTTACTTCTGGAACATATTCAACGTAAGTTACCTTGTCTGAACTATCAACAACGAAGATCGAACGAGATAGTAGACGTAGTTCTTTTATTGCAACACCATAGTTTTCCCCAAATGACAAATCTCTGTGGTCAGAAAGGACTTGTAAATTATCAATTCCTTCAGCAGCACACCAACGCTTTTGTGCAAACGGCAGGTCAACGCTTATTGTTAACACTTCAACACCATCAAGCTTGGCTGCTTCTTCATTGAACTTGCGCGTTTGTTGTTCACAAACACCTGTATCAATTGATGGGACAACACTAATGAGTCGAACCTTTCCTGAAGAATCAGATAGTGCCACTTCTGATAGATCATTTGCTAAAACTGTGAAATCAGGTGCTTTGTCACCGACTTTCACTTGGTTTCCTGTAAGTGTTACTGGGTTTCCTTTAAATGTTACTTCTGTCATTTGAGAAATCTCCTCCTCGAAAAAAATTGGATCTACATACTTAAAATACCACACATTGCTCTTGTTAAACAGCAAAACGAATTGGAACATTACAAAAATGGTGAACCGCTTTAACTTTCATTTAAATACGTTTTACATAAACAAAACTTGGCTTATCGTTAAAGAGATCCTTAGTACTCTTCACCTGCGACGAGTAACCGCAGGAGCAATTATTATCTGCGACGAGTAACCGCAGGAGCAATTATTATCTGCGACGAGTAACCGCAGGAGCAATTATTATCTGCGACGAGTAACCGCAGGAGCAATTATTATCTGCGACGAGTAACCGCAGGAGCAAGCGAAGTGTGCTTACTTAGAAGCTCTTATGCTTTAGTGCAAGCCCTTATAATGAACTTCGGCTAATTTCGATCACGTCCTGTGATCAACGCCGAAGTCACCACCTCCTGTGGAAGTAAGCCTTAGTTGCAGTTATACTTTAACCCCCTTAGCAAAGTTAAAAATTCTTAAAGTAAAATAAAAACACTCGGGATAACCGAGTGTTAAAAATCAAGTGGTTCACCAGGGTTACGGTTTGTATTTGTCGCCTGCTGTGTTGTTTGGTTATTTGCCGTTGGTGAAGTTTGAATCATTTGCTGAATTTTTTCCACGACTTGTGGTGCAAATTCCATCAGCTTTTCGTAAAAATGCGCTTGTTGATCCAGGTGAATCATTTTTACGCCATGAGTACCAACGATCAAAAAGGCAATTGGTGTAATGGAGACTCCACCACCACTACCTCCACCAAATGGGTGCTTTTTCTCAGGCGTACTAGAAGAGGATTGTCCCGTGTTCTTTAATACAAACTCACTTCCCCCTGCTGCAAAACCAAACCCTACCTTTGAGACCGGGAGTATAACACTACCGTCTGGAGTTTCAACAGGGTCACCTATGATCGTGTTGACATCGACCATTGCTTTTAAATTTTCCATGGCTGTTTTCATTAAACCTTCAATTGGATGATGATCAGACATTCATATCCCTCCTTGCATTCCGTACTGGATTTTGTAAAAAAGGTTTGCCTTTTTGCCAATGACGGATAACCTTTAATCCCGCAAGGATAGCATGTCCGATTCTAAAGGAAACCATGCATTCAAATTTGGTCGCAAGTTCCATTTCTTGAAACTTTGGTACAACATCGATAGAGGGAGATACGTTTAATTGAAATAAATGAGCAGCAAATCCAACTACATTCCCTTTGATTCCCCATACCACTCCACTTATCGAACCAGTCAATGCCGCATCTCCTGTCCCAATCTCTGTATACCAACTCAATTTATTCACGTGTATTTTAGCCATAAAATTCCTTACAATCGTATGAAAGCCAAAAACATGTGTTAAAAAACGTTCAAATTGTTCAAGGTCATAAATAAATTCAAACACATTAAATTTTCGTTTCTTTTCAACATCGGAACCTATGCCTGTTTCTTCTTCGATGACAAGAGAGGGAGATTCTTTATCAATTGCTAAGAGTGGAATTTTAACTGTATATCTAATAAAACCAAACAATAATCGAAATTGAATAAGCCCCTCATCGTCTTGACCATTATGACTATATGATACATACAACGTAAGTTTTAAAATGGCGAGAATAAACATGAAAATAATAATAACTAATAGAATAATGAGTATCCATTTCATTGTAAGTCCCTCCTTGTCAAAGTATCGACCAAGAGAACGTGATACATACAAAATAATATCCAAAAATACCCAAGTGCCTGGCACCTGGGTATTTTTAGGTTATATATTTTCCGTTTTTACTGCGTGTTTTTTTCTAGGCTCTAAAACAACAAACGTATCTGCAAAGTAATCATGCAATCCTTTCTTTAGCGGATGGAATGCAACAATTAAATAAAGAATGTTTGTAATAAATATAGATTGATGAATGTAGCGGCCGAACACTTCACGTATTATTACATCACGCCAAGTTAGTTCTTTCTTTTCGGAGAGTACCTTCACACCTATGATCATTTTACCAATCGTTTGTCGGTAAACTTTTGTCATAACCGTAAAGTAACCAAAACTGATGACAGCCGTTAATAAACCGCCCAATGTATAAATCCCCCAGCCCCATTCACTCAAATCTGTAAAAGCAAGAGCCGGTGTGAGAACAATCCCATTTAAACTTGTTACGACTAGTAGATCAATCAAATACGCCCATAATCTCATCCAAAACCCAGCTAAAACATGTTCTTCTGATGAAGGTTCTTCAAATACTTTCGTTTCTTCATTGACTTGTGTTGATGTTTCATTTTCATAGGCCAATTCACTCACCTCAATTCGTGTACAAATATAACAATTGTGGTCCCTGGTTTTGTTGCATCCATTCTTTCATTCCATATAACTGGAGCTGATCTGAGAAAACACTTTTGGCCGCAACCGAAAACAAGGAAGGTAAACCTAAGTGTGACTGATATTCTACAACATCTAAATTGCCACGACCTACATCTTCACGAATGTCGTCTAGCACTTCTTCAAAATGACCTAATCCATCAATTAAGCCTGCTTCAAGCGCTTGAGAGCCACTATAAATACGTCCATCTGCCAATTCATAAACTTCGTCTCTCGATAAGTTTTCACGGCCGTTGTCGATGACATCAACAAACAGTTCATGTGATTCATCGATAAGTTCTTGTAAAATTGCTCGCTCATCTTCTGTCATTTCTCTAGTTACAGACATAATGTCTTTATAAGGACCGCTTTTAATGACTTCTGAATGAATTCCTAAATCTTCAGCTAACTCCGCTACATTAATCGACTGCATAATGACTCCAATTGATCCAGTTAACGTTTGCGGGTTTGCATAAATTCTTTCAGCTGGGGCCGCTATATAATATCCTCCACTTGCAGCCATACTCCCCATCGAAATATATACAGGTTTTTCATAATCGTCTTGAATATCAACAATCATATCGTGGATTTCCTGACTTTCAACAACACCGCCACCCGGAGTATTCACTCTTATGACAACTCCGTGTACATTTGGATCTTCAGCTGCTGCATCTAATTTTTTCAAAAATGTTCGGTGGTTATATCCGGGAGATTGAAATAATGAAGGTGTATCATAATTACTTTGAATGACCCCACTTAAATGAATAACAGCTATTTTTCCCTGTCCATTCCCCTCTTCAATGATGTTTTCTTCAAATCCCCTCTCAGGAGTAGCGAATAAATCTTCTAGATTTGTTGAAAATACAGTTGATATTAATGAAACTGCACTACCAGTTAAAAACAATGCAGCTGCTAAAAAAATTGCTACCCAGCGTTTTGTGTTCATGTTCTTTTCCTCCTTAAAATTTTCAAAGATGATTACTTTTAAAGGTTGTCTCTCTTCAAGGTGAGTGTTGATATTATAAGCAGCACCTGTAGCTCTTTTTCATTACTTGCTGTGGAAACCGACGACGGTAAGGTCACCCATACACATCCCACTATATGTTTAGGTAGTTGTTGTATGCGAACTTATTTACTAAAGTAGTTATTTAAATGTTCACCGTTTATTCAATATCTTTTGCAGGAAATATAAGCTCTATAGAGAATATTTTCATATAGCACCAAATGCTTGTTTACAGAAAGGAAGATCCGCCATGACAGACAGAAGAAAAGTGTACCTTTATTACAAACCCTCCGAAGAGCTAGAGCCAAAAATTGAGCAATTACGAACTCTAGGTAGGAAGTACGACTTCGAACTCGTAAAAGATTATACCGAAGCGAACATTATTGCCAGTATTGGTGGTGATGGTACCTTTTTACAAGCGATTCGAAAAACAAACTTTCGTGATGATTGCTTGTATGTTGGCATTAATGATGGTCACCTTGGTTTCTACACAGACTTTAGCTTAGATGATATGGACCGTATTGAAGAAGGCTTACAGTCAGATATCATTGAAGTCCTTCGCTATCCTGTAATCGATGTCACCGTCGATGGATTGAAAACTTTCCAATGTTTAAATGAATGTTCAATTCGTTCAAACGTTATTAAAACATTTGCTCTAGATGTTTATATTGATGATTTATATTTTGAAACATTCCGTGGTGACGGCATGGTCATTTCAACACCGACTGGAAGCACGGCATATAATAAGTCATTAAAAGGAGCTGTTGTAGACCCTCGCCTTAAAGGTATGCAATTAACAGAAATTGCCTCGTTAAATAATAATGAATATCGTACATTAGGCGCACCACTACTCCTTAATGGAGATCGTAATCTTGTATTAAAAGTAATTCAAGACGGCAATGACCATCCGATTATCGGTGCTGACAATGAAGCATTGAGTATCCGTCATTGTCACGAAATTCATATTAAACTTGCTTCAAAGCAAATCAAAACATTAAAAATGAAAGATAATTCTTTCTTACACAAAGTAAAACGAAGCTTTTTATAAATTTACTGTATAGCTAAAGTGGAGCAATGCACAGATCATGTGCATTGCTCTTTTCTTTTATCTTCTTCTCTCAAACATGACCGTATTATCAACAATCGTTTTTTCTACATTTGCCTTTAACCATTCATCTGGCTCTAACTTAAATAAATCACAATCTAAAACTGTAAAATCTGCAACATTCCCTACTTTAATTACCCCACGATTGTCTTCTTGACATATAGCCTGGGCACTACCATAAGTGAAAAGTTTCACAGCTTCAAATAAGGAAAGCTTTTGTTCTGGTAAATAGCCATCATGATTTTCTTCTGGTTTTCTCCTTGTCACAGCAGCATGAATTCCTAACAGAGGGCTTATTGGTTCAATTGGAGCATCTGATCCACCTGCACATATAAGGTCTGCATCAAGTAATGTTTTCCAAGCAAAAGCGTAATTAAGTCTGGCTTTACCAATTCGATCCATCACCCATGGAAAATCAGAAGCAACAAACCTTGGTTGTACATCTAAAATAACTGGAAGTTTTTTCAACCTTTCTATTAAGTCTTTTCGTGCAACTTGTATATGGATGAGTCTGTCACGTTTATTCGGAGGTACCGGGTACTTCTCAATTGCATTAATCGCATATTCAAGTGCTAAATCCCCAATCGCATGGATCGCAACAGGCATGTCAAGCTTTCTCGCATCTGCTACAATATTTTCAAGGATTTCTGGCTCATGAATCGCAACTCCAGTTGTATCAGAATCATCCGCATACGGACTACTTAAGAGTGCTGTTCTTCCTCCTAAAGCCCCATCGGCAAAAATCTTCACTGAACCTAAATCAATAAACGAATGAGGGGCAAAATCATCTAATTTAGAGAATACTTCTAAAGCCACCTCATGATGAACGAGTAAGTTTGTTCGAAACTTCTTTTCTGTCCCATCGATGACCTCATAGAACGTTTCTAACGTCTTAATCGGATCACCATAGTAATTCAAATCTTCTGAATGTGCACCAACAAACCCATGACGATATAAATCATCAAGAGAACGTTCTAATGCTTTTTTCACATAACGAAAACCTTCTTCTGGCATTACTTCTCTAATTAATTCTTGAGCTTGATCATGTAAATAACCAGTCGGAATACCTTTACAATCTTTTTCGATCTTTCCACCTGGTGGGTTAATTGTCTCTGAATCAATCTTTGCCAACGTTAACCCATATGTATTCGTCACTAGTGCATGACGACACACCCTCGTTAACATAACTGGGTGTTCTGTCGTAACCTCATCTAACACGTGTCGGTCTGGAATTTGTCGATCGGAAAATAAGTTTTCATTAAAACCTTCACCTATTAACCAATCTCCTTGCTTTATATCTTTTACCGCATTTTTAAGTATTTTTTTTAATTCCTCTATACTCGATACATTAGATAAATCAAGCCTTAAGAGTTTTTCACCATGCCCGATCATATGAAGATGGCTATCGACAAATCCAGGATACATTGTCGCTCCATTTAAATCGTGTTCATCATCCATTTCACTTTTATAAGAGTTTCTTAAGTCAACAGTATTACCGACAGCTTGAATGATGCCATCTTTAACATAAACTGCCTCGTGTACGTCATTCTTATCAAGTAACGTACGGACTTTTCCACCGTACCAAAGTGTGCCCATTAAATCTTCCCCTCCTAGCAAATACGTTCATTTTCTGGAATTAGCATAACTTTATTCCATCACTTTTCCAAATTTGTCCTTTTCCTCTCCTATCATACCCTATTTCTATTTACGAGTTCAAAAACTTTCTCTTTTTTCGTTCTTTCTAGCTGCATGCAAAAATCACCCAAAACGAATGAAATGAGTTTTGGGAAGCCCGTGCCGTGCCTGCGGCAAAGAAGACACCGTGAGTGCAATCAAAGTGAAGCATGAACAGATGTCGCACTTGTGCCTAGAGGTAAAACCGTCCGCCGATAGCTAAGAACAAAAAAAGCCAAAACTTTAAACACTTAAAAAGGGCACTTCACAATTGAAGTGCCCTAGCATCCATCTTATATTATTGTTGCTGAGAACCACCGAATTGCTGTTCAGCTTGCTGAACTAAGCGCTTCGTAATTTCTCCACCTACTGAACCGTTCGCACGAGATGTTGCATCAGCACCAAGCTGTACGCCAAACTCTTGTGCGATTTCGTACTTCATTTGATCCAACGCTTGTTGAACCCCAGGGACTACTAATTGATTGGAACTTCTGTTGTTCGCCATCTCTATCACCTCCCTTGTAATCATATCGTGTGCACAAAGGAGGAATTTAATTAATCTAAAATTTTGGTTATAGCGGAAATCTTTTCCAATAATTAAAAGAGCTCTTCAAACTCTTGATCAATATCTGTTTCTGGGGTGATTTCGATTGTCTCTATGCCTTCAACAGCATCATTTACATAACGATCGATATCTAAATTTGTTTCAAAATGATTGGCCTTGTCACGAACTGGCTTTGTTTTTGTTTGTGGTGGTAAAAAGATTGTACAGCAATCCTCAAAAGGTAAAATTGACAATTCGTAAGTTCCAATTTTTTTGGATATATCAACGACTTCCTCTTTATCCATCGTTACAAGTGGACGTAAAACTGGAATATTCGTAACTTCATTTATTGTGTGCATGCTTTCTAATGTTTGACTAGCTACTTGTCCTAAACTTTCACCATTTACAATAGCGATTGCTTCATTTTTGTACGAAGCTTTTTCCGCAATCCGTAACATGAATCTACGCATAATTGTCATTTCATAGTTATCGGGAACTTGTTGGTGAATGGCTTTTTGCGCATCTGTAAATGGTACAATATGCAATTTTATTGAACTTCCATACTTTGTTAAAACGCGAGCTAAGTCCTCAACCTTTTGTTTAGCTCTTTCATTTGTAAATGGAGGGCTATGGAAATGGATTGCCTGTAGCTCCACTCCACGTTTCAATGCCAAATATCCTGCGACAGGACTGTCAATCCCTCCAGATAACATAAGCATGACTTTCCCACTGCTACCGACAGGAAGTCCACCCGCTCCCTTTGTCGTTTTACACATTATATAAGCAGCTTCTTGTCGAATTTCTACTTTTACTTCAACATCAGGGTTATGAACATCTACTGTAATATTATCAGTATTTTTTAGAATGTAGCCGCCAATTGTACGATTTAATTCTTGGGAACGATAAGGATACTGTTTATTTGGTCTTTTTACAGTCATCTTAAATGTTCCCTTTTCATTAGGAAACGCATCTTTAATCGCCCATAACGAAGCTTCGTTAATTTTATCTTGGTCAAGCTCTAATTTTAGCGCTGGACTAAATGAATAAATACCAAAAATATCTTTCAATCTCTCTGATACAGCTTCTTCATTTTCACCATTTAATTCAATAAACATACGACCAAATGAACGTTTTACTTTAACATTTTTGAAACTTCTTAACGCTTCTCGAACATTTGATTGAAGCTTTTGTTCAAAACTTTTTCTATTTTTCCCTTTCAATGCCAACTCGGCATAACGGATTAATATATGGTTATAGTTCACTGTTTTTCAACCACCTTTTTTAATGATGAAGCAACTTCTTGAAACTCTACCATAAATTGCTTCGCTTCTTCGATCGTATTGTCATAAGATAAAGAAATTCGAATCGCACTTGATGCAATTTCCTCACTTAAGCCTATCGCTTCAAGAACATGACTCGGCTCTGATTGCTTCGATGAACAAGCTGATTTTGTCGATACATAAATGTTTTTTTCAGCTAAAGCTTGAACAACCACTTCCGGTTTCACTTTCGGTACAGACAGATTTAAAATATGTGGAGCACCATCTTCTGGAGAGTTAATGACTATCCCATCTACCTTTTGACAGAAAGAACGAATTTCGTTTTTAATGTGTTGTATCTTCTTTATATCATCCGATTTATCGAGACACACTCTTAATGCTTTCACCATCGCTACTACGCCCGGAACGTTTTCTGTTCCTGCACGAAAGCCCCGCTCTTGACTTCCTCCTGATAATAATGGAGAAACTGTGACTCCATCACGAATATATAATAATCCAGTCCCTTTCATTCCATGGAATTTATGAGCTGATAATGTACATAAGTCGATAAGTGAATGCGAGAAATTTAACGGGACTTTTCCTACTCCTTGAACATGATCAACATGAAAAATAATTTTTGGATATTTCTTTAATACTTCACCAATTTCTTCAATCGGCTGAATGCTTCCTAATTCGTTATTTACATGAATCATTGAGACTAAAATTGTTTCATCAGTTATTGCACTTGCTACTTGTTCCTTACTGACCTTCCCAGTATGATCTGCTTTCAAATAAGTAACACGAAATCCTTCTCTTTCAAGTTGGCGAAACGCCTCTATGCTTGAAGCGTGTTCAACATTCGTCGTTATTAAATGATTACCCCTGTTTTTTAATTGCTTGGCCGTTCCTTTAATGCTTAGGTTATTACCTTCAGTTCCACCTGAAGTAAACAATACTTCACTAGGTTTCACTTGTAATAGCTTGGCCATGCGATCACGCGATTGAACTAACAATCGTTCTGCCGATTTCCCTAGCGGGTGAAGGGATGAAGGGTTACCAAAATATTCTGTTGCCACTTTTGTATATGTTTCAACGACTTCCTCGAAAGGTTTTGTCGTCGCACTATTATCGAAATATATCATCGCAAAAGCTCCTTTAAATCCCTTAATATCTCTATCTCTGCAACAATCTATCTTACCATAATTAAAAACAATATGGCAATGAGAAAAATCTTCAATAAATTTAACTTTCTTGTTATAGTAAGGAGTTTTCTGAAAAGAATTATTTTCTTATAATTTTCACTCTTTACAATCTTTATTTCTATGGTAGAATTCAATTCGACAATATTTTTAAAAGAAAATAAAATCTCGAACCAAACAGTTCATCATGGGAAATAAATAAGAACGTTAACGTGTACATGTAAATGCGTATTCATACTTTTAGCCATTCCGGAAAGCGCTTACACACCCTGTTTCACATTTTATTTCACCATGATAAACAGACTACAGTGTGATAGGGAGGCATCACGATGAACAATAAGACATTATCTAGAAACGAAACATTAGCGATTGGCTTTATGATGTTTGCGTTATTTTTAGGTGCTGGAAACCTCATTTTCCCTCCTGCGCTTGGACAAGAAGCTGGAACTTCCGTCTGGTCAGCAACAATCGGATTTTTAGTTACAGGTGTGGGGCTACCGATCCTTGCAATTATTGCAATTGCAAAATCTGGTGGAGATCTTAAGAAAGTTTCTGAACGAGTAGGACCATTATTTGCAATTATCTTTCCATTAGTTGTTTATTTGGCAATCGGACCTTTATTTGGAATTCCTAGAACAGGGTCTGTTGCATATGAAATTGGGTTATTGCCATATTTAACAAACGGAGCATCTACGTTATCATTATTTATTTTTACCCTCATTTTCTTTAGTCTTACTTTCTGGCTTAGTTTAAATCCATCGAAATTAGTTGGACGTATCGGTAAAGGGTTAACACCACTTCTTGTTATTTTGTTAGGGGTATTAGCTTTTACAGGAATCATTTCCCCCTTAGGATCCCCAGAGTCACCAGTTGGTGGATATGAACAATTTGCATTTTTTACTGGGTTCCAAGAAGGTTACTTTACAATGGATGCCATTGCTGCTCTTGTATTTGGTATCGTTGTTATTGCTCGTATGAAAGAGCGTGGTATCACTTCAACTGAGGAGACAACAAAAAAAGCGATTCAAGTTGGTGTCATTGCAGGAATTGGCTTAGCGCTCGTATACTTATCCCTTGCATTCTTAGGATCTACAAGTGTTGAAACTGTTGGTTATCAAGCAAATGGTGGAGTTATTTTAACTGGAATTGCTGATCAACTATTAGGTACTATAGGGCTACTTCTTCTGTCATTCGTAATTACAATTGCTTGTTTGACAACTTCTGTAGGGCTCACATCTGCCTTTGGTGAATATATTCAGCGAGTCGCACCTCGCTTCCCTTATACAGTAACAATTGGGGTCATTTCTTTATTCAGTTTATTAATGGCGAATATGGGATTAACGCAACTTCTTCAATTCTCATTGCCAATGCTAATCATGATTTATCCTGTAGCAATCGTACTCATTGTTCTGACGATTTTTAAGAATACTTTCAATGAAGACTCTCGTGTATTCAAAGGTGCTGTAATCGGTGCTGCAATCGTTAGTATTCCAGATGGCTTAAGCAATACAGAAACGTTTGCGAACCTTTCTGAATTCATTGTAAGCTTGCCGTTAGGTGAGATGGGTATTGCATGGATTATCCCTGCTTTGATCGGTGCGCTTATTGGTTATTTTCTTTCCAAGAAAGAAAAATAAATAAAAACCATTTATTAAAGAGACACTGATAAATTCAAATACTAAACAACATTCACAACCAAAACCACAGTATAAATCGCATAGAAAAAGGGACGAAGACTGCTCTTCGTCCCTTTTATAATCAATAGTTCGTTTAATATAGCGTAAACAATTTCTTCTTTAATTAAATTCTCAACTAACTTATATCAGTTATTAAACATTTGAAATTGAATATATAAGAAGTATGGATTTCATGATTATAAATAAAGTGATGATACAAAATGAAAGCGGTTTCGATATCCTCCACATAGCTCCAAAGTCTCCCCACGGATTTTTAGTTTTTACTGTCATGACGATACTGATTACCAAATATACAATATACACAACTAATGATGTCAAAATTAATGAGATACTGAGTACTGGTATCTCAAGAACAAGGTTAAAAATTAGAAATAGGATAACAATAAATACAAATTCTGAAGCGAAGCCAGCATTAATAAAACGATATGAATAGTAACCTTCAGGATCGTACTCAAAATAAGCCTCTATATATTGTTCATACCGCACGGGTGATATGAACTCACCTTCTTTTTTAATGGCAACATGAGGTGGGAATTTTTTCATTTCAATGTTCAATTTGTCTTTTGGTATACCTATATATCGGCCCATGATATAATGGCCTGTTTCATGAACATAAGTAAGAACTACACAAAATAAGCTATTTAATATTAAGTAAAAGAAAAAAACAGTCAATTTCCGCCCTCTCCTAACGCTAACCTGCAGCTATTTTAACATAAATATCCAGTTTTTAGCCTGTTCATTTCGGAATTACTCGTTGTACCTACCATTCTAGGTTGTGTATCCGTCGGCACAGCACATAGTTTATTCGTGAATCCACATTCGTTGTTGATTTAATGAATTGCCCAAAGCGGACGCTTGCCCCTATTGGCACAAGTACGACATCTGCTCATGCTCTCTGTGTTGTAATACGCTCTAAACAATTTTAAAACCTGATAATATAAAAAAAGACTGACATTCAAAGTCACCTATTAAGTGTCCTTTGTGTCAGCCTTTCTTATATCCTATTCATTTAATCACTTTCAGCTAAGGCTAGAACTTCTTCTAGTAATACATCTACAGAGATGAGTTTATCTGGAGCAATGTGATCAAAATCTCCTTTATGAATCCCCCGTTTCCCTATATCATCTAAACGAATGAACTCGTAATTATTACGTTCATTCTCTTTATTATTATTTTCCTGAGAATGTTCACTCTCATCAACGGCAATAGATTCATTTTCCTTATTAACTATATCCGTGATTCCATTATTATTTTCTCTATCAAAAGACACTTGCTTTTCACTTGGTTGTAAAACCGTTAGGAGTAAAAATGACCAAACAGTTGCACATAAAATAAGTACACTTGATAATACTAATACTTTCTTCTTCAACTCTATAATCTCCTTCACTAATAAGTTTCTTGAAGTTCTTTTTTACCTGTAACTTTTTTTAGTACATCAGGGTCCACAGGCTCAACAGCATGTAATGCAATCTCTAACGCTTCATCATATTGATATTGTCTAAACTTATCTTCTGCTTGAAGGAGTTTTATATTTAAATCATTATTTTGACTACGATAACGATTCCCATATTGGATAACTTGTTCTGCTAAGTTCGCATCGTCCATCGTTGCATAAAGCTTTTCTACACAATTTTTCACTTGTTCCTTCGCTTCATTCACTTTATTTAATACATCGTCAAGTGATAAAGGTATTTCATTTAATTTATTAGAAGCTTGGCCAAGTAATTTTTCGGCTTCATCCATTTTGTAAAGTAAGCTTTCTGGAACACCCGGTAAATTACTTTTGTGTAATTTTTTTTGGGCAGTCAATAGTTCGTTCCGTAATTCACCGATCATATCAGAAGCTTTTCTTTCATCACTTCTTAAGTGGTTAAGCCCTTCTTTCGCTTCCTTTAATTCTATTTCAAATGCATTCGCATCTTCTCTAAAAGTTTGAATCATTTTTCGAAGTGACGTAAAGGATTGCTTCTTTTCTTCTGCAGCGTCTTTAATGACACTAAACTGGCTCAAAAGATCCTTTAATTGTTTTTCCATTTTTAACTGTTTTTTATCTTCGTCTTCTGGAAGGCGATAATTTAATTTTACCGTTTCAGTATCTGTTCTTAGTTCCTGAAACTGATGTGGCAATTGTTCAGTCAACACTTCAAGTTCAGCAATTTCATTCTCAACAAAATTGCGTGATAATACCTCGTGTTCAAGCTTTTCGTAAATTTCATCAATCTCATTTTGAATCGCTTCTACTGGCTCTTTTACTTCAGTTAGTTTTAGGCTTTCTATAAGAGGTAGTAAAGCAAATAATCGCCTTTTCATTTCTTTTATTTGCCATGAAAAGGAGAAATGCTCCAATACATATCCATCCTCTTCCATCTCTTCTAATCCGTTTTCTAATTCTTGAACTTGTTTCGGTAATTCTTTTTCAACGAGTACGAGATATTGCGGAATTTCATCCATCGACTCAACCGCTTCATTTAATGTTGATTCAAGACTTACAAGAATTTCTTTTGCTTGAAAGTAGTTTCCTTCTTCCATATGTTGTTCAAACTGTGTAAACTCATCTTGCATACATTTTAAATTCTTTTCGATGACTTGACTTGCATTTCCAAGCGTACCTTTTTGTACCCATAATTTCTTTTTTGTCTCGTCATATAAGTCCTTCACTTTATGGATATTCTCACGGTTTTGTTCTTCACTATGTATGAGTTGGTCAACTTCGGCAACCATTTCGTCGATATGCTTTTCAATACGTTCAAGATCTTTCTCAACCGATATAATTACTGACTTGGCCTTACCAAAGCGGTATTTATTTCCGAGCTCTTCAATATCAAATAACTTTTCTTCAATATTTGGGAGCTGGACAGTAATAATCTCATCCCATTTAGAACGCCACTGTTCAAAACGTTCTTCCGTTTCACCCGACATTTTTAACCCTTTTATCTTTGATAATTCCTCTGTAACTGGTCTGTTCATTAATTGAACCTTTTTATTTTCAATGCGGTCGACTTGTTTATAGATTCGCTTCCGTGACCACGCCCCATAAACAACGATACATACAAAAACTACAATTAATCCATATATAATATAAGCATACATATGAGGCCTCCTCCACTAATTTGTTTTGTGCTTATTCCCTTTTTTGTTATAAAAAAACGTGAAAGAAAACGACAGTGATCGTTTTCTCTTGAAAAATATCATCATTTCATTCAATATACAAATTCCCTAAGGAAAATACAAAAATTATCTAAATTTGATAAATTTCTTCCCCTTTATAATATCATGGAAAGAGCATCTTTGGATGATTTTTCTTTCAATTTTCTTAGGATTTTTGAATCTTTTTTCATTGGAGTTGATAAATATGAGTATATATGACGGGCATATTCATACACCTTATTGTCCACACGGGTCAAATGACACACTAAAAAAATACGTCGAAAAAGCATTGCAGCTTGGCTACACTGAAATGACATTTACAGAACATGCACCACTTCCAAAAAGCTTTTCTGATCCAGTACCAGATAAAGACAGTGCCATGGATAAAAGACATCTCGACTCTTACATAAAAGACCTAAACGAGTTAAAAGACAAATATGATGGGCAAATAAAAATTAACGTCGGGTTAGAAGTCGATTATATCGAAGGGTTCGAAGAGGAAATTACAGATTTCCTAAACGAATGGGGGCAGCACCTCGATGACAGCATTTTATCCGTGCATTTTTTGAAAATCACAAGTGTCAATTACGTTTGCTTAGATTTTGATGAGCACTCATTTCACCACTTACAAAAATCACTCGGGTCTACAAAAGACGTTTACGAACTTTATTACGATACGATTGAAAAATCAATTTCTTGTGATTTAGGTAAATACAAACCAAAAAGAATTGGCCATATAACACTTGTAAGGAAATTCCAAGAGCTATTCCCTCGTCAATTTGATGACTCAAAATACATGAATAAAACATTAAATAAAATGAAGGATTACAATCTAACTCTTGATGTAAATGGTGCAGGCATTATAAAGCCTTATTGTAAAGAACCCTACCCTCCCGAACGATGGATAAAAGAAGCAAAAGCATTAAACATTCCCTTAGTATATGGCTCAGATGCTCACAGCTCGAATGGGCTTGGACAAGGGTGGGAAATCTTACGTCAATCTATTTATTAATTCTTAACTTCTTCTTTGAAATGAGAAGCTACCCACCTTGCTAATTCCGTAAAGTATTCATCTAAGAAGTTCGTATCATGAGGCATAAGATGGTACACTTCTCGAATATATTGCGGATGTAAAAATGGCATCGTCATCATTCCACGGAGTTGTAAAACAAAATATGAGCTTGGTAATTGTGCAATTTCTCCATTCTCATAACCAATTTTCATTAACGTTTGAAATAAATGTTTTTCTTTAGCTAAATACGTTGTCATTAATTCTCGAATCAATGTTGAGTCTAAGGTAATTTCACGATGAACAAAACGAGCAAGGTGGAGGTTCTCCTGTTGATAGACCATACCGTCCCATATTGCTTGCAGCAAACAATCATAAACTTCACTTTCTTTTGATTTAGCCATATGTACTTGAGTCTCTATTGATGAAAGGTACCCTTCAAGAAAGCTAGTCATTAAATGTTCTAACAACCCTTTTTTACTACCGAAGTAATAAGAGATTAATGCGACATTTGCTTCTGCTTTATTTGCAATATCGCGAACTGACGTTCCGCTATAACCATTGACATTGAATAGTTCAATTGCTGCGTTCATCATCTTTTCTTTTGATGCTTGTTTTTTCACGAGAATCCACCACCTTTCAAGATATTATTCTTTCTTGTTCAACATAACGTCATTTACTATGTAAATTCATCAGAAAGTGCGAAAATTCCTTTATAAATTTATCGACATAAGTTTTGATTTTTTAAATATTTTATAAACCATGATATAATTCATCTTCAATAAGGGAAATAGTAAATTTTTATAATCTTTTAGGAAAAGGATTCATAAAAAATTGTTGCTTTTATAAGGATGTGAAACATTCGAATTTTGTTCCAGGTCGACGTTTTTAGCTTTCATGGTGTCTTCTTTGCACCTCTGGGCACAAGTGCGACATCCTTTTAAGCTTCTCTTCGTTCGCTTTCATGGTGTCTTCTTTGCACCTCTGGGCACAAGTGCGACATCCATGAAAGCTTCACTTTGTTCGCTTTCATGGTGTCTTCTTTGCTATTTTTAATGGTGGAGTCGTCTCCGTTGGTTTATTCGAGTTTCACATAACTATTTATGAAAGCAAGCTATATAAAAAATAATGGGGGAATGAAAATGTTTCAAGTTGAACAATACAAAGGCTCGCTAGAAGAACAATACAAGTTTTTATCAAAGCAACTTGCTGCACTATTAGAGGGAGAAACAGATAATGTCGCTAACTTAAGTAATGCCTCTGCTCTTCTTAACCAATTTTTAAATGATGTCAACTGGGTAGGATTCTATTTATGGAAAGAAGAAGAGCTTATCCTAGGGCCTTTTCAGGGGTTACCAGCATGCGTAAGAATTAAATCAGGAAAAGGTGTATGTGGTACCGTTGCTCAAAATAAAGAAACACTACGTGTGGAAGATGTGCATCAATTCCCTGGTCATATCGCTTGTGATGCCGCTTCAAACTCTGAGATCGTTGTTCCAATTATTGTTAACGACACCCTATACGGAGTGCTAGATATTGATAGTCCATCAAAGAACCGCTTTTCAGAAGTTGATGAAAAAGGATTAGAACTATTTGTTTCTACGTTACAAAATTACTTAACGAAATAATTAATCGAAAGACTCACCAACTGGTGAGTTTTTTTACACGATGACTCCTAAGATGCATTTTTCACAATGCCCTTGACTTCTATTACAAAAAATTATACACTATTCTTTGTGCAAATAAGACAGCCAAGGTAAACAGCATATTGTTCATTTTATTCCCGTTATATACGAGGTGTACCGTGTAACCTCTAGCTGTCGAGGCGAGGGTGCATGAAAATAAAATGACTATATGATTGGGATTACCACTGTTATTTATTTTCACAGAATATAAATAATAAAGGAGGAGCTAATTATGGCTCGCTATACAGGACCAAGCTGGAAGCTTTCCCGCCGTCTAGGAATTTCTCTTAGCGGAACTGGAAAAGAGCTTCAAAAGCGCCCTTATGGACCAGGAGAACATGGTCCAAATCAACGTAAAAAAATGTCTGAGTACGGACTACAACTTCAAGAGAAGCAAAAGCTTCGTCACATGTACGGAATGAACGAACGTCAATTCCGTCGTTTGTTCGAAGAAGCTGGTAACCGTGAAGGTATCCATGGTGAAAACTTCATGATCCTTCTTGAGTCTCGTCTAGACAACCTTGTTTACCGTTTAGGTCTTGCACGTACTCGTCGTCAAGCTCGTCAGCTTGTTAACCACGGTCACGTAACTGTAGACGGAGGACGTGTTGACATTCCATCTTACCGTGTTAAACCTGGTCAAGTTATCGGTATCCGCGAAAAATCTCGTAACCTTGATATCGTGAAAGAATCTGTAGAAGTTACAGACTTCGTTCCTGGTTACTTAGAGTTCGATGCTGAGAAATTAGAAGGTACTTACACTCGCCTTCCTGAGCGTAGTGAATTACCTGCTGAAATCAGCGAACAGCTTATCGTTGAGTACTACTCTCGTTAATAGGTTGATTACGAAAACCACAGTCATTATGGCTGTGGTTTTTTATGTTCTCATATTTTCAAATATCGATTGTCTAAATCACATCCTTTTGTGATGAATTTTACGTGCTTCATAAACACTTCATAGTGATCTTTATTCATTTTTCACCTACATGAGCTCTGCAACTCATTATGGCGCCTACCTACATCTGTTTCACCATCTACAGTTCCACGAACGCTTCATAACAACATTCATAATTATTTTCTCCTCCACAGGCTCCATGAACGCTTAAGTTCCATTTCCTATTCCATATTCACCGTTTCACAACAAAAAAAACCGAAGTAACTACAACTGTTACTTCGGGCTACGAACATAATAATATTTAATTTGCGTAACGAATTAAGAAAAACTTTTTCTTTCCACGACGAATAATTGTAAACTTACCATCGATTTTATCGTCACTACTAATTGTTTTATCCATTTCTTGGCAACGATCCCCATTAATATATACTGCACCATTTTTAATATCTTCACGAGCTTGACGTTTTGAGGGTGAAATGTTTGCTTCAACAAGTAGGTCAATAAGACCTTTCCCCTCTTCTTCAACCGTATGAGAAGGAACGTCTTTAAAACCTTGAAGTACTTCGTCTGCCGAAAGGCTCTTCAAATCTCCTCCACCAAACAATGCAGAAGAAATGTTTTCTGCTTGTTCTAATGCTTTTTCATCGTGAACAAATTTTGTTAGTTCTTCTGCTAATTTTTTCTGAGCTGCTCGTTCATGCGGACGCTCTTGTAATTCAACTTCTAATGCGTCAATTTCATCTTTTGATAAGAATGTGAAGTATCTCAAAAACTTAATGACATCTTGATCATCTGTATTAATTAAGAATTGGTAGAACTCATATGGTGACGTTTTTTCTGGATCGAGCCAGATAGCACCTCCTTCAGTTTTACCAAATTTCGTACCATCTGCTTTTGTTACAAGGGGAATCGTAAATCCGAATGCTTTTTCCTTTTCATCCTCTTCTTCACCATACATTTTACGGATGAGCTCTAGTCCTGCAGTAATATTCCCCCATTGGTCACTGCCGCCAATTTGAAGCTTACATCCTTCATTTTTGTATAGTTCATAAAAATCGTAGGATTGTAGGATCATGTAGCTGAATTCGGTAAATGAAATACCAGAAGTAATTCGAGATTCTACAGAATCTTTCGCCAGCATGTAATTTAACCCAAAGTTTTTCCCGACATCGCGAAGGAAATCAATGACTGACATTGAACCAATCCACTCGTAGTTATTAACAAGTTTCGCTCCACTATTTCCATCAAAGTCTAAAAAGCGAGAAAGCTGTCCTTTGATTTTGTTACTAAATTCTTCAACCGTATTTTCCTCATTTAACGTCCGCTCCGCTTTCTTACCACTTGGGTCGCCAATAAGTCCTGTTGCACCACCAACTAATGCAAGTGGTTTATGACCAGCTAATTGAAAGCGTCTTAGCGTTAAGATCGTTAATAAGTGGCCGATGTGTAAGCTATCTCCGGTTGGATCGAATCCGCAATATAGTGTGACGGATTCCTTTTCGAGTAACTCTGTTAACCCTTCTTCATCTGTCATTTGATTGACTAACCCACGGTATTGTAAATCTTCTAATAATGCCATCTTTCGTCACCTCATATTTAAATATTAAATTAATGAAAAACAAAAAACTCGTTCCCTAAAAGTAGGGACGAGTTGATCGCGGTACCACCCTGATTGGAATAAAAATATTCCCGGCTCGATGAATAACGCCTCATTTCGCGTTCCAGCATAAATTAAATGATTTATGACAGGAAAAGACTCCAAGGAAGTAATTCATTTTACGTCTTTGTTCCGGTTCGCAGCATCCACCGATTCTCTGAGACAGTGAGACGAAAACTACTTTTTCCAATTCAACGTCTAGTGACCTTATTTATTTGTTTAAAATCAGTTATTAATACTTTCTCTAGACCAAGAACACTTATCATTACACATTTTTATCATATTCTTATATTTATTGTCAACTTCTGTTTAAGATTTTACACGTTCATATATATATTCGGACTTTTTGTATGCTATAATATTCATGACTTTTTAGGAGGGTTTTAAAATATGAGTGATCAGAAATATTCATTTCGTAAATTGATAGAAAGAAAAGAGTCGCAAACTGTTTTGAAGGGCGTCAGAGTGACCTCTGGTGTATTTTGGAACTTATTTTTAATATTTTCTATTCTCGGACTCATGGCTCTATTTTTTGTAGGTGGTGCTGGAGCAGGTTATTTCGCATCACTAGTTAAAGATGAACCTATCCGAAGCTATGATGACATGAAACGTGACATATATGACTATGAAGAAGCAACAGAAATCTTCTTTGCAGATGAAATCTATTTAGGTGACTTACCTAGTCCTTTAGAAAGACGTGAAGTCGGTCTAGAAGATGTTTCTGAACATCTAATTAACGCTGTCATTGCAACAGAAGACGAATATTTTTTTGAGCATGACGGAATCGTGCCGAAAGCCTTATTACGAGCAGTCTATCAAGACTTTTCTAATGCATCAACACAAACGGGTGGTAGTACACTCACACAGCAACTTATTAAAAACCAAATTTTAACGAGTGAAGTGACCCATGACCGAAAAGCAGCAGAAATATTACTAGCAATGAGACTTGAAAACTTCTTTGAAAAAAATGAGATACTTGAAGCATACTTAAACGTCGTTCCATTTGGACGAAATGCATCTGGAAGGCAAATAGCAGGTGCTCAATCTGCAGCTCAAGGAATCTTTGATGTAGATGTTTCTGAGTTAAATATTGCACAATCTGCTTTTATAGCCGGTCTACCTCAAAGCCCCTTTGCTTATACACCATTTACATCCCAAGGTGTACAAAAAGAAAGCTTTGATGCAGGATTGAACCGAATGCAAACGGTTTTAAATCGTATGCACTCAGGAGGTTATATTACTGATGAAGAACTAGAAGAAGCACTAGCTTATGACATTCGTGAAAACTTAGCTGAACCACAACCTTCTAGTTTAGATGAGTATCCTTTTATTACTGATGAAGTAAGAAGACGTGCAATAAATAAGTTAATGTATGTATTGATAGAACAAGATGAGATAAACATTGAAGAAATTGAAGATGATGATCAAAGACAACTGCTTATAAACCGTTATCGTGAAGAAGCTCACCGTTCATTACACAGAGATGGATACCGTATTCACACGACGATTAATAAAGACATTTACGATGCACACAACCAAGTCGTTGCAGAATATGAATACTTTGGTCGCACCAAAGAAAAAACCATTACAAACGATGAAGGTGAAGAAGAAACAATCACTTATCTAGAAGAAGCTTCTTCTGTTTTACAAGAAAACCACACTGGAAAAATTATTAGTTTTGTAGCAGGGCGCGACTATGAAAAATTAAATTATAATATCGCCACACAGTCAACTCGACAAACTGGTTCAACAATGAAACCATTATTAACATATGGTGTCGGGTTTGAAACTGGAGCAATTCAGCCGGGTTTTATTACCCCAGACGTTCCGACAGAATATCCTCACGGACAACCTGTTACAAACTTTGATAATCGTTATTTAGGACTAATGACTGCTCGAGAGGCACTACAGCGTTCAAGAAATACGCCTGCAGTTAGAGAGTTTAGAAAAGTAGAGCACGGGGTTGCACAAGAAGCGTTAATTAATATGGGATTCGAACGTTATTTTGGTGGAAATGAACCATATGAAGCAACAACGCTAGGTACTTTAGCAATGTCGATAGAAAGAAATACAAATGCTTTTTCTTTATTTGGTAATGGAGGAAATCGCGTTGATAGTTATATGATCGAACGAATTGAAGACTCAAATGGAGAATTACTTTATGAACATGAACCAGAAGAGTTTGAAGTATTTACTCCACAAACTGCCTACTTAATGATCGATATGATGAGAGATGTATTACGTTCTCCTGGTACCGCCTCTGGCCTTCCTAGTCAATTAAACTTTTCAGCTGATTGGGCAGGTAAAACAGGGACAACAGGTGGTCCTTGGGATTATTGGTTTGTCGGCTTAAACCCTAACGTAACATTAAGTATTTGGATCGGTTATGATAATAACGATCGAATTGAAAATGCTCATGGATACAGCTATGGACAACGTACGCAAATGTTGTGGGCACGACTGGCAAATGCGATTTATGACATTGACCAAGAATTAATTGCACCTTCAAAGCGATTTGAATCACCTGGTGGGATTGTTCGTCAATCGATTTGTGGAATTTCGGGTAAATTACCATCTGACCTATGCCGTGAAGCAGGCTTAGTAACAGAAGACTTATTTAACTCACAATTTGTTCCAACTGAAGTTGATGATAGCCTTGAACGAGTCAATTATGTTAGAGTGGACGACAGCTTATATAAAGCATTAGAGACTACTCCAGCAGAATTTACGAAAGAAGGAATTTCAGTTAAAGAGGAATACTTCGACTTTGCTGAAGATGGAGATATATCAGAGTACATTCCAGATAGTTGGGATACTTTGATACCTGACGAAGATGCACCTGACAATGAAAAAACACCAGATCCACTAACATCATTAGCGGTATCAGATAACTCAATTCTTTGGGATGAGCATCATGAAGGAGATGTCATCGGTTACCGTGTCTACTATTCTCCATCTGAAGGAGCAACCTTCAGCTTAGTAGACAGTGTTATTTGGGATGAACCATTAAACTATTCTGGAAACACAGGAGCTTACTATGTCACATCAGTTGATGTGGCCGGCAGAGAATCAGCACCTAGCGAACAAGTCGTTATCGGCACTTATGAAGATCCTGAACAAGATAGAGATGATGAGAATGATCAAGGGTCTGGCAATGATAACGGAACACGTGAAGACGAAGACGAAGATGAAGATGAAGATGAAGAAGATGACAGTGACAACAATAATGGTAACGAAGAAGATGAAAACGACAATGATAACGATAATGACGATGAGGAAGACGAAGACGAAGATGATGAAGACGATGAAGACGATGATGAGAACGGTGACGATGATGAGAACGGTGACGATGAAGAAGAAAATAATGAATAATTTATTTAAAGAAGACATGGATCAAAAAGATTCATGTCTTTTTTCATGATTAATCACATCTTTACTCGTCTCCCCTTCTCTGAATTTTCTTAATTATGTTATAGTGATACTACAACTTCTTTTTTCAAAATGCATTTTTTAAGATTGACGAAGGTGGAATGCGCATGAACCATAAAAAAAATTACAAATCTTTACAAATTTTAGTGAAAGAAGAAAAATTTATAGTTGAAGGTCCCATTCAAAAAGAGGAATTAGCTTCACATGAATTTGATGAAGGTCTCGTCGCTTTTCGTCCACCAAAAAAACAAAAGGAAGCCTTATTAAAAGTAGCAGAGTTGCCTGAAAGTAGAATTATTATAGCAAGAGAAAACAATAAAATTATAGGTTATGCGATATATTTATTCCCTGATCCCCTAGAAAGATGGTCAGAAGTCCAATTAGACAATTTGTTAGAACTTGGTGCTATTGAAGTTTCTGCAAATTACCGTGGTTACAAACTAGCAAAGCACCTTCTAAAAGTTTCTATGATGGATGACACAATGGAAGATTACATCATCATCACGACCGAATATTATTGGCATTGGGACTTAAAGGGAACTGGTCTTACCGTATGGCAATATCGTGATGTCATGGAAAAAGTCATGAAATCAGGTGGACTAGAATGGTATGCAACCGATGATCCAGAAATCTGTTCGCACCCTGCTAATTGTTTGATGGCAAGGATCGGAAAAAGAGTTGGTCCAGAAGCTGTTCATGAATTTAACCGAGTCCGTTTTAAACACAAATATATGTTTTAAAGAAATAAACAAAACAGTATATGAATCGCGCAGTTACTTTCCACCATATAAAAGGAAGGAGTTATATTCATGATCATTCAAGATATCATGCAAAAAGATGTGATCTATATACAAAAAAATACTTCCATTCAAGCAGCACTAAATTTAATGAAACAGCACCGGATTAGACACCTTCCGATAGTTAATGAAAGTGATGAAATAATCGGTATTATATCTGATCGAGACTTAAAAGAAGCCAGTCCGTCCATTTTCCAAGAAAATAATGAATCACTTCTCTTAACATCTGTTGAAAAGGTCATGATAAGTGATGTATTGACCGCTCTTCCTTATGATTTTGTTGAAGAAGCTGCAAATACAATGATTGAACACCAAATAAGCTGCCTTCCCATTGAAGATGCAGGAAAGCTTATTGGAATTATTACAGAAACAGACCTGCTCCAAACACTTGTTACACTAACTGGAGCGGATCAACCCACTTCAAGGTTAGAAGTAAAAGTGCCTAATAAAAAAGGAATGCTTAGTGATATTGCATCAATTATAAAAAAACACAATATCAATATTCAAAGTGCCCTCGTCTACCCTGCGAAAGATCCTAATAAAAAAATATTAGTCTTCCGGCTCCAAACAATGGATTTACGTTTGTTATCCAAAGAACTGACTAATGAACAATATGATGTTGTATGGCCAATCGATATGGAGTTGAAATCATGAGTAATGAAGCTGTTTATATTTATTCTCCAGAACAACTCGCATATAAGTTTAACGAAAATCATCCATTCAACCAAAAACGATTAGTCATTACTAATGATTTATTAAAAGAAATTGGTGCGTTACAGGAGCAGTCGATGTTTCCAGCTCGAAAAGCATCCGATCAAGAACTCCTACTTGTTCACGACCGTGAATATGTTGAAGCGGTAAAAGAAGCAAGTAATGGTAAGCACCGCTCTTCATTTGCGACAACTTATGGAATTGGTACAGAAGATACACCTTCCTTTTCGAACATGCATGATGCAGCTGCTTGGCTAGTAGGGGGAACGTTAACTGCTGTTGACTTTATCTTTGAACATGGATACAAACACGCTTTAAATTTAGGCGGAGGCCTTCATCACGGCTTCCGCGGAAAAGCATCTGGCTTTTGTGTATATAATGATAGTTCCATAGCGATTCAGTATATACGAAATAAATATAAAGCACGAGTACTATATATTGATACAGATGCTCACCATGGCGATGGTGTACAATGGGCATTTTATGATGACCCCAATGTATGTACATTATCTCTTCATGAAAATGGACGGTTTTTATTTCCAGGTACGGGCAATGTCAATGAACGTGGACATGGAGAGGGCCACGGCTATTCATTTAATATTCCATTAGAAGCATTTACTGAAGATGACTCCTTCTTAGCTTCATATGAAAAGGCTTTTCGTTCAATTATTGAATACTTTAACCCTGATGTTATTTTGACTCAAAATGGTGCTGACGCCCACCATTTTGACCCTCTTACACATCTGTGTGGTACGATGAACATTTATCACGAAATTCCAAAGCTTGCTCATGATTTAGCCCATGAGTATTGTGAAGGAAGATGGATTGCTGTAGGCGGTGGTGGTTATGATATATGGAGAGTTGTACCGAGAGCTTGGTCACTAATATGGCTAGCAATGACTGAACAGACTCATTTAACAAAGCAACCTATTCCAAGTGAATGGATAAATCGTTGGCAAAAAGATGCACTTTATGATTTACCAAAAACGTGGTACGACGATCGGAACATATATCCGAATATTCCTCGCAAAGAGGAAATCAATAAAAAGAATGAACGTACACTAAAAAATGGGTTAAAGCCTATTAATGAAGCGCACTTATAATCATTTCACTATAACCGAAGAAACATTCATAATGTAAAAAAGTCAGTTCATACTTAATACGTGGAATCCCACACTTCTTGGTCAAAATCTTTCCGATTAACAACGAGTAAACAAAAGAGGACAACCATTAGTTGTCCTCTTCTTTTAAATGAGCTTTTATCGTTAGACTCTCACTAAGGCTGAATGCTTGAAATGACTCTTTCTACGATTTCTGCTGATTTCTTTGCTGATTCAGTGACAAAGCTTTCAAAGTTTGATGGTGCATCACCATTTGCTTTATCTGATATTGAACGAATGATAACATACGGAATATTACTTGTATATGAAACGTGAGCAACAGCTGCGCCTTCCATCTCTACACAATCCCCATGAAACATATCTCTTAACTCGCGCACTTCTTCTTTATTTGATATAAATTGGTCCCCACTTAAAATTTTCCCTTTGATTACTTTATTTTTTTCCTTTAATACTTCTTTAGCACTTTCATATGCTTTTCCAACTAAATTTTCATCTGCAACAAAATCAGAAGGACCACCTGACATCGGGATTGTCCCTTTCGCAAATCCTAAAGAACTAGCATCTATATCATGTTGCTGACAACTTGTTGAAATAACAACATCACCTATTTCAAGCGATGGATTCATGGCACCTGCTACACCGGTAAAAATAATCGCCTCTACTTTAAACACATCAATCATCATTTGACTCGTAATTGCGCCATTTACTTTGCCTACACCACTTTGGCTAATTACAACTTCATGATCTTGCCAGCTCCCGACAAGGAACTCTTTCTTTCCAATAACTTCAGTTCTTAAATCAATTGTTTGCTCTTTAAAATATTGAATCTCTTCTTTCATTGCACCGATAATTCCAATTTTCATATTTTATTCCCCTTTCTTCATCTTATTTAATGGTGCTGACAAAGTTTGTTGTCTCTTCCTCTACAAGCCATATTCTGTATGAATTGATCATGTTATGTATAAAAAGAAAATCCGGGAGATTCCCCCGGAAATCGACAGATTAATATAAGTCTCCTTCATGATAAGAAGGATCAGAGATAACGACAACAACTCGACGGTTTTGCTGTAGGTTCTCTTGTGTTGTATTTGGTGCTATTGGTCTTGTATCACCGTAACCGACAGAAATAAAACGCCCTGGTTCTAAATCATGGTTATTTACAAGAAAACGTATAACACTACTTGCTCTAGCTCCAGACAACTCCCAGTTTGACGGATATTGTGCTGTATTAATTGGTCTACTATCTGTATGTCCTTCAACCTTTACAACATTTGGTATCGTCTCTAAAAGTGTTCCTACTTTCCCTAAGAACGGTTCAGCATCAGAAATAATGTTAGCACGAGCAGTTTCAAATAATGTTTGCTCTTGCAATACTAGAACAACACCGCGATCATCCCTCGTTGCTGAAACTTCTTCAGTTAATTGATTGGCTTCTAAGTACTCTAGTACCTCTTCTAATAATTGATCAAGTTGTTGGTCCACTTCTTCTTCCTCAAGTTCAAGGTGGGTCTCAAAAGGATCTGCTTCTTTCTCAAAAGGATCATCTTTTATATCCCGATCTTCTGCAGGGTTTTCAAAAGGTATAAGAGACGGGTAAAATTCAAACATTGCTCGCTCTTGGAACGAGTCTGCAATAGCTCTAAATTTATTTGCATCTACTACGGACATGGAAAAGAGAAGTATGAAAAAAACGAGAATGAGCGTCATCATATCAGAAAAAGTGACCATCCATTTTGGTGCACCTTTTTCTGTTCGTCCTTGTTTTCTTCTATACATTTAAATTCTCTCCTGACTCCTCTTCCTCTTCCTCACCTTTCTTTTGGCTTGGGAGAAAAGCACTTAATTTTTCTTGAAGAATTTTAGGATTTTGGCCAGATTGTACACCAATAACACCTTCTACAATAATCTGCTTAATAAACACTTCATCTTCCGTACTATTTGCTAGTTTATTGGACATTGGTATAAAGACTAAGTTAGCTAACAACGTCCCGTAAAGTGTCGTTAATAATGCAACTGCCATATTTGGACCAAGTGTTGAAGGATCATTTAAATTTTGCAGCATTAAAACAAGTCCTACGAGTGTTCCAATCATTCCCCAAGCAGGTGCGTATTCTCCGGCTTTTTCAATAATAAGCCTCCCTTTACGATGACGCTCTTCCATTGCAACAACTTCGGCCATCATTATATCTTTAATAGTATCTGGCTCAATTCCATCAACAGCAAGAAGAACCCCCTTTTCAATAAAAGGGTCATCTACCTCTTCGATTCCTGCCTCTAATGCTAATAAACCTTCTCTACGAGCTTTAGTAGACAAGTCTACAAAATTTCCGATCAAGTCTTCTAAGTTATTATTACTTGTTTTAAAGCTTTCTTTGAAAACTTTCGGCAGTAGCTTCAAATCATGATTAGAAAAGTTTACTAAAATTGCAGCCGAAAGCCCCCCTAAAACAATAAAAATTGATGACCATTGAAAAAGAAAAACAATACTTCCTCCGCCTTCAATTGCATTCATATATACCGCAGCAAATATACTGGTAAGTCCAATAAAAATACCAATAGGTGTTAACAAATCTAGTTTCTTCATAATCCTCTCCCTAACCCTGTAAACAAAACTTGGCTTATCGCCAGATCTAAATGGCGAAAGGCTTAGTTGCTGTTATACTATCATCCGCAATTTCTTAAAAAGCGATAGTGTAAACAAAACTTGGCTTATCGCCAGATTTAAGGAACTTCTGCTAAGAACATCCATACCCTTTGGACAAAACAGAAGTCACCACTTCTTGTGGAATTAAAGCCATATTCGTCGTTATCCTATCAACCTTTATTTTGATAGTACAAAACAGCGTTTGTTTCTATTTATTGTTCAATCTTTGTTGATTGGCGATATTCGATTCGGTGAGGTAATAAAACAGCGTGCTCTTCAACCTCTTCTTTGTTCATCAGCTTCGTTAATAAACGCATAGAGACAGCACCAATGTCATACATCGGTTGAACGACAGAGGTTAATGTTGGGCGAACCATCGTTGCTAAGCGTGTATTATCAAAACCGATGATTTCAAAATCATTTGGTACATGATAACCTGCATCTTGTGCACCATGAATGACACCTAATGCCATTTCATCAGTCGATGCAAAGATCGCGGTTGGCCTATTGTTTAAGCTTAGTAAGTTCCCCATCGCTTCCAAACCAGAATCATACGTGTAATCGCCAATAACAACATAATCATCATTCATTGATAAACCTGCACTTTCTAATGCTCTCTTATATCCTGCAAATTTTTGATAACCATTCACTGGATCTTCTAACGTGCCTGAGAGCATGGCAATATCTTTATGTCCTTCTTCAATAAGTGCAGTTATCGCATCAAAAGTAGCTTGTTCATAATTAATATTTACTGATGGCAAAGTCTTTGCATCATCCATTGTTGCAGATAACACAATAGGAACTGGTGACCTTTCAAATGTCTCTTTATGTTCTTCCGTAATCTCCCCACCCATAAACACAATGCCGTCTACTTGCTTTTCCAACAACGTATTTATTAAGTGTATTTCCTTTTCTTTGTTTTGGTCAGAATTACATAAAATAATGTTATACTTGTACATTGTTGCAATGTCTTCTATTCCTCGTGCCAGCTCTGAAAAGAAGATGCTTGATATGTCGGGGATGATGACTCCAACTGTCGTTGTACGTTTACTAGCTAATCCCCTAGCTACAGCATTTGGACGATATCCTAATCGTTCAATCGCTTCTAAGACTCGTTTTCGAGTTGTTGGCTTTACATTAGGGTTCCCATTTACTACGCGGGAAACTGTCGCCATTGACACCCCAGCTTCTCGTGCTACATCGTAAATTGTAATATTCATTGATCTATTGCTCCTCCTTCATATATTAACAACTGTTAGCTTTCATACTTTCATAACGTAATGATATGATACGACACTTTAAGAAGGGGCGCAAATTCTTTAATTATATCGGCATTTTGCCCCAACGATTTGAGCATATCATGAAAAATCTCGTTTTTTATCGAAAAAAGACCTATTTTTTCCTTGATTATCGGCTTAGTACGTGAAGTTTTATACAATAAAAGCCATTACTTATAGAATAAACCTATTCTATATTCTCTATTCTAGGCAAATAGAGAGTAATTTCATACAGTACCAATTTATTTATATGACGTGTATTAAGAAAAGCGCAAGCGCCCTCGCTTATCGACCATGAAAACTGCCTCTTCCTCTGCTAGTATTGCTTCGCAGTGTATCCGTCCACCGCGCAATACGCCACGTCCTGTGGCATGCGCGGCATTAGGACGTCCTGTCCGTCCACCTCGCATACGCCACGTCCTGTGGCATGCGCGGCATTAGGACGTCCTGTCCGTCGAGACAACTCGTAGCTTACTCGTGATGTGCTCGTTGTGCCTTCCTCTACAAGTCTCTCTCGGTTGCTTATCCGTCGGCACAGCTCAACGCATATTCGAAGGTGCATTGTTCGTCGCTGAGCTAGACAACTATCCAGGACAAAAATTTTATACTTTCTTATCCTTAAAAAAGGAAAGACGAGAGTGTCCTATGTTTGAACACTCTCGTCACAATCTCTTTATTTCGTTATAGCTACGTTTTCTTTATTATATAACCCTGAATCAGCAAGGTTGGTAATGAATTCTTCAAATTGAGGAATATCCATTTGCTGGGCTGAATCTGATAACGCAACTGCTGGGTCTGGATGTACTTCTGCCATGACACCATCAGCTCCAATAGCTAACGCCGCTTTCGCTGTAGGCAGTAATAAATCTCTACGCCCTGTTGAGTGGGTAACATCAACCCAAACTGGTAAATGTGTTTCTTGCTTTAAGATTGGTACCGCTGAAATATCCAGCGTGTTACGAGTTGCTTTTTCATATGTGCGAATTCCTCGTTCACAAAGCATAATATTTCCGTTCCCTTTAGAGTGAATATACTCTGCTGCATTTATAAATTCTTCAATCGTTGCTGATAAACCTCTCTTTAATAAGACTGGTTTATCTACACTTCCTGCAGCTTTTAATAATTCAAAGTTTTGCATATTTCTTGCCCCAATTTGAATAACATCTACATATTGTAATGCCATTTCAATATCATGAGGACTAACAATTTCACTGATTACCGCAAGATTATATTTCTGGCCGACATCTTTTAATATTTTTAAGCCTTCCTCACCTAACCCTTGGAAATCATAAGGTGATGTCCGAGGTTTAAATGCTCCTCCACGTAAGAATTTCACACCTTGCTTTTTAAGAGCTTTTGCAACTTCTTCAACTTGTTCATAGCTTTCAACAGAACATGGACCTGCAATGAGTCGCTGTTTCCCATCCCCAACTGTTTCTTGATTTACCTTAACAATTGTATTATCCGGGTGCTTTTTACGTGATACAAGTAATGCTTTACGGTGGTCATCTTCTTGCAGTTCTAAGCTTGCTTTAAAGATTTGTTTAAAAATATGTTGAAGGGTGGATGTTTCAAAAGGCCCTCGATTATTTGCAGCTATAAGATCAAGCATTTTCCTTTCTCTAACTGGATCAAATCGATTCAGACCTTGTGCACTCTTCACTCTCCCTATTTCTTGCGCTAGCCTAGCTCGCTCATTAATAAGCTCTACCAATTGGAGGTTCACATTATCCAACTGGTCTCTCAACTCTTCTAACTGATCATTACCCATTCAAAAAACTCCTCTCTGCTACTCAGTCTGTTTATTCATTTTTCAGTTACCGACTATTATATACGATCATCTTTAGATTGTCACCACTTTTTCTTCATTAATTAAACGCTTTTAAGCATTAAAGCGCGTGATGGGTTGTATAGAGACTATTCTAATAACAATCCGACATTTTTCCTCAAAAACTTATCCAATTGCTGTATAATAAATTTAGATAAATGACTATTTTTGAATGAGGTGATGTCGTTTGCATCGCACAAAAGAACAATCTATTTTCGCATTAGACATTGGGACACGCTCTGTTGTTGGACTTATTTTACATAAAAAAGACGATCATTATCACGTCGTTGATGTTGAACGCCTCGAACATAATGAGCGGTCAATGCTAGATGGACAAATCCATAATATAGTAGCTGTTTCATCTGTTATTAATCAAGTAAAAAGTAAACTTGAAAAAAGCCACGGACCACTAAAAAAAGTATGTGTAGCCGCTGCTGGCCGTTCCTTAAAAACAAAACGGGCAAAAGCAGAAATGAATATATCAGGTAATCCGATATTTGACAAAGAGTCAGTCTTACATTTAGAACTTAGTGCTGTCCAAAAGGCGCAATTTAAATTAGCTCAAACGTATTCTGAGTCAGATAAACAAGTCACTGATTATTGTGTTGGGTATTCAGTCATTGATTACCGCTTAGATGGTGAACAAATCGGAAGTTTAATTGACCACCAAGGTGAGGCAGCTTCTGCCGAGGTTATTGCTACTTTCCTTCCAAAAGTTGTCGTAGAATCATTAATCTCTGCTTTAAAACGCGCCGAATTAGAGCTAGAAGCATTAACTCTTGAGCCAATAGCTGCTATTAATGTTCTAATCCCGCCGTCAATGCGCCGATTAAACGTTGCTTTAGTTGACATAGGAGCTGGAACATCAGATATCGCCATTACAGAACTCGGTACAGTAACTGCATATGGCATGGTCCCTGTCGCAGGTGATGAAATCACTGAAGCGATTAGTGACCACTATTTATTAGACTTCCCAGACGCTGAAATTTTTAAAAGAGATTTAATGACTAAAGATACAGTCACAATTACAGATATTCTTGGCTTCGAATCAAAATATGAAAAAACTGATGTCGTTGCTACCATTCAAAGCGCGGTAGATCGGTTAGCAGAAAAAATCAGTCATGAAATCATCTCTTTAAATAACAAACCACCGAAGGCTGTAATGCTTGTTGGGGGAGGCAGTTTAACGCCAAGTCTAACAACATTACTTGCAGAAAAACTTTCCTTACCAGAAAACCGCGTTGCTGTTCGAGGTATTGACGCAATTAAAGGTCTTCAATTTGAAAAAGAGTGGGAAGAAACACCTGAGCTTGTAACACCGATTGGGATTGCAATTGCTGCAAAAGAAAGTCCTGTTGAATATGTAAGTGTGAAAGTAAATGAACAAGACATTCGTCTCTTTGACATTAAGCAGTTAACAATTGGAGATGCATTAATATCTAGTGGACTCGAACTGACTAAGCTTTATGGGAAACCCGGGATGGCAATGATGGTAAAATTAAATGGCAAAGTTGTTTCGATTCCAGGAGATCACGGAACTCCGCCAATCATAAAAAGAAATGGGCAGCCTGCTAAATTAGATGAGCTCCTTTCCCATAATGATGAAATTACAGTTGAAAAAGGACAAGATGGCAAAAATGCAATCGCGACTGTGAAATATCTTATTGAACATACGGATCATATAACGGTAACAGTCAATGATGAGCAAGTAAAAATAGAACCAATTGTTCGAATTAACGGTGAAGTATCTTTTATGGAAAGTGAAGTCAAAGATCGTGATCAAATTGAATACCGAATACCGCAAACTTTATCCGAACTGCTTTATTCATTACAACAAGACGAACACGAGTTTCAAACGACATCATGGAAGCTTTTTATTGATAGGGAAGAAGTTCATGTAACAAAACCTGGAGCCGAGTTATTAATCAATGGTCATATTGCAACACTAGATTCAAAAATTAAAGATGGTGACCATGTTTCGTATGAACAAAGTGGTTCTGAATCGTTACAATTACAAGATGTTTTCGCACAATTTGATTGGCAAATGTATAAAGAAATCGCCGTTACCTTCAATGAAAAGGCGGTCACATTAAAAAAAGCGAAATTCAATGTGTACCGTAATGGTGAGAAGCTTTCAGATCACTCAACAGTATTCAATAGCGATGAGCTTCATGTTGTGGAAAAAGAAGATGTATCATTCATCTACCAAGATATCTTTGCTAAAGTGGATGTTGAACGTCCAAAGGAAAGAAATAAAAAGCCCGTTATTTTAAGAAACAACCATGAAACAACGTTTTCCTCCCCCATTATTCAAGGAGATACGTTAACATTAAAATGGGTAGATTTATAAATTTTACCGTGAATACAAACGAAGTGTTACATGAACAGATGTCGCCCTTGTGTCTAGACGTGAAAGGTAGTAGCGTCTACTTCCAGTGAGGCAAGGGAACTAAGATAAAAAGCAGCTGGTGATTACCAGCTGCTTTTCTTTATTTATTGGCCCATGCATTTGTTAAACTTTTCTTCGTAATGTTCCAATGTGAGTCATGCCATATGACATCTCCATCATCAAATAATAACACTTGTGGAGATTCATGTTTCACTCCAAATTTCTCAGCAATGTGATTAGATAGCTCTCGTGAATCCTGTACATTTAAATAATAAACAGGAAGGTCTTCATGGTCAGCTGAAAACTTTTCAACTTCTTTGTAACCCTCATGACTAATTGGACATGTTGTACTGTTTTTCAAAAAAAAGTAAGCAGTCTTTTCATTATAAAGTTCATCAAATTGATCAATTGACTCTATTTTCTTGATGCCCATACAAACGTCTCCTTTAACCTTCTTCAGTTTCTGTTGTTTGTTGTGCTCTTTGTTTTTCTTTCTCTTCTACTTCTTTTACTAATTGTTCAACAGAGCGTTGTAAATCCTCTACTTCTTTTTTTACAGAATCAGCAATTTCCTGACTAACCCCTTCAAGGTCACTTGCAAGGTCATCAGCACTTTCAGTTAACTCTTCAACATCTTTACGAACAGAACTTGCAACGTCTTTTACTTTGTCAATAAGCGAAATCGATTGATCTGATACTTGCCTTGCAATCTGAGACGTATTCTCTCTAGCGGTTGAAGCAAATTCATTCCCTTTCTCAACAGCTTGTGTCGTCCAATCAGCTGTTCTCTCCTTTGCAACCTTCGCTTGTTCATTTAGATCATGACGAAGCTCTCTACCTGATTTTGGAGCTAGTAAAAGGGCTGTTGATGCTCCGATAATCCCACCAACTAAACTTCCGATTAAAAAGTCCTTTGTGTTTACACCTTGATTTTGTTCACTCATTATAATTCCTCCTTCTCATTATTAGTTTCTCTAGCTTGACGTTTTTCAGTTTCAGATTTTTTTATTTTCCACTTCTCCCATAAGTTTAAGGCAACATTCCCCCATTGTACAGCTTGAGCCATCTGTTCAGATTGGTTATTTGCTTTACTAGAAACTGCATCTGATACTTTCCTAACAGAATGATTTACTCTTTGTAATGAGTCTCCTAAATCTTTTGCAGCTAAAAACACCGTATTCAAAGAATCTGATTTCTGTTGTATATCATCTGCTAAACGATTCGTCTTATGTAATAGTTGTGTCGATTCCTCTGACAAATCTTCAACTTGCTTTTGAAGCCCATCTACTGTTGAACCAATATTTTCAATCGTTTTTCGCATAGATATAAGCGTTTGAATTAAATAAAAGACGAGAAAAGCAAATGCGACTGCGATGATTGCTACACTAACGTATAAAAGCCATTCCATGATTGATCTACCTCCTCTTAACTTTAACAATTTATGATTATTGGTGAAAGGTTTTTTGCTTTTCTTGTTTACGAATTTGTATTAGTTTGAATCGTTTCACCTTTATCTCAATAATTCTTTTTTTGAGAACAACGCTTACAACTCATGCTCAACCATTCACCTACCCAACCTCTTCTACATCATTCAGCAAAATTCCTTTTTATCTGATGTTTTTAGAATATTCTATCTCGTCCCTTCAAGAATTAGAGGTAATTGGCTAAAAGGCTTGTACTAGCCTCACCTCAAAAACGCGTGTACAATAATAAATGAAATCAGTACATATCGAAGGAGGATTCTTCATGAGAGATCCACGTATTCAAACATTAGCCAAGAATTTAATTAATTATTCTGTTGACCTGCAAAAAGGTGAAAAAATTCTTATCGAAAATTTCGGTGTACAAAAGGAACTAGTGAACGCTTTAGTTGAATCTGCCTATGAAGCTGGTGGTATTCCTTTTGTTTCCCTAAAAGAACATGAAGTAAACCGTACACTCTTAATGGGTGCATCTGAAGAACAACAACAGCTTACCGCTCAATTTGAAGCAAATGTTATGAAAGAAATGGACGCTTATATTGGCCTACGAGCAGGTGATAACATTAATGAATTATCAGACGTACCAGCTGATAAAATGAGCCTTCACCAAAAAACAGTCGGAACAAAAGTACACCGTGAAATCCGTGTTCCAAATACGAAGTGGGTAGTACTTCGTTATCCTAGCTCTTCAATGGCACAGCTAGCAAAAATGAGCACAGTTGGATTTGAAGACTTCTATTTTAACGTTTGTAATTTAGATTATAGCAAAATGGACAAAGCAATGGATGCTTTAGTCACAAGAATGAACAAGACAAATGAAGTTCGAATTACAGGTGAAGGAACTGACCTTACATTCTCCATTAAAGATATCCCTGCTATTAAATGTGCAGGTCGACTAAACATTCCTGATGGAGAGGTATATTCCGCTCCAGTAAAGGACTCTGTAAACGGCACAATCACATATAATACAGCTTCACCATATCAAGGCTTTACATTCGAAAATATTCAGCTAACATTTGAGAACGGTAAGATCGTAGAAGCAACTGCAAATAACACAGAAAAAATTAATGAGATTTTTGATACGGATGAAGGAGCACGTTTTATTGGCGAATTTGCAATTGGCGTTAATCCTTTTATTTTACATCCAATGCAAGACATTCTTTTTGATGAAAAAATTGATGGAAGCTTCCACTTCACACCAGGTCAAGCTTATGAAAATGCCTACAACGGGAATGACTCTGCAATCCATTGGGATATTGTTAATATTCAGCGCCCTGAATATGGTGGAGGGAACATTTACTTTGATGGCGAATTAATTCGAGAGAACGGAAGGTTCGTCGTTAATGACTTAATGCCATTAAACCCTGAAAACTTGAAATAAACGACAAGAAAGCCGGTATGAACAATCATTCATACCGGCTTCTTGTATCTTATCAAAGGTGCTTAGGCACCTTCTTTTTCAACTGATTGTTCGTACGCTGCCTGGAACTTCTGAACGTCTCCAGCACCCATGAAAAGTAATACAGCATTTTCATGCTTTAATAAGTGCTGAATTGTTTCCTCTTTAATAAGTTCAGATCCAGGAACTCTTTCAATGAGATCATCAATCGTTAAGTCACCACTTTGTTCACGAGCCGAGGAGAAAATATCACATAAATAAACGCGGTCTGCTAATTTTAAACTCTCGGCAAACTCATCTAAAAATGTTTTTGTCCTTGTAAACGTGTGTGGTTGAAAAATAGCAACAACTTCTTTATTAGGGTACTTCTGTTTTGCCGATTCAATCGTTGCAGAAATCTCAGTTGGATGATGAGCATAGTCATCAATTAACACTTGACTTCCAAATTCTTTTTCACTAAACCGACGTTTTACCCCTTCAAATGTGTTTAACTGTTTCTGAACAACCTCTAATTCCACTTGTTCATAATGACATAATGCAATTACTGCTAACGCGTTCATAACATTATGTGTTCCATAGCCTGGAATTGTAAAGTTTCCGTAAAAGGAGCTTCTTACATACACATCGAAATGTGTACCTTCTTCATCTGTTTTTATATCCTTTGCATAAAAGTCATTATCTTCATTTAGCCCGTAATATAAAACAGGAACTTGAGCATTGAGCTTTTGTAAATACTCATCATCTCCACAAGCAATAATTGCTTTATTTACTTGCATAGCCATTTCTTGAAATGCTTGAAAAACATCATTCACATCTTTAAAATAATCCGGATGGTCAAAATCGATGTTCGTCATAATTGCATAATCTGGGTTGTAATGAAGGAAGTGTCGCCTGTACTCACAAGCTTCAAATACAAAATATTCACTTTCTTTTTCACCTTTACCGGTACCATCCCCTATCAAGTAAGAGGTAGGCTTGGCATCTTGTAGCACATGTGCCATTAAACCTGTTGTTGAGGTTTTTCCGTGAGATCCTGTAACAGCAATGCTCGTAAATTGTTGGATAAACTCACCTAGAAAAGTTGGGTATTGATGAACTTTAATATTTTGATCATTTGCCTCACGAATTTCTTCATTTTCTTCATTGTAAGCTGGAGAAGCGATAATCGTTTGATTCTCTCTTATATTCTCCTTTTTAAACGGTAGCAATGGAATGCCCTTTTTCTCAAGCGGCTTTTGTGTGAAAAAGACTTTTTCCACATCAGACCCTTGAACATCAAATTGCATATCGCTTAATATTTGCGCAAGTGCGCTCATTCCTGATCCTTTAATTCCTATAAAGTGATAAACTGTCATTTGTTGAACCTCCACAAATCCATTGGTTCTGAGGGCACCATTTTCATGGATCACTCATGATGGTTATCAATAAAGTATATGCCTAAGCTTTGAAAATTGCGAATGGCTAAAACAACGTTCATTCAAGCCATCCTTAGAATACCTATTAAACATACTAGGTTATTATAGCAAAAATTATTCAGTGAAGCTATCACACTCTTTACCCTGGGCAAAAGAAGGAGATTTTGTATAAACTATACCTCTTTTAACAAAAAAATAACCTCTTTTTATCTATTATTACTCATTATGTCTTTTTATTACGTAAATAATCAATCCCATATTCTTTTAGATGCTTTCTTTGGTTGAGAATATTTGTATGCTCATCAATATGAAAATCTTTTAGGATTTTTTGTTGCCCCTCATCGTTTAGGCGAATCGTTGGACCGATCTTCATTTGCTTATATCCAACTTGCACTGTTCGCATTAAGACAAGTTCTCCAGCTTCTCCTTCAGCAGGGAAAATAAACGGAGTAGCTTCCTTCGTTTCATTTTTTAACAATGAATCATATATGATAACGCTTTTTTCAACTTTTTTTAATCGTACAGGCTCTAGTGACATTAATAATAAAAAGCCGCTAAGTTCCAGCATCGATTTTGACATTTTGTCCTTTTTGTCTCGAATAAACAAATCAAACATTCTTGAACCAAATACTGTTACATAATCAAAGGCAAACCAATGCTCAAAATGCATATGCATATCAGGGTCCATCACTTCACTTTTTGGGATACCTGCTTTATATGAGAAAATATGCTTCGCTCGAACCTTTTCTCGTAAATTCGCTTTCTTCTCAATATATTGAAAAAGCTCATCATATACGTCAAGTAATGAATTTTCAGCATCTATTTGCTTTTTTTCCTTCATTTTTTCAAAGTCAATAATAAACGTAGCCTTTCCATCTTTCATGAACCATCACCTCTTTTCCCAAACGATGTTGGGTCTTGCTGCATCTTACGTAATATAGATAAAAGGGCCGATATTCTATAAAACACAAGTCACTTTGAGTATAAAAGGTCGACTGTATTTTTAATTAGAATATCAGACCCTTGCTTTTGATCTTATTCTGTATATTCAATTCGTTCTAGTTTTGGGTTTTCACGATATTTTCTTCCTGTCTTTGCTTCCTCTTTATCATTTAAAAGAACGTTATCACCTGTAAAGCCGATATGAATATTTAACAAACTGCTTCCTACACCATACATATCAACAGGTACATTTAATTTCTCATAGGTTTCAATACGCTCAGCATCAAACCCACCTGAAACGACAATCTTTACATGTTGAAAGCCTTCATCATCAAGTGCTTTACGTAATGCAAATAACAGTGGAGGGTTTACCCCTCGAGGGTCAAATGTACCTAGTAATTCAGGGTTCCTTGTGAAATATTGATCGACAAGGTTTTTGGACGTATCGACACGTACACCTTTTAACGTATCACCAAAGTCTCTAGCAACTTTTAATGAATCAGTTATGACATCATTATTATAGTCCACAAGAGCGATTAAATCATCTTCTGGAAATGTTTCATGATAAGCACGTGACGCTTCAACAACATCGCCTTCAAACAATTGGATTAATGCATGAGGCATCGTGCCGATTCCTCTTTTTCCCCACCATTCATTCATCGCATGAGTAGCTTGTGCTTGTGATCCTCCGATAAATGCAGCATAACCGTCTCCAGCTTGCTGTGTAAAGTGATCATCACGATCGCCCATAAAAATAACTGGCTTTTCTTTTCCTGATGATTTTGCCGCTTTTACTACTTTGTAAACATTTGTTGCAACTGACGTACGACGACCTAAAATCCCATCAATGATTCCCTCTAAAAAGCCAAAATTCTGGTAAGGGCCACGAATCGTTAGCACGGTTTCATGAGGTTCGATTTTATCGCCATCTCTTAATGAATGAATCTCTAACTCTTCAGGGTTTTCTGCAAACGTATGAATGAGAGCAATCACTTCATCCGTTCCACATAAAACAGCATGCTTTTTTTGGAAAAATTGCATCGTCACAATGTTATCTTTTTTGAATCTTTCTGCGATTTTTTTCGTTTTCAGAAAATAAACAGCTGAAAACCAACCTTCTCCAACTCGTTCATCAAATTTAAATGTTTTATTTGTGAGACGGTTAATTTTCCCCTCTAATTTTAATTTAATCTCTTTCATTGTAACCATTTCAAATGCTCCTTGTGCACCTAAGACATTTTCTTCATTGTTTGTTATTGGTAAAAAGGGCTTGCACGGTTTTCTTCAATGACCGCTTCCATAATTTCTGCCAAATCTGTTTGGTCAACTTGAGCAATGCCATTACGAAGTACAATCCATTGTGTTCTTTCTTGTTCTGTTAACAGGTGAATCCATTCTGGTGATACATGGTGAACCAGGTTTTCCAAAGGAACTTGTTGCATAAAACATCCCTCCTAAGGTTTTTAAAGTTCAACATCATCTTGCCAGTATGGAAAAACGACCGCATCTAAATGGAACGTAGAATGGCAGATCTCCATACTATGAATCTTTTTACACCTGAGCAAAACATGAAATCTTTTTGCCCTTCTTCATTTATGAAATTTATCCTAACAACATCATTGTATATAAAATCTTGGGATCTTTGTAGTCTAAATTTCCCCTTTTGTCATTTTTTTTTCGTTCATCTCTGATTTTGTCAAATAAACATCTCTTGGCTTACTCCCTTTTGCAGGTGAAACGATACCTTTTGCCTCAAGTAGATCAATGAGTCTCGCGGCACGGTTATAACCCATTCTAAAATGCCGTTGCAACAAGGAAGTTGACGCTGCTTGCTGTTCAACAACAAATTCACATACTTCATCAAACATGTCATCACTATCTTCTTCATCAACCTGTTGTTGTAAATCTTCTTTTTTAAATAGAAAATTAGATTGCCCATCTTTTTTTACAAATTCAGTAACACGATCGATCTCATCGTCGGTAACAAATGTTCCTTGCAACCTTACAGGTTTGGATGAACCATTTTCTAATAGAAGCATGTCTCCCCTACCGAGTAACCGTTCTGCTCCGCCACTATCAAGGATCGTTCTAGAATCAGCCTGTGAAGACACCGAAAATGCAATTCTTGTTGGGATGTTCGCTTTAATCAATCCAGTAATAACATCAACCGACGGTCTTTGCGTTGCGACTAACAAGTGAATGCCACATGCTCTTGCTTTTTGAGCAATTCTACATATTGCACTTTCTACATCAGAAGGCGATACCATCATTAAATCCGCTAATTCATCTACAATAATAACGATGTATGGGAGTGTTTCATCTTCTTTTCCTTGTTGCTTCATTTTCTCATTGTACCTTCCAATATCCCTTGCACCTGTTTGAGCTAATTGCTCGTAACGACGCTCCATTTCTTCAACAGCCCACTTCAATCCTTCAGTTGCTTGTTTTGGGTCATTAATAACTGGAGCAGCTAAATGGGGAACATTATTGTACGGCGCTAACTCCACCATCTTAGGGTCGATGAGTAATAGACGAACATCCTTTGGAGTTGCGTTATACAGTAAGCTTACTAATATAGAATTGACACATACACTTTTACCAGAACCAGTCGCACCAGCAATTAACCCATGGGGCATCTTTTGTAAGTCTGTAACAACAGCCTCGCCTGAAATATCCATTCCTAATGCAACCGTTAAAGGGGATTCAGCTTTTTGAAAAACCGGTGAATGTAATATCTCTCGTAAAAAAACAGGCTCAGATTTAGCATTCGGTACTTCAATACCTACTGTTGTTTTACCAGGAATCGGTGCTTCAATACGAATTTCTTTTGCTGCAAGGCTTAGTTTTAAGTCATCTGTTAAGTTTGTGATCTTACTTACCTTCACCCCTGGTTCAGGCTGGATTTCAAACCTTGTAACTGAGGGCCCTTTTGTGTAATGAACAACACTGGCGCGAATGTGAAAGTATTCAAAAGTTTCATTCAGCTTTTCTGCTTGTTGATGAAGCCATTCGTCATCCCCTTGCTCTTTTCTTGGAGGAATATCAAGTAAGTGTATACCCGGTGCCTCGTATTGGTCCTCTTTAACTTTCGTACGCTTTTCTTGTTTCCTCTTGTCGCTAGGCAGCATTAACACATTGTATGGTGTAACTGGTTTGTTATGATTTTTTGTTTCCTTCTTTACTATATTACTTTTATGTTTGTTCTGGTGTGAGGACAACTGTCTATTTTCAATATGCTTATTTTTACTTTGTTCATGATCCTCTTGTAATTCAGTTTGTTCATGATCCTCTTGTAATTCAGTTTGTTCATGATCCTCTTGTAATTCAGTTTGTTCATATTGACGTTCTGATTGTTCCTCTAGAGGCTCTGTTTGTTCGTTATCGTCTTGTAGTTCACTTTGTTCATTCAGATGTTTATTTTCTTTTAAAAGACTTTGAGTATTTTCTACTTTTATATTACTTTCTTCATTATGTAATTCTTCCTCATCATTAGGTTCGTTATACGAATCATTCAAGTATTCTCGTTCATTTTGCCTATCTTGTTGAATCTCTGTTTCTTCAGGCATTGCCTCATGCTCATCATCTACTTTTTTATCATTTTCCATATTTGATGCGGAAGCCACATCTTTATAAGGTAACGGGTCGTCATGTTCTTTGCGATCATATTGATATAAAATGCGTTGCGCTTCATTCTCAGCTTCATCGATCTTAGTTTGTTTGATCGTTTTTTGATAACCATAAATTGGTGAAGGGGTTTCTTGTGGTTTAAAATCTACACCTTGAAATTTCGCTTTTTCCTTCTCCTTCTCTTTATTAGAATGAACCTTTTCACTATCATTCGTATCTTGATTTTTTGTTAAGTTTTTAACCTCTACCTTCTCCTCTTGTTGCTTTGTTTTATACTCGTTCATCGATCGAACGTTTCGACGCGCTCGCTGATCTATGTCTTCAACGACATCCTCATCATCTTCAATAAGAGGAAAACGAAAAGCTCCTTGTTTTGGATACTGATGAATCACTTTCGCCTCTGGATTTTTTGTTATAGGTACTTTCCTACCCATTTCATTTTCATTATGAATTTGATCATTTTCATATCGGCTCATGTCCTTTTCTTCATTTGTAGGAAATAACCATCCTTTAAGCGTTGAAAATAACTTTGGTAGTCTTTTATTCAATGTCATCACCTTTTCAACTTAGATTTATAGATTCGTTCAATAGAACGGGTCACTTTTTCATTACCATCACAAAGTATATCAGAAATATTCACTTTCATGGATAAGGCTTCCATACAAAAAATAAGGCAGCCTCACATGTGTTTAAGTTCCTCCATTATCTTAAAGAGAAAGAGCAAACCTATTGGCCTATTCTTTCTAAATGGAGGTGCCTAACACTACGCTCTTGAGACAGCCTCATTTAACTTCTATTATATCCTTCGAATTTGTTTTATTTTTTTGTCGACCCTTTAGGTTTTCTTTGTGCCAAAATAAAAATAGGTTCAAGGTCCTCATTCTCGTACATAAACGGTAGTGCTGTTATTGGTACACGTCCTTCTGAGAAAAATTGAAAAACCATCTGCGCAAGAATATCGTATCCAACTTCATTACGAATATCTGCAAAAATTAATACATCTTGGTGAGGAACTGCTACAGCTAGGTCTCCTGATACTTTCGTTTTCATTTCTTTAAGTAATGTTTCATTTAAAATGCGGCTAGCATCATAGCCATCATCATTGTTTAAGAAATAAAAGATATTCCCTGCTACTTCATCTTGTTTCATTGGATTTTTTAATGACCTTACGTTAAATAAAGCAGCTTCTTCGATTTCCTTAAACGTTTTTTCTTCATTTTTCAATGTTTCTTCATCAATAAGCGAAAACGAGGCGCCTTGATCGACTGCATAGAAAATTCGAGTTTCTGCTGTATGATCTTTATACAATAGCTTACGTCCGTCCTCTAACTCTGTTGGAAATGATGTAGACCGTATTACAGGATAAAGATTTTTCTCATTACCCTTTACTTTAATCGTAGTATTTAATAATCGAAGACCTTCAGAAACATTTGCCATCGTTTGTTCTACTGCCTTCTTTTCATCCTCTTGAAATTTTTCTTTTAAGGCAGTCAAGTTCAGTGTGACACCTTTATCATACCTTTTATCGACAATGCGTAATGTTTCTTTTTCACGGTCAAATGTCGTTACCCAATTTTCATCTGTTATTTTACTTTCTATAGCTCGTTTTATTTGTATCGGTTTCATCCTGTTTCATACCTCCTAGTTTACACAATAACTATTTTAACATGAGAAAGAATGACATCGAAAGTGTACGGCTTTGTATTTTGTCTACCCTAAAAATAAATTTAATAATGGACCATTCTCTTATGTCCACTCGCTTTCACCTTCTGTAAAAGGGCAGTGTTGATTTCCAGTGAATTTGAAGAGCAAAAGGAGGTGACTCCAATACAAGCATCAGCTTCTCGAGTAAGCTACGAACTGCTTCAACGCATCAAACTACAGTGAATTCGAACGAAGTGAAGAATTGAAGGACGATCGCACTTGTGCCTAGAGGTGAAAACGTCCGCCTGTAAAACAGATTCGAGTATTTATCTTCATAAAAAAACACAATAAAAAGGCAACATGTAAAACTTAATGTTTAACGTGTTGCCAGTTCTATTATTACTATTATTTTTCATCTCGAAAACGAATTACTTAATATCCAGCTCCCTGCCCTTCATTACTTTTGTTTTGCCTCATCTAAAAACTGAATAATGTCTTCCTTAGACTTCCTTGCTTTACTTACGAAACGATCGATCTCTTGTCCATTTTTGAAAACAAGAAAACTAGGGATTCCAAAAATGTCATATTGTTGACATTGCTCAATAAACTCATCTCGATTTACTTTATAAAATGAAAACTCTTTAAACCTTTCTTCGACTTCTGGTAAATGTGGCTCAATAACGACACAATCAGGACACCAACCAGCTGTAAACATTAACACGGCATTTTCATTTTCGACAACTTCATTAAAGTGATCAAGTGAAATAATTTCTTTCATTATACTTCCCCCTTAGGATTGTTCAATCTTCATATCACCATATTTTATTTTACCAGCTTTTCTAAGCCATTCCGAGAATATAAGTGCAAGGATCGCTGGTGCAATAAAATGCAATAAAACAATAGCAATCCATACAGACATACTACTACCCATCGTATGGATCGTCATTATTTGTCCTACAAAGCCACTTGTTCCCATCCCTGCACCTGCATCATTATTTTTCATTTGAAAAATAACAGTTGCTACTGGCCCTAATATGGCTGCCGTTAAAGTAGGTGGCAATATAATCCATGGATTTTTCATAATATTTGCGATTTGCAACATCGATGTACCAATTCCTTGTGCGATAAAGCCTGACCAACGATTCTCACGGAAACTACTTGTCGCAAAGCCGATCATTTGTGCTGCACACCCAACGGTCGCTGCTCCAGCCGCAATTCCATCAATTTCAATCATGATTGCGATCGCTACACTTGATATCGGTGCTGTTAATGCCAGCCCCATAAAAATGGCAATAATAATCCCCATAATAAATGGCTGTTGCGCAGTCGACCAACCTAAAAAGTCTCCAAATCGTCTTAAACCAAAAGCAATTTGCGGACTGATGATCGATGCCGCACCAATACCAGTTACGATTGTAACAAGTGGCGTAACGATAATATCAAGTTTCGTTTCTTGTGATACTAGTTTTCCAATCTCCGTAGATAGCAGTGCTGCAATTAAGCTTCCTGCTGGTCCACCAACCTCTGCACCTGCTGCTCCGGTGATTACGGCAGCAAATAAAACAAGTCGTGGAGCATTTAAGCCGTATGCAACCGCGACCCCAATTGCTGGTCCATATAAAGACATCGCAGTTGACCCCATTGATTCTAATATGGCAAGTCCAAGCAACCCACCCGCAGTTTCCATAATCAACCCAATAATCAGAGACGAAAATAACCCTAATGCCATAAAGCTCAATGTACGAATGACGTATGTATGAAAGGATGGATTTACTCCCTTCTTTTCTAAAAATTGTTTCATTTTATTCACCTGTTTCTATAAGTTTTACTCACTGTATATATAATAGTAAAGATTTCCGATAAAAATAAAGAAATTTCCAATGCACACTTTAATGAATCAATTTCATAACTCAAAATAAGATGGGAAATTCCGAATGATAAGCGTGAACTTCACTTCAGACGGACGCTTTCCCGAGTGCTTGTCTTCAGCTAACTTAGGCTCGGCAACTCTTCGCCTAAGTGGATCTTCAGACTGCGCTGATCCTCCGGGAGTCGCCGTCTTTAGTTACGTTCACTTTTAAACAAAACTTGGCTTTTCGTTAAAGAGATTCTTAGTACTCTTCACCTGCGACGAGTAACCGCAGGAGCAACGAGCAACGGCTTCTTCGAAATCCCTTCGAGCTGCGACGAGCAAGCGTAGCGGCGCAGGAGCATTTATTCTATCGACCATAAATTTATAAATTATGATAGTCCAAATAAAACGTACATTTAATGAAAAATTTATAATATCATTCGTTTCATTGCGCAAAAAACGTAATTATGAGTTTCATTCTAATACATATTCAATCTTAACTTTGTGCAAATTCTAATGACGAAATCATATTTACTATCATACTAACAAAAAATTGATAAAATCTAACCGTACAAAAAAGGAATAAGAGTCCTCCCTTATTCCCAAAAGTTATTGTACTTCAATTGATTGAACGATATCAAACATCATATCGATATCATCATGGATGTTTTCTAGTTCACTTATTGTTGTCACTTTTGCCTTATTATATCCAACAACAACTCGGTAATGCTCTTCATCGAAATGTGTTGCAATAATATAACCTTGCTCTCCATTTTCTTCGGCTTTTTCTAAGATAATCGTGTCTTCCTCATCGACCATAAGCTCATCTAAAAGCGATTGTTTTGACTCATAAACGACTTGATCGTTTAAAAACAATAAAAAAGGCTGGTTATTTCTTGTTAATTCAATGTTGTACTCATCCACTATATGTACATCTAATGAATTAGGAATATATATTGATAAGTCCCCTTCATCATAAGTCGGCTCCATCTTTTCTTGATTCATTTTCTCCATGAAAGTTTCAGCACTATCATCCGCTACACTTGCTTCAGACACGTTACAAGCTACTAACAACAATATAACCGCTAATAGAATGAAAGTGCCTTTCCACTTTTCCCCACTCAAATTTTCTCCCTCCTAGTACTTTTCTCTCTATTTATTGGTTCCATATTAACACATTTTCGACATTGAATGACAAACAATTTGATATTAATTTCACAAATTGTGCAAAAAAAGTGACATTAATTTTCTTTTCGCTCGATGTTCTGTAAAATAAACATATATATACCATACAACGAAATAATTTCGAAGAGGAGTGGTAAAGTATGGAACTAACGATCTATTTAGCAGGCCAAATTCACGACAATTGGCGACAAGAAGTAAAGGATAAAGCAAAAGAAATGAATTTACCTCTTAATTTTGTTGGTCCTATGGAAGATCATGATCGTTCTGATCATATCGGAGAAGAAATTCTTGGTGAACAACCAAATCAGATTATTAAAGACGAAGCTGCTTCAAAGTTTAACAACTTACGGACACAAGTTTTACTGAAAAAATCTGATGTTGTGATTGCTTTGTTTGGCGAAAAGTACAAACAATGGAATAGTGCGATGGATGCATCATCAGCCATTGCTCTAAACAAACCTTTAATTCTCATACGCCCTGAGTCACTTCATCACCCATTAAAGGAAATTTCCGAAAAGGCACAAGTAACTGTTGAAACAGTTGATCAAGCCTTAAAGGCATTATCTTATATTTTTGAGGAAAAGTAAGTAATAGATCATAAAATGTTGAACCTAAGTTTTTGTCATTAGCTATATGATAAAACTTAGGTTTTTTGTATGGTGAAATATATTGGTTATATCAATCATGTTACTTTTTCGTTTCTTCATGAAACATCCATTGTCCATAAAGTAGTTGAACAACGTGTTCAAACATCTTATCTCTTGTAACTATTCCCATTGTTAAAACTCCTACTGTTCCTTCATTTTTTCTGACTCCTGTTTTGTTCGTCCAACGATCAATGACATCTCCAAGTTCTTCTCCTTTTCTCAGTTCGTCTGCAATCTCATCAGGTAGAGGAATTCTAGCTCCTCCGGCAATGAAAACTTGTCCACTCTTTGTAACTAGTGATCCCCAATTACAAATGAACATTTGATGATTTTCTTCGGCAACTCCACCTTCTAAGCCAATCCCGATTTCAAATGAATCATTTAATACAATATTTCTTGCACGATGAATCGCACCTTGCTTTGTCTCAAGATCTGAAAATGGTTGATTAGATACCTCACTTTGTACAGATAATGCTTCGATATCATATGTATCATTAAACACTGATTTTACAGCTTGAACCTTCGCTTCGTTCGTTGACCCAATCCCAATTTTCACTAACGTATTCCTCCTCGTTTTAACCTTTTTTAACACCATTTTTAATGAAAGGCTCTTTTCGCATAGATTGTAATTTTCGAGAAATCTTTCGGGCTTGGTTTACGTTACAGGCGGACGCTTTCACCTCTAGGCACAAGCGCGACATCCGTTCAAGCTGCGCTTCACTTGCATTCACGGTGTCTTCTTTGCCGCGGGCAACACTTCAGCCTCCTCGTTCCTGCGGGGTCTTCAGCCGTTGCATTACCCGCTGGAGTCGCCGCCTTTCACTCCACCATGCTTTTTATAAATAGCAACATAGTTTACGAAAAGAGCCTAAGGAAAAGTCCTGAAAAAAAGGAGAATGACCGTATAGTCACTCTCCCCACCAATTAAATTAAACGTTATCACGGATACTTTCAAGAGATGTTTTATCTGTTTTTCTAACAAGTGTTGTCAGTAGCTCTTTTGCTGCTGCATAATCATCAACATGGATAATAGATGAAGACGTATGGATGTACCTTGAGCACACACCAATTACTGCTGATGGTACACCACTACCTGAAGTATGAACACGACCTGCATCTGTTCCTCCTTGTGAAATAAAGAATTGGTAAGGAATGTCGTTCGTTTCTGCCGTATCTAAAATGAATTCACGCATTCCTCTGTGAGTGACCATTGTACGGTCATAAATACGAAGAAGAGCACCTTTCCCTAACTGGCCGAATGCATCTTTGTCCCCTGTAGCATCATTGGCTGGACTCGCATCTAGTGCATAGAAAAGATCTGGCTCAATCATATTTGCAGCTACTTGAGCCCCGCGTAATCCTACTTCTTCTTGAACGGTTGCACCTGAAAATAGCATATTCGGTGTTTTTTCTCCTTGAAGCTCTTTTAATAACTCAATCGATAAACCTACACCATAACGGTTATCCCATGCCTTAGCTAGAAGCTTTTTCTCGTTCGCCATTTTCTCTAACGGGCAAATTGGTACGATTTGTTGACCTGGTTTGATCCCAATGCGTTCAGCATCTGCTTTGTCATCAGCACCGATATCAATGTACATATTTTTAATTTCCATCGGCTTTTTACGCTTTGCTTCATCTAGTAAATGTGGAGGAATTGAACCAACAACGCCTGTTACAGGTCCATTTTCTGTTATGATCTGAAGACGCTGAGCAAGAAGAACTTGACTCCACCATCCACCTAACGTTTGAAAACGGATTAGACCTTTATCCGTAATTTGTGTAACCATAAAACCAACTTCATCCATATGTCCCGCTACCATCACGCGAGGACCTTGCTCATCACCTTTTTTTACGCCAAAGACACCACCAAGGCGGTCTTGAATAACTTCATCACTATACTTCTTTAATTCTTCGCGAACATAAGCACGAACTTGGTGCTCAAATCCAGGTGCTCCTGGTAACTGTGTTAACGTATTAAACATATCAAACGTTTCCTGCTTCATTATGAATCCCCTTTCTATTTTACAACTTTATGTACGATAGTTTTATTTTAACGAATAGTCAGACACGTTTCCACTTTTTTTCGGAAAACGAAATAAAAGATTTTGATTTATGCGTTTTTGAATACATCTTTTAATATTCTTCTTTCCATTGTAAAATATAGGATAAATCCAATTATAAGTCGTTCTCATTTTCTTTTTAACACTTCTTGTCTATACTTAAGAAGAATGTAAATCTTAAGTAATAATAATAGAACAAGTTAATTACAAGCATTTTCTATTGAAATGCATAGAATACATAAAAAAAGAGGGTGTTGTGTTCATGGGTTGGAAAAGATTCGTAGCCGGTGTAGGCGCCGGAGTCGCTGTTACGGTACTTGCAAAAAATCAATTAGAAAAACGACAAGAACAGCTTTCACCAGAAAAAGCATTAAAACTTGTTAAACAAAAATCAAAATCTCTTGGTACTGTTGATGGTTCATGGATTCATATGATTACTGAAGACCTTGAAATGGATGACCTTACATTTAAAGTTTACCGTGGAGGGATCACATGCACAGACGAACATGGGCAAATGAGCGCCTATGAGTTTTACGTGGATGCCGCTACCGGAGCGGTTCTTCAATTGAAAAAGCATGATGATTAATTTCACATCAACCTTCTGCTTAACACAGAAGGTTTTTTATTCTTATTTAGTTTTGAAACCCAAATTCTTCTTAGATCTTAACTAAATGTAAAAACGAAGCCTGGACTGATGTTGAATTCAGTTCAGGTTTTTTTATTTAAAATACACGGTATTTTTATTATCCTTTTTTTATATAAATCCCCTTTGTATTTTTATAAAATTCCGGCTATTGTATATGCGTTTTTTCTCTAGATTATTCACTAATTAAACCCTACACAATTGAAGCACGTTCAATTATGTAGGGTTCAAAAACTTAGAAATTCGAATTTTGGCCAAGAAAAAGCTAGGTCAGACAACCCAACCTCACAATAAATCTACCATCCCGCCCTCCTGGAAGAGTCGATTATACATGTATACCTATCCAAACAAACGTCATACTTCTCCTCCACAGAGAAAAACCGCCTCAATACAGGGACGGCTTCCAACTTTCGGTTATTCATTTTCCCTATTCCTCAACACCGCTTCAACAAATTCTTTCCCTGATTCATCCCACTTTAAAGCCCGGTATTTATAGTCATGGTAGAAAATGAACCATGCACCGTCTTCGATGGCAGGCAGTAAATACTTTTGTTTTGCAGCAATTGAATCCATTGGATAATCGTCATAAGCAAGTACCCATAAGACATTTTGATGTGCATGTGTCGGCATTAAATCAGCCATATGATAAACTTTTTTTCCGCCACGCTCAATTTTTAAAATACAATGGCCGTTACTATGACCACTAGTATGGATTAATTTAATCCCTTCAACAACTTCTACAGATTCTTGAAAGTTCTTTACTTGATGCTCTATTGGCTTCCAGTTCTCTTCAAAGTACGTATTTTTGGATCGAATATTAGGGTTCTTTAGTTCATTCCATTCGGTTTCCTGCACCCAAAACGTCGCATTTGGAAACATCGGAACAAGCTCTTCATTCTCCCATTTCGATGCCCCACTAGCATGATCAAAATGCATGTGGGTCATTAAAACATGATCAATATCATTAGCCGTTAATTTAAGAGCAGTAAGGCTATCTATTATTTTTGACTCTTGTGTAATACCGAAATTTCGTTTCGCCTTGTCTGAAAACTTTCCATTACCAATACCAGTTTCAACAAGAATATTCAGGTTATCCACTTGAATCAAAATTGGGTCGGTCCTTAGTTCTATTTGTTCTTTATCATTATGTGGATATTTTTTTGACCATAATGGTTTTGGAACAACCCCAAACATTGCTCCTCCATCCATATGAGTAACTCCACCATTTAACCAGGTAAAGGTCATATCCCCAACCTTTAATTGCTCTAATGCCATGTTACGCCCTCCTTAACTGTATTGAGTTTACAGATAAGCCTCAAGACGATAGATTCTCATCCCTTTTGACGAAAATTTTTCTTCATACTCTGTCATTACATTATCTTTCATTTCACTTTTATGAAGGTCTAAACTAACGTTTTTCAGTTTAAATCCGAAATTCGTCATACTCTCAATCGAATATTCAAAGAGGCCTTGGTTATCTGTTTTAAAGTGAATTTCTCCGTCTTCCTTTAATATTTCGGCATATTTCTGTAAAAATCCTTCATGTGTTAACCGACGTTTGGCATGTCTATTTTTCGGCCAAGGGTCAGTAAAATTTATATATAACCGATCAACTTCTTTTTCACCAAAAAAGTCAGTGATTTCATTAACATCTTCTTTTAAGAGGCGGACATTTTCTTGGGGGTTTTCAATCAATCGCTCCACCCCAGTAATAATGACACTGTCAAACTTTTCAACACCAATGATGTTTCGTTCTGGATATTGCTCTCCCATACGAGTGACAAATCGTCCTTTACCTGTTCCGACTTCTACATGTAATGGATGATCATTTTCAAACAATTCACTCCAACGACCTTTCCAATTTTTTGGGTCTGGTTCTACAATCTGGGGGTGATTCGCAATCATTTCTGATGCCCAAGGTTTATTACGTAGTCGCATACTTCATTCACACTCCATTATTTCTAAACAATTCTCAACGTATAGCTTACCATAGAAACGTTTATATCGTTAAACAAAACTTGGTTGATCACTAGAACATCGACAAAATTCGGTCACACCCTGTGAGCCTTCGATACCGATATAGTATCGACTATAACTTTTTAAAGTTGATAAAAAAATGATATATGTCAGGCTAGTTTAAATGCATTGATAAAAAGGAATAGAAAAACAACCTTTTATGCCTGTACAAAAATCATAAAATATTGGAGGGGTTATGGATGGAAAAAGCTCATCTAATTAGAGAAATGATATCCATCATAGATAATCAAGAGCGAACGGAGAAAGGGTCGGAGAGAGACTTCCAAAGGTTAGTAAATATCATTTATGAATTTAGAAATGATGTCTATAACGAAAACTTTCAAGGGACACTTCAGGAAATCAAAGCTTATGCCCAAAAGAGAAAAGAGTCAGTAACTCTTGACGAACATATTAATAATCACTTACACCATATGTCACGTTGGAAAGAGGAATTAACACTGTTCTTAAATGGGGGTGGTGCTGTCACCATCGATTATGAACAAAGAAAAGGTCGTGAAGTCTAATCTGGTAAGCATAAATTCTTGAAACTGTCACATCCTTTAAATGACTATGCAAAATTCAAATGAGGATGTGGCACAAATGGCAATGAATTATCACCATCAATTACAACTGCTCGTTGATATTTTACAAAACCAACAAGATGAACATTATGGTACTCATGGCGAATACATTCAAGTCGAAAGCCTAGCGAATTCACTGATTGATAACCACAGTGTTCCAAATGAAGTTAAGTCACTAGTCTCAAATATAAGACAATATGCAAAGCAGCATGATATTCAAGAACAACACGCAAATGTAGATATAAGTGCTCTACAACAGTATGTAAGTAATATTCAACAAATTGAAAGCAATGCCCAAGGGGATTCAACTTTTATGTAAACATAAAAAAACTGTGCGAAATCGACGTCGCACAGTTTTTTTATTTATAAAGAATGGTGCTCTGATTCCTTTAAAATTTCACTTAGTAAGTCTGACCATTTCGTAATTTCATGGTACTCTTGACGTTCAAAGCGCCAAATCATCCCTTCAACGCATTGAGCTACCATATACCATTGCAAACGTTTTTCAAGTTCATTTGTTAATGGTTCACCATAATGTGCTAGCCATTCTCCCCAATCACTTTTCGGAACGTATATATATAGCAGTGGTGCAAGGTCTAGTGCTGGATCAGCGACAATTGCACCATCCCAATCAATTAAAAACAAGCCATTTTCTTCAGATTCAATCCAATTATTATGATTTACATCAGCATGACAGACAACATGCTCTGGCGTTTGTATAAATGACACTTGGTAATCAAGCCACTCCAATGCATGTTGAATGTATGGGTCTTGAATACCGATCCTAGCAGTACGTCCTTTCAAATCATAATATAAATCCCGCGGCGTCAACGGACGATTTCCCATTCGCATAAACATATCCCGCAGTTCGACCGAACGATGAATCCTTGATAAAAGGTTCGCAACACGCCCCGCCTTCATTTCGGATGACTTTAGCTCACGACCATTGACCCACCGCTGGGCTGTAATCACATCTCCATTTTCTAGACGCTTTGTCCATAAAAGCTTTGGAACAATACCTTCCGCAGACAAAACGGCTAAAAATGGAGAAGAGTTTCTCTTTATGAAGATTTTTTCGTCTCCCTGCTGGGCAACATACGCTTCACCTGTTGCTCCCCCAGCAGGGTGTAATTTCCACTCTTCGCCCATTAAGTGTTTCAATCATTTCACCCACATTTTCATCAGGACTTTTGCTGTTATTCATGATCGACGTCTGAAGACCTCAATTGAAAATAAGTGTACTTCAGGTTCATGAAAACTTTTCCTTATCTATATAAATCGTTAATTACAGACAATCACAAAGTTTTATTATACCTTATCTTTAACCATAACTCCGTAGAAAAATTAAATTTGTTAAAAAAGCCTTTTATCATTGTAAAAAATAATTCCTATTTGTTCAACTTAAAGATTCAAATTTCGATTAAAAAATATAACAACACTATTATTTTCTACAAAATTCACCAAATACCTTTTATTTTTTCTGCCTTCTATAAGATCATTGTTTTTAGTAAACGTTAATAGCATTTTGATACGCTAGAAGCCAACTCCTCTAGGTGGTACAAGGGCGACGTCCGTTCTCTTTGGATTCGTCGCCCTCCGCTATTACAAGCAAAAAAAACTACAAAGTTTAGCAAAACAGCCATTTATTTAAATGATGTTGTATCATTTTCTTCGTCTAAGCTTTCTCCTCGAACCTCTGAGACCGTTAAACTATGTTTTAGTAACGCATCACTAACTTTTAATTGTTGATGCTTCATCGGCGTACGGTTTTGTCTCATTTTTTCAAACCATTCAGGAAATGTACGTTTATCAAGCATTTTAATCCGCTGACTTGCTTGTGGAACGTCAATATAGCCATCTTTTGCAATAATCACTGTACGAATCGGAAAAGACAGTTCTTCTTGTAGTAATAAATGTTCAGCTACTGTCCTCATCCTTTTTAATTGAATGGCTGGATGCAAAATCTTTTCTTCTCGATCGTTCGTTCTTTTCAACCAAAACCGATCGGAAACTTCATCATATATCGTACTTTCATCACCTTCTAATGGAGCAATTAACCAAAGTTCAGTTGGGGTGACGAGTATTACTTCTAAATCTACCGGAGCTTTTTTCAAAATAAGAACTGGTTTATAAAACAAGATATACGAATCTGGAAAGTCTTTTGTCAATAATGTGAGCCAATGATCGAACTTAAATTGAGGTTTAATCCTCGATTTCTCTGAAATTGTTGAACTCGCCCAATTTAATTGGAACTGAAAAATTTCTTCCTTAAATGACTCCTTAAACGCTTCTTCTGATTTATTTTTAATTTCTCTTTGTAAATTACCGTTAGCTTCTAAGTTTTCTTCTTTTTTCTTCGTAAACCAGGGGAGTTTTCTAAACCGGCCTTTCAATGATTGATCTAAAATGTTATTAGTCGGTATTGATGTAGTATGATTCCCCTCTTTTGACCTGATCCACTCACGTTTTGCATTCTCCCATCGTTCCTTTTTAAGACGGGTATATCGGCTCGTATACCGATAAAGGTCTATTTCATAACGTGAAATGTAATCAGATAGTTTAACTAACTGTGCCACCGACACCCCTCCTACCTTATACCTCATTCATATTTTATCATTTTTTTTCGAGGGTGAGAGAAATAGATTGATGATTCAATTTCATACATCGGTTTCTCCCCCGGCTTTACTTTATAAAGGTTTAATTGTCGTATATCCCAAGACAAAGGCTTGACATTTACCTTTTGAGGTACTTCTTTGACCTTACTATCTTTTAATCCCTTTCCTAACGTTATATGCGGTCTGAAAGGACGGTCTTGAACTGGAAAGTCAGAGGATTTTGCCTGCTGTTCAACAAGGGATTGGAACTTAAATAATGCATCATTTTTTTCAACACCTACCCAATATACCCTGGGTAACGTTTTATTTCCGAACATTCCTACTTCACTTAATGTTAGTTGAAAAGGTTGTAAATGTGGTCCTTGTTCTTGAAGGGCACTCCATAAATTTCTTCGTTTTTCGCTCTCCCAACCTCCTAAAAAAAGCAACGTTAAGTGAAAGTCGTTAACATAGGTTAACTTTCGATAATATTGAGTTAAACTTGCCTCTTGTTGAAGTGTTTGTAAATGATTTTGTACTTCATTTGATGTATGAACTCCAATAAAATAATGGGCTTGACTCATATGTGTCACCTTCTTTTTATATCGTCATTTATTGTGGTACAATTAAGTAGATTATAAATCCGATTTTACAAATCAGTTTAAACAAGATTTATACATGGTAAAGTAAAGTTACCCGAAAGGATGTGAGCTGATGCGTGTCGTAAATAATATGGCCGAATTAATCGGTGATACGCCTCTAGTAAAGCTTCAGCAACTGCCTGAAAAAGGTGGCGCTGATGTATATTTAAAATTAGAACTTATGAACCCTAGTGGAAGTGTAAAAGACCGAGCTGCATTTAACATGATTGATCAAGCCGAAAAAGACGGGTTGCTAACTCCTGATTCTGTTATCATTGAACCGACTTCTGGAAATACAGGGATTGGACTTGCAATGAATTGTGCAGCAAAAGGGTATCGTGCCATTTTAACTATGCCTGATACAATGAGCCAAGAAAGAATCAATTTATTAAAAGCATATGGAGCTGAAGTCGTTTTAACTCCTGGTGATAAAAAAATGCCAGGAGCAATTGAAAAAGCACATGAACTTGTAAAAGAGATTCCAAACAGCTTTATGCCAATGCAGTTTGAGAATGCTGCTAACCCTGATGCTCACAGAAAAGCAACAGCCCTAGAAATTATAGAAGCAATGAAACAAATCGGTAAACCACTTTCTGCATTTGTTGCAGCTTCAGGAACAGGGGGAACAGTAACTGGTACTGGAGAAGTGTTAAAGGACCATTATCCAGATTTAACTGTTCACGTTGTAGAACCGAAAGGATCGCCTGTCCTTTCTGGAGGAAAACCTGGTCCTCATAAGCTCGTTGGAACGAGTCCTGGGTTTATCCCGCCAATCTTAAACCAAGATGTGTATGGTGAAATTTTCTGTATCTCTGATGAAGATGCTTATGACATTACTCGACGCCTATCACAAGAAGAAGGAATCTTAGTAGGTCCATCATCAGGAGCCGCTTGTTATTCTGCTCTCCAAGTGGCAAAGCGACTAACTCCAGACGATGTCGTTATTGCTATCGCTTGTGATACTGGTGAGCGGTACTTATCAACGGATTTATTTGATTTTAACCAAAAAGATGAATAATAAAACGTTATTGTTTAAGGATGGCTCATAAGTAACACTCATGAGCCATTCTCCCTTTTATGTTACCTGCTGTTGAATTGAACTCTTTTTCTCTTGGCGCATAATTACTAAGATTAACGCTGCTCCAATCAATGTCATGATGCCATAAAATAAATATACGCCTAAAATACTGTCCCAATCCATAATCACTCCTGCTGTATATGTAAAAAACCAAGCCCCAAGTCCATTACCTACAGCGGAATATATCGCTACAGCCGTTGCTTTTATTTCTTTCGGAGCTAATTCTGTTACATATTGTAAGGCAGCAGGAATAAATAAGCCGATGGAAAAACCTTGTATAATTGTTGTTACATAAATAAATGTTGGACTTGGCCCTGCAGCATAAAATAGCCAACGTAAACCAGAAGCAAGTGCTGCTAAAAATAACACCATAATTATGCCACGTTTTTTAATCCAGCCACCTACCCAACGCATAAAAGGAATCTCACTACCTGCTGCAAGTAAAAACGCAAACCCTACACCAGCAAGAGTCCCCCCTGCAAATTGAATAAGTAAGCTAAAGTAAAAGTTGTTGGCCATAATTGGTCCAAAAACTAAAAACGTAATGATTAGAAAAAGAACAAATCTCGGAACCTTAATTAACTGCTTCATTCCTTTGAGAATTTCAACCCTTACAACTGTCGTATCTTTAGGCATTTTCAAAGCATAAAACGCACTTATAAATAAAACGATTGCAAACCCATAAAAAATGACACTCTGTCCTAGCCAATCAGATAAGCTTCCCATAATTAATACAGAAACAGCAAATCCTGCTGCTCCCCAAAGGCGTATACTCCCATAGTCTCCACCATGTTCATGAACATAATTCATCGCCATACTGTCTGATAAAGGAATGACAGCACTTTGAAAGAGTGCAACACCAGCGGCAATCACAACTAACCATATATAATCTTCTGCAAATAAATACATAAGTCCCATCGCACCTGTTCCTACAGCTGCGATGCTTAATAATATTCTCGGTTTTCTTGTATAGTCGCTAAGAATCCCCCAAACAGGCTGAGATAATAGCATAACAATTGGGCCGATTGACATAATCATTCCAATCTGAGCTCCGGTCAATCCAACTTCATTTTGTAAATAGACACTTAATAGCGGAAAAAGCCCGCCAAAAGAAAAGTAAGCTAAAAAATAAAAAAATTTCATATGAAAGATTGTTCTACGATGATTGTTCATTTGTCCCATCCTAACTCGCCGATCGATCTTTACATTCTTTTCATGACCTCGTCATATTATTTTGCAAGATCATAAATCGCTTGTGCATAAATTGATGTAGCTCTTTTTAATTGATCAATTGAAATATACTCATCTCGCTCATGCGCAACATCTTCTTGACCTGGAAATAATGGTCCAAAGGCAACCCCTGCTTTTAATGAGCGAGCATAAGTCCCTCCTCCAATTGCTATAAGCTCAGCTTTTTCACCTGTTTGTACTTCATATACGTTTGATAACGTTTCAATTAATGGATGATAGCGATCAACTGCATGTGGGGGTTCGTGTGTGCTGACTTCTAAAGACATTTTGTGATCCTTTACGACCTTTTCTACTTTTGACAAAATATTGGGAAACCCTACTCCGTCAGGGTAACGAAGGTTTACACCGATTTCCCCTTGCTGTTCATCTAACAGCATGAATCCGACATTAAAAGTAACATCACCTTTTTCTTCATCGTGATATGCCACACCTAGGTTTTCTCCACGCGAATCACCGGTATAATAGTTCGAAAGAAAACTGAAATATGTACTTTCTTCATCTGAAAGCGGTACGTATTCATTTATAAAGCTAGCTAATAAAAGTCCACTATTTATTCCTTTATCTGGCTCCATACCATGAGCTGACTTTCCTTCCAAAGAAAGCACGGCGACCGCTTCATCCTCAATATAAGCGCCTTTAATGTTGCACTTTTGTAAGAACGATGTAAATTTGTTTTCAAGGTCAGTCGTTAAATCTAACCTCACCTTCGCAATTGCTTTTTCTGGTACCATATTGAGCCTTTCACCTGACTGAAAAAACTGTACCGTTCGTTTATTTGAGATATTGTTTATCTTAAGTTCTAAGTCACATATCCCTTTTTCTGCATATATGATTGGAAAATCAGCATCTGGTGCAAATCCAGCCGAAGGCATTTCTTCATGTTTAAAATAATGGTCAACACAGCGCCAATTGCTTTCTTCATCTGTACCTATGATAAGCCTCACACGTTTATTCAAAGACACTCCTAAATCTTTCACTATTTTCAGTGCATAGTAAGCTGCCATTGTCGGCCCTTTATCATCAATTGCTCCTCGAGCATATATCTTCCCATCTTTGATCTTGGCTGAATACGGATCAAAAGTCCAGCCATCTCCTTCTGGTACAACATCAATGTGACAAAGGATACCAATTAGCCCCTCACCTTCTCCCCATTCAATATGTCCAGCATAGCCGTCTATATCTTTCGTACGAAAACCATCTTCATTTGCTTTATTTAAAAGCCAATCATACGTTTTTCGTATACCTTCTCCAAAAGGTGCACCAGGTCGTACTGTTCTCTCATCTAATACGCTTTTCATTTGTAAAAACGTTTGTGTTTCTGTAATCATCTCATTTTCTAAATTTACAACTTCTTGTTTCCAATTGACCATATTACCTCTCCCTTCCTCCATATTAGTATATAATTGAATTAATTTCATAACTCAAAATAAGGTGGGAAATACCGAATAATGAGATTGAACTTGACTTCAGACGGACGCTTTCCCGAGGGCTTGCCTTCAGCTAACTTAGGCTCGACAACTCTTCGTCTAAGTGGATCTTCAGACTACGCTGATCCTCTGGGAGTCGCCGTCTTTCGTTACGTTCACTTTTAAAGAAAACTTGCCGATTGGCGATCCTTTAAGGCGAAGACAAAGGCGTAGTTGCGACGAGCTATACTCCTTGATTATGCTTCGAGCTGCGACGAGTAACCGCAGGAGCACCAAGCAACGGCTTCCTCGACATTACTTCGACCTGCGACGAGTAACCGCAGGAGCAACGAGCATTCGCTTCTCGAATATTCTTCGAGCTGCCTCGACGCATCACCTTCCAAGAAGTGCTTGAAGAGGAAGAGGCACTTATTCTATCGACCATAAATTTATAAATTCTGATAGTACAAATAAAACGTAGATTTAATGGGAAAATTAAAATATCGTTCGTTTCATTGCACAAAAAACGTAATTATGAAATTGATCGAATTGAACTCCTGTTTTTCGCAAAGTTATCGTGTGTCCGACCTAATTGACAGATTTTTTAGAACTTTTTATATTCCCAGACCTTTACGACAAGGATCAAATTGCGTTAAAATAAAAAATAGGAGGCCCGCTTGAATCAGTGATACGATAACGATCACAATGGTTGTTATCACCAAGCTTCCCCCCATCAAAAACGGGATAAAAATGAACAAGGAGTGGTTTTTTGAAACCTTCAACAGACCGTATGTTGACCAGGATTAAATCCATCTACCTTTACATTAAACGAAAGGAGAGCGTCTCCACAAAGGAACTAGTTGAAGAATTCGGAACAACTCAACGGACGATTCAGCGAGACCTCAATGTTTTAGAGTATAACAAGCTCGTCTTCAGTCCTGAACGTGGAACATGGTCGGTTACCTCCAAAAAAACAAAAGTGTCATAGATTCAACCATTTACCTCCATTGGAGGTCTTCTTTTTTGTCAATTACTCATTCGCACTTTTCAACCATTCAATTTCCTCATCCGTTAACTCACGATAAGTTCCTAGATCTAAATTAGGATCTAACGATAAAGGCCCCATCGACTCTCGCTTTAAAGCAACGACTTTTCTGCCACGCGCTTCAAACATTCGTTTCACTTGATGAAATTTCCCTTCTGTAATCGTTAAATTTACAACTGTCCCACTTTCACCATTGATATATTCTAGTTTCGCTGGCTTTGTCTCATAACCATCATCTAGGACAACCCCTGCTTCAAGAGCTTCTTTATCTCCCTCTTCAAGCGGAGCGTCAATATGTACACGATATGTTTTATCAACTTTCTTCTTGGGTGAGGTTAGCTGATGCGCTAATTTCCCGTCGTTCGTTAAAAGAAGTAAACCCGTAGTGTCTTTATCTAATCTCCCAACTGGAAAAGGTTCAAATATCACATCTTCTGGTTCTAAAATATCTATTACGGTTTCTTCTGATATATCTTCTGTTGCAGAGATAACGCCTTGTGGCTTATTCATCATTAAATATATAAATGATTTATATTCTACTTTTTCTCCGAATACTTCAATAACATCATTTTCTGGATCGATATGTGTTTTTCCATCTGTCACTTTCTCACCATTAACTAATAAACCACCTTTTTTAAGTAGCTTCTTCACTTCTTTTCTTGAGCCATAGCCCATATTCGCAAGTAATTTATCCGTTCTCATGACCTTCCCTCTTTCTATTCATTTCTTCGACGACTTGTTTTCCAAATCCACCTAACTGATCTTCAAGATATGATCGAATCACACCAGGGACAATTTGTAGCCCAGCATGATCAATAAGTTTCTGTGAAATCCCTTGATTCACCAGTTCATATCGCATCTCCTCCATTAATTCAATTGCCTTTCTAGTTGCCGTTTGATTTATGAAAAAAACTTGTTCTTCTTCCGCGAAAACAACCTCAATCCGTTTGCCAAACCATTTTTGTAATGTTACTTCGTAATCTGAACAATGATATGGTATAGCCGCTAACCCTTTTTTGTCCTTCTTTAATTGCCTCGCTTCAGTTATAAACTTTACTGGAATCATCTTTTGTTTTTCCGATAAAAGATGTTCATAATCTCCCAGCCTTCCTTTTGTTGCACAAAAATAAAAAATCGTCTCTTCATGAAAAAAACGATCGTATTTTTCTAAAAAAGGACGAACTTGATCATTAGGAAGTAACAACCATACTTCTCGTTCTTTATGAAAAGAGTTTGGACTTCTCCATTGAATGTGAGAGTGCTCCTTGATACCCTCCAACACTTTTTCTTTTGTGCGTGAAAAAATGGTTATTTTTCGATCATCAAGTAACTCAACTAATGACTTCGTTAGTTTTCCATAGCCGATAAAAAGAGCCAATCGTACCTCCCCTTTCCTATTTAGATTTTGGCTGTGTTAAATTTAAAGAATTGAAAGAAGACTACACTTGTTCCTAGAAGTGAAAGCGAGCACAAAACTGTCAAACATAAGCACTTATTTTTAGGGTAGCTAAATTATAAGTAAAGAAAACTCGCCAAAAGGGCGAGCCTTAAACTGTAGTCAAGATATTTTCCACTCCATTATTATTATGAAAAAAGAGAGCTGCAAAAGCAACTCTCAAGTTTAGTCTTCCTCACCAAACATATAATGTTTCGTTCGTATATTTACATTAAGGACGATCCCTATCGCAATCATATTCGTCATCAAGGCACTTCCCCCGTAACTAATAAACGGAAGTGCTAAACCTGTAATTGGCATTAGGCCGATTGTCATCCCGATGTTTTGGAAAACTTGAAAGACGATTAAGCCAATCGTTCCTGCAACAAGATAAGAACCGAACGTATTATTACACGTAAAGGCAATAATGATCATTCGGTATAGCAAAAGAAAATAAACGACGATCAAAATCGTTGCCCCAACAAAACCAAATTCTTCACCAATCACTGTAAAAATGAAGTCTGTATGAAGTTCTGGAATCATTCCACTTTGTGTTTTTGCCCCTTGAATAAATCCACTACCATATAATTGTCCGGCACCAATACCTTGAAGTGCGTGGTAAAGTTGGTAGCCTTCATCACTAATATTTGCTGCAGGATCAAGCCAAGCATAAATTCTTCGCAATTGATGATCTTTAATAATCATATTAAAAAGATGAAAGAAGTTATTATGCAACCAGATGAGAAAAGCAATCGATGAAACAACCATACCGACTAACAAACCAATCATCCTATAGGTTACCCCCGATAAAACAATCATGCTGAACATAATTGCACCAATAACAAGAGACGTTCCTAAGTCAGGTTGAACTAAAATGAAGGCAAACGGGGGCATTCCAACCGCAAGTACCTTCCCGACGACGATACAATCCGCTTTAAATGACTTTTCCCTTGGTGTTTTTGAAATCTTGTACAACAAGTGTGCAAGGGCAATCAAAACAAAGATTTTCACAAACTCAGATGGCTGAAAGCTAAATATTCCTCCGACATTAAGCCAACGTTGCGCTCCTAACCTGCTTTCCCCAATGAAGTGAACCAAAACAAGTAAGACCATACCGACAGCGTACAATGGTACTGAGAAATTCTTAAATAATTCATAATCGATACTCATTGCTGCAAGCATAAGAATAATACCGATTCCAAACCAAATAATTTGTCGCCTTACGAAAAATGATTGATCGACATTATAAATAGCTTCATTCGTCCCACTATATATGGCAACTAAACTAATGCACATTAAAACAAACAGAAAAAATAATAAAGAAAAATCTAGTTGTTGAAAAGAACTTTTCCGTTCTTGCATCTATTCCACCTACTATATGTTTTACAAATTATCGAACTGGGCGAAGATGTTGTTTCTTTCCATATGTAACTTTAGGAGTTTCTTCCTCTTCTACATATTCTTCATCTTCGCGATTTTCATGACGGTCCTTTTCTGTTTTTCTTGAAATGTTCGCTAAGATCCCCATTGATGCTAATGTAACCATAAGAGAAGAACCACCATAGCTTATGAAAGGAAATGGAATTCCTGTAATTGGTAAAACACCACTGACCGCTCCTGCATTAAATAACACTTGTATAGAGAGCTGAAAGACGATTCCAAACGCTAGAAGGCTACCAAAAGCGTCCTTGCATCTGGCCCCAATTACAACCCCTCTTATAATAATAATCAACATACATGCAAAAACAAAGGCAATACCTAATATTCCTAATTCTTCACTGACAATTGCAAGGATAAAATCAGTATGTGCTTCTGGTAAATAAAATAATTTCTGCACACTTTGACCAAAACCAGCCCCTGTTAAGCCACCGTGAGCGATCGCAATGTAAGATTGAACGAGTTGGTATCCAACTCCTGCTTCTAATTCAAATGGGGTACGGTAGCCAATTAAACGATTCATCCGATATTCTGCTGATTGTGCATAATGATAAACGGCCCAGCCTGCTACAGTACCTAATGAAATGATATGTAGCTTCCTCGCACCAGAACAAAAAGCAATAAGGCCTGCTACAATAACAATGGACGTCGCTGTTCCTAAATCTGGTTGTAACATAATAAGGCCGAAAAAAATAACAACAACAATTAACGGTGGTAATACACCGCTTAAGAACTTATTAATGTACGCTTGCTTTCTTGAGTATACGTACGATAAGTAAATAATCGAACCTAATTTCACAAATTCGGATGGCTGAATTTGAAATCCTGCAATGGATACCCACCTTGTTGCTTCGTTAACACTGACACCAACACCAGGAACTTGTACGAGGGCTAGGAGAATGATCGACCCTAGTACGATCCATGGTGCGAGCTTTCTAAAATGCCTGTATGGAAAAAACATAAAAAACATAAATAGAAATGCAGATACGATAACCCATTGGAGCTGACGGTCAAAAAAATGAGTAATGTTATCAAATCTTTCATAACCAATAACAAAACTAGAGCTATATATCATAACGAGTCCGAATAATGTAAGTAATGCTACACTAACAATTAAAACCCAATCTATGTAGAGGTTTTTCTTTTTTGGCTCTTGCAATTTATTCACCCGCCTATTTTTTTAGGTGATTAATCTTTGATTATCGTCGACATGCGTAAATCCCAATGTCATGATTGATTGGCATAAAACGCTCTTGGCGACAAGTTTATGAACATACACCATTAATTCTATCATTATAGCAGATGCCTCCCCACTCTAAAAGAGACTTCGTAATTGTTATTATGGATAAATTCTACTTATTGAATAAAGACAAAGTGCCTAGCAACTCATATTAAATATAATGAAACAGAGTCATTATATTTTAATGAAGTGAAATCTATTAGACACTTTTATACCTCTCCCTTTGTAAATGTAAAGGCTAGCATCCATACACATTTTTCTCACACTGGATGCTTAAACGACAAAAATCCACTATGATGCCCCGATAAATAACCCCACTCTTCATACATAATGTCCACACCCATTAATTACAAGAATAGTGGCGTATGATATAATAGACATAGACTTACTATTATTCCCACTGCATAAAAAGGAGTGGTTGCCAATGGATCAAATTCACTTATGCCCAAAATTTGAAGCAGCTTTTCAAATGTTAGGAAAACGCTGGAATGGATTAATTTTACGAGTACTCCAACAAGGGCCGAAGCGGTTTAAAGATATATCTTCTGTCATCCCCAACATGAGTGATAAAATGCTCGTTGATCGACTGAAAAACCTGGAAGAAGCAGACCTTGTCGAACGTATCGTTTACCCAGAAACACCCGTTCGAATTGAGTATAAATTAACAGAAAAAGGTCATGCACTTGAACCTACCATGAATGAACTCCAGAAATGGGCAGAAACATGGATGAAATAAAGAACAGGCCAACCTGTGGATGAGGTTGACCTGTTTTTTATTTGGTTTACTATCCTAAAATCCGATGATACAAAGTTTTCGCTTCAGCAATGTCACTTGTCCCATGCACGAGCACTCGTCCATCTTTAAAGAAAACGATGCGATGATCACCATATCGGTACGAAAGTAAATATGGGTTTTGTTCAACTGTACCTTCTTGCTGACTTAAAATGTCAGCTAATTCTTCTAAGTCTCTCTCCATTCGCTTCGGTGGACGAATTTGTACAGTATTCCTGCCACATAGAACAGCCGTCTTTGTTTGTGCTTCATAAGATAAAAACGGATAAGAACGGTCAGTACCACACGATGAACAATCGTCTTTACGCACTCGATCCACTTTGATTGAAGTATGTTCATTTTTCCATAAATCAAAGCAGACAAGTTTTTTCCTGAGCGATTCTTTATCTTCAACAAGGAGTTTGAGTACTTCTGCTGTCTGATAAGCAACTACCATTTGCACAGCTGGACTTATGACACCAACCGTATCACACGTTGCTCCCCCTAGTGGAACCGTCTCTAATAAACAATGTAGGCATGGCGTTTCCCCTGGAATAATTGTATAACTTAGACCATAGCTACCTACACACGCACCATAAATCCATGGAATGTCATATTTTTGAGCAATGTCATTCATGAGTAGGCGCGTATCGAAATTATCTGTTGCATCTAGCATAATATCAACGCCGTCTATTAACTGTTCTAATTCTTCCTTCGTCACATCGAGTACATGTGCTTCAATATCGACTTCAGAATTAATAGCAGACAAACGTTGTTTTGCAGCTACGGCTTTCGGAATTCGTTCTTTTGCATCTAACTCAGCATATAGCTGTTGACGCTGTAAGTTACTAAATTCTACATAGTCACGATCAACTATTGTAACCTTACCTATTCCTGCTCGTACAAGATTTTCCGCATTCCCTGTACCTAATGCACCTGCTCCAATAATTAAAACGTGTTTGTGATGAATCTTCCCTTGACCTTGTTCTCCAATCGGAGAAAACAATTGCTGTCTTGAATAACGGTTATTCATGATTGTTACTTCCCTTCTCGATCATCCGCCGCCAACAAATTGAACAAGCTCAATTTGGTCGCCTTCTTTGATCTCAGTTCCATCATGATCATCTTTATTCATAATACTTTCATTCAATTCGACGATAACGACTTTTTTATCTAATTCATAGTAATTTAATAAATCTGATACGGTTTTAACATCCGCAGGTAATTCACTTTTCTTTCCATTCACTTGAATCACCATTAACTTTCCCTCCTTCAATCTACAACATATGCTTGTATTGCTGTTAACGGGCATTGAGCCTCTAATACTCCAGACATGACAGCAATCCCTTTAGCACCTGCCTCTCTTACTACGTTAACACGATCAGGGTTAATTCCTCCAATCGCGATAACAGGAATATCGACCGATTCGACGATATCACGTAACTGTTCAACGCCTCTTGGCTCTAATCCTGGCTTTGAATTTGATGGAAATACGTGTCCATACAATATATAATCTGCCCCATTTTTCTCCGCTTCACATGCCTCCGTAACTGAGTGAACAGACTTACCAATTCGTAAGTGAGGAAACGTACTTTTTACCGCTTGAATAGGTAAACTATGATAAGCAAGTTGCGTTCCAGCTGTCTTCATCGCGGCAGCGACATCGACGCGGTCATTGATTACCAACTTTGAAGCTGGAATCCCAGCACTCTTTAATAACTCTACACCTTCGACAACTTCAGAAGCTGTACGCTTTTTTTCACGAAGGTGAAAATAATCGACGTAAGGTTCAATTGTTTTTGCAGTTTGTACAAATTTATCTAAAGGTTGTTTTCCATTCGAGATAACATGAATCTCCACCTCATCACCTCACAAACCATCATACAACGAGTTATAACATCTGCCAATCTTTCACGACAGGTTGATATTCTTTTTCTTTCAAAAGAGATTTTATTTCCTCAACAGAACGTTCATCACAAATTTCAAATTGGCTTTGTGTCGCATCTGGTTCAGCATATCCCCCGACAACAGTCGAAGAATCAGTTGACATTTTTGTAACACCAAGTGGAATTAACTTGTCACGAAAGTCTGGTGTTTCTCTAGTAGAAATATTAATACCTGTCCTCGGTAAAAACAAGCGAAGTGCCAAGATCGCTTGAACAAGGTTTTTATCTGTAACATTTACTTTCGGCTGGAAACTCCCAGCGTGTGGACGCATTCTTGGAAACGACACACCGACTTCTGTTTCTAGAAAATTATTTTGTAAATAACTCGCGTGCCTTCCTGTCATATAGCATTCTTTTCGCCAATCATCCATCCCCAGTAGTGCCCCAATATTTACTGAGCGCATCCCGGCTTTCGCTCCTCGTTCTGGTGTATCAAGACGATACTTATAATCTCGCTTCGGACCAGCAACATGAATATCTCGATAAATTTCTTCGTTATAAACTTCTTGATAAACCGTTAGTCCATCGACACCGCATTCAACAAGCTCTTTATATTCTTGTTCATCTAGCGGTTGAATTTCAAGACCAACAGATGAGAAATACTTCTTCAAAACAGTCATACTATCTTTTAAATAATCAACTGATGAATGAAGGCGAGATTCTCCCGAGAGTAAAATAATATGTTTAATCCCTCTGTCAGCAATAATCTTTGCTTCTCGGTCGACTTCTTCCATCGTCAACCTACGTCTTGGAAAATCATGATTGACACTAAAACTACAATATTTACAGATGTTCACACAGTAATCAGATAAATAGAGTGGTAAATATAGCTGCATTGTTTTTCCGAAATGCTGTACTGTTAATCGATGAGCTTTTTGCGCCATTTCCTCTAAATAACCTTCTGCAGCTGGAGAAAGTAAAATGAAATAATCTCGTTCATTTAAACGGTCTTTTTGTAATACTCGCTCAACATCCCATCCTGTGATCGACTCAAACATTTTACCATACGGGAGGTCGCGAATTTCTAACAGTTCATTGTAAAAACTCATGTTTTTCGCCTCCCATTATGTGTTTAAAAAGCCTGTTAAAGGTGAAGATGCTTTCGCTTTTGATGATATTGGGCCTAACCCCGCTAAATAACCTTTCCTACCAGCTTTTACAGCTAAATCAAATGCTTCTGCCATTTCTACAGGGTCTTCAGCTGTTGCAATTGCTGTGTTTACAAGAACTGCATCAGCTCCCATCTCCATCGCTTCAGCTGCTTCAGACGGTTTACCAATACCAGCATCAACGATAACTGGTACGTCAATTTCATCAATAATTATTTGAACCATTTCTTTCATACGTATCCCTTTATTTGAACCTATCGGTGCACCAAGTGGCATAGTCGCTGCCGCCCCTGCATCAACCATTTTCTTTGCAGACATTAAATCTGGATTCATGTAAGGGAATACAACGAAACCTTCATTTGCTAAGATTTCAGTAGCTTTCGTCGTTTCTTCATTGTCTGGAAGTAAATATTTATTGTCTGAAATCACTTCAATTTTAATCCAATTCCCCATCCCACAAGCTTTTGCAAGTCTAGCAATTCTAATCGCTTCTTCTGCGGTTCTCGCGCCAGATGTGTTCGGCATTAAGATACAATCTTTTGGAATATCATTTAGGATATCCTCTTCTTTCGCTTCTATATCAACACGGCGTAATGCAACCGTTACAACTTTAGACTGTGACTTGCGGATCGCTTCCCCCATTTTCTCATGATCCGCAAATTTGCCAGTCCCGACAAATAATCGATTCGAAAGTGTTTTTCCCCCAATTGTTAATACATCATTCATTTGTACCCCTCCGTCTAGTAGATTCTTGATTTGTCCCCAATAAAAAAATGCTCACCTGAAGGAGGTAAGCATTGAGTGATAACTTTGATAACGTTAACGCAATTGCTTCCCTCCGTTGGCCTTAACCAATTCAGGTTCAAAGAGTTGGATCATAGACCCTCTCAGCCAATCAAATTGGCACCCCTAGCTTTTTGGCTCTTTTCGTATAACTTGTTGCTTCACAAAACCGTTACAGGCGGACGCTTTCACCTCAAGGCACTAGTGCGACATCCGTTCTAGCTTCGCTTTACTCGCTATCACGGTGTCTTCTTTGCCGCGGGCACGGCTTTAGCTAAGTTTGGAAAGAAAATGCACTTTCTTTCCAAACTGGATCTTCAGCTCGTGCTATTCCCGCCGGAGTCGCCGCCTTTCACTGTTTCGAGTTTATACTTATCACTTCATAAGCAACACTTTTTACCTGCGACTAGTAATCGCAGGAGCAAACATTTAGAAAACAGCTTTATTTTTATCTTACACGTTTAATCATAACAAATATTATAGTGTTATGTAATATCGATCTGCAAAAACTTATCAGTCCCCCACTTCAAACATGATCGACATGTTAAAATGATTTATGGTAGCATAAATATAACAAAATAAATAGTTTCCACTAGGGGCGCCGCGAGGCTGAGACAAGATCCTTACTTGGTCCCTTTGAACCTGATCTAGGTGATACTAGCGTAGGGAAGTGGAACGGATACAACTGAGAATACGAAGGTTTCAGTATGATTATTCTAAATAGCTTCTACCTTCTAAAATCGTCGCACCGTTCCCCTTTTCGAGCGGTGCTTTCTTTTTGGAAATTTTCAATGAAGGGTGAGAGATAATATGATAGCAAAAGCATTAACAATTGCTGGCTCCGACAGTGGAGGTGGAGCTGGGATCCAAGCCGATTTAAAAACATTTCAAGAACTAGACGTTTTCGGTATGTCGGCAATCACTGCGATCACTGCTCAAAATACATTAGGTGTTCAAGGCGTTTACCCTGTTGAGTTAAAAGGGCTTGATGAGCAAATCACCTCCATCGCCGAAGACATCGGTGTTGATGCGGTCAAAACGGGTATGTTATTTGATCAAGAACGTATTCGACTTGTCGCTGAAAAAATTCGTTATTACAAATGGAACAATGTCGTCGTTGACCCTGTGATGGTCGCAAAAGGTGGCGCTTCTTTGTTAACAAATGACTCAACAAACGCACTTATTGAAGACCTCCTTCCACTTGCAACAGTGACAACACCGAACATTCCAGAAGCAGAAGCGATCACTGGAAGAACGATTGAATCAATGGAGGATCGAAAAAAAGTTGCACAAGATTTTATTAACATGGGTGTAAAAACAGTTGTCATAAAAGGTGGGCATAGTGATGAAGACGATTCGGTCGTTGATTTATTATTTGATGGAAACTCTTTTCACTTTTTCAAAACACCGCGAATTGATACGAAAAACACACACGGTACAGGCTGTACATTTGCGTCAGCTGTCACTGCTGAATTAGCAAAAGGAACTCCGTTACAGCCAGCGATTGAAAAAGCGAAGGAATTTATTCACCTTGCAATCATCCATTCTTTAAAAATTGGTGGTGGGCACGGACCAACTAATCACTCTGCATACAGAAATCACCCTGAACATGAGGAGGTGATCTCGTGGCAAGAATCGATTCAAGCGTAATGCGAGATCTATTAAAGGTGTACTTCATCTCTGGAAGTACAAATGTCTCAACTGATCTCTCTCACGTTTTAAAACAAGCCATTGACGGTGGTGTAACGATTTTTCAATACCGTGAAAAAGGTGAGGAAGCTCTAACTGGTGAAGAAAAAGAACGTTTAGGTAAAGAACTGAAAGACATTTGCCAAACAAGAAATATCCCTTTTATCGTAAATGATGACATTGATCTTGCGTTAAAACTTGATGCAGATGGAGTTCATATCGGACAAGATGACGGAAATGTCCCTGAGGTTAGAAAGAAAATTGGTGACCGCATTCTCGGAGTATCTGCTCATAACATTGATGAAGCAAACAATGCATTACGTGATGGAGCAGATTACCTTGGTGTAGGTCCAGTTTATGCCACTTCGACGAAACAAGATACTGAGAAAGTGTGCGGTCCACATTTTATTGCAGAACTTAGAGAGAAAGGGATTGATGCACCAATTGTTGCTATTGGTGGTATTAACCAAGCTAACGCTGCAAAAGTAGTTCGCGGAAAAGCTGATGGACTTTCAGTCATTACTGCAATTTCAAAAGCAGAAGACCCTACCGTTGCAACAGCAGAGCTAGCTAGCGTTTGGACGCGTTAGTTTAAGATGAAATAGAATGACTCATAAGTGACAGACACTTATGAGTCATCTTATTTTTTAACGTTTTAACTTTAACAATATTTTCACGAAACTTTATTGGATTGATAATTTAGAATAAAGATTAGCATAAACAAACCAAAGAGGTATATAAGAAACGTTTGTGCATTCAAAACAATCATCAATACAAATAAAAGGCCGACACCTATAAACGCTAGGTCATATATTCTCCTCTTTAGGCTCCGTTCACCCTTAGTCCAATCTATGGCCGTTAGTACGGAAATGAATAAATATAGTATTAGAATACCGATAAACCCTAAAAGTGTAAGGTCATCCACCCTTATTCCCCCTACCGATTAATGAATTGAAACTATTCCTGCTATATTTCCCCTATATAATTTTTACGAACTATACAGAAAAAAAGTTCCTTTATCAGTTATTTCATATGATGAAAAAATCGCACGGATTTTCTAAATGAAAAGTCCATGCGATTTTTCTTTTATTATTGTTTTTGTAAAACTTTAAAACGATGGCCTAAAATTTGGCCTGCCAACCCTGAACGAATACTAATGTACATGTAAACGATCATTCCACTTATAACAGAGAAGCCGAGTACGACAAACGCATTCACGCGGCTATCTAATGGGAACCATTGTTGCAAGCCTAAACTAATAATAACAACAGCACCAGCCATAACGGCAGTAAACAGAACGATTAATAAGATTCGCTTTATTAAATATTGATAATCATAGTCAGCAAACTTTCCAATCGCCCAAACATTTACCGCAATCGCAATACCGTAGCCTATCGCCGTACTTAGTACAGCCCCTCCTGGTCCGATCGTGACAATAAACAAGTGATTCGTTACAAGCTTAAACAAAATTCCAGCAAGTAAAGCGATAACTGCATATTTTTGTCGGTTTATCCCTTGAAGAAGTGCTGATGTTACGGCAAATATTGAAAACAAAATCGCAACCGGTGCATAATACGTGAGCATCTCTGAACCGATATGGAAGTCCTCCCCGACGCCAAAGAGTGCACCATAGGCAGAATCACTTAATAACATTAAACCAACTGCAGCCGGAACGCTTAAAAACAAAATGATTTGATACGTTTGCGTAATTTGCCTTTGCAATAAATCTGTATCGTTATTTGTAAATGACTTCGTAATTGTCGGCAGAATTGTTAAAGACATCGCTGTTGCAATTGATACAGGAATTAAAATGAGCTTGTGAGTTGCTTGAGCGAATACCCCAAAGTACATTTCTGCAATTCTTTGTGGCATTCCAGTTTGATCTAATGCATTGTTAAACGTTAATAAATCAACATTTTGATATAACGGAATGGATAGACCAACAAAAGAAATTGGCAACGCATACTTCAATAGTTCTTTATACATTTTTGGTAGCGGAATGTTATGGTCTACCGTACTTTCTTCTACTTGTTTGTTTAGTTCTGCATTGCGTTTTTTCCAATAGACAATTAATACTGCCAGTCCACCAAGTGCTCCAACAAACGCCCCAAATGTTGCAAAACCGACAGCTGTTCCAAGTCCACCGCCCCAAACATCAATGATTAAAAAGGTTAAGATCAAGATGAAAATAATCCGAATAATTTGTTCAATCACTTGCGATACGGCAGTTGGTCCCATCGAACCAAAACCTTGGAAATAACCACGAATAAGCGACATAATTGGTACAACAAATAAGGCGACACTTACCATCCGTATTGTAAACACGACATCGCCAATCGTATTCCCTTCTAGTTGTTCAGGGTCCACAACGCGATGCGCAATCGGATTGGCTAGGAAAAATAAAAGTAAAAATGCGATAAGACCGGTAATGGACATAACGACAAGTCCTGAGCGGAACAATCGCTGACCTGTTCGATAGTCACCTAGTGCATTATATTTTGACACAAATTTTGATACCGCTAATGGAATCCCTAGTGTAGCTAAACTTAATATTAACGTGTAAGGTGCATAACCATATTGATATAGTGCTAGACCTTCAGCACCGACGATCGCTTTAAATGGGAACACATAGATTAATCCCAGCATTTTCGATATAAAGATACTTGCCGTTAAGATCATCGTTCCTCTAATTAGTTGTTGATCAGACATACGTAATGGTCCTTTCTCTATAAAAAACTGTTCAAAAAGACTTACTCTCTTTGAACGAATGCTTTCATCACACTGTTTGCATTTTATCATAGTTCTTTTAAAAATGGCATGATCAGCCTATAAGCAAATAAAATTGTCGAAATAAGGGTTTCAATATTTATTGACAATTCTCACTTTTTCAACTATCGTAAAACTTGAAATAATTAATTTCATAAGAAGTCCACTAGGGGCGCTTTTGAGCTGAGATAAGGATTTTCCTTGGTCCCTTTGAACCTGATTTGGTTAGTACCAACGTAGGGAAGTGGAGTCGACGCATCGTCACGTGTATCGTGACGTTATTGATTACTGGTCGTACCATTTGTAATCATTTTCGTGCTGTGAGTCGCTCCATTTCGGAGGGGCTTTTTTTATTGGGCCTCGTCAGCCTTTTATCCCTCTATGATGGACTTCAAACATTTAAAGGAGGAATGGAGTATGTCATTTTCACAGCATTTACGTAAGGAAGCAGATTACATTTTTGAGGCAACGTACAATCACCCATTTGTAAGAGGAGTTGCAGAAGGAAAACTCGGAAAAGAACAATTGATTCATTACGTAAAACAAGATTTCGAGTATTTAAACGCGATGATTCAAGCTCGTGCGTTGGGGATTGCCAAATCTTCAAATCGTGAAGATATGGAAATGTTCAACACGAGTATCGGGTTCATTTTGAACAGTGAAATTCACCCGCATAATAATTTCTGCCAAGTCGCTGGCGTAGATTATGAAGATTTACAAGGTTACAAGTTAGCACCTACAGCTCAACATTATTCAAAATTCATGTTAAATGTTGCTCACGAAGGAACGATTGGTGAACTTATTGCAGTTACCTTACCTTGCCCTTGGATTTATTTACACATCGGTGAGCGAATCATGGAAGAGTATAAGCCAGATGAAAATCACCCCTTTTATGAGTGGATTTCTTTTTATGGTGTACAAACAGAACCTCGCATGCAAAAATATCTAGACAAACTTGATCAATTAGCAGAACATGCGTCCAACGAAGAAAAAGAACGTATGAAAGATCATTTTATGACAAGTTGTCAGTTAGAGTATATGTTCTTTGATATGGCTTACAAAATCGAAGAATGGCCTTTACAAGAAAAATAAGTTATTAGTAAGGGTGTCGCCAATTTAATGCGACACCCCACTTATCTTTATCCTTCTATTACTTTTAAGTAAAAGTTTCTTGATCTCGGTCCGTCAAATTCACAAAAATAAATGCCTTGCCACGTTCCAAGAATTAATTTTCCCTCTTCAATGATCACCATCTGTGAGGGGCCTACTGTACTTGCTTTTAAGTGAGACGCAGAATTTCCTTCCGCATGACGGTATTTTTCATGTGTCCAAGGATATACTTCATCTAACCGCATGAGCATATCGTGCTTTACGTCTGGATCAGCATTTTCATTTATTGTAATGCCTGCAGTAGTGTGTGCACAGTAAATATAAACAACACCACTTTCTACACCAGTAGAGTCGACATAGTCTCTCACTGCTTTTGTCACATCAATCATTTCATCACGGTGATTTGTATTCAATGAAACCTTTTTAACCATTGACATGTCGTTCACACCTTTCACTTTATAATATGATAGGCATTTCACTTTATTTTTCGCCTTGGCTTCTCGCGTGTTCATTCGTAGCACGAACGGCTTCTTTTACTAGATCGTGAAACCCTTTTTTTTCTAGTACTTTTAACCCTTCTGCTGTAGACCCGCCAGGTGACGCAACTTGCTCACAAAGATCTTTTGGTTCATGTCCTGCTTCGATCATCGCGACGGATCCATTTAACATTGTTTTCACAAGTTGTCTTGCTTGATCACGTGTTACGCCATTTTCTACTGCTGCATCTTCTAGCGCTTCGACAAACGCATATACAAAAGCTGGGGCACTTCCAGTAATCGCTGTTAAATCATGAACTTGTTGTTCAGTAAGTTCTCCAGCCTCACCTATTGAAGATAAAATAAGTGAGATCACTTCACGGTGTTCTCTTTGAACATGCTTTCCACAAACATACGTAGACATGGATTTTCCAACTTGCGCAGCTGTATTAGGCATAATCCAACAAACTGGCGCTCCTTTTGGAAGTCTTTTTTCCATATAGCTTGGGTCAATACCAGCGGCAACTGTAACAACTAACTGGTTTGACATACGTTCATTTAGTTTATGTAATAAGTCTTCATGTGTATGTGGAGGTGAAGCTAGTAAGATGACATCATGATTTTTTACTTCATCTTCCCATTTTTGAGAGATTGAAACATTATATTTGTCTTTTATGTAAGTTAATTTACTTTTATCTGACTTATTCGTCATCGTAATTTTTTCTAGTGATGGGTGGTCAGTGGTAACAAGGCCTGAAAGAATCGCTTCAGCCATTCTACCAGCACCAACCATAAGTATCCTTGTTTTCTTCATCGTCATTCAGCTCCTTTAACTACTGATTACATTAACATGAATTTACATTTGAGTCATATGATGAACGCGAAGTTCTTTTAATGAAAAGGTGTTGTTCAAGTTCAGTGTTGATAAAAAGTGTTATTGTACAGTTGTTATCTTTTTAAGAGCGAAGGTGGCGACTCCGGCGGGAAAAGCACGAGGTGAAGATCCACTTTGGGAAGAAAATTTATTTTCTTCCCAAAGTTAGCTGAAGCCGTGCCCGCGGAAAGCGTCCACCGAAAGCGGAACACATGGCATTCGCTTCTCCGAAATCACCTCGAACTGCGACGAGTAAAACAAAGTGACGTAGGAGCACAAAATCAAAAACAATCAGAAGAAAAGGCAACCAACTTTAACAAAGCCAATAAAAAGACAAAACAGTTCTACTTTTCAATTCGTTTTAATAACAAAATCAATCTATGATAGAATACCATTGAACATGATATTTAATAAAGGTTGACCGATTCGTTAACTTGTAATAAATGTGGAGGAATGATCAACATGAATCATAACGATAAACTAATCATTGGCGGTAAAGAATTAAATTCCCGCTTTTTCATTGGAACTGGTAGATACCCAAATCCTTTTGTACAAAATGAAGCAATTAAAGCTTCAGGATCAGAAGTTTTAACGTTTGCTATTCGTAGAGTTAACCTTGAAGAACCAGATGAAGATGCGATTTTACAACATCTGGATGGACAACCATTCACCTATTTACCGAACACATCAGGAGCAAATACAGCAGAAGAAGCGATTCGAATTGCAAGACTAGCAAGAGCATCTGGGTTAAGTGACTGGATAAAAATTGAAGTAAGTGTTAATGAAAAAACGTTGTTACCCGATCCTGTGGAGACGTTAAAAGCTACGGAAGTATTAGCAAACGAAGGTTTCACCGTTCTTCCTTATACGTCTGATGATCCTGTTCTTTGTAAACGTCTAGAAGAAGCAGGCGCTGCCGCTGTCATGCCCGGAGCTGCTCCGATTGGGACAGGGTTAGGAATCTTAAATCCTTACAACTTATCTTTAATTGTTGAAGAAGCAAATGTTCCTATCATTGTTGATGCTGGGATTGGCTCAGCACAAGACGTTGTGCAGGCAATGGAGTTAGGTGTAGACGGCATTTTAATGAACACACCTGTTGCAAAAGCAAAAGACCCAGTAAAAATGGCAAAAGCAATGAAAATGGCGATTGAAGCTGGACGCATGTCTTATCTAGCTGGTCGCATCCCGAAAAAACGTTATGCAACAGCAAGTAGTGAATATAAAGATCAAATTTTAAAATAAAAGTTACACTAAAAAAAGATTGATAATGAACCATTCGCTTTTGTCTACTTCCAAACATAAAATAATTAACAATAAAAAGTTGAACAGATAGAAAGAAGTGACCTAAAAATGGGAGAACGAGTCATTGTTTTAGGTGGAGGGATTATTGGCTTATCCGTTGCCTACGAGAGTCAAAAGCGCGGGTATGACGTAACTGTTCTTGAAAAAGTCGCTTGTGGAGGACAAGCATCCGGTGCTGCAGCTGGTATGCTTGCTCCTTACTCTGAGATCGAAGAAGATCCAGACGACTTTTTCAGACTCTGCTTAAAAAGCTTGAAGCTATTCCCTTCATGGCAAGAAGCCGTTAGAAAAGAATCAAACATTGATTTTGAATATACGAACTCAGGAAGCTTACATTGTGTTTATCATGAAGCAGACTTACTATCGCTTCAGTCGAGACAACAATGGCAAGGGGATTTTGGAGCTGAAGCCTACATTTTACAAGGTGATGAACTTTTTACGCGTGAACCAGAACTTTCAAAAGATATTATTGCTGCAATGTATTATCCTGAAGAAAGTCACGTTTATGCTCCTGATTATGTAAAAGCGTTAGAACAAGCTTGCCGTAATATTGGCGTTAAAATCTACGATCATTTAGAACAAGTCGACGTAAAAAGCTGGCAAGACGAAGTTTCTCTAAGAGCAAAAGGTGGACAAATTTTTCATGGTGATAGGCTCGTCGTTTGTTCTGGAGCTTGGGCTTTGGAATTAGAGGAAACGTTTGAAGTGCCCATTCCAGTTCAGCCAATTCGTGGGCAAATTTGTGCGTATGAAGTACCACAAGGAAAAGTAAATCATATTATTTTTTCTAGCCAAGGTTATCTTGTTCCAAAAGGAAATGGTACGCTTGTGAATGGCGCGAGCGAAGATATTTCAGGTTTTGATACGTCTGTAACTGAAAAAGGTATTGCTAGACTAACGAAATGGAATAAGAAAATCCTTCCTTTCTTAGAAAACGAAAATCCTTTTCATAAATGGGCAGGATTGCGACCTGCAACGCTCGATGGTTTTCCATTAATCGGCAAACTATCTCATGCTCCTCATATAATATTCGCAACGGGGCACTACAGAAACGGAATTTTACTAAGTCCAGTGACAGGTGAAGTTGTTGCTGACTTATTAGATAACAAAAACAGCGACGTGTCGATCGAAGCTTTTTCACCTGAGAGGTTTTATTGATAAGAAAAGCACCCTAAACTTATTGGGTGCTTTTCTCATATAATTCTTGCATCAAATCTTTCATTTCCGAACCATATCGGAAGATGTCATGACGATTAGGATTAGTCGAAATGAGTACATCACTTTCTCTAATATCAACTTCATAAGAAACGTATCCTTCACGATCTTCAAACCTTAGTCCCAAACTGAAACGATTTCGAGACATTCTTTCTTCTACCCGTTCTGGCAATTCATTTTCAAATTGTTCTTGCAGGCGTAGAAGCCTCTCTCGATCTGTGATCGCAATCGGTTCGATCTCCTCACTTTCTACCCATCTACTTTCATCATCAGATGTGGGTCTTCTTAATTCTCCCTCACGAATGGTTACATTCGGCCAAAAAGTATTCCAAGAAAGTAATCGGTCTCCTATATTAGCCGGTAACTGATAAGTTTTAGACTCCCCTGCGATCGATGCATATGTTACACCTTCGTGAAATTCGAATAAAACTAGATCTTTATCACCATCTTCATACGCAATAAGGACCTGAAGTTCACTATTAAGAACATGATCAGTTATTATTTTCTCTCCCACTACCAATTCCATAAATTCATCAACTTGTTTTTCATTGTGTATTTGTAAAGTTCCATCTGTATAACGATCCAATAAGTAATGCCGTTCATTCGTACCTCTTTCCATAGCTATATGATCAATGTGAGAGTTCGCTTCTATAAAAGTTGCTTTATAAGGGCCCTGACCATTTTGAACAAGCTCCGTAACTACAAGAAATGACAGGATACTAAGTACAGCGAATGTTAATATCGGTTGCCAATTAAATTTACTTGAATGCTTTTTTTGCTTATGAATTCGTGACTGTATATGTAAAAATGTCGCTTTTTTTGCTCCTTCTGAACGATTTAGGTGACGTAACTTTGGCCAATTAGGATTTTCTTTCATCTTGAAAAACCTCCTCTTCACCGTACTGTTCCTGCAGTTTTTTCAAAGCTCGATGAAGTGTCATTTTCACCTTCGATTCTGACCAGTTCAATATATTTGCTGTTTCATGAATTGAAAGTTCATGAATCTTTCTTAACATAATCACTTCACGGTACGAACGTTTCAACCTTGAGATTTTTTCGTATAATTCTTGCACTTGCTCATCATTAACAACGGAAGATTCTACGTTACTCTGACTCTGAAAATGCAACCCGACTTCAAGGGAGAAGTACAAAAGTGGTTTTTTCTTGCGCAAGTAATCGATCGTTACGTTTCTAGCAATACGAATCAACCATGTTGTTGGTTTTGCCTCATGTCGAAACTGATGAAAACCTTCATAAGCTTTTACGAAAGTCTCTTGAGTCAAGTCTTCTGCTAGTTTTTCATCTTTGACGAGCAAACGAATATATGAATAAATTTCATCACTATGTAAGAAATAAGCTCTTTCGAATTCCTCCATCTCTGTGCCCCCTTCTTGCTATTAGACGAACAACAACACTAAAAGTAACACTTCAATTAAAAAAATGACATAAATAATTGATTGATTACAAAATTAAAAAGCTTTAGAGACTCTTCTCTCTAAAGCTTTTTTAGCGTCATTTAGTTTTCATACTTAGCTAATCTTCTCAAGGCGCTTTTCAAGTTGTTTCATTTTAAACTCATCTTTATTCATTCGTTCAAACTGCTTTAATTTACGTTTCAGTTTTGCCGGTGACCAAGTTATACCAGCGATCCCTTTTTGGTTTAAATACGAAGTGAAAAAATCAAGTTTTCCACAGTCATATTTACGTTCTTTTTCCACTGTTTCTAAATAACATTCAAACGCTTCAACAATTGTGGCATTTTCCGGTAAAAAATCGCCGTATTGTTCTAGACACTCGTGATAATTCTTTTCACGTAGTTTTGTGATAATTGTTGTTAAAAACTTCTCTTCATTTCCCTCAAGGCAAAAACCTTTTCGTTCTAGAAGACGTAAAAATACTTTTAGTTCATTATGGTAAAAAGAGTATGCCTTACGCATTTCTTTTGTCATATTAATATTTATGCTGACTGTACCTTCGGAGCGAGCGTGCAACATGTTAAAGATTGCTTTTGTCACTTCTGGTTTCAATAGGAAAGCAGGGTGTACTGTTTTCAAGTACTTCTCTACCTCTACATTCAAAAAATTTTGTTCTTGTTCTTCCTTGTTCATACTTTTTAATGAGGATAATTGTTCTTGCTCCGCATATTGAGCGATGCGTTGCTGTGTTTCCTCTGCCCACACAGCACGTTTTGCTTCAAACTTCTCTTTTAATGTTTGAAACATGTGCCTCTCCTCCTTCCATAAAAATCCTTATTTTGTTTTACACATGAAGTGTATCACATTGAGAAAAGGAATAAAATAGAGTTTTCGGAAAAAATATTGATAATTTTAATACTGATTAGCCCTCATCCTTATATTTAGGTTTAAATGACCATATTTGACACTATACTGTAATATTTCAGATAATTCAAACGAGTCATTTTCAGCTAATCCAAGGAAAAAGTTGAAGTAGCATGCTTGAAAAGAGTAAAATCAAAAGGAATATTATTAACGGATGGAGTTTTGTTCACATGTATGACGTAATTGTTATAGGAGGAGGCCCTGCAGGACTAATGGCCTCTGTAGCAGCAGGAGAACACGGAGCAAAGGTTCTTCTTATTGATAAGGGAAATAAATTAGGGAGAAAACTTGCGATCTCTGGTGGGGGAAGATGTAATGTCACCAATCGAGCCGATGTTGAAGAGATCATAAACAACATTCCAGGAAATGGCCGATTCATGTATAGTCCGTTTTCGGTTTTTAACAATGAAGATATTATCTCGTTTTTCGAGAACTTAGGAATCGAGTTAAAGCAGGAGGACCGTGGCCGAATGTTTCCTGTAAACGACAAAGCGATTACGGTCGTTCGCACATTACTCGAACGGGTAAGAACTCTTAATGTTGAATTAAAGACCAAAACAGAAGTGAAAGACCTGTTATTAGACCAGGAAAACAAAGTTGTTCAAGGTGTACAATTGATGTCTGGAGAAAAAATTGAGGCTCCTAATGTCATCGTTGCTGTCGGAGGAAAATCAGTTCCACACACTGGCTCAACTGGAGACGGCTACCCATGGGCGAAAAAAGCTGGTCATAAGATTACAGACCTATACCCAACAGAAGTTCCAATTACGGCAAACGACTCATTCATTAAAGATAAGTCTCTTCAAGGACTTTCACTGCGTGATGTCACATTAACAGTTATTGATCCGAAGAAAAACAAACCGATCAAAACGCATGAAGGTGATATGGTTTTTACTCATTTTGGAGTCTCTGGGCCCATTGCGCTTCGGTGTAGTCAATATGTTGTAAAAGTAAAACAAAAACATAAAGTCAATCGTGTACCAATGGAGATAGATCTGTTCCCTGAAAAACATGAAGATCAAATAATACAAGACATTGAAAAAACGTTAAATCAACAGCCCAAAAAGGCAATAAAAAATGCGCTAAACGGATTCATCCCAGAGCGTTTGATCCCAGTCATGCTTCATCTATCAGAGATTAATCCACTAACAGTAAAAGCGGAGATTTCCAAAGAAAAGATGCGAAAATTATCGTACCATTTAAAACACTTCCCGCTCCATGCAACGGGGACATTATCGATTGAAAAAGCGTTCGTAACTGGCGGAGGTGTATCAGTAAAAGAAGTGAAACCAAAAGAAATGGAATCAAAATTTATGAAAGGTCTATTTTTCTGTGGTGAAGTTCTTGATCTTCACGGCTATACAGGTGGATACAACATCACCGTTGCCTTTTCAACCGGATATACCGCTGGACGATCCGCTGCAATGAATCAATGGGAATCATAATTGTCGAGACTATCAAACGATTGGAAAATTAAAAGACTTCATATGCGAGCTAGGTGATTAACCGCCTTAGCTCGCTATTTTATTTGATATGGGATTACCCTTGTTTTAGAAAAGATAGAGAACATCCCTAAACACGAATTTTTAAATAAAAAACAATATAGTGATTGCAAAAATAATCATAGTCAACAATAAAGATTTTATTAAAATACCCTTAGCTTTTTCTCGAAGTTTCTGAACTTTTTCAACACTGTTTATCCTTTCAATTCCATCACCTATATTATGCGTACCACGCACAGCAAAAATCACTCATGTTTTCTCCCTTGCTGCAAAAAACGATAGAAGACAAAAGAATATCGACACAAACAACAAGATATATGTATAAGATTCAACATCGACTTGGTTCAACCAATATGTCATAAAAACAGTAGTAAATAAAAAACTCCCTGATAGTAAATAACGTAACAATTGTCCACTTCGATTAATATTAGCTAGTAACAAGAAATGCACCTCTTCTGACACCTTTTTTCGTTTTCCTATAACTTTAAAGTTCCCAGAAGGAGACCTTAAAAACCACAAAAAATTAATCGTAACAATAACGCATATAATTAGAAAATAGGATAACTAAAACATAAAGTTCTAGTTATCCTGCAATATTCAGTCAACACGCTGAGCTCTCCACTGTTATTAAATCCCATACCGTCACCAAATCATAGTGATATCATTTTAAGATTCGGTTCATTCATCGTCGTCTTCTTCTTCGTCATATTCTTCATCGTCTTCTTGTTCTTCTTCAATTGGATCATCCCCTTTTTCGTCAGTTTTTTGATTAGGGTCTTCTGGAACACAAGCTGTAATTGCAAAGATTAAATAAGTTAGAAATAGAAAACTTAAAATTCGTTTCAAGATTTTATATCCTCCTTATATTCTTGAGGTATTTTCTATATTATCTTTTTAATAGGCTTTGTTAAAGGCTAGTGTTGATTTTACAAAAATACACTCGCTTGCCGTGGGCAAGGCTTCAGCTAATCGGGGAAAACATCCCGATGGATCTTCAGCACTTGCTTTTCCCACAGGCGTCTCGTGATTTTCAAAAATCAACAATGAAGATTAACAGAGCCTTTAAGGCGAAGACAAAGGCGTAGTTGCACAAGCTAATACATCTTGAATCAACTACGACCTGCGACGAGTAACCGCAGGAGCAACGAGCAATACCTCCACGAATAAGCTCCGAGCTACGACGAGCAAGCATAGCGGCGCAGGAGCACCGAGCATTCGCTTCTCCGAATATTCTTCGAGCTGCCTCGACGCATCATCTTCCAAGAAGTGCTTGAAGAGGAAGAGGCACTAATCTATCGACAATAAATTTACAAATTATGATATTTCGTTTCATTGCGAAAGAAACGAACTTATGAAATTGATTCATGTAAATAGTGAAAAAGAGAAGGATAACTAGTCAAAAACTACTAGTTATCCTCCTTTTTAATATAAAAATTAGTTGTTATTCAGCTTCTTGAAGTTCAAATTCAAAACCACTTATTTCAGCAACCATTCTTGGGATTTCAGTATTATCAAGTACACCATTAAATTTTTCAGCGCCTACACCCGTTGCGAACACCGGAACCATATTTCCAGTATGACCGCCAGTTGCACTTTCTTCTCTCACTTGGCGATCCATCACACCAGCTCGGTAATGGTTCGCAATAATACTTCCTACTTCCCAACCAATTTCGTGTGCTAAAATCAGGCGTCCTTCAGGATCGTCGTTATCCCATACATTTTCTTGGAACTCACTAATTTCTTCCTCTGTTACTTCAATATTTGCATACTCTTGAAGTACTTCACGAATGCTTGCAGCAGTAAAGTTTCCTGTATCTTCATCGATCTCTAATTGTTGTGAAATATACTCCGGCGAGACGCCAACTTCTTTTAGTGCTTCAATATCCATTACCTCAGAAGCTGCGATCCCCATCGTTTCATGGTCAGATAAAACAACAACTAACGTTTCACCATCCTCTTCGGCCCAATCTACAACAGTCTCGACCGCATTATCAAATTCTACTGTCTCTTTCCAAATCCCAACAAAATCTGCTGCGTGAGAAGCGTGGTCAATTCTAGCTCCTTCTAGCATTAGGAAAAAGCCATCTTCATTTTGTGATGCAATTTCTATTGCTTTTTCAGACATTTCAATTAATGTCGGCTCTTCACTATCTCTTACTTCTCGGTCACTTACGTAATTCATAAAAGATGGGTTGAATAAACCTAAGAGTTTCGAGTCAGCGGCAGGCTCATAATCATCTAACTCTTCTTGATTCCGAACAATGTCATAGCCTTCGTCTTCAAAGTCTTGAAGTAAGTCATTCCCATCTTGAGCATCAGGTAAAAAGAAGTTTTCTCCACCACCTAATGCAATATCATACTGACCATCAAAGATATGCCGTGCAATTTCATCTTGCCCTGAACGGTGCTCAACTTTTGCAACAAACCCTGCAGGTGTTGCATCTGTTACCGTGTTCGTAGAGACAATCCCAACTGTTTTGCCTTGTTCTTTAAAAATATCGATGACACTCGTTAACTCATCGCCATCTGGTCCTACCCCAAGCATCCCGTTATTTGTTTTATCACCGTTTGCTAAAGCTGTCCCTGCTGCTGCTGAGTCAGTAACAATGTTGTCTGCAGAATATGTTCTTGAAAGTGCGACGTTAGGTAGTGTTTCCATAAACAATTCGCCTTCTTTTCCATGCTCGAAGAGACGGGCAACCTCCATTTGGCCCATCCCCATTCCGTCACCAATCATGACAATGACATTTTTAGGTTGTGGAGCTCCGGCTTCTTCCCCTTCGCCTTCTTCAGCTTGCTCTTCTTCTATACCATTGTCTCCTGTCACATCTTCTGTTTGATTTTGATCTTCTTCTGGCGCACACGCTGCAATTGCAAAAATTAAACAAATTAGCATAAGGATCCGTAAACTCTTTATTAACATTATAGAACCTCCTTCAATTATGTAATATTTTCTATATTAGCTTTGTTATAAAATAAAATATTATTCTTAGAATGACTCAAAAAATTGTTAAAAGAATTAGTAATAATGAAATGCAAAATTTTTTTATCCTAAAGAAAACTTGGCTTATCGCCAAGTCCTAATGGCGAAAGCCTTAGTTGCCGTTATACTTTAATCCTTTAGCAAAGTTAAAAATTCTTAAAGTGTAAAGAAAACTCGCCTATTGGCTAACCTCTATGGCGAAGACAGAGGCGTAGTTGCGACCCACAAGATGTGCTAGCACCGGCGTTCCTACAGGACGTCGGGTCTTAAGCCGGTAAGCCTTACTTTACACATTAAAATTTTAGACATTCTTAAAGTCTAAAAAAGGATAACTAAAACATTCAGTTCTAGTTACCCTTCAAAAATTCAACGATTATTTAACTTATTTTCCATACTAAATAGATGATCGACCTTCATTTATCCTATTCACATACCCGTCACCACTCATGCCGATAACATTTTTTAGTTCGGCTTATTAGTCATCATCTTCGTCATCATCGTCATCGTCATCTTCATCTTCGTCATCGTCATCTTCGTCATCTTGCTCTTCTTCAATTGGATCATCACCCTTTTCTTCCGTTTGTTGATTAGGGTCTTCTGGGACACATGCTGCTATTGCAAAAATTAAATATAGTAGAAATAGAAATTTGAAGGTTCTTTTCAACATATCAAGCCCTCCTTACTGTATGTAATATTTCTATATTAGCTTTGTTAAAACAGTCGTTATTATTCCATGTAACTATACTTTTATTAGATGTTCTTAAAGTCCCCTAACTCGGACCAAGACTACTAACTGTCCTCATGCAAAAAGAAAAATGCCCTCCAAATTGAAGGGCATTCATGAATCATTTATTTAATTTGCAACAATATTTACAAGTTTTCCTGGAACAGCAATAACTTTTCGAACAGTTTTGCCACTGATTTCTTCTTGGACTTTCTCAAGAGCAACTGCTTTTTGCTCCATTTCTTCTTTTGTTGCATCTTTGGCGATAACAAGCTTTGAACGGACTTTCCCATTAACTTGGACAACAATTTCTACTTCGTTTTCGACAAGTAAGGTTTCGTCGTACACTGGCCAAGATTGATAAGTGATTGACTCCGTATGTCCGAGACGGGTCCATAGCTCTTCAGCAATATGAGGAGCGACTGGTGAAAGAAGCTTCACGAACCCTTCTAGTTGTGATTTAGAAAGTTTTTCTTCTTTATAGGCTTCGTTAACAAATACCATCATTTGTGAGATGCCTGTGTTAAAGCGAAGCTCTTCAAAGTCTTCCGTCACTTTCTTTACTGTTTGATGGTACGTTCTCGTCATTGATTCGCTTACTTCATCGTCGACAATCACAGAATTCAACTCATCACCATCAGTGACAATTAATCTCCAAACACGATCTAAGAAACGACGTGCTCCATCTAATCCTGTTGTACTCCATGCAATCGATGCATCCAGTGGACCCATAAACATTTCGTAAAGGCGAAGCGTATCAGCACCATGTGACTCAATAATGTCATCAGGATTTACAACATTCCCTTTTGACTTACTCATTTTCTCGTTGTTTTCCCCAAGAATCATCCCTTGGTTAAACAGCTTCTGGAATGGCTCTTTCGTTGGAACAACCCCAATATCATATAAGAACTTATGCCAGAACCTCGCATATAACAAGTGGAGTACAGCATGTTCTGCTCCACCAATATAAATGTCGACTGGTAGCCACTTCTTTAGTTTTTCAGGATCTGCTAATTGTTCATCGTTATTTGGATCAATGTAACGAAGATAATACCAGCAACTTCCTGCCCACTGTGGCATCGTATTCGTTTCACGACGGCCAATTTCTCCTGTTTCTTTATCCTTTACATAAAGCCACTCTTCGTTATTCGCTAATGGGGATTCCCCTGTTCCTGCTGGCTTAAAGTCATCCATTTCTGGAAGGGTAAGCGGCAGTTCTTCTTCTGGAACAGGTTTCATCGTCCCATCTTCAAAGTGAATGATTGGAATTGGCTCCCCCCAATAACGTTGACGGCTAAATAACCAATCACGAAGGCGGTACGTGACCTTTTGCGTCCCTTTTTTATTCTCTTCTAACCATTGAATCATTTTCTTAATTGCTTCTTCATTTTCCAGACCATTAAGGAAATCCGAGTTTACGTGTGGACCATCACCAGTGTAGGCTTCTTTTGATAAATCTCCACCTGAAACGACTTCTTTAATAGGTAGGTTAAATGTTTGTGCAAATTCATAGTCGCGTTCGTCATGACCTGGAACAGCCATAATCGCTCCAGTTCCGTAGTTGACAAGTACATAGTCTGCAATCCAAATTGGCAGCTTTTCACCCGTGACTGGATGAAGTGCAAATGCTCCAGTAAATACACCTGTTTTTTCTTTCGCAAGCTCTGTTCTCTCTAGATCACTTTTCGTTGCAACTTTTTGTTTATAATCGGATACATCTTGCTCTTGCTCAGACGTCGTAATTTTCTCAACGAGTATATGCTCTGGGGATAGAACAAGATATGTCGATCCATATAGGGTGTCTGGACGAGTTGTAAATACCGTGATCGTGTCGTCTGTTCCATCGATATCAAAGTGAACATCTGCCCCTTCAGAGCGGCCAATCCAATTACGTTGCATATCCTTTAAGCTTTCTGGCCAGTCAAGGTCATCAAGGTCCTCTAATAGCCGATCAGCATATGCTGTAATTTTTAACATCCACTGCTTCATCGGACGACGTTCTACTGGGTGTCCGCCACGTTCGCTCTTTCCATCGATAACTTCTTCGTTGGCAAGTACTGTACCAAGTGCAGGGCACCAATTCACGGCAACTTCATCAACATACGCAAGACCTTTTTCATAAAGCTTTAAGAAAATCCATTGCGTCCATTTGTAATAGTTTTCATCTGTCGTATTTACTTCGCGGTCCCAATCGTAAGAAAAACCGAGTGCTTTAATTTGTCTTCTGAACGTGTCGACATTTTGTAGTGTAAATTCACGTGGATGGTTTCCTGTATCTAATGCATATTGCTCAGCTGGAAGGCCGAACGCATCCCACCCCATCGGATGCAAAACGTTATACCCTTGCATTCGTTTCATACGAGACAAAATGTCTGTTGCGGTATATCCTTCTGGATGACCTACGTGAAGGCCCGCTCCTGAAGGGTATGGAAACATATCCAATGCATAAAACTTCTCTTTCGTTGCATCTTCTTCTGTTTTAAACGTTTTATTTTCTTCCCAATGTTTTTGCCACTTATTTTCTATGGCTTGATGGTCAAAGGCCATTTTGTAAAACCTCCTTGAATGTTCATTTCTCTTTTCATATTAAAAGCTGTCTTAACCAATCAATACTTTGTCAATGTTGATGATAAGTGTTAAAAAAATAAAAAAACCTCCCATCCCAAGCATTGACAAGGGACGAGAGGTTGATTATCCTTCCCGCGGTACCACCCGAATTAACACAAAATTCGTGTTCACTCATTAAACCTGTAACGTCGGTGAAACGTCAAAAGGTACGTTAAGTATCATTCGAAATTTTTCTCACATTTTGAACACTGTTCCCTTTTGCAATTCAAAGGCGAGTTCATGAGTATCGAGGTTAACTTCCACCAGCCGTTAACTCTCTGAGGCTCGACAATTCATTACTACTCCTTATCATCATCTTTATTTCAAATTTACTAATTACTTTGTATTCTATGCACGTAAATGCCTGATGTCAAGGCTTTTTCATATCTTTGCCAAATCTCTTGTCAAATAAACACGATTTATGATGCTTGTGCTTCTGGTCTCTCAAATGTTTCTTTAATATTCCGATCAAATAATGTCGTTGAAATAAACGGAATAATAAATAAAACAACTAAAACATAAAACAGTACAGTCATCCCAAACACGTCTGCTAAAACACCACCAATGAATGGCCCTAACAGCCTCCCTCCAGTACCAACACTATTTACAATTCCTTGATAGAAACCAGCTTTCCCTTCTGGTGCAAGCTTATGGGCAATCGTCGGCACAGCCGGCCATACGAACATCTCACCAATTGTTAAAATCACCATTGCAACGACAAATGCCGTAAACACTTCAGCTTGTGATAGGACGAGATAAGCGACCATAAAAATCGATACGCCGACATAAATTTGTGCTTTTAATGAATGGACCCAGCGCACGATGAAAAATTTAATGAACGGCTGACAAAACACAATCATTGCCCCATTAATGGTCCATAGAATGCTATATTGATTTAATGGAATGCCTAAATTTTGTGTATGAACACTAATTGTCGTTTGCCATTGTACGTAAGCAATCCAACAAATTAAAAAGCCAATACATAGAATAATTAAAGCATGAAACCTCTTTTTATTTTCAACAACTTGTGACTGCTCAAATACGTTTGAAGTTTGCGCAGACACGTCTTGATTCACTTGTAAGTTTCTAAAAAAGATAAAAGCTAGAATAAAAAACGACAAATACATAATTCCATTGCCAAAAAACACAAAATCAAAGCGATAACTTGCTAATAGCCCCCCAAGAGCTGCTCCTGTTGCAACACCAACGTTTTGTGCCACATACATCGCATTAAATGGCCTTCTGCCACCTTCCGGCCATAGCGACCCTGCCATCGCGTACATACAAGGAATCATCATTCCTGCACCGAATCCAAGGCAAACTAGGAGAATCACATAAGCTATGATCGAGCTATGCAGCCATGCTAGCATAAAAGCACTGCTCAAGGTAATCGTCAGACCGCTCATAATTGTCTTATAACCGCCTATACGATCAAAAAGCTGACCGCCTATTAAATTTCCAATTACCCCTGCTCCCGCATTAAACATAAGAACCGTTCCTGCCACAGTCAACGTTTGTCCGAGCTCCTGGCTCATATAAATCGTGTTTAAAGGCCATAAAAAAGAGGCCCCTGTGACATTAATGGCCATGCCAATAACGAGAATCCATATAGCTCTAGGCATGAGCAGAATCCTCCCTATCCATTCTATTTCGTCTCTCTAAGTAATTTTAGAGGATGAGTGTCGTTTTCGCAATCTATTTTTTCCCTAAAGTAGTTGATGGATAAAAGTTTTCTACATCATTTTTGGATAAAAACACATTAAAATACAAAAGCTTAGGGAAAACGTTCAAAAGGGGATCTTATGAAGCAAAGTGAGTACTCTATTTCAGCAGTCGAACTAGGTATCGTGCTGATTTCTACAATCTTAGGTATCTCTCTCCTTATTATTCCTAGACATCTCATCGAACAAATAGGAACTCCAGATGGTTGGCTTTCGATCATTATATCAGGAGCCATTATGATGCTACTCATTTATATTTATTCAAATATACAAAAACATTTTCCAGGTCAAACGCTTATACAATTTTTTCGTAATGGAAGTTGGGGAAAATGGGGGTCAAAACTATTTAGTACATTCATCATGATATATTCTGTATTAATAATGGCCGTTGTCATTCGACTCTTTAGTGAAACCATTCAATTTTACTTATTAGATAAAACACCTCTAGAAGTGGTGGTAGCTTCCATGTTACTAATCACCTCTTACGGTGTATCAAAGCGTGTTCAAGGAGTGGTCCATTTACATTTAATGTTCTTTCCTATTATCACGGCTGTATTATTGTTTGTCCTCGTTGCAAATATTACGGAGGTTGATTATAGACATCTACTCCCTATCTTAGGTGAAGGCGTCCTTCCTGTGTTACAAGGCATTCCTGCAACAACGGTACCATTTATTGGTGGCGTCCCTATTTTATTTATCTTTATGGCCTATATGAAACAAAATGAACTGAAGCCATTAGTTATTAATGGCTTGTCACTTATGCCGATATTTTTATTCACTGCAATCGTGACCATTTGTTACGGTGTACTAGGTTTAGAAGTAAATAATTACTTAACGTTTCCTACGATGGAGATTGTAAAAGAAATAGAAATCCCCGGCGGTTTCATAGAACGCTTAGATCCATTATTTCTTACTATTTGGATTTTAGCGATTTATGGAACGTTACTAAGTATTCATTTAATCATGATCTTAGTGCTAGAAGATGAATTAAAGAACAAAGGGAATAAATTTTATACACCATTGATTATTATCTTAGTTTTTTTAACAGCTTTTGCTCCTTCATCAATCGTTGAAGTAGAAAAATTAGGTGGAATCGTCGGGATACTTTCAGTTATCTTGACTGTTACAGGCATCTTCTTTGGTTATATTACGATCAAGTTGCGCTCACGAGCACAAAAAAAGAATAAAAAGATCTCATAAATCTTGACACCGACTATCCCTCACCATTAGATTCCATTTAATCCCAGATGCCTAGCGAATGGGATTAAATGGAATCTTCATTTTTATATCCACTCTAGTATTTCAAGCCTATTACCAAATGGATCATCAACGTAAATACGATTTGCCCCTGGTAGGTTGCCATCCTCTTTAAACATCACATTGCATTTTTTCAAATATACTTTTAACTCTTCAATTTTTTCGATTTCAAAGGCTGGGTGGGCTTTTTTGGCAGGTGAAAACGGGTCCTCAATTCCAATGTGAATTTGAATGTTTCCAGACTTAAACCAGACACCCCCACGTTTTTTTAATGGTTCTGGTTTTTCGATTTCTTCAAATCCAAGTACATTGGTAAAAAATTCACGCGCCTGATGCTCAGAACCTTTTGGTGCTGCTAATTGGACATGATCAATCGCTTTAAATGTATATAACATCCAGCTTCTCCTCCCTATCCATTACATTAATTGTCATCTCTAAGTTTAACAGAAATCCATACTGAGCTCTTAAAAAGTTCCAGGTATTAACAGGCGACATCTACATGTAAATCCCCCGTGGTTTATGGATCGATTTCTACAAAACATTCTTGAACTAAATAACTTAGAGAATCGTGAGTAATTATTAATAACATTAAAGGATGGTAATATTTAGGGTTCACAATTCTTTCAGTTTGTTTAGTCTTTTCACGCTATGTAGTGAGTGCTACACTTAATATTAACGACTATTTAGGAAAGAGTGATGACTCGATGATCGATTTAAGAAGTGATACGGTTACAAAACCAACAGATGAGATGAGACAGTTAATGGCTAACGCTGATGTTGGGGATGATGTATATGGCGAAGATCCGACTGTAAATGAATTAGAAGCATATGCAGCTGAAATGCTTGGAAAAGAAGCTGGGTTATTCGTAACGAGCGGAACACAAGGGAATCAGGCAGCCATCCTCGCTCATACGAGACCTGGTCAAGAAGTGATTATGGATGATGAATCTCACGTGTTTTTATATGAAGGAGCAGCAGCTGCTGCTTTTGCCGGGGTACAATCTAGAACCTTGCCACATGATAGAGGACAAATCGACCTAGAACAATTAGAAGCAGCAATCCGTCCTGAAGACGTTCATTTTCCAGAAACAGGTCTTATTTGGTTAGAAAATACTCACAACCGTAGCGGTGGTTCTGTTCTTCCACTTTCGTATATGATGCAAGTTCAACAAATTGCAGAAAAGCATAACATCCCAGTCCACGTTGACGGCGCTCGTTTATTTAATGCAGCTGTGGCAAACAATGTTTCAGTAAAAGAACTTTCAGCATGTGCAGATTCTGTACAATTTTGTTTATCAAAAGGCCTCGGCGCTCCGATAGGCTCAATGTTAGTTGGAGACAAATCGTTTATTGATACAGCAAGGAAAAAACGTAAAATGTTGGGCGGAGGATTAAGACAGGTTGGCGTGATCGCAGCTCCTGCTCTTCATTCATTGAAAACAAGCATTTATCGCTTAGCAGAAGATCATGAACATGCAAAAATGCTCGCAAAGGCTTTTGAAGACCATACCAAACTAGCCCTTATAAATGATGTAGAAACTAACATTCTTTATGTTGATACTACACCAACGAATAAAAATGCCGATGAGTGGCTAGAGCTTTTAAAAGAACATGATATTCATGCAAATGCCTTTACATCAACAACAATCCGATTTGTCACACACCGCGATATATCAAAAGACGACATTGAAAAAGTGATCAATACATTAAAGCAAATAGAAAGTTGAAAGGAAGTTTAACACCTAATGAATGAACAACATCCCCCCCTATCTTTCGGGGAAAAAAGATACCACACATGGAATTCTCATTTAAAAAGAACGTTTGGTGAAAAAATCTTTAAAGTCCCATTAGATGCTGGTTTTGATTGTCCAAATCGCGATGGAAACGTCGCAAGTGGTGGCTGTACATTTTGTAGTGAGCGTGGCTCAGGAGACTTCGCTGGTAACCGCAAAGATGATCTTGTCACTCAATTTACAACAATTAAAGAAAAGCTCCATAATAAATGGAAAAAAGGAAAGTATATCGGTTACTTTCAAGCGTATACAAATACGTACGCGCCTGTTGAAGAACTGCGTGAAATGTTTGAAGTGATTTTAGAACAAGAGGACGTCGTCGGCCTTTCCATCGCGACTCGCCCTGATTGCCTTCCTGATGACGTCGTTGAATACTTAGCTGAATTAAACGAACGAACGTACCTTTGGGTAGAATTAGGATTACAAACCGTCCACGACCGAACAGGTGACTTAATTAATCGAGCACATGATTACCAATGTTATGTTGATGGAGTAAACAAATTAAGAAAACATAACATTCGTGTATGCTCTCATATCATTAATGGTCTTCCACTTGAAGATTACAATATGATGATGGAAACTGCTCGAGAAGTTGCAAAGCTTGACGTTCAAGGAATCAAGATTCACTTACTGCATTTATTAAAAAAGACACCGATGGTAAAACAATATGAAAAAGGGATGCTCGAATTTATGAGTTTAGACGAATACGTCAAGCTCGTCTGTGACCAACTTGAAGTGATCCCCTCATCAATGATTGTCCATCGATTAACTGGAGATGGTCCAGCAGATTTAATGATCGGCCCAATGTGGAGTTTGAATAAATGGGACGTATTAAACTCGATTGACCATGAATTAAAACGCCGTAACAGCTGGCAAGGAAAATATTACAACGCACAAAAGGAGGTTCCATCAAAATGAAGCTTGACGGAATCCTTCCTTTTGCCCGAACATTATTAGAAAAATCCGTTCCTGTTAATGGTGTTGCAATCGACGCCACTGCTGGGAATGGCCACGACACCGTTTTTCTCGCAAAACTGGTTAAAGAACACGGTACTGTATACAGTTTCGATGTTCAAGAGCAAGCGATTGAAAAAACAAACCAACGAATTCAAGAGCAAGATGTAAAAACTCAAGTTCAAGTCATCCATGATGGTCATGAGAACATTGACTTGTATTTAAAACAAGAACATCAAAACGGGATTAACGGGGCCATTTTTAACTTAGGATACTTGCCTGGTAGTGATAAGACTGTTACGACAACCCCTGATACAACAATTGAAGCGATCGGCAAAATTTTAAACGAGTTAAAAAAAGAAGGTATTCTCGTTTTAGTCGTTTATCATGGTCACCATGAAGGGAAAGTAGAAAAAGATCAACTACTCCCCTTTGTTCGTAACTTGCCTCAAGAGGACTATCACGTGTTAGAATACCAATTTACAAACCAAAAAAATGATCCACCTTTTATTATAGCAATAGAAAAAAGATAAGATCGACCTGAAGTGAGCCTAACTAAGCTCGCTTTTTTTATACTTTTGGCTCTTTTCGCATAGATTGTTGTTTTTAAACAATATTTTTAGCTTTGTTACGCTACAAGCGGACGCTTTCACCTCTAGGCACAAGTGCGACATCTGGGCACAAGCGCGACATCTATTCAAGCTTCACTTCGTTTGCTTTCATAGTGTCTTCTTTGCACCTCTGGGCACAAGCGCGACATCTATTCAAGCTTCACTTCGTTTGCTTTCATAGTGTCTTCTTTGCCGCGGGCAACGCTTCAGCCTCCTCTTCCCTGCGGGGTCTTCAGCCGTTGCTTTTCTGCTTCTTCCTCTTATAGTTTTTCTCTGACGCTACATGCGTCGAAGCAACTCGTAGCTTACTCGTGATGTGAATGCTAGTCGCTGGAGTCGCCGCCTTTCACTCCACCAAGCTTTTTTTTAAAAGCAACAAAGTTTACGAAAAGAGCCATAATTTTAAAGGTGAAACATTCCGATAACGAAACCGACTCGAGGTATGGGTATTGTATATTGCGTACTATATCAAATGGTTCAGAATCACTCGGGTTACTTCATTCTCCATCTTTTTTTTACAATGTATAAACCAAAGAAGGAATTTGCATTCTAATATTAAGGAGGTGTGATAATGGGAAGGGATGATAAATGGAATGACATCATTGATTTACGAATACAACTTTGGGAGAAGATATACAGCTATTGGGTTGAAGAAACACTCTTTACATTTAATTGGTGGTTACTATTAACAACTGCTATTGGCATATTTATCGTGTGGTTCATTCTGTTGAACAAAAAGATCATTATTGAAATTATCGCCTTTGGACTTTTAATCTCTACGTTCGCTTTTATCTTAGATTTAATTGGCATTACGATGGTGCTCTGGTCATATCCCGATAGAATACTCCCTTTATTGCAACCGACTTTAGAAATTCATAAATTACATATGCCGATTATTTATATGTTAATTTATCAATATTTTCGGTCATGGATACCCTTTATCATAGTAATTACAATCACTTCATTTGTGTTCTCTTTTGTATTAGAGCCTTTATTAGAATGGCTAAACATTTACGAAGCTTATCATTGGCACCACATTTATTCATTTCCAATCTATATTGCTCTTGCAATCATCTTTAAGTGGACAATCGAAAAATTGAAAAACGTTGAAAAGCGTCATCGAGAGAACGATCATTATTCTTAATATATAATGAAACGCATGAGAGCTACCTTTCCCTCTCATGCGTTCCTAGTTTCTTTACGTCCCACTTTTTCGGCGGTATACCCATCCATTCATGTAGAAAAAAAATGTTGGTGCGCCACCACGTTGGATCAGACGTTTCCCCTTCAGTTTTAATTCTCGATCTTTTTTTACTTTATCATCTGCTAAATAAATTGCTAATAAACCGTTATTAATTAATTTATGAAATTTACTGTCAGGCATCGTCGATAGTGATTCATCTGCTTTTTTAAAGAAATGCTCCATTCGTTCAAGCATCTCTTCATCATTTTCATAATAAAAACAGAAATTCAAATCGCCACCCTCGCGGTCTTCTTCCTGATCAATAAAGTAGTCCATTAAAATATGTAACCCTTGTACGAAAGGGAAGTACCCTTTTTTTATTAATATCGCATCATTTTCCGTTAAGTTTCGTTCGCTTGCAGAATAAGCCGTTAAACAAAAAATCCCAAGAGTAGAACCCGCACATGCTGAAAACTCATACCAGTTCATTGGAGGAACTTGTTGTTGATATTTTTCAAACCACGTTTTTAAACGAGGAACACGTTCATCATGAACAACATGTTTATGAACTTGCAGATCACAATAAATTTCAGCTAAAAAAAGAATCTCCTTTTTTACAGCTGAATAATTAGGAAAGCTTGCCACACAATCTTGGCACGTCTTTACTAAATCGAGCAAATAACCACCATCATCTTTATCATTACGAAACCGATAATAGTCTCGTAAAGGAGCGCCAGGAGTTAATGCATCTGGCATTGATTCATGGAGCGAAGCAAAATCGTTAGGATCAAGTGACGTACTTCGGTCACATAAGTTATCCAAATAATCACTGATTGTTTGGTAGGCTACAATAAAACGAATGACATCCTTCCTTTTTTCACCGGCTAGTAAACCATATATCGCACCACCTTCACAGTGAAAGGTTTTCGTCTCAATACTAGCTAATGCTTGTGATCGCAATTCTTTATCAGGGATTTGTCGTGCCTTCTCTTTCCATTCATCTAAATATTCATGTACAACCGGGATGACTTCTTTATATATTTTAAACATTAATGTCCAAGATTTCGTTGGAACCCTCACAATAACCCTCCGTCAAAAATATCGATTTCATACTGTTTGCTGCTAAAAACATTACCACGCTTCATGAAGTGTGACAAACCCTAATAAATGGGCTAACACTTCTTCTTTTCCAGGATCGTTAAGCACCTCATGGTAAACTTCAGGCCATTCTTTATAATATTTATCGGTTAACGGTAATGCATCGAACCAACGTTTTACTTCCTGTTTATTCACAATCCGGTCGTCACCACCTTGTGTTACTAAGAGCGGAACGTCAGGAAGTGAATCTGTGTTCTTATGTGCTTTTTCCATTGCCTTACATAGTTCCTGGTACCATCTAACACTGACATGTTTTATGAGGCGATCATCGGCTTTATCACGCTTTCTCATCCATTCGTCACGCGTTCCCGAGCCAGACTCTAGCCCAGATGGAAACAATACTTTCGGTGCAACCCCATTTAACACATAACTTGCTACTTTTTTATATGCAGGAGGATTATTGACAAGGCCAAGACATGGTGAAGATAAGATTGCGACATTTGGCAGCTCACTCTTTTGCAAACTCATGAGTGTATGAATCGAGATCAGCCCACCCATGCTATGACCAAGTAGTGTGATTGGAAGCTCGTACTTCCTTGCTTCTGTCAGCCAGCTTTTTACGACATTTATATAATTTGAAAATCGGTCAACATGTCCGCGGGGGCCCTCCGTTGTCCCTTGTCCTGGTAAATCACCCATAATCACATGATAACCGAGCCCTGTTAGTTGTTTAACAACCCATTGATATCTTACATGATATTCTCCAGCTCCATGAACAATCACAAATACCCCTTTAGCTTTTTCTGATTCCCACTTCCACATTTCTTTCATCCCTTTCACAGGTAATGTTCTATTTATCATCATTCCCTATATTACGCTCGTTCGTCAAGAAAAAACTCATTCATTCTTTCTATTCGAAAAATTTGTTACACTATCATAAGGAATGATATTTTACGATGATGGAGGGATGTTCAATTGCTTTATCCTTATAAAAATAAATGGCCTAAGATCAATGAGACGGTCTTTCTCGCTGACGGAGTAATTGTCACAGGTGATGTTGAAATAGGTGAAAAATCAAGTTTATGGTTTAACACAGTGATTCGCGGTGACGTTGCGCCAACAGTTATTGGAAAAAATGTGAACGTTCAAGATAATAGCGTTTTACATCAAAGTCCAAATAATCCTCTCATTCTAGAAGATGGTGTAACGATCGGTCATCAATGTATTTTACATAGCTGCGTCATTCGAAAAGATGCATTAGTTGGTATGGGATCAACGATCTTAGACGGTGCTGAAATAGGTGAAGGAGCATTTATAGGTGCAGGCAGCCTCGTCCCACAAGGAAAAAAAATCCCGCCAAATACATTAGCATTTGGTCGTCCAGCAAAAATCGTTCGTGATCTTACAGAAGAGGATATAAATGATATGCAAAGGATTCAGCGCGAGTATGTGGAGAAAGGCCAACATTATAAAGAAGTAATTGAAGAAATGAAAAAAAATAAGTAATCTTTATAAAACATAAAGCCCTTTTGAAAAAGCCCATTGTTAGGGCTTTTTCTTTTGTAGCAGATAGCTGTACTTTAGATTGTTCACCTTAAGGAGTGGTCGAAGCAACCATAGATTACCTTTCTCTTCATTCTTTCTGAGTAACTTCAGCAATACAGCTTCATGATTTCCTTTCTTCTTCTTTTCCACATCGCAAGGGCTTCATAGCTGAGCGTTTTTTGCTGGCTTTCATAACTCAGATTTTAAGCGCTTTAACTCTATAGGTACCCATATGACACCATCCTCTTCACAAAACAAGGGCAAAAAAAACAAAGAAGATTAGCTCCTCTTTGTTCTTTCATATAACACATTATTTTTTTTCGCCATTTGCTGCTTGTTCTTTAATAATTTCTGCTTTGTCCGTACGCTCCCAAGGTAGGTCAACATCTGTACGACCAAAGTGTCCATATGCCGCAGTCTGTTTATAGATCGGGCGTCGTAAGTCAAGCATTTTAATAATTCCTGCTGGGCGCAAGTCAAAGTTATTACGAACAACTTCAACTAAAACATCTTCAGATACTTTGCCTGTTCCGAAGGTGTCGATCGCAATTGATACAGGCTGTGCAACACCAATTGCGTATGCAAGTTGTACTTCACAACGATCTGCAAGACCTGATGCAACAATGTTTTTCGCTACGTAACGAGCGGCATATGCTGCTGATCGGTCTACTTTCGTTGCATCTTTACCAGAGAATGCACCGCCGCCGTGACGAGCATAACCTCCGTAAGTGTCAACAATAATCTTTCTGCCTGTTAAACCAGCATCACCTTGAGGACCACCGATTACAAAACGGCCCGTTGGATTGATGAAGTATTTTGTTTTATCATCTAGAAGATTCGCTGGAACAACGGGTTTAATGACGTGCTCATGCAAGTCTTTTTTAATTTGATCAAGGGTTATTTCTGGGTGATGCTGTGTTGAGATGACGATCGTATCAACTCTTATTGGCTGATCATTTTCATCATATTCAATCGTAACTTGTGTTTTAGCATCTGGTCGTAGGTAATCGATCGTTTCATTTTTACGAACTTCACTCAAGCGGCGTGCCAATTTATGAGATAAAGAAATTGGCAGTGGCATAAGTTCTTCTGTTTGGTTATCTGCATATCCAAACATTAACCCTTGGTCACCAGCTCCAATTGCCTCGATTTCTTCCTCTGTCATTTGGCCTTCTCGTGCTTCAAGCGCTTGGTCAACACCTTGTGCAATATCTGCGGATTGTTCATCAATAGATGTTAAAACAGCACATGTTTCATAGTCAAAACCGTATTTTGCACGAGTGTAGCCAATTCCCTTTACCGTTTCACGAACGATTTTTGGAATATCTACATACGTTGAAGTTGAAATCTCCCCCGCTACTAACACAAGTCCTGTGTTCACTGACGTTTCACAAGCAACACGTGCATTTGGATCATTTTTCATGATCTCATCTAAAATTGCATCTGAAATTTGGTCACAAATTTTATCCGGGTGACCTTCCGTGACTGATTCAGAAGTAAACAAACGACGTTTCTCTGCCACAGTACGTACCTCCTTCGTAATATCTATCCTATAGGATATGTTTATTGAATTGACGGTACTCGTTCTCCCAGCAGAATGGTATAAATCAGTTTCAATAGTTACCTTAACTAGAAAAGGAGACTAATGCTCTGCTTTTCACAACAATTTTAAAGTAATTAAAAAAACCTTTTCCCTAGCGAGGAAAAGGTTATGTCCCATTCGCCTTTCACCTCTTATCGGTCAAGACATACTCGTAGATACGCCTTGCAGGTTAGCACCGTTCATCATTTTTGATGTGATGATGGTTGCTGGGCTTCGTCGGGCCTGTCCCTCCGCCTACTCGGGATAAGAGTATCCGTTCGCAAAAAGAATAACTGATTTTCGGTAAACTGTCAACAGAATCCGCAACAAATAGGCAAAATTAGGCGTTATTAAATTGAGGTACTTGTCGAATTCATGACAATTCATTAAGTCTTATTACACTCATTTGTCCAAGAGGGGAAAATGAATCTACACGAACAATTAAGTACTCTACCTCTATATCCTTCTTTTATAACATACATAAAATGACGACATATCTTATTTAAATTTTGACACACTTATTCTCTCATCATTCATTGAGAAAATACTTTTAACTGAGTAAAACACATTTGCAATTCTCTACGTATTCCATCAATTGACCTACATACCGATCAACTCATTTCTTCTATTTATAAACGAATGACCATCATTGATTATAAAACCTTCTTAAAATATGAAATTTCTAATAGGTGAAAAACTGTTTTTAAAAACGATGCACATTTCAGTACAATTAGTATAGACTATTTAAAAATATGTGTTATACTAATTTACAGATTAGATGAAACAAGTTACTAATATAATGGTCTTGAGTGATGATGAAAGGATGAGATTTCATGAGTACAATCCACTTCGAAACTGAACTTGAACGAATTTTACGTAATGATAATGTGCACACTGATTTGTCAACAACTTGCTTAATAGAAAAAGCATTAGAACGCAACGAAGGTCGATTAACATCTACTGGTGCGTTTTGTGCGACTACTGGAAAATATACAGGACGTTCTCCAAAAGACCGCTTCGTCGTGGAAGAGCGTTCTACTGTAGATAAAGTTGACTGGGGGACGGTAAATCAACCAGTTTCTTCGGATGTATTCGAGCGTTTATACTTAAAAGTGTTACACTATTTAAGTGAGAAAGATGAACTTTTTGTCCGTCACGGTTTTGCTGGTGCAGACAAAGCACACCGCCTTCCAATTCGCATCGTAAATGAGTATGCTTGGCATAACTTATTTGTTCAGCAATTGTTTATTCGCCCAATTGCAGAGGAATTAGCTTCTCTCATTCCTGAGTTTACAATTGTTTCAGCACCTGGATTTAAAGCAAATCCTGAAGTAGATGGTACTAAGTCTGAAACATTCATTATGGTTTCTTTGGAAAAACGTACGATCTTAATCGGGGGAACAGAATATGCAGGGGAAATGAAGAAATCGATCTTCTCTGTCATGAATTATTTATTGCCTGAAAGAAATGTCTTGTCGATGCATTGTTCAGCAAATGTAGGTGTTGAGGGAGACGTTGCTTTATTTTTCGGTTTATCCGGCACAGGGAAAACAACACTTTCAGCTGATCCACATCGTAGCTTAATTGGTGACGATGAACATGGCTGGTCTAATACTGGTGTATTTAACATTGAAGGTGGTTGTTACGCAAAGTGTATTAACTTGTCAGAAGAAAAAGAGCCACAAATTTATAACGCGATCCGCTTCGGCTCAGTTTTAGAAAATGTCGTCATCGATGATAATACACGTGAGCCAGATTATGATGACAATTTATATACAGAAAATACGCGTGCTGCTTATCCAATTGAGTCTATTCCGAATTGTGCGACTCCAAGCATTGCTGGACATCCAAACACGATCATTTTCTTAACAGCAGATGCGTTTGGAGTTTTACCTCCTATCAGCAAATTAACGAAAGAGCAAGCAATGTATCATTTCTTATCCGGTTACACAAGTAAACTTGCTGGAACAGAACGTGGTATTACTGAGCCAGAAGCGACGTTTTCAACATGCTTTGGTTCACCGTTCTTACCCCTTCCAGCAATGACATATGCGAAAATGCTCGGAGAAAAAATCAATGAACATGACGTAGACGTTTATCTCGTCAATACTGGATGGTCTGGTGGTTCGTACGGTATCGGAAAACGAATGAACCTCCCTTATACGCGTGCAATGGTGCAAGCAGCTCTTGAAGGAGAACTAAAATCAGCAGAAACAGTAAAAGATCCAATCTTCGGTTTAAATGTCCCACTTCATTGCCCTGGTGTTCCAGATGAAGTGCTTCAGCCAAGAGAAACTTGGACAGATAAAGAAGCATATGACAAAAAAGCAACAGAACTCGCACAGCAATTTAAAGCCAACTTCAAAAAATTCGAAGACGTTCCTGCAGAAGTGATAAATGCAGGACCAACAGTTTAAAAGCATAGACACAAAGCTTAGGATCATGTCGATCTTAGGCTTTTTTGATTTTCTAACCTGAAAATAGGTTATGAATTTGGAAGCACATGTTGCTTCTTCCTCGACTAGCTGTTGCAACGTAGCTGGATGAGTCGGCGCAGCTGTGTTTGTAAAGGAAGAGGCAGTGCTCGTAACGTGCTTCCCAATTAATCTTAAATATAAAACTAAATCTATTTTCATGCATCATCGTGCGAAAATTGATTCGTTCGTATTTTACCTTGTCACAGCTTTTAGATTTTTATCGGACAATTGGTACTGCCGCACACATTTGTGCTATTCAACATATTTTATCGTATCAGCGTATACCTAATTTTCAGGAGGGTTGGAAGATGAAATTTATAAAAATAGGGTTACTTCCCTTAATACTTTTTGTCGGAGTTTTGTTTATGACAGCGTGCGGTTCTGATGAAGATTTGACAGAAGTAAGTGTTGCAGAAGTTACGCGCTCAATTTTTTACGCTCCGCAATACGTAGCGATGTCTGAAGGATTCTTTGAGGAAGAAGGACTTGATGTCGACCTTACAACAACGTGGGGCGGTGACAACACGATGGTCACATTATTGTCTGATGGTGCGGATATCGCACTAGTCGGTGCTGAAACATCGATTTATGTGTATGCACAAGATTCAAATGATCCGGCCATTAATTTTGCACAATTAACACAGACCGACGGTACATTTCTCGTCTCACGTGAACCAGTAGACGATTTTTCTTGGGATGACTTAAAAGGTAGCACATTCCTCGGTCAACGTGTTGGCGGAATGCCACAAATGGTTGGTGAATATGTGCTTAAAGAAAACGGAATTGATCCTCATAACGATCTAGAATTAATTCAAAACATTGACTTTGGGAACATACCGTCCGCCTTTGCATCAGGAACTGGTGATTATGTACAGCTTTTCGAACCACAGGCTACACTGTTTGAGCAAGAAGGAATTGGTCATATCATCGATTCATTTGGAACCCAATCTGGTAATGTCCCATATACTGTTTATATGGCGAAAGAGAGTTTTATAGATAAAGATGCGGAAACGATTGAAAAATTCACGCGTGCTTTACATCGTGCTCAGAAATGGGTACATGAGCAGCCAGCAGATGTCGTTGCTGAATCGATTGCAGATTTTTTTGACGATACACCATTAGATGTCATTGAGCAAGTTGTCATTCGTTACCGTGACCAAGGCTCATTTGCAGAGTCACCATTACTCCAAGAACAAGCTTGGTATCACCTTCAAGCCATTATGGAGGAAGCAGGAGAACTTCCAAAAGAAGTATCCTATGATGATTTAGTTAATACCGAAATCCCTACAAAAATAATGAATGAGTAAATTAAAGGGTGAGAGGAGGAGTCAGCTATGGCACTATTAAAACTTTCCAATGTCGGAAAGACCTTTTTTTCAAAAGAAGCCGTCACTGTGGCAGTAAAAGACGTTAATTTTTCCGTTGAAAAAGGGGAATTTGTTTCATTAATTGGACCTAGTGGGTGTGGCAAAACAACCCTCCTTTCCCTCATATCTGGATTATCTAAGCCATCGGATGGAACAATTGAACTTGCTGGAAAAGTGATCGATAAGCCAACACCTGAAACGGGTTACATGTTGCAACAAGATTATTTATTCCCGTGGCTGACAATTGAAAATAATATTACGCTCGGTTTAAAAACGATGAAGGAACTGACAAATGAGAAGAAAATGCACGCTCGGTTCCTATTAGATCAAATGGGATTAGTTGATAAAGTCAAGGATTATCCAAATGAGTTATCAGGCGGAATGAGGCAGAGAGTCGCCCTCGTTAGAATGCTTTCAACTGATCCGAAACTCCTTTTATTAGATGAGCCATTTTCAGCGTTGGATTACCAAACGAAACTGAAACTTGAAGATCTCGTTTTCACGACGATTAAAGAGCAGCAAAAAACAGCAATCTTAGTCACCCATGATATCGGTGAAGCCATTGCAATGAGTGATCGTGTCATTTTATTAGGTCATAGACCAGGTACCATCGTAAAAACCTTCGAGACCCCTGAAGAATTAAAAACGAGACTCCCTTTTGAAGCTCGAAATCACCCGCTTTTCAACAAGTGGTTCCAAGACATTTGGAAGGAGCTGGAGTCCCTTGAACAATAAATTAAAACAAATGCATGAGGCACATATTCGCCGGCAAAAAAAAGAAAAACGTCTCATTCGCTTTACACAAATTAGCATCCTCATCTTATTTTTCAGCTTTTGGGAAATTGCTGCATCACAACGTTGGGTTGACCCGTTACTTTTTAGTTCTCCCTCGAGAGTATGGGATTTGTTTTTAACTCGAATTCAAGATGGTAGCTTATTTAATCATATTGGAATTACGTTATTTGAAACCGTTCTTGGCTTTTTACTTGGAACGTTTTTAGGAACGTTATTTGCCGCAATTTTATGGTGGTCACCATTCATTTCTAGAGTTGCTGACCCATATCTCGTCGTGTTGAATTCGATGCCAAAAGTGGCTCTTGGGCCAATTTTGATCGTTGGACTCGGACCAGGATTTAGCTCCATCATTGCGATGGGGGCCCTTATCTCGGTCATTATTACGACGATCGTTGTCTACAACGCCTTTAAAAATGTTGATGAAAATTATTTAAAAGTCATTCAATCATTTGGTGCGAGCAAAAGACAGTCCTTCTTCTCTGTCATCTTTCCCGCATCGTACCCTACGATTATTTCAACATTAAAAGTTAACGTCGGTCTCGCTTGGGTAGGTGTCATCGTCGGTGAATTTCTCGTCTCAAAGCAAGGACTCGGGTATATGATCATTTATGGCTTTCAAGTGTTTAACTTCACGATGGTTATGCTATCACTCATAATCATCGCCATTCTTGCAACAATCATGTACCAACTCGTCGAACTACTCGAACGCAAACTCATCCCAAGCCACAGAAAATAAAACTGTCGGGGACCAGGTCTGGTACGATTTTGTGAACATTATTGACAATAAAAGAAGCCTGTGCATTCATTCGTATGCACAGGCTTCTTTCATTCGTATAAATTTGCTAATCGCTTGTGATGAGGAAGTTTCGGCGTTCAATTTCTTGTAAACTGTTTGGCAACACATCGTCTTTCATAATAAAGCTATATTCATGGTTGGAACGAATATCTTTAGGTAACCTTTTTAAAATTTTCGGCCCTTTCGTTTCGAAATAATTATTTTTCGTAATGAGATTATCGATGATTGCAAAGTACACATTTTTTATCACCGTTTCTTTTTTACCATCGACTTTATATTGACCGATATAATAAAGCTCTTTTACAGTACCACCTGTTTCTTCAAATACTTCTCGTTTTGCCGCTTCTTCTGCTGATTCTCCTTTCTCGATCTTACCTCCTGGAAACTCAAGTCCTCGTGACGGGTGAATCGTTAATAACCAGTTCCCACGATATTTACTCACGACCCAAACATGTTTCGGAGTTTTTGAGTATGGATGGTCATCAGTCGAGAATGCTACTGTATTGTTGTAATAATCTTTGAAATTATATTCTAGTCCCAGGACCATCACTCCTTTTTCATTCGTCTGCAATTTATCTATTCTTTATTTTAATGTTCTCATTCGTCAATGTCCAAAAAATAAAGAAACTTTTTGTAGAATTAGATAAATCGTCCCCTTCCACGCTCCATTATTCCTATTTTGGTCTGTTTCTATGTTTATACGTCAAAAATTGTATCGCGGCTCATTTTATGAAGCATGGTCCAATGCGTTTCCCATGCGGAAGTTGTCTGACCTTCAGTATTCGTCCATAATCTGTCTTTTAATTACTTTTTTAATCCTACACAATCGAGTCTGACTCAGTTGACCCGGAGTCAATTGTGGCGGACTCAATTCTTGAATATGCAAGCGAAAAAGCGAGTAAAACACACCCATATATGTATAAATATTCAAGTAAACAAACATCACTAAAAGCATAAAGAAGACTCGGCAGTTGCCGAGCCTTCCAGTGAAAGGAGAAAGTCTTTGATCGTTTAATATTCGAATGAGGGGAACTAGCTTCAGCTAAAAAGAGACAATATTTTTTACATCACCATGCAAATGCTTCAATACAATCTCTTGTTTATCGCCTAATACAGGATAAAACTGAATCGTCCCTTTCGCTAACCTTTGTAGTTCTACCAACTTCGCTATTTTTTCATAAACAACCGTTGCTCCTTTATGACCGTTTCTTGCAATCGAACAAAGTGGTTCTGCTCCAACATAATTTAGACAGTTTTCTAGTTTTCGGCCACCTGTTACAAACCAAAGGGATCCCTCTGCTTCTGCTTCTACTGTAGTTTCGTTCGAATGAAAACCGTGATCATAAAACTCTAAAGATTCTTTTTGGTTCCCCTCATGCTTATTTGTTAATAAATTAACAGCATCTTCTACAACCGCGCTTGCCGTTGGATATTTTCCCGCACCAGGACCTTGTAGCATTACTGATCCAACAATACTTCCTTCAATATGAACACCGTTGTTTTCAGCTTCCACACTGTATAGTGGATGATCGTTAAAAACAAAACTCGGTTTCACCGAAGCATGAACATCCTCACCAATCCTTCTTAATGAAGCGACATGTTTGATTCGTCCACTTAATTGATGGGCAAGAACGAGATCGTCGACACGTACTGAGCGAATTCCTACTGGCACTTCATTCTCCCAAATTGGAGAACACCCGTAAATCCACCGTGATAAAATCTCTGTTTTAAATGACGCATCCCACCCGTCAACATCTTTATCAGGAACAGTTTCTGCAAATCCTTTTTCTTGTGCTTCTGATAACGCTTGGTCAAATGGTGCTCCTTCTTCTCGCATTTTACTTAAAATAAAGTTCGAAGTTCCGTTTAAGATTCCTTCAAATCTTTCAATTGTATTCGTTTTTAATGTATGGCGTAACGTATTTAATAATGGAATGCCTCCTGCTACTGCTGCTTCGTAAAGCAAATGGCAATTGTTTTCTTGAGCTGTTTTCTCCAGTTCTTCTCCATGTTTGGCTAGGAGCTCTTTATTTGCTGAAACGACAGAAACACCGTTTTTTAGTAGTTCAAGAACATAAGGATAACCAGTTTGAGCATCAGGTGTTGCTTCAATTACAGCATCCAAGTTGTCAGCGGTCATAACTTCTTCAAGCGAGCTCGTCACGATCGTTTCACTACGTACATCCCGCTTTTTCTCTTCATTCTTCACAACGATATAAGGAACGGTCAGTGATTCACCTAAAATCGTCTTCAGTTTTTCTGATTTATGTTCTAACGTGCGATACACCCCTTCGCCAACAGTACCAAATCCGATGATTGCAAGTTTAAACGGCTGACCACTCATATTATCTTCCCCTCCGTTCTTTCGGGCAGCTTTTGAATTTCTTTTTCTTTTAATTGCCTACGTAATATTTTTCCGCTAATTTTTGTTTTTGGAAGTTCCTCGAGAACCTCAATCTCTCTAGGAGCAGCATGAGCAGCAAGCTCACTTTTTACATACTTACGAATGTCTTCTAGGAGCTCAGAAGTATCCTCGTAACCTTCTCGCAAAGTGACGAATGCTTTAATAATTTCACCACGGACGTCATCAGGTTTTCCGATCACGCCAGCTTCGGCTACTGCTTCGTGTTCAATCAATTTACTTTCAATTTCAAACGGTCCGACTCTTTCCCCTGACGTGTTAATTAAATCATCATCTCGGCCGTGAAAAAATACATATCCTTCCTTATCTTGATAAGCGGTATCACCAGAAATGTACCAACCATTATCCGTAAAGTAAGATAAATATTTTTCTTTATTTTTCCAAATTTCTTTCATAAGTCCCGGCCATGGTGCCTTTATAGCGAGCTTTCCGATTTCATTTGCAGGGAGCGGTTCGTTATTTTCATCTAATATTGCGACTGTCACACCTGGAAAAGCGCGTCCCATCGAACCTAGTTTAATCTTTTGAGACGGGAAGTTAACGATCAAATGGCCACCTGTTTCTGTCATCCACCACGTATCATGGATGCGCACATTAAACGATTCATATGCCCAGTGAATCACTTCAGGGTTTAACGGTTCACCCACACTTAGTAAATGACGTAAAGAAGATAAGTCATAGTTTTTATATACATTGCCTTCACTCATGAGCATTCGAAAAGCAGTTGGGGCACTGTACCAGATCGTTACGCCAAACCGTTCAATGAGTCGGTACCACTCCTCTGCACGAAACCGTTCCCCATGAATGACAACTGTCGCGCGGTTTAACCATGGGGCAAATACACCGTAAATACTCCCTGTTACCCAACCTGGGTGCGATGTACACCAATACACATCATCATCGTGCACATCTAACACCCATTTTCCAGTGATGATGTGATGGGAGATGGTGCGGTGAGCATGCAATACACCTTTTGGCTTCCCAGTCGAACCTGACGTATAATGAATGAGCATTCCCGCTTCTTTATGAAGCCAGACAATCGGTTCTTCGTCTGTCTCAATATTGCTCCCTTCTTCACGCAACTCATCAATCGTCCACGTTTTAATCAGTGATGGAATGTCATTGGCAGGTACCCTTTTGCCTAATTCTTCATCAGTAATTAAATATTGTGCATCGCAATCGACCATTCTCTCTCTGACGGCATCTTCCATAAATGCTTCAAATAACGGACCGGCGATTGCACCTACTTTAATGGCTGCTAATATCGCAAAGTAACAGTCAGGAGACTTTGGTAGAAAAATAAAAACACGATCTCCGACATGGACGCCTTGCTTTTTTAATACATGTGCATATTGATCGGTTATTTTTTTCACCTCAGAAAAAGTAAAGCGATCCTCTATTTCTCCATTAGTAAATAAAAGTGCCTCTTTCTCTCCATGCCCTTCTTCTACGTGGCGGTCAATACATTCATAAGCAGCATTCCACTTTCCTAGTGGAGCCTTACTTAACTCGGATATCGCATCTTCCCAATGGAAGTTTTTTGCTGTGTTTTCATAGTTCTTTAAATGATGATCCCTGCTTTCTTGAGGGAAAATCACATTCTCTCTTTCTAATTTTGTTGTCATTACGTAAACCTCCTTCATTGGGAAATTGCATATCTATTTTCATGTCAATGTAAACTGATTAAAGCGCCTTCTGAGTAGGTTCCTCAGCTTTCTTTTCAATTTCTAACGCTTTTAAAATTTTCTCTTTTATTTTTACTAACTCTGTATCCGTCTTGGAACGTGGTTTTTGCTTGCGAATCGTGAGGTTTTCATAAACGACACCTGGTTGACCTTTTAAAACGATAATCCGATCACAAAGTGCCAAAGCTTCATCAATATCATGTGTGACAATAACCATTGTTGGACGATAACTCCCCCACAAATCAAGAAGCATATTTTGCAGTTGAATTTTCGTAAACGCATCTAACGCACTAAATGGTTCATCTAAAAGTAATGTTGATGGCTCAGTTACTAGTGCTCTTGCAATGGCTGTTCTTTGGGCCATCCCACCTGACAGTTGCTTCGGATAGTAGTGTTCAAACCCATTTAAGCCAACTTGTTTTAATAGTTTGATCGCTTTTTCCTTCTTTGCTTCTTTTTCACCTTCTAAACCGAAACAAACGTTCTCGAGAACGGTTAACCAAGGCATGAGGCGTGGCTCTTGAAAAATGATGCCGAGATCTTTTGTGACAGACCGTTTCTTTTTTCCATCGATTCGAATTGTTCCATCGTATCCGGTATCTAATCCAGAGATCGCACGTAAAATCGTACTTTTCCCACAGCCACTCGTTCCTAACAAACCAACGATTTCACCTTTTTCAGCTTGAAAAGATACATCTGTCACCGCAATATCCCCTTTAAAGCTTCGGCTCACATTTTCTACTGATAAGCTCACTAGAATGCCCCCTCTTCGTTATTTCGCGTTTGCATTTTCCATTTGATCTTGCCAATGTAATGCTTTTGTTTGATACTTCTTTAAAACCGTATCCGTTACTTTTCCGAGAATCGCAAATAAGATGATACTTGCTAGAATGACTTCAGGCTGTAGCGTGTTTTGGCCGAGAACGAGTAAGTACCCTAACCCTTGACTTGCTCCCATCAATTCCGCGGCAACAACAAACATCCAGCCAAGCCCAAGACCACTTCTCAATCCAATAAAAAATGAAGGTAGCGATGCCGGTAAAATGATTCTGCGAACGAGTTGGAACGTCGATAACCCGTATGCTTTACCTACTTCAATGAGCTTTCTATCAACAGAATGGATCCCACCGATGACATTTAAATAAACTGGGAAAAACACACCGACAGCGATCAATGTGACTTTTGAACCTTCCCCAATGCCAAGCCATAAAATAAATAAAGGGACCCAAGCTAATGATGGAATGGCTCTAAGTGCTTGAACGGACGGATCAACGATTGTCTCTGCTTTTTTACTCATCCCAACGACCGAACCGATTACAACTGCAATGAGCGTGCCCCATATAAAGCCCCAAAAAATACGATAAAGGGTAATTCCAGTATGCTGCCAAAGACTACCATCTACTCCCATCGACCAAATTGTACCGAGAATTGTCGTAGGGGCTGGAAAGAGATTTGAGTTAACAAACCCAAACCTCGTCCCTAGCTCCCAAAACAAGAGAAGAACCGTTGGAAAAAGAAGAGATAAACTGAGAGTTCCCCAAGATGCTCTCTTTGTGGATCGCCCTTTTCCTTGAACGCCCTTTTTTATGTTTGCTTGTTTTTCCGTTTGTTTTTCACGAATTTCCTCTTGAGGAATCCCCATTTTCACTCCTCCTTTTTAGTCAATGACATTTTCAGCAAATGCAGGATCGATTAATGACTCGACTAACTTCTCGATATCATGCTCCTCATCCATGACACCTGCTTCTTGTAAAACTAGGCCCGCTTCTGTCAAACTGTCGACATGCTCACTTCCAGGAATAGGATTTGCAAAGTTATTTCTTTCAAGCTGTAAATCTGCAACTGACTCATCCATTTGTGCTTCTTTTGCCATTATTTCAACCGTTTCTTCTGGGTTTTCTAACACCCATTTACGCGCTTTTTCATAAACCTCGATGACTCTTTCAACTACTTCTGGATAATCTTCAGCAAACTGCTCTCGCACATTCAAAAAACCGTACGTATTAAAACTCGTTTCCCTAAAAAACAACTCAGCACCTGTTTCTAATTCTTGACGAGCCATGTGAGGGTCAAGACCTGCCCATGCTTCGACTTGACCTGTTGCTAAAGCATTCGCCCCATCACTATGTTGTAAGTTGATAACTTCCACATCATCTACTGTTAAACCGTGCTCATTTAACGCGCGAACTAAGAAAATGTAAGGGTCAGTTCCAAGCGTTGCAGCAACTGTTTTTCCTGCTAAATCTTCGATCGATTGAATGTTTGACTCAGGCGATGTCACTAGTGCCGTCCACTCTGGCTGAGAGTAAATATAAACATTTTTTATCGCTGCATTGTTTCCTTTAGCCATAAGGGCTGCCGCTCCAGCTGTTGAGCCAAAATCAATGCTATTACTGTTTAAAAATTCAAGTGCTCGATTGCTCCCTTGACTTAAAACAAATTCAATTTCTACGCCCTCTTCTGCAAATTCTTCTTCTAACCAACCAAACTCTTTCACTACTAAACTAGTCGGTGAATAATAGGCATAATCTAACGTGATTTCACTTGGTAATCCTTCGTCTGCTCCTGACGTAGAGGAGCTACATGCTGCGGTGATCAGTAAAGTGAAAACAGTAATGAAAAGGAATAATATATGCTTTCGTGTTATCATCTTCATCTCTCCTCTACGTTAAATTCTTATATTTCACATGCAAATGTGGAAATCGTCCCTCTTAATCGTTGGGCCTCTTTATATGTGCAGCGGTTATGCACAACATCAATTCCTGATTCTTTTGCTATAACAGCTGCCTTTTCTGAAACAACTCCTTCTTGTAACCAAAAGATTTTCGGCTGAACGACAGCGGCTTCTTTTGCAAGTTCCACTGCTGCATCAGGACTTCTAAAAATTTGTGCAATATCAATTGGACCTTCAATACTTTTTAGATCTGGATACGCTTTTTCTCCTAACACTTCAGTTTCGCGAGGGTTTACTGGTATCACTTTATAGCCAAGTCTTTGCATTTTACGAGCAAGACGGTGACTTGGACGCGCTGGGTTGGAACTAAGTCCGACGATCGCTAACGTTTTTTGACGCTGCACTTCTTCGCCATTTTTTGTTTCTGTCAGATTAGGTGTGCCGAGTGCCCACTTAATAACCCCTTCATCGTTAATTACTTTATTGTTTGCGTTTCCTTGACCGGTCGCTTTTTGCAAAGCTTGATCTAAGTCTTTATATAAATCTTCCACGTTTTCGATTCCAACAGATAGACGGACAAGGTCTTCTGTTACCCCTGTTGTCACAAGGTCCTCAGCAGATAATTGCTGGTGTGTCGTCGTTGCTGGATGAATGATTAAACTCTTCGCATCCCCGACATTTGCTAAATGTGACCAAAGTGAAATGTTGTCAATAAGTGTTCTTCCTGCTTCACGGCCGCCTTTAATACCAAAGTTAACGATTGATCCATAACCGTGCTGTAATACTTCAGTCGCTAATTCATGCGACGGGTGAGATTCTAAACCTGGGTAAGCAACCCATTCTACTGCAGGATGATCTTCTAAATACTTCGCAAGTTTTAACGCATTTTCATTGTGTCGCTCTACTCTAAGGTGAAGTGTTTCTAATCCTTGTAATAGCTGAAAAGCGTTAAATGGACTTAAGCAAGCCCCAAAGTCACGGAGTAACTGAACTCTAAATTTTGTGGCAAATGCTAATGTTCCGAAATCTTTTGCGTAAACAACGCCATTGTAGCTTTGATCTGGCTCTGTAAATTGCGGAAACTTTTCTGACTGCCAGTTAAATCGTCCACCATCAACAACCACTCCACCAATCGATGTTCCATGACCACCAATCCATTTTGTTGCGGAGTGAATGACGATGTCTGCTCCTAGAGCGATCGGCTTACACACATAAGGTGTTGCAAACGTGTTATCAATAATGAGTGGAATTCCTGCTTCATGCGCAACATCAGCGACTCCTTCAATGTCTAAAACGTGGAGACTCGGGTTTCCAATCGTTTCAGCAAAAACAGCTTTCGTTTTGTCATTAATCGCATCTTTAAAGTTTTGTGGGTCTGTTGGATCTACAAAACGAACGTTAATTCCGTATCGTGGTAAAGTGATCGAAAACAAATTGTACGTACCACCATAAAGGTTTGTTGCTGCAACAATTTCATCGCCAGCACTTGCAATGTTAAAAATGGATAGTGCAATGCCGGCCATTCCTGACGCTGTTGCAACAGATGCGACTCCTTCTTCTAATAGGGCAATTCGTTTTTCAAAAACGTCGACAGTCGGATTTCCAATACGGCTATAAATGTTACCAGGCTCATCAAGTGAAAAAAGACTTTCTGCATGATCCGTATCATGGAAAACGTATGAACTCGTTTGATAAATCGGGACAGCTCGTGAACCTGTCGTTGGATCTGGTGCCTGCCCTCCGTGTAAAGCCACTGTTTCTAAGTTATAAGTTTCAAAGTTTTGATTGTTACTCATTTGTCATTCCTCCTAATTTTTTAAAGATTCTATCCTGAAATAAGTTTAATCATGGGTAGAAATGCGATTGTCCTTTTAAATTCACTTCGTTCTCTTTACAAGCTATCTAAAAATAAGGCTCTTTTCGCATAGATTGTTGTTTTTGAGAAATCTTTCAGGCTTGGTTTACGTTACAGACGGGCGCTTTCACTCCAGAGCACAAGTGCGACATCTGTTTATTCTTCCCTTCGTTCGAATTCACAGTGTCTTCTTTGCACCTCTAGGCACAAGTGCGACATCTGTTCATTCTTCACTTCTTTCGAATTCACAGTGTCTTCTTTGCCGTGGGCAACGCTTCAGCCAATATGTTTCCTGTCTCTTCCTCTGCGAGCAACGCTATGCAGCTTTGTCCGTCGAGACAACTCGCAGCTTATTTATAATGCTACGCTCGGCGCTGGAATCGCCGCCTTTCACTCAACCAATCTTTTTAAAAATAGCAACAAAGTTTACGAAAAGAGCCAAAAATAAAAACCTTTCGCGATAAGAGAAAGGTTGACGTGATCTCGTGTCCTTTCTCTTATCTCTCAAAATGAACGCTGTCATTTTGCAGGATTTGGCACCTTCCAAAGTAAGGTCCTTTGTGGTTGCCGGGCTTCATCGGGCCAGTCCCTCTGCCACTCTTTATAAGAGTTGTGTTCATTATTTATTTTTGTAATGTTTTTTGAATGGTCTCACCCCATTTTTCAAATTCGGTTAAAAACCCGTCATGACCAAAGGCCGTTTGAATGCCCTGAAACTGAACGTTAGCACCAGCTTTTTCCCACACATTAGCAAGTCTTTTCATTTCATCAGGAGGATAAAGTAAATCTCCTTGAAATGCAATTAACTGAACATTTTTTTTAAAGCGACTGAGCACTTCAGTAAGTGGCCCTCTTCGATATTCTAAGTCGTGGTGATCCATAGCTTTTAGTAAATACAAGTAGCTGTTTGGATCAAAACGTTTTGTGAATTTTTCTCCTTGATATAGGAGATAAGACTCTACTTGATAAGCAATTTCATCGTGACGTTTTCCCCAAGCGTCTCTTTGGTCCCGATGAAATCTTTGGTTAAAAAGACCGTCCGATCGATACGTAATCATCCCGATCATTCGAGCGGTTGCAAATCCATTTTCCGGAAAGGCTTGATCCGTGTAGTTCCCACCGTTCCAATTTGGGTCATCGATAATTGCTTTTCTTGCGATTGCATTATAGCTTATGCCGTAATCACTTAACGATGGCGTGGCAGCTAATACGATCACTTGATCAATCAAGTCCGGGTACATGACTGCCCATTCAAGTGCTTGCATTCCTCCTAAAGAGCCACCGATCACAGCTTTTAATTTGTTAATGTTTAATTGTTGTAATGCCAATTGTTGAGCTCGAACAATATCTCGTATAGTAATAAATGGAAAATCACCTTTGTAAGTTTCCCTCGTTAAAGGATTTGTTGAAGTTGGACCCGTCGATCCGTTGCACCCTCCTAAAACATTAAACGTTATCACTTCATATGTTTGAATATCAATAAAGCTTTGATCATTAATTAATCCTCGCCACCAACCTGGCTGATCTTCAGTCCCTACTGTATGTTGATTTCCAGTAAGTGCATGACAGACAAGAATCGTTTCACCATTTGGAGGTCCTGCCCGTTCATATGCTAAGGTGACATTTATAAGTTCAACTCCAGAATCGAGCTTGATTTTTGGAAGCGTAACGGTACCAGTTGTTATGTTGGTTTTTTGCTTGACTTTCACCTTGTCACCTCCTAATCATCATTCATCATTTTTTCACTAAAAAAGTCCCTCTGCCTGAAAGAGACAGAGAGACTTATGTATGACAAAGATCCCTCTCTCATCTTTCAAAGCAACTGCTTTGTTGGAATTGGCACCTTGCATATGGGATGTAAATAATACATCACATTTATGCTGGTTGCCGGGCTTCATCGGGCCAGTCCCTCCACCTCTCTTGATAAGAGAATTATATTTTTATTTTTTTGAATTATTTTTATTGATTAACTTGTTAAAAGATTAACACTTTAATGCATTACCGTCAACAACTTTTATTAGATTTTTTAGCAAAAATGGAAAATGTAACATAAATCCCTTTGCTAAGTGTTATAGCAAAGGGATCAGTGAATGAATGTTTGAGCGGCCATTTTGTCAAAACAAAATGGATCATTCTCATCTCCCAAAGCTAATTTGCTTTGCAGGAATTAGCACCTTGCATGATATGGTTGAATCGTATTGATACCATGCTGGTTGCCGGGCTTCGTCGGGCCAGTCCCTCCGCCTCTCTTGATAAAGAATTTCTTTGACATTTGTAAAAATATGAAGTTGATGAAGATCATAACACTTATCATAAAAAGTGTCAAAATATTTAGTGATGTTTTTTTATTGTACGATGTTTGAAAGTAAAATATGATGGATGATTTTAATTTAGGATTATATTTGTATTTTTATACACTTAACGAGATTTCATATTCATTATTACACCTGTTTATTCATGGATTGAGTCCTACAACATTGAGTCCGGGTCACGTGAATCAGACTCATTTTTGCAGGATTCAAAACTCAAGCAATATCCCATAATATCAAGGAAAAGCAAGGTCAGACAACCACACGTCGTTGAAAACACAAACAGTCACGAATCCTGTAACTGATCCCCTTGCCCAACCTTGTATAACAATGTATAAAATACGTGCCCTACCATCAAATCCCATTCTTTTCCCAGGTGCCTGGCACCATATGAAGTGGTGATCATTCACACAATAGAAAAACGCCTGATTAAGGGGTTCCCCTTTACCAGACGTTTACTCTTATTATTTATCTTCTGTCACTTTTTTTGCTTCATTTTTTATATCGTCAATTGGTTCTGTAACTTCATTTGTTAATTCTTTTGTTGATTTCTTAAATTCTTTTAACGTCTGCCCGACAGCTCTTCCCATTTCAGGTAGCTTTTTCGGTCCAAAAATAATTAGTGCGATGACGAGAATTAAAACTAAGCCTGGAATTCCGATGTTTGAAAGCATAAATAACGCACCTCCTACGTTTAAATTACACGAGTTTTTGACAAAAAACAATGTCTATTTTTTAAACTTTTGCTAAGTAATACGGTTCAATATTTTCTTGGACTTTATATCCGCCTAAACGTTCTACATTTTGTTTAAACACTTCACTTTTTATGACATTTAGTAAGTTTTGGCCTTGCTCACTTTCTAAGAAAGACGTACGCATCACTAAATCATATGACTCGTCTCCAATAGGAATGAAGTCAAGATCCATCGCTTTGGACGCTGAATAGATGCCCATTCCGACATTTCTTTCACTCATTCTTACTTCAGCTGCAACACTTAAATGTGTAAACATTTCACGATCATAGCCTGTAATTTCGTCAGGTTCAATCCCTTGATCATTTAATAAATGATCAAAAAGTATACGAGTTCCAGCACCACGTTGTCTGTTTACATACACTGAATTTTTTTCAGCCAAACAACGAACGCCTTGAATGTTTAGTGGATTACCTTTCGGAACGATTAACCCTTGCTCTCTTTTTAAAAACGGAAGCAAGACGACATCTTCACCGTGAAGGAACCTCTCTAAATACGATATATTATAAACACCTGTTTCAGGGTCTAACAAATGTACGCCAGCCATATGTGCTTCTTTCCGTTTAATCGCCATCAATCCTGCCATACTTCCTGTGTGGCTTGCAGTAATTTGTGCTGTCGCATCCTGTTCTTTAAGCATTGATGAGAGTACATCGATACAGAGGTCATGACTTCCGGAAAACAAGGTAGCTGAATCAATTTCAGGCAATGACTTATACAATTCAACTTCAACTTCCTCACCTTGTTCGACTCCTAAGTGCTCTGCTGGAATAACTAATAAACCATCCGCTTTTACTAATGACATCGTTACACTTGCTGACCTCGTTAATGGGTTGGCAACATATTCTCCGTCCACTTTACCGATATGAACACGAACAAAATCTTCCGAACCCATATTTGATACAATGCGTCGGCCAGCTTTTACTTTAATCGTTTCTCGTTTTTTGATAGGCGTTTGTAAATAATCGCACACTAATGGCTGAACGAACCATTCTAACGTCAAGCACGCACTTACTGGATAGCCTGGTACCCCGACAACAATCGTTCCATTTATCTTCCCTACACTCATAGGTTTTCCTGGCCTTGTTGCAATTCCATGAGTGATGACTTCACCTAGTTCTCTCATAATGTGAACGGTATAATCTTTTGATCCGGCTGAAGATCCAGCATTAATGACCACGATATCCGCTTCTTCTGTACTTTTAATTAGCGCTTTTCGTATATCTTCAGGGTTATCTTGAACAATGGGTTGAAGCTGAGGTTCGCCGCCCCATTCTTTTACGAATTCGGAAAAAATGGAACCGTTAAACTCAATAATGTTTCCTGGTTTTATAGGTTCACCTGGAGAAACGAGCTCATTTCCTGAAGGAAGGATATGGACAACGGGTTTTTTCACAACAGAAACCGTTGTTTGACCAGAAGCTAGAAGAGCACCAATATCGACCGGTCGAATCGTATGACCTTGTGGAAGCAGCATTTCTCCGTATGTGATATCTTCACCGATCGGGCGAATGCGTTGCCAAGGAGTCGCTGGTGCAACAATTTCTAATATTCCTGGTTCAACCTCATTGACATCTTCTATCATAATAACCGCATTATATCCATGTGGAATTACATTTCCTGTATCAACATAGACAAAGTCTGTACCTTCTTTTAAATGAATAGGATTCGATTCATGGGCGTCTTCTGTTTTTTCAGCTAATACGGCAATGCCATCCATTGCAGATGCATGAAAGTGCGGGTTCGACATATGGGCATAGATAGGCTTTGCTGTCACTCTTCCTCCCGCTTCTGTCACTGAAATTGTTTCCGTTTTCCTTTTGAATTCAGCAAGATGTAGACATTCTTGTTGTGCAACTTTTCTTGGTTTGTCTTCTAAATAAATCGTCCTTTCATATCCCATTTGCTCAACTGCTCCTCCCATTCAGTTTCTCATTCTCCAGTGCGTTCATTTTTCTCGTGTGTGATCATTCTGTCTTGCGTGTGATCATCCTGTCTTGCGTGTGATCATCCTGTCTTGCGTGTGATCATCCTGTCTTGCGTGTGATCATTCCTTCTCACGTGCGATTATCTCGACTTGTGTGCGATCATTCCACGTACGCCCACAATTTCTCATGTTCAGATATCTATCTCTATTTCTATCTATCTCTATTTATATCTCCCTTACCTACTCCACACTTTCTTTAAGTAAAAAGATGAATTGGAACGTCTTCACCTTTTCTAACGCCTTCTTTTTTCTCTTCAATTTCTAAAAGGCCATCACTATCAACGAGCGTTTTTACAAGACCTGATTTTCCTAAGACGGGAACTGCTTCAAATCGCCCATCATCTTGCTTTGTTAGTTTTACACGTATATAATCCGTTCTTCCTGGTGCTGATGGGATATTTTGCGAAACAACACCACGAGTGACAGTTGGTGTTGGAAGCTGGTCTTCTCCTTGCAAGTTCGACAACATTCGTTTTCCGAACAATTGATAAATAACCATCGCTGAAGCTGGGTGCCCCGGTAACCCTAGAATCGGCTTATTTGATGACATCGAAAAGATCGTAGGTTTCCCCGGCTTAACAGAAACCCCGTGTGCTAAAATGCCTGGATCGCCGTCACCTAATGCTTCGATAACATCTGTTGTATAATCTCTCGTTCCAACTGAGCTTCCTCCTGAGATCACGACAGCGTCACAAGTTTCAAATAGTGCTTTTGCCTTCTCATAAAAGTCATCGTAGTCGTCTCTTGCAATCGAACTGACGACAGCATTATAACCCCACTGCTCTGATAAAACAGGAATTGTTACACCATTTACATCACGTACTTGCCCCCCACTAATTTCCTCTTCTTCATGAGGTACAATTTCATCACCTGATGATAAATAACCGACAGTAACCTGTTTTTTCACTTTTACATTTGTGTAACCCATTGAAGCTATTGCACCAAGTTCTTGAGCACGAAGCCGCTTTCCCTTCCGTAACAATAGGTCTCCTTTTGTTGCGTCCTCTCCCTGAAAAATGACATTTTCATTTTTTGCAACAGAGCGCTGTACGTTGACTAAATCTCGGTTCACTTCGCAATCTTCGATCATAACAACAGCATCTGCGCCTGGTGGGAGCATTCCCCCTGTCGGCACATACATCGCTTCTCCTTGTCGAACCTTTTTATCGACACCTTTACCCATTTCAACTTCACCGATATATTGCAAAAATCCTGGCATTGATTCACTTACCCCGAATGTATCTTTTGCAACGACAGCATATCCGTCAACGACAGAACGAGAAAATGGCGGTACATCTTCGTTTGCTAATACGTCCTCGGCTAGCACTCGGTGAAGAGCACCATGGATCGGTACCTCTTCTATTTGATTTGTAGATTTAATATTTTCATCCATGATTTGCGTCATTTTTTCTACTGATTGTACTCGAAAAAATTTCATCGTCTCTCCACCTTCTTAACTTTTGCTAGATTTAGGACTCTACCCTAAAAATATTGCTTATGTTTGACTGCAAATGTGCTCGCATTCCACGGGCACGGCCTCAACTTCCCAAAACTCATTAAGTTCGTTTTGGGTGATTTCCGGCTCGCGCTTTTCCCGTTGGAGTCTCGCACAAGCTGTCAAACATATCTATAAATAAAAAAATATTTTCATGTCTCAATCTAAATCAATTTTCATGCGACATGGTGGCGAAAATAACTTCGCATGAATGTCTACCCATATAGTTTTAACAACCATTTTTCTTTAATTGTTCTATCACCCAATCGTATTCTTCTGGATGATTCATATTGTAAAAGGCTTTCTCAATTTCTTCTGCATTAATACCGGTATCCACCAGCTCTTCTTTTGTTACATATTCGACCTTTAACTGACTCAAAGCATCTCTGATTCTCAACTGATCTTTTTTTAAACAGTCTTCAAAAAGCGTTACAGATTCTGTTTTATATACGGCGTATAATGGGTGAATCCTACCATCAATCATAGGAACGATCCCGTCAAGCTTTGAGTTCCTAGTTTTTTCGATTAAATAACTTGCTATATCTGTGGAAAAGAAAGGCATATCGCATGCGATAAAGAGGTTCCATTTTGTTTTAGATTCAGCTAGAGAGCCATGAATCCCAGCAAGAGGGCCTTTCCCAGCATAAACATCTGAAATGATTTTTTTATTTAAAAACTGATACGTTTCTTTATCATTTGCAGCAATGACGACATCCGTCGTTAATTGTTCTAATTCGTTTTTCATTCGTTCGATGTTCGTCATACCGTTTACTGGGAGTAATGCTTTGTTTTTTCCCATTCTGCTCGATTTCCCACCTGCTAGTATGACACCCGTGATATCTTCCACAATAGACCCGCCTTTCGTACCTTAACTACACCGGTTGTCCGTCCGATTCATCTCCGTACCCTTCCTCTTGGGCGATAAAATCTAGATGAATGGTCTCTAAATCAAGGAGTGCTGCTTCTTTTTTGATAAACGTTTTCTTCGTATCAATAAGTTTTAAATAGTTAGAACATGTTTTACATACTTCGATTTTCACTTTCTCATCTTCTTCTAATGTTACATAAAAAAGATGTTCGTGTCTGTCTTCACCACAATGCACGCATGCGAGTCGTTTTTCTTTCCATTCAGACTCACAGCGAGGGCATTGCATCTGTTTTTCCCCTTTATTTCCGATCTTTGCAAGTCGTGGAGGTTCACCGCAACATGGACACGTTCCCATCACACTCCACTCATCTAAGTGTGACTGAAATGCTTTGCTTAATACTTGCATAAACGGACGTAATGCTTGTTCAGCAACAAAATGCGGTAACCAAGGCGCTACCTCTCTTTTTTCAGAAAGATCTTGGAAGTAAAAGGTATTAAACGTAATTGCTTCTTTGATCCAACTTTGCAACTCCTCATCGGATAATCCTTGCTCCATCTTATTTAAGTCTTCAGCAATCGCAGGATGTTCTTCCTGCAAATAAGAAGTAATTTTAGTAACCGCTTCTTTGTACAGCGGAACAGGTACCGGACTTGTCTTAAGTTGAGGCAAGACCGGGATCGTTCGGTTATAATCGTCAAGATCAACCGCAATGTTGATCTTTTGTTCAACGACTTGTCGAACTTCTTTTTGTACTGCCATAATCCCTTTTTGCAGATTTAAATACTCTTCTGAAACAACATTTGGATTCATCTTACTCCCCCCTCATTTCTTCGATATGTTAAGCATGTTTCCAATATGCTTATCTACTAATCAATTTTTGGGAAAGGCCGCCCGAAGATGGACAGCCTTTTTTATTTTTATCATATTAAGAATGAAAGCATGAAACCTTTCCTTATGCCCCTTTATCCTTCTTAATCTTCCCTTCTTTTACGAGCTCATCGTACCATTCACCGTGGTGCTCTTTTGCATACTTCACGCTAACGTCACCTTTCGTCATCCCTTTCATTGAAGGCTTCGAGTTTGGGTGACCGATACTTAAGAAAATATGTCCGACGACTACTGCCATCGCAAGCCCGAAAGCAATATTATGAATCGGGTACGCCCATTGAACAACAGTTGTAGAGAAAGCACCTGGAGCCCACATGACCACTCCTGAACCGATTAATAGAATGGCACATATAATCGTTAAAAGTGAATTTAATTTTTCCCCTGCGTTAAAGAACCCTTGTTTAGGTATCTTCGCTTTTCCACCAAAAAACTCCTTTGGAAAAGCTAAGAAAAATTTAAAATCGTTCTTTCTCCACGTTAACGTCTGTTTAACCCAATGGAATAAACTTTTCGGGTCAAATAGTAAGACGAGAAGTGGCGGTAGGATGAATATCACTGCAAAAATTCTGTGTAACAATCTTGCATTTTCTGGTCCACCTAATAATGGATACAACCAATGGAAAAAGTCTGTATAAAGCGGTAATGCCGTAATATACAAGGCAAAAAAGGCAACAGCATTTGTCCAATGGGCGAAAATGACCCACTTGGAAAAACGTTTAACGGTCGGTTCATTCGTTTGTTGTTTCATGATCGTCCCCTCCTTCGCCATGCCCATCTTTATTGAAGAGCTTATTGGTCACATACCCTGTAAGAACTGCCATCGTTGTCATTCCTAACATCGCTTTTCCTATCGGTTGAGCGTAATCTTTCCAAACGACAGCTGACGTTGGAACTGTTGGATTTTCAGGAAGATCATAAACAGATGGTCGATCTGCTAGTAAATAAAATGTATGTGTGCCTCCAACACCTTGTGGATCATAGATTTGTGCATTCGGAAAACGGTCTTTCACTTCTGCTAAACGTTCTTTTGCAAGCTTCATCATTTCTTCTTTCGAACCGAATACAATCGCATCCATTGTACAAATATCTGCACACGCTGGCATTAGCCCTTCTTCGAGACGATCATTACATAATGTACATTTTTGTGCTCGTTGTTTTGTTTCACCATCTTCATTCACATAAGAAGCGAGTTCAACAATACCAAATGGACAATTTTGTACACAGTACGTACAACCGACACACTTTTCTTGGTCGATAACAACGTTACCAAACTGCTTTGTTTCAATTGCCCCTTCAGGACAAACTTTCATACAAGCCGCATCTTCACAATGCATACATGATTGGTGACGGAATAACCATTCAAAACCACCGCTTGCTGTTTCATGTTCCTTCATTTGTAAAACGTTCCACGTCTCACCGTCACACTTTTCATGCGATTGATAAGTTCCGGAAAACTCTTGTGGATTAACCGGTAAGTCATTCCAGTTTTTACAAGCTACCATACAAGCTCTGCAGGCGGTACATCTTGTTACATCAACAAACTTTGCATAACTCATCCTTCAGCCCTCCTTACATCACAGAGAAACGCTTTATACTCTGGGATCATCGTGTTTGCATCGCCAATATGAGGCGTTAAATAGTTTGCAATCGATCCAGTTGCGATTCCTTCATATCCGTAATGCCAAGGCATTCCAACGTGATGAACTTCCTGGCCTCGAATTTTATACGGTTTAAATCGCTTCGTAATCATCGCATACGCTTCAATCTCTGCTCGGGCTGATTTAATGATGACACGGTCTTTCGCTTTGATTCCTTTTTGTTTCGCTAACTCTTCACTAATTTCAACGAACATATGTGGCATTAACTCTGACGGCCACTCTAAGTTTCTTGTCATTGAGCCTGACTGCCAATGTTCCGTAAGACGATAAGTCGTAGCAACAATCGGGAATTCGGTGCGATCTCCTCTTTCGTTACCTTTACCTTTCCAAATGTATACGGCTGGGTTTAATTGAACGGAACTAAATGCATTTGGCACTGGGCTTTCATACGGCTCATAATGCTCTGGGAATGGTCCGTCTGCAGTACCATCTGTAAACAAGCTGCCTACACCATTTGGTAGCATAATAAACGGATTTTTCCCTCCTTGATCTTTTGGAGCGACAGTTGCACCAAAGTCAGGAACATCATGCCCTGTCCAACTTCCAGCTAGTGCATCCCACCAAATGACCTCTTTCTTGTTATTCCACGGTTTTCCTTCTGGTGTAGCTGACGCACGGTTATATAAGATACGGCGGTTCATTGGCCATGAATACGACCAGTTCAAATAGTTTTCCATCCCCGTATCTTCGTTGTCACGGTTTTTCGACATATTCTTGTCTTCAGAAGGATCTGCATCTGGATAAAAACCAGAGTAAATCCAGTTTCCACTTGTTGTTGTCCCATCGTCTTTCAATTGAGCAAAACTAGTAATCGTTTTACCTGTTGTTAAGTCATAACCATTAATTTCACGAGCAATAAGGTCAACTTCAGGATAATCCGTTTCACCAAAGTTCCAATCTAATGCTTTAAATGGTTTGGCAATCTCACTTTGGTCATTTTTGTAAAGCTCTTTCAACTTTCTCGTTATATTATGTGCAAACCATGCATCAGAACGGGAATCATTTTTAGGCTCTAGTGCTTGCCAACGATATTGCATCCATCTTCCACTGTTTGTGACCGATCCTTCTTTTTCGTATGGTCCACACGCTGGCAGCATAAAGACTTCTGTATTGATACTAGCTGGGTCACTTCCGGCTTTATCCTTCCAAAACGAGGCCGTTTCTGTCTCCCATAAATCTAAACATACGAGCCAGTCGAGGTTTTCCATCGCTTTCTTTTCTTTTCGAACGTTAGGACCACCGACTACTGGGTTTTGTCCCCAAACTAATAGCCCTTTAATGTCTCCTTCGTACATTGCTTCAAAGAGTGCAATATGTGAGGAGTTTCTTGTGTTTTTAGGGAAGTAATCATACAAAAAGTCATTTTCTTTTGTTGCATTTTTCCCGTAGTAAGCTTTAAGTAAGCTTGCTAAAAACTTCGGTTTGTTTGACCAATACCCAGATTCAGGTGTTTCATTTTTGTTGTACGCAGCAAGTGACTTATGGTTTTCACTTGCGGTTGGTGCTCCGATGTAACCTGGCATTAAGTGGAATAGTAAAGCAAAGTCTGTTGAACCTTGTACATTACATTCGCCACGAAGGGCGTTTACACCGCCTCCAGGGCGTCCCACGTTTCCAAGTAAAAGCTGAATAATTGCGTAGCTTCGAACATTTTGTGATCCTACAGTATGCTGAGTTGTCCCCATTGCATACATTATTGTTCCTGTTTTATTTGGATCACTTGTGCCACAAAACGTTTTTGCAATGTCCACATAATCCTTTTCAGGTGTACCTGTTACTGCACAAACCGTTTCAACATCATATCTAGAATAATGATTCTTCATAAGTTGGAACACAGAACGAGGATGCGTCATCGTCTCATCTGTCACGATGTTGCCTTCTTCATCAGTTTCAAATGTCCAAGAGCTTCTGTCATAACTTCTTGTTTCCTCGTCATAACCAGAAAACAAGCCATCATTAAACTCGAAGTCTTCTTTGACAATATATGTTGCATTTGTATACTGCTTCACGTATTCCTCATGGTATAACCCATTTTCTAACGCATAATTTATGAGTCCGCCAATGAAAGGAATGTCTGTCCCTGAACGCATCGGTGCGTAGTTGTTAGACATTTGTGCAGTTCTTGTATAGCGCGGATCAACGGTAATTAACTTTCCGCCACGATCCTTTGCTTTTTGAACATATTTCATACTAATTGGGTGATTTTCAGCAGGGTTACCTCCGATAACCATCATACAATCACTATGCTGAATATCATTCCAATGATTTGTCATTGCGCCACGACCAAAACTTGGTGCCAGACCGGCAACCGTTGAGGAGTGTCATATCCTCGCTTGGTGCTCAATAAATGTTGAACCAAGCCCGCGCATTAACTTTTGAATTAAGTAACATTCTTCATTTTCAAGTGCCGCTCCGCCTAAACTTGCAATTGCTTCTGTGCGATTAACAGGAATACCATTTTCATGGGTAACAAAATTCTCATCACGCGTGCTCTTAATATTTTTCGCAATACGTTCTAGTACCCAATCCCATTCTTTTTCTTCCCATTTATCGCTTCCTGGAGCGCGATACATTGGTTTTTTCACTCGACGTTCAGACGTATATAATTGTCTGATTGATGTCCCTTTACTACATAAAGAACCTTTGTTAATTGGATGATCCGGATCCCCCTCCGTATACACCACATCATCGTCTTTTACATGAACTAAAATTCCGCAGCCTACAGAGCAATAAGGACATATTGTCGGTGTTACTTCTGTGTTTGCTGTTTTCAGTTCACGTGACTTCGCTTTTGCTTTATGTGGGTCAAATCCTAATTCAACAACAGCGAGTGTCGCTGCAGTTGCCCCAGACAGTTTTAGAAACTGTCTTCTCGTCACATCAAACATGAAAAACTCCCCCTCGCTTACATTGTGCAATCTATGAATAATGGGTTGTCCTACATTTGTAGGAACTCCCTTATTCGCGAAAAATTAAGTTGATGAAACCGCTGTCAAGTCGTTATAAACCTTTCCGTGTTTCGTATATACAAGAGACATTCTGCCACGAATATAACCTACGACTTCGACTCCTAAATAATTTGCTAGCTGCACAGCTTGCTTTGTTGCAGCCGTTCGACTTCCAATAATACCAAAGCCGAATCTTGCAGACTTGGCCAACATCTCATAAGAAACTCTTCCCGTCGTTAACAAAACGAGTTCACGCGGATTCAAGTTATTTCGCAATGCATAGCCAATTATTTTGTCTACTGCATTATGTCTACCGATATCTTCGCGAACAACGATTTCTCCACTTCTTTTTACGATACAAGCTCCATGCATTCCACCTGTTTCGTTATACATCGTGGATGCTTTTGCAAACTCATGGCGTTTCTTTAATAAGTAAGTCAATGAAAGCTGAAGATCTGTATCAACTTTCGGTAGTTTTTTCACATCAGACATCGAAAAAAACGTAACACCATTTCCGCAACCGGACGTGCGATGCTTCTTTTTCTTCTCTGTCGACGTAAAGTCAACGGACTCTTTAAGAATCACTGAAACGATCCCCTCAGATTGATGAACTTTCTTAATATCATTTCTCGAATTAATAATTCCTTCTGAAAATAAATGACCGTATGTCCAATCGATTAAATCATGCTTAGTAAGCTGATATGTTGATAATTCTTTCCCGTTCACAAACAATGTGACCGGATATTCTTCAGGACAACTTAGTCTCATTGAGCACACCCCCTTCGCCCCTCTCGCACAGTTCAACTTGTATAGCCAAAGTGTGCTGTAGTCATATGGTAAAATGAGTGAGAAAAAAAATCTGTGATGTTACTCACAGTCTATTAGGTGGTAGATGTTAAAACCTCTAAATATAAGAAAATTTGAATTCGACAAAATCCCCCTTTTTTGATAACGTTTTTGTCAAAAAAGCGTAGAATTAGGCTACAATTAATGTGAATCAATCATGAGATACATTGAAGGATTACAGGAGGAATAAACTTGAGCTCATCCATTAAAATATTTTTTCCACTATTTACTATCACCGTTATCATCGTTTATATCGTAACGAACGTTCCATTTAATAGTAACAATCAACTTTTTGTGACAGATTTAGAACAATTAAATAAGAAGAGAGACCCACTTTTAAATGATTGGCTTACTAAAGATAACAACCTAGAACAAATTGATGTCGATGCTGTAAAAAATAAATGGGAAGGTACGGATTTAAGTGCTTCTGAATGGGGGGAACAAGTGACAGGTGTCAAAAATAAACTTGATACCGATAATCAAGTTATCGCGTTAACCTTTGATGCTTGTGGAGGGACATTCGGAAGTGGATATGATGAAGCGTTAATTGAGTTTTTACGTAATGAACAAGTACCTGCTACGCTTTTTGTGAATTATAGATGGGTCGAAGAAAACAAAGATATATTCCTTGAATTGCATAAAGATGAGTTATTCACAATCGAAAATCATGGTACAGCCCATTTGCCACTATCTGTACATGGACGAGGAGCATGGGGAATTACAGGAACTACTTCTGCAAAAGAAGTCATCGATGAAGTAATGATTAACCAAGAACGAATCATTGAGCTCACCGGAGAAGCACCTCGATTTTTCCGATCTGGTACAGCCTTTTACGATGAAGTAGCAGTCGAAATCGTTGAAGACTTAGGATTAAAAGTTGTAAACTACGATATCCTCGGTGACGCTGGAGCTACTTATTCAATTAGTCAAGTTGCTAATGCCCTTTTACAATCTGAACCTGGCTCTATTCCACTTTTACATATGAACCAACCTTCAAGTGGTACAGCTCAAGGGGTTAAAAAGGCCATTCCTCTTTTAAGAGAAAGAGGGTTTGAGTTCGTTCATGTAAAAGATTACGATTTAATGGATTGATGTTAGCACTATTGTTGCTTGATGTACTTACCTACTTTCAACGCGTTCTTCACCTAGTTACTACATAAAATAAACACAATGTGGTACTTACAATTCCACCTTGTGTGTGATAAACTATTGTCGCTCGACATGAGCATATCCCCTCTCGTTTTATGAAGTTGGTTTGGCGGCCACTTCTATTATATAAACGAGAGGGGATTTTTTCCTATTACAACCCTTAAAGGTTTATTTTCACACAGGCAGAGCCTGTGGTTTAAAAGGACTGTAATAAAAAGAAGCGCACCGTGTCGTTTTCAACACAACTGCGCTTTCCATATCAAGTCTTCTATGATTAGATCATTGATTTTAACATCTCTAGCCCAATAACTTCTTTCTCACTCCAAGGAACTAATACTGTATTTTCACCTAAATGATTTGTCACTTTTTCGATCCATCTTTGTTCAGCATTTGCTCTTCCTCTCAACACTGGGTCATCAGTATTCGTTGCAGAGAAGCTTTGATTGATAATCCACCATTGTGGTTCAATATGGGCTCTTTTAAGATCTTCTTGGAGTCGCTCAGCTTCAAATACTGGTGTCGCCTCAGGTAAAGTGACGAGAACAACATGTGTTTCATTTGAATCACGTAACCGTGGTAACAAGTTTCGTACAGATTCAGGTAAATCCCCAGATGAACGTTCGACTTCTAAATGATAACTTTGTGTAGCATCTAGAAGTAGCAACGTATGCCCTGTTGGTGCGGTATCGACGACAACAAATTCTTCTTTTGATCTTTCAACGACTTTCGCAAACGCTTGAAAAACAGCAATTTCCTCTGTACAAGGAGATTCTAAATCTTCTTTTACATAATCAATTTCTTCTTGTGATAAATCTTCATCTAACCGTTCGAGAACTTCTCGTTTGTACCGCTCAACTTCTGCTTTCGGGTCTATATTACTTAATGTAATATTGTTCAGTGATTCTTGATTTTTCAAAACGTGTTGCAAATGAGCAGCTGGATCTGTTGTTGTTAAATGAACACGATGTCCTTTTTCAGCTAAACCGATCGCAATAACCGCTGCCATCGTTGTTTTTCCTACTCCACCTTTCCCCATCGTCATAATGACACCGTTCGTTTTTTCCGCATATTGATCAATCAGTGAATTTATTGGTGGTAAATCATATGAAAGGCCATTAGGTTCATCAAAAGAATTTCGCTTTCTATTCTTCTCATCGTCAAAAATCATTTCAAGACTCTCAAGTCCTGTTAAATTGTATGGTACGAGTGGTAAGTAATATAAAGGGAAGTCATTCAACCATTTTTTTTGATAATCTAATGCATCTAGCTGCTTCTTTTCCAAAGCCTTTGCTAGCTTATCTTCAGAGTTTCTTTCAAATACCCCATTAACGATCATTTGTTGATTCGTCATTCCTAGCTGTTGTAATTCTTTTGATGCTCGCCTTGCCTCATCAAGTGAACCGTATTCTGGGCGAGATACGAGCACCAACGTCGTTTCTTCTTTGTTTGCTAACGTACCAACTGTTTTTTCATATAAGTCTTTCTTTTCTCCTAGTCCTGATAACGGTCCAAGGCAAGAGGCTCCATGTGTGTTCTCTTCTAAGAAGTTATTCCAAGCACTTGGTAGTTGCAATAACCTTAGTGTATGCCCGGTTGGTGCCGTATCAAATAAAATATGATCAAATTCGTCAGTTGTTTTAGTATCTCCTAATAAGTTAGTAAATTCATCAAAGGCTGCTACTTCAACCGTACAAGCTCCAGAAAGTTGTTCTTCCATGCTTTTTAAAGCAGCTTCAGGTAGCTTTCCTCTATATGGTTCAATCATCTTATCTTTATACGCTCTTGCAGCCTCTTCTGGATCTAAGTTAACTGCATAAAGGTTAGGGACACCTTCAATTTCTGTCGGATGACTTTTAATCGTTGTTTCAAACACGTCTTGTAAATTTGAAGCTGGATCTGTGCTAACAAGTAATACTTTTTTACCTTTATTGGCTATAGCAACCGCAGTGGCACAAGCTGTTGAAGTCTTCCCAACGCCACCTTTTCCAGTGAAAAAAATATGTTTCGTTCCTGAAATATATTCAGGTGTTAACCGTTCCATTAGAAAGTCCCCTTTATTAATTGATGTCGAAGTTTAGTTTTTTCTTTGGTGCATGAACTGCTAGTAGATCTTCGGAAATCCCAAGCCAATTAACAAATTCCTCTTTTGTCGGGTAAGACCCTTCTTTAACGAGTACGCCATCAACAACAGTTGCTGGTAATGCGTCAGGCCCTTTCTTTTCCAAGAGAGCATTGACTTCTTTTTGGCTTACAAACGGATCGGGTTCTTGTGCTAGATTATAACGAACAATGTCGTAGCCTTCACTTTCAAGTTTCATCACCATTCTTGAAATACGTGTCAACTCAGGATCAACACTCGGCCCGCAAACCCCAGTTGGACAACATAATGCCGGATCAAAAATTTCAACTTTTTTCCCCATCATAAGCACTCCTTTTTCATAAATCGTTTTCAAATCTGTTAGCTAATGAATAACATCCATAAATACAACCCTGTAAGTGTTATAAACAGTGTTGGAATCGTTAAGATAATCCCAACTTTAAGATAATATCCCCAAGAAATTTTCACACCTTTAAGTGCTAGTACGTGAAGCCATAATAAAGTGGCTAAAGAGCCAATCGGTGTAATTTTCGGTCCTAAGTCAGAGCCAATGACATTGGCATAAATAAACGCATCTTTAATGGGTCCAGATACGGCTGCATCATTAATCGCTAATGCATTGATCATGACAGTTGGCATATTGTTCATTACTGAAGATAAGATCGCTGCGATAAAGCCCATTGAAATTGTCGCGACAAACATTCCTTGACCTGCAGCGCCTTCTAGTACCGTTGCAAGAACATCTGTTAACCCAACATTTCTAAGTCCATAAACGACCACATACATCCCAATTGAAAACACAACGATTGCCCAAGGCGCACCTTTCATAACCGTTCCTGTATTGACGACCGGACTTTTTCTTGCCATGAACAAAAAGAAAATGGCAATCACACCTGCTACAAACGAGACAGGAAAGGTTCTTACCTCACCTGAGATTGGTCCAGTAATATAGATGAATTCACTAGCAAAGTAACCAACAAGAAGTAAGCTTAGAACGAACCAAGATAGTTTAAACATTTTGGGATCTTTAATTGCTTCTTTCGGTTCTTTTAACATATCCATTTCATACGTCTTTGGAATGCTTTTTCGAAAATATAAGTAAAGAACAAGAATACTTGCTCCTAGTGCAAAGAAGTTCGGAACAATCATATATGTCGCATATTCAATAAATCCTATACCAAAGAAATCAGCTGATACAATATTAACTAAGTTACTAACGATTAATGGTAATGACGTCGTATCAGCTATAAATCCACTTGCCATAATAAATGGCAAAATCATCGCTTCTTTAAAGCGTAGCGCACGAACCATTGCTAAGACAATTGGTGTTAAAATGAGGGCAGCACCATCATTTGCAAAAAATGCTGCAACGACTGATCCTAGTATTGAAACATAAATAAACATTTTTACGCCGTTGCCTTTCGCTACCCGTGCCATATGTAACGCTGACCATTCAAAGAAACCGATCTCATCTAAAATTAATGAAATAATGATGATTGCAATAAATGTCAAAGTTGCATTCCAGACAATCCCTGTCACTTCAACAACATCGTAAAAATCAACCACACCTACAAGAAGGGCTAGGACCGCACCAATTGTTGCTGACCATCCAATCGATAATCCTTTTGGTTGCCAAATGACAAGTGTTAAAGTAAATAAAAAAATCACTGATGCAAAAATAATTGGTGTCATCTTTCTCCCCCTATCCGTTCACAACTCACCTTTAAACCTGAGGCTCTTAATGTATGAATCGAATCCTCTTGTGAAGGTAACTGATTCAATACGTTTATTAAAAATTCGTAGTGTTCGTATTCTTCATTCAATCGATAAAAAAGCCATTGATTATGTCGTCTAACAAGTAGTAAGCCTTCTTCTTTCATTTTCCGAAGTTGCTGACTGACTGCTGGTTGACTGATTGTTAAAATTGCTTGTAGTTCACAAACGCAAAGCTCTTCCTCTTTCAATAGCATTAGAACATTCAAACGAGTTGAATCACCTAAATACTTAAACAATGTTACATATTGGAGTAAATGATTGTTGTCCACTAATATCTATTCCTCCCCTCTAGAAACTTACTCTACACAGTATATAATCAATCACTTATATAATCAACACGTTATATACTAAAGTTTTGTAAAGAAAGGTATGTCAGCGAATACTTTTGTCTACGATGACTCAATGTAAACTGATACCGACGTCACCATTCCCTGTAAGCTAAAGCTAGCGTTGTAATACGGCAACTCATTTTTAGTCGTGTGACCTTATTAATCTTAATTTTTATACTACAACGGGGATCATACACCCTAAATTTCCATCCTACTTAGTATAAAGAAAGCCACAGCATACAAGGGCTCGCCCTTGTAACTGTGGCCTTTTAAAGTAATTCGTTTTGTTGTCGTAAAAAGATGGATGGCGTTTATTAATTTGGCATAATCCAAACAATTTCTTGTACACGGATAAAAAATGAAGCATCTGCTTTTTGGATGACAACATGATCTGGCTTTACATCTGCAACTTTTCCTCGAACACTGCCTTCTGTCGTTTGTACAACAACATTGTTCCCCATCACCGATTGTAATGTATGAACGACAAATGGATCATACATCGCAACATACTCTACTTCACCATTTCGCTCTTCTTGTTCATACTGTTCTTGATCATACATAGAGTATCCCTCCTTATTCTCTAAACCAATGCCATCATATGCCTATACGAACAATAATGTGTGGGCACATGTGGAAAAAGTCTTTGTCTACGTTAGAGAACAAGGGCACTCAATGCCCTGGAAAAAGCTCTAAATAGATTCGCTTTGTATTATCTAATTTCCATTTATGATATCCACCGTCACCTGAAAATACATATTGGTTGGAGTCAAAAGGTAATTGAAAAAAACTTCGAAAAAGCATTTGTATCGTTCCACCGTGACAAACGATTAAAATTGTGCCACCTGCTTTTTCGTGTATTTCAATGAGTTCAGATAAAAATGACTCTAAACGTGCACGAAATTCAATCATAGATTCTGTATTTGCATAAGTATGGTGTCCTCGCCTTCCTCCTTTAGGTAGCGGGAACTTTTCCCTTGCTTCATCTTTTTTTAGTCCAGCTAAGTCGCCATTATTCCATTCCATTAAGCGATCATCCTCGATAACTTTAACATTCATTTTTTCCTCACAGAATTGTGCTGTTCTTCTAGCACGCTCTAAAGGGCTTGAATATATTCTCGTGACCTTATTATCACATTCAATGATTCGCTCAATACTTCGCTTCACTTGTTTTTCACCTAGTTCAGTTAATGGAAGGTTTGCACGCCCTTCATGACAATCTATCAGGTCAGCAACGGATTGGCCATGTCGCATAACAATAAAAGTAATTGGTTTCATTTCCATGCTCCTTTGATTAAATAAAAAAAAATGAAGCTTGGAGAATCCTCCAAGCTCGTTTCATTAGGATGTTTTAAACTCATTGACAACTTCTTGCAATTCTTCAGCCATTTTTGCTAATTGCGTAGACGATGTACTAACTTCTTCCATCGAAGCATTTTGTTCCTCTGCTGATGCAGCAACATTTTGCGTATAGCCCGCAGATTGTTGTGCAATTGAGGTTGTTTCTTTCAATGATTCGAAAACACCTTCAGCTCCAGCATCAATTTGTTGAATAGCCGCTGTTACACCTTGAATTTTTGTTGAAACACCATGAATTGCTTGAGAAAGATCTTCGAACGATTTCCCTGCTTCATCAACATAATTCAACCCAGATTCAACAGCTTTTCTCCCATCATTCGTGTATACAACGGACTCTTTAACATCCTCTTGGATTTTTTCAATAATATCAGAAATATCACTTGTTGCATTTGATGTTTGTTCTGCTAATTTTCTAACCTCATCAGCAACAACTGCAAAACCTCTACCGTGCTCTCCTGCCCTTGCTGCTTCAATTGCTGCATTTAATGCTAATAAGTTCGTTTGTTCAGCAACCTCAGTTATTAGAGAAACGATCGAGCCAATTTTATTTGATTGAACCGCTAGTTCATTAACAGAGGTATCTATTTTTTCTGTTAATGAATGGATCGTTTTCATTTGTCCTACCGTTGAATGAATGACTTCTGTTCCGTGTTCTGCTTTTTGCGCAGAATCAATCGAAGCTTCATTAACCTCTTGTATACTAGAAGAAATTTGATCAATACTTTGGGACATTTCATTAACTGTTTGTTCATTTTCTGTTGCTTTTTCTACTTGTTTCTCTGCTCCACTCGACACTTCTTGGATCGATTGTGTAATTTCTTCTGTCGCTTTACTTGTTTCATTAGAGCTAGCTAACATTTGTTCAGAACTTGCCGCTACTTGTTCTGACGTATGGCTAATTTGCGTAATCATACGTCTTAAGTTCTCAACCATATCATTTATCGCTTCACTCATCCTACCGATTTCATCTTTTGATCCCGATTCTAGTTTTGCAACTGCTAAATTCCCTTTACTTACTTCTTCCGTTGTTTTTACAACTCTTCTCAATGAATTAGAGATCATATTCGCTAAAAATGTGAACAAAACTAACCCAGTCACGATAATTAAACCAATCATCGCAAGAAGTGTAATGACATTAAAGTCTATAACACTTTCAGCACTTGCTTGAGCTTCATTCGCCTCTGCTAAAATAACTTCTGATAGTTCAAGTGCATCTTGAATAATTTCATGTCTTAATTCAGCGAGCTCTCCTAACATCCTTACCTGCGCTGGGCCCATTGTATCGGAAATTTGTGTAACTTTCTCATCAAATTCAGTTAGTTGCGAATTGATTTGTCTAAATAATTGCAAAGAATGCTGAGAATATAGACGTCCATCTAAGTGGTTCATATGGCTTTGAAGTAGTTCATCTTGTTGGTGATAATATGCTGTGTATGTATCTTCCCTATTTTGAACAGCTTCTTGAACGATAATATATTTCGATCGAATAATCGATCCAATATCTGTTGCAATGACAGCTCGTTCACTCTGTTCTGAGTATGTAGTCATTTCACTTCTAATTTCATTCATTTGTAGATAACTAAATCCCGCACCAATTAACAATAAAAATACAATTAAACCAAATGCCCCTAATATTTTTACGCGAATTGAAAAGTTCTTCAGAGAAAATTTACTAGATGATTTCTTATTATTTTTACGTTTCGACTCATGCTTTTTGTTATTAAGAAATTTTTTAATCACCCTTCTTACACTTCCTTCTGCATTAAATTGTAGTACTTTTGAATTAGACAAAGATAAAAATGTAATAATTCGATAAAAAATGACAGATTATTTGTAAAATTATCGTAACATATATCATAGTTAAAAAGAAGGCTTTATCTTCCAATCCAGAGTAAATTTTCAGATTTTAAACATAAATGAGATTTCTGAAAATGACCGGTATATTTATATTTATCACACTATTTTGAGTAGATAGTCTATTTCGAACCATAATATCACCTAATAAAGTCCTAGATATAAGTGGTACTTTTCTCATAACAACGTAAACCTTCAAACTCCGTTTTTCTAAGATGTTGTGTAAACCCCTTACAAGTTGAAGCAGTTCCTTATAATAAGGCAGGCTTTCTTGTTTCGTTTCTCGCAAATATCCATTATAATAAGGACATCTTCATTTTCTCAAAACTATTCGAGGTGACAAGATGGCGAATCGTCAAAAGTTTTTTATCATTGCAGGAGCAATCATCCTTGTAGCTCTTAGTGTATTGATGTTGTATTTATACCAAACAGATCCTACGAGTTATCCAATTGAAAGGAATAATGAACAGGAACAAGATACAACAGTTAACGAAAACACAGATAATATGGAAAATATAAATATTACAAATGAAAATAATAATGAAAATGAAGAACATCTTTCTGATTCTACAAACGAAGATGAGTTGGAGGAAAAAGAATATAAAGAGCATGCACAAACAGTAATAAATGAACATTACTTACCACATCATGAATACCCTACAAAGCAATCTTTCTTTGATCATGCACTTTTAAACCAAGAATATACAATGTTAACCGATGGATTCCATTTAGAGGAAGAGGAAGCTAATGAATATGATGCTAGATTAACCGCGATCGAGTTAGTATCTTGGTTAGAAGTCGCACAACAAAGAAAAGGGTTTGAGTACAATGAAAACACCTTTCTTTCCTTTGTTGAAAATAATGGTTTAAGAGAGGAACTAGAAGACAGTGCACGAGTATTTCTAAATGAATTAGAAAAAGAAAACGAACTTTTACTTGTTAGACAATTAGAATTCCGGTTCTTAAAACCTTATATTTGGAATGAAATAAAATCTGATGTTATGGCAACAGAAGAGATGAAAGAAGATGAAACAGAAGAAGAATACAATTTCCGTATGTATTATGAGTTCGAACAAGATGTGTTCGAATACTTAATTGAGAATTATCCTGAAGTTGTGGATGGAACACCTTAAAATTTTTAGCTTGCATACAATCGTAACGGGCTGTCTCATCATTGAGACAACCCGTTTTTACTTTCTCCCGATAAAAGAGAATATCCTTATTTTGTCTGCTCAGTCATTTATATTGAGTAAAATCAATTTCATAAGATTCATATTTTGAATCATCTAAACGGTCACTTATCATTAACTGCGCATTTTTAGTAAACGAAATCTCATCAACCTCGAAATAAACGGTTTTTAATGTACCATTTCCAGATACTGTTACCTCCACTGGATCGATCATTTCACCATCTTGCACCATTTCAATTTCATATATATACCCCTTATTACCTTGAAACCTGGATGAAAAAGAAAGAAACTTGTCCATTAACTCTAATTTTACTTCTTGTGGCCTCATTGTTCTCCCATATTGATCATACGTATCACGAGCAAGTAACTTTGTCTTTAAATAAGGCGTGTTTATATAAACAAAAGCAATGTCTTGTGATTCTATTGTTGAATCTAATTTTGGAAGCTGATAACCTTCTAATGTCGTTAAACTTTCCTTCCCTTGCTCAATCGCCTCATTTACTTGTTCATCTGTTAAGTAATAATAGTAATCTTCATTATGAAATGAATGAGTAATAATGTCATCATCTTGCTCATTTCCCTCTCCAAATGTAGAGGGAGATACGAATTGAAATACTAGTAACAACAGTACAGTCGTAAACATCGTCATTACAATTATACTAACCGCCATTTTTTTTATCATTCGTTCATCCCGTCCTTCACCAATTACTTATTATACAATGCATAAGGTGAAAAATGATAGGTTGAACAAATGTTCTTAGCTACATGGCCTTGGAATAGATGTAAATTAACTTTTGGAGATCTAAAAAAGAATGCCTCTTATCTTTCAGGAATTAGCACCATACTTGTGTGGATAGCTGGTTGCCGGGCTTCAAAGGGCCAGTCCCTCCGCCACTCTTGATAAGAGTTTAAAAAAAAGGTGAGGTTGTCAGGAAATACGTAGTAAGTAAAAGTTAGAATTATTTGAATATTAACACTTATATTCAGTGCGGTCAATACATATCTTATAATCTTCATATTTTTTCTACATTACATCGCTTTTGTTGTAAACGGTTTTCATTTTCTGAATTTATTTACTTCCCTTAATTGTGTTGGGGAAGGATAAAGGCTGTGTTATACTTCGTCTGGATTTGAGAAAAATCATTGAAGGAGGTTGTATAGAAGATGGCCCAATTATTTGAAGGTGTTCGTATGAAACCTATCATCATTATTATAGTTGGAACGTTGATATTCGGATTTGGAATCATTCATTTTAATATGCAACATGGATTGGCTCACGGTGGTTTTACAGGGATTACTTTACTACTTTATTACTTATTTACAATCGAGCCGTCACTATCCAACCTTTTATTAAATATCCCCCTATTTTTGATCGGGTATAAATTGCTTGGTAGATTAATGTTAATTTACAGTATTATCGGAACGATCGCTTTATCTGCATCTCTAAGGTTATTTGAAACGTACCCTATTACTGAGCTTCCGCTACATAATGACATGATCCTTGTCTCACTTTTTGCTGGAGCTTGTGTAGGAATAGGACTAGGCCTAATTTTTCGCGCTGGTGGAACAACAGGAGGCGCTGATATCCTCGCTCGGCTTGCAAATAAGTATACTGGAATGAGTTTAGGACGATTTATGTTCACATTTGATGCATTTGTCATTTCAATATCATTAATTCACTTATCAATAGACCTTGCCATGTATACGCTCGTCACCGTTTTTGTTGCTAGCCGCGTCATCGACTTCATTATTGAAGGAGCAAGTGCAGCAAAGTCTGCAATGATTATTTCAAACAAAACTGATGAACTTTCAAAGGCAATCATTCAGCAAATGTCTCGTGGCTCTACTGTCTTAACTGGAAAAGGTAGCTTCACATCGGATGAACGCCAAGTTTTGTATTGTGTTGTTAACCGTAATGAACTTATTCAGTTAAAAAATCTTATTGATGATATTGATCCATACGCATTCTTCTCAGTGAATGATGTAAAAGAAGTTGGCGGAGAAGGCTTTACATTCGACCAAGAAAAACGCCCCTTAAAAATTTCATAATCAAAAGGACCTGCATTAAAAAGCAGGTCCTTTTTCTAACGAAAATTGTCAAGGACCAGGTCCTCGACAATTTTGTGAACAATATAAATAAAAAAACGAGATTTCTCTCGTTTCCATTTGCATATATTTTGATTAGCGACTTTTAACGAGCATTTTTATTGCTTCTTCAATCACTTCGTCGCGCTCTTCTTCCGTCTCTGTTTGTTCTCTTAAACATACTTCTAAGTTTTTTGCGACAACATAAGCTGTTGCACGGTCAATTGCAGAACGGATCGCAGTCATTTGTGTAATGATTGATTTACAGTCTTTTTCATCATCCATCATTTTTATGACACCACGTACTTGTCCTTCTACACGCTTTAACCGATTTTTCATATCTGCTGAATATTCCATCATTGCCACCACCTAACTTATTTTGTGTTAATCATTTATAATAAGAATTAAATTCCTTTCTTTCTTATCATATTACTATATTTTATGCTCACCTTACAAATAAACACTGTGTTTTTGAAAAAAATAGCTTAACAAATTAAAATGAAAATAGTGTGAGATGGAACACTGACATGAACTACAAAAAGGGAGATAATTTATATAGAGAGGAGGAAAAACGATGGAATTTTATTCAACATTAGCGCACTACTATGATGATATCTTTCAACTTAATGAAAAAGCGATTCATTTATTTGAAGAGCACTTACCCACTAATAACCCTAAATCAAGAGTGTTAGACCTTGCAGCAGGCTCTGGAAAGGAAGCACTTGAACTTGTTCAGAGAGGCCATGACGTAACTGCAATTGATATAAGTGCCGAAATGGTTAAACAGATGGAGATAAAAGCCGATAAAGACTGGCTGCAGCTTCGCTCATATAAACGCAATATGAACGAACTACACTTATTTAATGACGAAAAATTTGATGGGATTCTTTGTATCGGTAATTCTTTTGTTCACTTAAGTGATACCACTGAAATGAAAAATACTTTACGAAATATTTATGAACTACTTGAAAACGACGGTGTTTTTATCGTGCAAATTGTCAATTACGACCGTGTTCTCGCTAAAAAAGCTTATGAACTTCCACTAATATCAAACGAGTCGAAAGGCATTCAGTTTCTTCGGAACTACGAATTAAAAAACGATAAAATCATTTTTAACGGAGAACTTCGTTTTCCTCGTTCAGACCAACTTGAAACGAAAAAAATAAGTACTGAGCTTGTTCCCTTAAAAAAGGAGACATTAGTTAACCTAGGGTCTGAAGCTGGTTTTGAAAAATATTCAGTACTCGGAAACTTCAAAGGAGACCCAAACACACTTGATTCTCCTGCTACAATTGTCATTTTTAAAAAGGAGCAGTCAAGTTAATTCACTGCTCCTATCTTTTTGTCGTTGACGTTTATAATAATCTCTTTCTAACTTATAAATTTGTCTTCTAACAGCATTCCAATCTTCATTTGATAAAGGCTTTTCTCTTAATAAAGTAGCGAGTTCTTCGATCTCCCCTATTTTCACACCCTCCCCTGAGTGTGAAGCTATTAAATGTTTATATTTTTTTATGCGATCTTCTATTTTTTGAACAGAATCATCCCACGAAAAATAAAGATGATTGGGCTCTAGCTCTTCTGATAATAAATGTTTCATATAATACACTTCATCCCGCTCCCCTAAAATGGATAGATCTGTGGCATGTAACGTAATAACGACCTTCTTCTCATTTAACACTGCATAAATATATTTCATCTTTTTTGCCATCTGTCGGTTAAAAATATGTTCTAATACGTAAGACAATGTCATAAAGACGGTCCACGTTGTTTTCCTAGGAGAGTGAATAGACGTCTCAATTTCTTTCGCATTTAATATCAAACAAACATCCTCTAATACATCGTCATATTTCCCTTCTTCAACCATCAAAGCAAATTGTGTTTGTATATGTCCTTTCATCATATTAGGAATCTTCAACATCGGGATGAAAATAAGAAGGAAAGTAGAGAGAATACCAAGTATGAAAGTATATGGATACCCCATCACCATTTGTTTCAACGTTGATTTCCCTTTATCGCGATTTTCCAATTTCGAAGACATATAACCGATGAGTAACGGTAGTACAACTAAAATTGTAGCCGAAATCATTCGAATAATTGACTCATCCTCAGCTAGAAAAGGAATAAAATATTTTGCTAGCTTCGGAAAAAAGATTGAGACGAGCACATACACCCAATATAACGAAAGAAGTCCCATTAAGCTAATCTTTGAATCATCTTTTGAAGGAACTCTTCCAAAAAACGTTAATGTCGCCATACTAAAAACCTTACTTAACATTTTTGCAATTCCTGTTAATAGAAACCGAAACAACGGCATCTTAACTCACCTGCTTATTTATGATTGATACTCTCTATTCCTTATGTTTCGATGATGGTACTTCTTCTTACGGCGAAATCGAAAAAAGATATAACTACTGCCAAGTAAGATCAATGCGCCCATTATGATTCCTTGGGTGTTTTGAAGCCAGTTAGCCATTTCTTCAACATTACCTAAAGAGCCTAAATAAAACATCATTACTGATATCGGATAAAAGCCAACAAACGTTAGAACTGCAAATTTAAATGGTTTGATTTTGCAGAAGCCTGCAATATAAGAAATATATCCCATTCCAACAAACCTTCCTAAAGCGATCATCCAATCTCCATACTTTTCGATCTTTCGGTGTGCAAATTCAACTTTCGATTGCGGGAGTTTCTTTTTAATGACATGTTCATATTTCACACTAATTAGAAGTGGAACAAAACTTACGATTACATACGTAACTGTTGTGAAAATAGAAAATAAAAATACCTCTCCCCATGAAGGGTCCAGTAAATATCCATATGTGAGTACAAAAAGGGCGGCTGGAAACGGTATTGATAAAGCTTCAATGGCTACACCAAATATTAAACCAACCCAACCTAATTGCTGTAATATATCTAAGATTAACTCAACCATAATCCCCCCACCCCTTCAGCTATAACGTTAAGATAATGAACTTTATGGTTGAATACCCTGAAACCGAACTTTTTAATCGGCCATTGCATGAAACCTACATAACTCAAAAATATAACCATAATTATCCAGCTGCCAGGTACCTGGATAATTATGGTTATTAGTGGAAGTAAAAAGAGCTTGAATGATTCAAGCTCTTTTTGTCTTTCTTTTTATACTTGTAAGGATGCTAAAACTTCATCTTTTAATTTTTCAAGCTGTTTTTTTCCTTCTTCATCTGTTGCTGCTTTTAAAGAGAAATACACTTTCATTTTCGGCTCTGTTCCAGATGGTCTAAAGCATACCCAGCCATTTTCAAATGTATATTTTACGACATTAGCTAAAGGCAATGTCAGTTTTTCTTCTGCACCATTTTCCGTATGAATACGTACACCTGCTTGATAATCTTCCATATGTGTAATTGGCATTCCTGCTAATTGACGCAATGGTTTTGTACGGAGATTCTCCATCATAGTTGTAATTTGCTCGACACCTTTTTTCCCTTTTAATGTCATCGATTCTAAATGCTCTTGATAATACCCATACTCTTCGTATATATCTTTTAGCCCTTCAAATAACGTCTTTCCTTTTGCTTTCCATGCTGCAGCTACTTCACAAGCCATAAGGGCGATTTGAACAGCATCTTTATCACGAACAAATGGACGTGCTAAGTATCCGTAACTTTCTTCATAACCAAATAGGAATGTTGCTTCCCCACTATGTTCATATTCCTTAATTTTTTCACCGATGAATTTAAACCCAGTTAGCGTTTTTACTGTTTCCACTCCAAACGATTTAGCAATTTCCTCTCCTATATCCGAAGAAACGATCGTTGTTAACATAACCCCATTAGATGGAAGGGTTCCTAAACTTTTTCGTGTCGATAATAAATAATGTAAAAGTAATGCACCTGTCTGGTTCCCGGTTAGAACTTGATACTTTCCCTCGTTATTTATTGCTGCTATTCCTAAGCGATCCGCATCAGGGTCGGTACCAATGAGGATATCACCATTCACCTTTTCCCCATATTGTAAAGCTAATTCAAAGGCGGCATGTTCTTCCGGATTAGGTGATGCAACCGTTGAGAATTCCGGGTCTGCATCAACTTGCTCTTCAACCAGATGTAAGTTTTTAAATCCATTGTTTTTTAATGCATATGTAACAGACTCATAACTCGTTCCATGTAATGGCGTAAAAACAACAGACAAGTTATCACCATGTTCTTCAACGAGTTTTTCATCTATAATTACAGAAGATAAATGATCTTGATACGATGATAAAACCTCATCACCAATGAACGTAATTTTCTCGATATCTTCTAGACGATCTTCTGTTGCGATAGGTAATGATAGTTCATCTTCTATCTTTACAATGTCTTCAATTAACTCTTTTGCTGGTTCTGGTGTTAGTTGAGCACCATCTTCTCCATACACTTTATATCCATTATATTCTGGTGGATTATGACTAGCAGTAATGACGATACCTGCTTGTGTATTGTAGTATCGTACCGCAAAAGATAAGACAGGTGTTGGTTGGATACTTGTAAATAAATAAACACGAATCCCATGATAAGCTAAAGTACGAGCAGCCTCTTCAGCAAATTCTCGTGAGTAGTGCCTAACATCGTAAGCGATCGCGACCCCTTTTTCACATGCCTCTTGACCTTTGCGCTTAACCATTTCTGCAAGACCTGTCGTTGCTTTTCGAACCGTGTAGCGATTCATTCGATTCGTACCAGGACCTGTTTCGCCTCTCATTCCACCAGTGCCAAACTCTAGATCTTTATAAAAACTTTCTTCTATAAGCTCCTCAGATGTAAGAGATGCTAGCTCATCTTTTGTATTCACATCAATATTTGGATTATTCTTCCAACGTTCAAACTCCTCTTTCCATTGCATCTGTCTTCTCCCCTTTAACGTATCTTGTTATTTCACAACAATAAAGACTATAGTTTTTTATTATACCTATATTTATACGGTTATGCAGTATGAATCATAAGACAATTTTTGCGTGTATCATTGTTCTTCTAGGACTTCAATTAATAGGTCTGGTCGGTCGGTGATGATTCCATCAGCACCCAACTCAACGAGTTCACGCATTTTGTCTTGATCGTTAATTGTCCAATAATGTACATCCATTCCACGCTTCTTAGCACCATGAATCAATTTTTCGTCCTTTAAGTTAAAAATGCTTTCTTCTGTCGGAATTTGTATCGCATCGACATTCGCTCGATATAACCCGTTTAAAAATAATTTGTGGAATACGACAAATTTTGTTACTTCTTGTCTACCCCCACTCACTGGAACTTGACCATTAGAAACCTCTTGAAACATTTCTATAATGTCATGCTCAAAAGAGGCGACTAATACACGTTTAGCGTTCCCATACTCCTCAATTAATTCCCACAGCCTTTTGCTCATCGGCTCATAAAATTCAGGGTCATTCGTGGCTTTCAACTCAATATTTAAGCGCATGTCTGAAAACTCGTCAAAAATCTCTTCAACAGTAGGGATTGTAACCCCTTGTTCCTTGTAAGAATACTCTCCATTTAGATCTTGAAAGTAATCAGCTGCATCAAGTGCTCTAATTTCTTCTAACGTTAGGTCATTCACTTTTCCGATCCCATCCGTTGTTCTGTCAACCGTGTTATCATGAATCGCAACAAGATAGCCATCTTTTGTCATATGTACATCAAATTCAATTACATCAACGCCAAGTTCTCTTGCTTGTTCAAATGCTGCTAGCGTGTTTGACGGTGCCAAATGTTCTCCACCCTGATGGGCGATTACTAAAGGTCGATCGTTTTCAAAAAAAGATTGTGCTGGTCGCTCCGCTACCGGGAAGAAATAAATGACAAGCCAACTAACCAAAAGGATTCCTAACACAGCAACGATCCATTTTATCCGATTCCCTTTTTTATTCGGTGCTTTTTGAATGGCTGATTGATACAATATAACCCCTTCCTTTCATCTCCTTTCCATTTTAAAACGTTTTCAAAGATTGTCCAAGTAGTTATTTCTTTGTTGGACAATTCTTCACCTATTTGATTCTCGCATGCGATTATTGCTTTTCACGTGGAATATACACTTTCTCATGTGGAATGAGCTACTTCTCATGTGGAATGGGCTACTTCTCATGTGGAATGGGCTACTTCTCATGTGGAATGGGCTACTTCTCACGTGGAATGGGCTACTTCTTATGTGTAATAAACACCTCCTCACGTGGAATGAACTTCTTCTCACATGCGATCATCACTTCCCGCGTGCGACCAATACTTCTCACGTGAGACCGCACTCACTGCAGTCAGCATCATCATATGACTGAAAATCAAAAACCCCAGTCTACAACTGGGGCTTCTAGAAACTCATCTTATTCTAAAGTCAATTTCAACAACTTATCATCATTTTCTCTTGGTGTCCCTCTTCCATCTGTATTATTCGTGATTACAAATAACGAACCTTGATAAGAAATAACGTCTCTTAACCTGCCTTCGCCTTCAAAAACAACCTCTAATTTTCTTTCTTCTTCATTAAGCCAATATAAGCTTTCTCCCCTTAAACCGGTCACAAATAATTCATCTTCAAAAAATGTTATACCCGATGGCGCCCATGTATCATCTCCAGAATGGACAAGGGGATTCTCCATCCCTTCAGCTTCTTCATCGCCAATAATATTTGGCCAACCATAGTTTTTACCAGCTTCTATGACATTAATTTCATCATGCCCTACCGGTCCGTGTTCTGAACTATATAGCTCTCCAGCTTCATTCCATGCTAACCCTTGTGGATTTCTGTGCCCATACGAGTAAACATAAGAATTTTCAAATGGTTGTTCTTCTGGTATTTCACCTTCTAATGTCATACGCAAGATTTTTCCAGCAAGATTCCTCGGTTCTTGAGCTACATTTGGATCATTCGCATCTCCTGTCGTCACATATAAATAATCGTCTGGGCCAATCTCTATTCTCCCTCCGTTGTGAATCCGATCACCTGGTATCTCATCTAATAAAACATCAGTTTCTTCCCATACATCATCATGATGACGAGCCTTAACAACCTTATTTGCTAATAATCCATTTTGGTCACGATATGTATAGTACAGGATCGCCTCTCGAGTTTGCTGAAAATCATCCGTTAACACCATCCCTAGAAGTCCGCCTTCTCCTTCATGAACGATCTCATCAGAAGTGATGAACTCTTGACGAGTCAAATCTCCGTTTTCAATGAGCGCTATCATACCTTCTCGTTCTGGAATGAAAAATTTGTCATCTGAAACACGTATGTTCCATGGTATATTTAAATTCTCAGCAATAATCTCAACAGTCCAATTCTCTGTTGTGACATTTTCAAAAGAATCAATATAGCCTTCATGATCAGTAGTTGCTTCAACATGGTCAGGTTGTTTTCCTTCACCATGTCCGGTTCCATGATCTTCAACATTCTCTGTCCCATTTATTTCACACGCAACTAAAAATATCAATAAACTAGAAATCCAAAACCATTTCATTGTTCCATCCAACCTCCACTAATAATAGATGAATAACCTCTTATGCCATTTCATCGCTCTAGTACCTTTTTACCCTTTCTACCATTTTCTTATTCTCCTTATCATTGGACGAAACTTAACCTTAAACAGTTTCGTATTTGTATGAATTTCATAGAGTGAGCGAAATGTAAATAATTACGTGAACATTAAAGGAAAATGATTACCAATTGAAGAAACTTATGATACATAGAGGATGTCAGGTTTTTTGAAAGAAGAAATGCGTTTCTTCAACGAACGAGAAAAAAAGTTTTAGAAGGTGTTGAAATAATTATGGTTAAAAAAGGGATGGTGTTATGGACGTTAATTTGAAGCAACATTTAAAAGAATTAGAGGAAAGGCATACAAACCTTGAGATTCGTAAAAGTACAGATGAATTAAACAATATTCTTGATGACCGTTTTTTCGAAATAAGTAGTTCAGGCTATATGTATAATAAAAAGGAATGTTTAGAAAGTGGCGTTATTTTGACGGAAATGACACTTCACAATTATGAAATATATCCTTTAGCTTCTGACGTAGTACTATCTACTTACTACATCGAGGACAAAACTAGAAGTCGAAACACACTTCGAAGTTCTATATGGAAGCACAGTGATGGTAGATGGCAATTATATTTCCATCAAGGTACAATCACTGAGTTACAATTAAGTGAAATTATTGAGAGGAATAGCGATAGCTAAGTAAGCTATCGCTAATGTATATCACTTTTTTAGTATTAAAGACTTTAATGGGAAGTGATCCCATATAGTATTAAGTTAATGCATTGACTACCTCTTCTAATTTCATGCCGCGGGAGCCTTTGACTAAGACAATAGCCCCTTCTTCGACGACTTCTTTTAGTTTAGCAATTAACATTTGTTTGTCATCGAATGCCAAAACATGATTAGGTGAAAAATTTACTTTTGCCCCTTCTGCAATTTTCCTCCCAAGTTCTCCTATCGTGAAAACATAATTAATTTTACTATTGTCAATACCTTCTCCGACATCATAGTGGAAGGCCTCTTCACTATCACCTAGTTCTAACATATCGCCTAAAACGACAATTTTTTTCTTATATCCGTTTAAATCTTGAAGTAACTCAATCGCTGCTTGCATGGATGTTGGGCTCGCATTATACGCATCATTAATCACTGCCACTCCATCCTCGCCTTGGATCAATTCCGTTCGCATGCCCGTAATCTGAATCATTTCCAGCCCTTTTTTTATGTTAGGCATCGACACATCAAACTGTTTAGCAATAGCAATGGCAGATAGCGCATTATTTATATTATGTTTACCGAGAACTGGAATAAAAAATTCTGTCTCGTTTTCTCCATTGATCGTAAAATAAGTGCCATTCGTCTTCTGGTCAATCTGCACCGGGTAATAGTCGTTTTTCTCAGAACTGCCAAAGGTTTTAACATGAAACGGACAGTTCGTCACTTTTTCTGTTAAGAGCGGTTCATCTCCATGGATCACGAGGCTCCCATGTTCCTTGAGGCCTGCCGTAATTTCAAATTTTGCCTCAGAAATTCCTTCCCGTGATCCTAAATCTTGTAAATGGGATTCTCCAATATTAGTAATGATTGCAGCCTCGGGTTGCGCAATGTTTGAAAGAAGCTCAATTTCTCCTCTTCCGCTCATTCCCATTTCTAACACAGCCAGTTCCGTATCTTCCTCTAAGCTGAGAATGGTAAGTGGGAGCCCAATATGGTTATTGTAATTCCCCTCTGTTTTTTGGACCTTGTAAGTTGAACTAAGTACAGAAGTGACCATGTCCTTCGTCGTTGTTTTTCCATTGCTTCCAGTAATTCCAACGACTTTTGCGGGAAGGCTCGCTAAATAGTTTTTTGCTAAATTCTGCAACGCCAATAAAGTGTCTTCAACATATATAAGTGGTACACCTTCTGGCGGGTTCGGCTGGTCCTTTTGCCATAGGCCTCCAGATGCTCCATTCTCGACAGCTGCTCTCATAAAATCGTGGCCATTAAAATTCTCGCCAACAATAGGGATATACAGATTTCCTTTTTGTATTGTTCTTGTATCTGTGGAAACTCCTGCAACCTCGGTGGTAGAAGTGTCTGGACCAACAGTTTCTCCATTCACCCATGTAGCAATATCCTTTAACTTCCTTTTTATCATCGGACTCGCTCCTTCTTGTTAATCGTATCGTATGTTTTATACAAGCTACCCTGAAAATAAGTGCTGATGTTTGACAGTTTATGTGCTCGCTTTCACCTCTAGGTACAAGTGCAACATCTGTTCTAGCTTCGTTCCACTTGTTATCACAGTGTCTTCTTTGCACCTCTAGGCACAAGCGCGACATCCGTTCAAGCTGCACTTCGTTTGCTTTCGCGGTGTCTTCTTTGCCGCGGGCACGGCCTCAACTTCCCAAAACTCTCAAAGTTCGTTTTGGGTGATTTTCTGCTAACCTGCTTCTTCCTCTGCTAGTTTTGCTACGTAGCTTAATGCGTCGGCGCAACTCACTGTGACTCGACGAAGCTTTGTTCGTCGCTGTTCCCGCAGGAACGAGCAATGCTTCGCCGATAATGCAACGAGTTGTCTCGACAGATACACTACGAAGCTTTGCTTGTAAAGGAAGAGACAGTGCTCGCAACATGCTTCCAAATTCACCTTAAATATAGGCTTTGTTAAAGGCTAGTGTTGATTTTACAAAATTACACTCGCTTGCCGCGGGCAAGGCTTCAGCTAATCGGGAAAAAGCACCCCGATGGATCTTCAGCTCTTGCTTTCCCGCAGGCGTCTCGTGATTTTTGAAAATCAACATTGAAGATTAACAGAGCCTAAATATAAAAGCTAAAACCATTTTTATGCACCATCGTCGGCCTTCTCTATTTGCTCGTTTTATTTTATGTATAAAGAAGGCTGACTCGTATTGGAGTCAACCTCAGAACTATTTTATTCCTTAAAACGTATGTTTAATCTTTTGTTTTTCCTCGTGACGCTCAACGCCAAGTTCGACAAGTTTTTCAATTAGCTCAGAATACTCTAAGCCCGATTCTTGCCAAAGCATCGGGAACATACTAAATGGTGTGAAACCTGGCATTGTGTTCACTTCGTTCATGAGGACCTCACCGTCTTTTGTGATAAAGAAATCTGCGCGGACAAGACCGGAGCAATCGAGAGCTTGAAAAGATTGAATAGCTACAAGCTTAATTTCCTCATATTCTTCGTCGGAAATATTAGCAGGAATAATAAGCCCAGTATCGCCATCTTCATATTTCGCTTTATAGTCATAAAAGTCTGTTTTCGGAACGATTTCACCTACAACCGAACATTCAGGATCATCGTTTCCTAAAACGGCGATTTCCACTTCTCGACCGTCAATCCCTTCTTCAATAATAATTTTGCGGTCATATTCAAAAGCTTCCTCAAAGGCTTTTGCTAAACTTTGGCGATCCTTACATTTACTGATTCCTACACTTGAGCCTAAGTTCGCCGGCTTGACAAAACAAGGGTAGCCAAGTTTTTCTTCGACGCTTTTGTATGCTGTTTCCGCGTCCTTTTCCCAATCTCCACGTAAATACCATACATATCTAGCCTGCTTAATACCCGCCTGTTCATAGATGTTTTTCATCATGACTTTATCCATTCCGGCAGCGGAAGCTAGCACGCCATTACCGACATAAGGAATGTTCAACAGTTCTAACAATCCTTGAACAGTCCCATCTTCCCCGTTCGGCCCGTGCAGTAACGGGAAAACGACATCAATTTTATTTTCAGACGTATCGTTGTTGTCAGCTTTTGTTGCAACGGAGAAGATTTCTGAGTTTAACGCAAGAGGAGAGATTGATTCGCCTTCTTCTTTTAGTCGAAGCTTCTTGACATCATCAACGGGACCTTGAAGCTGAGCTCCCCTGACCCACTCTCCAGTTTCTGTAATATATATTGGATGGACTTCATACTTTGTTAAGTCTAATGCTTTAATAACAGCTTTTGCAGTTTGTAATGAAACTTTATGTTCAGCGGATTTTCCACCATACAATAATCCTAGTTTAATCATGTTCACCCTCCATAACGATTTATCCTTCTCATTGTAACATTTTCGCTTCTAAGTTAAATACTAATTTATCCCTAGTTTCCACCCGTACTCGCTTATTAGCCTATTTTTAAATAATGTATGTAGAGATCTTTTCTTTGGGCATGTTTCTTCGAATATTTTTTCGATATGAAGCTAGAGATTATGTCTTGGCTAATATTTTATTTTCGATACATTACTACATGAACTCTTTACTTGCGACTTCCACTCCTTACTTGCGACAACGTTATTTCTCTCTTCTTTGAACAAATACCTGTAAATGTTTCGTTTTAAACAATTCAAATAACATGTGAAGAAAAATGTATGAATCGAAAAACCTAGCGAGGGAACAACAGCCCAAGCTAGGTCCTTTTGGGCATAACTTTTCTTCGATGCAGTATTCTAAGGACGCTTTACTAAACTGCTTGCGCCTTTATTCACCCTCTACATTCCTCTTTAAGGCTTGAAACCATTCTTTCGTTTTCGTTTGGTTCTTCGCATTGATGTATAATGACTCGTTTTCAGTTTCTATTAAAATAAACGGTGGGGAATCTTTGTGGACGAAAAGCCAGGCATCTCCAACTTCTTTTAACCTATACCTTCCTTTTGCTCGTTGGCCGATTGAAAAGCCATGTGCTCTCAACTTTACTTCTGGTAGTTGATCGACAATTTCGACGTATCTAATATCAGCTACTTGCCACTTCCCTCCGTAATAACCAGAAACACGAATTTCTTCTTCATTTACAGATAATTCGCTTGATTGATAAGCAGCAAACATGACAAATGCAATAATGCTAACTGTAATAAATTGCGCACCTAGAATGATTAATAACGTACGTTTTTGATTTTTCTCTGAACGCTTCTTATTAATCATAAGCAGATGAGTAAACATATAAACAACTACAGCGAGGAAAGAACCCTCAACTGAAAACGGAACTGATAAAAGGGCAAGTATGAACCCAATAAGGAGAATTATCCCGCTATTAATTAAAACTCTTCCTACCGCTTGCGGATACCCATTATTAATTAACTTTCGTTTTTCTTCCTTACTTTTTAACGCAAATCCAGAGATAAGATCATATATCTCTTTTTTCAGGATAAAATATCCTCCCAAAAACAAAAGAACCATCGGGATCATTATAGTAATAAACTTGATGAATGATTGTTCCATGCAAACTCCTCCAGACCCACACGATACAATGGTCCTTATCAGTAGCTTTATATAAGGCCATACTTTATTTCTATGTTTTTAGTAAAAAAAAAGAAACGAATATTACATTTAAAAATAACACGTTCATAACTGGGATACCCGTCCAATTTCAAAAATCTCCGCTCTTGTTCATGCCGATCTGGGTTTTATTGCATAAGGTATAGTATCCACATCGAAAGGTGGTGCGATGATGAGTTATTACTATGGATATGGAGGATGTGGCTGTTACGGTTCTGGTTACGGATATGGATATGATTATGGATATGGTTATCAACCATCTTATGGAAACGGATTTGTATTAATTCTTGTACTGTTCATCTTACTCGTAATCATCGGAGCTGCTCTTTAATCCAAATGACATGGCATGGCAACCTCTAAAAAAGAGCATAAACCTCAGCAAATGAGGTTTATGCTCTTTACGTATGTTGACTTTCCCAATCACGTTCTTTTTTGCGCGCATAGATGTGGTGGCAAATTGCATTAATAAAAAAAATAGCTGCCATTATGGCAAAAAATGCATTCCAGCCTAAAACATAATAAAAGCTATAATTACGTAAATTTTCAATATACAAGCCTGATGGGTCAACGTAAGGACTTAAAAAATGATAAATGATAAAAGTCAACAGTACAGACCCCAATACTTGAGCCGATATATATAACGTGGATTTCTTCCCCGTCATCTCGAGTCTTTCAATAAAAATAAAGAAAAGGTAGCCAACACTAACAAAAATAAGGAAAAATAATATTAGTAAAGAAATAATTAATGTCGCTTCATTGATCAACTTCTTTTCCTCCCTCAATATGAATAGAAACATACTCAATTTTAAGTGATTTTACTTTTTGTATACGTGTGATATTTAAGAAAAGTTTCATTTTTTCAAAAAAAAACGTGTAACTATTTTTTGCATAGTAAAAAGGCTATTAATATGCTGTATAGTGTCAAATATATTTGAAGTGACTGAATGACACTTAGCATATAACAGCCTTCAAACAATGATTTCTTATTTAAAAATATCTAGAGGCAAGAATGATGAAACGAGATAATGCGGCACATCAACGACTTCACTAATCTTTAAATCGACAGCGACACTACATAACGCGTACGCTTCTTGATCATTAAGTCCATAAACGGCTGTAAGGTGCTCAATCATGTAACTTACGGACTTCTTTGTTGCTGTCATTAAATCTTCTCCATAGCCGGTTGTCACATGATACCCTTTCTTACTTTGTCCAGATAATAACGGTCCTGGTGTAGTAAATTGCGGTTCTTGGATTTGCTTTCCTTTGTGCAATTTAAACTTTAATTGTATGTCCATTGGGGCTTCAATGGCTGTCCCACATACTTCACCATCGCCTTGCGCAGCGTGTGTATCACCGACAGAAAACAACGCACCTTCAACCCACACTGGTAAGTACAGTTTCGTTCCTTTCGTCAAATGGCGAATATCCATGTTGCCACCGTTTTTTCTCGGAGGTACAACACTATGCTCGCCAGCTTCAGGTAACGCGACACCAATCGTTCCTGGAAATGGATTTGTTGGGATTTCAATCCCTGGCAAAAACTCTGCTTTCTTGTCCTTTTGCAAGTCCCAAATTTTTAAAAAAGGGTCGTTGAATTGTTCGTTCAATAATCCAAACCCAGGAATTACAGCTGTCCACCCCCAGCTTTGAGGACCAAATCCTTCAATTTCAACTTCTAATGTATCTCCTGGCTTTGCCCCCTCCACGAATACAGGACCTGTTACAGGGTTAACTTTTGAGAAATCTAAATTCGGCACATCTTCTGTTTTTGACTGTTGTGTAAGTTGTCCACCAGAAGCATCTAACACTTCAAAATGAATACTTTTCCCTGGTGCAATTGATAATACAGGATCAATCGATTTATCCCAAACAAAATGATGGCAATGACTATGAATGGTATGATCGTGTCCGCCCCCCATCCTAACCCTCCTAAAATATTTCGAAATTTGAAATAATACACTTATTTTATCATATTTTTCAGATATTTCATATTCGTAGGTAGCTTACGCCACTAGTTCAAATACACCGATTTCACAAACGATGAAAACAAAATGAAGCTGTCTCATCAATTCTAAGTTTTTTAATATCTTAGATTGTGAAACAGCTCCACTTTAAATTAAATATTTACGATTTTTTTACCACAGATCCGTTCATATGCAGCTTCGACTTCACCGTCTGTCGGTGGGGCTAAGTGAGTCAGTTTATTTTCTAATCCGAGCTGTTCCCACTTGTATTCTCCCATCTTATGATACGGAAGGACATCGACCTTTTCAACGTTAGACAATGTATTAATAAAGTTATGCAGTCCTTCCAAATCTTCTACACGATCTGTATACGTAGGAACGAGTACATATCGAACCCAAATCGGAATGTTTCGTTCATCTAGTTTTCTAGCAAGTTTTAACGTGTTCTTATTTGAAAGACTTGTTAATTGTTCATGTTTTACTGGATCAATTTGTTTAATGTCCATTAAAACAAGGTCCGTTAATTCTAATATGTTGTCAATGTTCTTTGGAATGACAGAACCTGCGGTATCAAGAGTGGTATGAATGCCTTTTTCTTTACACTGTTTAAACAAGGCTTCAATGAAGTCTGGTTGCAAAAGTGGTTCACCACCACTTACCGTTACACCTCCGTTTGAAAACTTCATATACGGAATGTATGCTTCGACCTCTGCCATAAGAGTATTGACATCCATCTCTTCCCCACCTTGTGGATTCCACGTGTCAGGGTTATGGCAATACAAGCACCTTAACGGACAGCCTTGTAAAAAAATGACGAAGCGTAGGCCTGGGCCATCAACGGTACCACAAGATTCTACTGAATGAACATTGGCTTTCATATTAATCACATACTTTCATGGAAGGTTCGATTCACAACATCCATTTGCTGTTCCCTCGTGAGTTTAATGAAGTTTACAGCATATCCAGATACACGAATCGTCAGTTGCGGGTATTTCTCTGGGTGTTCGATTGCATCTAATAAGTGATCGCGGTCAAAAACATTAATATTAAGGTGGTGTCCACCTTGCGTCATATATCCGTCAATGATCGCTGACATATTATTGATTCGATCTACCGTCTCTTTCCCTAATGCTTTAGGAACGATCGAAAATGTGTAAGAGATTCCGTCTTGCGCATTTTCATAAGGTAGCTTAGCTACTGAATTAAGGGAAGCAAGCGCACCTTTTTGGTCTCTTCCGTGCATTGGGTTCGCTCCCGGGGCAAATGGTTCGCCAGCTTTTCGGCCATCAGGAGTGTTTCCAGTTTTCTTACCGTAAACAACGTTTGATGTAATCGTAAGAACGGATTGCGTTGGAACAGAATTACGATATGTCGGTTGTTCACGAAGTTTATTCATAAAGGAACTTACGAGATTTGTTGCGATTTCATCGGCACGCGAATCATTATTACCGTATTTCGGATAATCTCCTTCAATTTCAAAATCAGTTGCTAAGCCATTTTCATCTCGGATGACCTTGACTTTTGTGTGTTTAATGGCACTTAAACTGTCGGCAACAACAGATAATCCAGCAATTCCACACGCCATCGTTCTTAATACGTCACGGTCGTGTAGAGCCATTTCAATTCGTTCATACGAATATTTATCATGCATGTAATGAATAACATTTAATGTTTGAATGTATAGATCAGCTAACCAGTCTTGGATTTTTTCGAAATTTTCCATAACATCGTCGTAATCTAAATACTCTGAAGTAATCCGCTCAAGCTCAGGTGCTACTTGAATGTTAAGTTTTTCATCTTTTCCGCCATTAATTGCATATAAGAGGGCTTTTGCTAAGTTTGCTCGTGCACCGAAAAATTGCATTTGCTTTCCGATACGCATTGCTGATACACAGCAAGCAATTCCGTAATCATCACCATAATCTTCTCTCATTAAATCGTCGTTTTCATATTGAATAGAACTCGTTTCAATCGACATTTTTGAGCAATATTTTTTAAACCCTTCTGGTAGCTGTTCGGACCATAATACCGTCAAGTTTGGTTCAGGAGCAGGTCCTAAGTTTTTCAATGTGTGCATAAAACGGAATGAGTTTTTTGTAACAAGTGGTTCTCCGCTTAATGACATACCACCAATTGATTCTGTTACCCATGTTGGGTCTCCACTAAATAATTCATCATAATCTGGTGTACGTAAAAACTTTACGATACGAAGCTTCATAACAAAGTGGTCAACGAGTTCTTGTGCTTCTACTTCTGTTAATAGACCACTTTCAATGTCGCGTTCAATATATATATCTAGGAAAGTTGAAATTCTTCCAATACTCATCGCTGCACCATTTTGCTCTTTAATTGCTGCTAAATAGCCAAAGTATAGCCATTGAAAGGCTTCTTGAGCATTATTTGCAGGTTGCGAAATATCGTGCCCATATGAAGCGGCCATCTCTTTTAATTCTACGAGTGAACGAACTTGTTCAGATATTTCTTCACGATTTCGGATCGTCTCTTCACTCATCACACTTGTTAATGTTTTAAGTTCAGCTTTCTTATCTTCAATGAGGCGGTCCACACCATATAGAGCTACACGACGGTAATCACCAATGATTCTTCCTCTGCCATATGCATCAGGTAGACCAGTGATTACTGCTGATTTTCTCGCTAGTTTCATTTCATCAGTGTATGCATCAAAGACACCTTGGTTATGCGTTTTACGATAGTCTGTAAAAACTTTCTCAATTTCAGGGTCTAAATCAAACCCGTATGCTTCAGCTCCTTGCTTCATCATGCGAATTCCGCCAAAAGGCTGGACGGAGCGTTTTAACGGAGCATCCGTTTGTAAACCGACGATTTTTTCTTTGTCTTTGTCGATAAAGCCAGGGTTATGGGATGTAATCGTTGAGACGGTCTTCGTATCAATATCAAGCACGCCTCCATTATCCCGCTCTTGTTTCATCAGTTCTAATAGCTGATTCCACAATTCTTTTGTTGTTTCAGTCGGCTTTTCTAAAAATTCATCTGTTCCTGTATAAGAACGAACATTTCGTAAAATAAAGTCACGAACATTAATCTCCTTTGTCCAATCTCCTGCTTTAAAGTTTCCCCATTGTTCCATTAATGACAACTCCCTCTCTTGTATGTGACAACATTCACATACTCTTTTAAAAAAATTTCATAAACATTACTTTATATTCATTTTTGCTGTACATGTTTATCTACAACTCTATTATAACGCATTAGTCATCAGATAAGTTTGACACATTTGTGACGTGTTAAATGTATGAATGTGTATATACGCATCCTCGTATTAATCAACATATTAAAATACCATAAATATCCAAGTACCAGGCACCTGGATAATTATGGTTATATATAATAAGTAAACAATTATATAACGAACTTGACCTTGACTGGTTCGCCGTTTTATTTCAAATCATTTTTCCATTCGTGCACGATCGGTACCTTACTCAATTTTTCTACTACTCTTCTACGAAGGCGAGATACGTGCATTTGTGAGATTCCTATTTCCAATGACGCTTTGTTTTGAGATAAACCTTTCATCACTGTATAATAAAAAACTTCTTGTTCCATTGGGGTTAAGTATTGTTTTAACTCATCTAAAAAAAGTTGCATATCAATATCATCGTAACCTTTTTCTTCTGATGTCAATATATCTATCAACACTGCATCTTCTTCATTTTGTACGGGTTGTGATAATGACATGGGTTGATAAGAGTCCCAAGCCATAACAATTTCAGTTAGTTGCTCCTCGGTAATATCTAAATACCTTGCCAATTCGTCCTGTTGTGGCATTCTACCTAACTTGTTTCTTAATTCTTCCGTTGCTGACGTTAATTTTGAGCCAATATCTTTTATCGTCCGTGAAACCTTCATTGACCATGTGTAGTCTCGTAAATAATGTTTGATTTCTCCTATAATATTTGGAATCGCGTAACTATGAAACGATACATTTTTCGAAGAATCATATCTTTTCGCGGCAAGTAGTAATCCAATCATCCCCGCTTGAATGAGGTCCTCTAAATTCTCTTTATTACTACTAGCATATTTATGGGCAAACTTCATGACTAATGGTTTATATTTTATGACTATTGCATTTAATTCTTCATTATTTGGAATTGTTACTTGTTCTTTAGTGAGAGCAGTCATGATTTTTCCTCCTTTATGACACCTTTACAACATTTACTGCAAGCTTTAGCTTTTCGATCATTTCTTTTTTCACTTGTGAATCAGAAAATTCACTCATATATATATTTATAATTGTGTCTAACTCTTGAATGAATTCCTCTTCTGATTTAATTTCTTTTAAGTAGTTCAAATAATTGTGTTTTCCCATAAGACACAACCTCCATGATTTCCAATTTATAACAGATCCTATGAATTTTCTGAATCTTACTATGTCCTTATCATCGTTCTTTTTCTACATATTTTGTATCAGTTACTCTTCCTATTTTCTTTTCCCATAAAAAAATAGGAGTAGTCTCCTACTCCTATCGAACAAGTCCTATACTATATTCTTATGTCATTTGATAGTATTTCGAAATTGCTTGTACACGGTCTTTAACATCCAACTTTCGAAACAAATTTGTTAAATGATTTTTCACCGTATGTTCACTAATATATAGTTTTTCAGCAATATTTTTATTGTTCTTCCCTTCTACAATACATTTGAGCACTTCTAGTTCACGCTTTGAGAGACCATAGTCTTCAAGTTGTGCTTTCGACTGAAATGTCGTTCCCCTCGTTTCAACATTAAGTTCAACCGTTTTCCAACGGTCCAAAAATGTGTGAATATGCATGTATAGATCTTTATCTATTTGATCATGTCCTACAACTTTCCTACTTGAGACATATTGAGTCACCAAATAGGCAGTTTGGCTTTCTTCTTTTATGGGACCCGCGATCATATTCCCTTGTTTTAACTGCCTAAATTGATCTACTGCTTTAATCAATTCTGGAGGAATCTTTCTTTTTTGTAAAAACTCAGCTGAATATGTTTGCAACTTTAAAATGTTTTTTAGCAGATTCAGTTGACTTATATCATATTTCATATAAGTACTAAAATTTTGTAACAGCTCTGAGGTTTCCTCATACTGTTCATTTGAAAAAGTGTTTAATTCAACAGCGCATTCAAATAAATCATGAATAGTTGATTCAACGCCGTGCCCTTGTTTTTGACTAACTTTTTCTAAGGCGAGACTTCCTAAGCCAGCAAAACTTATTAATATCATTTTATATTTTTCATAGTCACTTTCGTTCTTTATTCCTACTGAAAGGTAATACACTTGATTATCATACAATATCGGACACTCACAGAAGTAATTACCTTCTACCTCAATTAGACGACTTTTTGGTAATTCATCAATGGCTTCAACTTGCTGTTTTATGTGTTCACTATATGCCTTTAATACATTTTTGGGCATGCCCCGAGAAATAACTTTATAACGTCCATGGTGTATGTCACTTTTGACAATGAATGCAGAGCAACTTGCTGGGACAATGTTCAAGCTCATGTCTGTTAATAAATAAAGCAGCCGTTCATAATCATTGACTTCAGAAAGAACTGAAAAGACTTCTGTTAACCCTTCGAGCCTCAAAGTTAAATCCTTTACCCTCGTCTGCATATCTTCTTTTAATAACTTTTGTTGAAACAAGCTTGATATAATTTTTGTAAATTGAACAAAGTTTTGACTAAACACATCTCTTTTTTTACTTGCAAAGAAGTATAGTGTTCGAACTCGTTCTTGACGCATAACAGGAATTGTTAATAGCGAAGAAAAGTTTAATCCTAAACTTTCAAAAAAGTACTTCCTATCATCATCTTCTTCAATACGATTCCAAAAGCGAGGTTCTGTACTCATAACTCCTTGACCTAAAAAGCGCTGTCCATACATGAAATAGGGGTCAGAAACAGTAACAGACTCCCCGCTTTCATTAAATAAATTCGTTATTTTATATGTAAAGTCATCTTCCATCTCACATGTTCCCCAAAAGGAAATCGTAAATTGACCTTTATTTTTTGATGCGTTTTGAAAATATGCTTTCAAAGCATCAATTGGATCATGATGTTTTATGACTTCTTGTAAAAGGTCCTGCCTATTGATTAAAAGTTGATCACTGTTAACATGAAGGTATGTATTGGCGATTTCACAATATGTATGTAATGTAGCCATCACTTCTGACATATCAGTTTGGTCAACAAGGGGGATGGAATTTAAAGCTTTTGTCCACTGTTTCTTTTCAACTTCCTCTTGCTTTTCAATAAACTTTTTTATGTATTCTACCTTCTGTTTCTCTACAAAAAAACCTGCCCACAGATAGCCTAATACTTCGTCATCTTCAACCATCGGTACAATCATTGCTTCTAACCCTGGAACACCTATGTATGAAGAATCAACTGTTACTGGCTTTTTCACTTGGTTAGCAAGTATCATCATCTCATCAGACAATGGGTGCTCAATTTTTTTAAACGATAAATATTTCGAAACAAGACCGGTTATATGCGAAGGGGGCGTCACAAGACTCCCCCTTCCATTGATCACCATAACTGTTATATTAAAATGTTTTGAAACAACCTCTTGGATTTGCTGAAGCTTTTGCATACGTTCTTTATTAATCACAGGTACCACCACTTAAATAAGACTTTCATCAGGTTCACGGTAGTGATAAATTGCTTCTAAATCTGAATCGATTTTAGCGAGGATCGTTCGTTTATTTAATTCCTCTAATGCGATTTGAATATCTTCAGGATGTCTTCCAAGACGGTTTGCGATACCCTCAACGGTTTCAAATGTAAATCGGTTTTCCTCAAAGAAAGAAATACATTCGATTTCTAACGGTAATAATTCATCCGAGTTTTTCACCATTTTACTCAAGCCCCTTATATTAATCGAATAAATGGTTTTTCATCGATATTTTGTACGATAAACGGTTTTGATACTCTTCCGTTCGGTGCTTTCATGACTTGTAAGTGTTGATAATTTCCATCTACCCATGTTTTAATCACACCTGCACATAATCTTTCCAAATATGCGTAGTTGTGTTCTTCAATTTGTCTATAATTATTTAATACTGTTATAGTAATGCCCATATCGAGTAATTTTGGAACATCTTCTGAAAAGAATTTCCACACGAATTCCTCACCAAGCTTTTTGTAGAGCGTATTTAAGTCAAGGTGGAACGTCCATTGGCCGTAACCTTCAACCTTACCAAAGAGACTTTCTTTCATTTGCTCAAAAAACTCTTCTCTAGAACTTACATGTGTTCCTAGTGAAATAGATTTGAGATCTGTTAGCATTGTCTGGTCATTTGGTTCAATAAAAACAACCTTCTCTTCATCTGTCGCATCTTTTACTGATACATCAAATAATGAATATAACCTGTCTATCTCATTTTCATTTGATAAACTAGAGAGGAGAGTAATAATTTTTTCTCCGTTTATTACACGATTTGTATGGATTGAAGTTAATAAGTAACGATAGTTTGCTTTACTATTCGTATCGATCATAAACAGTGACCCTCGTGGAATCCCTCCACCAAGAACACTGTCTAGTTGCTTCAAACCTGTAGGAATATAACTCTTTTGATCTGAGATGACCTTGTCTTCGACCATCGATAATGAAGGAATTAAGATAACCCCTTCTCCTTCTTCGATAACAAAAATATGTTCACCTAATTCGATTTTCGTTCCACGCATTTTTCTTACTTCTAGTGTACGTTTACGGTAAATCTCATAATTCTCTTTTAACTTAAGAGAAAAGACACCATCGACGATGAAATATTCAAGAGGAACTTGTCCAGTTGGTGATGTATTTTGTTCATTGATTAAAACTGACGTTAATGAATACTTTTTCAATGCATTCCTAAAGGCATAAAACTTTTGTCGATACTTTTCTTCTTCGTCAAAACCGTATTTTAATAAGCTAATACTATCAATGACAATTCGCTTACATTGAAGCTCATTAATCAATGATTCGATTAAACCATCTTTTTTAAATACCTCATTTAACAATATTTTTGGGGAAAGACATAATATCCGTAATTTATTGTCACGCTCAAGTGATTTTAAATCCCAGCCAAATTGAGCCATATCTGAATATAACTGTGTTGGGAGCTCTTCAAACGTGACGTAAATTCCAGGTTCGTCGTGTTCAAGGATTCCTTTCACTAGAAACTGCATTCCGATATTCGTTTTCCCTGTTCCTGGACCACCCTCAAGAATGACACAGCTATTCTTTGGAATTCCGCCATTTAGTACGTGGTCTAATCCTTCAATCCCTGTTTTTTTTCGCTCCACTTCCATTCACCTCTTACATCCTTCTTGCTTGTAAAAAAATGTGATTCACTTACTAGATTATTAGCATAGTTATTGTGTTTAATCAATGAGGATATTCCTCGTAAATAAGTATATATATGGATTTCAGCTCTCTACATAATTGAATATAGAGCTGTCTTTATAACATTTACGAGACAGCTCTATCATTTAAGTTCTGTCAGTATTCATTATATAAACGACATACTTCCCCATTCATCTTGTGATTTGATCAATGCCGTTAATAGGAGAAGACCTTGTTCGAAATCATTCAAATCCGCTACTTCTACTGGCGAATGAGAGTATCTTCTTGCAAATGTGATGGCACCTCCTAATATACCATCACGCTCTAAATGAACGGCTGCTAAATCTGTTGTTGCCCCACTCATAACCGCTAGTTGGTACGGAAGTTCCTTTCTTTTGGCCGTGTTAACAATTAATTCCTTCATTTGTCGAGACATAATGTTTCCTCTTACAGCACCACCGGCTAAAGCTGGAACAACTGGTCCTTTTCCTATTCCAACAGGGTATCCACTCCCTAAGCTATCAGGTGTATCTGCACATGGAATCGTATCAAGAACAAACGCATAATCTGGATTTACTTTATGAGTGGCTACTTTTGCACCGCGCAGTCCAACTTCTTCTTGAACGGCAACTACTCCTACAACCGTTCCTGCAAATTCTTCATTTTCGAGTGATTTGAACAGTTCTAATAATAAAATACAACAACTTCGATTATCGATCGCCTTACCACAGATTAAATCTTTATTGGTAAACCTCTCAATATCACTAACATATGTAATCGGGTCGCCGACTTTTATTCCCATATCTGATACTTCATCTCTAGATGATACGCCAATATCAACATACAAATCATAGATAGAAGGAACTTTCCCTCTCTCTTCTGGAGTTTGTAGATGACCTGCTTTTACACCAATAACCCCAAAATGACCATTTACATTCACTTTTCGACCAATCATTAAAGCTTCTAACATTCCCCCAGTGCGTTCAATTCGTAAAAAACCACGTTCATCGATATCTCGAACGACACAACCTATTTCATCAGAATGAGCGGAAATCATGATCGTTGGTCCTGGCTTTGTTCCTTTTTTAAAAGCATAAATGTTTCCCATATGATCGACTTCAAGTTCATCTGCATGAGGTTCAAATAATTCCACTAACTTTTTAACAACGAGTTGTTCATGTCCTGGACTTCCTTGAATGGCTGCGACTTCCTTTAACTGTGTGAAAAATTGCTCTTTAAACATATAGAGCCCCCTAGTATAATATTTTCTTTATTTTCACACAAAACAAACTATTTCGCAACTCGAATTAATTTAAACAGCGCAATTCGCTAATACACTCTTAACTATTTTTATTTGCCCACTTCATGTGAACCTTTAAACTTTTTTCTAGTCAAAGATAATTTGAAACATCACACCATAGTACCCGTAAAAAGAAATAAAACAAACGTCTTCTTAACTTAAAGGATTCCTTAACCTTTAAGTAAGAAGACGCATTGGTAAACCACTCTTATTTTTTCTGATATACCATCCTACCTCAACGGAATATTACTTTAAAAATGTCTGGTAGTACCTTGTCATCGCAACAGCAAATTCTCCTCTTTTTACCATCTCATTTGGGTTAAAAGAAGCCGTTACAGTCGGTGAGAGATCAAACCTTCCTTGAGAAGTATCAAAGTAAGCATTTAATATGTTTAAATCTAATGCTACTTGTACGTACCCCTTATAATTGCTAGAAATTTCATTCATATCTTCTAAATGGATTCGTTCATCTTTATATTGAACGGTAAGGTCTCCTTCATGTTCTCGAGCCAGTTCTTGCAAACCTAAACTTTGAACGAGTGAATAGGCAAGTTCTTCTCTCGTGACAGTTTCATCTGGGTTAAAGTAACCCACTTCGTTCATTAACATAACTGGCTTTTGCTGTTGTTTAATATCCCTTATTGCTGCCCCTTTTGCTGATACAGCTTTTGCAAAAACAGATTGTTCTCCATCGACATCATTCAACTCAATGGTATTCGTTTGACGAATACCAGCACCCATCACTAAATATTTAGCAAGGTCAAATCTTGTTAATTGTTCATCAGGATGGAAACTCCCATCTTCAAAACCATCAAACAGCCTTTCACTAATACCCAGTTTTATAGCAGTTGCAGCAGGGTGACCTTCAATGTCATTTAAACCTTCCTCCACGTCTAATGTAGAAAATGTTAAAGTCCCTTCTACTTCCTCAGGCAAAGCAATACCTAATGGGTTAATCTCTTCTCCTCTTAATCCTCTAATTTCAGCTGTCCATGTTCCAGTTAATGGTGCATTTACTGTTACGGTCCTAGCCGTTTCTATGGAAAATAATATATTAATCCCTGAACTGTACTCCGTACCGTCTGGAGCAGTTAAAACAAGATTAATGGGATTACCTGTTTCATCAAAAAAACCTTTCCCTTCTACTCGAGCTACAAGATTAGAAATTCCTTCTTCAACCACAAATTCATATTGACTCTCTGATAATAACTCTATAGAACTGAAATCAATTGAAAATGGTTCTTCGTATTTAGTTATATCTGCAGAACTGCTAAAATCTTGATTCATATTCAGCGTTTGGCCATATTCTGTTCCATGTAAAGCTGCTTCAACAGCTGCATAAGCGTTCACATAGCCTGCTCCGACTTCCCATGGTTCTTTTCCCGGTATGTTTGTTGCTGTTTCTTCTAGAATTTGTTTAACTTCATCAGGTGAAAGCGTCGGATTAGCTTCTAACATTAAAGCAATGATACCCGCAACATGTGGTGACGCCATAGATGTTCCGCTCATTGTCGTATAATAAGGTAAATGAGCTGAGTCGATCATCTCTGCATCATCTGTCGCTGATAATGCTGATAACGGAGCTATTACACGCGTAGAGATCACATCGACACCAGGGGCTGTAACTGCTGGACGGTCTTCCCATGTCCACTCCTGCCCATCCATGTCAAACGTACCGCCTTTTTCATCTGTTCCTCGTGATGAGAAGTTCGCTAAAGTACCATCTTTAACTCCCGCTGCTACAGAAATGACCCAAGGTGCTTTAGCATAAGGGTTATGTGTGTTTTCCTCCGGCCCTGAGTTCCCGGCAGCAAATACTGAGATGATTCCACGATCATATGCTTTTTTCGTCGCAACGTTTATTGGGTGATAAGGGTCAAAGTCTCCTTCAGACCCCCATGAGTTATTAACAACCCTTATGTCATATTTTGTTTGGTTAGTCATTGCGTAATCAAATCCACCGATCCCATCTAAAATAAACAGTGCACCGCCTGAACCATACCCTATTAAATTAGCACCTGGCGCAACACCTTCATACTTCCCACCTGATTTAGCTCCAGTACCTCCGACTGTTCCTGCAACATGCGTACCGTGACCAGAATTAGTATCCGTATTGATAACATCTTCTTGATAAGTAATTGGCAGCAATGTACTGTATGCATTTAAATTCGTTGTCGCTAAAACATTTTGAACGAGGTTTTCTCCAAATTTATGATCTTCATGGGTTCCATCTACCCCACTATCGTTTATCACAACACCAATTCCTTTTCCTGAAATAGGAAAACCACCATTGCTTTTTCTCATGTCATCATCTGTTCTGACTTTATCTACCCCAGTCAAACTTGTTGAAGATTCATTATAAAATTCAAGTTCAGAATTACTGTATAAAGAAAGGATGTCATCATTTTGTTTTAGCTTTTCTATTTGTTGAGGTGTAGCAATTACCCCTGCTATAGGAAGGCTTTGCATAGTAACCCCGAAATCAATCCCTAAATCGTCTAATCGTTTAAGATTTTCACTAGTCGGTGCTTCATCACCTTCAAACGTAACAATAACCTCTAGTTCAGATACATTTGTAGTTAAAGCCTCTTTTAACTTCGGATCAACAGACACACCATCAAATAAACTTGCTTCTGTATTAACAGAGTTTGTAATAAAAAACGGTACGAGCAAAGACAAAATTAGTAATACGGAAAATATTTTTTTCAAACTGTCCACCCCTTTTAAGGTATTTTAATAACAATTCTATTGTCTTATTTTGTTTATTTTCAGACAATTAATCATAAGGAGTAAAATCGTTTCTCAAAAGTACTAATTTGTCATTAGTCTAAAGTTTTATTTACGTTGTTTGAATCAATTTCATAACTCAAAATAAGGTACGAAATTCCGAATGATGAGCGTGAACTCCACTTCAGACGGACGCTTTCCCGAGGGCTTGTCTTCAGCTAACTTAGGCTCGACAATTCTTCGCCTAAGTGGATCTTCAGCTCGTTGCTCCTGCGGTTACTCGTCGCAGATAAACAGTGTTCCTGCGATTACTCGTCACAGATAAACAGTGCTCCTGCGGTTACTCGTCGCAGCTCGAAGCAGTTCGAAGAAGTATTGCTCGTCGTTGCTCCTGCGGTTACTCGTCGCAGATAAACAATGCTCCTGCGGTTACTCGTCGCAGATAAACAATGCTCCTGCGGTTACTCGTCGCAGATAAACAGTGTTCCTGCGATTACTCGTCACAGATAAACAGTGCTCCTGCGGTTACTCGTCGCAGCTCGGAGCAGTTCGAAGAAGTATTGCTCGTCGTTGCTCCTCTGGGAGTCGCCGTCTTTTGTTACGTTCACTTCCATATAAAACGTACATTTTATAAGAAAAGCGCAAGCGCCCTCGCTCATCGACGATGAAAACTGCCTCTTCCTCTACGAGTACCGCTTCGTCGTATATCCGTCGAGGCAGCTCGCAGCTTAATCGTGCTGTAACCGCTCGTTGGAGGAGCACATTCGAGGAAGAATTCGTGAGATAAAGGAGAGTTGAAAGACGTCAGTCTTTCATTCTCGACTTATCGTAGACGAGGTGAGGGAAGTTTCTCACGTCGCCTATGCTGTCTCTTTCTCTTCTAGCTACGCTGCGTAGTTAAATGCGTCGAGACAACTCAAAGTATATTCGACGATGTGTCGTTCGTCGCTGAGCTAGACAACTATCCAGGATAAATTTTTATACTTCCTTACCTTTTGAAAAAATATCATATCATTCGTTTCATTGCACAAAAAACGGAATTATGAAATCGATTCGTTTATATAAAAATAGAACCGAGTAGGCGTCGCCATTACTGACCACGCCTCTCACAGAGCACACACGTGCGGATCTTCGCATGTGGCTCTTCCCATATATCCCTTCTAGAGATAACGTTCATCATAAACAGATGATAAACTTACGAGTCCTAGCTCTGAAAAGAACTCATTGTCTAACGCCGCATGAACCATTGGGCTTTTGGAACTTCGCCAGGCAAACATACGGATTCCTCTGAGGTTTTCTTCCCTCCATCCCTTCCTTCTAAGAAGGCGATGGAGGTTCTTTATATGTCTCCAGCTTCTAAGTTGTACCATTCTTAACCTTCTTCTTATCCAACTATCCCACTCTTTGAATTTGTTCTTCACATTCCCATAGCGGAAATAATTTGCCCAACCTCGAATGTAGGGGTTCAACTTGTCTTGGATAAGGAGTTGGATATCAACTGTTTGGTTTCTACGAGTAATTTCTTTCACTCGTTCCTTGAATTTCGCCTCTTTCTTAGGATCTATTCTTCGAATATTGCCGATGAATTCATACCCTAAGAATGTAAATGGCTCTTTCATGGCGTCGACAACTTTAGTCTTCTCTTGATTGACAGTTAGACTTAGTTCTTCCTCAAGAAATCTTGAGACACTTCGCATGACTCTTTCTACACTTTTTGGGCTTTTACAAAGAATGATAAAATCATCCGCAAAGCGGACGATACGGTGACCACGTTCGGTCATCAGTTGATCAAGCTGATGTAAGTAGATGTTCGAAAGTAACGGACTTAACACACCACCTTGCGGAGCTCCCTCGGGAGTATCTTCGTAATGATCTCCTACCATGACACCTGCTTCGAGGAAACGGTGAATGAGTTCGATAATAGACCCATCCGTCACTCGTTTCCTGATTTGTTGTTCCAATTTATCATGTGGAATTGTATCAAAGTAGGACTGTAGATCGGCATCAATGACGTAATGATATCCTGCTCTCAAGTGTTCAGTAACTTTGTCTAGAGCCATATGAGCACTTATCCTTGGGCGGAAACCATAACTACACGGAAGAAATTCTTCTTCGAAGATAGGTTCCAATACATTCCGTAGAGAAGTTTGTACGATGCGATCTTCCACCGCTGGTATCCCTAGTGGACGTTGTTTCTTACCATTATCTTTATCGATCATCTTTCGTCGAACAGGTTTGGGTCGATATCGTTTATCTTTTAGCTTCTGTTGGAGCACTTCTAGATTGTCCTCCAGCTTTGCTTCATATCCTTCAATTGTTACTTTATCAACCCCTGGTGCACCTTTGTTCTTCTTTACTTGATAAAAGGCACTTACTAGATTCGCTGTCTTGTACACTTTGTCGTACAAACTGTACCATACACGTCTTTTCATCTGTTATTCCCCTTACGCCACTGCTTTCGTTTCTTCCTTTGTTTCTGCTTCTCCATATGAAATGTCGAACATATCAAGGTTGGTAGCCGATGGCAATACCTTATATTTCACATTTCGGCGATAGACGGTGTACCCTTCTGTTCCACCCTGGCATCAGCCCCCTTGGCTCTTGTCCAGCTTCTGTCTATTTCCGCAGTCATAAGTAAGCCTACTCACATTGTTCTTCTATGGGTCACGCCCTTCGCACGATTCCTCACCTTTTGGGTATAGGTTCGCAACTGTATCTGTGTACAGTTTCACTCATGTGCTGTCCTCGCTACTGTCGCCAGTAGGTCATTGGCATGAGCTTCTTCACTACTATGGCGATCTCTGACTTCTCCCTTTAAAACTCATCTTGTGTCCTTGGCTTAGCCTTGTAACATCAATACCTACTTTAGGAAGCAGGGAGATCTCAATGGGTCACATCATGTACTTTCCCTCTAATCCAGCCCTCATAACACTTTGAGTTTCCAGCTATTCGGACTTTCTGTTCTCTTGCACAGTCATCCAGCTCTCGTGCCAACATGGGATATCAGCTCTGTTCAGAGGTTTGCCTTCAGATCCTCCGCACGCTACTTCACAGTCAACGCACTATCTGTCAGCTAATGCTTACCGGCTGGCCGATGCATTCGGGACTCTCACCCTTTAGCACATGTGCTGCCACTCGCGAAAAAAACTAAAGGTCAATTATCACCCTTAGCTTTTCTCCATAGGTTTATTAATCTAAATAAGTTCCATAGAACCGCGTAATCGCGACAGCAAATTCTCCTCTCGTAATCGTTTCTTTCGGTTCAAACGTTGCGACAACTTCTGGCTCTAAATCAAATTGTCCTTGTTCAACCTCATAATGTGCATGTAAGATGTTTAAATCTAAAGCAAGTTGTACGTAACCTGCAAACCTTTCTGAAACGTCCTCAGCATCAAGTACAGCAACTCTTTCACCTTTATAACTAACTGTTAAATCACCGCTATGTGCTTCTGCTTTTTCTTGCAAACCTAAACTTTGTACAAGACTGTACGCAAGTTCTTCACGTGTGACTGATTGATTCGAAGCAAATTTACCATTCTGATTTAAAAGCATCACACCGTTTTGTACTTGACTGGTATCCCTTAATGCTGCACCTTGAGAAGTAACCGCTTGAACAAATGGCACATCATGTTCTTTTACATCTGACGCTACCAATTCTTTCCCCTGACGGATACCACTTCCCATCGTTAAATACCTAGCTAAATCGACTCTCGTTAAATGATGATCCGGACGAAAGCGGCGATCATTATCACTATCTACTAATCTGTGATTTACTGCCAATTTAATCGCATCCTCCGCTTCATGACCAGCTATATCATCAAGTCCTGTATAACTCCCTGATTTTTTAAACGTAAGTTCACCTTCAATTTCTTCTGGAAGCGCCAGTCCTTCTAAACCTTCCACTTCCATTGTCCATGTGCCAGGTGTTGGTGATAACACTTGGACGGTTCGGTCAGTAAATAAAGTAAAGAGTGCTGAAATCCCAGAGCGATGTTCATTTCCATCTGGATCAGTTAATATTAAGTTTACTGGATTTCCTGTTTCCCCTAACAAACCTCTTGCATCGATTCTTGCTAACAACTCTGTCAGGCCTTCTTCCACTTTGAACTCGATAGAGTTTCCACTTAATGATAGTGGGTTATAATCAATTGTTATGTCTTCTCTTGTAACTTCGACTTCCGCATTCGCATGGAATTCTTGATTCATATTTACAGTATCGCCATACTCTGTACCATGTAAGACATGATCAACGGCTGCATAGGCATTGATATACCCTGCTCCAGCTTCCCATTCTTCGTAACCTGGCATATTCGTTGCTGTGTTTTCAATAATATTTTTTACTTCAAGTGGAGACAGGGTCGGATCAGCTTCTAACATAAGGGCAACAACGCCTGCTACGTGTGGAGCAGCCATCGACGTTCCGCTCATCGTCGTATAATAAGGGACATAGGCCGTTTCAATATTTTCAAGGTCATCCTCTGCAGATAATGCTGAAAGAGGTGAGATAGTTCGAGTAGAAATAATATCAACGCCTGGAGCTGTAATCGTTGGACGGTCTTCCCAAACCCATTCTTCACCATCTACTTCTACCGTACCAGACTTGTCTTTCACTCCACGTGATGAAAAGTCAGAAAGTGTACCGTCTTTTGTCCCAGCCGCTACTGTAATCACCCAAGGTGCCTTCTTATAATTACCAGTAATTGATGATTCACCAGGTCCTGAATTCCCTGCAGAAAATACCGTTACAATCCCTCGGTCATACATTTTTTTCGTTGCAACATTTATCGGGTCATCTGGATTAAACTCCGTTCCAGCGTCACCAGTTGCTCCCCATGAATTTGTAATGACACGAATATCATAACGATTTTGATGTGTTAAGGCATAGTCGAACCCACCTATCGTATCAAGAATCGCAACACCTGCTCCAGATCCATAGCCGATAAGGTTTGCTCCTGGTGCAACTCCTTCGTATTTACCTCCTGATTTGGCACCTGTGCCTCCAACAGTACCAGCGACATGTGTACCATGCCCTGAATCTGAATCAGTATTTGGAACATCTTCTTGGTAAGTAATCGGTAATAAATCACTCAGTGCATTCAAGTTTGTTGCTGCTAAAACATTTTGGACAAGATTTTCCCCAAATTTATGATCATCATGTGTCCCATCAACACCACTATCATTGACCACGACACCAATCCCATCCCCAGTCACTGGGAAACCACCATTTGCTTTACGCAAATCATCATCCGTTCTTACTTTATCTACGCCTGTTAAAGCTGTTGAATATGCATTCTCATATTCAATTTTTGCATTATAAAATAATGAACGAACTTCTTGGTGTAGCACTAACTGTTCTACTTGTTCCTTTGTCGCTAAAACTCCAGCGATTGGCAAGTTCTCAAACGTTACTCCTGTTTGTATGTTTAAATGTTCAAGTAGTGATATTTGTTCATCTGTCGGTGCCCCATCCCCCTCAAACGTAACAATTACTTCTATTGGTCCAGTGGCAGTTTCCAGTACTTCATTTAACGATTCATCGACAAATGTTTCTATTCCTGTCGTTGCCTTAGATGTCGTCTGCATGGAAACAGAAAGAGTGAAAATCAACATAAACGATAAAAAAGCCGTTAACTATTTTTTCATTTGAGTTCCTCCTTGGATAATATTTCGAATATTAATAATATTATCCCAACAAAAGAGGCATTTGACCATTCAACAGAAGGTTTAAAAAAGATATACGGAAGTATGAACATTACATACTACGAAAGTATTACAGAAAATCCCCCCAATACATCTCCAATTTATTTCCAGGTGCCAGGCACCTGGAAATAAATGGTAATCAATTAAGGGGTTGTAATCTAATTAGAGTGAGCAGAAACTTTATTTGAAGTTTTAGAGAGCGAGGGATTTATGGGAGTGTGACTAGCTTTTTTTGCACAGCGTGAATAACTGCTTGGGAGCGGCTTTTGACATTTAACTTACGAAAGATTTTACTGACGTGAATTTTCACTGTCTTTTCACTAATAAATAATTTTTCTCCAATCTCTTTATTGCTTAAACCTTCAACTAAACAGACTAAAACTTCCTTTTCGCGCTCAGTAAGCTCAGACTTTTCTTCCGTACCTTGATTTTCGTGATGGAAGTTTAATAATTTCTTCGTCATCACTGGATGAATAACCGATTCCCCGCGCATTACGGTACGAATCGCTTCTACAACTTGCTCTGATGGGGCATCTTTTAATAGATAACCATCAGCCCCCTCTCTAATAGCTGCCATAAAATACTCTTTATGACTATGCATTGTTAGAATAAGGATTTTTATTGAAGGATAGTACTTTTTTAGCTCTTTTGTAACCTCTACCCCATTTTTACTCGGTAAGTTAATATCTAATACGATCAGATCAGGGCTTATCTCTTTTGCTTTTAGTGACTGTAACGCAGCTTCACCAGACTCGCTTTCATTAATGACCATTAAATCATCTTCTAAATCAATAATATTTTTTAACCCGTCTCGGAGCACACCGTGATCATCGACTAACATCACTTTAATCATCTTCATCCTCCTTTTCTATTTTTTCAATAGGGATCGTCAACGTAATCTCAGTCCCCTCCCTCTCTTTACTATCAATTTGTAAAGAAGCATCCATTTTCTCTGCTTCGTCATTCATACTAATAAGCCCGAAATGTGCATTGCTTTGAGCTTTTACAATTGCATCATATAAAGAAAAACCTATACCATCGTCTTTCATTTTTAATAAAACATGTTTTTTCTGGTAACTTAATAAAACAACAACGTTCGATGGCTTAGCGTGCTTAATCGTATTTTGAATACTTTCTTGAAAAGTCTCAAACATCATTTTTTCCACACTTGATGGTAAAACGTAAGGACTACCTCTTACTTCAAAATTCACTTTAAAAGGTTGTTGTTTCTTTAATATTTCACATCGTTTTCTAATCGCTTGTTCAAGTCCGACATATTCAGTTGGTTTCGGTCTAAGTGCATAAATCGATTCTCGAATTTCCGTTAAACTATGACGCAATTCTGATAAACTATCGCTGACCAGGAAAAATGAGCCTTCTTGATTCCTATAGTACTTTTTTTGCGCTGTTTCTAAGTTCATGACGGCCGCGGCTAACGTTTGCGCAACACCATCATGAATTTCACGGGCGATTCGATTGCGTTCTTCAAGCACCTTTTTCTCTTCTTTTTCATTAATAAGTGTCCTTGTTTTAATCGCAACAGCTAGTTGGTTTGCGATCGTTGCGACTGACTGTACATCTTCATCTGTGAAGCTATGTGTTCTTGTTCTTCCTACTGCAATAACACCAATTATTTCCCCATCTAACTTTAAAGGGGCGTATATCATCGCTTTTATCGTGTCATAAAAATAAGGATCTAGAGGACTTACTTCCTTCGTACGATTATGAATTAATGTCAGCTCGTGAAAACATTCATTCTCCTCAACCTCTACAATGTTTTCCACACTTATTAATCCATCAGCAAATTCAATTTTCCACTCTCCTGATTCCTTACTCAAAATCATAGCTCCTTGGTAATGCAGTAACTCACTTAAATCTTCAGCTAAATGTAGCAACCAGTTTTTGGATGGAAGTGACTGATTTAACTGTTGTGTAAAGCTAAACAATGTTTTTAACCGTTGCTTTTCTCTTTTTAACTTCACAACACTAGAAGATAATAAAGATACTCCTACTAACGGCGAAAAGAAAAAGAAGGTAGCAAAAATATCTAAATGGGATCTTTCCTGACTTCCTAAAAACAACATCAGGAATGTGTACATAAAAGAGAAACATGCATTAAAAAGCTCAGACGTCATTTTTTGTTTCCAAAGAGAGAAACTGTATGGCTGAGGACGGAGCCATAAAACTACATCAACTAACAAATTGTTAATAATGAAATAAAGAATAATAAATACACCAATTTCCATTGATAAAAAAATGAAACTATACTGAAATTGATCCGTAAATGAAAAAAGAAATGAAGAAATTCCTTTTGCGCATGCAAAGCTAATTACAAGCTGGGCTGGATTGAAAAATAAAATTCTTATAGGTCGCTTTTGTACAATGTTAACTAGTAGTACAATAAAAGCATATGCCACTGTCAATATTGGTAGTCCGTAAACAAGATCAATTGAAAAGATGATTGGAAAGCTTAACGAAGAATGTCCTTTCCATACAGGCAATGGGTACCGCTCTGTAAAAAACAAAAAGATAAGTAGAATTGCCAATATAGAAAAATACTCAATTCCTTCTATAAAAAAGAATTGAGAAAGAACAAAGAGCCATCCAAAAATTGATACTACTGTCATAAATATATTTGCTTGTTTTTCTTTTGTGATAGCATGCATTGTATTACCCTCTTTGTCTGAATATTCATTCTTTATATTTTACTATACCAATTTAAAGAATAAAAATCTAAGGACCTTTCCCTTAAATTTTAAAGAAAACTCGCTGATTGGCGAGCCTTGGGCGAAGACAGAGGCGTTAGTTGAACTTATACTTAGTTCTTTAAAATTTTCTCTACGTCGATCTACTTCTTCGCTAAAATTTTATATATTCTTAACGTGAAATATAAAGCTCTGTTAAAGTTTATGTTGTTATAGAAATGGTGTTGATATCTTGTAGTGAGTCGAGCGATTGGCGACGACTCCTGCGGGAACAGCGACGAACAAAGCTTCGTCGAGTCACAGTGAGTTGCGCCGACGCATTAAACTACGTAGCAAAGCTAGCAGAGGAAGAAGCAGGTTAGCAGAAAATCACCCAAAACGAGCGTGGCGAGTTTTGGGAAGCCCGTGCCGTGTCCGTGGCAAAGAAGACACTATGAAAGCAAACAAAGTGAAGCTTGAACGGATGTCGCACTTGTGCCTAGAGGTGAAAGCGAGTGTATTTTTAAAAATCAACACTAACCTTTAACAAAGCCTAAAATAAAAAAGGTCTCGAACTGGTCGAATAGCATAGCCACTAACCAATATCGAGACCTAAAACTTTACGCTACGTAAAGTTTAATTTCATTATCTAAAAAACATCATAATATCTCTATTCAGCTTTTGGAGTAATCTTATAGTACTTTTGTACGATTTATAGACAACAAAATGAATTTCATAAATATGAGCCATTGTAGATCTACGGTTCTATGACATGAAAAAAGGAGTACCTTCCCAAATATCGAAGTACCTATTTAGTATAGAGGCTTTATATAAATTATAACCTCCCCAGCGTTATATCGAGATTTTTTCAGCAACCAACAATGCTCCTGTTTAAAGCATGACCTTTAGATTGCTAGGTACTCGTTTTGGATTCTTTTCCTTCCGAAGCTTCTTATTCAAAATCAGCAATCGAATACGTGTTTAGCAGCTTAAAATGAAAACTACTTTATAAAAGATTATTTCTTTAGATACAAATGAACAAAATAATAGGTGCTATAAGCAATAGAAATACACGTGACTGTCTCTTCCTCTACTAGCTAAGCTCTGTAGCTACATCCGTCGAGACAAATCGAAGCATATTCGACGATGTACTGCTCTTTCCTGACGGGAACAGCGCGAGCTGAAGATTCACATTGGAAAGAAATGAGTGTTCTTTCCAATGTTAGCTGAAGCCGTGCCCGCGGCAAAGAAGACACCGTGAATGCAAGCGAAGAGAAGCATGAACGGATGTCGCACTTGTGCCCTGGGGTGAAAGCGAAGTGTATTTCAACTGCCATCCAAATCAAAAGTATAAAACTACAAAATCCATAATAAACAAAATTCTGAGACTGTAATCATTTTTAATAAGATGAATTATGAAACTGGTTCAACACATAAATAAAAAACGTTCAATCGAACGAGGAGGAGCCTAAATATGAATAATGAGCAAAAAGTTTTAAAGACAATTTCAGAGAGAGTTAGTCAAGTGTTAGTGGGAAAAGAAGAACTGACTGAAATGATGATGGTCGCTTTATTAAGTAAAGGGCACATATTACTTGAAGATGTACCCGGAACAGGGAAAACAATGTTCGCAAAATCCATTGCAAAATGTATTGATGCTTCATTTAAAAGGGTCCAGTTCACACCAGATGTTCTTCCTAATGATGTAACAGGCATTCAATTTTTCAACCCGAAAGAAAAGACCTTTGAACTGCGTCCCGGTCCAGTCATGACAAATATTTTATTAACAGATGAAATTAACCGCGCAACACCAAGAACACAATCGAGTTTGTTAGAAGTGATGGAGGAAGGACAAGTAACGATTGATGGTGAAACACTCCCGCTCCCAGAACCATTCATCGTCATTGCTACACAAAATCCTGTAGAGTCTCAACAAGGGACATTCGACCTTCCAGAAGCACAAATGGACCGTTTTCTCATGCAAATACGCGCTGGATACCCATCACTTGAGGAAGAACAACAAATGTTAAAAATGTATAAAAAATCGTCACCAATTGAGTCAATTGAACCGGTTGTTACATTAGATGAAATAAAAAAAATGCAGCAAGAAGTCAAAAAAGTAACATTAAATGAAGCCGTTGAAAAATATTTATTAGCAATCATTCAAGCGACAAGAGAATCAGAAGATACAGAGCTTGGGGTAAGTCCTCGTGGAACACTCGCTTTTATGTATAGTTCACAAGCATTCGCTTATTTACAAGGCAGAACATACGTGATACCTGAAGATGTGAAAAAACTCGCTCCATACGTACTGGCACACCGTTTAGTTCTTACATTGGACAGTTCGATGAAAAAAACGAAACAAGATGTTTTAAAGACGATTATAAAACAGATCGAAGTGCCAGTTGAGGCAGGGAATATTAAATGAAAAACCATTGGCGTCAAAAATTACATGTTTCAAAGTTTGATTACTTATTAAATGCATCGATTCCTTTTTTAATCCTCTTAGGAATGATTACGAGTGAAATTTTACTCATTAGTATCTCCTTCTTATTCGGGATGGTAATTTTATTTAATAAATGGTACTTATCAAACGTTGTAAAACAAATACATATCATCCATGATACGCATACGAAAAGACTGTTTCCTGAGGATGAAAGTAACCTCATTGTTCCTTTTGAAAACAAAGGAAAGTTACCCATCTTAAACGGAAAATGGTGGTTTCACCTTTATGACCCTGACAACTCAGTGAATATCAGAGCAAATGATCAGATTAATGAGAACAATTCCATGTATGAACTCGTATTCTCAATTCCTACATTAACAAAAAGAAAATATGAAATACCTATTATTGCAAAGAAACGAGGAATTGCCCAAGTTCGCGCAATTGAAGTCGAAATCTTTGATATTTTTCGATTAAACTCGATCAAACTCAACTACGAAGGACCTTTTCGAGAAGAAGCAATCGTATACCCTTCTTTCTCACCTGTTCACACGTTAAAAAAAGTAATCCAAAATGAACGAGGAAGCCAGCCTCAACGCTTTTCATTATATGAAGAAATGATGTTAACAAGAGGTAGCCGTGGATATGTATCAAATGATCCTTTTAACCGAATTAATTGGAAAGCGTCAGCTCGATCAAATGAATTACAAACAAAAATTTATGAAAAAGTAACGATTTCGCGGTGGACATTTGTTGTCAATATCCGTGACGAAGACCCTTTGCAACCAACAATTAATCAATTAGAAGAGGTATTACGCCAAGTAGCTTTTGCATGTAAATATGCTATGAAAAATGACATTCACTTTGACCTTTATGTGAACCTTCGTATTCCTAAGTCGAACTTTGGATTGTACCTCCCACTAGGACATGGAAAAAAACATTTGATGAGAGCACTTGAAGTATTAGCGAGAATTAGAAGAGCGAATATGACAACACCGATTGAAAATACACTTCATCAAATCATTTCTGATCCTCGTTCTCATGCTTTTGTTTTCCACTTTGGCACATACGGAGAGAATGAAAAATCCTATTATTCAAAAGCAAAGCAATATGGCATTCATGTCCAGCGTGTACCTCTAAATGTAGAAGAAAACCCTCAAGAGATAGGAGGGGCTCATCGTGAAACCATCGCAAACTGAATTTTCTCGTTGGATGTACTTTCTTATCGAAATAACATTTATTTATGTGTTTGTTCATGCTTTATATATATTTAATGGCAGTTTTCCATATATCATTGAATTTCTAGTCCTATGCACCATTGCAGCTGCAACATACCGCTTGATTATTGGTAAAACGAATTCCGTAAAGCTGACAGCGGTCGCTGTACCATTCATTTTTTTATTAGGCGTACTATTAAACTTCGAGGTCTATGCTTCAGCTCTTTTATCTGTCCTTTTATTTTGGCGAGTCCTGACTTTGTATGAAGATCCGGAGCAAGATCGTGAAACGAAATTATTTTTTTTGACATTCGGGTTTGCGCTTGTTTTTTATTTATTGTTTTATCAACTGCATTCGAATTACGCTTTTCTAGTTATCATATTTATCCAGTTCTTTCATGTTCTACTGTATAAATCAACGATCTCTATTTTTAAAGCATCTGGTCAAAACGATGAAGTAAGCCCTCGAATCAAATGGGTTGTAGGAGGCTTGTTCACACTTAGTGGCCTTTCCGTTTTAATAGGAATGCTTTATCCCGCTGTAAAAGCCGTCTTTTTATTCGGAGCTAGTCTAGTTGCCCATATCAGTTACACAGTTGCCCAGCCTATCTTTTATTTCTTCGGTTTTTTACAACCTGAAGACCAGGAATTAGATATCGCTGAAGGGGATTATGAAGAAGGTCTCGACAACTTCATGGAAGAGATGCGCCAAACAGATGTTGAAGATACATTTATCGGATCGATGTCTTTTTATTGGATTCTTTTATCAATTCTTTTAATCATTGCTTTCATTTATATTTTGAAAATGAAATGGAACTTTGAAAAGAAAAGCGATGCTGGAAATTTAACTAGTGATATTTCTGTAAAACCTGAGAAAAAACGTTCTTTTATTGAACAATTAACAAAACGTTTCCTAACAAAAAATGACGTTCGGAAGTGGTTATATGAATTAGAGGTCGTCGCAGCTAAATACGGCTATGGAAGGGGCTATTCAGAAACATTAGCAGAGTGGCTTTTCCGTCTTCCATTAGAAGACTCTGTTAAACAAACGATATTAAATACGTACCAGTCTGTTCGATATGCTGACAAACCTGTAAAAGGAAAAGAAAGAGACGATTATAAAGTCGCTATCCAAGTAGCAAAACGCCAAATTAAAGAAGCCTCATAAGGATAAAAGCTGTCACCTTGATTAGTGACAGCTTTTCAATTCAAAGTTGTGGTTCTGTATAGTGATGACTAGGAGACCTTTCCTAGCCTCTTGTTTCAGGCCAACTTAATATCGTGATTTTTTTAATACGATCAGTTCATATGACCTTACCGAACTAAATTCCCCTTTAATCTCCCCAGACAGATCTTTCTGCTGCAAATTAGTCGCAAGTACTTCCCACGTACCTGCAGATGGTAAGTGGAGCTCATACTTTTCACGAGTCGGATTCACATAGATTGCAAGGTCTTCCTTTGTCGTTAACAGCATAAATCCAAACACTGGATTGGGCGTTGATAAGATGTGAAGATGTTTTCTTATTTCTTCTTTTGACGATAAACGAAACGAGTCATATTTTTTTCGGATTTGTACTAATGATCGAATAAATGAAATGTTTTCTTCTTCTCGCCCCCTTTGCAACCAATCCAACTGATTAATTTCATCACCAGAAATATAGCTGTTACCATCTCCCTTTTTTGTTCGAAACCATTCTTGACCAGCATGAAGAAATGGAATGCCCTGACTTAACAACGTAATACCGGTTGCTAACTGATGCATGCGTTTCTTATGTTCTTCGCTCTCATCTCGATTTGTTTTCATTAAACGATCCCATAACGTGTGGTTATCGTGACACTCAACATAATTTACTGACTGATGCACCTCAGAAACAAACGGTATCCCGTATCTTTCATCCACTGAACCAGATACTAAGTGTGGAAGCCTTTCAATAAACTTCCCTTCTCCATTAACATAGCCTCTGTCGTCCATATCGAATAATGTCCCTTTTAAAGAGTCACGAAATAAATCATTAAAAAAACTAATTCCGCGAACTTGATGAGATTGATGCGGTATTGTTTTTAACGAGTTTGGGAGTGCTGTTGGTAAGTCCCACCCTTCTCCGAGCAAAATAATCTTTGTCTCTTCTTCAGCGCATCGTTTTTCAATTTCTTTCATTGTAACGATGTCGATTGCCCCCATTAAATCGAAACGAAAACCATCTACTTTATATTCTGATAACCAGAAATCTATCGTATCAAGAATAAATTTTCTAACCATCCGACGTTCTGTTGCTAAGTCATTACCTACACCCGTTCCATTACTGACAGACCCATCTTCTTTGTATCTGAAATAATACCCTGGGACGATTTTTTCAAATGAGGACTCCTCTCGCTTAAATACATGATTATAAACCACATCTAAAATAACACTTAGCCCCTCGTTGTGAAGTGAAGCAATCATTTTTTTACATTCATAAATTCTTGTAATTGGGTGGTGTGGGTCACTAGCATAACTTCCTTCTGGAACTTGGAAGTAAAGTGGATCATACCCCCAGTTATAATACTCATGTGGATTTGTTTCATCAACTCGTGCAAAGTCATTGATTGGTAGTAGTTGAACATGCGTGATGCCTAATTGTTTTATATATGAAAGTCCTGACGACAGTCCGTTTTGGGAGACAGTGTCCTTTTCTGTTAACCCTAAAAATCTACCTTTATTCTTTACTCCACTCTGAGCATCAACAGTCGCATCCCGAACATGCAATTCATAAATGATTGCGTCTTGCACATTCTTTAGAAACGGTCTTTGTTGATTCAAAATGTAAGAAGAATTCGTTCGAGAAAAATCGACAACTACACCTTTTTTACTATTAGCAAGAAGTGCTTTTGCGTAAGGGTCGATCACCTTTTCCACTTTTCCATTTATTTCTACTCCATACTCGTACGTTGCTTCATGACAGTCACCTAGTATAACTACTTCCCAAATACCTTTTGAACATTTTTTGAGATTGATTTTATTGTTATCTAAATATAATAATACATTTATTGCAGTTGGTGCCCAAATTCTAAAAGTGGTCGCGTCTTTCCCATATATTGCACCTAATTGGGCACTTTCAGTACAATAATTGTTTTCAAACCAATGTGTCCTAACAATTTTCCTAGGATAAATTTGAAAGCGCTTACCACCCACTGATAATACCTGTTTTTCTCCAAGGGTTAATGGTTCAGAAAATGAGAATTTCCCTATTTTTTCATTTATATATCCAAGAAATTCAGCCCGAATTTCTTTTTTCGGCGTTAAAATGATCGGTTCACCTTGAGTAAGCGATTCTTCCAAATTCTCTGATTCAACCATTAATTCATGTACATCGTCAAGCCAAGCAACATTTTTAGTCACAGGACACTCCTCTTTTCTCCTAATTCTTATACCCTTATTTTATTCATCATACGTTGAATGCGTATCTCTCCATTACTAATAAAAGGTCTTAATATATATATGGGTTTTTCACTATTACCCTCAACTGTATATTTAAAACACTTAGCCAAAAACGTATATATATACATAACTATATCCAAATAATGTTTTCGGCACAATACGACAGAACCCCTCAATTTACAGTTGAATTTGTCATACAGTTAGGGATTGAAACAGTCACTATATCAGCTATAATAAATAATTATCATAATCAATACAGTATAAATCGAACCGAAACATTTTCCAAATTGAAAGTGTTTAATGTTATTTACCAAACTGAATATTTATACATAATGAAGTTTGCTAATACAGGTAACTGTGTATAACGAAAGGAGTAATAAGATAGTGCTCACCAAACACATTCCAAAAAAAGAGATATTTTTATTTCACCAAGGGACCCATTATTTTTGCTACCAACTACTTGGCAGTCACAAGGTGACTATAGATGGGCAAAAAGGCTTTTCGTTCTGTGTCTGGGCGCCAAATGCGAAAGAAGTCCGAGTTGTTGGTGACTTCAATGATTGGCAAGGAAATGGTTCGGAACTTGAAAAGGTAAATGAGGAAGGTCTTTGGTATCGTTTTTTTGAAACAGTCGCTTGTGAAAGTCGTTACAAATACGAAATCACCCGACCTGACGGTACGATCCACTTAAAATCAGATCCCTACGCGTTTCAATCAGAAGTCCGACCAGCGACAGCATCAATTACGACTCCTCCTTCAACTTATCAATGGAAGGATGAAGACTGGCAGACAAAAAAAGAAAGCATCGATCCTTTAAAAGAACCAATCAACATTTACGAAGTTCATGCAGGTACTTGGAAAAAACATGAAGATGGCTCTCTTTATACATTCAAAGACTTAGTAGAAGAACTGATTCCTTATGTGAAATCACTCGGATATACACATATTGAATTTCTCCCTCTGGGTGAACACCCCTTTGATTTATCGTGGGGATACCAACAGACAGGATATTACTCGGTTACAAGTCGCTATGGTGACATGGAGGACTTCAAATTTTTCGTAGATCAATGCCATTTGCAAGAGATCGGAGTCATTTTAGACTGGGTACCTGGTCACTTCTGTAAGGATGATCATGGTCTACGGCTTTTTGATGGTACTCCCCTTTATGAATATGAGGATGAAAAAAAATCAGAAAAACTAAATTGGGGGACGTTAACATTTGATTTTGGGCGTCCTGAAGTACAAAGCTTCCTCATATCAAATGCGCTTTACTGGCTTGAAGAGTTTCATATTGACGGACTTCGCGTTGATGCAGTAGCTAGTATGCTTTACCTAAACTTTGATAAGAGTGACGGTGAGGAGAAAATTTTCAACCATTATGGAGGGGAAGAAAACTTAGAAGCTAGTGCGTTTTTGAAGAAATTAAATGAGGTGATTTCCCATTATAAGCCTCATACATTGATGATGGCAGAAGATAGCTCCGACCTCCCTTTTATTACGTCCCCTACTTATGCTGGAGGACTCGGTTTTCATTTGAAGTGGAACATGGGGTGGATGAATGACACGCTTGAATATATGGAACATGACCCTGTATACAGAAAGTGGCATCACCAAAACCTTACCTTCCCGATCATGTATAAGGATACGGAAAATTTTCTTCTTCCCCTTTCTCATGATGAAGTTGTTCACGGAAAAAAATCACTCTTAGACAAAATGCCAGGTGATCAATGGCAACAATTTGCTAGTCTCCGTTTATTGTATGGTTATATGATGACCCACCCAGGAAAAAAACTTTTATTTATGGGTGGTGAACTTGGTCAATACGCGGAATGGAAAGACAAAGAACAGCTTGACTGGCATTTACTAGAATACCCGCTCCACAACAAAATGTTTGCATACGTTAGAGACGTTAACCATTTTTATTTAAAAGAACCAGCTCTCTATGAGCTCGATCACTCCCCGAATGGATTTGAATGGATTGATCCTCATAATATTGACCAAAGTATTATCGCCTTTCAAAGAAAGGGAAGTTCTCCGAAAGACGTATGCATCATTATTTGCAACTTTACACCAAATGTTTATTACGACTACAAAGTAGGTGTTCCTACCCCTGGAACGTATCGTGAAATTTTCAACTCCGATGCAAAAAATTTTGGGGGATCACACCAATTAAACGAAGGTGACTACTTTAGTTCACCAAATAAATGGCACGGTATGAATCAACATATCAAAATTAAAATTCCACCATTAGCAATCACTGTTTTTCAACGTACTGATTATGAACAACGATCACCTAAGGAGGCTACAGAATGAAAAAAGAATGTGTCGGGATGTTATTAGCAGGCGGTGAAGGAAAACGCCTTGGATTATTAACAAAAAATTTAGCAAAGCCAGCTGTCCACTTTGGCGGAAAATACCGAATTATTGATTTCACGTTAAGTAATTGTACAAACTCAGGGATCTACACAGTTGGAGTTTTAACTCAATATTCTCCATTAGAATTAAACAGACATATTGGGATCGGAAAACCATGGGATTTAGATCGACAATATGACGGGGTGTCGATCCTTTCTCCTTATACAGCGAAAGATGGCGGTAGCTGGTACTCTGGAACAGCTGATGCGATTTATAAGAACATTCACTACATTGAACAATACGACCCTAAATATGTATTAGTCATTTCTGGGGATCACATTTATCAAATGAACTACCAAAAGCTTATCGAGCAGCATAAAGAAAAGGGCGCTGAAGCAACCATTTCAGTGATGGAAGTACCTTGGGAAGAAACATCACGATTTGGCATTTTAAATACGACGGATAACTTACGAATCTATGAATTTGATGAAAAGCCGAAAAATGCGAAAAACAACCTCGCTTCGATGGGGATCTATGTTTTTAACTGGGAGACGTTAAAGTCATATTTATCCGATGATTATTTGAAAGTTAATTCCGATCATGACTTTGGAAAGGATATTATTCCAGCGATGTTAGAAGATGGTCTTAATTTATTTGCCTACCGTTTTGATGGATATTGGAAAGATGTCGGAACGGTCCAAAGCTATTGGGAAGCGAATATGGATTTACTTGAAGAAGATTTATCACTTTCTTTAAACAATAAAAATTGGCGTATGTACTCACATGATTCAAATTTCCCACCACAATTTATCGACGATAACGCCTTTGTTGAAAAATCCTTAATTAATTCAGGGTGTTGGATTTCTGGTACTGTCGACCATTCCATTCTTTTTAAAAATGTCACAGTCGATATAGATAGCTCTATTAAACACTCCATCTTGCATCCGAATGTAACGGTCGGAAAAAATGTTACGTTAGAACGCGTCATCGTCATGGAAAACACCGAAATTCCTGAGGGAAGTCATTTTTATTCTTCACCTAACGAAGATCCACTAGTAATTGATCAAAATAGTTTAGCACTAATGACTACTAAATAAATGGTTTAACGACCTGACTTGTACATGGGGGGAACATATAGATGCAATCAATGATGGGATTAATTAATCTTGAGCACGAACGTGATTATTTAAATGAATTAACATATTTTCGTTGTGGAGCCGCCGTACCTTTTGCTGGAAGATACAGACTCATCGATTTCACATTATCCAATATGGTAAAGTCCGACATTCATGAAGTCGCGATTTTTACTCGTAGTAAGTACCGTTCATTAATGGATCACCTCGGTACAGGAGCTGATTGGGAACTTGACCGCCGTCATGGTGGACTATTTATCCTCCCTCCTGACTGGAACGATCCTACTGATATTTCAAAAGGAGACCTACGCTATTTTCATAATAACCGAGATTACTTTGAACGAAGCAAATCAGATTATGTGCTAGTAAGCGGTAGTCAATTTATTTCAAATAGTGATTACAAAGAAGCATTCAATCTTCATTTAGAGCGAGAGGCTGATGTAACGTTTATTACAACGACAGTTGAAGATTCCCAGCCTGAACATAGCTCCATATTACGAGTAGAAAAAAATGAGAATGATTGGGTAACGAACGTAACAAATGATGCTACGAACCCCCTCCTCTTTACGGGGGTCTATATTATTAATAAAAAACGGTTAATGGAAATTGTCGATGATTGTATTGCTTATCACAAGGATCATATTTTCTTAAACGGAATTATTGATAACTTGCATCACTTAAAGATCCAAACGTTCGAACATAAAGGGTATTCGGCTTTCATTAATTCCATTAATAGCTTCTATCGTCAAAATATGAATTTATTACATGCTGACAATTACCGCGAACTATTTTACAAAAGGCCGTTTATTCGTACAAAAATTAGTAATGAACCACCAGCGAAATATCTTGAGCATGCAGGTGTTAAATCATCGTTACTCGCAAACGGATGTGAAGTTGAAGGGCAAGTTGAAAATAGCCTTCTATTTCGAGGCGTTAAAGTAAAAGAAGGAGCCAAAATTAAAAATTCAATTATTATGCAGCGCTGTACAATCGAAGCTGATGTGCATCTAGAAAATGTCATCATCGATAAAGATGTTCGCATTACAAAAGGTCAAAGGTTAATGGGGTGTAAAGAACAACCTTATGTCGTCGCCAAACGAAAAGTGATGTAGCCTTTCCGTCCACTCAGAAAAGAAGACATCATCAATGCAAACGAAGTAAGTATGAACTGATATCGCACTTGTTACTAGTATTGAAAACAAAGCAACAAACACAACTTCGTCGATCCACTGAGAGCTGTGCCGACGCATCCAGCTACGTAGCAAAAGCTAGTAGAGGAAGAAGCAACATATGCTTCCAAACTAATATTTAGTTTTTCATAAATGTTTTTTAAAGCTTAGTATTGATAAAACATATTATTGTACGCTTGTTGATTTGTGAGGAGCGAAGGTGGCGACTCCTGCGGGAAAGGCACGAGCTGAAGATCCACTTTGTAAAGATAATGCATATTCTTTACAAAGTTAGCTGAAGCCGTGCCCGCGGAAAGCGTCCACCGAAAGCGGATCACAAAATCAACAAAACATAAAATTTATTTTTATAATAGAAGAAAGGAGAAGAGATCAGATGAAAAATATACTATTTGTTGCTTCTGAATGCACTCCCTTTGTAAAAACAGGAGGATTAGCTGATGTAATTGGATCTCTTCCTCATGCATTAGCAAACGAAGAGAAACTCAACGTTCGAGTCATCCTCCCAATGTATGATGAAATTGCAGAAGAATGGAAGGAAAAATTAAGCTACGTCACTTCATTTTCAGTTGAAGTTGGCTGGAGAAAACAAGACGCCGATCTTTTCCAAATCGAACATAACGGAATCGTCTATTACTTTATTTCGAATTCTTTTTACTTTACTCGCAAAGGGATTTATGGATATTACGATGATGGTGAACGGTTCGTATTTTTCAATCAAGCCGTCATCGCATCTTTAAAATTTTTAGACTTCACACCTGATATCCTTCATGCCCACGACTGGCAAGCTGGATTATCAGTCGCACTCGCTAAAATTTATCAACCTGTTGAACATATGAAAACCGTTTTCACAATCCATAACATGAAGTATCAAGGTGTCATGCCTGTTGAGATGTTTGATGAGTTTTTCAACTTAAACCGTGAGCACCTTGGTGGCATGGAATGGAACGGAATGATTAATTGTTTAAAGTGCGGGATTTTCCATGCAGATAAAGTGACGACAGTAAGCCCGACATATGCCGAAGAATTAAAGCACCCTTATTTTAGTGAAGGGCTCCACTCGGTCTTAAATGACCGCTCTAGTGACTTTCTCGGTATTATTAATGGAGTGGATACGAATGAATACCACCCATTGAAAGATCCACACATTGACGTGAATTACCGACATTCACGCGCAAAGAAAAAACAAAATAAAACGGACCTTCAAAACCAATTAGGATTACCGGTTTCTGAAGACATCCCCCTATACGTCATGATAACAAGGCTCGTTGAACAAAAAGGACTTCACCTTATTCAACATATTTTAGAAGAATTTTTACAAGAGGATATTCAGTTTGTTGTTTTAGGTACAGGTGAAACAGAGTTTGAAAGTTATTTTTCATATATTGCTACAAAGTATCCAGATAAAGCCGTTACTCAGCTAACTTTTGATGAGGCTTTTTCACGGAAACTTTATGCTAGCGCTGATTTTTTCGTGATGCCGTCGTTGTTTGAACCATGTGGTCTTTCACAGCTAATTGCTCTTCAATATAAAACTGCGCCGATTGTCCGTGAGACAGGTGGCCTAAAAGATACTGTAGAACCTTACAATGAAGCAACAGGGAAAGGAAATGGTTTTAGCTTTACAAACTATAATGCCCATGATTTATTAGCAGTGCTTCGTTATTCTTTGTTCGTTTACCATACTCCTGAACATTGGAAACAACTTTCAAAGAATATCAATAAAAGTAAGTTTGGTTGGCAAAAGTCAGCTAGTGATTATAAAGACCTTTACGAAAAGGTTTTTGAACAACAAGGAGTGGTACAGTCGTGACAACAAAAACTGTGGATCATTTCACTGAACAAATGGCCGCCAAAACGAACGTCCTTTTTGGCAAAAAACTAAAAGATGCTACGAATAAAGATTTATATTATGCAATCGCATCGATTGTAAATGATGAAGTGCATCCACAGTGGGGAGAGACAAACCATACGTATGAAAAGAAAAAAGTAAAACAAGTGTTTTATTTATCAATGGAGTTTTTAGTTGGGCGTTTATTAGAAAACAATTTATTAAATTGTGGACTGCTTGATGATGCCAACGGTGCATTAAAAAAAATAGGTAAAGACCCTGAAAAAGTTTATGCAAATGAACCAGATGCCGGTTTAGGAAATGGCGGATTAGGACGGTTAGCTGCTTGTTTTCTCGATTCTTTAGCATCTCTTAAATATCCAGGTCACGGATGCGGGATTCGTTACCGGTACGGGTTGTTTGAGCAACGAATCATTCACGGTCATCAAATCGAGCTCCCTGATTATTGGCTCCAAGAAGAATACCCATGGGAAACACGAAAAGGAGAAGAAAGCGTAAAAATTCATTTCCGCGGCTCTGTACATATGCACCGAAAAATTGATGGGTCACTTGAATTTCACTATAAGAATACGGACCAAGTCAATGCCGTTCCATACGACATTCCTGTTGTCGGCTACAATAACCAAGTTGTCAATACATTGCGTCTATGGAGTGCAGAGTCGATTACAAGAGATACGGATTATTTAACGAGCAAAAGTTCAAAATATTACCACCATCTTGACCATAAACATTCGATCGAACAAATTTCAGGTTTTTTATACCCAGATGATTCAAGTTATGAAGGTAAAGAGCTAAGGTTAAAACAACAGTACTTTCTCGTTTCAGCTAGTATCCAGAACATTTTAAGACATTTCAAACGACAAATCGGTGCACCACTCAGTGACTTACCAGAGTATATTGCCATTCAAATTAATGATACGCACCCAAGTCTTGCAATCCCTGAGTTCATGCGTATCTTAATGGATGACGAAAACCTTGGTTGGGATCAGGCCTGGGAGATCACTCGTCATACAATTGCTTATACGAATCATACAACGTTAAGTGAAGCGTTAGAGAAATGGCCAAAAACGATGGTTCAAGAGTTACTACCGCGCATTTACATGATTATTGATGAAATAAATGAACGTTTTTGCCGAGGCTTATGGTTTGACCACCCTGAATTACGCGACGTCATTCCTGAGCTTGCCATTATTGCTGATGAACAAGTCCATATGGCACGTCTTGCTATTGTCGGAAGCTTTAGTGTCAACGGAGTTGCGAAGATCCACACAGACATACTAAAGAAAAAAGAAATGAAACACTTTTATCAGCTATTTCCAGATCGTTTTAACAATAAAACGAACGGAGTAACTCACCGTCGTTGGCTCCTTCAAGTAAACCCTCGCTTATCAACAGTGATTAGTGAAGTCATTGGCCCAAATTGGATTTGTCGACCGAGCCAATTAATTAGCCTCCTTCGTTACTCGAAAGATGCCAGTTTTTTAGAAAAGGTCGACAAAGTAAAGCTTGAAAACAAACGGTCGTTAGCGTCATTAATTTATGACCGGACTGGGATAAAAATTGATGAACATTCCATTTTTGATGTGCAAATTAAACGGTTGCACGAGTATAAACGTCAACTGTTAAATATTTTTCACGTCATTTACCTTTATAATGAATTAAAAGATAACCCGAACTTAGATCTTACACCGAGAACGTTTATCTTTGGGGCGAAAGCAGCACCGAGCTACCATTTAGCAAAAGAAGTGATTAAGCTCATTCATACCGTTGCATCAATTGTTAATCACGATCCTGATATTCGCGGAAAACTGAAGGTCGTCTTTTTAGAAAACTACAATGTAAGCCTTGCAGAAAAAATCATTCCTGCTACAGATATTAGTGAACAAATCTCCACAGCGAGTAAAGAAGCATCAGGTACAGGGAATATGAAAATGATGATGAATGGTGCGTTAACTGTAGGTACGATGGATGGTGCAAACATTGAAATTCGTGACTTAGTTGGCGATCAACATATTTTTATGTTCGGTCTTAAGGCTGATGAAGTATTAAATTACTATGAACACGGAGGATATACAGCGCGAGACATATATAACACAGACGATCGCGTGCGGCGTATTTTAGATCAATTAAATGAAGGTGTTTTTGGCTCACAGGAGATCGAGTTCAAAGATATTTATTACAACATTTTATATCACAACGACCCTTATTTTGTTTTAAAAGATTTCGACCCTTATATAGAAACTCACGAACTCGTCGAGCAAGCATATCGCGACCGCTCAACATGGATGAACATGAGCGTCACAAACATCGCTTACTCTGGTAAATTCTCTAGTGACAGAACGATTCAAGAATATGCATCAGAGATTTGGAAAATAAATAAAACACATCCATAAACCAAAAATCCCCAGGTGCCAGGCACCAGGGATTTTTTTTGTTTTAGAGGTGCTGTTAGTCCGTTATTATGGCCTCATTAGTAACATTTATTTTTAGTTTTGCTGCTTTCATTTTTACCTAATAAACAAACGAGCATGGATGTTATTCTCCAATGCTCGTTTTTCGTTTTCTCCATTAATTTAAACCGCTTCTGTTTTGTGATAAGTAGATATAAATTTAATCGTTTCATCATTAAATTGCCTTGGTTGATCGATGTTACAGACATGGCCTGAATCTTCAATTCTTTTTAACAATAACCCTTCTTTTTCTTCAACCAGCTTTTCTACTGCTGGCAAAAACAAATAATCTTCTTCTCCCATAATAAACATGGTTGGAATACCATTAAAATTTGTTTGTAATCGTTCTAGTAGAGGGTTCATTGCCTTTAGTAGGGCGAACCAACGAATAAACTCTTTTTGACACATTTTCTTCGCTTGATCTACAAATGCACTCCTCGACTCAATATGGTTACTCTTTGGCATAATAATCCATGCAAGAAAGCGATAAAGCCACATATACGGAATAATATATTTCGTTAAATTACCGAGAGCCATTAAAAACTTTGTCCTAACATTTAGTTGAATGACTGCACCACCTAAAATCATTGATTCAATACGGTCCGTATGTTTTTGTGCCATTGTCTGAATAATGATCGTTCCAAGAGAAATGCCAACTAGATGGGTTGACTTAATATGTAGATGGTCAAGGACATTTACAACCTCATCTGCAATATCTTCTAGTGAATCACCTTTTTGCCAAGGGATACCATTCGATTTACCATGCCCTCGTAAATCTATTAATAATACATTAAAGTGTTTCTTAAAATCTTTTACTTGTTTATGCCAAGTCGTTGAATCTCCGCCTGCCCCATGTATAAATGTTACCCATGGTCTACTGGCATTTGCTATGTATACTCGGTGGTGTAACATAAATAATATACCTCGCTTCTTTACTTGAAAATCTTTGATGTACGTTAGCATTATACCAAAAATCAGACTTTTTTTGTTGCTAGATGTACCAACTAGATAAAAACTTATCGACAAACTCCTTATTTTTAAATTCCCAAACTATGAAAAAGAGGTGACATGAGTCACCCCTTCCTTTTTATCTTTCAGCATCTACCCAACCATTCTTTATTGCTTTAACCATTGCATCTGTACGATCATTTGCGTCCATTTTCTTTAAAATCCTACTTATAACGGTTGTAACAGTAGAGTGAGCAAAAAATAATTTTTCTGCAATTTTACTATTGTTATAGCCATCTAAAATCAAATCAAGAACAGCACATTCTCTTTCTGTTAATACTAGAGATATTTTTTCTTTATTTAATTTAAGGGTTTTAATCGGCTTTAACCTCATCTTTTTATTTTCTATTTCTAATGTGAGATTAATATGTGTTTCTGGTTCCAGAAATGCTTGCTTTTCTATTAGGGATTTGATCACGATCTCATAATGATTCTCTAAGTATGGTAATGAAACGATTCCATTTATAGGTAATGATAAGAAATTAAAAATTTGTTTTCCAATTGGCTCTTTACTCACTAACAATATCGTAGAATGTTCTGCTTTAAAAGAATGAAGCTTTTCTTGTAAGTGGTAAAATGATTCTGGTGTAAGCTTTTCAACTAATAGTACAACCCACGAATGGCCTTCTTTCATTATTGAAGGGTGGTCTGTTTGGACTTTTTTCATATACATTGCTTTTAATTGATTAGATATGTCATCTTTTACATTTTCAGGAAAGTCATTATTTGAATCTATATATATGATTTTTGCACTTTGTGTTTCGATTCTTTCTTTCACTTCAAGCATGATAGATCCTCCCAAGTTTTTTTTATGGTTTGTCATTGTCAAACGGCAACTGGCTGACTTAGCTTTGTTATGCCTTAGTCCCTTTAGTTTTGCGTCACTACGTTTCCATAGGTTTGCCTTTTTCGTTTCACCTCGTTTCTGTAAAAGGATCATCATGTACGAGAAATGTTTTTACCATCATCTCTTCTTCTTCACCTTTTTTTCTAATGCGTATTCATTGAGGCAACTTAAAGGTATTTATTGATTACGCTATTAATAAATCTTAGCAAAGAGCTGAAGTCAGGTGCTGTACACGGTCTTTTTATATAAATAAAAAAAGCTGCTTACATATACATAATGGGCAGCTTGAATAAATGAAACATTTATGCAGCTGGCTGGCGTATCTTTTAGATTTAGCCCCTTTAGCTTTGCGTCCTGCTTTTTCAAACAGTTTGCCCTTACTATTTATTTTTTCGACATAATTTGATTTATTTTAACAATCTCTGCACATTGTACTTTACCATAAAATATTACCTAAAATCAATAGCCAGGCTAGTTATTTCTTCCTATACAGTATTATTGTTTTTTCCTACAAACTTTAAATATAGACAAAACTAGGATTTTAAACGCATAACAAAATACCCCCAAATATTACCAGGTGCCAGGCACGTGGTAATATTATGGAAATGTCCTATGCTTTATAGTCAAAATTGAGGATTAACGGACATAAAAAAACTGCCACATTTGTGCGTACACATTTGTGACAGTCTTTGGATATTAACTCGCTTTTTTCATCTTTTGTTTTCCGTCTTTGTTGCTTTGTCCGAGCTCTTTTAATTCTTTGTTCAGTGCTTTTACTAAACCGTAACACATCACAAGCACAATAAAGGACAATGGTAATGCACTGACGATAATCGCCGTTTGTAAGCCTGCCAATCCACCTGAGTACATTAAAACAGATGTTGATGCAACTAAAATTAATCCCCACGTAATTTTCACTCGATTTGGAGGATTTAACTTTCCACCTGTCGTCAGCATTCCTAACACGAATGTTGCAGAATCTGCTGATGTAACAAAGAACGTTGTAATTAACGCCACGGTTAAAACAGATAAAAGAGCTGTTAATGGTAAGTTTTGATAAACAAAGAATAACGCCGTTTCCAGACCTTGTCCTGATACATCAAGTCCTTGGAATAACTCTAAATAAATCCCTGTTCCACCAAACACCGTAAACCATAAACCACATACAACCGTTGGAACTAATAATACTGCAACCGTAAATTCACGAATTGTACGTCCTTTTGAAACTCGTGCAATGAACATCCCGACAAATGGTGTCCATGAAATCCACCATGCCCAATAAAAGATCGTCCATCCTTGTGTCCATGCTAACTCATCTGCATCGAACGGTGACAAACGAAGTCCCATAAACGCAACGTTTTGTACATAGCTTCCTAAACCTGTCGTAAACATATTTAATAAAAATAACGTCGGTCCTAGGAAAAGCACTGCAAATAACAACAATGTAGCAATTGTCATGTTGGCATTACTTAAATACTTAATCCCTTTAGAAATACCGGTACTTGCTGAGACAATGAAAAGTACTGTAATGATCGCCATAATGATCATTTGAACACCAAAATTATTTGGAATTCCTACTAAGTATTCTAACCCTGCATTAATTTGTTGAGAACCTAATCCAAGAGAAGCTGCCACTCCGAATAACGTAGCAAATACCGCAACAACATCAATTGTTTTCCCAACAGGACCTTTCACCTTCTCACCAAGTACTGGTTGAAGTGTCGAACTCATTAATCCTGGAGCATCTTTTCTAAACTTTTGATAAGCAAGAGCTAATGCAACAATCGCATAAATTGCCCATGCATGTAATCCCCAATGAAGCCATGTGTACTGCATCCCAAGGGTCGCAGCTTCTTCTGTACTTCCATCACCTGTTGGTGGTACAGCAAAGTGTGAGATTGGCTCAGACACACCATAGAATAAAAGTCCAATTCCCATCCCTGCTGAAAACAACATCGCAAACCATGTTGGACGGTTATAATCTGGCTTTGAGTCAGGCTTTCCAAGCTTTATTTTTCCATATTTACTAAAGATCATAAAGATCGCAAATGCTAAAAAGAACGTTGCAACTAATTGGTAGAACCAACCGAATGATTCAAGAACAAACCCTTGAGCGACACCCATCACAGAAGCTAACTGCTGTGGAATGATCACTCCTATTAATACAAACAACACGGCTATACCGACAGAAACTTTTAAAATTGACCGATCACTTTGATCCAAAACGTAAAACACTCCTCTAGTTTTTTTCAAGCATCGCAACTTGCGATCGCCTTATTAAAAAATCCTTTTTAATTAAACCATAATTCCGTATAAACCGAAAAAACTGTACAGAATGATTTTCAGAAGAATTCTATCATTTATTTAAGTGAGAACGACTCACCAACTTCATTTATACAAATCCATTCATATAAGATCATTTACACGACTTTTCTAAACGTAACTACAATTCCTCTTCCTGTTATCTGTGAAATTTGTTAAAAAAAGTCTATCAATGATTTATTATGTAGAAAAGCCGTGCCTCAAAGACACGGCTTTTTCTATCTTTAATTTCCTAGCATTTCATCAACTTGGTCACGATTGTCTTCGATCCATTGTTTCGCTGATTCTTCAAATGGAACGTCATCTTCTTCATACTTTAGCATCATCTCTTCAAGATCTGCTACTTCAATACTCCAGTTAGATAAAATTTCATAAGCTCTCGTATACTCATCTTCAATTCCGTTATAAGAAATAACATAAACGTCATCTGACTTAAAGATCTCTTTTTCATCTTCTAAAAACTTAAGGTCAAACTTCGCAAACATCGAGTGTGGTCTCCATCCCGTAAAAATAACCGGTTCTTCTGCAGCAATTCTTTCTTCAGCTTCAGCCATCATCGCAAATTCACTAGATGTAGTTAATGTGTACTCATCACCAATACCATACTCTGCGATAAGTTCCTCAGATAATGTAACAATCCCAGCTCCTGGATCAATTGAAACAACACGACCGTCATACTTATCAGCATTTCCTACTAAATCTTCAATAGAATCTTCCTCTACATAGGCAGGAACAACCCAGCCAAGTGGAACATCAGAATAGCTTGTTGCTACTTTTTGTAAATCATCTTCATATCTGCTCCATAGTTCTGCTTCAGTATACGGAAGCCATGCATCCATAAAGAAATGAACGTCTTCATTTACTAACCCTTCGAAAATAACTGGTTGATCTAACATTGAAAATTCTACTTCATACCCTGCTTCTTCCAAAATTAATTTTGCAATGTTTGTCGGAGCTTCCGTACTTGTCCACGTTGTTAAACCAAAGACAATCGTCTCGCCATCAACGACATCACTCGTTTGTTCTTCTTCATCACCTGCAGGCTCATTTGTTTCATCAACGTCATTTGCTTCACCACATGCTGCTAGTACAGCTACAGATAAACCTACTAGTAATAATCCTAACTTTTTCTTCATCCTAATCACCTTTCTTGATTCTTTATTATTTATTTAATTTATTAAACATTTCTCTCATATTTTCTGGTGTGAATTGTAACGAATCAGCGCCCGGAGACTTCCATGCTCGATACGATTCACCATTTAGCTTTTTAACTAATTCATCTGTATCATAAACTTGTAAGTTATACACCCAATTGGCCATCATTAAGATCGATGCCATATGTGCCCCTTCATTGGAGGCTCCGCACATATCTTTTACTAGATTGATTTGATAGTCTCTGAAATAACCATCAAAAACAGAAGTCATTAAACAACCATCTGTTACAAATCCTCCGATTATCACGTGCTTAACTCCTAGGTTTCTTAACATTAGATCTAAAGAAGTTTCATAAAAAGCACTCCAGCGGTACTTATCAATGACAACATCTTCTTTCTCAGGAGCTATTTCCTCAAAAACTTCATAGCTATCAGTTGAAGTAGAATAATAGATTGGTGTTCCATCTTCATGCAACGGTTCACCATCTGATAAGCCGATTGTATCAGCACGATTAATATGTCGTGTGTAAATAACCGGAATGTTTTTCTCACGGCACTTACTGATCAAATTTTTCGCATTCTGTACAACTTCTTCAACGCCATCAATACCGAAGTTACTTTCTTTCTGTATATCAATTAATACTAAAGCTGTTTTATTTACATCCAAATCTCAACTACCTCCATTTATTTATCTTTAGTTTTAGGGATATATTTAAAAATTTCATGCGATTCGAACGCATTTGCTAATCGCATGGTCCAATCAAAATAATCTAGCGAGTTGTTCAAGTTTTCCAAGTCTTGTTTTGCAATGTCTTTTACTTCATCTGACGAAGATTCCGAAAGCTCTTCTAATATTGGCTTTGCCTGCTCATTCGCTTTCATAAATAAACTACGTTCTTGACGTAAGTTCTTTACAAAGAAATTAATAAAATTTCTCATAAAATCTTTTTCTGCAATAAAATGATCTTTTCGCTCACCCTTTTTCCATACCTTAATAACCATTTCTGTTTCTAACAGTTCGCGCATCGCGTTACTAACACTTGCTTTACTCATGGCAACTTCATCTTTTATGTCATCTAAAGACATCGGCACTTCCGAAAAATATAAAACACCGTAAATTCTCCCTACTGAAGGAGTGACTCCGTAAATGACCATCGTTTGTGCAAGGGCACTAATCATTACATCACGTGCTTCTTCTACTCTTTGCATATCTTCATTACTGTTCATAAGGTCCACCTCGTTTCCTGCAAAATAATGGTTACCACTATGTACAAATTGTATTATTTGTTTAATTTGTATTAAACGACTTGAACAATTAATACTTTATAACTTATTGCGAAAAATGTCAAATCGAATCGTACATTTTTCTAAAAAAAGCTTTACAATCTTAGTTGCTGTTTAAAACACGTGACGCCTATGACTTGTATCAGCAAAGAGCGTTTACATCACGAATAAGCTTCGAGTTGCCTCGACGGATACACTTCAAAGCTCTACTAGCAGAGGAAGAGGCACGGGTCACGAGGAAGCAGACCGCATTGCCTGCGGCAAAGAAGACACCGCGAAAGCAAACGAAGTGCAGCTTGAACGGATGTCGCGCTTGTGCCTAGAGGTGCAAAGAAGACACCGCGAAAGCAAACGAAGTGCAGCTTGAACGGATGTCGCGCTTGTGCCTAGAGGTGCAAAGAAGACACCGCGAAAGCAAACGAAGTGCAGCTTGAACGGATGTCGCGCTTGTGCCTAGAGGTGCAAAGAAGACACCGCGAAAGCAAACGAAGTGCAGCTTGAACGGATGTCGCGCTTGTGCCTAGAGGTGCAAAGAAGACACCGCGAAAGCAAACGAAGTGCAGCTTGAACGGATGTCGCGCTTGTGCCTAGAGGTGCAAAGAAGACACCGCGAAAGCAAACGAAGTGCAGCTTGAACGGATGTCGCGCTTGTGCCTAGAGGTGCAAAGAAGACACCGCGAAAGCAAACGAAGTGCAGCTTGAACGGATGTCGCGCTTGTGCCTAGAGGTGCAAAGAAGACACCGCGAAAGCAAACGAAGTGCAGCTTGAACGGATGTCGCGCTTGTGCCTAGAGGTGCAAAGAAGACACCGCGAAAGCAAACGAAGTGCAGCTTGAACGGATGTCGCGCTTGTGCCTAGAGGTGCAAAGAAGACACCGCGAAAGCAAACGAAGTGCAGCTTGAACGGATGTCGCGCTTGTGCCTAGAGGTGCAAAGAAGACACCGCGAAAGCAAACGAAGTGCAGCTTGAACGGATGTCGCGCTTGTGCCTAGAGGTGCAAAGAAGACACCGCGAAAGCAAACGAAGTGCAGCTTGAACGGATGTCGCGCTTGTGCCTAGAGGTGAAAGCATCCGCCTGTAAACGGATTCGAGTGCTTTATTTAATAAAAACCAAAATAAAAAGGCAACATGTAAAACTTAATGTTAAACATGTTACCTTGGACAGCCCTTTTAACGAAACCTCTATTATTTCTCATGAATTTTTAAAAGATATTTGAAAACCAAGATCTAATAGATTGAAAAAGACTTTGGAAGAAATTCTGGTTTTGCACATCCTTTTCTACCAATTGATCCTCTACTACAATACTTTCTCCTTCGTTGAACGGCATAACCTTTTCACCTGCAACAACATTTACCATATCTGATCCATGATGATCATAAATCATTTGCCTATTCGTTTCATTGAATGGTGAAATCCCAACTTCAACAGTATTTCCAACCACATCAACACTCGTATAATGAATTTCGATCCCATCCGCTTCAAAAGCATTCAAATCAATTTCACGCTGCTTTTCGATCAATTCATCTTCTGTATAATCGACGATTCGAAATACAAGTTCTGCTGGATCCTCTGCTAACGACTTTAATTGTTCTTTATGTTCATCATTGATCTCTTCTGTAAAAGAGAGAACAATGACCCCTAAGTCACGTTGCTCTCGATCAATATGCAAACTAGCAAACACATCATCATCTATTTGTTCAAAAATATAGTTTCGCAATGCTTCAATAACCTCTGTATGATTTGAATCAATTCCTTCTTCTTCCCAATCTTGCAGTTTTTCAGTAAACGAATCTAATTCTTCATCATTTGCAAAAACAAGATTGACACTCACCATACTCGAAAGCAATAAAGTGATACCCAAAATTGTGATCATTTTTTTAAACGAACTCATATTTAATCCCCTACTTCCCTCTTTTTTCTTTTGACGCAAACGGACGCAAAAAGTTACATGTGAATCGGTTACTCGGCTGCACGTGGTGATTTTGTGATATGAATCACCCCATATTTTTTCGAAGTATTTTATAGTGAAATTAAGTCAAATATACAGGAGGCTGTTATGAGTCAAAAGGTAACTCTCGATGTTCGCAAAGATTTAGAAAATAACCAAGATCCGTTCAAAAAAATCATGAGCACGGTGAAAAATTTAAATGATGATGAGATTTTCGTCCTTCACTCGACAATAAAGCCTACTCCATTATTAGGGGTCATGAAAGCAAAAGGATTTGACAATGAAGTCGAAAAGCTCGGAGAAAAACATTACCAAACAACTTTCCAAAAAAGAAAGAATGGCTTGTTTTCTTCGTTTTTTAAGAAAAAGAAACGTGAAGTTGCGCCAACAAATAACTCTCCTCTAAATCAAGAGGAATTAACCGCCACTTTTCTTGATAACCGAGGGCTTGAACCACCACAACCAATGGTTCGAACAATAAAACGATTAGAAATGCTCGAACCTAATGAAACATTAACGATCCATAACGATAGGGTTCCAGTCTATTTAATCGAAGAACTAAAAGATATGGGGATTCGCTATTCGATCGAGGAACAGCCTGATGGTTCAGCTAAAGTGCATTTAACGAGAGAATAGAGGTGAGCTTGTATGCAGAGCGGCTTGCAGCAATCATTATCAAAAAGCGATAACCAATTTATTTTGCCATTTTCGTTTATTATTTCTAGCTTCTTTTTTCTAATTATCTTTTCGGTCATGTTTATCCTATATCCATCTTCCTTTTCACCAGAAATGGTGAGAGGACCACATGGTATTGCCCTTTCTCATTTGTTTATTTTAGGATGGATGACCACATTAGTCATGGGAGCAATTTATCAATTAATTAGCGTGATTACGCAAAAAAATATTCACAGTAAAAAAGCAGGATTCACGCATTTTTTCCTACATTTCATCGGCGTTACTGGGCTATTAATTTCAATTCCTGCTTTCAACCTTGAAGGAATGATGGTTTTTGGTGCAATGACAATAGTCGGCGTACTCATCTTTATAATCAATGTTTTTATGACAATCATTCGTTCAGAACTAAACAATCAAGTGATCTTTGCAACGAAAAGTTCCCTTATATATTTAGGATTAACTGTAGTCAGTGGGCTCATCATGGTTGTAAATTTCCGTTTTGGAATCATCGGTTTTCACCAGTCACTACTCGTTTCACATTTATGGTTTGGACTAATCGGTTTTTTCCTCTTTTTAATCGTTGGGTACAGTTTTAAGATGCTCCCCATGTTTTATTTATCACATGGGTTTTCGGAGAAATGGCAAAAATGGTGTCTCTTAAGTCTTCATATCGCCATTATTGCAGGGGCTTTTACAGCTTTTTTCAGTAAAGCTACTGCATTTCTCCCAGTGAGCCTATTCTTTTTAACGGTTGGTATCATCTTTTTTATTTTGCAAATAAAAGAAGTTCAACAAAAGAAGTTTAAGAAAAATCCAGGAAAAGGAATTCGCTTTTTTGTACTCCTCGTCTATGTATTCATGGCTGTATCAGTTGTGTTCTTTATTGTATCAGTCATCAATTCATCGCTCATTGTTAACCTGAACGTGTTGACACCTGCAATCTTCTTTTTCTTATTTGGCTTTGTGAGTATGTCCATTCTCGCTTATTTATCGAAAATCATTCCATTTCTATGGTGGACCTTCCGCTACGGAAAAAGTGTAGGAGAAGTTGAGACACCCTCACTTGCAGATATGATCGATGAAACAATCGTTTTACAAAAGCTTTGGCTACAATTCATTGCGTTACTATTATTTATTGTAAGTCTTGTCGTTGGGGCGACCTTATTTATCCAATTGACTGCAATTTTATTTGCAGGCTCGATTTTATATTACTTAGTGACGATTGCTAAAACATTTACTTATTAAGGAGGACGTTCAGATGAGTGAAAAAGAAAAAAGTGTGCTAAAAGAAGAAATTATGATGCAACTCGAATCGGTGATTGACCCTGAATTAGGTGTTGATGTCGTAAATCTCGGGCTAATCTATCATGTTGATATAACTGATGCTGATGTGAAAGTAACCATGACATTAACTACCCCTGGCTGCCCTTTGCACGAAACGATGATTAATGGGGTCAAGTCGGCCGTTCAACACCATCCAGATGTTAATCACTGTGAAGTCGAACTCGTTTGGGAACCGGCGTGGACCCCAGAAATGATGAGTCCAAAAATTAGAGATATGTTTGCTTAAGATAAGTTATGGTGAAGGTTCCTGCGGTGTGGGACCTTCTTTTTTGTTAGTGGGATGTGTGTATAATTATTAATTTTAGGTTCTTTCATATTCACTTTTTCTTTTGTTTATGCACGAATTGAGTCCTACAATTTTGAGTCCGGGTCACGTGAGTCAGACTCATTTTTGTAGGACTCAATCTTTACGTAATCTCAATTATTACGCATTATATCAAAGGTCAGACAACTACCCACAACTAGAAATAACTTCTATTTCATTTCAGCCCCCTAAACACTACACACACTTTTTCATAAACATAAAAAGCCAACCTGCCACATTGGCAAATCGACTTACATTCAAGTGATATATATTTTCTTAAAAAACTTCCATTTCTACTTCTTGAAACTGACTTTTTTTCCTCTCATAGAATCAATCATATATCAATCGATAACTCTCTTCATTAAATTGTGATGGTCGTCCATCAAAAATCAGTTCACCGTTTTTTAAACCTATAATACGTGTTGCAAACTGTTTCGCAAGCGATACATCATGGACATTAATAATTGTGATGAGTTGCTTTTCGTTATGAATCGTTTGAAGTAATTCAAAAATTTCTTTAGCTGTATTTGGATCTAGGCTTGCCACTGGCTCATCTGCTAAAAAAATCGATGGCTCTTGCATTAGTGCACGTGCGATGCCGACACGTTGCTTTTGTCCGCCACTTAACAATTCGATTTTTTGATCAATATATGACGATAAGCCTACTTCTTGAACATATCGAGCTGCTTTATTTTTTTCATCAGTTGAAAACAAACCGAGCAAACTTTCATATGCTTTCTTTCTTCCGAAAGTACCTGTTAGTACATTATGTCTTACTGTCATTCTAGGAATTAATTGAAAGTGTTGAAAAATCATCCCCATTTGTGTTCGCAACACCCTTTGAACTTGTTCTTTTTGTTCGTGTAAGTCCGTTCCTTCAATAAAGACAGATCCATTTGTAAGCGGCTGTAATCCGTTAATTGTTCGAATAAACGTAGATTTCCCTGCACCACTACGTCCTAATACACATACAAACTCTCGCTTTTCAAACGTCACATTGATATTCTTTAGTGCGTCTTCAATAGCTTTCGGGTAACGAACCGTAACATTCTCCAATTTAATCATTTATATCACCCTTTTTCTCACAAATGAACCAAACATATCAACGATAATGACTAACACCATAATAACGATGATCGACATTGCCATTCCATCGTAATAGAAACTTTGATATTGGTTGAAAATTTGTTGACCTAAACCACCACCACCAACAAAGCCAAGGACTAGCGACGTCCGAATCGCAACTTCAAAACGGTAAAAATAATGGGATAATATATTTGGCCATATTTGTGGAATTACAGCGAAGATATTCCCAACCCTCGATGTAGCACCAACTGATTTCATCGCTTCTTGAGGTCCTCGGTCTGCTGCTTCGATCAATTCAGAAATGAGTTTTCCGAGTACGCCGATATTATGAAGTAATATCGCAAGGACTGCTGCAAACGGGCCTAATCCGATTGCAACAACGAAAATCAAGCCGAAGACAATTTCAGGAACAGACCTTAGCCCTGAAAGGGAAAATCGACTCATGTAATAAATGAACGAATGTCTACTCGTATTGGATGCTGCTGCAAAACTTAGTGGAATAGCAACAATTAATGCTAATATCGTTCCTAAAAAAGCAATGCCTAATGTCACAATTGTTTCTCTCAACAGAAGCGGTAAAATAGACAGATCAGGAGGGAAAAATCGTGTTTCTATAAAGGAAAGAACATTCGACATATGGGGAAAAATCCACCACTGAAAATGTGTGACTTCCATGCTGTACCATGTAATGATTAGTAATATAACAATGTATATGAGGTGCTTTTTCCGAAACCAAACCATCATTCGAACGCCCTTTCTAACCAATAAATAGACTCGGTATTTACCGAGCCTTTAAACTGTAAAAACCTTCGCTTATCGTTAACGAGATTCTTAGTTCCCTTCACCTGTGTCGAGTAACCGCAGGAGAAGTTATTTACTATAATCTCATAAATTCTACTAGTATAAAAAGGAATGAGAAGACGCTCTCATTCCTCTTACTTCTCTTTATTATGCTTAATCAAGTGTTTCAGGGTCAAGCATGTTAAATTCTCTCGCTGCTTCTAATACATCTTCATATTGCTCATCATCAATCTCAATAAATGCATCAGCCCCGCCGAAAATGTTTAAAATTGCTTCATCTTCGATCGAAATAAACGCCTGTTGCACTTTCTTAATTAATTCTTCGTCCATATCATGTGGAACAACCCATGGGTATTGATATAGTTTTTCAGATTGCCAAATGACTTGAATAAGGTCAACATCGACAGCACCGTCGGCGACTAGTGCATCATAAATCGCACTGTCAATTGCTCCGATTTCAACTGTTTGGTTTTCGACTAATTGTGCCGTAATGTCGTGTGAGCCTGTATATCTAACAGAAGCAAACTCATGATTGTTCTCATCTTCAAACACGCCACGTTCAACTAGTTCTGTACCTGGAATAAGTGAACCAGACGTCGAAGATATGCTCCCAAATGCGAAGTCTATCTCACCAGGTCCTGGATTATCCAATGCTTCATCTAACGTTTCCCACGGTTGATCAATATGAGAAATCATATATGAATAATAATAAGGTTCACCGTCAATTAATTGTGTCAAAATCGCTTGTGCCCCACTATTTTCATGAGCGATTAAGTACGTTAATGGCCCTAAGTAAGCTAAATCAATATGACTATAATTGATCGCTTCAACAACGGCATTATAACTAGGATAATGCTCAACTGAAACTTCACGACCTAATTTGTTTGCTAACTCTTCTTCAAGACGGTCAAGGCCAGTTTGCATCTCACCAATTGATTGTGCTGGTATAACTGCTACTTCAAATATATCATCATTAGCTTCTAATGCTGAAGATTCATCCGCATCTCCACAACCTGTTACGATGATGAAGACTGTTAATATGATTGATAGTAACCCTAATCTCCTCACTACTTTATCACCTTTTTCAACATTTTTATTTTTTATATCTTCATTAAGTAAAGGTAGCATTAGAAGGAAAAGTTGTAAAGAAACTTATCGCATACTTTTTCAAAGGTTATGTGACAAAACTTCTCCATAAATATTTCCATTGAAAAAGTTGCAGCTAATATACTGCAACTTTTTCGAAATAACCTTTATCGCTCTTTTTTCATTGGTTTAACAGCTTCCGCCAATTCCTGGCAATGCTTTTAATTCAATTCCGTGTGGCATGTTCCCACCGATTTCAATTCGATACTCTTCTTCAAAGGCTTCCATATCGATGACAGATACTTCATTTGAACCACTTAGAGTAACATAAACACGAGACTGCTCACGGTTAAAAGATAAATGTTTAGCACCTTCTTGATTTTCTATACGTTCAACCACTTCACCAGCCTCAAGGTCAACAAGAGCTACAAAACTCTCTTCTACTGATGTAACAACTGCCTGATTTCCACCTTCAGTAATGACGACATCTGTTGCACCATGACCTACATCAATCACATTGACTGCTCCACTTTCTAAATTAATTTCTTCAAGTGTACCACCTTCACTTGTTGCAACATAAAGTTTGTTCTCGTATGCTCTAACAACTCTTGGTGTACCACCAGTTTCAAACGTATCTAAAACCTCTCCACTTTCTGCATCCAAAGCATACACGGCATGATTTTCATGATCAGTGACAAATAACGTTCCGTCTTCCAAATAAACATAATTCGTTTTTGCACCAGTACCTAAATCATACTGATCGACAACTTCCTGTTCTCCTACATTAACGACATCTATATATTGATCTCCGACTGTTGCGACATATAATGTTTGATTGTTTGAACTTAACGCAAGCCCATGAGGACGTGGCCCAACTTCAATTTCACTTTCTACTTCTAAACTTTGTGTATTCACGATTTCTACTGTGCTACTATCTTGATTTGCCACAAACGCTTGTCGCATTGTACTTGCAAAGGTAACGATTGTTGGTGCCATTCCCGTATCGATATCAGCTACATGCTCGCCTGAAACAACATCAATGACTGAAATAAGGTTATCTTCCTCACTTGGTACATAAAACTGTACACTCGTTAAATCGCCAGCATCTGAAACGTCTGTTTGATCGCCCCCTCCATTTTCTCCACTTTCAAGAGCACAAGCAGTCATTAACAAAATCATCGTCATAAGACCAAAAGTAAATATTGATTTCAACAAAATAATCTATCCTTTCTTCTTATAAATTTTAAAATATTTTTTATAGGAATCATTATACATAATCACAAATCCCGAGTAACCTCATATGATTTAATTAATAATCCCTTTTAACCTTATCGGAATTATGGTATTCTTGCAATATGGAATTGTTATTATCCCGTTTAAAACTAACAGAAGAAAGGACTAACACGTATGAAATTATTTAAAACATTAAGCTTCACCTTGCTTTTTAGTATTTTCATAGTTGCTTGCTCAAATGAAACTACTACTACTTCAGAAGAGGACTCCGGCTATGAGAACGAGCATCTTCTTGTTGATACTAATTGGTTAGAAGAGAATATAGAAGACACGATCGTTATTGATATTCGTGATGAAGAAGAATATGAAGGAGGTCACATCCCAGGTGCTGTACACCTTGATCGCGGCGAAATAACAGATCAAGATAACCCTGTATTTGGTGTCCTTGTCGAAGAAGAAGTATTCCAAGATGTTATGCAATCTAAAGGCATTAATGATGATTCCACGATTGTCATTTATGATGGAGGAAATAGTCTTTGGGCTTCACGTCTTTTTTACGGACTTGAATTGTATGGACATGAAGACGTACGTATCTTAAATGGTGGTTTTACTGCTTGGTTATCTGATGAACTGGAACTATCAACCGAAGCACCAGCTGTTGAAGAAGGTAACTTTACAGCAACTTTAAATCCTGACTTACAAGCATCTCAAACAAAAGTAGAAGAATTTATTGGTGATGACACATGCGTAATCATTGATACTCGTTCTGACGGTGAATATGACGGGTCTGATGTTCGAGCTGAAAGAGGCGGTCACATCCCTGGAGCAACTCACATCGAATGGTCTGAAGCGTTAAATGCTGAAGGTATTCCTACTTTTAAATCAGCTGAAGAGTTAGAAGAACTGTTTTCAACTGCAGGTGTAGACCGTGACAAAACAATCGTTCCTTATTGCCAAACTAATGTCCGTGGTGCACATACCTATTTCTCTTTAAGACTACTAGGTTTTGAAAATATTATTCCATATGAAGGTTCATGGGCAGAATGGGGTAACGACCCTGAAAGTCAAATTGATTAAGGTGGTAAACAATGTCATTTATGAAAGAAAATATTTCACAGCTAAATTATGATGAAGTAAGAAAGATTCATGAAAAACAAGCGTCTGAACCTATTTTAATCGATGTTCGTGAACATGAAGAATACGTGAATGGGCATATACCTGGTATCCCTCTCATTCCAATGAGTGAAATTGTTGATGTCATTGATGACTTCAACAAAGAAAAAGAGTATGTTCTCGTCTGCCGTAGTGGACGTCGCAGTCATGAAGTAGCAAAGTTTTTCAAAGACAATGGTATTGAAAACGTCCATAACTATGCAGATGGCATGCTTGGGTGGGATACTGCTAAAAACGAAGGCGAAGAATGGATCGTCAAAGATATTGAGGAGTTATATAAATAAAGGAGTGTTATAGAATGAGTTTAACAGATCAAGAATTAAAAGATTTAACAATCGACCATAAAGTTGATGCAATCGGTGAAGTTTGCCCACATACATTGAATATGGCTCTTGCAGAACTAAAGAAAGCAAAAACAGGCGAGGTCGTCGTTGAAGTTACTGATCATTCAATTGCAACGAAAACAATCCCTGCTGCTGTAAAAATGAACAAACAAGCAGAACACTTAGGTACATTAAAGGAATCTGGAACGTATACGATCTTCCTAAAAAAACTTTAATTTGATTTTTTCCGTTGAAGGCGATGCTACTCATTAAGGTCGTCTTCATTTTCATTCTAATATAAAGGAGTATCGCAATGTTTACTATAGATGCATTTATTATAGCTGCAATATTTGGCCTTATTTATGGGTTTCTTCTTCAAAAGGCAGATTTTTGTTTTGTTGCATCTGTTCGAGATTTTGTCAGTGTAAAGGATTCTCGAATTGGTAAAGGAGTTCTCGTATTAATGGCTACTGCTTTAATTGGTTGGGGGCTTGCTCTTACATTTGGGCTTGCATCCTTAGACCAAGTTTGGGCTGTTCCTGTTGGTGCAACAAACTTAATCGGTGGTATATTATTTGGTATCGGGATGACTATTGCAGGTAGTTGTGCTTCTGGTGCCCTCTACCGAAGTGGAATGGGTTATGTTCATTTTTGGATCGTTATTGCTTCAATGATCGTCGGTAATCTTCTTTTCGCATTTATTTATGATCCATGGGGAAGAGAATCTTTCATCGAACCGTTAACATTTACTGATGGGGGAGTTACTTTATATGCGTTAGGCCTTCCATTTATGGTCCTGCCTCTTCTTATCGTAGGATTTATGATTTTCATTTCCGTAAAACAGTTTGGCTTAAAAGAGTTTTTAAATGGGGTAAAAGGTGCAGTAACTGATTGGGAGAAAAACCCACTTAAACAACAACATTGGGATGTACGATTCGTTGCCTTCTTAATGGGGATAACAGCTACAATCCAATTTATTGTTCTCTCTTCGATCAGTGTAACAGGCCCTGAAACACGTATCGGTGGCGTGATTTTATCCACCATTTTTGGAGAGCAAGCTATATATAATAATTTGTATTTAAATAATATGTTTGCTTCTTACCCAGCTGTAGGAATTGGACCGGAAGAAACACTTGTCATCTTTATTATTGTCGGTGCATTTATTTCCTCTCTATTAAGTAAAAGCTTTAAAATTCGTTTACCAAAGGCACGTCGCCTGCCAACTGCGATTGGTGGAGGTCTCTTAATGGGGGTTGCTTCTCGAATTGCTCCTGGCTGTAATGTGGCAAATGTTGTAGCCGGCGTTGGCGGTCTATCTGTTGCAAGTTTCATTGTCATTATCGGGATGGCCATTGGCGTATTTATCGTTACAAAATACGTTTTCAAAATGCCGATCATGCTCTTTTACAGAGAAGATAAAGATGCCGCTTAGTAAACAAAACTTGGCTTATCGCCAAGTCCTAATGGAGAAAGCCTTAGTTGCCACAAGCAAAACTCCATTGATTAAACTACGAGTTGCGACGAGTAACCGCAGGAGCAGTTACTTTAATCCTTTAGCAAAGTTAAAAATTCTTAAAGTGAAAAAAAGCCTGAGACCAAAAGATATGGTCTTAGGCCTTTTTTATTTGTAATTCCCTCATCACCGATCCCATTACTTTTTTATCATTTACAATTTCAAAGTTTGTCATTTGTAAGTTTTCCATTGTTTTACGATTAATGTTTGCCCCAACGATTCCAACCACTAACGGATTTATCAAATCCATTATCTTTCCCAACACCGGATGATCACTTCTCATATGCTCTAACATGTAAAGCTCTCCATCATCTTTTAGAACCCTCCTGATTTCTGTTAAACCAGCTATAGGGTCTGGAACAGAACAAAATACACAAGTAGTTACCACAGCGTCAAACGTTTGATCAGGAAATGTCATGTTTTGTGCATCCATTTCAATCAATTCTACATTCACATGATGATTTTTGGCCATCCTTTTTGCAAATGTCAACATCTTTGGGCTAAAATCAATCGCTGTTACATTCGCACTTTTAGGGTAATAAGGTAAGTTTGCACCTGTGCCTACTCCGACCTCTAAAACGTCTTTCCCGCTCAAATTAGAAAAAATACTTTTTCTCCATTCTTCTTTTACCATTTTATCCATCATATTAAAAATAGGAGCAATCCGATCATAACGTTTTTGTATCATTGTTGTACGTTTTTGACCATTCATTTCATTTTTTCCACCTTTATGTATTGATAAACGTAAGGGGCTGTCCGATTAAGTATGAATAATAACTCGGTACACCCCCTTTGCATTTACCATTTTATCGATTCAACAACGTCAAGCATATGTTGCTTTTTATTATGTGACGTGAGTTCCGACTCAATTTCGTCTTTAATACTTCTTAAAGTACCAAATCCTTTTACAAGTCCATTTAGCCTAGCAACGAGTGTTCCATTTACAAAGTCTTCGTGATCAGGATAAAGAAGTGATAATCGTTCAACTGCCGATGGATATCTTTTCAAGTAATATTTTTGATGATAATCTTCTGCTATATAAAACTTCATGAATGGCGAAATTTCCGTTATGATCTCTGTGCCTCGTTGCTTTTTTATTTCATTTCTTTTTTTTATAGCAGCTTCCTTTTGAGGTTCAGTATGATAAAGGAGTAGTGACATATATTGTCTTCCTCCATACCTTTCGCCTACCGCATAATGATTGTCCCAAAAATGGTCTAAAAGCTCCTCATAAGAAATGAGACTACGGTCAAAGTCAACTTGAATGGTTTCAGTATGATCTCCCATCTTACGATAAGTAGGACTCTCTATCGTTCCACCCGCATAACCGACACGCGTTCGAATAACTCCATTTAGATGACCGAACTGGGCATCAGGCCCCCAAAATCAGCCCATGCCAAATGTTGCGGTTTCGAATTTACGGTCTTTGTCGTATAGGTCACTCATCAAGACTCTCCTTCTTCAATACTTTGTTTATAAATCTTCTAACACTTTTAGTACGTCTAAAGCATTTTCACCGACGAGATAATCAATTTCTGTTACCATTTGATTCGTTTCAGGATTAACTGCTGTGTAGCCTCGGTAAATTACTTCATCATCAAAGTCAATAAACCCTAATTGGGAGCCAAATTGAACATCGACATCTGTCAGCAGGTCAAAATCCAATCCTTCCCCATCCATAACTGCACTGTGACTCATTGGATCACTCGGACTAATTCCGTATACTGTGTAACCAAGCGATTCAACCTCTTCAATATAATTGTTCAGCTCAACTAGCTGAGAAATACAAAGCATTCAGTCGACACCAGTAAAGTACAAGTAGATTGCTTTTTCATTTTCAGTCATTACCTCTACTTCATTATTGTTCGTATCGACTAGAGCAAATGAATAGTCATTTGGTTGATAGTTTGAAAATTCACTCTCTTCTTCAGCTCCACACCCACTAACAACAAGAGAGATAGAAATTACCATGAACATCGTAAATAATAATCTTTTCATCTCTTTCTCCTTTCATAGAAACAAAAACAATTACTCTTAGTTTATCAGCAAAAGAACGAGATAATCAATGAATTGACTTTTTTGATTAAAGAGTCGCTCTATCCCTATATACCACATGAAATGGTATCTCATTCCACTTTGAAAAAACACCATTTTATGTCCAGTTTCTATGTTATAATCTAAAAGTTATTTTAATATAGATTGGAGGTTCTCTATAATTATGCAATTAAAAAAGGGGCTTTCATTGTATAAACTACCGTTAATGTACATTGCTCTAGGTATTTTATGGATCATTGTTACTGACACATTATTAATAAACATTCCATTAGATGTTGGATTAATAAATGCTGTACAAACATATAAAGGCATATTTTTTATTATAGTAACTGGCACCCTCTTTGGAGTCATTGTGAATAAAAACGCGAAAATCCAAAAAGTGAACGATGAAAAAGAGAAGCTTTCAACCTTAATAAACTCGATGTCTGAATTGATTCTTTTTAAAGACGAAAGTGGAAGATGGGTAGAATTAAACCACTATGGACAACAACTATTTGGTATCAGGCATCATGAATATGCTGGTAAAACGAATAAAGAAGTCGCTGAGCTTTCTCCTACCTATAAGGAAAAATTATCTATTAGTGACAAAACGGACCGACAAGCTCTTTCTACAAATGAAGCGATAAGAATGGTTGAGAAAATAGAACAAGAAGACGGAACAACGAAGACCTTTGAAATCGTCAAAGTTCCTCTCTTATATTCATGTAAACGTAAAAAAGGACTATTTATCATCGGTACAGATGTAACGGAAATGAAGCAATCTGAAGAGATGTTATTAAAGAAAGAAAAACTAGCTGTTGTAGGAGAACTAGCGGCTGGGGTCGCTCATGAAATTAGAAACCCTTTAACTTCTTTAAAAGGATTTACACAATTATTTCAGCAGACAGACCGCAACGGACAACATAAAGAGCACTATGAAATTATGTTAGGAGAACTCGATCGTATCGATTCCATCGTTAATGAACTATTAACGATTGCGAAGCCACAACCACTGAATTATGCCCAATGTGATCTGAACAAAATCGTATCAAATGTCATTTCCATCCTATCGTCAGAAGCAACGTTAAAAGGAGTGGATATCACATTTACTTCAGAAGAGGACATTCCGCTTACACATTGTGAACAATCTCAACTTAGACAAGTCTTTATTAATATATTGAAAAACGCAATAGAAGCTTCTTCATATGGGAATACAATTGAATTGAGCTTAATGAAGCTTAATAAGGATCATATAAAAGTACAAGTAAAAGACAAAGGATGCGGCATCCCAAAAGATCGGTTGACAAAGATTGGTGAGCCGTTCTTTTCGATGAAAGAAAAAGGGACTGGCTTAGGGATGACTGTAAGTTTCAAAATTATTGAGGCACATCAAGGGAAAATTACGATTGATAGTGAAGTTGATAAAGGTACGACTGTAGATATAACATTACCTACCTCAAAAAAATCATAAATAAAAATCGCCGATTGGCGACCCTTTAAGGCGTAGACAGAGGAGTAGTTACGACGCACAGGATGTGCTAGCACCGGCGTTCCGACAGGACGTCGGGTCTTTAGCCGGTCAGGCTTACTATACACATTTAAATTTTCACTACGCCGAAATTGCTTCTTAGCTAAATACATTCTTATAGTGTAACAATTGACTCTTTCATTGATTTATTTGCTACAAAAATGGCTACTGGGACATTACCAGTAGCCATTTCTATTTTGCCTAATTTCATCATTGATTTTCTATATCCATCATTTTATGAATTTGTTGAACAAAGTCTAAACATATACCGAATTCTAATTGTTCGGATACCTTCTTCTCAAAAGTCCCATAAGATGGAACGACGTATTCTTGGAAGATATTCGTACTATTTTTTGAATGTATATTGTCTTCAGTTTCCATCTGCTTCATGAGAAGAAAATGTTGAAACATAAACAATGTCCCAAGGTGATCGATACGTAAAAACTTTTCTTCTGCAAACGGAAGGAACCCTTCTTTCTCATAACGTTTCGCTAACGTTTCTAAAAATGCTGTTTCTGATTGATCATCGTGCTTATCATGTAAGTGTGACGCTACATATGGTGGGACATAATGCGGGCCTGGTATATAAAATAGATTCTCGTATTGCACCTTAAATTCTTCATCACTCGTATTTTTCGACTTAGTGATAATAGGTCCGATTTCTTCTAGAATAATGCTTGGAAGGTCCCTATTTAACAGCTCTTTGACGTGATCAAAGTTACCATAAAAGAAGTGAGCAAAGAGTAAGAACATATAACTCTCTTCCTCGATCGAAAATGTTCGGTCAGTCACTTCATGGTTCATAACTTTCTCACCTCGACTTTCGTATAGAGCTGTGCAGCAGATCCTCCAATCGGGTCAAATAAACCATTATTCTCTAACGTCTGATCGATACTTAATAAACTATTAGCCGAAAATCCTGCGTCACGATTTTTCGCGTATAAACCGGATTCTTGTTTTGGTTTGGTAAACTCATATGAAGTGTGACCATAATTTTTCGCTGATCCCGTCCAGTTTCCATCAATTTTAATCGGTTGAGAACCATAAGCGGTATGACCGAAATTATAGCTACTACCGACTACACCAGGACGAATCCCTTCTGTAACAAGTACTTCGCCTTCTGCTTCATAATCACTACCAACTACTTTTACTTTATCTCCATTTTTTAGACCTCTTGCTCTCGCATCTTTACCATTCATCCAAACAGGATTTTCCGAACGAACTTCTCGTAGCCAAGCACTAGATATATTTCGATGTGTACCGATATGCTTCGCTTTCCAATTTGTCATGACGAGCGGTAAATTACGATCGTACTTAGTTTCATCATATTCTTTTATTTGTTCATAGATTGGAACACCAGAATAAAATTCTCCTGTAAATGAATGTTTATTACGTGCAGTCACTTCATCGTAGAAGTTCGCTTGGCCACCATATTTGTATTTTACATGCTCTCCTTCATATTCCGAGCCTTCAGCTTCAAAACGTCCTCCACGATTTAAAACATAGACGACCTTCGCCCATTCTTCAGGTTTGACTGCTTGCTTCCAATCATTAAGATCAAAAAACTTCCCTAATGCTTTTTTACGCACCGTTTCAAAAATCTTTTGTTCTTCGTGGTCGGCATTTGGGACAGGTTCTTCATTATAAGCAATGTTTGCAACCATTTTTAAATAATATTCTTCATACTTGTTTAAAGCACTTCCACCTGTGAAAGCATTATCCCCAGCTCCAGGAAGTCCCATCTTCTTAATAATATCAATGAAAACATCTTCAACTGGTTTTGCATCAGGAATGACTCTAGTCGTCGGCTGCATAATACTACTTAGCTTAAGAAGCTGATTCGGATAAATTGTTTCTTGACCGAAACGCTCTAAATATGTGAGATCTGGTAACACATAATCTGACAACTCAGCTCCTTCACTCACCGTTACATCTAACGTCACAACGAGAGGAATTTTCTCTTGATCTTTTAAAATATCACGATATTTATGTCCTGCTGGAAACGATAAAATTGGGTTAATGCGATAAATAAACAATGCTTTTAAGTCATATGGGTAACCTGTTGCTGCACTTGGAAGTAACTCATGTGATGAATTTCCTGTGACTGGGAACCATGGACGAAGCGCTGGATAACCACCATCTTTTTCAAATAACGAACTTTGTTCGTAATTTGATTGTTTACGTGTAATCGGAGTCCCCCAGGGCCTATATCCATCTGGAACAGTGTCCAAATCGTAGACCCCATTAAATGGTGAATAGTTCGCACCAGAGGAAATACTTCCGCCTTTCCAATCGTAATTTCCGACTAAATGGTTCAATACGTTCATCGCTCGAACGCTATAATAGCCATTCGTATGCATCGCATTTCCGCGGTACCCGAAAGCGACAGCCTTCTTCCCATGAGACGTAAACTCTTTTCCTAACTGTTCGATCATTTGAACTGTAATACCTGTAATCTTCGCATACTCTTTGAGCGATTTTTTCATCACTTCTTCTTTATAAAGGGTAAAAGCAGATTTTACATGCATGCCATTTATTGTTGTATCAACTTCAAGTGTGCCTTCATTTACATCTGTTGCTAATACTGGATTGCCACCAGAAATGACGACATACTCTTCTTTACCTATCCCTAAATCTTTCGCTCTTACTTTCGGCTTCGTTTCATCACTAACATTTATAAGGTAAGTTGCATCACTCCAAGTTGGTTCACCATCTGCTTTAGCTGCATTTTCGTTAGGGTTTGTTAAATACGTTTGGTCATAACGTTTATGTTCAACAATCCATCTTCCAATTGCTAATGCAAGCGCCCCGTCTGTACCAGGAATCACGGGTACCCACATGTCTGCTTTTTCAGCTGATTTACTCAAGCGCGAATCAACAACTGCCATTTTCATTCCACGATCAATGGCATTTGTAATTTGAGGGGCCATCCAGGTAGGTCCTTTGTTCGCAACAAGTGGATTCGTTCCGAAAACGAGGAGAAACTCTGCCTCATCTAAGTCAGCGTACGTACGGCGTTTATTCCCTTCAAAAGAGCGATTATTACCAATCACACTACTTACACCACAAATTCCACCGTGGTCATCAAAGTTAATGCTTCCAAACCCCTGCTGCCAAATTCTTGTTCTCGTAAAATGTCTTCGGTCTCCACCAAGGCACGCAATTTGATTTGATTTTGGACCGAAATCAGGATGCTTCGTATCAATTAACACATCTTTATACTTTTGATCAAATTCACCCTGCGTCATATCATCATTTTTTACTTTTTCCCAATCTCCCATCACTTTTTCTTCTTCTGCATAAGCCCATAATTGCTTTAGGCCAGGTGTATTTAGATCATTACTTCCTTCAATAATTTCCTTGTATGCTTGCTCCCAAGAAATCGTTTGCCATTTCCCGCTACCTCTTGGACCAACTCGTTTCATAGGTTTTCTAACTCGAAATGCGTCATAAGCTGTTTGAATTCCTGCTTGTCCTTTTAAGCACGTTCTCCCACCACGGAAACCTCTTCCTGCTACAGCAACACTGCCTCCACCTAATGCAGCAGCTGCCGCTGGTTTTGTATAATCAATTTGACCAAATGGTTTCATCGTAATCGGGCTATAAGGGTTACCGGCAATTTTTCTTACAAGAGAGGTACATCCTCCTTCAATTCTTCCTTCCTTGACATATGCCTTGATCGTACAATGTGTATTACATTGTTCACACGTCGTATAAATGACATCATTTGCGGTATAATCTTCATAATCCGTACCAATTCCGTGCTCATCATCTGCAAAGACATCTCCACTTGTTATTTGTCTTAATGGACTTCCAAAAAATGGAGAAGCTACTGCAATCGCACTTAATATTCCAGCCCCTTTCACGAAAGAACGTCGATTCATTTTTTTCTCAAAAACTGGTTTAGCCATGATCTTTCACCTCATCCTCTTTAAGTTCTAACGGTAACCACCTTGCTCCTAATGTATAAAGAATTAATCCCATAGACACGACACCAATCGAGCTTAACCATTCAACCCAATTTGGGAAGTAATACCCGTGTGGCAGTTGACTGAACGATTGTACGATTTGTGTTGGAACAACGATGTTAAAACGAACGCCTATAATTCCAATCACAACAAGAATAGCTGCGGTTGTTAATGCTTTAACTGAAGTGTTCGTTCGTTTACTCATGACTAAATAGATCGGAACAACAGCCCCTAAAAAGATTTGCACTCCCCAGAACGACCACGACATCGGTCCTGTAAACATCACTGCTAATACTTCATTTTTATCTGGTTTCATCGATAAACCAGCTACGAGAAATTCGTAAAACTCAAGTACTAAATCGATCACTAGGAAGAAAATCATTAACACTGCAAGGCTCTTAATCATGTTCACATCGACCGATAACTTCTTTACTTTCCTTTGGATGACATACATCGCAATTAATAATGCCGTACCAGAAACAAGCGCTGAAACGACGAAGATAATTGGGAATAGCGGCGTATTCCAATATGGTTGAGCTTTAACAGCCGCAAACAATGTCCCTGTACCACCATGTACACCAATAATGGCTATTGGAATTCCAATGATCCCTAATATTCTCATCCAATGATGATCCTTTTTCATCGAAACTTCAGATGTATCTTCACTTCCTAATCGAAGCAAATTCGCAATTTTCTTTTTGATCCCTTTACCGTGTTTCGCAAGATTAATTAAATCGACTCGCATTGCAAACCAAAGCTCTGTCGCAAGAAGAACCATATAAATTAAGTAAAAACGAACTTCCCACGACAAAACACTTATGACATTCCAATAAGCCATCGCATTAAACGCTCGCTCCATTCTTCCTAAATCGAGAAGAATAAACGTTAACGCAACGACCATACAAATAAGTGCGGTAAATAGCGCCTGGCGACCAACGCGTTCGTATTGCTCCATTCCAAAAACGAAAATTAATGTTGATAATAGAAACGCTCCTGCACTTAGTCCTACGAAAAAAATGTAAAAAGCAACCCAAGCTCCCCATGGGACGAACGTATTTAAGTTCGTTACTGCCAAACCTTCAATCGCTCTATAAGCAATTGCTCCTCCGCCGGCAATGAGCATAACAATAAGTGTTGTCATCCATAATTTGAATCTTTTATTTAAATGGTCAGTAGATAATCCTTCTTGATTCTTTAAAGCCATTTTCTGACTCATCAAAAGTCCCCCCTCTATTTATTACCTTAAGTAATACACGCGTGGTTCTGTGCCATACTCTTCTTTTAATCTGAACGCGCGTGAACTGTTTGCAAGCTTTGATACGACACTTTCTGGATCATTTAAATCACCGAAATATCTTGCATCCCCAATACAAGTTTCTACACAGGCTGGTTCTTCCCCACGTTGCAAGCGGTGAAAGCAAAATGTACATTTTCTTACCGTACCAACAGGTGCTTTCCCACTTTTTCTCTCACCTCGGTCGATCCCATGATCTGGTGCAGTGACATTTCCATATCCAAGCATTTCTTCGTAATCTTCACCGAAATCGAAGCTTCTTGCTCCATAAGGACAAGCGACCATACAGTACCTGCATCCGATGCATCGATCCGTATCTTGAACCACAATTCCATCTTCTGCTTTATACGTTGCGCGTACCGGACAGACAGCAGCACATGGTGGCTTATCACAATGCATACACGGTCTTGGAATGTTCGTTCTCGAGACATTTGGAAATGTTCCTTCTTCTTTAATAAAGACTTGATTGTAACTAACACCAGGTGGTGTTAAGTTCTCGGCTTTACAAGAAACGGTACACGTTTCACAACCAACACACTTTTTTAAATCAATGACCATTCCCCACTTTTGACCAGTTGTTGGTTCAGTAGCTTGAGCAACTTCTAATTTCTGATTAAACTCTTTACTTACCGACTCTTGATACTTCTTTACAAATGTCTCTTCATTGATCTCTCCACGTGATAACTTCCTAGCATCTTCTGCCATATTCAATCCAAGTGTCGTATCGTATCTCGATTCTCTTAAAACCTCTTCCCCATTTACTTCTGCTTTTTCTAAAAGCTCGTCATATATGTTTTTCATCGTATCCCCCTCCTAAAAAAATACTTGTTACAAGCGATGATCCTCTTCATCTCTATCATTCGTTAATTCTTTTGTTGATTTTTTAAACTCTTTTAACGTATCACCTACTGCTCTCCCCATTTCTGGTAGCTTCTTCGGTCCAAAAATGATGAGTGCAATGATTAATATTAAAATGAGTCCTGGAATTCCGATATTTGTTAACACGATACTCCCTCCTTTTTCTTTCACTTTATTTAAATGCAAGTTCCATGCCAAAAACAAAAAAAAGCGTACTTGAAACAATCAAATTGTTCCAAGTACGCGCCATATCAAAGTTAATTAGTCTTTTATTTTTATTTCGAACCCTTCAATTCCACAAAAGGAGTTTCTATCATATTTAAAATAAACGAAGTCTATGCCAATTTGACACGACGAAATGTCATCATGACGTAAGAGTGAGATACGTTTATTTCGGAGAGATCTGATATTGTTCGATTTTCCGATAAATATTTCGGACACTAATTCCTAAGACTTTCGCTGCTTCTGATTTATTCCAGTCTGTAAAAGTAAGGACTGCATCGATATGTTCTTTTTCAACTTCCTCAAGCGTTCTCGTTAGCTTATCATTAGAGAAAGCATAATTTCCACTTACCTGACTCTTTACATGTCCTGGCAATAGCAAGTCTCCTAGCTTAATTTTAGTCCCTTGACTTAATAGACACCCTCTTTCCAAAATATGAAACAACTCTCGAACATTGCCTGGAAATTGGTACTGCTGTAGGTGCTTTAAGGCATCTTCCGATAATTCAAATGTTTGACCACCTGTCTTTTTTGATTCTAAGAAAAACTGTACAAGTGAAGGAATGTCTTCAGTTCTTTCCCTTAACGGAGGGACCGTAATCTTTAACACTTGTAAACGATAAAATAAATCTTCTCGAAAATTCGCTTTTTTAACTTCTTCTTCCATATCTCGGTTCGTTGCCGTAACAACGCGGACATTGACTTTTCGTTCTTTCACTTCTCCAACTCTACGAAATTCTCCAGTTTCAAGAAAACGTAGTAACTTCACTTGTGTATCTAATGGCATTTCACCGATTTCATCAAGAAAAAGTGTACCATTATGAGCAACTTCAACAAGACCCTTTTTCTCTTTTTGTGCTCCGGTAAATGCCCCTTTTGCATGACCGAATAATTCACTTTCTAGTAGCTGATCTGGTAAAGCGCCTGAATTTATTGCAATAAATGGCTCATCTTGCCTGCTGCTCCAATAATGAAGGGCTTTTGCAAAGAGCTCCTTCCCTGTCCCGCTTTCTCCTTCTACGAGAATAGAAACATCACTGTTAGCGACCTTCGCAGTTAACTCTTTTGCCTGTTGCATTAGTGGTGAATCTCCAATTATATGAAATGATTGCTCTTTTGCATGAAATAACCGACGGATATTTTCATTTTCTTCTTTAAGTTGCTTTTTTTCATACGCTTTTTTTATAGAAACTTCCACCTCAGCTAAATTATACGGTTTCGTTAAATAATCATAAGCACCTTTTTTCATTGCATCTATTGCTGTTTCAATCGTTCCGTGCCCAGTTAACATGATCACTTCTAGTAATAGACCCTCATTTTTGATTCGCTCAAGTAAGGATAAACCATCCATCCCCTCCATTCGGATATCAAACACCCCGACATCAAATGTTTCATCTTTTAATTGTTCAAGAGCTTCCTCAGCTGATGCTACTCCTTTTGCCTTAATCCCTTTTCTGTTTAGTCTACGAACGAGTAGCTCCATTAAATCTTGTTCATCATCTACGACTAATACCCTTATTTCATTCATTTGTCTTCTCCTTTCTCGTCTTCTTCGTTTTTATATGGGAGAATCACTGTAAATGTCGTACCTTCACCTTTCACACTATCGACATCAATTCTTCCTCCAAATTGTTCGATAATGCCATAACATACAGAAAGCCCTAGTCCTGTACCTTTTCCGACTGGCTTTGACGTATAAAACGGGTCAAACAGTTTCGATAAGTCCGCTTCGTCTATGCCGGTACCACTATCTTTAAATACAACTTCAATTTGATTTTCATTCTTGTTAAAAGTAGCACCAATTTGAAGCTTCCGCTCCTCTTCGCTTTCCATCGCATCGATGGCATTTTGAATGAGATTCACAAACACTTGACTTAGTTTAAGAGAATCGCCTTCAAGTTCAGGTAACGTTTCGTTGACGTTGATAGATAAAGATACGTGATGTTTTTTTAACGTATGTCTCACTAACGCTAAGCTTTCCTTAACGACTTTTTTGACATCAATCTTTTCTGAAGACCATTGTGACTTTCTCGAAAAGTTCAAAAGGTTAGTCGTGATTTCTTTACAACGGTCAATGTTCTTTCTCATAATTTGCAAGTATTCTTCCATTTCTCCACTTTGAATAAAGTCTTCTTTTTCTTCAATGATTCGATCTGAAAGGTCTTCCGCATAAACTTGAACGGATGCAAGTGGATTATTCACTTCATGCGCAAAACTTGATGCCATTAACCCTAAAGCACTTAACTTATCTGTTTGAATTAGTTTCTCTTCCATCTTCTTCTCTTCTGTAATATCTTCCATTACAACAAGTGCCTCACGCTCACCATCTGCTGTATGTTTTAATGGATATAACCGATGGCGAAAAATCCTTGTTTCTCCACCATCATCTTTTTTCATGATCATGTCATCTAATTTTTCTAAATGGTGGGATTCATTTAAGGGACAAGAATAACAAGGCGACGTTTCATCATTAAACAATTTAAAACAAGGCAGCTGCCTCTCTTTACCAATCCACTTTTCAAGCGTTGGGTTCATCCAAGAAACTGTATAGTCACTTTTTACGATAGCTAAACCTGCTTCCATACTGTTTACAACGATATCAAGTCTTTCTTTCTCTTGAAGAATGCGGTCTGATTTCTCTTTAATTTCCTTACTCATTTCATTAAATGCTACCGTCAATTCTCCAAACTCATCTTTTCTCGTTACTTCCATTTCCTTAGGAAAATAACCGTATTTTAACTTTCGCATCCCACTTTGCAACATTTCAATTGGCCTTACAAAGTTAAGCCCAGCAAATATACTAATTAAACTTACGACTAAGATGACTAATACGACCGTGAATACCCCTCGTCGAATCATTTCATATACAGGGGCAAGCATTTCACTCCTTGGCTGCTCTATTACGAGCTCCCAATGAACCTTTTCTATTGGGATTCTCACTTGTATATACTCCTCTCTTTCTACCGCACTTCGATCGTCTTGTTGCCATAGTTGAGAGTAATCTTTATGAGCAATGATTCTTTCTTGTTCATCTAATAAAAAAAGTAAGGCTCCTTCCTCAAACTGGTATGAAGCAAGATCACCAATTACTTTTTGTAGCTGTATTGAAATACCGAGAAAATGTTCTTCTTCATGACTGTGACCATTTCTGGTAATTAACTGAAGGTATGGTTGACCAAACTCATTAAAATCGACTTCACTAAAAACCCAATCATTCTCATATGCCGCAGTGATTAAGTTCATATCATTCGGCCAGCGTTCCTGTGGGTCCCATTGGTTTAATTCGTAACGAGAAACTCGTAAAAGTGGATGCCCTTCACCATTAAGCAAAACAACATCATCAATGGAATCTTGCTCTTTTAATAATGTATAAAAAATCCCCTTTTGTTCTTCTACCTTTTCGATACTGCTTACCATCTTTAAGCGTTGATACGTTTCATCAATTTCATTAAATATGTCATTTGCAAAGCCTTCTGCAATAAGTTGCTGTTGTTTACTAGAACGAGATTCGACTTCTTTCATTGTTTCATATAAATAATAAGTAGAAATTAATAGAAGTGGGATCGTAGACATCATCATGCCAAAAAGGAGAACTTTAAAACGAATCGACTGTAAGTGAAATCTCTTTTTCATCTTTCCTCACCCACAATTTCTACAAAGTTCATCAAGTCTTTATTAATCGTAATATTGAGTTCTTGCAGCATACCTTCATTTAAATAAAACTCGAGTTGGTCAGGAAGTTCTACAGGGATATCTTGTGGTTGATTTCCTTGTAAAATTAAACTAATATGTCTTGCTGCCTGATAGCCTTGACCATAGAAGGATGTTCCATAACTTACTAAATATCCAGCATGGACATCATCTTTATAGACCCCCATCGCAGGAATTTGATATTCCATAGAAACTGCAACAATTTGATCGGTAAGCCCTTCAATTTGAAAACTAGGCATCGTTAATATTCCATCATTGCTTGTCAGTATCTCTTTCAGTTTTTGTAAATCTTCAATTTCCTCAATATTTGTAGGTAAGATTGGCATGTCAATTTTCTCTGCTGCTTCCTTCGTAACCTGTAATGACCTGCGACTAATATCTATCCCTTCACTGTAAAGCACAACGACCCGTTCTAAATCAGGGAGAAGTTCGTGAAATAATTCAAGCCGTTTCGAAGACATGCTCATATGATAATTATTCACACCTGTGAAATTCCCCTTAGGCTGACGGAAGTCATCAATGATTCCAACTTCTAGCGGAGCTGCCATCCCTACAAACACGACAGGAACTTCTTTCTCTTTTTCAATCAATATTTCATTTAATACTTGCGTTTCAATTCCGCCAAATGATGCAATCATATCAACTTCTTCCTCAAGGAGTTCATAAGCTAACACATCCAACTGTCTCGCATCATCCTCTGCTTGTTTTATAAGAAATTGAAGTTGATTTTCTGTGTATCCAAATTTATTCAAACCATCTCTTAGCCCTTCAAGCTTTAAGAGGCGGTTTTCTCCTGTCATTAATACACCAATTACTTTCCTCGGATCTTCAACAACTGTTTCACTTTTATAAAACATAAAAGAAACAATGAGAATACCGATGAAAATAATAATGATTTTTTTCATACCCTTCATCCTTCTCATGAATAGTTACTCTCAATGTACCATGCTAAACAAATCAAAAAACAAAAAAAGTGTAACAACCTTGTTACACTTTTTAATCAAACATATCTTTTGTTTTCATTATCTATTTCCTATTAAAAAAATACGTACGATACGAATATATAGACTCCTGCCAGGAGCCATAACCAAACACCCGGTCATATAGGTGAAGCTTTCTTTACCTTTCGACCATTTGTGTTTGGAGACCTTGAAATTCCTCAACCTCCTTGGTTGCATGTTTGATCTTTTTCATTTTCGGTCATGAAGGAGTCATCCTTTCTAACGACATCAAATTATTTCTTTGCTTGTTTTTCTTCTGATTTTTTATCATACCATAATGAATGTCTCTCTTTTACATATTCCTTATCAACAAATCCTGTAAACATACCAGGTAATAGCTTTCGATTTGCTTTAACGATAAATGCTGCTAAATGCATGACGATACCAAATATAATGAGGAAAGTGGCTAAATTATGCAGTTGTGCTCCCCAAAGCAACCAACCATCAGAAGCTTGCACCCCTTGAATATTTTTTATGACTTTAAAAAAGCCTGTAACGATCGCAAGTAAGATTGCCCCTGAAAAAAATGCATAGGCTAGACGCTGTTCTGGTAAATATTTTTCACTTGGTGGTTCTTTTTTCCTTAAAATCATAGCCTTTACAACTTCATAAGAACCTTTTACATCCCCTTTTTTCGGGACAATATCAAACTCTTTTTTGATCACGTGATAGACAATATGGTAAAAAACAATAAAGACTAAAACGGCGGCGAAAATGTAATGGACCCAAAGTGTCAGTTCATAACTTGTTAACCACTGTGTACCAAAAGGTTGATATATCAAATACCTTCCATATAGCGGCATTTGTCCTAGGCCAGTAATAATTAACATAAAAATCGAGATTGCTGTTAACCAATGGACAAATCGATTTGGTAGAGGTTGTCTATAAACTTTCTCTTTCTTGTTCTTCATTAGACTTCCCTCCCTCTTCGTTTTTCCCTTTTAATACACGATAAGCTGTGATCCCTGCTGTCGCCGCCCCTGCGATTGGTGCGACTAACGTTGCTAACATAAACCCGTGAGCTGTATCTAACATGTTCTCGACATCTGGTTCCATATACGGTCGCCCTGAAGTACGTGGGTTATTACTTGTATCTGCTTCTTTACTTTTCGCAATGGCTTCATTGATTTTGTCATAAGGTACTTTGGAAATATAAAACGTTAATGTACCACCATTTTCCTTATCCCCATAAACGTATCCGTCAATCTCAGCAGCTTTTTGGTATGCTTTCTTTCGCATCTCATCGACTGGACCAAATTCAATTGCATCAGTTGGACAAGACGTTTGACAGGCTGGGCTCTCTCCTTTTTCTAAAAGGTCACTACACATGTCACATTTATACATGACCCCTCCCCCAGCTAAGTCTGGAGCTATATGCATATAAATCCCTACACCTGCTTGCCTTTGTGGAATCTCCCATGGACAAACATCACGACATTTTGCACCACCCATACAAAAGTCTTCATCGATTTTCACTGCTCCTTGATCACTTTTTCCAATAACCCCAAACGGACAAAGTTTTTGACAAGGTGCATCAAGGCAATGCATACAACGTCTTGGGATCGACACTGTTTCTGTCTTTCCTTCATGCTCGACTTCTACTTGTTCCACATACGTCCAATTATAAGGCGTTAAACGGTCTGTACGATCTTGCTCGTTTGAATAATCTTCGTGTCTTTTGCGTGGCCAATAATCTTTAATCGGTTCTTTCGGCTGTGGATATCGATGTGCATTTTTCTCTTTACAGGATGAAACACATAAAGGTGTATCATAAGCGGCACATCCATCACATTTTGTTAAGTCAATGATTGAACTAACATATTCGTTTTCATTTTCTCCCCCGCTTGCTAACACAGAGTTACTTGTTGCTGCAACAACACCTGCTGCAACAGTTGCTTGTGCTGAACGCTTTAAAAAGGTTCTTCTGTTTACTTCCATGGTCATATCCCCCTCACATTGTACCCTGGTTGGTATTGTCAATTTATAAACATTATATACCTTACAGGGTATAGTGAGTAGTGGAAAAGTGGCTAGTTTGTGAAGATTTTATGAAGATGCAACTAGTTACCCTTTGATTGGTGTTCCTTTATAGGTGAATCTTTACTTTCTATTGATTTCATACAGTTAATTTTGTTTAAGACCGTCATTAGCTTTTGTACAGCTTCTTCCTTTTCAATTTCGTTTTTAATTCCATCATCCTCTAAAACTTCTTCATTGCTAAAGCCACATAAAGCTCTTGCATAGTGAAAGGGATTACGGATGATTTCATTAAATAATTCGGGTTCTTCAAGTATAGAAAAACTTTTATAGCCATACCTTTTATTTATTTCTAAAATCCAAACATGTAAATCTATATCTAATATAAAGTCAATTGCAATATCACCAAAGTGACCATTTTGATCAAGAGTATCAGAAGGTGCTGCCAAACAAACCATATTATGTTTAGGGTAGAATAAAAAACTGATCCACAAGTGTCTCGCACTTATGAATCAGCCTTCGTCTAATCCCATATTGAAAATGAATACAAAACCGATATAATTGAATTTTTCACGTTGACCCTTCGCAACATTCACTACATTTTTCATCGTAAAAAGAGGTACAACTCGGACAAATCCACCCTCCACACCGTTCACACATCCTACCATTATCATAAAGATGTGTAATTAAAATTGACGATTCCCCACACTCTTTACAACATTCGATCGCCACGTGAGATCCCCTCCTTACCTATGCTTATGCAAAAATGAAGAAGGTATTTCTTCATTTCACATAAAACAATTGAATCTCATACAGTGAAAAAAGAAAAAACGTAGTACTTTCGTTCATGTTATTCTGTGTTATTTTCCGAGTTTATGGGCGATTTTATTTTCCTTTCAGAGAAAACTTGAATTTCATTATAACCAACTGATTTAGCTAGTTGAATCGCTTGATCATAGGCATAGCCAACGTGATTTGGGTTGTGGGCATCAGAAGATAAAACGATTGGTACGCCACTTTGTTGGCACTTTTTTAAAAACAGCAGACTGGGGTACATTTCCTCAACCGGCTTCCTTAACCCTGCCGTACTTATTTCAATACATTGTTCCAGATGTAGCTAGAGCTTTTACAGCACGATCATATTGAGCTTCAATAAATGCCTGGTCATTTGGCTTATATTTAAAGATTTTAATTAAATCGGTATGCCCGACAAAATCAAATAACTTTGATTCTGCTAACGTAACAACTTGCTCAAAATATTGCTCATACACTTCGTAAATGTCCCGCTTCTCATATTCCTCTTTAAAATCATGTAAATCAATTCCCCAATCACCAATCCAATGAATCGAACCAATCACATAATCAAAAGGGTAAGCGTTGATAATAAACGTCTCCATCTCCTGTTCTTTTCCTGGCGTATAATCCATTTCAATTCCCATTTTCACAGGTAAACCAAGATCTTTTGCCTTTTCAAACAGAGACAAATAATCATTAAAATGAAGTCCTCTCCGATTATCAACCCAAGGGTTTGACAAAATGTTTTTCGTTTATAACTCAATCGGCGTTACATCGATAATATTAGCTACATGTTTTAGATCATCAATGAAATCATGTTTTAAATGTTTGTCAACAGAAAGGAGCATAATCGCTTCTCCTCCTGGCTCTTTTCGGCCAACTTGCATTGTTGCAATATTAATGTCGCATTCCCCTAAAAAGCTACCTACTTTACCGATCATACCTGGTTTATCATAATGACGAATAAATATCATATGACTGGTAGGAACAACATCGACACGATAATCATCAACATTTACAAACTCGATGCCTAGCCCTTCAATTCTTGTACCAGAGATGCTTCTCATTTCTTCATTTGTTTTAACAGTAATTGTCATTAAGTTCGTGAACCCTTTATTTAATGTCGTTTTCTTTTCATTAATGACGATCTCTTTTTGCTCAGCAAGATGAAAGGCATTCACATCATTGATTTGGTGCCCTAGATGTTTTTTTAACATCCCTTTTACTGTTATTCGGTTTAACAAATCCGTATTTATTTCTTTTAATTCCCCTGAATATTCAATAGCGATCTCTCGAATCGCTCCTTTAGCAATTTGACTAAGGAATGAACCGATTTTTTCGGCAAGTGTATAATAAGGCTCTAACTTTTGGATCACTTCATAAGAGACGGAGGGCATATTGACTGGGTTTTTTGCAGGCTTTCCACGGAGCATCTCTAAAACATCAAAACTTACATCGACTGCAACATTTTCTTGCGCTTCGAACGTACTTGCCCCTAAATGTGGTGTTGCAATTACTTCAGGTAAATTTAATAGTTCATGGTTAATCACTGGTTCGTTCTCAAACACGTCTAAAGCGGCACCCGCAACCTTCCCAGTCGTAATCGCATGATACAAGGCTTCTTCATCTACTAATCCGCCTCGCGCACAATTTAATATGTAGACACCTTTTTTCATTTTTTCAAAGGCTGTTTGATTAATAAGGTGCTTCGTTTCTTTTAATAATGGCGTATGAATCGTTATAAAGTCTGCTTGTTTTAATACATCATCAATCGATCCACATGTTATTCCAAGTTTTTCAGCTTTTTCCTCTGTTAAAAACGGATCATAGGCAATGACATTCATCTGAAAACCTTTTGCACGCTTTGAAACTTCATTTCCGATTCTACCAAATCCGATTATCCCTAATGTCTTTTGATACAGTTCAACACCGACGTAAGCTTTCCTGTTCCATTCATTTTTCGTTAATGATTCGTATGATTGCGGAATTTTACGTGATGCTGCCATAAGCATTGCCATCGTATGTTCAGCGGTAGAAATCGTGTTACCCATAGGAGCGTTTACAACAACAACACCATGTTCTGTTGCCGCATTTAAATCGACATTATCGACCCCTACTCCTGCTCTACCAATTGCTTTAAGGTTTTTACCGGCTGCGATCAATTCACGATCGACTTCTGTTTGACTACGAACAAGAAGAGCATCGTACTTCCCAATACAGTTTAGTAATTCTTTCTTTGAAAGGTCGATCTTTTTATCTACGATAACATCTTCCGTTTCTAATAACGTGTTAATTCCATCGTCACTTATTGGGTCACTAATTAAAATATATAAAGTCATATCGTTATTTTTCCCCTTTCAAATAAACGTCTTGAGCTGCTGCAGTTCCTCTCCCTAATTCGACATCTACGCCTGATGCTCGTAATCCAACTTCTAGCATGCTAATCGTTTGTAATACATCTGCAGGTGAGCAATAGCCCATATGACCAACACGAAATATTTCTCCTTTCAACGATTGTTGTCCACCAGCTAATGTGAGTGAGAACTCTTTCTTTAAGAAGTTACGCAAATCGTCTGAAGAAAATAAAGTTGGCTTAACAGCAGTCACTGTTGGTGATGCATTACCGTCTGCCGTCAGTAACGGTAATCCTAACGCACGACAAGCGGACCTTGTCATTTCTTTCATAAGAAGATGTCTTTTATATACATTCTCAAGACCTTCTTCCTCTAATAAGTTTAACGACTGTTCTAGCCCATACAATAATGAAACGGCAGGGGTAAATGGAGTAGAGTGATCATTCATGCTTTTTCTATACTTTAAAAGATCAAGGTAAAAACGCGGCTGATCATTCAATTCGATTACTTTCCAAGAACGTTCGCTAATCGCAAGGAAAGCGAGGCCGGTAGGAAGCATCATTGCTTTTTGAGAGCCTGTAATAAAAAGGTCAACTCCCCAACAATCCATCTCTGTTTTCACCGCACCGATACACGATACCCCATCTACGATAAATAAAGCCTCTGATGATTCGTGAATGACCTTTGCGATATCTGCAATCGGATTAAGTACACCTGTTGATGTCTCACAAAAGGTTGCAAATACGGCACGAATGTTATGGTTTTCCTCCATACATTCACGAACCTTTTCCAAGGGAACAGCTTGCCCCCAAGGAACATCGATACGATGAACATATATGTGGTACTGTTCGCAAATTTTTGCGAAGCGGTCGCCAAATGCCCCTGTCACTAACACCAGTACTTCATCTCCTGGCTTTACTACATTAACCACAGCTGCTTCAAGACCAGACGTTCCACTTCCTGCGATTGTGAGAACTTCTTGCTCTGTTCCAAAAATAGGTTTTAACCTTGGTACGAGATTTGAAAATATCTCCTTAAAACCGGAGCTTCGATGGCCGATCATCGGTTTTGTCATTGCTCGTTGAACACTTGGTGGAATCGGAGTCGGACCAGGTACCCTTAAAAAATCTTGATCTTTTAACAACATACAACCTCTCCCTCTTTAAATATCGATTTATAATAAATGTATTCTAGCTCTTTCGCACTCTTTTATGATTTTATCGGACCATACAGAAGCTTGAACTTCACCGATATGCGCTTTTCTTAGTAAAAATAAACATACTCTTGATTGGCCAATCCCTCCACCGACTGTATAAGGCAGCTCTTCATCACGCACCATTTTGTGATACTCTAAATTAAGTCTTTGTTCGCACTTCGCTTTTTTAAGCTGACTTAATAAAGCATCTTTATCAACCCTGATCCCCATTGAGGACACTTCGATCGCTCTATTTAAAACTGGATACCATAAAACAATGTCACCGTTTAAATACCAATCGTCATAGTCTGGTGACCTTTCGTCATGCTTTGTCCCCGACTTTAACTCATCACCGATTTGAGAAATAAAAACAGCTTTTTTTTCTTCAGCAATCTTGTTCTCTCGTTCTTTTGGTGAAAGGTTCGGATATCTGTCTTCTAATTCTTGTGTTGTAATAAAGCTAATTTCCTCCGGTAAAATCTCACCAAGAAAAGGATAAAGTTCATTTAGGTAACGTTCTGTATCTTTAAAAACTTGATAAACGTCTTTTACCGTTTTTTGAAGATATTTTTCACTTTTATCTCTTTTTGCAATAACTTTTTCCCAATCCCACTGATCAACGTATATGGAATGAAGGTTACTCAACTCTTCCTCTGCTCGAATCGCATTCATGTTTGTATATATACCTTCGCCATATGTAAAGTCATACCTTTTTAATGCCATCCTTTTCCATTTTGCTAACGAATGAATGATTTCTACATTTGTATTTTCTGCTTCTTTCACTGTGAAAGTAACCGGCTTTTCAACACCAGCAAGGTTATCATTTAATCCCGTATCCGGTTTTAAAAACAATGGTGCAGAAACTTTTGTTAAGTGTAAATGTTCACTTAGTTTTTTCTCAAATTGATCTTTGACAAAATGAAGGGCTTTTTCTGTTTCTTTCATACCTAACTTCGGTTCATAATCTGGCGGAATAATGACTGTTGACATTCCTTATCTCTCCTTTTTATTCATTCAGTTTACATTCAATATTGTTAGAAAATGACAATCCAGTGAAAATAAAAAAAACTTGCAAACCCCTACGTTGTATAGGGGCGCAAGTTTTTGATGCGCGGTACCACCCTGAATTCACCATATTTATGGCCTTCATTACATGCGTAACGTGCATCGTCCGTACAGAGCTACTCCTCGTTCACCCTGTCTACTCCAAAGTGTTATTCATTGTGTGGTAATACTAGTTCACAGCAGCCACTAGCTCTCTGAAATTCCGCTCACAATGAACAGATCTTCTTCCTCGTATTTAATTATAGATATTTTAAGTTAAAAAACTTATCACGTTGTTATTTTGAAATGAAAAGCGTTATTCCATACATCTCTTTTTATTTTTTTAATCACTTCATACGCTTTATCGCGATAATGCTTTTAAGCATCGTCGTTATAATTGGTAACAATCATATTAAAACCGAGACATAAAGTCAAGGGGATTTTAATATGTTTTTTTCAAACAATCTGACAATTTCAATGTGTTAAGCCTTCACATATTTTTTTATTAACATTTCATCAATGCCTTGTTTCTTCCCTCTTTTTGCAAGACGATCGAGAACAAATTTTTGGACGATTTTCGGCACTTGTACGATTCTTGAATCTTGCATGTCTAAGACAATTGCTGTATACATTTTGCTCTTTAGCATCCCCTTCTCGTCTACTTCACCGTCTTCAATAAGGCCATAAATGATTCGCATCGACGTTTCAAAGTGATGCGCAGGTGTTAGTTTCACTCGGAAAGTGACAGGACGTTCGTTTGAGGCGTTTAAAAACATATGGTGAGTTTTTTTCGGAACGGTTAATAATTCACCAGCCGTAAGTATTCGTTCTTCCTCACCAATGATAAGCTTCAACTCACCGTCAATAACTTCAAACTCTTCTTCGAAAGAACGGTGATAATGAAGTGGTGGACCTTCACCTTTTGGTGGCAAATAAACTTCAATATATTCGTACTCTCCTCTAGTATCTTCACTCGATTTTAAAAAGGTGATTTCTTCTCCTGTCAGTTTATGTGTAATCGTTTTTGACTGATTACTCGTTGTCACATTTCTCACTCCTAATCGGTTCGTTATTTAAGTCATTCTTATGCAAAAAAACAAACCAAAAGACCTAATGGAGTGAAAGCGAGTTGGTAATGATATATCAACACTATTATCACGGATACAGGAATAAGAAATATGCAGAGATTGTGAAGAAAAAACTTAAGCTAAAAGGTAGAAACATTAAATAAAAAAGTGTTAATTTTTAGTATATGAATCAATTTCATCATTCCGTTTTTTGTGCAATGAAACGAATGATATTATAAATTTATCATTAAGTGTACGTTTATTTTGAAGTGATCGTAACGAAAGGCGGCGACTCCCAGAGGAGCAACGACGAGCAATACTTCTTCGAACTGCTTCGAGCTGCGACGAGTAACCGCAGGAGCAACGACGAGCAATACTTCTTCGAACTGCTCCGAGCTGCGACGAGTAACCGCAGGAACACTGTTTATCTGCGACGAGTAATCGCAGGAACAACGAGCTGAAGATCCACTTAGGCGAAGAGTAATCAAGCCTAAGTTAGCTGAAGACAAGCCCTCGGGCAAAGTAGACACCATGAGTGCAAGCTTCGTGCAGCAGGAATGGATGTCGCACTTGTACTCGGAGTGGTGAAAGCGTCCGTCTGAAGTGAAGTTCACACTCACATTTTGAATTTCCCATCTTGTTTTGAGTTATGAAATTGATTCATATAATTAAGTATTTTAAAGGTTGCAATAACTTATCAAGAATAAAATTTGAAACCGACTCTACTTAGAGAAAATTCGGTTTTTGGTAGATGGAGTGGTTAGATGAAAAAATATACGATTTTATTGTTAGTTAGTATCTTAGTAGTTGGTATGCTAGGTTCTGTGTATTTTATAAACGAGGCTCGAACTGCTAGTAAGGTTCAAGGAAAAGGAGCTTATGTTCCTTCAATAGAAGCTGGAGATGTATCAATAGAGGTCGATACCGATACGATATGCTGGGGCGTGGACGATTGTATGAATGATATGGGAGGTAACGGGAACCAATACAATGAAAGAGAACCGAATCATCATATTGTTACCTCAGGTGAGACTTTAAAAATTAATTATAACGATAAGCCATTACCAAATACAATCACCTTAGAAGTTGAAGAATTACCTGATTATCAAGAACGGTGGAGTTATATTCAACGAGATGATTTTCCTTTATTTAATTATTATCTCATGCTTCGTAGTGAACCGAGTTATATAGAACTTCCTAATGAACCAGGGACTTATACTTACAATATGCTTGTTAGCTGGCATGGAAATAAGGCATCAATCCAAGGAAGAGCAAACTACCGTTTCAGTATTACAGTTGAATGATCGTTTCGCTCTATATCTTTTGGTGAAACTAAAAAAACCCGCCAATACAAAATATTTTAGCCAAATAAAAAGACGTAACTCCTCGTCTAAGCGAAAAGTTACGCCGTTTGAGTGAATTTATAATCGAGAAAGAGAAATGATGTCACATCTAACAATTATAAAAAACAGGAATGATGATTATCTTTTTTCTCATTTGTATCACTAAAGGTACCCTGAAAATTCCGCGATATGCCACACAAAAAAATCGTCAACCTTTGTTATCGTTTATTATTGATAAATAATAAGTAATAGCTGTGCAACAAATAAGCTTTCAGCGCCTTCAGTTAATAAATGACATTAGGATCATTCTCGCTTGTTTTCTTCATAATTTCACATTGCAAAAGCCTAACTTCAAATATCTTCATAGGGTCATAGAAAAGGTGTGGGTTTTCCTTCATTATTTCAAGCTTCCTTTTTACAGAATCCCTTTCAGATTCAGCTTCTGTAATACTTCTGTTTAATTGCTCGAAAGGCTCTTCAAAAAATATAGAAACATCTGCTTTTAAAGCTTTCTCAAACAGGTCAAATTCTAAAAAGAATTTATGAATAATTGAATGAGTAACATCTTCATAGTCACTATTTTCTACATGTTTTTTATATTGGCTAAACAGCATATTGTTATTGTGCTGTATATTTCCAAATAGTTTTCCTGCACTTTTCAGCAACAATTGTGTTGGCTTCTGACGATTCATAATATTTTCCTGACCAATTTCAATTCTATGTGTAAATCGATTAATATCTCTACGCCAGTCAGAAATGGTTTGAAAGTCACAATTCAACTTGATTTTATTTTGTTCATATAATGCATTTAATGACTCGCTCGTTTCATCAAGATATTGTTGGGTTTCGCGAAGTTCGTTTTCCGAATCATTAAGCCATTGCTGTAGATTATCACTTAACTTCGGCATAATCTGTTCCTCTAGATATCCCTTTATTTTTTTATTCATTACGTCATTTAGTTCATCATGCAACACTCGGAAATCACTGTCTTCTTTAATCTCCTCTGCACATTCTCGCAACAGTTTAGGAAGGTCTTTTCTCACGTCATGCTTTGCGCCTTCTTTAACCGCTCTATAAGATTCGGTAATCGTACGCACCTTTTCATGTTCCGTATCATTGAGAGTGTTCACTAGAGCTTTTAGCCTACCGATGATATCCTCATTAAAAACGACATTTTCATTACACGAATCCTCCATTGCCGTTCGTTTCGTCATTAATTCCGATAAAACAAGACGAATTAAAGATAAAGCTCTAGTAGTTTTCTGCTCTACATGGTGAGATTCTTTATGAATAGATACTCTTTCATTTAAAAATTTTACTAAGCTTTCCGCTTGTGCACCATCTTTACTAAAAGAGGAGTAAGAAATTACTTTTGCTTCCGGGAATAATTGATTTATTTTGGAACGAGCTTCCTGTAAGCCCCTTTTCTCCATAGGTGTTCCATCCGCATCGTGCAAGAGGAAATGTACCTTTAAATCAGGAGCTCGCTCATAAATTTCGAGCAGAACCTGTAATTCCTCCTCCTGAAACGCATGACGTGTATCAATGATATAAAGTAACCCATCCACTAAGTTTAAATAATCATATGGTGTATGTTCCTGCTGGATGTTCTCAATGATTTTTGGAGAACTGATCAACGAACAGTCCAGTTGCTGTAAAATTGGTGACTGCCATTCAAGCTCTAGTAAAGCATCCTCTTTAAGATTTGAAATATCATGAACGATTTTATTTCCTTCTTCAGTAACTTCAATTAATTCTCTCGTCTCTGACGGTTTAATAAACATTGTTGCAGGTTCTTCACCTACTAATTCCTCCTGAAGGATCGAATTTATGACAGATGACTTTCCACTTCCGACTGTTCCCGTTACCAGCATGAATTTCTTATTCAAATCTGCAAATCTTGAAACGACCCACCTTGTCTTTTCACCCATTTGCAACTGATTCGATTCCGCCCAAGTTAATAAGCTCTGCAATAGATCAAGCGTTTCATTCATCGTCGCTTCATCATGATTAAAATCAAACAACACTCTCTCTGACTCTTTCAAAGTATCTCCATTTAGTGAGGCAGGAAAATATTCATTCCACGCCATAATTGCAGCTGCCGGAAATAAGCCACTCTTTTCATTTGTGAAATTTAACCAGTTACTTAATAAGCTTGGAACAACCGTTTCTAATTGTGAAAGTAAATATTCGCCGCTCATTAATTCGAGATAACATTCGTAGTGGATAACCGATAAATCATACCGAGAGTTCCCTCTTGCTTCACCGATCTCTGAAAAAAGTATGTTAGCAGTATGAACCCAAGCTAGCACTGTATCCCTTTTCTTATAATTATTCCAGAGGGCCTTAGTAATCTGTGAAAACATCCGCTCATCTACTTCGTACACGACCTTGAGTATTTCTTGAAAATAACTAGGTGGAAAGTCTTTCGTATATCCTTTATCAATATACCCTTTAAGAACATCAAACCATTTTACAGATGCTGTACGTATACTCTCACTGACAGCTAATTCAACTGCACGTTGGTCGTCTTCCTGGTCTTCATAAAAAGTGCGCGCAAGCTCTGTTACATCAGGATAATCCGGATCAATTGAAATGGCTTTATGAATATATTGATAGACGCGTTCAAGATTATTTTTATCGCTATATAGAGAGACTAATTGTAATGAGGTCTCAACAGAGAGCACAGTACTATCTGTTTCTATCGATGTATACACTTTTTCTGCCTCATTTAACCAGCCAAGTTCATAATAAGCATCTCCAATATTTTTTTTAGCCCATGCTTTTAAATCGTTGTTTACATTCTCCCATTTATAAATCGCCGCTTCTAGATCTTTGTTATGATAATATACTTCTCCTTGCGCAAAACGGATAGCAGGTAGGTCAGCCTCATCTTTTTTTTGTTCTGTAAAGAAGGCTTCACCTAGTACTTGAAGTGGCTGTCTGTTTTCGTTTTCTTCCATATATGTTTTGTAAAACACCTTTTGTATTAATTGATCTTCATTCATCTTTACCTTACCTCCACGATAGAAAATACCCTTTTTTTAGATTTAAAACTTCTTCGTTTTCTTCCTCCTTATATCGTTCGTTTATCCCATTAAATTTCAGACCAAATTATTTTATTCGTTGTTTTTATCACTTATGACGGCAACAGATAAATCATCACTTCATCTTGTAAATACCCGCTTGCCATACCGTCGAATCTTCCTTCCATCTTCCCTTAAAATAAATCTTAGTTTGTAAGCATATGTTGCTTCTTCCTCTTCTAGCTTTTGCTACGTAGCTGGATGCGTCGGCGCAGCTCTCAGCGGTTCGACGAAGCTTTGTTTGTTGCTTCGCTTTCACCTCTAGGTACAAGTGCGACATTTGCTCATCCTTCACTTCGTTCGAATTTACGATGTCTTCTTTGCTGCGGGCACAGCACGGCCTTCCCAAAACTCATTACACTTTTTTTCATGAGACTTGGTACAAATATCATTAGTATGGATATTTACTTTTTAAGTTCAACCAATCTAAACGCACGAAAAAACAACGCCCTCTCACTGAAATGAGAGTTGCGTTGTTTGAACTGTAACTTTCCGTATTTATATTATGCCGTTTCTTGTTGTTGCTGTTTTTCTTTTTCATGTTCAATTTTTTTAATATCAAGCTGAAGGAATACGGAAACAAAAGCGGCTAATAAAATTAATGCTGTAAATACATAAAAGACCGGGATATAGCTTTGTGTCATTTCTCTAATTTGCGTTACTAAAAGTGGTCCAAAAATCCCACCTAATGACCATGTTGTTAAGAGATAACCATGAATGGCTCCAAGTTGTTTTGTGCCGAACAAATCGCCAATGAAAGCAGGGAGGTTCGAAAATCCACCACCATAACAACTAACAACAATAAACACGAGGACTTGGAACAACAAGACATTGGTGATATTTGGCATTGTTAAAAAGGCAATGAATTGCAGAACGAAAAACGTCATAAAAACAGCCGGCCTGCCAATATAATCAGAGATCGCTGCCCAACCAAGTCTGCCTCCACCGTTAAAGATCCCCATAATTCCTACCATTGCTGCCGCCCCAGCTGCTGATAATCCAACAACTTCTTGTGCCATCGGAGAAGCTACTGAGATCATCATAATTCCAGCAGTAACGTTAATGAGCATCATGCTCCATAACATCCAAAAACGTCTCGTTCTCACAGCTTCTTTTGCTGTTAATTGGGACAAATCTTTTTTAACGACTTTTTTACCAGTCGCAATATCTTTTCTCATCCCTTCTGGCATCCAGCCTTCAGGAGGTGGTGCAATGTATGATGCACCAAGAACCATAAGAATAAAATAACTTACCCCTAAAATATAGAAAGTAACTGAAATGCTTATCGCTTCCATGAGGCTTGCTGCAACAGGAGCAGTAATAAGAGCTCCTGTACCAAATCCTAATACAGCCATCCCCGTTGCTAAGCCTCTACGGTCAGGAAACCATTTAACAAGAGTTGAGACTGGTGAAATATAACCGAGACCCATACCTAACCCACTTGCTAAACCATACGTGAGAATAAATAGAAGAAGAGAGTCAATAGCAACGGCGACACCCGCTCCAGCTTGCCCTAACCCGAAAAGAATAGCAGCAAGAATAGCAGATTTCTTTGGACCGTGTTTTTCTACGAATGGTCCAAAAAAGGCAGCTGCAAACCCTGCGAGCGCCATCATTATTGTAAACGAAAGTGTGATTCCAGTCGTTGACCAGCCCATCGTATCATGAATAGGATTTGTATAGACACTATACGCATAAGCGGCACCAATAGATAGATGGATGGCAATCGCTGATAAAGCAATGAGCCACCGGTTTTTCGTATTTTTCATCTTATTTCCTCCCTCGTCCATTTTTCTAAATTCCCGAAACGTTGACGGCACCTTCGCTCCTCACATAGGAAACAATTGTTAAATAACACATTTTATCAACACTGAACTTTAACAGCGCCTAAAAGAAAAATGTGCTTTATTTTTCCATTGTCGATAAATCACCAGTCGGAAGGTCGAGTTCCCAAGCTTTTAATACACGTCTCATGATCTTTCCACTTCTCGTTTTCGGCAACCCTTCTTTTTTAAATTCAATCTCTCTAGGAGCAGCATGTGCGGCTAACCCTTTTTTAACAAACGTGCGTATTTCTTCCTTCAATTCCTCACTCGCTTCATAGCCATCCCTGAGTGAAATAAAAGCTTTAATTATTTCTCCACGAACGTCATCTGGCTTTCCGATAACTCCTGCTTCTGCAACAGCAGGGTGCTCTACAAGCTTACTTTCAATCTCAAATGGTCCAACACGTTCACCAGCTGTCATAATGACATCATCGACACGCCCCTGGAACCAGAAGTACCCGTCTTCATCCATATAAGCTGAATCTCCAGATACATACCAGTCTCCCTTAAGAAAATACGATTCATATTTTTCGGGACGGTTCCAAATTGCCCGCATCATTGATGGCCATCCTTTTTTAATCGCAAGGTTCCCCATTCGATTTGGAGGGAGCTCATTTCCTTGGTCGTCAACAATTGCAGCTTTCACCCCTGGAATTGGCTTTCCCATCGATCCTGGCTTAATATCCATTGATGGATAATTACAAATAAGCTGAGCACCTGTTTCTGTCATCCACCAAGTATCATGAATTCTTAAGTCCATGACCTCCATTCCCCATCTGACAACTTCTGGATTTAACGGCTCTCCGACACTCATTACATGTCGTAAAGAAGAAAGGTTGTATTTCTTAAGAACTTTCTCTCCAGCCCCCATTAACATTCGGAAGGCTGTTGGCGCACTATACCATACCGACACTTCATAATCTTCAATTGTTTGATACCAATCATCAGGACTAAAGCGTCCTCCCCTAATCACATTAGATGCTCCGACAAGCCACGGTGCAAAGATTCCATACGAAGTACCCGTTACCCATCCTGGGTCTGCTGTACACCAGTAAACATCATCTTCTTTTAAATCTAACACCCATTTAGCCGTTTGATAATGTTGAATCATCGCATTATGAACATGTAAAACCCCTTTTGGTTTTCCAGTGGAACCAGATGTATAATGAAGAATCATTCCATCCTCTCGATCGACCCATTCAATATCTAGGGTTTTACTTGCCTTATCAAAATGTTGATAGAAATCAACGATTTTCCCTTCTTCTTTCACATCCTTACCTACTAATACGACTTTCTCTAGTTTTGGTAGTTCATTAAATGGAACTCGCTCAAGTAATTCAGGGGTCGTGACAATCACTTTTGCCTCACTATCTTCTAAACGATCCTTTACTGCCCCTTCCATAAATGCTTCAAACAATGGACCAACGATCCCACCGAGTTTAATCGTTCCAAGTAAGATGAAATAGAGTTCTGGAGAACGAGGCATAAAAATAAAGACACGATCTCCTTTAGTTACGCCAATATCTTTTAACACATTCCCTGCTTTATTAGATAAATCTCTCATTTCTTCAAATGTATAGTCTTCTTTTCTACTTTGGTCAGAATAATATAATGCTACGTGATCCGCTTTATCGGAATTTGCATGACGGTCAATTGCTTCATAAGCCATGTTTACAAGCCCCGTCTTATGCCAAGAAAACTGTTGTTCTGCTTGTGACCAATCATAGGAATTGTAAACATCATCGTAACTTCCTAAATTGTACGTTTCGTTTTTTGCTGAAAGTGTGTTTACTACCATTTAAATATCCTCCTTGTTTTAAACCATTTTTTTGCAATGCAACTAATCGTTAAAACATTCCCCTAGAGTTCTCCTCAAACTAAAGCGCTTACATTTCAACTTTTGATGAACCATCATCAAATCATTTGAAATATAAATATCCGAATATATTAAATTTTCGATATATTGTAACATTTTAAAAGAGGAACATGAATTTGTGACAAAAAATTGACAGAACATTATATTTGCCGATAAAATGAAAATGAATAAGATTAATCAGAAAATTCGAAACTATTATAGGAGAAGGATGAGGGAATCTTGAAAAATAATGTTGTTCATCAGTTTTCTACATTCATAGAAGATTGGGTTCCAAAAGAGGCTTCCATTGCGATTGCAGGTGGAGATAAGTATATCTCCTATCTTCCTGGTAGGCATGACATCCAAATTAATCAAGGACAACCTATTCCTTCTGGAAGTATTACTGAGCGTGTGTATAATCAAAAACGAAAAGTCGAATCTTTAGTGGATAAATCAGTGTTTGGTATTCCGTACTATGGTGTTGGCTATCCACTCGAAGATAATGACTCAGGGTTTAAAGGGGCACTAACCGTCATTTTGCCACCAGAATATTCATTCCAGAAGCCAACAACTCTTTCCTTCGTTGTTGGGAGAATGGACGAAATCTGGATTCCAATATCGATCGAGCAGATTATTTACATCGAAAGTCATCAGAAAAAAACGCTTATTTATACTGAGGATGGTTGTTACCAGTCAAAGTACCCGTTAAAAACTCTTGAACAGCAATTACCAGACACATTTATTCGAATCCACCGTTCTTTTATCGTAAATATTTCTTTTATTAAACAGTTCTCTCGAGATATCTCATCAAACTTAGAAGTAACATTGAAAGATGGAGAAGGAACGAAACTGACGATTAGTCAAAGCTATGTACAGAGGGTACGAAGGATTTTAGGATTTTAACATGGTTATCTTATATTGAAAGAGGATGACTCAAAAGAAAAGTGCCAGGCACCTCCATAACAAGGAGAGAGCCAAGCACTTACGAGTCATCCTCTTATTAACGAATTATTTCATAACCTGTACTATTTTCTATCACTTCAAACGTAACCGAGTCATCTGAATTTCTTTGAACCTTCAATGATAGCTTGCCAAAACCAACTTTCATGTCTTCGATTGTCCATTCATTCATGGAATCTAACAAATTCGGTTTAACTTCAATAGTTTTATTTAACGCATTCGGCTTCACTCCAGCTATCATTTGGACATACAAAATAGCCGTTGCCGCCGCCCAGGCTTGTGGAGAGCACGTAGTTAAATAAGGGACTAACAAATCCTCTTCTCCTCTGTCGTGCCCACAATATAATTCTGGAAGACGCTGATCTTCAAAATGCAGTGAAGCTTCTAATAGTTGCGTCATTAATTGACGTGATGCACTGTTGAAATGATGCTTTTGTAATCCGATAAGAATCATCCCGTTATCGTGAGGCCAAACACTTCCATTATGATAACTCATTGGATAGTATCCTTTTTCACTAGAACTCATCGTTCGAACACCGTAACCGCTGTTTAACTGACTACCGAATAAACGATGAACAATTTCATCTTTATGATCGACATCTGCAAAAAGAAGATGTCCAGTGTTCGATGAGACCGACCCTACTTGGCCATTATCTCCATCTAATGCCATCGCATAATAGCCCTCGTCTTCCATCCAGAAGTAATTCTCAATTTCTGAAAGTAAGGAAGTCGCCTCTTCTGCTAATACTTCCCCTTCATTAGAGTAGCCTAGTTCAGCATATACGGCACTTAACCCTTTTTTCGCTGCATACACATAGCCTTGCACTTCAATTAAAGCAATGGGCGACTCTGCGTAGCTACCATCTTTATGGACCATGGAATTGGATGAGTCTTTCCAACCTTGGTTTGGAATTCCCTTTTCTGCATTTCTCTTATATTGAACGAATGGATTATCCAAGGATTTTTCTTTACTACGAACCCACTCTAATGCCATATCTAGGTGAGGTTTTATTTCCTTGATGAAGTTATCATCCTTCGTCCAATGGTAATATTCTGTTGCTAAAACTAAAAATAAAGATGTTGCATCAACGGTCCCGTAATATGGCGTAAATGGTGTCTGCCCAGTGTTTGACAGCTCTCCAAAACGTAGTTCATGCATGATTTTACCTGGTTCTTCATCTTTTTCAGGGTTATTTTCTTTCCCTTGATAAGCAGCCAACGTTTTTAGTGTATTTTTAGCTATTTCTGGTTTCACAGACAGCATAAATAATGCCGTAATAATACTGTCTCTACCGAAAGGAACAGCATACCATGGAATTCCTGCAACTGTCGTGTCACCATAACCAATATCAACTAAAAGCATTTGTAAGTCATCGACAGCTTGTCCATACATGTCCATGAATTGCTGATCATCAGTTACAACAGTCGGTAAGGATGCATACCAACCTTCGTACTTCTTTGTTAAGTTATTTCTCGCAATTTCATAAGTTTCCGTTTCTACTACTTCATTATCACCGAATAGTGGCGTGACCTTTACGACCACTTCAACAGATTCTTTAGCTTGCAAGTTAACATCAAATTGAACACAATTTCCATTAACAGACGACGGTAACTGCGTATCCCAAGAAACCTTCGTTTTTCTTAATAGGTCGTCTTTACCTTTGTACGAGAATACAAGACTGTTTCCTTCTTGATTAGTGCCAGTTAGTTCACCAACATTCCCGCCGCGGAAACCCCGGACAAGAAACATATCTTTAAAATCAGCCTGAAATTGAATGACTGATTCAAACTGATATTCTGTCGGAAAGTAGTTCGTAAACGTCATTTTTTCATAAAAGACACCATTAGAAATGAGAGGCTCTCTTACAATTTCGATAGCACCTTGATCATGTACTTCATACATATAACGAAATGACGTTAAATGATTTGCTTGCGGTTGTTTCGATAGTAGCGCCGGTTTTTCACCATTAATCATTAACCTATTTTCACTTAAAAACCTCGTATCTTTTGTATATAAGCCAACACCATCTTCTGATGGGTCAACTTCACCATTTATGTTTGCTACTAAAAATAAATCTTGGTCTCTTAAAACAAAGTTGTCCATTGTGCCCTCCTATGTGCCTTTCATCCTACGATTTATGACTCGGCATTAAATGCGGATTTTATCTTTTCTAATGATAAATTTTTTGTTTCAGGAAAAATGATATTTGCTTTGTGGAGGATCGGTTCGGACCCAACTCCAACGGCAAACATCGATGCATCCTTAATTGCTGTGACACCCGCTTCAGCATCTTCAACTCCTACACAAGTCTCGTAAGGAACATCAAAATGGTCAGCCGCTGTTAAAAATGTTTCTGGATGAGGTTTTCCTTGCTTTACTTTGCCGGCATCAACAATATAATCGAAGTAACGATTTAGCTGTAATTGCTCTAAAATAAAAGGAGCATTTTTACTTGCAGAACCTAGCGCGATTTGAATTCCACTAGCTTTAATATCTTCTAGTAAATCTACAATCCCAGGTAAAATATCATTAGGTGTTACTTTGGCAATCAATGTTTTATAATGATCGTTCTTCTTATCAGCTAGCTCGATGATTTCTTGTTCAGTAAACTCATTCTCTTTTCCACCGTGCTTTAAAATACGCTGTAAAGATTCAATCCTCGAAACGCCTTTTAACTGTTCATTAAATTCCTCATCGATTTCAATGCCGATATCTTTTGCAAGTTCACTCCATGCATTGAAATGGTATTCTGCAGTATCTGTAATAACGCCATCAAGATCAAAAATAAAAGCGTTGATTTGGTTAGACATGTTCATTCCTCATTTCTTTTAACTAAACTTCACGAGACGATAAAGCACCTCAATGCCAGCCCCAACAGCCGTTGCTCGGTCACCAAGGTCCCCCCTTTTTATCATTAATGACTTTTCTTTCTGGTATCTCGATTGTTCAATTGTTTCTTTCACTTTTTCAAAGTAACTGTCACACTCATAAATAAGCTTCCCGTGCAAAATGACCGCATCCGGATGTAAAATATTTACCATATTAGCTACACCATGTCCGTAATATTCTGCAGCGCGATGAACAATTCTTCGTATCTCTCCATTGCCACTATTGACTTTAGGAACGAGGTCATCTGCATCGTTAACATTCATCCCTGGAAATACTTGGTGAACTTCATCGATCATTGCACTGAACGATGAATATGCCATTAAACAACCACGGTTGCCGCAGACACATAATTTCCCGTTTTTTTCGATCATCATATGTCCCCAAGCACTTGCATCACCAGGATTGATATTACTTGATATTCCATTTTCGATCTTCGCGCCTCTTATTCCATAACCACTGATCATATATAATAATTTCTCATTATGGTAAGAGCCTAAGTGGTATTCAGCAAGTCCAGCTGTGTCTACACCATTAGATAAGTAAGTAGGGATTTTTAATGCGTCAAATAACAACGAAGAAATCTCTACATTTTCCCATCCATTTGCTTGAAAGCTTTCTGGAGAAAGAATTACTCCTTTTTCGCGATCAATAGGCCCGACCGATCCAATGCCCATCCCGATGATTAATTCTTGGTTACCGATATATTGATTTTTAAATTTCTCAATTTGTTCAATGATCTGTCCGATTGTTTTTGTAGGTGTATACGTTTTATCTAGCTTAAAGGTAGCTTCTGCTAAAACATTAAAGTTCGCATTTAACAAAACAGTTGTTACATGTGTCCTTGAAAGGTCCACACCAAAGTAATATCCAGCAGTAGGTGAAACACGATATAACATCGGCGGTCGTCCCCCGCTTGCTGTTCCTTGACCGGACATGAAGATTAGTTGCTCTTGCTCTAAAGAATCCAACATTCTTGAAAGTGTCGATTGAGGAACATTAAAATGCTTTTTTAACTCATTCTTCGACGTTTCTCCATGCGTTTGGATATAAAAGTATATTTGCTTTTTTAATTTGTTTTTTATTTGAACATCTTCTAGAAAGTGTTTTAGCATGTGATTCACCTGCTCTTGGATATTAACTTCAACTGCTATTTATTTACTCACTTACAATAGTTATATCTTTTCATATACGCCCTTTTTAAAAAAGCGCATTTACTTTCGAAGAAAGAACAGCCCCGATTCTACCAGGGCTTAGTTCTATAAAATCTATTTAAACATTGAGCGTTCTCACAGATTCCCTTTCTATAATTTCATGCGGTAAGTAACTTTTTGTATCCTTCAATTTCATTCCATTCAAAATCGTATTAAGTTTAACAACAGCTTGATCACCAATATCATACATTGGTTGTGCGACCGTCGTTAGCTTCGGAATGAACATCCGGCCTACTTTCGTATTATCAAAGCCTAAAACTGAAATTTGCTCTGGAACTTTAATGCCTCTTTCATGCAAGTACGTAATTGCACCTACTGCCATCTCATCACTTGCTGTAAAAACAGCAGTTATTTGGGGATGTTTTTTATAAAAGCGCTCCATCGCTTCATAGCCATCTTCAAATCGGAAATCACCAAATTCAATCGCATCGCTCGGTAACTTCTCTTCATTTAACCTTTTACGAAACCCTTGGTGCCTTGTATATCCCGCTATAGGATCATCTAACGGGCCACTAATCATCCCAATCAATCGATGATTTTTGCTGATCAAATATGACGCTGCATCATAGCCTGCTCGTACATCGTTTATTCTCACGGTTGGAATATCGTGCATCTGACTTTCTGTAGATGCTAAAACAATAGGTAGATTCGCAGTTTTACAAAAATCATAATAAGCGTCGGTTAGCGCTTCACTCGTTATAATTACACCATCAGCTTGTTTTTCTTTTAAGGCTTTTAAATAGTTTAATGCTCGCTCTTCATTTCGATCGGTATTACATAACATTAAATTGAGATCTAATCGATTAGCCGCATTCTCCATGCCTAAAATAACTTCTGACACATAGGAATTGGAGATATCAGGAATCAGTGCACCGATTGTTTGTGTCTTTTTATAGATTAATCCTCTTGCCAATGCATTCGGTGAATAATTTAATTCCTGAATAGCAGCTTGAACTTTTTTTCGTTTCTCTTCTTTAACAGAGTCAGGTGAATTCATTACTCGTGAAACTGTACTTACCGAAACACCAGCCCTTTTGGCTACATCTTTAATTGTTGGGGTCATATCGATCACTTCTTCACGTTATATTATTTATAAATAGCTTTGGCTCCATTCAAAACGAGCTTTTCTCCACGGTGGAAAAGTTCTAGCTCTTCCCCTTCTTCAAGAGAATAAGTGACACCACCTTGAGACATTTCGATTTTAAGCAGCGACCCTCGGAAGACAAGTTTGAATGATAATTTCTCCCATTTTTCAGGTAGCTGAGGTTTTAAATGTAGTTCGCCGTTTTTAATGCGTAGTCCTGCAAAACCATAAACGATAGCAAGCCATGTTCCACCCATGTTTGCCATATGCAGGCCGTCTTTCGTGTTTTTATGAATATTATCGATATCTAATCGTGCCGTTTTATTAAAATAGTCATATGCCTTTTCTTGATAACCAAACTTTGATGCCATGACACTGAATACGCAATAAGAAAGAGAGGAATCGTGTGTTGTCACTTTCTCATAGTAGTCGTAAGAACGTTTCATCACATCAATGTCTTCAATATCATCTAACAAGAAATGTGCTAAAACCGTATCTGCCTGCTTACAAACTTGATATCGATATAATGTTAATGGATGATAATTTAATAATAATGGGAACTGTTCTTCTGGCGTATTATCTAAATCCCATTTCTTCTTTTGAAGGAACGTATCATCTTGGGCATTGATTTTAAGTTCTTTATCATATGGCAAATACATCTTCTCAGCTGCTTCTTGCCACTCAGTCACTTCTTCAGGGCTAAGTGCAGTTTTTTCTAGAACTTTTTCATAGAAGGCTTGATCTTCTTGAAAAGCCGCATATGCTTTTACAGCCCACTCTAAATTATATTTTGCCATTGCATTCGTATAATAGTTATTGTTTACAATACAAGTATACTCGTCTGGACCTGTTACGTCATCAATGCGGAACTTCCCTTCATGGAAGTGCCCCGTATCCATCCATAAACGTGCCGTCTCAAATAGCAGTTCTGCACTGTAATTTTTAAAGAAATCATCATCTTTTGTCACTTGATAATATTGAATAAAGCTGTAAGCAATATCTGCGCTAATATGATATTGTGCAGTACCAGCTGGGAAGAATGCCGAGCTTTCTCCTCCATTAATCGTTCGCCATGGGAATAACGCCCCTTTTGTATGACCTACTTCTTTCGCACGCTCTTTTGCAGATTCTAAAATCCCGTAACGGTTTAGCAATAAGTTTTTCGCAATCTTTGGATTTGTCATGAGGAACACTGGGAACATATAAATTTCTGTATCCCAGAAATAATGTCCTTCATATCCTTCACCAGACAAGCCCTTTGCTGCAATATTACTCTTTTCGTCTTTTCCTACGGATTGTAATAGGTGGTATAAATTAAAACGGATTCCTTCTTGAAGCTCTTTGTCACCTTCAATTTCAATATCAGAAATTTTCCAGAACTGATCAAGATATTCGCTTTGCTTATCAAGGAGTTGGTCAAAGTTTGATACAAATACTTCATCAAGCAGCTCATTACCTGCTTCTACAAGGCTTTCTCCATGTCTAATGGTATCTGTGAAAATCGTAAACTTTTGAAACTCTATAGGTTCACTTGTTTCAAAGCTGTACGTTTCTGTAATTCCTGCTTCTTGACTTTCTTGAATATCATGTTCAAATGAACTGCCAGTTACGTTCGTTTTCGAAGCAGCTGCGACTTTATACTTTGTTTCGTACGTTTCATCAACGACATTTGAACGGCCATTTTCGAATACTGAATTGAGTACATTTAAACGTTTTGCATGACCAGATGCAATTCGTGGATCATTCTTGTCAACATAGTTCGTCACGTTACCGTTTACATTTGAAACAATTTGAATGTCCATTTTCTTATTCATTGGCTCAACTGTTACATGTAAGGCAAATAACTCTTTCGTCACAAAGGAGACGATTCTTTTAAATGTAACTTTCACTTCATCACTTTTGTTAGAACGCCAATGAACAGACCTCTCAACATAACCTTTGTCGAAAAAGAGTACTCGTTTATAATCTAGAACTTCTCCATCAAACAATGAAAATTGTTCACCATTGATCATAATTTTCACTGTTTGTGCATCAATTATGTTTAATAGTTTTTCTTGTTGATCAGGAAACCCGTGTAACTTTTCTCCATATTCGATATCTGTCCGATCGTGAAAGGCATTAATGTATGTGCCTCGAATAGATTTCAAATCTTCAGTATATCCTTCTTCAAAGTTTCCTCTCACACCTAAATAACCGTTTCCTAAAAAGAATAATGTTTCTTTTAGCGTTAGGTCGTTTTCCTTTATCTCTGTATCCTTAATACTCCAAACCATCTGCCAACACCTCTTATCGTGAATTTACGTCTTAAAAAAGAACTGTTCCACGTTAACTTGAAACAGTTCTTTTCTCCTTTACTTCTTGCTGTTATAAGCACGCCCAGCTTTAATTTCCTCGTCCCACTCAGGCGCAACTTGACCTTCGATCGGTCCTTTCAATAAAGGGTCATCTGTTTCTTCCATCCAATTGATAACTTCTTGTCGCAATTTTTCTAACACATCTTTGTATTCTGGCTGATCTGCGACATTTACTTCTTCAATAGGATCTTTTTCTAGATCATATAATTCTTCTTCTGTATTCGGAACATAATACTTATCTCTGACTATTTCTCCAGAAGGACTTGCATGTAAGTCATGAGGTAAATAGACAGCCGGGCCTTCTTCAAAATTACGAATATATTTATATTTGTTCGTCCGAACGCCTCGCATAGGGTGATACTTATCATGCCATGTTAATTCACAAAAGAAATTTTCACGCTCAACATACTCTTCCTTCTCTTGCAAGAGTGGATAGAAACTGCGTCCATCAATATCTTCTGGTGCCTCGCCACCAACCATTTCAAGTAATGTAGGCATTAAGTCGACATTACATAATAGTTCAGTAGCTACTCCTCTTTTTGTAGCTTCATGGCCTTTCGGGAACTTCATTATCAATGCCGTTTCAAGGCCGGAATCCTTTAATGTCCCTTTTGCTCTTGGGAAGGCAATACCGTGATCAGTCGTAAACACGACAATCGTATCTTCTTGTAATCCGTAATGTTCAATTGCATCAGTAATACGTTTAATCGCTTTATCCATTTCTTTTACAGACCCCTGGAATCGTGCAATATCTCCGCGTACTTCAGGAGTGTCTGGTAAATACGGTGGGATATCAACATATTCATCTTCATCTGGTTCAAACGCGTCAAAAGGTCGGTGTGTCTCTTCAAAGCCTAAAGAAAGGAATAATGGTTTTTCATCCCTTTTTTCATCTAATTCATTCTCTAAAAAATCAATAAACTTATCTGTTACTTCTTTAGCTGGGTTCCCCGGCACTTTATAATGATGCTCGTAGCCCAAACGATAGGCATCGAGTTCCCCTTCCATCGCTTCATGGAAGAAACCAAATAGATGAGTTTCATAACCTAACTTACTTAGTTCTCCAGGTAATGTATTATTGTCTTCTGTCATGCTAAACCCAAGGTGGCCAAGACCCATCATTCCGTGATTATGACTATATTTTCCTGTTAAAATACTACCACGACTTGGACTACATTGCGGTTGGGAGCAGAAGTATTGATCAAACCTTACTCCCTCCTCTGCAAGTTCATCAACTGCAGGTGTTTGAACTTTCTTTCCGTAACACCCTAAATGTGTGCCAGTATCATGAGTAATGATATAAACGATATTTGGCTGCTTCTTATTTGCCATCCAACTCTCCCCTTTTGCAAATCAATTAAATCATATGTGAACGAATCTAAATTGATCGTAACTTTCAAACTTATTTTTTTAGAAGTGATTATTGTTCTGCCTTTTCTTTAACTTTTAATGTGAAGCGATAAAAAAAGTAAAACGTTACAACTGCACTAACAGACATTGTAAAGAATACGACGACAAACCAAAACCTCATGCTCATGTAAGCAATTAATAAATGTGAAAATAAAATCATTAATGTTAATAACGGGCTACCGAGTGTAACAAAAAAGGCATTTTTCAATTGCGCTTTCTTTCCCATATCGTAATGTACATGAATAGAGAAGAAAATCATCGTATAAACAAAAAGTAAAATACCGATTATTGTAAAGATAACTGTAAATATTTCGTGTTGTTGATTAAAGTAGTATAGGTCAACTACCCAAACGGCCCACAAAGTTGTTAAAACGAAACCTACTTTAAATGCACCTTTATAATTAACCTTAAAGTTTTTCCAAAATGATTTCCAAAGTGAAACTTGTTCTTTTTTCATTACCCAATTTCTTGCAATAGCGAACACTGCAATCGTACTTGGATAAAAGAGCAGAAGTAGAGAAAGGATTAAGGGAATCCCGAACATAACCATAGCGCTAATACTTGGGCTTATAATCATAAAGAAAACAATCACAAGAATCGGTAAGTTCACAATAAACCATAAAAGGTTTACAATGCTAAGCTTCATAATCCAATCTGCTATAATATGAATTCCACCCATAAAGCCAGATCTAGGTTGCATATCCTTTCCCCCAATTAAGTCTTTCGTTCATTATTTTTATACTTCAACCTCTGCTCATTATTTAACTGCACCTTCACCAATTCCTTTAATAATGAATCGCTGAGCAAAGATATAAAAGATCACTACAGGGATAACGGTTAACGTTAATCCAGCCATTGCCATGTTCCACTGAATGTTAAATTGTCCAAAGAAATAGAATGTCGTTAATGGAATCGTTCTTAAATCTGTACTTGTTAATACAAGAGATGGTAATAGGAAGTCATTCCAAATTTGAATAACATTTAAGATCATAACTGTTACTGTAATTGGCTTTAACATTGGGAAAACAATTCTCCAGAAAAGCCCAAGTTTTGTACATCCATCAATGGTTGCAGCTTCTTCAAGAGAAAGTGGAATCGATTTTACGAAACCATGGTATAAGAAAATTGCCAAACTTGCATTAAATCCGATGTGCATGAAAATTAATCCACCGTGTGTATTCAACATTGGGATTCCTGTTACTTTCATAATTTGATCCATAAACTGAAGTAACGGCATCATGATTGTTTGGAATGGAATCAACATCGTTGCAATAAACACCATAAAGATGACGCGACTCAATGTGTTATCTGTGCGTGCTAACATCCACGCCGTCATAGATGATAGGATAACGATGAAAATAACAGACGTAACTGTGATAAAAAGCGAGTTTCCAAATGCATTTAAGAAATTCATGCGGTCCATCGCTTCAAAATAATATTGAAAACTGAATTCTCCTGGCAAAGCGAGAACATTTTCGTACATCTCTGATCGTGTCTTGAAAGAGTTGACAACCATAATGTAGATGGGAGATAAGAAAAATAATGCTCCTAATAGGAGGAGAACCTCTCTTGCAACTTTCCATGTTTTATTCATTACATTTCTACCTCCCGCTTCTTAGTCATATACACCTGCGTTAATGTTATACCGGCTACTAAGATAAAGAATACAACTGCTTTCGCTTGTCCATATCCATAGTTACTGTAACCGAAAATTTCATTATAAATATGAAGTGCGAATAACTCTGTTGAGTTTACAGGGCCACCGCCTGTTAGTGATAAGTTCACATCATAAATTTTAAATCCGAATGAAAGAGTTAAGAATAAGCAAATCGTAAATGCTGGCATTAATAATGGGAAAACCACATTCTTCAGTCTTTGCCACCAATTTGCCCCATCAATATATGACGCTTCAATAATTTCATTAGAAATACCTTGTAAACCAGTAATGTAAATAATCATCATGTATCCTGCCATCTGCCATGTAAATACAAACACTAACGCATATAACGCATAATCAGGGTTTAATAACCAGTTAAAGAAGATTGACTCAAAACCTGTTAGCTGCCCCATAATACGGAAAGCATCCGAGAAAATAAACTGCCAGATGTAACCTAAAATCAGTCCACCAATTAAGTTAGGCATGAAGAACATTGCTCTTGCTGTGTTTACTGTTCTAAGCTTCGTTGTTACGAGTAATGCTAATCCTAAAGCGATCACATTTACTGTAATTAAGGATAGGATTGTAAATTTAACCGTTAATATTCCAGAATCTATAAATCTCGAATCACCAAATAGTCTTATATAATTATCCAAACCTGCGAATGTCATAGGGTTTGCCCTTATTCCATCCCAATTAAAAAAGGAATAAAAGATCCCCATACCAAAAGGGATAAGTACGACTGTTGTAAATATTAGTATTAAAGGAAGTGTAAATAACATATACCAGCCTTTATTCTTCCAACTCTTCAAGGTTCATCCCTACTTTCTATCTGTGCCATTTTTTAAATAGGCTATAAATAGTTGGAAGATAAACAAAGAGTTAAATATCTTTGTCTATCTTCCGAAAAATCATATCATTTTACTCGACAGTTTTTTTCCATGATTCATACATCTCATTAATAACATCCTGACCAGTTACCGAATCATCAATAAAGAAGTTTTGCGCAGCTGGAACCCAGTCATTTACAACAAGGTTAGCTGGATAGTGTCCTTGTGACCAAGGGATCGTTTGTCCTGCATTTGTGTACTCAAGAACATCTTGTGATAGTGTGTCTAAACCAGGTGCTTCGATATTTGTGTACGCCGGAATTGCATCGAATTCTTCTACAATATAACGGTGCCCTGTTTCACTCGTATGCATCCAATCTAAGAAGTCTAATGCCGCTTGAATTTCATCGTCACCTTTATTAGCGTTTACTGCCCAGTTTTGACCTACACCTACAGCAAGCTTATCGTTATCCATTAATGGAACTGGAAGCATCCCAATTTCAAAGTCTAAGTCGTAGTCAGCGAACATTCCGTAGGCCCAGTTTCCTTGGTGAATCATCGCAGTTCTTCCAGTTGCAAAGTCACCAATTTGTGAATCATAGTTTTTTTCTAGTGGATTTACAGTGTTTTCGCGAATATCTTCAAGCATTTGTCCAAACGCCTCGAACTCTTCTACATCAGTGAAATCTACTTCTCCATTAGTTACCTGCTCCATAAACGCAATGTTGTCTTCTTGTAGTGAGAATGGATAGTTACTCATATGTCCAATAAGGAAGTATCCTTCTTGTGATAGTGATAAACCTTCAACATCTTCTTCTTGAAATTGAGCTAACATATTCACGAAAGACTCATAATTAGCCACATCTTCTGGATCAATTAAATCTTTGTTGTAAACGAAGCCGAATCCTTCAACTCCGTATGGAACGCCAACTAATTTACCGTCAATCTCCATCGCCATGTTTTCTGCGATATTATCTACATAAGATTCATCACTCATATCATAAATGTAAGAATCCATTAATCTTGCTTCCGATGCGTGACCAATTGTGAAAATAGATGGGCCTTGGTCACTGTTCATTCGAATTTGTAGCTGCTGGAAGTAATCGTCACCTGTTGTACCCCAGATCTCTACTTCAACACCTGTTTCTTCTTCATATTCCTCAGCCATTCTTTCAAGAGCTTCAGAGATTTCTACTTTACTTTGGAAGATTGTAATCTTCTCAGCACCGCCAGTATCTCCTTCTGTTGCGTTATCGTCTCCGACATTCTCATTTGTGTCATTTCCGCAAGCTGCTAAGAATAATGATGCACTAAGTAATGCCGATAAACCTAAACCTGCTTTCTTCTTCATGTTTCATTCCCCCATTATTTTTTTAGCCTTACAGCTACAAAGGATGCAGAAACAGCAATTATTTGCTATCCCTCTTTTTGAAAAGGTTTTCAAAGCTTTTGAAAATAAAATCTCTATCTATAAAAGTACAAATCTTTTTCTTAAATAGAGAGTTTATATAATAAGCTAGCATTTTATTATTTTGTTCATTTTGGTTTTAAGTCTTCTTTGAAAAGCTTTTCTGAAAACCTTTTCATAAGTTATTATGCAACTTGTATAGACAAAAGTCAACTATATATATAAGATTTTTTCTGAAAATTTTTTGCTTACCTTTTTATTACTCGAAAACCGATGTTCCCCGTTGATGAATCTTTCGTGTTTCCGATTCTCGCCGCGATCCGGTAACGGTTACAATACGAATGATGACACAAATAAGATCCACCTTTTAATACTTTAAATCCAGGATCCTCTTGTTTACTATATCCTTTAATTTCACTGCAAAAGCTATCACTACACCATTCCCACACATTCCCAATCATATTGTATAGACCATACGCATTTGGTTTGTAAGAATCAACAGACGCAGTAGCTAGGTAACCATCTTCTTCGGTGTTTGTTAATGGGAACTTTCCTTGCCACGTGTTACATTGATGTTCTCCATCTATCATTAACTCATCTCCCCATGGATGAATCGTATCAATTGTGCCTCCCCGAGCTGCATGCTCCCATTCAAGCTCCGTTGGTAACCTCGTACCTGCCCATTCACAATAAGCATTCGCATCATTCAAAGATACATGAACGACAGGATGATCCATCATTTCTTCAATTGATGAATCTGGGCCCATCGGATGCTTCCAAGTTGCTCCTTCAACGACACACCACCACGGTGTATTTTCAACAACTTGTAAAACATTGTGCTTATCTTTTTCACTTATAAACAAATGAAACACAAACGACCAGCCAAAACGTTCAGCATCCGTTTTATAGCCGGTATCGTCTATAAACCTTTTAAAATCACGATTTGTCACAGCATACTGATCGATCAAATAAGAAGCAATCGCTTTTTTATACTGTGGCGTTTCAATGTCAGCTTCATAACCAACTATGGTATTCGTCCCTAAATAGGCTATTCCACCAGGAATTTCTCGAAAACGAACTTCTGGATGATTGTTTTTTGCAAGCTTATTGTCAAATTGGTAAAGCTCCTCTTTATCACTGTTTTTTTTCCTCATTGGGGTACAGCAACATTTCTCCATTCTTCCACCTCGCTTTATAATAAAAGAATACCCATAATCCCTGATGCAATAATTAAGAGAACTGGGTGTAATTTATATTTAATAAGACCTGTTAATGTCACAATAAAAATTGCGATTGTCATGAAATTCGCAAATGAAAAACTTAAGGCTAACAAATTGTTTGCTAATGCAAACTTGATCGCCGCGTAACAAATTAACCCTAATACGACTGGCCTTAAACCATAAAATACAGCATTTAGAGCATTCCCATTTTTCACTTTTAAAATAAGAGAAGACAATAATAAAATGATCATTAATGAAGGCAATGTCATTGCAATACTAGCTGTTATTGCTCCAGTAACCCCGCCAACGTGATATCCGACAACTGTTGCACTATTTGTCGCAATTGGCCCAGGGGACATACCAGCAACGGCAATGATATCGGTAAACTCTTGGGTTGAAAACCACCCTTTATTTGTTACTTCTGTTTCTATGATCGGAAGCATTGCGTAACCGCCACCGAAAGAAACGGCACCAATTTTAAAAAACATCATAAATAACTCAAAATACATAAGCGTCCCTCATTATCTTTACTTTTTTCCTAGTTTCAAATATCCGATCACCCCACCAATAATGATAAAGATAATTGGATGTAACCCCGAAAATAAAAGCAATAATAAAATAGCTGCAAACAGAGCAACTGTAAACGAATCGATCAATGCTGTTTTTGATATTTTCACGCCCGCATAAACAATTAAAGCAACAATCGCTGGCCGAACCCCCTCAAAGAATAGCTCCATAAATTGATGATCTCTAAAAGAAAAATACAATAAACTTAACATTAAAACAGTACCAAAAGTCGGGATTAACACGCCAAGCAAAGCGGTAATCGCTCCGGCTATACCTCTAATCCTATGGCCGATAAACGTCGCAGAATTAATCGCAATTGCCCCAGGGACTGATTCAGCCATCGCAAAAACATCAGAAACATCATTTATATTAAGCCACTTCTTCTTCTCGACAACTTCCCGCTCGATCATCGGAATCATCGCATAACCCCCACCAAATGTCGCTGGACCAATTCGTAAAAACACGAAAAAAAGATCCTTAAGTGTACATTTCTGTTTCGCCAATCCTCATCCCTCATTCACTCTCATTTCACATAAGTTTACCACACTTTAACCCATTTTGGTTAAAAGTGTTTTGATCTCCTTGTTGTAAATATGATTTTCTGATCTTAATCTCTGCCGAAAGCAAATAACGCACTAGTTGAGTTGAAGCAGGATAAAGAAAGCTCAGTGAAAGAACAAAAGCGCATGCGCCTTGTACACGAGCGACAAGCGCTGGAGGCCCGGCATGAAGAAGTCGTTCAAGACTTCAAATGACGGGGCGAAGCGACCTCGAGCGAGTAGGCGCTGGAGCTAGACGTAACAACTAAATAAAAACTTATCCACAAGGCCAAAATCTATAGTTTCCTAAACAATAAAAAAAACGACACAACTACTCGTTTAAACGAGCAACCGCACCGTATCTACTTTAAGACTTTCTTTTTTATTCATTTATTGTATAACTAATTTACCAAACAACAATGAATGTTTCTTTTTGCGAAATTCCCCCAGAGGAGCCCCCCACTACCTTTCGAAACCCTTTATTAAAATAGTTATCGTTGGAATAAGCTACAGTTAAGGGTGATACTTTTACCGCTTGTTATATTCTTGTATTTCACATCTTTTCATATTGAAGAAATGACTTTTGAAAACTTTAAATGGTCAACAATGATAAAATGGTGTATGAAATCATTAATTTCACACACCAATGCAAAGATTATTTAAAAATAAATGATATTTCATGTTATTGTCCGCAACACTTTTTGAATTTTAACTTACTTCCGCACAAGCAAATATCATTTCTGTTGGGGAATTTTCCACTCTTCTCTTTATATTCATCTAGCCACTTTCTCTTTAAGTTACGTGCAACAATTTCCATCCTTTCATGGGCATAACTATAAATTTTTTTATAACTCTCACAAAAGTAATCAACATCGCTTTCCTGTACTATTAAACTCCCATTGCGATTTCTCGGACAACCTCCATAACACAAATGTAGGAAATCACATTTCTTACATTCACCAGGAAGAGATGCTTTGTTTTTAAGAAAGTGATCATATGTTTTATTATCCAATATGTCAAGAAAGCGGTCTTCTTTAATATTACCTAACCGAAAATCTTCATGTAGAAAAAAATCACAAGGATATGCATCTCCATTCTTTTCAAATACAACCATCTTAGGACACTCTTTACGGTGAGTACAAAGCTCTGGCTCTCGATTTAAATAATTTGCTAACAAATTATCAAAGAAACGAATAGAAATCGTCGGATGACCATCATTGTACCAAACATCAAATATATTACATAGAAAATCACCGTATTGTTTGGGTGTAATTAAATAATTACCAGGCTTGTCTACTTCATGTGACTGAAAATCCATACATGGGATGAATTGAATATGTCTAAACCCTTCAAGTTGATAAAAATCCATTAATTCTTTTGACTTTGATACATTCCCCTCATGAATGACCGTCAGAATATTAAAATCAACATTATTTTCCTTTAAATAATTAATTCCTTTCATTACCGATTCAAAGCTTCCTTTTCCTGAGCCGGTAGTACGTCTAGCATCGTTAATATGTTTCGGACCATCCAAACTAATACCTACTAAAAAATTGTATTGTTTGAAAAAAGCAGCCCATTCTTTATTTATTAATGTCCCATTCGTTTGAATAGAATTAGCTATAATTGTATTCCTTGGAGCGTATTTTGCTTGCAAGTATACAACCCTCTTAAAAAAGTCGAATCCAGCTAATAAAGGTTCCCCCCCTTGCCAGGCAAAACTAACTGCACCATTGGAAAGAGCCATGTACTCCTGTATAAATTTTTCTAATACATCTTCAGCTATTATATCGTTTTTCTTCGGCTTACCATTACAACGACTGTAATAACAATAATCGCAAGCTAGATTACACGATTCAGAAACAGTCTTCCACATAACGCCTATTGAATTGTCACTTCTTGAAAGACTACAAGTACTCAACTAGAAGTTCCCCCTCTCTCCCCAAACCACTTTTCTGATAAAGAGACCTTATTAATTTTCCATAGAATGCCTTATAGACTTTTTCAGGGTATTCGTTCAAAACATTTTTTTCAATAAAAAAAAGAATATTTAACGAATTCGACACAAATTCTACCTGTATCCATTTGAAAATAAAAAGCCGTGTATTTACTGACATTATTCATAAAATCACACCTTCAGAAATAAAAACACCTGGCACCATGGGGATTTCTCCACATGTGCCAGGCACCAAAGTAAACGTTATTTTTTCGCGACTTTTACGCGGTTTGTTTCTCCTGCTTCTGCTGAGCCTTCTTTTTCGATGACGATGTATTCGTCGTCAGCTAAGTTCGTGAAAACAATTGGCGTTACTGCAGAAGTCGCTTCGTTTTTGACAACATTTAAATCAACTTCCAGTAATGGCTGTCCCTGTTCAACTGTTTGTCCTTGTTCGATCAGAGCTTCGAAGCCTTTACCTTTTAAGTTAACTGTATCAATACCAACGTGAATTAAGATTTCTTTTCCGTTATTTGCTTGTAGACCGATCGCATGCTTTGTTGGGAACAAGTTCACGATTGTTCCTGCTACAGGAGCTGTCACTGTTAATGTCCCATCAGCTTCTGTTGGATCAATGGCAAATCCGTCACCCATCATCTTTTCAGCAAACATCTTGTCTGGAACTTCTGTAATTGGTTTCACCGCACCAGCCATAGGAAGTGCAATTTCCATGCTTTCTACAGATGCTTCAGCAGGAGTCGGTGATACAGGCGTTTCCGGAGTTTCTTCAAGTACCGGAGTTTTTCCTGCAATAATATCTTCAATCTGTGATTTAATTGTTTCAGAACGAGGTCCAAAAATTGCTTGAATATTTTTATCCACTTGCATAACGCCTGATGCACCAAGTTCTTTCAGTCGGTCTTTTTGTACTTGATCAATATCAGATACAGATACACGTAGACGAGTAATACATGCATCTAAATGCGTTAAGTTTTCTTTACCTCCAAGTGCTTTAAGCACATTGTAAGGAAGCTCAGTATTTGCTTTCCCTTTATCCGTGTTGCCTTGAACAGCGTCATCGTTCTTCTCACGACCTGGAGTCATAAGGTTGAACTTCTTAATCATAAATGTAAATAGGAAGTAGTAAATAACCGCAAAGACTAGACCTACAAGAATAACGACCCACCATGCTTCTCTACCCGGAACAACTCCAAATAGGAAGAAGTCGATCGCACCACCTGAGAAGGTATAACCCATATTAATGTTCAAGTGATAGAGGATAACGAATGACAATCCATCTAAAAATGCGTGAATGACGAACAACAGTGGTGATAAGAACAAGAATGAGAATTCAATTGGCTCTGTAATCCCTGTTAAGAACGAAGTCAGTGCAGCAGAACCTAATAATCCACCAACAAGCTTTTTGTTTTCAGGACGGGCTTGATGATACATCGCAAGTGCTGCAGCTGGAAGACCAAACATCATAATCGGGAATTCCCCAGCCATAAAGTGACCAGCAGTAATCTCTACGCCGTCACGAAGTTGTGCGAAGAAAATATTCATATCTCCGCGTACAATGTCTCCAGCAGCATTTGTGTATGCTCCAAATTCAAACCAAAATGGCGCGTGGAAAATATGGTGGAGACCAAAAGGAATTAATAGACGTTTTACAAAACCGAAGAAGAATACGGCAACAGTCATCGCTTCTTCCATTAAGAACTCTGAAAAGTTATTCATTCCAGTCTGAATCGGAGGCCAAATAAAGAATAGTGCTACCCCGATAAAGAACGCAGAGAATGCTGTAACAATCGGTACGAAACGTTTTCCAGCAAAGAAACCTAAGAATGCCGGAAGTTCAATCGTATAATATCTGTTATACGCCCATGCAGCAAGCGCACCCACAATAATTCCACCAAAAACACCTGTTTGAAGTGTTGGAATACCTAGTACGAGGGCATAAGCTGGATCTTCACCTGCTACAACTTGTTCAAGCGTAAGGCCACCCATTACCCCCATCGTTACGTTCATAACTAAGTAACCGACAAGTGCAGCTAATGCTGCAACACCTGCACCATTCGTTAAACCAACGGCAACTCCAAGAGCAAAAATAAGTGCTAAATTGTCAAAAATAATTCCGCCAGCAGATTCCATCATTGTTGCTAAACTAGTGAAAAAGTCATTTTCCAAAAACGGCATGAGGTTAATCATGTTATCATTTCTCATCGCGTTACCGAAAGCTAGCAATAGACCTGCAGCCGGCAAGATCGCAACGGGCAGCATGAGTGATTTCCCAATACGCTGCAGTTGTCCAAAAAGTCTTTTAAACATGTGACACAACTCCTTTTTTAAGATTTTTTATAAGTTACGGATCATTGAAAGACAAAAATCATGACAACAAAAAAGGCATGAGAGAAAAAGTAATATAGCATACAGAAGACAAGGGAGATTAACGAATAAAAAGTTAAATTCCCTTTGAAATCCACACACTATACAACCTTTTCGCTCATGCCTGCATAACCAGTAACACGGAAAAAATGTATGTTGGTGTTTTATTTATATTTTTAGCCGGTAGCTTATTTCTGAAAAGGTCCAGTTTTTAAATGGTTACCTTTTCATTAGTCTTTGTAAGTGAAGCGTCAGATAAACAGCTTCAGCATCTGGGACCGGCTTTTTTAATTTTTGTTGCATGACTTTCATCAATTTCCAAGACAAATTGTAGCACACAGGATATTGTTCTTGCAAGACACTTTTTAATGTTTCCTGTTCTTCCATATAATTCCCGGTCTGCACACGTTCAATCGTATGGTGGATATGACGGACAAGGCGAAGGTAATTCATATCCTTTTTATCGACCGTGATGTTTAGGTTTTCTTCAATCACTTGAACCAACTCTGAGACAAGTTGTGTATCTTTATTAATCTCTGCTAGGGCGCGGTTTGTGAGTGCACTGTGTATGTGGAGCGCAATAAACCCTGTTTCCCCTTCCGGAATCGTAATGTTTAGTCTGTCACTGAGAGTTTCAACAATTTCTTCCGCCATCGCGTATTCCTTTGGATAAGCAAGCTCCGTTTCTCTACGGAATGGATTTTTCACACCGAGACCTTCTCTGATCCGTTTGATGGCAAAGAATAAATGGTCCGTTAAGCCGACATGAATATGCTCATTCAACTGGACGCCAAACCGTTCTTCGATTCCAGTGATCATGTCATTCATCATTTCAATAAATGACTCATCTACGTATTCAAGTAGCTTCAAATATTGCTTTTGTTCCTCTGTATTCTTAAGAACAAAAAACTTCTCCGCACGCTCTCCGGCAACGATATCGCCTTCCCTTTTGCCAAAGCCAAGTCCTTTGCCGATCAAAATAATTTCTTCATATTCTGGATGTTCAGCAATAATAACATTGTTATTTAAAGCTTTCTTTACGTGAATCATAGTTAATTAATGCTCCTTCGTTTCTAATCCGTGCTTTGCAACTAAGGCTGGGACGGTGATCATTTATGTTCATTTCATTAGGATACCTTTTTTTATTCCAGAGATAAAGCCCTTACATTTTTTGTACCGTTAGTATGGGGGAATTATTTGTACTAATTAAGTTAATCTAAATTGGTAAACAACGAAAAAGGTGTAGCGAAGCTGCCTTTACTACACCCTGATAATTAATAAAGTTTTAAATAAAGCTACAGTTTATCATTACCTTGAATCCATGATATCCGTAGTCGTTTTAGCTAATAAATCACGTGTGACCGAACCGATAAAGTGCTCTTGAATAACCCCATCTGGGTCAATGATAATTGTTTCCGGCTGGCCAACTACTCCGAAACTTTTCGCAACGTTATTATTACCATCAAATAAATAAGGATATGCATTAAAACCTGTCTCCTCAATAAATCCATTCACTTGCCTCGGTGTATCTGAACGAACAATATAGAGAAGCTCTATATCATCTTTAAAGTCCATGTAAAATTGATTGACTTCTGGAGCTTGAGCAACACAAGCTTGGCACCATGTCGAAAAAAATGTTATAACTACAAAATCTCCTTCATAGTCCGATAATCGGTGCACTTCTCCCTCTAAGTCCTCCAACTCAAAATCATCAGCTTGATCTCCTATACTCATGCTATTTGTTTGAGCTTGAATACCCATTACAAATGTAACGAGCATCCCAACGACAAAAACGAAAACAATCCCCTGCATGACTCTTCGTTTTTCCACTCTACTCCCCCTCTCAATTGAGCATGTTGAAAAAATGCCTTTCTATCGATCATGTAAATCCTTCAAAAATTCTAGTTCCTTTACAACTTGCTTTTGTCTTCTTCCTAATACGAATACATAAGTGATAATTAGCAACCAAATGATCGTATATGCTGCAAATAAATATTCCATTTTTATTCCCCCTAGCTACTTAATTTTTCATGAGCTTTTATTTTTAACCTTGATGCTTCTAGACGTAATTTTTCAATATATAACCCTTTTTGTAGAAGGATGAAATATAGTAAAGCCATAGTGAACACACTGAATATAAGAGTAAACAACATACTAGGCTCTAACCCACCTCCCGCTTGGTCAGCACCATCCCCCATAACGACTGGATGAAGGTTTGTTTCCCACCACCTTACTGACATATAGACGATGGGAACATTGAGAAATCCAATCACACCAAATACTGAAGCTAAGCGCCCTTTCTTTTCCCAAGGCATATCAAGACTGCGAATCATAATATATGCAACGTAAATAAATAAAAGAATTAACGTCGTTGTTAAACGCGGTTCCCATGTCCACCATGTATTCCATGCCGAACGTCCCCAAATTGGGCCTGTCGTTAAGACAATCACTGTAAAGACAACGCCAATTTCAGCACTTACTCCAGCAATCATGTCATACACACGTTTTCGCTTTATTAAATATAAAATGCTGAAAATAAAAACGACAAAGAAAGCAAAGAAAGCATTCCAGGCTGCACCGACATGAAAATAAAAGATTTTTTGAACGACTCCCATCGTTCGCTCAACAGGAGTCCATATAAATATAAGGTAAAGCGCGGTAATAACCATTGGAACCGATAAAAATAGTAACACTCGATGTAAAAGGCTAGGAGAAAGCTCTTTTCCTAGATTAGAATTCAACATTACTTACACCTCCAAAACATGTTCAAATAATATGAAACCAACAACAAAGAATATAAGATTATAAGCTGCCATTAACTGCATCCATGAAAAGGCATTCGACAGACCATCCAAATCACTTAAAACAATACTCGTTGCTTGGACTGCAGCGATGATGACTGGAGTAACTAATGGGAACAGTAGGATCGGCAGTAACATCTCACTGCTTTTAGAATGTGCGGACAATGCAGCTAGTAAGGTGCCTATGCTAATAAATCCAAAAGCACCTAATACAAGAATCAAAGAGAGATAGACAATGCTTGTGCTATCTAAAACTCTAAAATCAAATAAAATAAATAACATCGGTACAGAGACGAGTTGTACAATCAAAACGAGCACAAAATTTGCTAGGAGTTTCCCTAGAAAAACACTTGAAGGGTCAATAGGAGCAACAATAAACCCATGAATATTATCATTCTTTTGTTCTGATAGAAACGACCTGTTTAAACCGAGAATCCCAGAAAAAATCGTTATAACCCAAACCATTCCTGGTACGAGTACTTGCACAGCTTGATTCGATGGATCAAATGCAAAGCTAAACGTTACAATGACAAGCCCGGAAAAAATAAGCATCGTCGTTAATACTTGTTTTGTTTTCCATTCAGAATATAAATCTTTTCCCGCTATTGCTAACGCAGGCTTTAATAAATGTTTCATGACAGACTCACCTGCTCATCGTAACAGTCATGCAACCAAGCCAAGTGATGATCTACAATTGGTGAGTCCTTTACTAAGCGTCCTTTTCGTAAGATAAAAATTCTATCACACGATTCTATAACTTGTGGGAAATCATGTGTCGCCATCATAATTGTTACTTCATTAAGTTTTAACCGTTCTAAAACAGAATTTAAGATGTGAATTGCTTGTTGATCTAATCCTGTATGCGGTTCATCTAGTAATAACACACTTGGATCATGTAATATCGCACGAGCGATTGCCAAACGTTGTACCATCCCTCTTGAAAAAGAACGGACTGGCTCATGTTTAAATAATGTTAACCCTACCTCGTCAATGAGTTCATCTACCTTTTCATCCATATTCTCAATTTGATAAAGCTTACTATAAAAGCGCAGATTTTCAATTGGAGATAAATGGTCATATAAAAAACTTTGATGCCCTAAGTAACCAATCATTCTTTGTTCATCATAATGATCTTTCTTTATTGGCTTTTCATTAATACATACTTCTCCTTCATTCGGTTTCATTAAGCCAGCAACCACTTTTAAATAAGTACTTTTCCCAGCACCATTAGGTCCAAGGATAGCGACAGCTTCCCCTTTCTGAACCGAAGTATCAACACCTTTTAAGATCATTTTGTCACCAATTGTTTTTATCAATCTTTTCGTTTGTATCATGGCAAATCCCCTACTATTCAAGGTATTGATTAAGCTCTTTTTTTACTTTTAAGAGATACTGTTTATACTTTTGTTCTTTATCTTCATACTCTTCTTTTTTTAGCTCACCTGATTCATACGCCTCCTCTAACTCTAATAACTTATTCATTAATATATTTTTTCTAGCAACTAACTCTTCAAAAGCTTTTTCCGAAGCATCCTCTTTCACTTCTTGCTCACTATTTCGCTGTTTTAATTGAAAGTAAATAAAGTAGCCAATGCCAGCTAAAATAATTAACAACAGAATACCTGTTACTAAATGTGGTTCAAAGTTTCTCAATGGAGAGTCATACCACATACGTATATGCCCTGGATTATGAAATGAAGGGGAGGAGCGAGTAACGGCAGATAAAACCAACGGAACTACAGTCATGTTACTCCCCCTTTCGCTTTTCTTTCATTTTTCTAAGTTCCTCTTCTACTTCTTTTTCAAGATCTAAATCAAGAACATTTACGTCACTATTAGGGAGTTCTCCCACTTTCTTTTCTATTTGCTTTTCTTTCGTTTCTTTCTCCATTTTTAATTTTTGCGCTGCTAATTTCTCATATTGACTTTTCATATGTTTATAGTCTTCTGCTGGTAATTTCCCCATATTATATTCCATTTCCAGTTCATTTAAGGTTGCAAAAATTTGTTCCTTACTCAATTCATATAAATCGTCTTTTATATCAGTCGTTTGCCATCTTTGCTTTTTTTGTAAGAATGGCATAATGATTAAATATCCGCACAAAGCCACAATTAAAAGACTTGTAATGTATGCCATGTTCGCCACATCCTCATCGTTTCATATCTCCCTCATTAGATGGTTTTAAAAGAGACAAAACATTTTTTAAAATAAATTATGAGTATCCCTCTTGTTCAGAATGATCGCTTGCTATTTTGACGTCTAGGTGTGTTGATGCGCTCTGCGCGAACTCGCTTTCACCTCTGGGCACAAGTGCGACATCCGCTCTAGCTTCGTTCCACTTGCGTTCGCGGTGTCTACTTTGCACCTCTGGGCACAAGTGCGACATCCGCTCTAGCTTCGTTCCACTTGCGTTCGCGGTGTCTACTTTGCACCTCTGGGCACAAGTGCGACATCCGCTCTAGCTTCGTTCCACTTGCGTTCGCGGTGTCTACTTTGCCGCGGGCAACTCTTCATCCTCCTCGGAAAAATCACCCTGCGGGGTCTTCAGTCGTTGCTTTTCCGGCAGGAGTCTCATTCGCTCCGACCTTATCAACCATCTTTTATAACTGTAAGATATAACCTATTCTGAACTAACGACATACTCATTAAATAATTTAATAATCTTTTTTCCGTTCTTGGTCGATCATCGAACGTAGAATCTCCTCTTCTAATTCGTCTTCTTCAGATCGCTCTGGCTCAACTTCTTCAATCATTGATGCTTCCTTTTTCGACTTATTTACCCATCTGCGGATCAACATAATAAGCCCTGCAGAAGCGACACCGAGTGTTGCAAAGGGAGTAATCCAAGCAGTTAAACTAAAACCACGTTTTTCTGGAGCTGTTAAAATCTCCTCCCCGTATAAGTTTAAGTAATAGTTTACAATCTCCTCGTCCGTTTCCCCTTCATTTAACCTTTCTACAATCTCCTGTTTAAAAGCATCATTTAATCCGCAACCATCCATGTTACATTCAAAATGATCTTGCCCACATCCGCACAAACATTGTAATTGCTTTGCTGTATCACGAAATTCAGGAGAGTTATAGTCATATACTTCAACCTCTCCATTAGCCATGACAGGGAAACTAGCTACTAGGAAAAACAAAACAATGATTAGTGTCCGTTTAACCATTTAATGCACCTGCCTTTGTGGCCCTGCATACCGTGGTGTTATATTTCCGTAACGACCACCCCAAATCGCAAATAGTGACCCAATAACAAGAACATAACTGCCAATCCATATCCACTTCACTAATGGGTTCACACGAACAATAAAGGTTGCTCGTTGATCAGCTTCCCAAGAACTTAAAACAACATATAAATCTTCTCTTAATGTGCTATGAACAGCTACTTCCGTTGAAGGTTCATCAAAGTTCGCATGAAAGATACGTTCAGGCGTAATATAGCCGATTTCCTCTCCGTCTCTTTCCATCTTCATCGTTGCAAAAACAACATCATTTTCTCCTTCTCTTCGTTGTTGCAACCCTTCATATGTCACTTTATAGTTATCGATTTCGATCGATTCTCCAGGAGGGATCGTTTGCATACGTTCTTGGTCAAAGTTCGAACCAACAATCCCGATAGCGATAAGGGCAATCCCAATGTGAACGATATATCCTCCATACCTTCGTCGATTGCGGATCGTTAAGTTATATAACGCCGTCGGTATCGATTCTTTCGTTACCTTACGGCGTGCTTTTGTTCCTCGAATGAATTCCACTAAGTGTGTTAACAACATAAAGCTAATAATTCCAAATGAAATAATTGGGTATGCGCCTCGAATACCAAAAATCATTAATAGTGCTGCAATAATCACACTAATAACGGCTGGAATTAAGAAGTTATCACGGATATTCTTCATCGACGAGCGCTGCCAAGCAATAAGTGGACAAACCGCCAACAAAAATAGTAACGCTAATAGAATTGGCGACATGACTGTATTAAAGAAGGGCTCTCCTACGGTAACCGTTGTTCCTCTTACCGCTTCACTAACGAGTGGGAAAACCGTTCCCCAAAACACGGCAAATGTTGCCCCTACTAAAATTAAGTTATTCATTAAAAAGCTACTTTCCTTTGAAAGGAACGACTCAAACTGACCAGTATCTTTTTTCAATAAATGATATCTGCTCATTAAAACATAAAGTGAAATAAGGACCATAAATGCCATGAAAATAAGGAAGTAAGCACCTAAGTTCGTTTCTGAAAAGGCATGGACAGAAGTCAAGACACCACTACGTACAAGGAAAGTCCCGAATAATGTCAAGGCATAAGAGATGATAATTAAGCTTAAATTCCAGACTTTAAGCATATTTTTCCGCTCTTGAATCATCACAGAATGAAGGTAGGCAGTAACCGTTAACCAAGGCATAAAAGAAGCATTTTCTACTGGATCCCATGCCCAGTATCCTCCCCAACCTAGTTCTAGATAAGCCCACCAACCACCGATAACATTTCCTAACGTTAAAAACATCCACGCTAAAATGGTCCAACGACGAGTCATCTTCACCCAAAATGAGTCCATGTTTTTTATCATTAATGCTGCAATAGCAAAAGCAAACGGAACAGCTAAGCCAACATACCCAAGGTAGATTGTAATAGGATGTAAGATCATACCTGGGTCTTGCAACATTGGGTTAAGACCTCTCCCATCTATCGGAACTTGGTCAAGTAACTCAAAAGGCTTTGTCACAAACCCTAAAATTAAGTAAAAGAAAATTGTGTTTAACAGCATAATTGAAGCAATATACGGTGTCATTGGGTTCTTTTTCATTTTCTTAGAGTAGACGACCATTGCTGTATACATCGTTAAGAAAAACGTCCAAAGTAATAATGAACCAGCATTTCCTGCCCAAAAAGCTGATAACTTATAGATTAAAGGTAATCCTGAACTCGTATTTTGATAAACGTAACTAAATTGAAATTGACTTGTTGCTAATAAAATAAATAAAAGAAGTGATGAAATACTAGCTAAAATAAAGATTCCTAATATTGCCCCTCTGCCACTATCTATAAAACGTTGGTCTTGCTTTCGTATACCAGCGACAAGTATCACAAAGGCATAAATCGATAAAATTAAAGCTAAATAAATCGATAAATTTCCTATAATATGCAAGTTGTTCACCTACTTTGTTGTATTAAGTAACACTTTTAATCTTCATTTTGTAAAAGCTCTCTATGAAACTCTTTATCATACTCTTCAGGATCCTTCCCTTCATATACTGAAGGACAACGAGTTTGAACACGCTCTGCTTCAAAATAATCATCTTGATTTAAGTACCCATGCACAATCACAATCACGCCATCTGAAAAATTATCTGGGCGAACCCCATGATGATAAACAGGAAGACGGTTCCCATCCTCATCTTCGATTTCAAACCTAATCTCGATATTGTCTGCATCCCAAATGATTGTTTCTTCAATTAAAAAACCTTCTGTCGTTACATAGCGACCATCATACTGGGATGCATTTTCTAATGCTTCTGATATGTTAATTTCAGAACCACTCGAACTTGGAGTGGCAGCAACTAACAAAATCAAAATACTAACAAGAATTAAACTGCCTCCAAAGATAACCTTTGTATTTTTTTTCAATGCTTTAACCTCCCCATTTACGATAAGTTAGATAATTTAGAGCGATATGTTTTTTCATCAATGTCTCCATTTATGAACTGTTTTTTTAATCGTTTTTTCTCTAATTCTATATTTTCCCTTTTCGTTTTCTTATCTTTTCTCAACCCTTCGTCACCCGATATTAAAGCTGTACGTTTATATCCCCGCAGACCTAAGAAAACAAATAGTCCAGCGATTACAACTGATAAACTGATCATCACGGCATTTTCTGTACTAATTAATTCAGAGTTACCAGTTGGAGGTTGTTGTGCATTATTTACTAGCCCTGCATGAACATCATCATCAGGAGGTGATTGAGTTTCTAATGCTTCTAATGTCGAAAGCATCCCTTTTTCTCTTTCATAGGAGGTTTCAAATTCAATTTGCTGTTCTGTAGATAATTGATTAAATTCAAATGCATGAACTGGAACACCGAACATGTCAGAAATTTGATCTGCCTCTTCATTGATCGTGAAATTTTCTGCAGCATAAGGGACCATAAACATGACTCCACCTTGCTCTACAGGCCTTTGAAAATTAGTGGAGAAATCAAAAGAAACATGATGATTGTCTCCTTCTACAAACGGAGAATAGTAATATTCAATAACAAAACGGTACGTACCATTCTCATCGATCGGCTGATTCGGTTGCCACGTAACTAAACCGTTTTCTTCATCAAGGTCAAAATCTACGTCTTGGACATCACCTTCATCACTATACTCCCCAATTAAAGCGACAAAAAAGTTCGTCTCATTGGCAGGAACCACAACACTTAAATCCCCAATATAAGTTGAACCTGTGTCATTCCTTATAAGGCCGTGGTAACCGATTAACATCGCTCGCTCTTCTGACTCCCAGCTTTCTGGCGTTACATATTCGGGCATTACTTGAATACCAACTTCCTCATATGGAAGCTGATCATTCGTTACCTCTAGTCCTGCCTCAACCCCTTTTGGAACAAATAAAAACTGAGAAAAAATAAGAATACTGATTATAAACCAACGGAACACTTTATCTCTCATGGAATATTCCCCCTCAATACCGCTACATATGAACTTTGTATACTTTGACTTTATTATCAATACTAGCTTTTAACTGTGATATTTCTCACAATTCGTGTTGGCGTTTTTGTGACAAATGTTTATACACTTTATGAATTATTTTAAGAAGGTCCTGATAACGCTTTTATGTTACATGACTACTTTTAAGCTAAAGAAAAGGATGACCCTTATGAGTCATCCTTACCTCTTTTAATTCCCTAACTCTAGAACATTTGGGAAAAAGTCATTGGTCGCATGTTCATGCTTTTTAAATGGATCCTCTTCACTGTATACATCATCTACAACTTTTTCGATCTCTCTTTCAAGCTCTTCCAAATCAACGCCTAATCTTGTTAACTCTGCAATAGCGATTTGAATAGCTTTATTCGATGCATCAGAGGAAGTTCTCATTGCATCCGCTCCACCTTGCGGATTATGGAAACCATCCGAATTTTCTGCAGCAATAATATCCCAGAACCATTGTCCTTTTCTAATATAATGTTGCGCTTCCTCAATACGTTCTTCTTGTGCTCCTGCAGTGATCATTCGATTCACATAATAGTGAGAGCGCACGGAGTGCTCTTGCGTTTCGTGCATCGCTTCTATATGACGATCTTGAATCTCATCTACACGATCCACTAAATCTTGTACTGATTTATCACCATGACAAGATTGGCAGGAACGTTCAACATTATCCATTGGAGACGTCCAATGGTGAGAGGTGATTTTGTTTTTACCATCTGAACGTTCATAAGGCATATGACAGTCTGCACATGATACATCAGCTTTCCCGTGAGGGCCGTAACTCCATAATTCAAATTCAGGGTGTTGAGCTTTTATCATTGGAGCACCTGAAATACTATGAACCCAGTCATAATCAAAGCCTTGCTCAATCGCTTGGTTCTCCTTATACTCAAACATATCTTCAGGTTTTAAGCCGTTGTCCCAAGGGAAAGTCACCTTTTGGTTTTCTGGCTCAAAATAATATTCTACGTGACATTGTGCACATACATAGGTTCGCATATCGTTTTTACTAGCCTCTGTCACATCGACTCCCATACGATCCATTGCATTTGTAAATGAAGGTCGTGTAATTCGCAGATCCATCGTTACAGGGTCATGACAATCGGCACAACCAATTGAAACATGTCCGTGTTCCCCTAATTCTTCTGCTTCTCCACCTTCTCCGTATGCCATCACTCTCGGTACAATTTCTTCTTTAAAGTTCGCTCCCCAATAATCGTCTCCCATTTCATCTAACAATTTAGGAACAGCCGTACTTTTACATGTCATACATGAACCAATTGAGTCATCATTAATACGAGCAATATTCATCGCATCTTCTAATGCGTAAGTATGTCCTCTTGTTTTGTTGTACTCCAACATAAACCCATAATTATGAAATAATATTGGTAAATTTGGTTCGATCTCCTCTACAAACTTAGATGTAGGAGCATCACTTGGTTCCATATTTTTTAAGTAACTTTCATAATGAACCGGAAACTCATCTTTAAATGCACTATTAAGAATTTCATCGGGAGATAAATTTGTCGTTACTCTCTCTTCGCTTTCTTGGTCATCTGGACCACCACACGCTGCCATAACAGCAATGATCAACAAAGCTGATAAAGGTAGGAAGACAAATTTCTTCATTGATATCCCCATCCCTTTTCACCCTTTCCCCTAGCTTCTGATTAACTCCTTGCTTCAACATTCATCGGTTCAAACCAATCATCTGGTTTATACTTACCGCCTCCATGAGGAACCTGTCGGTGACAATCAATACAATTGCCATTTTTCACATCATGAAATTCAACATTTGTAAGTCCAGCTTCATGACAATCGATACAATTTTCATTGATGACTTCTTGCGACTTCGCCTTAGCATGTATGACATCTGGAACATCATTAGCACCGATCGTATTCATGTACATATGACTAAATCCAGCTTGTGCTTTAAATGTCATTTTAGAAACAATGTTATCCCGTGGAGCATGGCAGTCATTACAAGAAAGTGTTGCATGATTAGACTCCATAAATGATTCATATGCGGTATCCATAAGGTGACACGTTGAACAGAATTCTGCTGAGTCTGTTGCCTTCATTGTCTCGGCAGTACCAACAGAAAATACAATACCTAAAAATATTCCCCCTAAGATAAAGAGCAGTGATTTTTTCTTTAACACATTCGCTAACCTTTTCATCCCCCTTCACTCCCTTCGTTCCATATTCACCCTCATTCTACTAAAGTCAAATTGAAATACCTTAAGTGAAATGTGAAGGAATATTGAAGAATTTATTACCAATTTTTGAAGGTTTTTTGTGAAGGGTTTCACAGGCGCGAATTCAATTTTTCACTATTTACAAGGTTGTTTTTGATTTAATTTTGTTTTTGTCATTTCTGTGAACCTTTAGTTTTTTTTAAATATTCACAATTTAAAATCAGGCCATGTAGCTAAAATTATCGACTTCAAACTTACAAAAAATCAATTGAGGTCCAGTTGCGCTTTACTAAAATAAAGAGGAATTCATAAGGAGTGTAACTCAATAAAAGAATAAAGGTGGATAAGATGTGCACAAAAAAGACGCAACTCCTCATTTGATGAGAACTCGCGTCGTTACTAGCTTATTCATGGTGCGTGCCCGCTACGGACACTACAGTGTTTACTTGCTAAGTTGCTTTTTCGACGTAGTGACGTTTACCTAGTTATTGTGCACCCTGCTGGCACTACAATGTTCGCTTGCTTTGGTGATTTTTCGACGTAGTTGCGTTCACCTAGTAATGGTGCACCTCGGGCACTACTATGTTCACTTGCTTTGGTGATTTTTCGACGTAGTTGCGTTCACCTAGTAATGGTGGAGCATAGCGGATTTGAACCGCTGACCCCTTGTCTGCCAGACAAGTGTTCTCCCACTGAACTAATGCCCCATTTTAATTAGCCTACTTAATAACCTGCGACGAGTAACCGCAGGAGCACAGAGTATCAGCTTCGTCGAAATCCCTTCGAGCTGCGACGAGTAACCGCAGGAGCAGTTACTATCGACCAGATTTATATAAATTCTGATAGTACAAAAAAGAGCAAATCAAGTGCATTTTATTTTTGTTCAGCACAAAACCTGCCTTCTTCTCTTTCTATATTCTCGCTAAAAAATGACGAACAATATGTACCATACGATGCCTGCAAAAATCGCAGCGACAAGTCCTGCCCAGACATTTTCTTGAATAATTTTTTTATGTTTAACTGCATCAAATATAATCCATCCGATAAAGATCGTGATCGCAAATGTTAAAGCTCCTAACATCCCCTTCGCCCCTTTCACATCATTAATCGTATCAAAAAAGCGAATGAAATGCACCTAGTTTTGCCAATAATGGTTAGGAGTACGTTTAAGGGTAAAGGAGGGAGCAGAATGTTTCGATCCGACTTTATGGATGAATCAGGCATTAAACTGCCAAGTATTCTTCGTATTAGTGCAATCATCTTTTTTTTAACGTTTATCATTGGAGTTGTCATTCATTTATTAGAACCTGATGCTTTCCCGACTGTTTTTGATGGCCTCTGGTGGTCGATCGTCACAATCTCAACAGTCGGTTACGGTGACTTTGTTCCACAAGGAGTCATTGGGCGTATATTAGGCGTAGTCCTTATCATTTCTGGCATTACACTTTTCTCTCTATTCATTACGGAACTAGCAAGCTCAGCCGTTTCAAACAGAGATAAACGAGAAAAAGGAAGACTTAGTTTTCATCGTTCAGGGCATTTTATTATCGTTGGGTGGAATGAGCGAAGTAAGCAACTACTTAAGCATTTAGTCAATATTTACCCTAAGTCAGAGTTTGTATTAGTCGATGCCACATTGCATGAAATCCCAAAAAACTTTCAACGGTTAAACTTTGTAAAAGGATCACCAATGGTCGATGAAACTTTCAAACGAGCAAACATTAAAGAAGCACACACAATTATTATCACTGCCAATTCACATATTGAAGAAAAAACGGCTGATATGAACACTGTTGTCACACTACTAACAGCGAAAGGAATGAACTCCAGTATCTATTCAATCGTTGAACTTTTGACAAGTGACCAGCAAAAAAATATTGATAGAGCTGGAGCAGATGAAGTGATCGAAAGTTCTAAACAAGTTAGCCTGCTCATGACAAACGGGATCGCTAATCATGGCATGACAGATGTTGTCTCTGAAATGCTGCAACATAAAAAACAAAATCAATTGCAGTTCTCACAGCTTCCGCCTGGGCTCATAGATGCATGCTTTGCAGATGCCATTCATGAACTGCAAAATGAAGATTGTTTTTTATTAGGTATTTTTAGAGATGGTGAGACGATTCTTCATCCCCAAAAATCATCAACATTATTAAAGGGAGATAAGCTAATCTTTTTTATTCGATCATATGAGCATTAATGTTCTTATGGGGAGATTTCCATGTCGTTTATAATCACTTGTTCTAGTTCTTGGACGTATTCTCGCCCTGTATTCACCATTTCTGGAGGGAAAGATGCGTCTTTATCTTCTGGTTCAGAAAACTGATTCACCCATGGACTTGGATCATGAACGTGGTCATCTAATCCATCTTGATATTTATGTGCTAACAAAAATGGTCGCCCTAAACGGACATGAACACCTTTCGTATCAAGTTGTTCACCATCAACAGCAGTAAAAGGTAAGCGCACGTACAAGTACCTCTCACCTTCACCCACTTTATAATCGAAGTAACCGTGATCGTATTCCCAGCCGCCACCGATGACATAACCTAACGGCTTTAACTTTTTCTCTAAATCAATCAGTTTATATTCATTGTTTTCGATTTGTGATGGTACTTCAATCATTGAGATCCCTCCGTTTCATTTATTTGTTAGCATATCCGAAAAAGAAAAATCTATGTTCAGACGTGACCTGAGGTTTTGTTAAAGGTCTATTAGCTTTTGTCCGTGAAAAAATCAATTTGTCCGTGAAAAATTCGTTTTGTCCGTGAGAAATTCGTTTTATCCGTCAAAAAATCAATTTATCAGTGAAAAAATCGTTTTATCCGTCAAAAATTCGTTTTATCCGTGAAAATTGCGCTTTCTCCGTTAGTTAAAATTATTATAATTTAACTTATTACGACTTCTCCAACCTAAGAAAAAAGACACCCTGAGCCAGGATGTCTTTTTCGTGATTATTATTGATTTAATCGTTTTTCTAACTCTGCTTTCTGCTCTTCAAACCCTGGTTTTCCAAGAAGTGCAAACATGTTTTTCTTATACGCTTCTACACCTGGCTGGTCGAATGGGTTTACCCCTAGTAAATAACCACTGATCGCACAAGCTTTTTCAAAGAAGTACACTAAGTAACCGAAGTTGTATTCATCTAGCTCAGGAATGTTTACGATTAAATTTGGTACCCCTCCGTCTAAGTGAGCAAGCATCGTGCCTTCATATGCTTTTTGGTTTACGAATTCCATCGTTTGTCCTGCTAAGTAGTTTAAGTTATCTAAGTTATTCTCTGCTTCTTCAATGTTTACTTGTTCTTTGACAGACTCTACATTAAGAACTGTTTCAAATAAGTCGCGACGTCCATCTTGAACGTACTGGCCTAATGAATGAAGGTCCGTTGAGAAGTCAGCTGCTGCAGGGAAAATTCCTTTTTGGTCTTTTCCTTCACTCTCACCGTATAATTGTTTCCACCATTCTGAAACGTAGTGAAGCGCTGGCTCATAGTTGACCATAAGCTCAACTGTTTTCCCCTTGTTATATAGCGCATTTCGGACAGCCGCATATTGATATGCTTCGTTTTTTGTAAGGTCTGCACCACTATATTCTTCGCGTGCATCAGCAGCACCATTCATCATCGCTTCAATATCAAGTCCTGTAGCAGCAATCGGTAGTAACCCTACTGCAGTCAAGACCGAGAAACGTCCACCTACATCATCTGGAATAACGAAGGACTCATACCCTTCATCGGTTGCAAGTTGCTTTAATGCACCTTTTGCTTTATCAGTTGTTGCATAAATTCGTTTACGCGCTTCTTCAACACCATATTTTTTCTCAACATATTCGCGGAAAATACGGAAAGCAATCGCTGGCTCTGTTGTTGTACCAGACTTTGAAATGACATTAACCGATACATCTTTACCTTCAATCACTTGAAGTAAATGTTTTAAATAAGTTGAGCTGATATTTTGACCGACAAAATAAATTTGTGGCGCTTTACGATCGTCTTTGTTCAACTCATTATAAAAAGAATGTTGTAGTGCCTCAATTGCAGCACGCGCACCTAAGTACGATCCACCAATTCCAATAACAAGAAGTACATCAGAATCAGATTTAATTTTTTCAGCTGATTTTTGGATACGGGAGAACTCTTCTTTGTCATAATTTACAGGTAAATCAATCCACCCTAAAAAGTCACTTCCTGCTCCACTACCGTTATGTAAAGCCTCATGTGCAGCTGTTACTGCATCTTGCATATAGTCGATTTCGTGTTGTGATACAAAACTTGATGCCTTTGAATAATCAAATGATAACGTTTTAGTCATCAGTTCATCTCCTCCATTTTTAGAAACACTAAGTTTTTGGTGAAAACTTAATGCTTTTCTTATATTCGTTATTAACAAATTAAAGAAGTTTAAAGTGTAAACGAATTACTATCATCTTTCACTTTATTAAAACCGAAACCAATAATCAAGCATTCAAGACAATGTAAACGCATTCAATTGTGACATTTTTATTACCTTCATTTTTTGTAGAAAGATGGTGATTATACCTCAACATATGGATTGGTTACTTACTCGTTTTTTCACTTCGCAAGAGCATTAATTTATTACTTCCCTCCATTTTGCAAAAAAAAGCCCTTGAATTGGTGTTAACCAAGTCAAAGGCCATTTTATTCCTTATAATGATGCCTTTAGAATGGAAAGAACATCCTCTTTTTTTAACTTATTAAAGTTTCCGAATTCCCCATTTGCCATCGCTTTATCTGCCATTGTGTCTAATTGACTGTCATCAATATCGTAATCAGCGAGACGGCTCGGGGCACCTAAGCTAGACCAGAACTGTTCAAGACGCTGAATCCCTTCTTCTGCTACTTCCTGATTTGACTTACCTTCAGGCTCAACTCCCCAAACACGAGTAGCTAAGTTAACGAGCTTACGTTCACCTAATTCTTTATGGTGACGCATCCACTGCGGGAAGAGAATCGCTAAGCCACCTGCGTGTGGAATATCATACACCGCAGACACCGCATGCTCAATGTTATGAGAAGCCCAATCTCCTCTTGTTCCCATTTGTAATGTTCCGTTTAAAGCAATCGTTCCAGAGTAAAGAATCGTTTCACGAAGCTCTATATCTTCTAAGTTTTCCATTAGTTTCGGACCTGCTTCAATCACTGTTTTTAATACTGCTTCACACATGTGCTCTTGAAGTGGTGTGTTCGTTTGTTGGTGGAAATATTGTTCGAAAACGTGAGACATCATATCGACGACGCCATAAGCCGTATGATCTTTCGGTACGGTTACTGTATTTTTCGGATCCAAGATAGAGAATTTAGGAAAAACATGTGGGCTTCCCCATCCATACTTCTCGTGCGTTTCCCAATTTGTAATAACAGATCCTGCGTTCATTTCTGAACCTGTCGCTGCTAATGTTAAAATCGTTCCAAATGGAAGAGCCTCTTTAGGGATTGCCTTCTTCGTTACTAAATCCCATGCATCACCATCGAATGTTGCACCTGCTGCAATTGCCTTCGTGCAATCAATCACGCTACCTCCACCAACTGCAAGAAGTACATCAATTTCTTCTGTTTTACAAATGTCTACTCCTTTATGTACGGTTGAAAGGCGAGGATTTGGTTCTACACCAGGTAATTCACTTACTTGAAACCCACCATCATTCAGTAACTGTATGACTTCTTCATAAAGCCCGTTTCTTTTAATACTGCCTCCACCATAAACAAGAAGCACCTTTTTTCCGTAAGGTTTTAACTGTTCAACTAATTGCTCTTTCACTTGTCCTTGACCAAAAATCAGTCGTGTTGGATTTTGATAAATAAAGTTATCCATAAATAGAACTCCCCCTTGTCATTTTTTCTTCTTCATTAGTATTATCTCGCAGACGTTCAAGAAAAATCAAAAGTTAGGCACAAACAATCACAATGAAACCACTTTTTAAGCACCACAATCATTACCAATTAATACCAGGTTCCAGGCACCTGGTATTAATTGGTAATACAAACCAGGATCTTTGCATTTATTCGTTGATAAAAAAGTTTTTTCTAAAACATGCATAAAGATTGCATAGAAATATCATTCTAAAATCAGGAGCTTGTTTTTGCTTCTGTATTATGATTTTACCCCTTATAAGGAGGTGAGGAGTGCATGAGCGGTATACAACGAACAGCCCTTGTACTTGCGATTATCGGAGCGGTAAACTGGGGATTGATTGGTTTCTTCCGTTTTGATCTTGTCGCTGCGATTTTCGGTGGTCAAGCTGCTGGATTTTCCCGCTTCATCTATGCCCTTGTAGGATTGGCAGGGTTATATTGTATCTCCATCTTATTTAAACCAGATGAAGAACTAGAGAGAAGTCCAGAACCACAGAGGTAAGATGATGTTGTAATCACTCTTTCAGTTTAGATGAAACCATTCGAATGCTTCCATTCGAACTGAAAAAAAGAAAGAGGTAGCTCACATACGAGCTGCCTCTTTGTCGTTTCAGTATTTGGACTGAAGTCGCTTATTTTTTGATGCGTTTGTTAAGATCTTGTTGGATCTCGTTAGACTGTTTTAACCAACCTTTTAATTTCTCTTCAAGTGTGTTAAAACCTTGAGCTTGTTGTTGCTCTTGGCGTTTGCCACCGCCACCGCCACCTTGACGCTTTGGACGATCTTGACGTGGTTTGCGCTCTTCGCTTTCAGGCTTTGGCTGTGTCTCACGAATCGAAAGTGAAATTTTTCCTGACTCTTCATCTACAGAAAGAACCTTCACTTTCACTTCATCACCAACAGAAAGATGTTCATTAATATCCTTCACGAAACCGTGAGCGATATGAGAAATATGAACAAGACCTTGCTTATTATTGTCTAACGCAACAAATGCACCAAACGGCTTAATACCAGTCACTTTACCTTCAACGACACTACCTACTTCATATTGACTTGACATGAAAACAACTCCTAAATATTTTTTAACTCGTCTATTATATCATATGTTTGTCACTGTGACAAAAACCACTTATATTTTATCCAATTCTATCTTACAGATATTCATTACGTGTTTCTCCACCTTTTGATCAAACACCGTTGACATTGATAATGCAACGCTTTATAGTAGTGAATTACATATAAAAATCATTCATTTAAGGAGGGAAAAATTTTGGGACAAAAACAACAAGAACAATGGACATCCAAGCTCGGCTTTATATTGGCTGCAGCTGGCTCAGCTATTGGCTTAGGTGCAATATGGAAACTTCCATATGTCGCAGGAACCAGTGGTGGCGGTGCTTTCTTTCTAATATTTTTATTATTTACAATCTTCTTAGGCCTACCACTGTTACTCGCTGAGTTTACAATTGGTCGTCATACACAAAAAGAAGCAGTTTCTGCTTACCGAACAATTGCTCCAGGAAGCTTTTGGCACTGGATCGGAAAATTAGGGGTAGGTACGTCATTTCTTTTGCTTTCTTTTTATAGTGTTGTCGGTGGATGGATCGTTATTTATTTAGCTCGTTCCTTTACCCAAGGGGTTCAAGGACTAGAAGTTAATCAATTTGGGCAAATGTTTGAAGAAACGATAAGTAACCCTTTTTTAGTCGTCTTTGCACATTTCATTTTCCTTCTCATGACAATCCTTGTCGTTCAAGGTGGTGTTCAAAAGGGGATTGAACGTTTTTCTAAAATCATGATGCCGGCCTTATTTATTTTATTTTTAATTATTGTGATTCGGTCTGTCACATTAGAAGGAGCTAGTGAAGGAATTCAGTTCTTCCTCATGCCCGACTTTTCTTCAATTACTGGAGAAACAATTCTTTTCGCACTCGGTCAAGCATTTTTCGCACTTAGTCTTGGGGTCTCCATTATGGTCACATATAGCTCCTATTTAAAATCTGGAGAAAGCTTACCGAAATCTGCGGTTTCAATCGTAAGTTTAACGATTTTTATTTCTTTGTTAGCAGGATTAGCGATTTTTCCAGCCGTCTTCTCCTTTGGATTAGAACCTGCTGAAGGTCCACCGCTTATTTTTATCGTGTTACCAGCTGTATTTAGTAGTATTCCACTAGGAAATATCTTTTTCATTTTATTTATGTCGTTATTACTGTTTGCAACATTAACATCCGCCTTTTCACTGTTAGAGATGGTTGTTGCATCGATTACGAAAAATGATGCAGCGAAACGAAAAAAAGCGACATGGGTAGCTGGTATTCTTATTTTTATTATGGGGATTCCATCAGCGCTATCCTTCGGTGTTATGAGTGGTGTAAGCTTTTTCGGTCATTCATTTTTTGATCTAATGGACTTTCTCGTCAGTAATGTCATGCTTCCACTAGGCGCACTACTTATTGCAATTTTCACACCGCTAAAGTTAAAAAAAGATGCGCTTTATGAAGAAATGAGAAGGGGTTCATCATTAAAGCGAGTCATGTTTGATATTTGGTACATTCTTATAAAATATGTGACTCCTATTGCGATTATCATCGTATTCTTACACGTTCTTGGAGCATTCGATTTGTTTTAAATCCCAAAATTTCCAGGTGCCAGGCACCTGGAAATTTTTGTTTACTTCTTCATCTTTACTTCGTTTTATTTGAATGTATAAGACAATAAAAAAGGGCAATACTATGTTTGTATACAACCTAGTATTCCCCCTTTCGGCAAAGTGGAGCATTTTTAGCGACACTTTGCTTTTTTCTTTTATCCACGTTGACGGTTATCGTTTTTTCATGTCAGTTAACAGCTGACTGATCCTATCGATGGCTTCCTCTAATTGACTCATTGATGTCGCATAGGAACAGCGAAGATGTCCTGCTCCACCTGCACCGAATACATCTCCAGGTACAGCTGCGACTTGTTTTTCTAATAAGAGTTTTTCTGCAAATTGTTCGGAAGTTAACCCCGTCTCTTTTATCGATGGGAATGCGTAAAAAGCTCCTCCTGGCATAGGGCACTCCAAACCTATTTCACTCAATGATTGAACAAAAAAGTTTCGTCGCTGCCTGTAACTTACAATCATCTCATTCATTTCATCTCTCCCGTGCAATAAGGCTTCCAATGCGGCATGCTGTGCCATCGTTGAAGCGCACATCATCGAAAATTGATGAATTTTCAGCATTTCTTTTGCGTATAACTCTGGGGCTGTCACAAAGCCAACTCTCCACCCTGTCATCGCAAAAGATTTAGAAAACCCTGAGATTAAAATCGTTCGATCCCGCATACCTTCAAGAGCAGGGATGCTGATATGTTCATCATCATATGTGAGCTCAGCATAAATTTCGTCAGAATAAACGACTAAATCATGCTTTTTTACAACACTGGCTACAGATTCTAACTCAGCCTTGTTCATCGTTGCTCCTGTTGGGTTATTCGGATAAGAAATCAATATGCCTTTTGTTTTTGACGTCACTCGTTTTTCAATTTCTTCAGGCAATACTTTAAAATCGTCTTCAATTTTTGTCGGAACAGGAATAGGATTCCCTCCTGCTAAAGTTACGACTGGGGCATAAGAAACAAAACATGGTTCAACAATCAATACTTCATCCCCAGGGTCTATCGTTGAACGAATGGCTAAATCGATCCCTTCACTGGCTCCAACGGTTACAACGATTTCACTTTCTGGATTGTAATGGGTATGAAAACGTTCAGTTAAATAATCCGCAATTGCTTCACGAAGTTCAATCATTCCAGCATTTGCTGTATAAGAGGTATGCCCTCTTTCTAGTGAGGAAATACTTGCTTCTGTCACGTTCCACGGTGTTGAAAAATCAGGTTCCCCAACTCCTAATGATATGACATTATCCATCGTTGAAGCTAAATCAAAGAAACGCCGAATTCCTGAAGGCTGAATCTTTTTAACGACTTGTGATAATTTTGGTTGATGAGCTTTATTTGAGACAGTCATGGCGAGACAACGATCCGTTGATCTGTTTCATTTTCTTCAAAAATAACGCCGTCATGTTTATATTTTTTTAATTGAAAATGGGTTGTTGTTGATAATACTGAATCAAGTGTTGAAAGCTTTTCAGAAACGAACCTTGCAATTTCAGACATTGTCTCTGCTTCAATGACTACAGACAAATCATATGTACCGGACATTAAGTACAAGGCTTTTACTTCTTTAAACTTGTAAATTCTTTCTGCCACTCCGTCAAAGCCAACTCCTCTTTTCGGTGTCACTTTTACATCGATCATCGCTGTTACACTTTCGTTCGGGTTAACCTTCTCCCAATCAACAATTGCCGAATAACCTGCGATTACTTTTTTCTTTTCCAATGAATTCATCATCGTTGTAACTTCTTCTACCGATAAGGCTAGCATTTTGCTTAATTTTTCAACCGGTAAGCGGCCTTCTTTCTCTAATAAATGTAGTAATTCTTTTTCTTTCTCCGTCATAAAAACACTCCTCAAGTTTGATATTCCTCTTATCGGGAACACTTATCGTGATTCACTTTTTTTTAGTTTAACGTGTATTTTACACAAACGAGCAAGAATATTCTAGAGTCGATTTGTGCAATTTCAACGATGTAACATTTATTCCATTACAAAATTTTTCAAGGCATAAGGAGATGTGTTCCCCATGAATGAAAATAAAAACCCTCATGTTGTTGAATATCAACATGTCGCTTTATTACTAATTGATGTCATTAACGATTATAGCTTTGACGATGGTGAAAAGTTATATCGATATGCAAAACCAATGACACAAAAAATTGCCAAACTAAAAAAGCGGGCAAAAGCGCTGAATATTCCAGTTTTATACATAAATGATAACTACGGAAGATGGCAGTCTGACTTTGAGAAGTTAGTGGAACACTGCAAAAGAGAAGATAGTCGTGGAAAAGACTTAGTGGAATTAATCGAGCCTGCAGAAGATGATTACTTTGTCTTAAAACCACAGTTTTCTGCGTTTTTCCAAACGCCGTTAGAGCTTTTACTCGAATATTTAAATGTAAAGACACTCATTATTACTGGGGTAGCAGGGAATATGTGTGTCCAATTTACAGCGAATGATGCTTATATGCGTGGGTTCAATTTATATACCCCAAATGACTGTGTCGCCTCGAATAACCCAGACGACAATATTAAAGCCCTTGACTTAATGGAACATGTCTTAAAAGCAGACATCACTACTTCTGATAAGCTTGATTTAGAAAAAATAAAATATGAATGGTGTGAGTCTATATAAGACCCACACCATTATCACATGTCAGAATTTTCTATCTTTTACTATATCTATTTACTATCTTTGAAAATTCGGATATAATTCCTATAACGATAGTGTTAAAGTTTATAACTTTGCCATATCTTCCACACTTTTTTCCAAACCCCCTTAAGGACATGTTCCTCAAGGGCTTTTTTTTTATCGTTAATGATTTCTACCACATATGATTATAAAAACTACACTTTAGCCGATCGCCATTGACGATTGGAGATTAGCCAATTTCTTTTTATGCCAAGCGGAAAACGATCCCGTGACCACCTTTTGGATACTCCCATTTAATATTATCAAATGGGCATCCGATTCTACAGCTACCACATTCATGACAACCTTCAAAGCCGACAAACATTCGATCTACTTCCCACTTATACACTTCTGCTGGACAAAAAATCGTACAGTCCTTATCTGGACATTGATCTTTACATACGTCATGACTTCTAATCTCTAAGTGAGATTTCGTGTCACAATTAAAACGGACGAGGTACTGTTTTTCTTCAACAGTTGTTGCCATTATTTCATCACCCTCCATGCGCGATATAGGTCTTTCGCTACGCCAACCTTCCCTTTACCAGCAGTGAACTTTTCAATAATCTTCTTCTGTTTTTCCCGCTTTGGCGTCCCATCTACAGTAAAGAACGAGTTCATCGCTTGGTTCATTAGTGGTACATACTCTTCAAAATATTGAGGGTTTTCTTCAAATGTGTGTGTCACATCTTTATATTTCTTCAAATCTTTACCGATAAAGCTGTCATATAAGTCAGTACGATAAGAATCTAATGTTCTTTCGGTGAAATCACCTAGTTCTTTCGCTTGTAAAATTGTTTCTGCTGCCATTTTTCCTGAAGACATCGCCATATTCGAACCTTCGCGGTGGATCGCATTGACAAGTTGTGCCGCATCACCTGCTACAATAACGCCATTTCCGACAAGCTTCGGAATCGCTTTATAGCCACCTTCTGGGATTAAATGAGCTAAATATTCTTGTGTCTCACTGTCTTTAATATAAGGCTTGATCATCGGATGGTTTTTCACATACTCAAGCAAATCATAAGGTTTCATCTTTTTCTTAATCATCGCTGACAAAGTTGTTCCCACACCAATGTTTAGACTATCTTTGTTTGTATATAAAAATGCGGTTCCTAGCGATCCTTTTGTAGAATCTCCAAAAATCTCAACAGAGACCCCTTCATCGTCGTTCACATTAAAGCGTTCATTAATGGTTTTTTTCGGAAGCTTTAATACTTCCATTACTGTTAATGCAACTTCATCTGGTTTCCATTCATTATGAAATCCTAGTTTTTTCGCAAGCAAGGAGTTAACACCGTCTGCTAACACAACGACATCAGCGTAAATATCTCCATCTGGGCGGTCAGTACGAACCCCTACGACACGATCTTCTTCTACAAGACATTCTGTTACCACTGTCTCATTAATTAAAACCGCCCCTTGTTCAACCGCTTTTGATGCAAACCATTTATCGAATTTTGCTCTTAAAACGGTAAAGTTATTAAAAGGTTCTTTGCCCCATTCCAATCCTTTATAACTTGTTGTTACCATCGATTCTTTATCTAAAAACCAAAAACGTTGTTCAACAACCGGACGCTCAAGCGGAGCTTCTTTCCAAAACTCAGGAATAATTTCTTCCATCTGTTTTCTATATAATATTCCACCCATGACGTTTTTGGCACCAGGATATTCTCCTCGTTCAATTAATAACACTTTTAAACCATTTTTTGCACAAGTATATGCACAACTAGTTCCAGCAGGTCCAGCTCCAACAACGATCACGTCAAATTTTTCAGGCATGACTCGTAACACCTCCAGCTTCGGATTCACTCTGTAACGCTTTACGGAATTCTTCCGTTAACATTGGGACGATTTCAAAAGCATCTGCGACAACTCCGTGGTGAGCTGCATTGAATATCGCGGCATCCGGGTCATTATTGATCGCAATAATTAGTTCCGAGTTTTGCATTCCAACAACGTGTTGTACCGCTCCTGAAATTCCAATCGCGATGTAGATTTTTGGTGTCACTGTCGCACCTGTCTGCCCTACTTGATGCTCATGTTTACAAAGTCCCGCTTCAACAACATCTCTGCTAGCGCCGACTGTCGCATTAAGTACCTCTGCTAATTCTTTAACCATTTGGAAGCCTTTTTCATCTTTGACTCCTTTACCGGCTGCTACGATGACATCTGCCTCTTCTAAATTCACCGCTTTTTTCGCATTGCGGACGATATTTAACACTTTCGTTCTTAAGTCCTCTTCTTTGAGTGTAATCGTTTCTTCGATCACCTCACCTGTTCTACCTGGCTGAGGCTCTGGTTTTGCGATGACCTTCGGTCGAACTGTCGCCATCTGCGGGCGGTGTTTTTTACAAAGGATCGTCGCCATAATGTTACCACCAAAAGCTGGTCTGCTTGCTTCGAATAGGCGTTTTTCTACGTTTACATCTAGAAGCGTCGTATCAGCTGTAAGACCACTCATAACTTCTGTTGCTACCGCACTTGCTAAATCCTTCCCGTTTGCAGTAGCCCCATATAGAAAAATTTCCGGTTTATATTTTCGAACGAGATCACCAACTGCTTTCATATACGTTTCTGTTCGGTATTGTTCAACAACTGGGTCATCGATGACATAAACTTTGTCTGCACCATGTTCAAACAATGTTGATGATAAGTCTTTTACACCATTCCCTAATAAGACACCGCAAAGCTCAACTTCCAACTTGTCTGCAAGGTCACGACCTGCTCCTAAAAGCTCTAAGCCAACATCGACAAGTTTCCCATCTCTCTGTTCAATAAATACCCAGACGCCTCTGTACTCATCAAGATTCATCATTACTTCCCACCGCCTTTCACTTCAAAGAGCTCTCTTTTCTCAAGTAAAATATTTAACACTTCTTTTGTTTGCTCTTTTGCATTCCCAGCGATCATTTCTGCTCCGTCACTTTTCTCTGGAGGCCACATCTTCCCTACAATTGTCGGTGAACCTTTTAATCCAAGCTGTTTAATGTCAACATCATCTAAGTCATCGACGGTCCAAACAATTGGCGAATACCGCGCTGCACGAAGCATATTTGGTAACGGTGAGTAAGCAACCTCATTTATTTCTTTTTCTATCGTTAATAGACACGGTAATGTCGATTGAATTTGCTCATATCCATCTTCTATTTTTCTACGAACGACTATTTTTTGACCAGTTAGGTCGACCTCTTCTACTTTGATGACATTTGTAAGAGGCGGAATGACCATTCGTCTTGCAATCCCAGGTCCAACTTGCCCGGTATCCCCGTCAATTGCATGTTTTCCACATAACACTAAGTCAATGCCTTCTAACTTCATCAACTTTTCAATCGCTTTAAATAACGCATAACTTGTCGCTAACGTATCCGCACCAGCAAAACGTCGATCTGAAATCAAGTAACCTTCATCTGCACCAATTTCCACACACTTTTTAATCGCTTCCTTTGCTTGCGGTGGACCCATCGAAAGAACAGTCACTTTGCCACCATGAATTTCCTTAAGTCTTACCGCTTCCTCAACAGCGTGAGCATCATATGGATTCAATATAGCTGGTGCACTTGAGCGATCCAGCGTATTTGTCTTCGGGTTGACTTTAATGATCTTTGTATCAGGCACTTGCTTAATACATACGAGAATATTCATTTTGTTCCCCCACCCTCTTTCACTGAATTCATGAAACTATGAAATTTGTCGTACGTGAAAAATGACAACGCACTTTATTTGTGAAAGTATTCACTAATACATATGCACTTGTTTTTGTTCAATAATTCACGTAGTAAGATAAAAAATAAATGACTTTTTTTAAAAAACAAATTGATCACTTGGTTCTTATAAAAAGTGTAATGTGGAAAAAATGATGGCTAGAGTATTTTGTGGTGCTCCCCATAAAGATTGTGAGTAATGAACCTCCCCTCATTCACTTCTTCACGTCAGTAGAATTTTAGAAATGCTTTCATTCTATTTCTCTTTTTTATATCCCCATTATTCAGAAAGCGATTTCATACTTTATTTATATCAAAAAAAATATCATGTAACAACCTCTAAAATGAGAGTTTTCCAAATAGACAAAATTTTTTAACATTTAAAATATCAGGATACTTTTTATATAAATATGTTTAAAAAACTGAAATGATGACCCTTAACCTTCTTGTTCACAAAATTGTCAAGGACCTGGTCCCTGACAATTTTATGTCGTATGGATGGCCATTTCTTTTCGTTGAAAGACGTAACATGTGAATGTCATCATGGTGATTATGATTAAAACCGTGACCAAAATGCTTAGTAAAAAAAACTCTCCTACGCCACCTGTATGAAACATCAGTTGAGTATGATCCATAAGCATACCTGGCGACCACCTCATCAAGTCTGGAACAAAGCTACTTAACAAATTGAGAACAATTGTGACACCGATACTAATAAATGCAGTTGCTGCGGTACTTTTTAATAAAGCACTTAAACAAAGAACAAGCGTTACAATAAAGAGGATCCATAAACTGTAAATGAGCATACCCTTTATAACATCCGAAGCTGCTACCGGCTCAATTAACAAAAACGTATAATACACAGATAATCCAAACCCAACGATAAATGAGCTTAACGCAAGAAGAGTCATGTGTGCCCATTTAGCTGTTAAATATGAAACATACGAAACTGGCTTCACAAGGACCATAATAATGCTGCCATTATTTCGCTCTGAAGCAACCGTCCCCATAAATGCTAAAACAAGTACAAGTAGACCGATTTGGCTAAACTGCCCTAACGTTTCTGCTAATACTTGTGGTCCCGTTGGAAGAGGGATATTAATAACTGCTCCATCAGGAAGTCCACCAAAGTTTTCAAGAATATCTGGTAAAAAATATGAGGTAACTGGCTGCATGATGCCTAATAATAGGAAAACTAGTGGGATCCAAACCCACTTAAAATTTCGTACCGATTCTTTGATTTCTTTTTTAAACAATGTCATCCACTGATTCATGATTTTGTCACCCTCATAAACAAGTCCTCTAATGTTGTTTTAACAACTTCAAATTTAACAATCTTTAATTGCTGAAGTTTCTCATCAGATAAAAGGAGCGTTCTCGCTCGGTCAATTTCATCAACTGTTATTGTTGCTTTGCGCTCGTCCACGTTTATATGCCTAACCCAATCTGCATTCTCAATAGAATATGACCACTTCCGAAGTGGCTCTTCCGTTTCAATATAAAAAGTCGGCTGTTGATGTTCAGATTGTAAAGTATGAAGGCCCCCATCAACGATGACTTTTCCTTTTTTCATAATGAAAATCTCTTCACATACTTCTTCAGCATCATGTAACACATGTGTTGAAAAAAGAATCGATGTTTTCTTTTTTAACTTTTTCATTAAATCAAGAACTTCTCTTCGGCCAATAGGATCTAAGGCTGAAACTGGTTCATCAAGAATAACGAGTTTCGGATCATGTACGAGTGCTTGAGCGATTCCTAACCTTTGTTTCATACCACCTGAGTATCCTTGAATTCTCTTTTTCTTCGCGTCTTCTAGTCCAACAAGTGCTAACAATTCTTCACTTTTTCTCTTCGTTTCTTCCTTTGACTTCCCACCAAGTTGCCCTGAATACATTAAGTATTCTTCACCCGTCATCCAGCCGTAAAACTTTGGGTATTGTGGTAAATAGCCTATATACTTGCGTCGATCCCCTTGGTAGCGAGGATCAAACGTAATGGCTCCTTCTGTTGGTTGCATAAGACCCGTTAGCATGTTTAATGTCGTTGATTTTCCCGCTCCATTTGGCCCTAATAGCGCAGTACAAACCCCTTCTTTTATTGTAAGGTTCATATTTTCAACAGCTGTTGTTCCTTTAAACGACTTTGATAATTGGTGAGTCTCAATTAAACTCATTAGTCATTTCTCCTCCCGAAAATAAAGTACAGAATAGGTCCTAGGAGGTTGATAAAAACAATAATTAAAATCCACACCCATTGGGGGCCACGCGTATTGTTATGTTTAAAACAATCAACAAGTGCTACTGCTGCTAAAATAAGTTGAATAACAAGAATCGGTGCAAGTAGCCCCCACGGCACATTTGCTAATTCTTCTAAGAATCCTTCGTTCATCGTTTTCTCCTTTCATAGAAAAAGCTTTTTCTATATCATTAGCTGTAACACTTATATTTACGTATTCCTTCTATTATCGTTTCACCTTCTTCACAAATAAATGTTCACAAAATTGTTGGGGACCTGGTCCCCAACAATTTTGTGAACATTTAGGACATATTCTTCTAACGAATGATAAAAAATAAGTCTAAAGGATTCTTTCTTTTTACTTACTATATCGGTAAAATGGATAGTAATTGGCATTTTAGCTCCCATTTACCGTACGAATGAGGAAGGTATAACGATGCGAACAATAATAGCAGTTTTTGCACTTTTCCTTTTATTTATGCCAGCATACGAAGCTATAAACATTGTCTATGACGAAACGAATGACGCTTTTCTCTCGATCGAAGACCACTCTTATCATCACCATGCCCAAAAAGTGCTCGACAGCCCATTTAAACTAAATGGAACAACACCGAAAGAAGGTTTCTCTTCAGGAACGCTTGTTCAATATTTGTTCCGTGAAGTTGAAGGAGTGCTGCTTTCTAGACGTGTTGAACTGCAGCGCGAGCTTGGGGAGCACGTTTCCACTCAGGAGTTACAAGAAGGCGACTTACTGTTTTTCAAAGGAGAGAAAGGGTTATTCTCGGCTGTTTATTTAAATAATGACGAGTTCATTGTTGCCACTCGCCATGGTGTTGAGCTTAGGAGCCTCACTAGAAATAACTCATACAAAAAGAGGTTCCTTGAAGCAAGAAGGTTATCTGAAGAGGAAAAAAAGAGGCTTTCTCCTTCCACTTATAAAAACCATGACCATCCAGCAATAAGAGAAGCATTGCGCATGCTCCATCGTCCATATCTTTTAACTGGGGACACCTTAGCCGCATTTGATTGCTCTTTTTTAGTGCAACATGCCTTTGAAGAATTGAATGTTCATCTGCCTCGCATAACTTACCAGCAATGGAAAGTAGGGAAAGAAATACCTTTAGACGACGCTAAACCAGGGGATGTTCTTTATTTTTCTGGTACATGGCAAGAAGGGATTTCCCACACCGGTATTTACTTAGGTGACAACTATTTTATCCATGCTAGCGCTGAAGAAGGAGAAACAACCATCTCCTATTTAGGTGACGCATGGATGAAACATTTTACGGGCGTGAAGCGATTCGATCATATACAGCTGAATGTAAACGACCCTATCATTGGTACGGCCTCAACACTACTGAACCTGCCATACACGAAAAATGGGGAAAAACCAGATCAAGGATTTAACTATTCTGGACTTACGTACTACATCATGAAACAACATGACCGTAATTTCCCTCGTACTGCAAAAAAACAGTGGAAATATGGTGCCCCTGTAAAGCTTGGCGAAGAACAAACAGGAGATATTTTTTTCTTTGAATCAGACAAAGGTTATATACTACCAGCTCTTCACTTAGGAGATGGACAATTACTTGTCGTTCGAAAAGATGAAGGCGTATCAATCGTCGATCCACGGTTTAGTTACTATTGGTCATATGAACGATTAAAAGGCATTCGAACATATGAAAGGGATTAAGTACTCCCTTTGAAGGAAACGTCTTTGAAAATATGAAACTAATTTTCACGAAACTTTTCTCCAATGGTAACGTAAATTTAAATGGGACTTAAATAAAGCTAAATGAATCTTGGAGGTAAACACATGAAAAAAAGTGTAATGCTAGTTGCTGCAGCCACGACAATGTTCTTGGCAGCATGTAATGATGAAGAAACAGTAAATGATGTCGAAAGTGTATTGAATGACTCTATTGAAGCAATGGAAGGCTTAACAAGCTATTCTATGAATATGGATTCAACACAAAGTATGGTCATTGATGAAAACGAAGCAATGGATTTTGATACAATGATCGAAATGGATTTACTTTTAGAGCCATTAACATTCTTTCAGAAAACAAGTCTAGATCTCGGTGACATGGGGATGGGAATGGATATGTCATTCGAATATGACTCTTACTTCTCTGAGGAAGACGGCTTTTTCATTGAGGATCCTTTCGTAGGAGAGTGGGCAAAATTCCCTGAATCATTAATGGATGAATTCTTAAGCTTAACAGATGCACAATTAAGTCCTGAAGAACAAATAAAGCCATTTAAAGATCACATTTCAGAACTAAGCCTAGAAGAAACAGACGGTCATTATGTCATTCGTTTAAAAGGCGAAGGTGCTGATATGGAGACATTCGCTGAACAAATTGGCGGCATGGCTGGAGAAGGACTCGATGAGATGTTCCATGACATTTGGTCCGATATTGAGATTCATCAGTTAGAGTATGAAATCTTTATCGATAAAGAAACGAATTACCAAACTGAAGCGAACATTCACATGGAGCTGACCATGGAAATTGAAGGTGAGTCGATGACAATGGAACAAACATCACACCTTACTTTAAGTCGGTTCAATGAATTAAATGATTTACAAGTCCCTGAAGAAGTCATGAATAATGCTCAAGAAATGACAGAAGAAGACTTTTTAGGTGGCTTTTAAGTAAATGTACAAAAGGTGTTTCTGGAATTTATCCGGAAACACCTTTTTCATCTTAAGTTATTTCATCCTTGGTTTCTTGGGTTTGCAACATATCCTACAAAATGTACCGTTTCATTTGTGCAGTCACATATTCGAAAAAGAAATGGATGGTTAAATGCTAAGTTAAATACTTCTTGTTCACCTCCTCCTCTTACTTCTACAGAAGTTACTGCCGCAGCTTCTGTTCCTTCCTCATTAAGTTCAATAAACGCTTTCGATTTCACTTCATTAATATAAAGGTTCGGTGGTATAGATGCAATGCCAGAAAAGTCTGCTTCTGATGGATCAAATGCTTTCTTCACCCCAAGATCTATTAACATATCCTTCAACTGATGCTCTACCGCGATTGAAAACTTCGGAACTTTTATTACCCCATAGCTCTCTTCATTTGGTACTTCCCACTTTACATCTTTATTGGATATCTCTTTTATTATGTCACGCAACTTCTCTTTCTCCCGAGGAAGTAGTAAATCCATACAAAAACTACGCTGATCCCCATAAAAAAGACGGACAGTCTCATATTTTTCCGTCTTTTTATACATGATGTAATCTCTTTTAAGCATAAAAGGAATTTCAACACTTATACCTTCACTTGTTGTAAACCGTTCTGTTGATGTGAGATCACGGTCAAACGGTTTGCTCCACTCTCCATAGAAATACACAGCATTTAGTAAAAGCATCAGCGTACTTTCATCAATTGTATCTACCATATCTCTTATTTTCCCAGCAGTTTGCTCCCTCACCCAATTATTAATCGATTCCTTCGTTGTTAAATAATCAATTTTTGCTTCAAATTGTTTCTCAAGTATCTGTTTAAACCCTTGAAAAAATTCATTTTCTTCTCTCATCCATAATGAATTTGCTACAGTAACTTCAATCGTTTCTTCATTCTTTAACCTTTTATGATAGTCTTTATAAAACTGAAAGATTTCCTCTTCCTTAATTTTAATTAACCCTATAGTTTCTAGAAGCTCATTTTTCGTTTCTCCCTTTGTACCAACTAACGTCATCATTAGTGCTTCAATCAAACTATAAGGACTAATTAATACATTATCTTTTTTTTCAAACAATTTATAAAGGAACTGACTACTGATTTGATTGATACGTTTTGGAAATTCACACTGAAAATGACCATCACATTCTCTTTTTTCTTCTGACATATTGAATATCCCACCTCTTCCCATAAATCAAAGCCACTATTAATAAATATGATATTCAGCGTTCCTAATGCTTAAAAGAAAACCCCCTTATGACCTTAGTCAAAAGGGGGAAGCGTTTTATGATAAATGAAGAACGGTTACTTTTTCATTCATCATTGATTCAATACTACGGCCAACACTTTTAATACCTTGACCTGACTCTTCACACCTAGAAAAGGAAAGTGATCACTCCCCGAGACGTAACGATTAAAACATGTGAATACTCTTAAACAATTCATAGAAATACAGAAAATATAAAATGGCATGTGTGTAAATATGACTAACAGAAGAATGTATAAAGAAAGAGTTAAAGGAAAAAATTGAACTTTAAAAAAATTGGATCGATATATGTAGAAGATTATTAATAGGAGGGGTTAAAAGTACTTGAAATATATGGTGATCAATTAGAAGGATTACTACATTTTTAGACAAAATAAAAAGACCTGTTCAATACAAGTCTAAAAAAAATGGTGAGCCATGAAGGACTCGAACCTTCGACCCTCTGATTAAAAGTCAGATGCTCTACCAACTGAGCTAATGGCTCGCAGTATTTGCGATGATGTTATCTCATCAAGCTTACGGACGATGTAACACTTCGTTGTCGTACCTGTTTCTTCCTCTGCTAGCTTGTCTTCGATGCCTAATGCGTCGAAACAACTCGCAGCGGTTTCGTGATGTAAATGCTCGTAACTGAGCTAATGGCTCGCAGTGTTTGCGATGATGATATCTCATGAAGCTTACGGACGATGTAACACTTCGTTGTCGTACCTGTTTCTTCCTCTGCTAGCTTGTCTTCGATGCCTAATGCGTCGAAACAACTCGCAGCGGTTTCGTGATGTAAATGCTCGTAACTGAGCTAATGGCTCGCAGTATTTGCGTTGATGTTTCTTCTAATCTATTCTATTTATTAATGAAAATGGTGACCCGTAGGGGATTCGAACCCCTGTTACCGCCGTGAAAGGGCGGTGTCTTAACCACTTGACCAACGGGCCTTTTTACAATTTAATAATAATGGCGGAGAAGGAGGGATTTGAACCCTCGCGCCGCTTACACGACCTACACCCTTAGCAGGGGCGCCCCTTCAGCCACTTGGGTACTTCTCCATAAAAATGGCTCCACAGGTAGGACTCGAACCTACGACCGATCGGTTAACAGCCGATTGCTCTACCACTGAGCTACTGTGGAATGGTGGGCCTGAGTGGACTCGAACCACCGACCTCACGCTTATCAGGCGTGCGCTCTAACCAGCTGAGCTACAGGCCCATTTAAAAAAATGGAGCGAGTGATGAGAATCGAACTCACGACATCAGCTTGGAAGGCTGAGGTTTTACCACTAAACTACACCCGCATATAATTTTGTTAAGACTTCAATTGCTTACCACGCTCTACCATGTCTCTTCCTCTACTAGCTAAGCTATCGTAGCTGTTTCCGTCGAGACAACTCCAAGAGTTTGTAAACACTGAATATTGAACGTTGCTTCTTCCTCTTCAAGTTTCGCTTCGGAGAATTATCCGTCGAAGCAGCACGCTGCAACTTCAATGATGTATTGCTTTGCGGCTGGAGGTTTTACCACTAAACTACACCCGCATATTTTAAAAAATGGCGCGCCCGAGAGGAGTCGAACCCCTAACCTTTTGATCCGTAGTCAAACGCTCTATCCAATTGAGCTACGGGCGCTTATGGAGCGGAAGACGAGATTCGAACTCGCGACCCCCACCTTGGCAAGGTGGTGTTCTACCACTGAACTACTTCCGCATAAATGGCAGGGCTAGCAGGATTCGAACCTGCGAATCACGGAATCAAAATCCGATGCCTTACCGCTTGGCTATAGCCCTTTAAAATATTATATGGGGCGGCTGATGGGAATCGAACCCACGAATGCCGGAATCACAATCCGGTGCGTTAACCACTTCGCCACAACCGCCACAAGATTTTAAATTTGGCAGGGGTAGTAGGAATCGAACCCACATCAAAGGTTTTGGAGACCTTCGTTTTACCATTAAACTATACCCCTATAAGATGGTGGAGGGGGAGAGATTCGAACTCCCGAACCCTGAGGGAGCGGATTTACAGTCCGCCGCGTTTAGCCACTTCGCTACCCCTCCACGTTTTTCTTGACGATAAACTGCGAATCTCTTCGTCAGCTACGTTCGACTCCATTTATCACGTACAGAAGTACGCTCAAACGTCATCTCACTTGCTTCCTTGACCTTCTTGTTTCTCGTCAAGAAAACAATTTTTTATACTGCGAATCTCTTCGTCAGCTACTAATTTAAATGGCGGTCCCGACGGGAATCGAACCCGCGATCTCCTGCGTGACAGGCAGGCATGTTAACCGCTACACCACGGGACCAGGTAAATATGGCGGAGGAGGAGGGATTCGAACCCCCGCGGGCCGTGAAGCCCCTGTCGGTTTTCAAGACCGATCCCTTCAGCCGGACTTGGGTACTCCTCCGTATAATATTGGTAGCGGCGGAGGGAGTCGAACCCACGACCTCACGGGTATGAACCGTACGCTCTAGCCAGCTGAGCTACACCGCCACAATATAAAAACAAAAATAATGATAAAAATCAATTGGTGGAGCCTAGCGGGATCGAACCGCTGACCTCCTGCGTGCAAAGCAGGCGCTCTCCCAGCTGAGCTAAGGCCCCATATAAAAAGCCCAGCAACGTCCTACTCTCACAGGGGGAGAGCCCCCAACTACCATCGGCGCTGGAGAGCTTAACTTCCGTGTTCGGCATGGGAACGGGTGTGACCTCTCCGCTATCGTCACTGGACTTATGAAATTGAGAAGTATTGTACTCTCAAAACTAGATAACATTTGACTGATGACCTTCGGTCTGAAGGTTAATGTAATACTTTGGTTAAGCCCTCGATCGATTAGTATCTCTCAGCTCCACGTGTTGCCACGCTTCCACATGAGACCTATCAACCTCATCATCTCTGAGGGATCTTACTCACTTGACGTGATGGGAAATCTCATCTTGAGGGGGGCTTCATGCTTAGATGCTTTCAGCACTTATCCCGTCCACACGTAGCTACCCAGCTATGCTCTTGGCAGAACAACTGGTACACCAGCGGTGTGTCCATCCCGGTCCTCTCGTACTAAGGACAGCTCCTCTCAAATTTCCTACGCCCGCGACGGATAGGGACCGAACTGTCTCACGACGTTCTGAACCCAGCTCGCGTACCGCTTTAATGGGCGAACAGCCCAACCCTTGGGACCTACTTCAGCCCCAGGATGCGATGAGCCGACATCGAGGTGCCAAACCTCCCCGTCGATGTGGACTCTTGGGAGAGATTAGCCTGTTATCCCCAGGGTAGCTTTTATCCGTTGAGCGACGGCCCTTCCATACGGTGCCGCCGGATCACTAAGCCCGACTTTCGTCCCTGCTCGACCTGTATGTCTCGCAGTCAAGCTCCCTTATGCCTTTGCACTCTGCGAATGATTTCCAACCATTCTGAGGGAACCTTTGGGCGCCTCCGTTACTTTTTAGGAGGCGACCGCCCCAGTCAAACTGCCCACCTGACACTGTCCCTGAACCGGATCACGGTCCGAGGTTAGAATTCCAGTACAGCCAGGGTAGTATCCCACCGACGCCTCCACCGAAGCTAGCGCTCCGGCTTCCAAGGCTCCTACCTATCCTGTACAAGCTGTACCAAAATCCAATATCAAGCTACAGTAAAGCTCCATGGGGTCTTTCCGTCCTGTCGCGGGTAACCTGCATCTTCACAGGTAATATAATTTCACCGGGTCTCTCGTTGAGACAGTGCCCAAATCGTTGCACCTTTCGTGCGGGTCGGAACTTACCCGACAAGGAATTTCGCTACCTTAGGACCGTTATAGTTACGGCCGCCGTTTACTGGGGCTTCAATTCAGAGCTTCTCCCTAATGGGATAACCCCTCCTCTTAACCTTCCAGCACCGGGCAGGTGTCAGCCCCTATACTTCGCCTTGCGGCTTGGCAGAGACCTGTGTTTTTGATAAACAGTCGTTTGGGCCTATTCACTGCGGCTCTCTCGGGCGTAAACCCTAATAGAGCACCCCTTCTCCCGAAGTTACGGGGTCATTTTGCCGAGTTCCTTAACGAGAGTTCTCCCGCGCGTCTTAGAATTCTCTTCCCGCCTACCTGTGTCGGTTTGCGGTACGGGCACCAGTCACCTCGCTAGAGGCTTTTCTAGGCAGTGTAGGATCAGGAACTTCGCTACTAAAATTTCGCTCGCCATCACAGCTCAGCCTTACGGTAAGCGGATTTACCTACTTACCAGCCTAACTGCTTGGACACGGACATCCAATGCCGTGCTTACCCTACCTTCCTGCGTCCCCCCATTGCTCAAATGGTGACGTGGTGGTACAGGAATTTCAACCTGTTTTCCATCGCCTACGCCTTTCGGCCTCGGCTTAGGTCCCGACTAACCCTGAGCGGACGAGCCTTCCTCAGGAAACCTTAGGCTTTCGACGGAGGGGATTCTCACCCCTCTTTTCGCTACTCATACCGGCATTCTCACTTCCAAGCGCTCCACCCATCCTCTCGGTTGAGCTTCAACGCCCTTGGAACGCTCCCCTACCACTGTCCGTAAGGACAATCCATAGCTTCGGTGATACGTTTAGCCCCGGTACATTTTCGGCGCAGAGTCACTCGACCAGTGAGCTATTACGCACTCTTTCAATGGTGGCTGCTTCTAAGCCAACATCCTGGTTGTCTAAGCAACTCCACATCCTTTTCCACTTAACGTATACTTGGGGACCTTAGCTGATGGTCTGGGCTGTTTCCCTCTTGACTACGGATCTTAGCACTCGCAGTCTGACTCCCGAGGATAAGTATTTGGCATTCGGAGTTTGACTGAATTCGGTAATCCTGTGGGGACCCCTAGTCCAATCAGTGCTCTACCTCCAATACTCTTCCCTCGAGGCTAGCCCTAAAGCTATTTCGGGGAGAACCAGCTATTTCCGAGTTCGATTGGCATTTCACCCCTACCCACACCTCATCCCCTCACTTTTCAACGTGAGTGGGTTCGGGCCTCCATCCAGTGTTACCTGGACTTCACCCTGGACATGGGTAGATCACACGGTTTCGGGTCTACAACCACGTACTCATTCGCCCTATTCAGACTCGCTTTCGCTGCGGCTCCGTCTCTTCAACTTAACCTTGCACGTAATCGTAACTCGCCGGTTCATTCTACAAAAGGCACGCCGTCACCCATTAACGGGCTCCGACTACTTGTAGGCACACGGTTTCAAGATCTCTTTCACTCCCCTCCCGGGGTGCTTTTCACCTTTCCCTCACGGTACTGGTTCACTATCGGTCACTAGGGAGTATTTAGCCTTGGGAGATGGTCCTCCCAGATTCCGACGGGGTTTCACGTGTCCCGCCGTACTCAGGATCCACTCCGGAGGAAACGAAGTTTCGACTACAGGGCTTTTACCTTGTCCCGCGGACCTTTCCAGGTCGCTTCATCTACTCCGTTTCTTTGTAACTCCGTATGGAGTGTCCTACAACCCCAAGAGGCAAGCCTCTTGGTTTGGGCTAGTTCCGTTTCGCTCGCCGCTACTCAGGAAATCGCATTTGCTTTCTCTTCCTCTGGGTACTAAGATGTTTCAGTTCCCCAGGTCTGCCTTCTCATACCCTATGTATTCAGGTATGGATACCACCTCATTACAGGTGGTGGGTTCCCCCATTCGGAAATCTCCGGATCAAAGCTTACTTACAGCTCCCCGGAGCATATCGGTGTTCGTCCCGTCCTTCTTCGGCTCCTAGTGCCAAGGCATTCGCCGTGCGCCCTTTCTAGCTTAACCACTTTGCGGCAGATAACCATCGGATTTCTGCGTCAGCTGCGATCTTCGAGATCCTCACGTACATGTTGTACGCTGTGGCCTCTCATCACTTGCTTCCTTGAACTCCTCGGTTCTCTTTGCAAACCAATATCATAATTGGTTTTACCACGTATGGCGTCATATTAACCTTCTAAGACACTCGGTTGTACTCTGTCGAATCCATTACTGAATTCGTTTCAAACAACCGGTGAAGATCAATCAGTCTTAATCTGTTATCTAGTTTTCAAAGAACAATTTGCTACAGATGATCGTCGCTCTTCTTCGTCAGCTTCGTCTCTCGCTCTTGTCACGTATCCTTTAAACATACGCTCAATCGCTCGAATCCTTGCTTCCTTGAATAGCTTGATCCTCTTTGCAAAGTTATTTATTTGAGAGTATAACCTCTCAAAACTAAACAAAAAGCGCAAACGATCGATAAAGTAATGAGCTAATAGCTCCTTAGAAAGGAGGTGATCCATCCCCACCTTCCGGTAGGGATACCTTGTTACGACTTCACCCCAATCACCTGTCCCACCTTCGGCGGCTGGCTCCAAAAGGTTACCGCACCGACTTCGGGTGTTACAAGCTCTCGTGGTGTGACGGGCGGTGTGTACAAGGCCCGGGAACGTATTCACCGCGGCATGCTGATCCGCGATTACTAGCAATTCCGGCTTCATGCAGGCGAGTTGCAGCCTGCAATCCGAACTGAGAATGGCTTTATGGGATTCGCTCAACCTCGCGGTCTCGCTGCCCTTTGTACCATCCATTGTAGCACGTGTGTAGCCCAGGTCATAAGGGGCATGATGATTTGACGTCATCCCCACCTTCCTCCGGTTTGTCACCGGCAGTCACCTTAGAGTGCCCAACTAAATGCTGGCAACTAAGGTCAAGGGTTGCGCTCGTTGCGGGACTTAACCCAACATCTCACGACACGAGCTGACGACAACCATGCACCACCTGTCACTCTGTCCCCCGAAGGGGAAAGCCCTATCTCTAGGGTTGTCAGAGGATGTCAAGACCTGGTAAGGTTCTTCGCGTTGCTTCGAATTAAACCACATGCTCCACTGCTTGTGCGGGCCCCCGTCAATTCCTTTGAGTTTCAGCCTTGCGGCCGTACTCCCCAGGCGGAGTGCTTAATGTGTTAACTTCGGCACTAAGGGCATCGAAACCCCTAACACCTAGCACTCAACGTTTACGGCGTGGACTACCAGGGTATCTAATCCTGTTTGCTCCCCACGCTTTCGCGCCTCAGCGTCAGTTGTAGGCCAGAAAGTCGCCTTCGCCACTGGTGTTCCTCCACATATCTACGCATTTCACCGCTACACGTGGAATTCCACTTTCCTCTCCTACACTCAAGTCCCCCAGTTTCCAATGACCCTCCACGGTTGAGCCGTGGGCTTTCACATCAGACTTAAGAGACCGCCTGCGCGCGCTTTACGCCCAATAATTCCGGACAACGCTTGCCCCCTACGTATTACCGCGGCTGCTGGCACGTAGTTAGCCGGGGCTTTCTGGTTAGGTACCGTCAAGGTGCCGCCCTATTCGAACGGCACTTGTTCTTCCCTAACAACAGAGCTTTACAATCCGAAGACCGTCATCACTCACGCGGCGTTGCACCGTCAGGCTTTCGCCCATTGCGGATGATTCCCTACTGCTGCCTCCCGTAGGAGTCTGGACCGTGTCTCAGTTCCAGTGTGGCCGATCACCCTCTCAGGTCGGCTACGCATCGTCGCCTTGGTAAGCTCTTACCTCACCAACTAGCTAATGCGCCGCGGGCCCATCTTACAGTGTTAGGATAAATCCCAACTTTTACAATAGAGTCATGCGACTCTATTGGTCATCTGGTATTAGCCCCGGTTTCCCGGAGTTATCCCAGTCTGTAAGGCAGGTTGCCCACGTGTTACTCACCCGTCCGCCGCTGACCTCATAAAAGTAAACTTTTAATTGGTCCGCTCGACTTGCATGTATTAGGCACGCCGCCAGCGTTCGTCCTGAGCCAGGATCAAACTCTCCAATAAAGTGAGTTTGATGTCTCTGACATCATAAAAAAATTTCATTGACGGGATATTTTCATATCCCATTTCGCTTGGCTTTTTGTTTAGTTTTCAAAGGTCAAAATCAAACTTTGTCGTTTAATGACGACTTTTTCATCGTAACATTTCGCAATGTCGTTGTCAACATCTTTTTTTGTGGTGTTTTTAACTACTCTTTAACAGCGACTTGAATATCATATCACTCTACCTGAGCAGTGTCAATATTTTTTTGCGAGATGTTTTGTTTATGCCTGCCGTTTTCGGCGACGGATAATAATATATCATGCCCAAATTGGTAATGCAACCTATTTCTATAAAAAAATTAGAAAAAACATTTTTACTTATGACTAAAACATCCCTATTATATTTAACTATCATATTTTAACTAACATATTAATAACACTATAGCTAAAGTTGCCCCCTTTGTGTCCAAAACCTAGCTTAATGAAAAACCTCGGCTAAATGCATTTCGTCTTGCTGCATACTAGTACTCTACACAAACTGTTTCGAGCATCCATTTCATTAACGCAGAAACATTACCTCCTGTAGAAGTGAGCTGTAGTTTAACGATCTTTTGTAACAAAAACTTAGCACCTACCTAGTCTTGCTAGATAAAAGGTTAGTTAAAAAAATAAAGAAAATAATACTTTTATTAATATAGAAGAAAAAAAGAAATTGTCGAATAATATTGTTAACCATATAGATAGAAGAGTTGACATCCATCGACTTACACACCTATTATATTGTTAACTGATAAGTTAAGATTGTTTACAATAAGGAGGAGAAACAAAATGACAAATGAAAAGAATCAATTTTTTAGTGTTGTTGAGTTAACAAAAGCAGCGATGTTCATTGCCCTTATGGCAATTGGAGCAAACTTAACTGCATTTATCACCGTTGGGGCTGTACCACTAACATTCCAAACAATCATCGCCATCTTAGCAGGAGTACTTCTCGGTAAAAAAGTAGGTACCTTTGCGATGATCGGATATGCCATCGTCGGTTTAATTGGCGTTCCTGTATTCGCCGGCTTTCAAGGAGGCCTACATATTGTTGGCCAAGCAACGTTTGGCTTCATTTTATCTTTTATTGTTTTAGCTTATGTTGTTGGCTTTATTATCGAAAAATTCAACAAACCATCATTACCAGTTTACATTACCGCTTGTTTTATAGGGCTCCTAATCAATTACGGAATTGGGGTTCCATACTTATATTTATATACTGTTAACGTATTAGGCGTAAATGATGTTACACTATTAGCTACCTCTATAGGGATGGGACCTTTCTTTATTAAAGATGCAGTTTTAACTGCTTTTGCTGCAATATTAAGTCCTCAATTAGTTAAAGCAATCTCGCTTTCAACTTCTCAAGTTAAAACGACGCAAAAATCTGCATAAAATAAAAAATGAGCTAGCGACTTGGTACCTCTTTGCTACCAATACTACTCATAACATCCGAAAAATTCATCAAATGTATATCTTTTATTATCTAAAAAAGCAAGTCGACCTTTTCGGTCACTTGCTTTTTTCAAACGAACATACCTTCCTCATTCCCCTGCCTAAGATACACCATCCTTTACTTCGATCAAATAATTATCTAATAGTAATTGACCTTCTTCTTCAATGAAGGAGAACTTGACTGTGAATTTTTCTTCAGGAGGATAGCCATACATCTCATAATAGTTCCTAGGTTGTTCTGTATTCAAATGATTATAAAAACGAACTGACACTTCATTTACTTCAATTAATACCTCTTCACTGTTAACCTTAACATCGAGGTCTTCGTTACTGATTAACTTCAAGCCTGGATTCAAGAGTGAAGGTTGTACCGTCGAATAAAAAGATTGGTTCCCCTCCCCTTGAATCAAATGCTGACTAGTACTTCTTAAATATTCTTGAAGGTCTTCATTATAGAGCAAGGGGTCTCCTTCATCAAATAGCTCTTCAATCACTTTATCCACTGCTCCTTCTGTCATATAAGGAGATAAGTAACTAATCACTTTTTCAGTTTCATGCAATTTATCATTATAGAATTTGCCATCTTTTTTACGGTGATTACTAAACAATGGTTCAACAGCCTCAACTACGTCATAGTAATAACCTTTCATTTCATACTCTTTTATCGTATAAGTCGTTGGTATAGACTTTTGGAAAATTATAAAGGAAGCAGCTCCACCTATTAAGAATAAAGCAAATAATAACCTCACTTTTGTAATTCCACTCAATTAAATCACCACTCATCTATATTTCTCTAATAATATAGACGAAACATATTTGGTAAAAGTTTCATGTTATATAGAAAAAGCCGTAATGTTTTTCACATTACGACCGATTCCTCATATGAACAACTTCATTTCAAGTATACCTTTATAAGATCATTGCAGCAATCCAACCAAATAATATTAATGGTAAATTAAAGTGTATGAAAGTTGGAACACATGTGTCCCATATGTGGTTATGCTGTCCATCTGCATTCAAACCAGCCGTTGGGCCTAGTGTGCTGTCCGAAGCAGGTGAACCAGCATCACCGAGTGCACCAGCGGTTCCAATTAGAGCAATCGTAGCCATTGGACTAAAACCTATTGCTTCAGCAAGTGGAACAAATATAACGGCGATAATCGGAATCGTCGAAAACGAGGATCCTATTCCCATTGTAATAAACAAACCTATGATTAACATGACAATCGCACCAAGAGCCAAGTTATTTCCTATTGGTCCCGCTGTAGCTTCTACTAATGACTGTACATGCCCTGTTTCACTAATGACTTCGGCAAATCCACCAGCAGCAATCATAACAAACGCAATGAACGCAAGCATCTTCATACCATCAGTCATTAAATCAACGGAATCATTAAAGGATAATTTCTTCTGGAAATGGAGGATCGCAAAGTAAATATATAAGATTAACAATCCGATTAACGCACTAAAAACCATATTTCCTGTCTCTACTTGTGTATATAACACAGCAATAATTGAAATAACCCCTAAAATTATACCTGGCATTGAGTAACTGTAGTCGCTTTCTTTCAAAGTTTGATCTGATAGTTCCTTATTTTCATAGTTTCTAGGCTTTCTATAAGTCACAAAGATAGCAAACAATAAACCTATAAACATCCCTAGTACAGGAATTAGCATTGCTTGAGGTACCATCCCCATTTCAATTGCCGCTCCACTTTCATTCATATTCTCAACGATGATTTCGTGGAAAATTAACCCGTACCCAGCTGGTAATAAAATATAAGGTGCTTTTAACCCAAACGTTAAAGCTGTTGCAGTTGCTCGACGGTCCATTGCCAGCTCATTGAACACTTTCAGTAATGGTGGTATTAAAATTGGTATAAAAGCAATGTGCACCGGAACGGCATTTTGGGATAAAGAAGCAACAAAAGCAATAAGAAATAATACAAATACCTTTGTTAATGTTTTTCGTCTATCCTCTCCTTGTTTACCAACAACTTTAATCGCTGCTTTAACAAGCAAGTTTGGCAATCCAGTATAATTGATTGCTACCGCGAACGCTCCTAATAACGCATAACTTAAAGCTACATTTACGTTTGTACCTAATCCATTTGTGAAAATCTCGATCGTTTCCATCGTTGTAAATCCAGCTGTAAGCCCACCTGCTAATGCTCCTACTAAAAGTGCAATAACAACATGAATGCGAGCCAAACTCAATCCAATCATTACAAGTACCGCTATTACTACTGCATTCATATATATCCCCCTATTGTTTTCTTTATTTTGAATTTATCTTCTAATCCTTCACTTCTTTATTTCTTTATTGCTTTATCGAGATAAATCATTAAATTAAAAACAGTAGTTATTATTACACCTTTTTGAGATCTTGTCAATATAAAAACTAAAAAGTTCGAAGACCAGGTCTCCGAACTTTTTGGTACTAATATAAAAGGCCCTGGAAAATAACTTTCCAGGGCCTTTTGTAATCTTTATTGTGCAGCTTCGATATCTTCTAATAGCTGATCAAGAATTTCTTCAGCATAGTCTCCACCGTTTTCACGGTAGAAATCACGAACATCAACCGCTAGTTCGCGGAACTGCTCACGCTCTTCTTCAGAAAGCTCATATACTTCTGTTGGTGTATCTGTCGCTTGCTCAATTAAGTCTAACGCAGCACCATTTTGCTCTTCTTGAATTTCAAACGCACGGTCTCTCATTTCTTCCACCGCTTCATCAATAATCGCTTTCGTCGCATCATCTAAACCGTTATAGAAATCAGGGTTCACTGTTGTCATTGTTACATACATATTGTGGTTAGAAATCGTTAAGTGATCTTGTACTTCATTGAAGTTTGCATCTTCAATAAAGAATAATGGGTTTTCTTGTCCGTCAACAGCCCCTTGTTGAAGACCTGTGTAAAGTTCTCCCCAACTCATCGCTGTAGGGTTCGCTCCATATGCTTCATAAGACTCTAAAATTAACGGAGACTCTTGCGTTCTCATTTGGAAACCGTTGAAATCATCTGGATTGTGTAATGGAGTACTTCCTGTCCATTGCATTGCACCTTCTGTCCAGAATGCTAATGGTAAAATGTTATGTTCTTCATAACGTTCACGAAGCGTTGTGTTAATTGCTTCACTCTCATTTAAAATTTGCTGACTTACCTCTAGGTCATCAGGGAAAAGGAACTGAAGGGCAAAAATGTTTCCTTCAGGTACAAGTGTTCCAGTAAACCCAGGAGAAATAATTGCAAACTCAATAACACCGTTTGCTAAGTTTTCTACAGCATCTACTTCACTTCCTAGTTCACCAAAGCCATATACATCGATCGTAATTTGACCATCTGATTTTTCATGTACTATATCAGCGAACTCCTCAGCATAAACCATTTGTACTTGTCCTTCTGTTTCTTCAGTAAGGAAACGCCATTCTTGCGCTTCTATCTCTGTTGTTTCTTCGTCTCCACCATTCGTATCTCCACCTGTAGCATCGCCACCATTTTCATCAGTGCCTGCATCTTCATCGCCGCCACAAGCAGCTAATACTAAACCTAGTGATAATACACTGGCTAATAAACCTTTCTTCTTAAACATTTAATAATACCCCCATATAATTTATTATTTTAAAGATTTCCGCTACTCCTTACTGATAGATTAAAAGAGTTTTAGTAAGAATAGCGATATATCTTCAAATAGTATGACTAACATTCCTACAATCAACAGCATGATAATATAAGGTGGTGTCCCCCTTATGACATCAAGATATGACCGATTAAATACAGCACTTGCCGTAAATATGTCAACACCAAATGGTGGTGTTGCTGAACCTAATGCTGCTTGGAATGTAATAACGACACCTAAATGAACAGGATCTACCCCAGCATCAAAGGCAACCGGAGCAAAGATCGGCGTCAATATTAAAATCACGACAATCGGATCGACAAACATACACCCGATAAAGAAAAATAACGCAACAATTAATAAAACATATAATGCCGATGGGTCTGTACCTAGTACAGCCTCAGTCATTTGTCGCGGAATTCTTGCAAAGGATATGACCCACGAAAAGGCTTGCCCTCCTGCAACTAAAACAAATACTGCTGAAGTTACAATCCCTGAAGATAAGGCAATTTCAGGCAATTGTTTAAACCTTATTGATCGAAACACAAGAACTTCTAATATAATTGCGTAAAGAACGGATACACCTGCTGCCTCAGTCGGAGTAAAATGTCCACCATAAATACCATAAATAATAATTACAGGAAACCCTAACGGTAATAGTGCTTTTAACGTGACATCTCCTCTTTGACGCCAAGGCATTTTATCGGCAAGAGGTATGTTATAAATTTTCGCGTGAATAAAGGCATATACGGAAAAGAATAGAAAGATTAGTAGCCCTGGACCAATTCCCGCTACGAAAAGGTCACCTACTGATGTTCCTGTAACGAGTGCATAAATAATCATTCCTATACTAGGAGGAATAAGAAGTGCAACGTCACTTGCATTAATAATAAGGGCAATCGCACTCGAATCTTTATACCCTACTTTTAATAGCCGCTCTCGCATTGGCTTACCTATTGCAACAACAGTCGCCTGTGTTGATCCAGAAATCGACCCGAATAACGTACATGCTGCAGCAGTCGTAATCGCATATCCGCCTCGCAGGTGACCAACAAATGCTCCTACAAAATCTAATAGACGCTTTGATGTTCTTCCTGTAGACATAATATCTGCTGCAAAGATAAATAAGGGTACAGCAAGTAACACATAAGAAGAGATTCCTTCAACCATTTGTTGAATCATAATTGTTGGATCCAAGCCATCCATGAAAAAGAATAAGATGACAAGCGGACCGACAATTAATGGAATCATCATCGGAAAGCCCATAAGCAATAAAACAACCATAATTGCCAGCATTGTCCAAGCCATAATAAATTCCTCACATTTTTAGTTTATTGTTCATCGTAATCTTTTTTGTCTTCAGCTAAATATACTTCCTTATTAACGATATTCACCCACATATTCCGTAAGAATTGAATACCTCCAATAAACATTCCAATAGGCAAAGCGACCACCATTAGCCAGAAAGGAAATTGTAATGCTGCTGTTGTTCTTCCCGACTGGTAAACCCCCATCGTGTAGTCATAAGCGTAGTAACTCATGGTAAATAAAATAATAGCTGTTATTAATGGATTTACGATTGCCAATACTTTTCTCACTCGTTTTGGTGAAATATCAAAGAACGCTGACATACTTATATGTCGACCTTTTCGAGCTGCATAACTGATCCCCATAAAAGTTGCAACAATAATCGATAATCGGCTAATTTCAGCAGCGAAATGCCAGCTCTGCCCTGTACTCATTCGATAAATGACATTCCCAACAGTCATGAACGTGATCACAAGTATTGACCAGCTTAAAATAAATTTCTCTAACGTATGTAAGCCAACATCTATAGATCGAAAAAAAAGTTTTATCCACTTTTTCATACTGTCCAACGACTCAGCCCCCTTTCTTGAAAAGGCATTAAAAACAAGTACCCCGCCTTGTTTACTTGGTTTTTTTTATTCGTTCATAAACGTACGTAAACCTTTATTTTATGTATAACTTCCGTACGTTTTGAAAATTTTCGTGTGAGTCTCTATTAAATATGATATAGCAATGAGCCAATTGTTACAAAATGGATAGTTTTTCGTATAGCTTGATTATTCTGTAAATATTCCAGTGAAGATACATTGGATAGTCACAATATAGAAATACTCTTAACACCTTCCAAAAGGTCCCATTTGCTCAATGCTTACGAAGATACCCGATATTTACCCGATGAAAATAATATTAAACCTACTTTTTTTATCTCTATTTAACCGAAATGTAAAGGCTCTCCTATATGCGAGAATTAAAATCCCCCTGTGACTCTAACGGTTTTTACTTAATTTTTAAGAAAATGAATACATGAAGTTCGTCATATCTTTCATATAATAAGCAAGAAAGAAGAAATACTAATCAATTTTTAAATAATTTGTTATAATGTACGATACACGTTGGAGATGCAAAACAGTTATTTTTCAAGGTTATTTGCAAACAAATTCGGTTAAAGGAATACATACACCTTCATTAATTAACAAGCAAACTTTACAGTCATCCGCACACCTTACGATGAAGAAAGGACATAAAAACAATGGAATTATTCTCTAATTTCCCCTTATGGGCTGCACTTTTCGCGATAGGATTTGCACAATTTATTAAAGTACCTCTTCAATATGTAGCTTCACGAAAATTTGATTGGACATTACTAACAAGCACAGGAGGTATGCCTAGTTCACATTCTGGAGCTGTTACTGCTTTATCTACAGGTATTGCATTAGAATATGGGCTCGGCTCACCTTTCTTTGCTATTTCTGCCATTTTTGGCATCATCGTCATGTTTGACGCCACAGGTGTAAGGCGCCATGCAGGTGAACAAGCAACCGTTATTAATAGACTTGTTCTAGACTTCAATAAAATGGTCGAAGAAATGAAGCATTGGCCTGAAAAAGAAGAACAACAAAAACGAAAAGAATTGAAAGAATTATTAGGCCATCAACCTATTGAAGTTTTTTTTGGAGGACTGTTAGGGATTATATTAACCCTAATATTGCACGCTATCTTACATTAAAAGTGAATCATTTCAATTAAAGAGATGGAGGTATTAACCCTTTTCATTTCGAATATAACCACGTAAAAAGAGGCTGTCTCGTAGTAGATCGATTGAACCACTACGAGACAGCCTCTTATTTATCAACATTCGGTTATGTTTATGAAGCATCAACAAACGATAATTGTCTTCGGAAAACTTGTACAGCTTCATCTTCATTTAATTCGATGATATCTTCATCTGTCACTCTTCCATCTCCACGTTCGATGATGAAAACTTCAACGGATTGTTTTCCCCATTGATTGTAAACATCTTCTACAGTCTCATAATAAAGGTCGATTTTATTTCCTTTTATTGCTGAACCAGTATCAGCTACAACACCATATCCATAACCTGGAATAAAAAGGATTGTCCCTATTGGGAATACACTTGGATCTGCTGCTATTGTTGAATATAGGTCTCGCTTGACGGTCGCACCTGAAAAGGTGATTCCATATTGTGGATGACTTTCTGTTTTTCCAGTCGATTCATAACCAGCTGTATATCCAGTTGCCACCACTTCAACAGAAGGGTACTCTGACCAATCTTGTGACTCTTCTAACGTAACTGGTCGTCCTTCTATTGCTTCGTAAGACATAACTTTACTTTCCTGATAAGCAAATGGTAAACTCCTACTTCTTAAAGCAGTTTCCCTTCCTTCTAAATCATGACCATACATTGTTATTGGACGGCGATCCCAAAAAGGATCATGTTCTACTAACCAATCTCTCATTTGTTCAGCATTAACATTGGATAAAGTTGAAAACGTCGTAAACATCGCACCTAGAAACAAAAGTGAAATAACAACACGACTTTTATGTTTTTTTAGATTCAACATTTATTTTCACTCCTCTCACCTTGACATCCTTTCCAATTTTCGTTAGCTTTATACGGATATCGGATGGTAAATAAAGGCAAAGTGAAAAAGGAAACATATTACCTATATAAAAGAACGTTCTACTTACCAAAATAAAAAAGCTTTCCATAAGAAGGAAAGCTTAAAACATTTGATATCCACGATCTCTAAGCATTCGGATAGCAATGCCCGAAAGAATTGCTCCAACCATGCCAGCAGACAGTATGATGATATCTGGGGTTTTTAAAGATAGTAGCTGTGAAAAAAACGCTGGAAATGCTTGTCCAGGTTCTGTAAAATATTTCGAAATGCCTATATCGTTAACAATTAGAAATATAACAATCGGGTATATCACAGCCATCGTCCATGTTGAACGTAGTAACATATTTAAAATAAACCCAATTCCAAAAAAGAGAACTAAATATAATACTAATGCAATAATAATTTGTGGTAAGCTTATTTCCATTGGTGGTTTCACCCCCGAATTATCAAATTTAAGTTTACTTAATTCTTCATCTTCCGTCAATCTTTTTATCCACATACCTAAAAGTACTAAATTATGATATCCACTTAAGGCCATGCACAAAAAAACACTTAGCCCAATAGACTAAGTGTGAGTAAACATAATATTTATCTAGAAGGGTGGTTCTTACCTGTTCCGTGGCAATGATCGCATGTTTCCGAACCGCCAAGCAACAATTGAAAGTATCCTTTACCAGTACAATATTCACAATCATTCCCTTTCAACTTCTGCTTGTTTAGAGCCATCTAGACTCCTCCTTCTCTTTAGATTATTGTTTGAACTTTCAGATAATATAACAATTCTAAATAAGAAATGAAAGGGACAATTTCAGCTGTATTCCTACATGTAAGCGCAACCATCCTTGCTTTTCTTGATAATTCTTTTACATATGTAGTTTTTCAATTTTTATAAACAAAACTTAGCTTATTGTTAGAGAGATTCTTAGTACTCTTCACCTGCGACGAGCAAGCATAGCTGCGCAGGAGCACAAAGCAACTGCTTCGTCGAAATAACTCCGACCTGCGACGAGCAAGCGTAGGAGCAACGAGCATTCGCTTCTCTGAACTTTCTTCGAGCTGCCTCGACGCATCATCTTCCATGAAGTGCTTGAAGAGGAAGAGGCACGTAGTCTGCGACGAGTAACCACAGGAGCAACGAGCATTCCCTTCTCTGAATATTCTTCGAGCTGCCTCGACGCATCAGCTTCCATGATGTGCTTGAAGAGGAAGAGGCACGTAGTCTGCGACGAGTAACCGCAGGAGCAGTTACTTTAATCCTTTAGCAAAGTTAAAAATTCTTAAAGTGTAAAAATAATTAACAGCCCCTCGGCGCTCAGCACCGAGGGGGGACTTTTTACTTAAAATAAGTTTAATTTTCCTTTTTTTAGAACTAACGGCATTCCACCTAATAAAAATAGGTAGCGGTTATCGATAATTTTCTTCATTGTTGACGCGGATGAACCGTATAATTTTTTCGAACCAACAACTCCAATTGCTTCTTTACCACCTAATGAAGCAACTGTTCCTTTAAGGTCTGGTTTGAATTCTTCTAATTGTTCTTTTCCTGCTAACAATGCTTTAATGTTGTTTGAACAAGTGTATGATTGCTGAATCGCAATTTGTGCAGTTGGTGGGTATGGGCGATTAATTTCTTCATTAATGATTAGTGCACAGTCACCAATGACAAATACATCATCAAATCCTGGCGCACGTAAATCTTTTTCTACTTTAATTCGCCCACGCATTGTTTCAAAGCCAGATTTGTCAACAACAGAGTTACCACGTACACCTGTCGTCCATACAACTGTTCCAGCTTTAATTTCTTCATCATCATCTAATAATACGCCATCTTCTCTCACTTCTTTGATTGGTGTATTAATTCTAAATTCAACCCCACGGCTTTCTAATAAGTTCATCGCGTATTCAACAAGTTCCTCATCGAAACCAGGAAGAGCTGTTGGTGCAGCTTCTACAGAGTAAACTTTTACTTTTTCACGGTCAATGTCATATTCTTGGCATAGTTCAGGAATTCGTTCAGATAGCTCTCCAATGAATTCAATTCCTGTGAATCCTGCTCCAGCAACGATAAATGTTAAGTCTTCTTCTTGTTTTTCATCAGAGGAATTATAACTTGCGAACTTATATTCAATATGCTCACGAATTAGGCGAACAGAGTTTACACTACGAATGGCAAACGCATGTTCATTTACACCTGGAATTCCAAATGTTTCTGGTTCAGAACCTAAACCGATGACTAAATAGTCATAATCAAGTTCACCATTGCCTAAAATAACTTTCTTTTCTTCTGTTTTAATTTCTTCAACAGAATCTTTAATAAAGTTAATTTTGTTTGTGTCAACAACGCTTTCAATTCGCATTCTTGTTTTGTCATGATGCAACGTTCCTGCAGCAGGTTCATGTAACCATGTCGTTTGATAATGATAATTGTGCTTGTTAACTAAAGTGATTTCAGCATCTTGATATGCATGCCCCTTTTGAAGGCGTGTTGCTGTCATCATCCCACCGTAACCAGCACCTAAAATGACTATTTTCGGCTTCTTATTCATCATTCTCACTCCAATTAAATTCTTCTTATTCTCCATTTTCCCCAATGGCCCATATTTACACGCATGTGAATTTTTCCATGCACAACCCGAAAGTTTGTGATATAATTCACGTACCAAGACGTAAAAATAGATGAAATTTTAAATATAAGACCAATATTAGAAAAACACCTGCATGTTTTTACCATTTTCATGAAGAATAACTTATTTACCCTCTATCATCATATTCGTTCATCCCCTTTTTTTCAACCACTTTTTGACTAATTTTTGAACTTTCCACATTTCGTGCACCTACTATTATCCTAATACCCTACTTTTAATACTTTTAACATTATTTATGGTGTAAATATTAGTATTTTTTGAATTTTTAGATTTGTTTGATTTAATATTCACAAGACCTTTTCTTCTAACAATTTTATGATTATAATAATAATGTAGTAAGATTATTGTTTAAATAAGGCTCTTTTCTAAATGATTGTTTCTTTTTATGAATAAAAAAATTTGAATGTGTGAGCGATAGGCGGCGACTGTCCCTTCCTCTACAAGCAACGCTTCGTAGTTTATCCGTCCACCGGGCAAAGCGTCACGTCCTGTGACTTGCCTGGTGTTAGGACGTCCTGTCCGTCGAGACAAATCGACCTGAACTCGATAAACCTGGTGGGAACAGCAACGAACGCCACTACACTGACTAAGCTATGAGCTGTGCCGACACATCCTCTCCAAAGAATCAGCTGATAGAGAAAGGCACAACAAGCATTACTTCTTCGATCGGCTTCGAACTGCGACGAGTAACCGCAGGAGCCACGAACTGAAAATCACCTGAAACGCCGGTAGAAGTTTCAGGAAGCCCGTGTCGTGTCCAGAGGTGCAAAGAAGACACCGTGAATGCAAGCAAAGCGCAACATGAACGGATGTCGCACTTGTACCGAGAGGTGTATGCGTCCGCCGTTAGCGAACGCAAGTAAAAAAACAACAATGTTTACGAAAACAGCCTTAAATAAAGTGTGGAGGTGTCAAGTTTGAAGGTGGGGGTAGAGAAATTGAGTGAAAGCTATTCAAGAAAAAATCCCTTTAAAGCAGAAGTCCTAAAGAATATCAATTTAAACAAAGAGGGATCGAAAAAAGAAACAAGACACATCGAACTGTCATTGAAAGATTCAGGGTTAGAATTTAAACCAGGAGATTGCCTTGGAATTTATCCTGAAAATGACCCAGAACTCGTAAATGCCTTGATCGAAGAAATGAAATGGGATGATACAAAAGAAGTAGTGGTCAACAAAAATGGTGACAAAGTTCCACTAAGAGAAGCGTTAGAAAAACATCTTGAAATTACTCTGTTAAACAAACGGATGGTAAAAAAAGCAGCGGCATTATCTGACAATGAAGAACTACAGGCATTAGCCGAAAGCGACCAATTAAAAGAGTATATGGACGGTAGAGACTTATTTGACCTTTTACGTGAGTTTAAGCCATGGAAAGCAAATGAAGAAGATATTGTTAGTCTTTTAAGAAACATGCCGCCAAGACTTTATTCGATTGCAAGTAGTTTAAAAGCATACCCTGGAGAAGTTCATTTAACCATTGGCGCTGTTCGTTGGTATTCTCACGGAAGAGAAAGAAAAGGTGTTTGTTCCGTCCAGTGTTCGGAAAGACTGGATTCAGGCGATACACTCCCGGTATTTATTCAAAAAAACAATCATTTCAGTCTACCAGAAAGTGCAGAAACAGATATCATCATGGTTGGACCTGGTACCGGTATCGCTCCGTTTCGTTCGTTTATCCAAGAAAGAGAACATCAACAGGATAAAGGAAAGGCTTGGCTGTTTTTTGGAGACCAGCACGAAAAAACGGACTTTTTGTATGAAGAAGAATTTAAAAACAGTCTAGAAAGAGGCACACTCACACATCTTACAACCGCTTTTTCAAGAGACAGTGATAAGAAAGTCTACGTTCAACACCGATTAGAAGAAAACGGTAAAGAGATTTATCAGTGGCTCGAAAACGGTGCAATATTTTATGTGTGTGGAGATAAAGAACGCATGGCAAAAGATGTTCACCAAGCATTAATTGATATTATCAAAACACATGGCAATAGAACTGATGAGGAAGCCGAAGAAACTCTCAAACAAATGAAAAAAGAACATCGCTACTTGCGTGATGTGTACTAAGAAATACACTTAAAACCGGTAGTCTAATAACCCAAAAGCTTATATCGATCTCGATGCGAAAATGTTCACTAATTACAATTCGAACATGTTCTAAGTAGCTCCATTTTAAAATGTGCATTATTTCACGAAAAGAAGAGGTTAAGCCCCTCTTCTTTTTTTCTTACCAGTTATATAAGAAAAGCGCTGGAGTCTTGGTATGAAGAAGTCGACTAGACTTCAAATGTCGAGCGAAGCGACCCCGAGCCGATTATGCTGCCTCTTCCTCTACTAGCGGAGCTTTATAGTGTATCCGTCGAGGCAACTCGAAGCCTACTCGTGTTGTAAACGCTCGTGCCTGTTAGTCTAGACAACTATCCAGGACAAAAATTTTATCACTTTCTTATCCCTTAAAGAAAACTCGCCGATTGGCGAGCCTTAGGCGAAGACAGAGGTGTTAGTTGCGACGATCTATACTTCTTGATTAAGCTTCGAACTGCGATGATTAACCGGAGTAACCGCAGGAGCCGACGCACAGGACGAGCTATCACTGGCGCCTAAGATAGGACATCGTGTTCTTAGCCGGGAACTTATACTTAGTTCTTTTAAATTTTTTCTTCGTCGATCTACTTCTTCGATAAAATTTTATAAATTCAGATAGTACAAAAATAAAAAGAAGCTGTCGAGCACCCACAAAAGGGATGCGACAACTTCTAAATGAATTTTCCAACGTTAACAATCTTCTGGTTTTCCTGCATTTGTTGCTGTGCGGAATGATGCCCCACAACCACAATTCGCGATGGCATTAGGGTTATCTAGCGTAAACCCTCCACCCATCATATTTTGTTTATAGTCAATTTCTACTCCTTTTAATGCTGGAGCACTTTCACCATCTACAACGACTTTTAATCCTTGGATTTCAAGAGTTTGATCTTCGTCATTGACCTCAGAATCAAAGCCCATTGCATATGAAAGACCTGTACAACCACCGCCCTGGACACCTACACGAAGGTACGCATCTTTTTGGCCTTCGTCTTCCATCATTTTTTTAATTTGCGTTGCTGCGGCTTCACTTATTTTTATCATCATCCTTCACCCCTTTTCAATCGTTCGGATGTTAGTTTTAGTATATCGTTTTCTGCCATAACCATCAAGGAATCGAAATATACCATAATTATGTATATGAAAAGTTGCTTATATCGATACAACTTCTGTTTGTAAGTCTTGTAAAATTAATGGTAAGATAAAGAGAGTATATTTTGAAAGACGAAATTTATTTATGTAACAAAATACACTGCAACCATTACTCACAAAATATAAAGATAGTTGACTTACAGCTTCAAGGAGGAGAAATTATGAGTACTTTACTACTTGATCCAAGTCTTCAAGACATTAAAGATAAAGTCTTAAACGGGGAACGTTTAACAATTGAAGACGGTTTAAAACTTTATGATACACCTGATTTGCTTACAGTAGCTCAACTAGCAAATCAAGTTAATGAACAAAAGAATGGGAACAATGTATATTTTATTCAAAACATGTACATAAACCCAACAAATGTATGTGAAGCAAGCTGTGCTTTCTGCGGGTTTAAACGTAAGCCAGGTGAAGAAGGCGCTTATACAATGAATGAAGAAGATTTATTAAAATATGTTGAAGAACGTTGGAACGATAACATTCGCGAGTTCCACATTGTCGGTGGGCATAACCACGAAGTGCCGTTTGATTATTATTTAGATACGATTCGTACATTGAAAAAGCATTATCCACAATGTACTGTAAAAGCTTATACAGGCGCAGAAATTGAATTCTTCGCTCGTATTTCTGGTTTATCGATGAAGGAAGTGTTAGAAGAATTAATTAAAGCTGGGCTTGATACAATTCCTGGTGGCGGTGCTGAAATTTTAACGGAACGTTACCGCGCAAAAATGAGTCCAGAAAAAGCTTCAACTGATGAATGGTTAGAAGCACATGAAATTGCTCATAACTTAGGGTTAAAAACGCATGCAACGATGCTTTACGGATCGATTGAAAAGACAGAAGAGCGCCTTATCCATATGGACCGCCTTCGTCAACTTCAAGATCGTACAAATGGATTTATGGTCTTTATCCCACTTGCAATGCAACCCAAAAGTGTGAATGCCGGTTTGAAGCGTCGTACTTCGGCATATGATGACCTACGTACAGTTGCGATCAGTCGTTTAATGCTAGATAACTTCGATCATATTAAAGCTTATTGGATTAACATTGGCCCTCAACTTACGCAAATGGCCTTAACATTCGGAAGCTCAGATATTCACGGAACGTTGATTGAAGAAAGAATTTCTCACTCTGCAGGTGCCTTAACGTCTCAAGGGTTAACTCGTGAAGAATTGATCCACTTAATTAAAGGAGCAAACAAAGTTCCAATTGAAAGAGATACGTTCTATAATATCGTTAAAACATATTAATATGTTAAAAAGGCTGTCCACAACGGACAGCCTTTTCTTATCTTTCAGCTCGTTTATAATAAGTTCCTTCACAAATTGTTTCAGCAGGACCTGTCATCCAAACACGGTCATCCACATCCCACTTAATCGATAAATCTCCGCCCGCTAAATGAACAACAACCTCTTCTCCTTTTGGACTACGCTCGTTTAATATAGATGCTACAACTGCTGCACATGCCCCTGTTCCACACGCTTCAGTGACGCCAGACCCTCGTTCCCACACTTGAAAGTTCAGTTCATTAGGGGAAACGACTTCAATAAACTCAACATTCACTCCATCTGGAAAACGTTCATGTTTTTCTACTAAAGGTCCTAATGTCGTTAATGGAGCTTCTTCAATGTCATGGACAAAAAATACAGCATGAGGATTTCCCATAGAAACTGCCGTCATTTTAAGGGGACTTTCTCCTGCTTGAATTGATTCTTGAATAACTGGTGATGTTTTCGCATTATAAAGAGGAATTTCACTCGCAGTTAAAATCGGTTCCCCCATATCTACCGTTATGAGATCAACCTCTCTACCGCTTCCTTGCGTTTCAACAGTAGCTGTTACTACCCCGCCTAATGTTTCAATTTGCATTGTTTTTTCTTGAACAAGCTCATTTTCATAGGCGTATTTCGCTACACAACGGAGGCCATTCCCACAATTTTTCGCTTCTGATCCATCTTTATTAAAGACACGCATTTGTACGTGTGCCACATCCGAAGGGCCGATCAAAATCATTCCATCGGAACCGATCCCAGTATGAATGTTTGATACTTCAACCGCTAAAGATTGCAGCTCTTCTTCATGTAATGACTCTTTAAATGTATTAACAAATATATATTGGTTTCCTAGACCATGCATTTTTGTGAATCTCATCGTTATGCTTACCTTCTTTCTCTATCTTCTTAACTTTTCATTTGTCCAAAAATAATCATCATCTGCTTCAATAATGACCATCGTTTTTAAGCAGCAAGGAAGGTTTAACCGTTGCTTCACTTTATCTTTAGCTAGTTGTAGTGCTTCTTTATTCATATGTGTCAAAACATTTGATTCGTTGCAATACGGACATTCCGTTAAGTAAACTTCACCCATTTGAACTTCATAAGGCCAAGTATGATCAAAAGGTATTGGCTTCATCTTTGTTTCATCTCCTCTACATTACCTAAATCATTCCTTACATTTTATCATAAGCCAAGGTCCATTGAAGAGTTATTGTCTTATCACGCAAAATTAATTAATCTTATCCATATACGATGACAAACTCCACTAGACCTCATTTTCAACTATGAAGCCCCCTCTCATTAACAACCATTTTTTCCTAGGTGCCTGGAACACGTAAATAAATGGTAATAGGCATGGTCCAAAAGGAGGGCGCTTAATCTTAATTGAAGGTCAAAATTTGAGTTCTCTTATCGACGCAGAAAAAGCTGCTGGTACATATGCCAGCAGCTTTACATTTAAAACATTGGGTTTTCTTCTAAAAATTGATATATATTGGTCAGCAATTCTTCATTCGTTTCCCCTGTTACCATTTCACCATTTACAAGGGCAAACTTCTTCATTGCACATTGTCCACAAAAGCTTAGACAGCCATATTCAATGACATCCAGGTTTGGGTCTTTTTCAAGTTCCTCTTTTACTTTTTGTGTACCACTGGCTAAATTGCTAACACAAAACTCAATAATCGGTTTCATGTTTATCCACTCCTGTGTCTTTCAACGATCATCATCCAACACATCCTAACGCTTACTTACTATTTTGTCAACTATTCAGATCTTGACCACTTTCATGCATTATTAAAAGCAAACTTTTCCAACCGATCATGATAGTTTTCTATTATAATATTAAACTTCTATATCACCTTTCTATTAGTGATTCAATGGTAAAATAAAAGATTCTTAAAAATGTTGTTATTTCGACAAATAACTGATAAAATTTATATTGGTAAAACGACGTTATTATTGTTTCCAAAGTGGATATAGAAGATTTCATCTGTTTCCACCTGGGCACTATGGGTCGCACAGGAAGAGGAGGCTGATCATGTGCGTAAATTACTCATCTTAGGTGGCGGATATGGGGGACTTCGTGTCATTCAGAAACTGCTTTCTTCAAGCGGTATGCATGATACGAGCATTACTTTAATAGAGAAAGAGCCTTACCACAGCTTGAAAACAGAGTTCTATGCGTTAGCTGCTGGCACGGTTGCAGACAAACACTTAAGAATGTCATTTCCTAACGATGTCCGTCTTGAACTGAAATTTGAAACCGTTTCCGAAATTGTGTTAGAAGAGAATCTTGTAAGACTAGCAAATGATGAAGAACTTTCGTATGATGACCTTGTTATTGGTCTTGGTTGCGAAGATAAGTATCATAATGTACCTGGCGCACCTGAACATACGTTGAGCATTCAAAGCATGAGGAAAGCTCGAAAAACGTATCAAGCATTACAAAGTATTCAAGTAAATGGAACCGTTGCCATTGTTGGCGCTGGTTTAAGCGGTGTAGAACTAGCGAGTGAGCTACGTGAAAGCCGCCCTGATCTAAATGTTAAACTATTTGACCGCGGAAAAAATATTCTTTCCATGTTCCCTCCAAAGCTTTACAACTACGTCACTGAATGGCTTGTTGATAACGGCGTTGAAATCATTAACGAAGCAAATATTACAAAAGTTGAAGAGAACACGCTATATAACCACGATGAGCCTGTTTATGCAGATGCTATTATCTGGACAGCCGGTATTCAAGCAAACCGTCTCGTACGTGACTTAGATGTCGAAAAAGATGGTATGGGAAGAGTTGTCGTGACGAAGTATCACGAAGCCCCAGGATACGATAATGTTTTTGTCATCGGAGATTGTGCGAAATTAGATCACGCTCCAAGTGCACAGTTAGCTGAGGCCCAGGCAGAACAAGTTTCCATGCTATTAGAGAAAAAATGGAATGGTGAAGAGTACCCTGACGAACTTCCTAAAATTAAATTAAAAGGAGTCTTAGGTTCTCTTGGAAAAAAACATGGTTTCGGTTTAATGGGAGAAAAGGCACTAACTGGCCGTGTTCCACGCGTTCTAAAATCTGGTGTTTTATGGATGTACAAATATCATTCAGGTTCATAACTTTTTATATAGTAAAGCCTTAAGAAATGAATTCTTAAGGCTTTTTTATTATCATTTATGAATTTTCTTCGATTTTGTCATAGATGACTTTCAGTCTCGGATTTCCTTCCGCTACCACTTCCCCATTTAATACAACCAATGGGTAAAAATATTCCTCATCTAATATTTGCTCGGCATATTGTTTTTCCTCTTCTGTTTCAGGAGAATCAATATCGCAATAAGAGATATAAATATCTTTTTCAGGATACTTCCTTGCAATCGCCGCTTCTAGCCATTCCTTCGTTTCCAATGCACTCGGTAAATTAACACAGCTTGCACATTTTACTTCTGCACCGTAAACAGTCATTTGAATTGAAGCCATAACAGGTGCCTCCTCTACTTTTCACTTTCTGTTCTATCTATATTTATTTTAACATAAGGTTTAAAATAAGACATGTTAACACAATTGTCACCATTCAAACATAAAATATATATGCGAGTTCATGGATTTTTTTTGTTAAGGATATTATAATAGAGATAAAGAAAGGAGTGTTGTGCGATGGCAAACGCAACAATGGAAGAACAAGTACAAGAAGTGCTTGATAAATTACGCCCATTCCTCCTGCGTGATGGTGGAGATGTTGAATTAGTAGGTATTGACGAGGGTGTCGTAAAAGTACGCTTAATGGGTGCTTGCGGCTCTTGCCCAAGTTCTACAATTACACTAAAAGCGGGAATCGAACGCGCTCTTCTAGAAGAAGTACCTGGTGTAACTGAATTAGAACAAGTATTCTAAATTAGAGCTTATTTAAAAACGCATTCACTTCATTGTGAATGCGTTTTTTGCATGATTGTACGGTTATTTTAACTTCATTCTTTATATATAACTTCTTGATTAACGATCGCCTCTGGTTCTTTCCCTTGTAACACATGAACGATATTACGACTTACGAGCTTTGCCATTTCATAACGAGTTTCCACACTAGAGCTTCCGATATGAGGAAGTGCGACGACATTATCATGCTTAAGAAGAGCATGATCTTCTCCAATTGGTTCCTCACGAAATACATCTAAGCCAGCACCTGCAATTTCCTTTTCGACGATTGCCTTTTCTAACGCTTCTTCATCAACAACTGCTCCTCGAGATGCATTAATAAAAATGGCAGAAGACTTCATCCGTTTAAATACATCTTCAGTGAATAAGTCACGCGTCTCTTCTGTTAATGGCGCTAAACAAACGATATAATCAGACATTTCAATGAGCTGATCAAATGATGCGTATGTTGCCCCTAATTGTTTTTCCACATCCTCTTTTCTTGAGCGATTATGATATAAAATTTCCATGTCAAAACCAGTCGCTCGTTTTGCCACGGCTGTACCAATTCTTCCCATGCCAACAATTCCAATCGTTTTATGGTGAATATCAGTTCCAGCTAATAATAACGGCCCCCAGTTTTTCCAGTAGCCTTTTTTTATGTACTCTGCTGATTCAACAATCCGCCGTCCTGTTGCCATCAGTAATGCGAATGTTAAATCGGCTGTTGTATCCGAAAGAACGTCTGGAGTATTACATACCGCAATGTTACGTTTCGTTGCTTCATTGACATCAATATTGTCGTAACCGACAGCTAAATTTGCAACGACTTTTAAGTTTGGTGCCTCCCGCATCAACTCTGCATCAACCTTATCAGACAGCATCGTATAAAGAGCATCTGCTTTTTTCGCTTGCTTTATAAGTTCCTCTCTACTTACTGGTACTTCTTCCTCTGGCCACATGTGAATTTCCGCAAAATCTCTTAATGGCGTCAACGCTTCTTCAGGTACACGTCGTGTCACATATACATAAGGCTTTGTCATATTTCCCACACCCTTTTTAATAAATGTTTAAGGAAATTATAAACGTTCGAGTAGCAGGTCATCAACTTTCACCTTCTTCATAAAGGCTGTTTTCTAAATGATTGCTGCTTTTTATCAATTGAATCAATTTCATAACTCAAAATAAGGTGCGAAATTCCGAATGATGAGCCTTTAAGGCGAAGACAAAGGCGTAGTTGTAACACACAGGACGTGCTAACACCGGCGTTCCGACAGGATGTCGAGTAATTAGCCGGTGAACATAACTATACACATAGAAATTTTCACTACGCCGAAATTGCTTCTTAGTTAAAATTTTATACATTCTTATAGTGTAAACAAAACTTGGCTTATCGTTAAAGAGATTCTTAGTACTCTTCACCTGCGACGAGTAACCGCAGGAGCCAACACACAGGACGTGCTAGCACCGGCGCCTAAGATAGGACATCGCGTTTTTAGCCGATGAACTTATAATTAGTTCTTTGAAAAAAGTAAGCACAGTTCTTTATCCGTATGAACTGTGCTTTACTGGATAGGCTTGAAACCATAATGGACAATGTTTTGACTCCAATAACTGTGGATATCTATATGTCAGATACGTAAAAAGCTTTTCATACTCAGCCGAATTTTTTAATAATGCCGTACACCGTTCACTCAATTGGTTACGCTCTTCACTATGCACTGTCTGATAATACGTTTCGATTTCTTCAAAATAATGTATCGGAAACATCGACCTTGCTAACAATAATGTTTGATCAAAAAGAGACAACGGATGATATGATTCATAATCATTTAAAAATGCCTCAATCGTTTGCAACGAATTCGGCGATTGTTCATTCGTCCAAACCGAACGAACATATTCAGTAATATCTCTTGTGTAATGATCGTACATAAAATCCGTTGGTACTTTTATTGAAGATGGCTCCTGCTCTCGAACGGTTAACCACGTACAGTCATGAAAACGACGGTGACAAATTGTATTTCCTTTAGATAAATGTTCCTCTTTGTCAATCATCAAGTCAGTAATCATTTGAATGGCATTTTCACATAGCCCAATATAATAAGGAAAAGTCACTAAGAACAATTCATCGAAAGGGGTTTTATAACTTTCTTGCCTCATACGGACATACCAATTCTCTAATTGATTTAACCGGCGTTCCCACCTTTCTTTCCATGCTATCGCACCTGAACTTACGCTTCTTTTCGTTTGTTGTGGTGTATAATACAAACCTTTTTCATGAAACTTTGCTAATTTCGCTCCTACTTTTTCACCCGTAACAGAGTGAGCTAACCTATGCTGTTGTTTTTCTAATTGAAACAACACGGCTTCTCCACCATCAATAGAGATGGTCCTCTTTTTACCTTCTGGTTTGATAAATTGAGCTACACCGTGTTCACTATAAGACGTTAGCCAATTTGCCATGTTTACTTGTTCATTCAATTGCTCTAAAGCTCTGTCATCCACGGTTCGAACTAAATATTCTTCACCGTTTGCTAAAACATATAGGTCATCTCCAACATATAAAACGTCATCCAAATAAATTCTAAAGTGATCGAAAAGTTGACGGTCTAACACATTACTCCCCCCAATCCCAATGCACACCTAAAATAGCATATGATATATCCGCCCAATTTGTTCATTTCATTTAAATATCACCGTTTCATCGCCCACGTTAATTAATGAAAAGGCTACTTTCATATGAACGGGCAGCTCTGCGGCTTTTTCTTCACTTACCACGGAGACAGCGGACGACTGTGGGAGAACGATCTTCAACGATCCTGTAAACTTGTTAAACTCGAGGAAGCTAAAGAACTCGTTACACGAAAAGCCTACTGGATTGATACAGAGCTTGCTTCATTTAGAATTCTTTAGGTTTAAGTATAAACGTGACTTTTAAGCAAAAAATAAAGATGATCAACCATACAAGACAACAATAGTAAGACCTTAGCATATAATTTTGGAAAAGGACTTAGGGTGATGACATGAAAGAACATCATAAAGAAGTTGAAAACACAGCAAGAAAGTGGTTACACGAAAGAGGAGTAACAATTGAAGATATTGCAGAGCTTGTCTATTTCTTACAAGAAAAATATGTAGAGAACCTTTCTATGGAAGCTTGTGAGGAGAATGTTAATCGTGTTTTATCTAAACGTGAAGTACAAAATGCGATATTAACTGGCATTCAGCTAGACAGATTAGCCGAAGAAGAAAAGTTAGATCATCCACTGCAAGGAATCATCGAACGAGATGAAGGTCTTTACGGTGTCGATGAAGTCATTGCACTATCGATCGTAAATGTTTATGGATCTATTGGTTTTACGAACTACGGATATATCGACAAACTAAAGCCAGGAATTTTAAAAAAACTAAATGACAAAAGTCAAGGATGCCATACATTTTTAGATGATATTGTCGGTGCAATTGCAGCAGCTGCTTCTAGCCGACTCGCTCATAGTCAAGACGGAACGGAAGAAGATGATTAACCTATCAAATACCAAAAATATCCAGGTGACTGGCACCTGGATATTTTTACATTTATAATATTATACAATTTCCCATTCATCTAACGAATTGATCGACCATGTCGGTTGAACTTTTTGTTCTTGTAACTGCTCTTTAGATGTAACACCTGTATGCACGATGATCGTATCCATTCCAGCTTTTATTCCTGCCATAATATCTGTTTGGTAATTATCACCAACCATCACAGTTTGATCAAGAGGTACCCCTAGTACTTCAAGCGCTTGGTTGACGATAATAGCTTCTGGTTTACCGATAAATGTTGGGTTCACACCAGTAGATACAGATACAACTGAAGTGAGTGATCCATTCCCTGGTAGCAAGCCTTTTTCTGTCGGGATTGCTACATCAGTGTTTGTTGATAAAAACAGTGCTCCAGACCTTACAGCTAAACAAGCGGTACTTAATTTTTCATAATTAATGTTACGGTCAATTCCCATAACAACAGCATCAACAGCTTCATCCGTTAACGTAAATCCTTTTTCTTTCAATGCATCTTCTAGTCCTTCTTCTCCGATCATAAAAACATTTGCTTCGTTGATTTGCTCATGAAGATAATTTGCTGTTGCCATACTTGTCGTCATCACATGTTTTGGTGTTGCAGGAATATCCATTTCGACAAGTTTTGCAGCTACTTGCTCTGGTGTTTTCGAAGAATTATTCGTTACAAATAAATATGGAATATCTTTTTCGTTTAATGACTTAATAAATCTCGATGCAGCTTCAATTTTTTCACTACCTCGATACATCGTCCCATCTAAATCAACTAAATAAGCATCATACTTTTTCATTCATACATCCTCCAATAATCTATTCACTATCATATATTGTGATATATAGACAAAAAAATAACCGCCACTCTATAAGAGTGACGAATAAGTTTTATCTGATTTTTTAATTTTATAATAGCAGTGTGGCTCGTGTCCAGTTGCCATACACATTTGACATTGAACGTGTTCCGTTTGAAGCAAATCCTTAAACATTTCAAGCTCAGCCTCACAAATTGCAGGAAACTGCTTAGCTACCTCTGCAAGTGGACAATTATACTCTTTTAAAATAAAACTACCGTCATCTTCTTTGATCACTTCTGTCATATAGCCTTGTTCATTTTGCATCTTTCCTAATTCATAAACGTTCTCATCAAAACTGCCAAAAATAAGCCTCTTTTCAAATCGCTTTTGAATCTTATCTTTCCTTCTGTCAAACAATTCTCTTACTTTTTCTGGTCCATCCATTTGCTCAATCTCTAACAAAAGATCAACCGAAAAGTTACCATAATCTCTTGGAAACAACATTTCCTGACCTTTTGTTGACAGTTGGTACACATTCGTCGGTCTCCCCATTGCCTGCCTCAATAATGTTGTTTCAACAATCTCATCTCTTTCTAATGTGTTGAGGTGTCTCCTTACAGCCATTTCCGTGATATTCAATTGTTCTGCAATTATTGCTACTGTTAATTGTTTCTTCTTCTTTAATAAATTTAAAATTTGATCACGTGTTGAAGCGGTTTTATAGACCATCTCCCTCACCATCCTTCTGTTTTTATTTTAGCGGATGTATATACTGGAGTAAATTTATTCAAAAGAAAGTTCGAAAAATTGACGCAATTTAACTTCCGTCCACCATTCAGAGAGACCTTGTTCATTCATTCACATTATTATTTAGCAAAAGGAAACAGTTAGTCCTTTTGCGGCAAAAACGCTGAGACTGGGCCAAGTTCGCTTTCTAAATACATTCTTACTTTTCCTGGAAAACTTAGTAAAGTAGCACTCTCGTTTTGTAATGCTCGTTTTAACGCGTTATGATCAATCTCGGTATATTCTTGTAATAACGCTTTTCGCCATGGAATTAACTTTTTCAATGAAGAACCATCTTCTTTCGATACGACTTTTTCATCAACTAAAATATCGACGACATCATCATAGCTCCCAGGATCTCTCATAATAAATCCATCAATCATTTGATTTCCAACGTCGATCATCACTTCAATTGTCATATGTGCCACTCGTTCTAACATTAACTTTTGCACTTCATCTTCAAATGATGTTTCTTGTGAAAACACCCCGATAAGTCTTTCCATATATTGTAATCGCTCTTCTAGTAATTTTCTATCAACAAAATACATGTAAATCCCCTCTTTAAAAAAATCATTACAATTAGTATAACACATTAACAAGTATTTTAAGGAATCTCATGACAAAATCCGAAATTTAATTTCTTTCATTTGATTTTTTTGTTATTATGATGAAGAATTAGCCGAACTTTTTTACATAGAGAGAGAAACAATGAGAAACTGGAGGAATGATTGTGGAGCGGGAATTAGCGTTAGAAATTGTAAGGGTTACAGAAGCTGCATCACTAGCTTCTGCACAATGGATGGGTCGTGGATTGAAAAATGAAGCAGATGATGCTGCAACAAACGCAATGCGTGAAATGTTTGATTCTGTTAATATGCAAGGAACGGTTGTCATTGGTGAAGGGGAATTAGATGAAGCACCCATGCTGTATATCGGTGAAAAGCTCGGGTCTGGAAACGGGCCTGAAGTAGATATTGCTGTCGATCCTCTAGAAGGCACGAGTATCGTTGCTAAAGGACACCCTAACGCAATGGCTGTTATCGCTGTCGGTGACCGAGGAACTCTTTTACATGCACCAGATATGTACATGGAAAAACTCGTTGTTGGACCTGAAGCAGCCGGGCTTGTCCGCTTAGATGATCCTATCGAAAAAACAATTGATATCGTTGCGAAGATGACCAACAAACGTGTTCGAGACGTAACCGTCATTATCCAAGAACGTGAACGCCACCAAGAGCTTATTAACCGGATTCGTGCAAAAGGAGCAAGAGTAAAGCTTTTTGGTGATGGTGATGTTGGGGCCTCAATCGCTACTGCAATGCCTCGAACAGGAATCGATTTATTTGTTGGTACAGGTGGTGCTCCAGAAGGCGTGATATCTGCCGCTGCCATCAAAGCACTCGGAGGAGATATGCAAGCACGATTAGCCCCTATGAACGATGAAGAAATTGCACGTTGCAAAAAAATGGGCGTTGAAGATGTTTCTCAAGTACTCTTTTTAAATGATTTAGTAAGAGGCGATGATGCCATCTTTGCAGCAACAGGCGTTTCACAAGGTGAATTATTAGAAGGTGTTCGCTTTTTAGGTAGTGACCTTGTCGAGACAGACTCCATTGTAATGCGTGCAAAAACAGGAACAGTTCGCTTTATTAAAGCACACCACCGTTTAAATCAAAAGCCTCACCTATTTATGCCTGAAGATAACTAAGGAGGATCTTATTATGACTGAACGTTTTTATCTTTACGATGATGTAGAAGATACGAAAACGAGGTACGTTAGCTTTATGGGAGAAAGCCAAAGATTTGACCTAGCGATTATGTCAACAACCCGTTATTATGGGAAAAAACTCGTTTTAGATATGCAATCCAATCGATTTGCAATCATTGGTGAAGATGACTTAGATGAACCCAATTATTTAGAACGTACGTTTAAGTTAGACGAAGAAGACGGTAAAGAATTACGTGAGTTCTTATATGAAGTGATTTTATAATCTATTTTGGAAAATTAAGTGTTACATGAATCTTATCCTCCTTTCCATACTAATGGTAAGGAGGTTTTTATTTTGAATAAACACGATAGGCAAAAGAATCGCTATTCAGACTTTACAGCTGTTGAAAAAGATAGAAATGAAATCATTCCAGAGCAGACACCTGAAGGATCATACGGTTCTCCAATTGACGCCTCATTTAAAAAAACCACACCTTGGCAGGAAGGGCAACGTTCAGCTAGTGCCTTTATTTATGAAAACAAAGAGTTGCATCAAGGACTTGAACGAAAAGATCCAGGCTCTCATCCAACACATGATGACAAACGCACTGACTACCAAAAATCATACCGAAACTCTTCAATAAATTAGCACGAAATACCAATAAACCCCACGTGCCAGGCACATGGATTTTATTGGTATTTACATATTAAATTTTACAACGGGTTTGTTAAGGCCGAAGGCAAACAAAAACAACCGAGCTGTTTAGGAGCTCGGTTGTTTTTACGAAGATTGCTTTTGCTCTTTTACTTTACGTAAGACAAAGTAAGCACAGCCAAAATTACAGTACTCATATAAATAATCTGGAAGAGAACTTATTTTTGCATCAAAACTTGATTTCCGGTGCTTATCATCAAAAAATCCTTTTAAACGAAGCTGTTCATATCCCCAGTCTCCGACTATATAATCATATTTATTTAAAACATCACTATATCGATTTTTAAATTCTTCTTCAACCCATCCATTTCTTACGTCTTCAATCACCTCAAACGTATTCCCTTGAATGCGGATCATCCATAAACACCTCTCTTTTCTATCTTTATCTTGCCTTATTTTTCGTGAAAATTCAATGGGCTTTCCTAAAAATCCTGTCCATCAATGACCTTCAGCCACAAATTACCTCATTTATAACGCTGTCAAAACGGTCAACCTAAAGAATAGGAGGTGGAAGAACATGAACAAAAAGTTATCCTCCCTTCTTCTGTCTAGTATCTGTTTATCAATTTTCATGACAGGTTGTGGAGATGCAACGAACGGCGCAGAAGGTCAGCAAGCAGAAAATTTATTTCGAGGATACCAAATGCCCGAACGCCATTTCGTCATAAACCGTAACGGTGCCGGTAACATGGACCAATATAACCGTTTTGGTTTTGAACGTCATACGAAGAAAACTGCCTATGCAGGGCAAAATGCACCAGATTACGCAACATATGATCGATCATTATTGGCTGATAGTATTAGTAAAATGGCAACGACCATTCAATCTGTTGAAGACTGCGCCGTTCTAGTTACAGATCAGTATGTCTTAATGACTTATGAAACAAATGGAACAGACGATCGTCAACTTGTCGCTGACCAAGTGAAGAAAACAGCCATGTCGCTCGTCCCATCATACTATGATATATACGTAAGTGATGATCCAGAAATGGGTGCTGAAATCGAACGTTTTGAAGGGTTATCTGCAAAAGAACCACAGTATCTTGATTCATTAGAAGAAACAATCGAACAAATGAAAAGATACCCGCAAGGTGAGGAATCTTTACGTATGGAAGATGATAATGGAGATGACGAACATAACGTTCGTCGATTTAATGAAGGACGTAGACAGCACAGACAAGACCGTACTATCCCAAATCAATAATTCACTTATAAACATAACGAGCGAATTAAATCAAAAAGGCCGTCTCGAATAGATACAAACAAATGATCTTTCGAGACGGTCTTTTCCTTTTTTATGCCTCTTCAGCAGCATTTACCTGCTCGTCTGCATGATAAGAGGAACGAACGAGTGGACCAGATTCACAGTGCTTGAATCCTTTACTTAGTGCAATTTCTTTAAGCTCAGCAAACTCTTCTGGTGTCCAATATTTTTTCAACTTGATATGGCTTTTCGTTGGCTGTAAATACTGACCTATTGTCAAAATATCAACATCTACCGCACGAAGGTCGTCCATTGTTTCAATAATCTCTTCCTTCGTTTCTCCAAGCCCGATCATTAGGCTTGATTTCGTTGGAATCTTCGGTTGCATTTCTTTCGCTCTTCGTAAAAACTCTAGCGAACGTTCATAAGTAGCCCTTGCACGGACCCGAGGAGTTAAACTTCTAACCGTTTCAATATTATGGTTTAAAATATTAGGCCTTGCGTCCATTAGCATCTTTAAGTTTTCTTCCTTACCACCCATATCAGACGGAAGAACTTCTACTGTTGTAAATGGGCTTTTACGACGAATCGCTCTTACCGTTTCAGCAAAAATCTCAGCACCACCGTCTTTTAGATCATCTCTTGCAACAGCCGTAATAACGGCATGTTTAAGCCCCATTAGTTTCACAGATTCAGCAACACGTTCTGGTTCTTCACGATCTAATTCTGTTGGAAGTCCAGTTTTTACTGCACAGAAGCGACAAGCTCGTGTACATATAGCTCCTAAAATCATAAAAGTTGCTGTTTTTCTTTCAGCCCAACATTCATGAATATTTGGACAACGCGCTTCTTCACAAACAGTATGTAATTTTTTTTCACGCATCATCTTTTTTAACCCTGTATAAGATTCGTTCGTGTTCAATTTAATTTTTAACCATTCGGGTTTACGGATATATTCTTCTTTTTTAGCCACAACCTTCACGCTCCCGTTTTGCTTATTATTAAGAAAAAATGTTTTCATTATTTTGCATCAATGGATGACAAAAATATCTTACGTAACTATATACATACACACGTACATTCCAACTCTTTTCAGTATTCCTGAATACCTTTTAATCATTAGTAACTTTAACATGAAAGCCGATAAATCTCAAAGAGTATGTTTTTTTCCAAGATTTGTCGGAATCAAACCCACCCACTTTTTCGCAAACTAAAATCAGTTATTGATTCGAAGGAGGATTTATAAAATGAGAAAATGGATAACGAGAAGTATGTTGCTCGTTCCTTTTTTGTTCATTCTTTTTCAATATAACATAGTAAGTGCTGAGAATGTTCAGGATTTATCACCAGAAGATATTTACGAAAAACGAATGGGGCTATACTTAAAAGCAGAAGCAACCTCACATATACCGTGGTACTATTTTGCTGCAGTAGATAGCTACGAAAGAGGATTGCGTAGAGCAAGAAATGACCTTCCCGAAGAAGAAGGCTTGATCGCGATTTATTTTACTCCTGAAGAATGGGCAGGAGAACAAAACCCAAATAAAGATGATACCGATCCACTCTCTATATCCTTCTTTGATGGAATTGGTCTTGACGGAGATGGTGATGGTAAAGCAGAGCTTACGAATGATGAGGATGTTCTTCATACTTTCTCACAACATTTAGCTAAATTCGGTAGCAGTGATGAAAATATTCGAATAGCTCTTTGGGACAATTACCAACGTGATAAAGCAATCGAGTTGGTTATGGGTCACGCAAAAGTGTATCGACAGTTTGATACATTAGACCTTAGTGAACGTGCATTCCCTATGCCACTTAATTATAATTATAGTTATCGCAGTACATGGGGAGACCGAAGAGGATGGGGTGGCAACCGTATCCACGAAGGAACAGATGTATTTGCGGGCCACGGTACTCCTATTAGAGCGACAACTTATGGGATCGTTGAATTAAAAGGCTGGAATAAATACGGAGGTTGGCGCATTGGAATTCGTGATGTAAACAATGTCTACCACTACTTCGCTCATATGAGCAGCTTTGCTAAAGGAATTGAACGAGGAAGTATTGTTGAACCAGGAACAGTTATTGGCTATTGTGGAAGTTCTGGCTACGGAAAACCTGGTACTCAAGGGAAGTTTCCTCCACACCTTCATTATGGAATGTATAGAGATAATGGCTTTATTGAGTGGTCCTTTGATCCTTACCCATCATTACGTGCGTGGGAAAAAGCGGATAGAAAGAAAAAATAAAATTTCAGTAAACAAAACTTGGCTTATCGTTAAAGAGATTCTTAGTAAGCGAAGTGTGCTTACTTAGAATCTCTTATGCTTTAGTGCAAGTCCTTATGGCGAAAGCCTTAGTTGCCACAAGCATAACTCCATTGATTAAACTACGAGTTGCGACGAGTAACCGCAGGAGCACAAAGCAACAGCTTCCTCGAATTCACTCCGACATGCGACGAGTAACCGCAGGAGCACAAAGCAACAGCTTCCTCGAATTCACTCCGACATGCGACGAGTAACCGCAGGAGCACAAAGCAACAGCTTCCTCGAATTCACTCCGACATGCGACGAGTAACCGCAGGAGCAGTTACTTTAATCCTTTATCAAAGTTAAAAACTCTTAAAGTATAACAAAAAGCAGCTCCTAAAAAGAGCTGCTTTTCTTCTACTTACTATCTTAGAAAATGTTCAAAATTAAAATCCAAAGAATACCTAGTGGTGCAACAATTCGAATAAACCAAATCCAAATTGCTCCAATTGTTGTATCTGTTAACCCTGTTTCACGTAGAGCGTCAACTTTATTCCAGCCCCACCCAACGAATAATGCACTGATCATTCCACCTAGCGCTAATAAATAACGATCCGTTAATGCATCAACTGCATCTAAGAACGGCATTCCGAAAATTAAGAAGTCACTTAATGGTCCACCATAACTTAAAGCAGATGGTACCCCGAATAATGTGACAATCACACCTGCAACAATCGTTGCTTTTTTACGGTTCCAGCTAAACTGGCGCATCGCGTAAGCTACACTTACCTCAAGTAATGAAATTGCTGAAGATAAAGCCGCAATCGCTACTAGGAAGAAGAAGACGATCGCAAAGAATGTACCCGCGCCACCCATTAAGTTAAATACTTCAGGGAGTGTAATAAAGATTAACCCAGCTCCGTCAGTTGGATCAATATTTGCAAACGTAAATACGGCTGGGAAGATCATAATACCTGCAACAATTGCAAATAGTGTATCTAACGTTACAACTGTACCCGCTGCACTTGGAAGCTTCGTATCTTTAGGTAAATAACTCGCATAAGTGATCATCGCACCCATACCTAATGATAAAGTGAAGAATGCTTGCCCAATCGCCGCAGCGTAAACACCTGGTTCACCAAAAGCTGACCAGTCAGGACTAAACATAAAGCGTAAACCTTCACCAGCTCCATCAAGCGTAAGAGCAAAGCCTGCAAGGATAATAATTAAAACTGCTAATAAAGGCATAAAAATACGGTTTGAAAGTTCGATACCTTTCTTTACACCAAAAAATACAATAAAGATAACAATAGCCATAAATAAGAACTGCCAGAATACAGGGCCTACCGCTCCACCGATAGCTCCAAAAAAGAACTCATCGTATGTTCCACCTTCAACACCTTGCGCAATTCCTGTTACGTAAGCATATAAGAAGTAAACAACCCAACCGGCGATTACACCGTAAAAGGATAGAATTGTAAATGCTGAGACAACACCAAAGATACCACCTAATGCCCACGGCTTTCCTGGGGCTATTTTTGTAAATGATCCCACGACATCCGACTGTCCCCTGCGACCGATGGAAAATTCAGCAAGGATAACTGGTAAACCGATCAGAAGAATACATAAAATATAAATAAGTAAAAATGCTGCTCCCCCGTTTTCACCAGCGACATAAGAGAATCGCCAAATGTTCCCTAAACCTACTGCGGACCCTACTGCGGCTAATATAAATCCTAGCCTCGTGGCCCATTGTTCGCGCTCTGCCATAGTAATTTCCCCTTCCTTGTCACATTAAGTTTTTTTATTTTTTTGATTTTAATGTGTATAGTAATATATTCTCTCTATCCTCCTTCCAATAAAGGATAGTAAAATATATTCACTATGTTGTCTTATTATAATTATTTTTCAAAAGCTTGTCAAAGTATTTTCTGATTTTTTTTATAAATCTAAATTTATAAATAACTTATATTCCGACATAACCCTACATTTTTCTTTTTTATAGAAAGCTCAGTTTAAGTTGAGTGTTAATATTAAATAATGAAGGTTAATGGTTAAATAAAATAATTTGTGACGAGCAAAGGTGACGAAGCTAGCGACTAGCATCGACTTCACGAGTTAGCTACGACCTGCCTCAACGGACAGGACGCCCTAATACCGAGCATGCCACAGGACGTGGCGTTTTGCTCGGTGAACGGACAGGACGTCCTAATACCGGACATACCACAGGACGTGGCGTTTTACTAGGTGGACGCATATATCCCAGTTTACGGCTTTTAAAGGAGGAGGTTTAACAGCGTCTTATAGAAAAAGACTTGTTCAAATAAATTGAACAAGTCTTTTCCGTTTATTTTTCAACAGGTCCGCCATAGAGTCTGTTGACAACAATTTTTAAGATGAGAATCGCAACAATAAATGCAACGATCGCTCCTAGTAATGAAACGAATAAACTTCCTGTAAAACCAAGGATAAGGAAACCGACAATTGCTATTCCACCGACAATTAGTGCATAAGGAAGCTGTGTTAACACGTGATCGATGTGATGGCTTCCTGCCCCAGTTGAAGAAAGAATCGTTGTATCAGAAATTGGTGAACAGTGGTCTCCAAAGATCGCACCTGCTAATACTGCTGCTAACACTGGTAACAATAAGTTTACATCTGTAACGATCGCCATTTGACCAGCAATCGGCAGCATAATACCAAATGTTCCCCAAGATGTTCCCGTAGAGAAAGCCATGAAACCAGCAATGATAAATAATAAAGCAGGTAAAAAGCCTAAGTTCATATTTCCATCAACTAACGTTGCTAAATATTCACCAGTGCCTAACTCACCAATAATCTCAATAATCGTCCAAGCGAAAATTAAAATATAAATCGCAGGAAGCATGGATTTAACTCCAGCCCAAAGACCAATTCCTAAATGTTTTACTGGTAATTGGCGTAAGAAGCTAATACCAATCGTTACAAGTAAACTAATGAGTCCACCGTAAAGTAGCGATGCAGCAACGTCTGTGTTTTCAAATGTTGCTAATAATCCCGCTTGACCTTCTGTGCCTTGGATTCCTGTAATAATCATAAAGAAGACTGTTGCAGCAATTAACGTTGCAATAGGCCAAATTAAATCGCCTGTACGTCCTTCTGTCACTGGCTTTGCATCATCACTTTCACCAGGTACTGGACCTTTATTTAAATCAACTAGCTCGCCTGTTTGCATTGCATGTAGTTCATGTTTACGCATTGGGCCAATATCTAATTTGAAATACGCAACAGCAAACACTAGTAAAATAGCAAATACTGCATAGAAGTTCATTGGTGCAATCAGCATAAATGCTTGTAACGCAGAGTAATCTGCTGTACTATCTGCTAAAATATCACCGATAATTGTAATAATGTACGCACCCCAGCTTGAAAGTGGCACAATGACACACATTGCCGCAGCCGTTGAGTCAACCGTATAAGCAAGCTTTGCACGAGAAACTCTGTGTCTGTCAGTAAACGGACGACTAACGTTACCTACTGTTAAACTATTAAAGTAATCGTCAATGAAGATGATAATTCCTAAAAACCCTGAAACGAACTGAGCGCCTACTCGTGTCTTTACTTTGCTTAATGCCCATTCACCAAAAGCACGACTTCCCCCAGTCATTGTAATTAGTGCGGCAATCATACCAAGCGTTAGTAAGAAAAGAATAATATAAAATTCCCAAGTGTTGATTCCGCCATCAGAAATAAAAATACCTGATACGATCGAAAAAATTTGTGAAAATGTCTCATTAATAAACTGCTCTTGATTTTGGTTTACCATGAGTGCCCCAACGATGATTCCGATTCCTAAAGAAAGTAATACACGTTTCGTTAGAATCACCATTAATAATGCCAAAATTGGTGGTAATAAAGATAAAATACCGTGTTCCATCTCTTCTTCCTCCTTAATTTTCTGCAAGCCTTCAATGTATTTTCATTTAAAGGCATGTTGTTTCTGTTCGACAATTGTTCAGTGTGAAGAAAGAGGAGAAATCTATAAAATGCTAGTGATAAGAGCTGACCTTAGTTTTAAGCAAAATAAAAAGGCAACAAAGGGAATTCTTTGTTACCTGAAACAATCAAGCAATTGATTTCCCCCACCACAATGATTAGTAGTCCTCCACTTCCACGATCGAAGTGACAGTGTTACATTTATTCAATGTAACCCCAGCTAAGCAGTCTTGGACGAGACTGTCTTGCTTCGGCAAAGCTCCCTTTCAGAAATGTTCTTCGTTCGTCCATTCTCCCATTTCCTACTCTTAAACTTTGCGCCTCTACCTCATCGGCTGCGATGAGGCGTACTATGTGTCATGTAATTGTCAAACTGAGATTGATTCTATCAAAGCTTTTGATAGAAAGCAACCGTATTTTATTAGTAAAATTGTTCCAAATAGCCTGAAAACTGAGTCATTATATAAAACATGTGAATAAAAGGATGAGTTTTGCAATTCTGAGCTTTTAATCGCAATGTCATTGTTTTCTTTTTTGCAGGTTTGTATATTTGTTCAACGCTTATGTCGTAATCGGGATAGCGAGTGGAACTGAACTTCGCAGGACGTTAACTGATACTCTAATTCAAAAGCGAGTGGCCAAAAACGAATCGACCATCTTTAAACTATTTTCAAGACAGACACCCATGCGAAGTTATTTTCGCTCCATGAAGTATGAAAATGAGTTCATTTTTAATTTTTTCAAAGTAAGTTTGGGAGCACGTTGCGAGGACTGTCTCTTCCTCTACAAGTATATTCTTTGAAGTGTATCCGTCCATCGGACAAAACGCCACGTCCTGTGGCATGCCCGGCATTAGAACGTCCTGTCCGTCGAGACAACTCACAGCTTATTCGACGAAGTCACCCTGGATCCAACGGGAAAAGCAACGAACAACACTACGCTGATTAAGCTATGAGCTGCGACGACGCATCCAGCTTCGTAGCAACAGCTAGTAGAGGAAGAAGCAACAAACACTGCTTCGTCGAGCCACTGAGAGCTGCGACGACGCATCCAGCTACGTTGCAACAGCTAGTAGAGGAAGAAGCAACAAACACAGCTTCGTCGAGCCACTGAGAGCTGCGACGACGCATCCAGCTTCGTAGCAACAGCTAGTAGAGGAAGAAGCAACAAACACTGCTTCGTCGAGCCACTGAGAGCTGCGACGACGCATCCAGCTTCGCAGCAACAGCTAGTAGAGGAAGAAGCAACATGTGCTTCCAAAAATACGATTTATTTTCAAGATAGAATCCTTTCCAAAAAAAACAGGAAACTGCAACTTTACAGTTTCCCGCTCCTAACATTCCAAGCATTATTATTTTCTACGTTCGTAAACAACGAATGTGTGTGCAAATTTATTTTTCTCATCAATTGTTCCTTCTTGCGACGAGACAACTTTCCATATGCTCTCATCAATCTTTGGAAAAAACGTATCTGCTTCGAACGTTTCATGAATCCATGTTATATAAAGGCGATCTGCAATTGGCATAAGCTGTTCATAAATCGTTGCACCACCAATCACAAAAAACTCTTCTGCTTCATCCACTAATGGTTTGACATCCTCGAATGCATGAATAACTTCAACATCATCAACATGGAAATCTGTACTTCTTGTTAAAACAAGGTTTCTTCGTTTCGGAAGCGGTCTGCCGATGGATTCAAAGGTTTTTCTTCCCATTAAAACAGGGTGGCCGCTTGTTACTGCTTTAAAGTACTTTAAGTCATTCGGTAAGTGCCACGGCATATCTCCATCTTTGCCTATTGCGCGGTTTTCTCCCATCGCAGCAATCATAGAGATCATACAGACACCTCACCTTTAATATGTGGATGTGGGTCATAACCTATTAGCTCAAAATCATCAATTGTGAAGTCTTCAACCTTCTTCTTCTCCGGGTTTAATTTCATCGTTGGAAGTGGTCGCGGTTCGCGAGTAAGTTGAAGCTTCACTTGCTCAACGTGATTATTATAAATATGGACATCTCCAAACGTATGGATGAACTCTCCAGGCTCTAGACCACATTCTTGAGCGATCATCATTGTCAATAATGAATAGGATGCAATATTAAACGGCACACCTAAAAACACATCCGCACTTCGTTGGTAAAGCTGACATGACAATTTTCCATCGGATACATAAAATTGGAATAAACAATGGCAAGGAGCCAGTGCCATTTCATCTAACTCTCCGACGTTCCATGCATTTACAACTAACCTGCGTGAGTCAGGGTTATGTTTAATTTGTTCTATGACCTCGCCTAGCTGATCGACAACCCCGCCATTTGGCTTTGGCCATGAACGCCACTGTTTTCCATAGATTGGGCCAAGATCCCCGTTTTCATCGGCCCATTCGTTCCATATTCGTACATTATTTTCTTTTAAATATTGAATATTCGTTTCGCCTTTAATAAACCAAAGCAGTTCATGAATGATTGCACGTAAAGCTAGTTTTTTTGTCGTTACTACCGGGAATCCTTCACTTAAATCAAACCTCATTTGATAACCGAAGGTACTGATTGTTCCTGTACCTGTTCGGTCATCCTTTTTTGTCCCGTTGTCTAAAACGTGCCTACATAAATTTAAATATTGCTGCAATTTTCTCTTCCTTTCTTACAAGAAATCGTAATGTGGAATGTAATTCGACACACCTTTTATGAAACTTGAGAGACCGTTGCTTCACATGAAGTAATTGTAACGTTTAGTTCTTTCATCAAGTTCACTTCATAAGGTGTCACTTTTTTCCCGTTTTCATATAACACTTTTATCACTGGTCTTGACGTCAATTCACCATTTTGCTTTGCTACAACACCTTCACGCCCATCGCTTAATTTCACTTCGAGACCGATTGGATAAATCGCAATGGTTTTTGCAAACTGCTCAACCATTTCTTTTTCAAATAACGTATTCACGCCAGAATATAATAGCTCCAAACCTTCATGGGGCAGCTTCGCTTTTCTATATACACGGTTAGCTGTCACGGCATCAAAAACGTCAACTATTCCAATGATCTTTGCATAAAGGTGAATGTCATCTCCTTTAATACCACGCGGATATCCTGAGCCATCTAGCCTTTCATGATGTTGGAAAGCACAATGTGCGGCTAATAGAGGGATCGTATGTGATTGACGAAGCATATCAAAACCTATTTTTGCATGCTCTTGAATGAGTTGAAACTCTTCATCTAATAAAGGTTCCGTCTTATTAAGAACTTCAAGTGGTATCGCCATTTTTCCTATGTCATGTAAAATTGCACCTAAGCCTAATTCTTCAAGTTGTTGCTCTCTCAAACCGTACTTTTTTCCAAGAGCTAATGAATAGATCGTCACGTTTAACGAATGTTCAAATACATAAGAATCATAACAGTATGCATCAGTAAGCATTGAAATTGCTTCATCGTGTTGATGAATATCTTCCAATACTTTTTTGACGACCGAAGAGAAGGATGGGCTTAGTTTATCCATATCAATTGATTTTCCAAGCTTCATGCTATTCGATATTTCAGCAAAGTTCTTTTGGATCGTTTGCATGGATTTTTGCTTTGTTTTCTCAGCCAAAACTTCATCAACGACGATATCTGACGTTTCATCATCATCAATATAAACAAACGATACACCTTTGTTTTTCATTCGCCCTATGATATTATTTGTTAATTTTACACCAGTATTTAAAAGAACTTGTCCATGTTCATTAAATATCGGCTTCGCTAACATATCATTTTCTGCCACTGAGTAAATGGAACGCAGTCTCATAACTTTCCCGCCTTTGTTAATAAATATGCTTGTCCGATTATTTGTGAAGACGGCCATTAAAGACCGCCGGACGACATGTGACCCTTTACTTTCCCTATTTTAGTTGAGTTAAAACTTCAACAATGCCTCTTTGCCAGTCATCCCTTTAAAAATGCCTTTTTGTTCTGCTTCAAGTGTAACAGATTCAAGCGGGGCTTCAATTAATTCTTCGATTGTTTTTACACCTACTGCACGACCTGCTAACACTTTTCTGTCTTTTAGTTTGTCGTTTAGTAACGCGACATCAAGCGCACCACACATAATATAGCCTCGTTCATTAGTGACAACGAGTAAATTCGTTTTTGGTAACTCTACACTGACTGCAGTAAAAGGCTTTCCTTCAATAAACATTGGTACTACTTCTACCATTGTTCCCACCTCTTTCGTTTATCAATGTACAGTTTATTCACGAATTAGGTATTGGTGCTTGTTCTATTAATGGTCCATTCTCTTTAGTTTCCATGCAAGAATATCACGTAATAACTCCGGCATGAAGTATCTTTTCTCTTCAATTGAGCTAATGATTGGATATAAATGGCCAAAAGTAAACATATCAACTGTTGCTAGTTTATATTCTTTATGACGATCTAATGGCTTTCCTTGGACATATACGTCCCGCTCTTGAATATAACTTGCATTTGTATCAATGATTATATCGTCAAAAACTAAAGTTCCTAAAATTTTTCCCCGAAATCCAAAACCTCTTAATTTATATTCTACCATTTCTTTTTTGTTTGCTTGTCGAATAAGCTCTAATAATTTTTCTCCTGAGATCATGACTGTCGCAGGATTAATTGGATGTGGACAGATTTTATGTAGATCTTCGTATGTAACTGGCCCTTCTGATAGTCGATCTAGTAATACTCCAGCATTAACCATGCCTACGTCTGCGTCACACCATTCTTTCAACGTTTCGGCGAGCAGTTTTGCAAATTCAGACTCTTCGAACCAGCTTATTTCTAATGGCTTTGAAAGCGTAGTTACTTCTCTACTAAGCTTTTCCTTGGCCAAATTTGTTAATTGCTCTAAGCGTTCGACAGTTTGTAAATCTTTCACTTCATGGTCAACAGGGACAGAAGAAATAGAAGTTGATATACACTCGATACCATTTTCACTTCTTTCATATGATAGACGGACATCTCCAATAAATTTCCCAGACCTACCAGACTGATTAATCCATGTGCCCTTTTGATTTTGACCACTCTCTAATACATGGTGCGTGTGAGCCCCTAATATTAGGTCGAATTCCGGAAATTGTTCCGCCATTTTCTCATCGTCAAATAAACCTAAATGAGATAAACATATGAGCAAATCTGTTTTCCCTTTCAACTCTGTTACCGTCTCTGCAATGGACTCAAATGGATCGATAATTTTCCAACCTAATGTTTCATAAAACAAATAAAAAGGGACAGTGACACCTGCAATACCAACCTTTAAACCTGATGGGGTCGTAATAATATCATAAGGTTTACACCATTTAGGACGTTTTCCGTTTTCATCGTACAAATTACTTAAAATAACCGGAAAGTTTGCCGTTACGTAAAGTTCATCTAGTTCTTGTTTTGCAAAAGTCATTCCTTCATTATTTCCTATCGTTACCGCATCATAGTTTAGATCGTTTAACAAGCTTACATTTCCTTTACCATGTAAGCCCTCTGTCATCGGATGAACACGGTCTGCATGATCACCGATATCAAAAAGAAGTACTTCTTCCCCTGCATTTACCGCCTCTTCCTTTTTTTCTTTTAACAAAGCGGTAACAGAAGGCCAATTTTCAAATTGACTATGCAAATCATTCGTATGTAAAATTCTCAACGTCTTTTTAGACATTATTTCACATCCAGTCGTAAATTTAATTGTGCTTACGATCCAGTAATTCCTTGATATATTAATCGAATTCCGATAATAACTAAAAAGATTCTCAATAAATGAACGACAGCATCACTCGTCATTCGTTTATTAATTGCCGCCCCTATTTGTCCACCTAACCACGCTCCAGGGATAAGCGCTAATGCATAAAGCCAATCCACATTACCTAAAGAAATATGAGATATCGAACTAATAATTGCTGATAAAAAGACTAAAAACATTGAAGTAGCTACAGCTAAGTGTGCCGGGAACCCAAACAATAAGATCATTGCAGGTACCATTAATGAACCTCCACCAATTCCAAAAAGACCAGAACACATTCCAACAACAAAAGCAATAAGAATCCCTACTACTGGCTGAAATCCATATTCGATTGTTTCACCAAGATCATTTATGTAACTTCTCTCGATCCCTTTTGCTTTTCTTTTCAACGGTTTCACATATTTTCTAACCATTAATATAAAAGAAACGATAATAATAAATCCACCGAAAAAAATTAAAAATGCATCCGTGTTCATATCTTTATTCAACCATACGCCGAATAAAGCTCCTGGACCACTACCAATAAAAAAGATTACTCCACTTTGATAATCCACTTTCTTTTGTTTCATATAAGCTAATGTGGAAGAAAGCCCTGTAAAAATCATGACTAATAAAGATGTACCAACTGCAACTTGAGGCGTAATCCCTTCTAAGATCGCTGTATAGCTACTTAAAATCATAAGCGCAGGTACAATAATGATTCCCCCGCCTAACCCCATAATACTTCCTAAAATTGCTGCAATTAAACCGAGCAGCAGTAATAAAACCCACTCCATAAAAATGCCTTCTTTCTATTTTTCATTTGGCGCTGTTAAGTTTCTTCGTTGATAAAGAACACTAAGCTTTAACAGAGCATTCATTTATTATCGTTTTCCATTCTCTATTATCAATCAAATAAACCTAACTGTCGAGGTGCTAACCCTTCGTACTGAATACCTAATTTATGAATAAACGCTTTTGCGTTCCCCGCTGCATGCCCACCTGAATTATTATTAAAGACAACATAGCAATTTTGAGTATCTTTCGATATTCGTTGTATTTCCTTCGCTAAATGTTCTAGTTCTTCATCGTTATAATCATATAAATATCTCACATCACGCCACTCTTGGCCATTTGCTGGCTTATTCCATCCATAAATATTACGTCCATGAAAGCGTACTAACGTTTTATCCTTCGTTGTTACTACAGGGACAAAAGGAATTGAACGTTCACCAGCTTGTGGTTCATCACAGATACTGTGAATCCATCCTGCTTCTTTCATATAATGAAGCGTCTTTTCATAATAAACGTCCTCAAACCATGAACGATGACGGAATTCAAGGGCAACGTCCTCGTCTTTAAACCATTCGCGGCAATAACGTAAATAATCGACATGTTCCTTTTTACACGAAAACCAAGGAGGAAATTGACATAAGGTCATTGCTAACTTCCCATTTTCTTTTAATGGTTTGATTGATTCTAAAAACGCATGAAACATTTCTTTTTTTGAAGAGAACGGGATATCCCCTCTTTGGTGTCCTGTCATTCCTTGATACGCTTTTACTACAAATTGAAAATTATCTGGTGTATCTTTCATCCATTTTTCAATATTTCTAGCTGGTTGGATCGCATAGAAAGAGGCGTCTAATTCAACAATTGGAAAGTGGCCGGCATAAATGGAGAGCTTATCTTGGGATGAACCATATTCATATAATGATTCATGGTCTCTCCAGCCTGTTAGGCCGATTTGGATCATTGAACTCCTCTCCTTTTATGATCGTTTATTTCTTATTTCTACTGTATATTGTCTCAAACAAAAATCGATGCAAAGTTAGGCATTTACCTTTCCGGGACAAATATCTAATGCATACGTTGAGGTGTAATCACTAATAGGTTTATGAAAAATAACCACTTTATTATTATGAAGGAGGAATACGTGTGTATCAAGATTCTTCACATATTGAAATGAACCCCGAAGAACAAGATGAACGAGTGTTTGTGGCAGGACGTCCAGGCAGAAGACCTCCATACCATGGTAGAAGACCATACTATCCAGCGCCTTTTATCGGTGGTGTATTAGGCGGCCTTTTAGGCAGTGCACTGTTCCCACCATATTACTACTATCCACCATTCCCTCACCCATATCCGCCGTATTATTATTCATATGGACCGGTTTATTATTGGTAAAATACTTTGTAAAGTGCGATACATTCCATCCACCTCAACACCCTTATGATCATGAAAAAAACGAGTTCAGATTGACATCTGAACTCGTTTTATTTCCTTTATTATCCAATAGAACCTTCCATTTCGAACTTAATTAGTCGGTTCATCTCAACAGCATATTCCATCGGAAGCTCTTTCGTAAATGGTTCAATAAAGCCCATTACGATCATTTCTGTTGCTTCTTGTTCAGAAACACCACGGCTCATTAGATAGAACAGTTGGTCTTCTGAAACTTTAGATACTGTCGCTTCGTGCTCAAGCGTAATATCGTTATTGAAGATCTCGTTGTAAGGAATTGTGTCTGAAGTAGACTCGTTATCCATAATTAACGTATCACATTCAATTTTTGATTTAGACCCTTCTGACTTACGACCGAAGTGGCAAATTCCACGATACGTTACTTTACCACCTTGTTTTGAGATGGATTTTGAAACGATTGTAGAAGAACAATCTGGAGCTAAGTGTAAAGCCTTTGCTCCCGCATCTTGGTGCTGCCCTTTACCAGCAATCGCAATGGAAAGAACATTACCACGTGCTCCGCGACCTTTCATAATGATCGCTGGATATTTCATCGTTAACTTAGAACCGATGTTACCGTCAACCCATTCCATTGTTGCGTTTTCCTCAGCTACAGCACGCTTCGTTACTAAGTTGAATACGTTCGGTGCCCAGTTTTGAATCGTTGTATAACGGCAATATGCGTCTTTTTTAACGATGATTTCAACAACCGCACTGTGAAGTGAGTTTGTTGTATAAACAGGTGCTGTACACCCTTCAACATAGTGTACTGAACTGTCTTCGTCTGCAATAATTAACGTACGCTCGAACTGACCCATATTTTCCGAGTTAATACGGAAGTACGCTTGTAATGGCGTTTCTGTCTTAACTCCTTTTGGAATGTAGATGAATGATCCACCTGACCATACTGCAGAGTTTAGTGCTGCGAATTTGTTATCTGTAGGCGGGATCACTGTACCGAAATGCTCTCTGAAGACTTCTTCATCTTCTTTTAATGCTGTATCTGTATCTTTAAAGATAATTCCTTGCTCTTCAAGATCTTCTTGCATATTGTGGTATACTACCTCTGATTCATACTGTGCAGAAACACCTGCAAGGTACTTTTGCTCAGCTTCAGGAATTCCAAGTTTGTCGAACGTGTTTTTAATTTCTTCAGGAACTTCATCCCAAGAACGCTCAGACTTTTCTGATGGTTTTACGTAATACGTAATGTCATCAAAGTTTAACTCAGATAAATCGCCGCCCCATTGTGGCATTGGCATTTTATAAAACTGTTCAAGTGATTTCATACGGAAATCTAACATCCATTGCGGCTCTTCCTTCATACTAGAAATTTCCTGAACGATTTCCTTCGTTAACCCTTTTTTAGAACGGAAAATCGACACGTCTTTATCGGAAAACCCGTATTTATATTCGCCGATATCTGGCATTTTTTTTGCCATGAAAAACCCTCCCTTAAAAATTCTACAAACATACAAGCATATGCGCACTTTTATAAACTTCCGCCAACTTGCTCCCAGCCATAAAGGGAAGTCTTCTATGGCTAAAAGGTCTATACTCTTATTTTACAATACCGAGGTAGTAAAAACCAAGATGGTATACGTTAATAATTATTATTTATTCATATATAGGAAGTTCATTTATACACATTGATCCTTGAATCTTACAAATTATTCATTAAGGCCTTTCTCCATTGCTTTCCAAGCAAGTGTGGCACATTTAATTCTCGCTGGGAACTTTGATACACCTTGTAATGCTTCAATATCACCAAGATCAAAGTCTCCTTCATCAAAGTCTTTCCCTTGCATCATTTTTGAAAAGATTTCGGAAAGCTTAAGAGCATCTTCAACAGATAACCCTTTAACTGCTTGTGTCATCATCGAAGCCGATGACAAGCTGATCGAACAACCTTCGCCAACGAATTTCGCCTCAGCAATTTTCCCATCTTCAACTTTCATTTGAAGCTGAATACGGTCGCCACAAGTCGGATTATTCATGTTGATGTTTAATGATTCGCCTTCTAGCTCTCCACGGTTTCGCGGATTTTTATAATGATCCATGATCACTTGACGATACAATGTGTCGAGTTGATTACCCAAAGACATCTCCGAAATACTCCTTTGTTTTTATTAATGCATTTACAAATGCATCAACATCTTCTTCTGTGTTATATAAATAAAAGCTAGCTCTTGCTGTTGCTGTTACGTCCAACCATTTCATTAATGGTTGAGCACAATGGTGACCAGCTCTTACAGCAACACCTTCAGCATCTAATACGGTAGCAACATCATGTGGATGAACGTCGTCACAGTTGAACGTTACAACCCCTGCACGCTCTTTTGGGCCATAAACCTCGACTCCATCAATTTCAGCTAATCTGGAAATTGCATACTGAGCTAGCTTATGTTCGTGCTCCAAAATATTATCCATACCGATTTCATTGAGGAAATCAATCGCTTCACCTAAGCCAATCGCACCGGCAATAATAGGTGTTCCACCTTCAAATTTCCATGGTAGCTCTTTCCACGTTGACTCATACAGACCAACAAAGTCGATCATTTCTCCACCAAATTCTACCGGTTCCATTTTTTCTAAGTGTTCTTTCTTCCCGTATAAAACACCGACTCCAGTAGGACCGCACATTTTATGTGAAGAAAATGCGTAGAAATCACAATCAAGGTCTTGCACATCTACACTCATATGTGGAACACTTTGAGCTCCATCAACAACCATGACTGCACCGTTTTTATGAGCAACTTTTGCGATTTCTTTTACCGGATTAATTGAACCAAGTACATTTGAAACGTGCATGACTGAGACGATTTTCGTCTTGTCAGTTACAGTTTCCTCAACATCTTTTAAATCAATCGTACCATCTTTTTGAAGAGGGATGTACTTTAACGTTGCACCCGTAGTTCTCGCAACTTGCTGCCATGGAATAATATTACTATGATGTTCCATTGGGGTAATGACGATCTCATCTTCTGGCCCCAAGTTATCCCGTCCGTAACTCGATGCAACTAAATTAATTGCTGTTGTTGTTCCACGAGTAAATATAATTTCTTCTGTGCTTTTTGCCTTAATGAAAGCACGAACTTTCTCTCTAGCCCCTTCATATCCATCTGTCGCATAGGTTCCTAATGTATGCACACCACGGTGAACGTTCGAATTATAACGACGATAATAGTCATCAATTTTATCAATGACTTGCTTTGGCTTTTGAGAAGTTGCTGCACTGTCAAGATACACTAAAGGTTTTCCATTTACTTGTTGATCTAAAATCGGGAACATTTTACGGACTTCTTGAACATTCATTAGTATACTTTCCTTTCTATAACCTCAATCAAGCGTTCTTTTACCGATTCAATTGGAAGCTCGTTAACAACTGGAGCAAGGAATCCATGAATAACTAACCGCTCTGCTTCGTTACGAGAAATACCTCGGCTCATCAAGTAAAACATTTGCAAAGGATCGATTTTACCAACAGAAGCAGCGTGGCCTGCAGTTACATCATCTTCATCGATTAAGAGAATTGGGTTTGCATCACCTCGAGCCTTTTCACTTAACATTAAGACACGCTCTGTTTGCTCACCGTTTGCTTTCGTTGCACCATGTTCAATCTTTGAGATCCCGTTAAAGATTGAGCTTGCTTGTTCTCTCATTACACCATGCTTTAAAATTTGCCCGTCAGAGTTTTTACCCCAATGGATGATATTTGTTGTAAAGTTTTGTTTCTGAGTTCCACGACCAATTGAAACGGTTTTTGTATCTGCATAAGAACCTTCTCCTACAAGATACGTCGTATTCTCAGATACTGTGTCCCCATCATTCATTTGGCCTAAGGACCAATAAACTTGTGCATCACGACCATCAACTTGTGCACGACGGTTTACATACGTTGTTACTTTATCAGCGAAGTTATCAACAGCACCGTAGTTCACACGTGCACCATCAGCTGCATAAACTTCTGCAACGATGTTTGAAACAGTTTCAGTTGATTCTCCTTCTGTTAAATAGTTTTCAATATATGTGACAGAACTATTTTCTTCTGCAACGATTAACACGTGGTTGAAAAGCCCGAAGCTTCCTTCTTGCACGTATACCGCTTGTAATGGGACTTCAACCTCAACATTTTTCGGAACGTAAAGGAAAGTTCCTCCGTTTACTAATGCTGCATGCATAGCAGTTAGACGGTTCTCATCAGATAACACAGCTTCTTTCATAAAGTACTTCTCGACAAGCTCACTATGTTCCTTTACTGCTGTTTCGATATCTGTGAAAATGACCCCTTTTGAAGACAGTTCTTCGTGAAGCTTCTCAAACGTTGTCACACCATTTTTTTGTGCGATGAGTGTTTGAATTTTTTCTTCTTCACCGACAAGTCCTTTTACAACATCTGATAGGCTTTCAAAGTTTCCGTCACCAGTAACATTTGCATTTAAATCAAATGAAGTGAAATTCCACTTCGTAATGTTTGTTTTATCTGGCTTCGGTAATTCCAAGCTTTCTGCTTTCTCTAAAGACGAAACACGTAAATTCGCTAACCATTCTGGCTCATTGCGGTCTTTAGAGAAGCTTCTTACGTGATCTAGATCCACTGGAAATTTTGTTGTTTCCGCTGTCATCTTTATTCCTCCTCATTCAAGCCGCGTATTATTCTTGACCTACTGTTTCGTCTTCGATTCCTAGCTCTTCCTTAATCCAATCGTAACCTTCTGCTTCTAAACGCTCAGCTAATTCTGGTCCACCAGATTTCACAATACGTCCTTGCATCATTACGTGAACAAAGTCAGGTTTAATGTAGTTAAGTAAACGCTGATAGTGAGTAATGATTAAGCAACCGAAGTCATCGCTACGAAGTTCATTAATACCTTTTGAAACGACTTTTAATGCGTCAATATCTAACCCTGAATCAATTTCATCAAGGATTGCAATTTTTGGTTCTAACATCATTAATTGAAGAATTTCGTTACGCTTTTTCTCACCGCCAGAGAAACCTTCATTTAAATAACGGTGTTGGAAAGAGTCATCCATATCTAATGTATTCATTTTGTCATCCATTTTACGAATGAACTTCATTAGTGAAATTTCATCGCCTTCTTCACGATTTGCATTGATTGCAGAACGGATGAAATCTGCATTTGTTACACCACTAATTTCACTTGGATATTGCATTGCTAAAAATAGGCCTGCACGTGCACGCTCATCAACTTCCATTTCAAATAAATCTTCACCATTGAAACTTGCATTGCCGCTTGTTACTTCATATTTAGGATGTCCCATTAAAGCAGAAGCGAGCGTAGATTTACCCGTTCCGTTTGGTCCCATAATTGCGTGAATTTCTCCGCCTTTTACTTCGATTCCAAATCCTTTTAAGATTTCTTTATCTTCAATTGATACATGAAGATCTTCTACCTTTAAGTTAGGTGCTGTCATTGATTTCAACCTCCATTTATTTTTTTGCACGTTTTAAAACAAACGTGGTAAGATTGACGTTACTGGAAGTTCCGTCCATTCTCAATCTATTCTCATTACAATCTTATATCAAATGAAATTTCAGTTCAAGGAAAAACGGTTATTCTTTTGTTTTTCCTTTTTTAATGTTTTCTTCGAGAAAAACTATGTATAATCTATCTGTTTTTATGAAAGCTGCTCTATATTTCACAATAGTTTTTGTAAAATTAATCATGAATTATGCATGTTCTTTCCATTCCTTATAAAAAACAACCCCCCCCCACCACTTTACCATTCTCAATTCCCACCTGTTTTTGAGGTGTAATTGAGAATGAATCTTAATTAGGACAGCCTTTTTTCATTTAATCCACATAGCTCAACACCAAATAGTGTTACCAAACTTCGGCTAAATGACGTTCTGCGCCTTAAGTTACTTGAAGTAATCTGGTTCGCCGTAACATTCGAAGCTACGTTTGTAATCACCACCTGAGTCACCACCCCCTATGAGAATAGCCGTTAACCGTCCGTGATTCTTTAGGACCGATCGTATATAAATGAAAATTGACCGAAAAGGAGCTCCCTCCTTCCGGCCAATTATTTTTTTCTTCGTTCTAACTTTATATCTTTACGTGTGTATTTGTCGACGATGCTCAGATACGATAGCTATTGATCGTTGATGGTCCTTCTCTCTTTCAGTTTCAACTTTCATACGATTATCAAGATTTCGGTTGTACTCCTCATACCCAATTCCGTATGATTGGTACATTGCTTTCTCCATCTCAGTCGTATAGTTCGTCTGAATCTGATGGATAATGAATCACGATCCTTTCAATTTTTTTGGATCAAAACCTTACACTGTCCACTAACTCACGCCATGTAAGTAAGGGAGATGTAAAATTTCAATCAATTTTTTCTACGTGATTAATCATAACACTTGACAGGAAATCTCCCAATGTTGATTTGTTCTCTTATGAAAGGATATATTAACTCTCATTACCATCTGACGATTTCAACCGATTCATCTATACAATATCCACTAATTACAACGTTATCCTCTGTTTTTGAAATTGCGCTTACCATATGTTTTCCAAATCACCATTTAATGTGTTTGCCCATCAAACTCTTGCAAACATTGTTCAACAAGAGTAAAACCTTGACTCATTGCTGCTCCTCCTCCAAATGCTCCGGTAACAGCTACAGCTTCTAAAATTTCATCTTGTGAGCATCCTTGTTCTAAACAGCCTTTTGTATGATAAATAATACAATATTCATCTTGAGCATTTAAACTCATCCCAAGAGCAATTAACTGTTTTTCTTTTGCTGACAATTTCCCTTCCGCAAAGCAGGATTCTGTATACTCTGCGTATTTATCTGCAACCTGCGGCATTTGCTCGCTAAACTGTGCAAAGCCTGCTTTATAATCATAAAGCGCTTGATGAATTGGTGACATTTCTTGATGTTCCATACATCCATTCCCTCCTAGGTTCATTGAAAAATTTTCACTTCTATATTATTAACTAGTGCATTTGGAATTATGTTAGAACTTAGTGAAGTTCTTATGGAGAGAATGAGGGAGAGCTTTACTATATACCAGTCGCTTGGAAAGGTAAGTTGTAAAATAAAGAAAACTCGGCGATTGCCTAGCCTACATGTGTTGGGAAAACCGTAGTTGCGCTTATACTCCACACGTAAAACCTTTTACTACGCCGAGTATCTTCTTAGCAAAAACTTTATATAGATGAATGAATTTCATAATTACGTTTTTGCGCAGTGAAACGAATGATATGATAAATATTTCATTAAATCTACGTTTTATTTTGAAGTGAACGTAACAAAAGACGGCGACTCCCGGAGTATAAGCGCAGTCTGAAGATCCACTTAGGCGAAGAGTTGTTGAGACTAAGTTAGCTGAAGACAAGCGCTCGGGAAAGCGTCCGTCTGAAGTGAAGTTCACACTCATCATTCGGAATTCCGCATCATATTTTGAGTTATGAAATTGATTCAGATTCTTAAGAAAAACCGCAATGACCGAGGGAAACCCAGGCATTGCGGCTTGATAAAGGTTGTAATTTATAGCATATGTTCTCTAAAACAAAGTGTGACTGTTGTTTTCATAAAAATATTAGAAATAGTTGAAGCTCTTTATTCACGAGTTTCGTAACTTCTTCCCCACTTTTACAAAATACCATTCAACTTAATTTTTATTCTGAAACAGGTACCACTGCATTGTCATACGTTTCGATGATATAGTCTTGTACTTCTTCAGATCGTAAAATCTCTACTAATGTGTTGATACGCTCGTCAGCTTCGTCTCCACTGCGAACAGCAATGACGTTAACATAAGGGTTATCTAAATCAGCTGTTTCTGTTGCAATCGCGTCCTCTAATGGATTTAAACCTGCATCTAACGCATAGTTAGAGTTAATTAAAATCGCATCTGCTTGATTGTTTTGGTACGCTGTCGGGAGTAATGCCGCTTCGACATTTGCTTGGAAATCAAAATCTCTTGGGTTTTCTGCAATGTCATCTAATGTTGCATTAATGCCAACACCATCTTCAAGAGTGATCAACCCTTCTTCTTCAAGCATTGATAAAATACGCCCATGGTCAGCAACAGAGTCACTCATTAAAATGCTCGCTCCATCAGGTAATTCATCTAAGCTTGTGTAGTCTTGAGAATATATACCGATTGGCTCGATATGAATTCCACCTGCATTCACAAAGTCATAGTCGTGCTCTGCAATTTGTGACTCTAAATAAGGTACGTGCTGGAAGTAGTTTGCATCAAGCTCACCTAAATCTAGTGCTTGGTTCGGCAATACATAATCATTAAAAGGGACAACCTCTAACTCAATTCCTTCTTCCTCTAATAACGGTTCTGCAAACTCTAGGATTTCCGCATGCGGCACGTTTGAAGCTCCTACTGTTAATAATGACGTCTCAACTGTTTCTCCATTATCACCTGTTGATTGTTCTGCTTCACCTGCTCCACAAGCTGCTAATAAACCTACTGATAATACCACTGCTCCAAGTTTCAACATAAATTTTTTCATTAATAATACCCCCATCTTTTTATCTTTTATCTAGTTTATTTGTTACGCGATCGCCGATAATTTGAAGAATAAAGACAATCACTAAAATAAGAATTGTTGCCATTAGTGTTACATCATGTCGACTTCTTTGGAATCCTTCCCGGAAAGCGAGATCACCGAGACCCCCAGCTCCGATAACTCCAGCCATTGCTGTATAACTGACAAGAGCAATCGCTGTTACTGTTAATCCTGAGATCAGTGCTGGCATGGATTCTGGTAATAAGACTTTATAAATAATTTGCCAGTTCGAAGCCCCCATTGCTTTTGAAGCTTCAATGACCCCTTTATCTATTTCACGAAAGGCAATTTCAACTAACCTTGCATAGAACGGTGCAGAACCGATGATTAATGCCGGTAATGCTGCAGAAGGTCCTAAAAATGTTTTTAATATCGCTATCGTAAAGGGAATGAGTAAAACAATTAAAATAATAAATGGGATGGACCTTGTCACATTGACATAGGCACCTATAATTGCATGAACCACTTTATTTTCTAATAAATTGCCTTTGCCTGTTAAAAAGAGCAGTAACCCTAAGATCACACCAATTAAAAAAGTTAATGCTAAGGCAATGACTGTCATATAAACGGTTTCTAACGTCGCATCCCACATTCTTTCCCAATTCACATTTGGAAAGAGCAAAATGTTTCCGAGTAAGAAATTAATCACCGTGGATCACCTCCACTTCTACATCTTGGTTACGTATAAAGTCTTTGACTTTATTTAACTCTTCTTGCGCCCCATCGACACTAATAAATAGTGAACCATATGGGCCGTTTTGCGTTTGACTAATTTTTCCTTGCAATATATTAACGGTGACATCATATGACCTGATGAGATCATTGATAAGTGGCTTCTTCGCATCGCCTCCAACAAAAGTAAGCTGAAGGACGGTGTGAATGCCATTTTCTGAAAATAAATGACGGATTGCCTCTTCTGTTTCTTCTGGCTCGGTCACTTGCTTAACAAATTCTTTTGTCATGTGTTCTTTCGGCTTTTTAAAAATATCAAGAACGTTTCCTTGTTCCACAATTTGACCATCTTCCATCACTGCTACGCGGTGGCAAATTTTTCGAATGACGTGCATTTCATGAGTAATAAGAACAATTGTTAAGCCTAGCTTCTCATTAATGTCAACGAGTAAATCCAAGATCGATTCTGTTGTTTTCGGGTCTAATGCAGAAGTTGCTTCATCACAGAGCAACACTTTCGGATTATTTGCGAGCGCCCTAGCAATACCAACTCGTTGTTTTTGCCCGCCACTTAATTGTGATGGATAGGATCCTCCACGTCCGCTTAAGCCAACAAGCTCGATTAATTCATTCACTCGGTTGTCACGTTCTTTTTTAGGAACGCCTTTGATCTCAAGCGGGAATGCAATGTTTTCTTTTACAGTACGTGACCATAATAAATTAAAATGTTGAAAAATCATCCCAATCTCTTGTCGTGCATTTCTTAATTCTTTTTTTGAGAGATTGTTCATGTTTTTATCGGCAACAGAGACTTCACCAGAAGTTGGTGCCTCTAACATATTTAAAAGTCGAATTAATGTACTTTTACCTGCACCACTGTATCCGATGATCCCAAAGATTTCTCCTTTTTCGATCGTCAAGTCAATATGATCTACAGCTGTTACTTTGCCGTCCCTCGTATTGAAGGTTTTCACCAATTTTGATAACGAGATCATTTGAATAAGCCTCACTTTCTATAAACCTAACTAATATATTTATTAATCTCATATGATTACTAGGTTTAAAACATCTATGATTATTTCACTGCACTTAGTCTCCGATTGATAAACTAAACTCAGCTTTTTTCTTTTCGCTTCTAGACTCTGTTGTCGTTTTCTATTTAATACTCAAATCAAGATAGAAAACAAAAAACCTTTCAGCGCAATAAGACGAGCTGAAAGGTTTCCAATATCAAGACTGAAAAACCTTTCTCTCATCTCTCAAAGCAGTTATCTGCTTTGTTGGAATTGGCACCTTCCAATTTTCATTGTGGTTGCCGGGCTTCATCGGGCCAGTCCCTCCGCCTCTCTGGATAAGAGAATTTGTTTTTAATTATTTAACTCATTAAATCAGTTAAGTAGGATATTATCATTAACCGATTTTACTGTCAACATGTTTCCTACCTTTTCGATCAGAAGTATTTGCCAAATAAAATAAAGATTCTATTAATAACAAGTCTTTTAACTTCCCTTTTACTTTCAGGTCTTCTCGTTTTTTCATAGATAGTAGGAAGTCCTCACCGTACAATAATTCTTTTAGATCATCTTCACTGCCTTCAATGATAACATGACTATCGCAATCAAGCCCACTCACAATTTTTAACAAATTGTTATCGACCATTAAATAACAGAGTTCCTGTTCATTATTGAAAGAAACAGTTAATACACGATTCATCATTAACTTTTGGAGCGCGTCTTTTTCTCGGACTCGATTTATGAATTCATTAATTACCTCTTTCAATTTATCCCCGCCTTTTTACTTATTTCCTTGTAAACTTATTCCACTTCCTCCTCTTATTTTCCTCTATCCTGCAACAGTTCTTGATAGATTTTCTGATTTCGGAAGGGGCTTTCGGAAAACAATGAAGAAATAGACGGTTCCAATGACATAGAGGGCTCCAGTAATTGAAAAAACGATCGCGTATCCTGAGTATGAGCCATATACCATGACGATCGTCGTTGAAACTGGACCCATCACAGCCCAACCGAGCTGGAAAACAGCTTGCCCGACGGAATTTGCAAGTCCTTTGATCGAATCGTCAACACTTCGCATCATAAGTGACATTTGAATTGGGTTTCCTGCGTTCATTAAAGCTTGCCGGAATAGAAAACCAAATACAGCCCAATAAATATTTTCAGTAAAAGCTGTAATTAATAAAAACGGAATCGACAATAGCTGTAAGATGACGACCGCATTGACTTCACCGACTTTTTTCACAACGGCAGGACCGATGAGAAGAGCGATAGCGGTCATCCCTTGCCCTGCTGAAATGATGATCCCAACAAGTGAATGCGAAATATCAAACCTGTCTACAAAATATAGGTTTAAATACGGGATCACAAGCCCTGAACCAAAACCAATTAAAATTTGTGCAACGGCAAATAAAAGAATGATCTTAATCCCTTGTTTATGTGTGTTAAATAATTTTTTAAAGGACCTATTCCCGTCTGATTTATCCGTAAGTTTACGATCTTCTCTAATTTTTAAAATAGGAATGAGCGCTGCAAAAAAGAAGCCTGCCCCAATTAATAACGTAAGCCGAATGCTCCACAGTGTATTAAAACCAACGATGTAATTAAAAAAGTCGCTTAATGTTCCTCCAAGTGTATTACCAATGACATTTGCCACCATGATAATCGCAAAGTTAAAACTAAACAGGTGGACTCGTTGTTTTTCTGTCGAGTTTTCTGCCAGAAGAGGAATCGAAGAAACTTGGATAAAAGCCATAAACATCCCTGTCATAAACGCTGTACCAAGTAAGAGAACTTCTAGCGATAATATCGCCCTTAAAAATAAACTAGACGCTGCAAATACTGCGCCAACGAAAATGAGTTTTTTCCTGCCAATTCTGTCACTTAATATTCCAGCCGGTAGTAGAAGGAGTGCTGTCGCCATCGATTGAAAGGCAATGACACTACCATTCATTTGATCATCATACCCTAATTCTCGAATGTAATAATTATAAATGATCATAAAAATACCCATACCGATATGTGCAAGTATGGAGCTTACTAAAAAAAGACGGACATTTTTGTTGTAACCTTTAAATTGATCAGACCAGTCACCAATAATTCTTCCCAAGGTGAGGACTCCTTCCAAATAAAAATCACCAGGTTCGAAGACCATGATGATTTAATCGTTATAAATTAATAGAGAGGCTTTTGAAAAGTATGTAGTCTAGGCAAAAATGACTGTTTAGTTGAATATTTCGACTCTCTAAATAACAATGATATACGAAGATTCAGAATTTGCAAAGAGTTTTTTCACTTTAGTTGTGGTCTATTCTCTTTCATTCACTCCCAGTACGGCTTTTATTCTTGATTCTACCGCTCCTTTAATTCCTTACATGAAATTGTAAAGTTGTTCTCCTTTAAAATGAAGCCGTTCTTCAGGCTTTATGATAATCCCAGAGTATTCATATGCTTGATAAGAAACATATAAAACAAAACTCCGTCCAGAAAAGCGACTTTGACCCCAACTATAAGAAAAACCATCTATAGATATTGAGTGGAGAAAAGATAGCCGTTGTTTCGGCATCTGATTTAGAACAGGCATAGCAACAGAGCATTTCGCTTTTAGTTAGTAAACCTAATAAAAATAAAAATTTCCTCTACGGCGAGTAAACCCCAACGTTAAAATTTTATCCTTTTTAAAAGTATAAAAAAACACGGGGGTTTCCCCGTGCATTAACACCAGCCCATGTCACAGCCTTCAACATAGGATTTAGGCTGTTGTATCTTACGTTCGCCATCTTTATTAAATTTCGTTTTATCCAACTCAAATTCCTCGCCAAACTCATACTGATAATCATGGTTTTGGCTTTCCCGCTTTGACTCGCCTTTCTTTAGATCACTTTCACATACGCATTTTTCACCGTCTTGGCTATTGTTCAATTCAACATGAGATTTAGGTTCGTGATTTGTTGCATCATTAACAAAACGTTTATCGACCGTCGGATGCTTTACATCATCACCCATTTTATGATAGACCTCGTCATTCGTGTGCTTGTTTGCCATATATCTCACCCCTCCTTCGTTATTAGGATGAGAAAAATATCGAACAACTATGCCTTGTATAATAAACCATCAAATACATTGCACAAGCCAAAATTATTAGAAAACCAATAAATATACAACAAAACCACTGAAAATTCAATACATTCAACAAAATTGTACGTACCCAGGTCTGTGAACTTTTTTGGTATTGAAAAAGCAAAGGGACAAGGTCCCTTTGCTCTTTTATTGATTAGTCTTCACTAGTCATTTCTTCGTATTGTTCAGCTGTCATGAGGTTGTCCATTTCTGAATTGTCAGATGGTTCAACAACGATCATCCATGCTTTTTCATATGGTGATTCGTTTACAAACTCAGGAGAATCTTCAAGCTCTTCATTAATTTCTACAACTTTTCCGCTAATTGGTGCGTAAAGCTCAGAGACAGTTTTTACAGACTCAACACTACCAAATGGCTCGTCTGCTTCAATATCGTCACCTACTTCTGGTAGCTCAACGAATACGATGTCACCTAGTTCTGATTGTGCAAAGTCTGTAATCCCGATACGTACTTTGCCGTCTTCCGTTTTTACCCACTCATGTTCTTCGGAATACTTAAAATCCTTTGGTAAATTCATCTTAAATCCCTCCATTATTCAATCTGAACCTTCATTGACTCTTGAACTGTTTCACGCCCAAATCTTATGTACCAGCAGTTCAGTAAAAGCCTTCTCCTTAACTATATTACATATCGATAATGATGGGCAACCATATTATATGAAAAGGCTTACTTCCATGTAGAATCAAATGTTTCTTCTTTGAAGCCGACCGTCACTTTTTCACCATCGGTTACTATTGGACGTTTCATTAACATGCCATCTGACGCTAATATATCAAGGAGCTCTTCTTCAGATGCTGTCTTCACTTTATCCTTTAAGCCTAGTTCACGATATTTTTTTCCACTTGTATTGAAGAATTTTTTTAATTCTAATCCGCTTTTCTCATAAAAACTTTTCAGCTCTTCCTTGGATGGGGGATTGTCTACAATGTGGACATCTTCATAGGATATCCCGTTGTCATCTAACCATTTCTTTGCTTTTCTGCAAGTGCCACACTTAGGATATTGATAAAAAGTAATACTCATTGTTTCTCCTCCTCAAAAAAAATTAGCCTACCGCTATATATGAAACATCCTCGCATAAAATCCTAACACCTTTTTCGTAACACCAAAGCCAGTAAGGGGACATTATACTACACACGATAGGCTCTTTTTTATTAAATCTAACAACATTTTTTCCTTCTTATCTCTATTTAAACATAGAACAAGCGCTCGATAAAAAAGTTTACCTTTTTTGACGGGATTTCTCATTTTTCACTTCTGTATCTTGTTCGGATAAAGCTTCATACGCTTCCATTAATGGATTATCCAAGCCATTTGTTAGCTCTTGGGAAAACTCTTCTACAGCCTCAATTCTTTCGTTTAACATAAATTCATTTTTTGGTTTCTTCATTAGTTATCCCCCTTTCAATAGCAATTCCATTTGCCTTTAGTATGTGTTCATAAATAGGAGGCATAACTTATGAAAGCATTTCCCTCGCTTTCCCAATTCCAATGACATTTAACGTTATCTTACATCATGTCGCACTTGTGCCTTGAGGTGAAAGCGAAGTGTACTTTAACTGCGATCCAAGTTTTAAAATGCAAATAAACGTATTCGATTGACAAATTCACCAACGGCTTGCCAGTTTTATACGGTTATACACCTTCTTTAACAAATAGTAAGAAAAATCATCAGTTTTTTTCAGAAACTCAACTTAACATCATTAAAGATAAAAATGCAAAAGAGCCCTATAATAGGACTCTTTTACAACTGTAGAGAGGAGAATGCCCTTCCTTTTTAGAAAGGAGGATTATTTTTTAATGGGGCAGGGGAGTGCCCCAAATTGAATAACAAATTTTACGGTTTAAACTGATTTAACGTTTTATACTACGTACTTTTCTGCTTCAATGACACGAGCAGCAACTTCACGTTTTTTCGCGACAACATTGACTGGGGTATGACGCGTTAACTTCTTCAATATTGAAAGCATTGTACGTAAACTATCACCATCTTCAAGTGCAACTAACGATTCTTTTGCAATTGCTTCGATTCGGTTAAATGCTTCTTGTGTAAATACTTCTGTCATTAATAATTTTTGATTAGCTTTTTCTAAACCATCTTTAGCAATTGCTTTTTCTGTACGAAGAATGACTGATTCAATGTTGAATACATCAGAGACAAGATCGGCAACATTTGCTAACATCTCTTGCTCTTTTTGAAGCTTTTCGCCATATTTTTGTACAGCAGTACCAGCAACCATCATAAAGATTTTCTTCGCGTTTTCTAGCAAGTATTTCTCTTGCTCAAGTGGCTCATCACCAACTTCTTGCGGCATCATCATCATGAGTTCTTCTTGTAAAGAACCCGCTTGCTCTAGAAGTGGTAATTCACCTTTCATAGCTTTACGCATAATCGTTGCTGGAACGAGCATACGGTTAATTTCATTCGTACCTTCAAAAATTCGATTTATACGAGAGTTACGGTACATTGTCTCTACTTCATACTCAGACATAAAGCCGTATCCACCATGGATTTGAACCGCTTCGTCAACGACAAAGTCAAGAACTTCTGAACCGAATACTTTATTTAATGAACATTCAATTGCATACTCTGCGATTGCTTTACCAACCGCTGTCCCGTCTTTCTGCTCTTCATCAGACAGAGCGGAGAAAGCTTCATCAATTAATCCACCCGTACGGTAAATCGTACTTTCAGCGGCATATGTTTTCGCAGCCATTTCCGCTAATTTCTTTTGAATTAACGTAAACTTGGAGATCGGAAGCTTAAATTGCTTACGCTCATTTGCGTATGTTGCAGCAACTTCAATGGCACGCTTTGATCCACCAACACAGCCGACACCAAGCTTCCAACGTCCAACATTTAAAATATTAAAGGCAATTACGTGACCTTTGCCGATTTCACCAAGAACATTTTCTTTCGGTACAAGGGCATCTTCTAAAATTAATGTACGAGTTGAAGATCCTTTAATCCCCATTTTCTTTTCTTCTGGACCTGTAGATACACCTTCATAATCTCTTTCGACGATAAAAGCAGTAAATTGATCTCCATCAATTTTTGCATAAACAACAAAGACATCTGCAAACCCTGCATTTGTAATCCATTGCTTTTCACCATTTAATACGTAGTGTGTACCAGCTTCATTTAGCTTCGCTGTTGTTTTCGCTCCTAATGCATCAGATCCGGAACTAGGCTCAGTTAATGCATATGCAGCAATTTTTTCTCCTGAAGCTAGACCAGGTAAATACTTTTGCTTTTGCTCTTCATCCCCGAAAAAGACGATTGGTAATGTACCAATACCAACATGCGCACCATGTGATAGAGAGAACGAACCTGCTAAAGCAAATTTCTCTGTAATAAGCGATGAACTCATTTTATCAAGGCCAATTCCACCGTATTCCTCAGGAACATCAGCCCCTAATAATCCAAGTTCACCAGCTTGTTTTAATAAATCTACCGAGATGTCAAATTGATGCTCCTCAATTTTTTCTACTTCTGGTACGACCTTTTCTACAATAAAATCTTCTGTCGTTTTCGCAATCATCTCGTGCTCATCTGTTAAGTCTTCTGGCGTAAATACTTGCTCTGGTGAAACTTCTTCTAGTAAAAAACCGCCGCCTTTGAGCGTTTTATCCGCTGTTGACATGTTAAATCCCCCCTGAGGTTAAAAGTATATAGGGTGAAGGAAAGGAGTCACTCTCAGCTTCACTCCACCCTTGATCATAAATAACTAGATTTTCTTAAATCAGTTCAAACACACCCGCTGCACCCATTCCGCCGCCGATACACATGGTAACGACACCGAACTGCTCGTTGCGTCGTTTCATTTCATGAATAAGACTTAATGTTAGTTTCGTACCAGTACATCCTAACGGGTGACCTAACGCTATCGCACCACCATTGACATTTACTTTTTCATGGTCAAGGTTTAAGTGACGAATAACTTGAAGTGATTGTGAAGCGAACGCCTCATTTAACTCATATAATCCGATGTCGGAAAGCTCTAAGCCTGCCATTTTTACCGCTTTAGGAATTGCTTCTACAGGGCCAATCCCCATTACTTCCGGTGCAACTCCTGCTACAGCAAATGAACGGAATTTTACAAGTGGAGTTAATCCATCTGCTTCTGCTGTTTCTCGGTCCATCACAAGTACAGAAGCTGCTCCATCACTCATTTGAGATGCGTTACCTGCTGTTACCGTACCTGTTGTGCTAAATGCAGGACGCAAGTTCCCTAATGCATCAACTGTCGTTTCTGGTCTGACCCCTTCATCTGTGTCTAAAACAACTTCTTTTTCAACTAATTTATGTTTTTCGTCTACTGAGCGAAGAGTTACTGGAACTGGGACTATTTCATCTTTAAATTTCCCTTCTTTAATTGCATTCGCTGCACGTTTATGACTTTCTACAGCAAAAGCATCTTGATCCTCACGGCTTATTTCATAGCGTTTTGCTACTTCTTCCGCTGTGTGACCCATGCCCATATAATATTCTGGAGCATTTTCTACAAGTGTTGGGTTTGGAGCAATAACATGCCCACCCATTGGGATTAAACTCATAGATTCTGCACCGCCTGCAAGAACTGACTTTGCGTTGCCTAGCATAATTCGTTCTGCACCATAAGCAATACTTTGTAAACCAGAAGAACAATATCTGTTGATTGTAATTGCTGGCACTTGTTCAGGCAGACCTGCTAATGCAGAAATGTTACGCGCCATATTCATCCCTTGCTCAGCTTCTGGCATTGCACATCCGATGATGACATCATCAATTCTACTTGCATCAAAATCGTTTGCTCTTTTTAATGTTTCTTTTATGGTGATAGCCCCTAAATCGTCTGGGCGTACATCTTTAAAAGTTCCTTTTTTCGCTTTTCCTGCAGGCGTCCTTGCACCTGCTACGATGACCGCTTCTCTCAAGAACTTCCCCTCCTTTAGTCGACTTTTCATTAGTTACGTAACGGTTTGCCTTTAGCTAACATGTGTTGCATTCTTTGTTGTGTTTTTGGCTCTCCTACTAAGCTTAAGAATGCTTCACGCTCAAGGTCTAATAAATATTGTTCATCGACTTTTGTGCCTTTAGGGACACGACCGCCTGCTAAAACAAACGCGAGTTTTTCAGCAATCTTAAGATCATGATCAGAAATATGCCCTCCAAAGTGCATCGTTTTTGCTCCAAGTAGCATCGTTGCGTAACCTGTTTCACCGACAACTGGAATGGCATCACGTTTTGGCGACTGATATCCGCTTTCTGCTAAATATAATGCTTTTTGTTTTGCATCATGTAATAAGTGATCGCCATTCAGACTTACACTGTCTTGTGGACGTAAGAATCCAAGCTTTTGTGCTTCATGTGCACTTTTACTTACTTTTGCCATTGCAATCGTTTCGAATGTTTGGTTCGCAATTGCCTGTAAATCAATTTGCGCACCTTCTGGTAAACGGTTTAAGTGACGAAGGTAAAGCTCTTTATTTCCTCCACCACCAGGGATTAATCCGACACCGACTTCAACAAGACCCATGTATGTTTCTAAAGAGGCTTGCATACCTGCTGCTGGAAGTGAGATTTCTGTCCCTCCACCAAGTGTCATTTGGAATGGTGCTACAACAACTGGCTTTGCGGAGTAACGAATCTTTGCCATCGAGTTTTGGAACTGACGAACAACTAAATCAATCTCAGGGAAGTTCATGTCTTGAGCTTCCATTAAAATCATCATTAAGTTCGCACCAACACAGAAATTTTTCCCTTGGTTATTAATGACAAGTCCTTTGTAGTTCTTCTCTACTTCTTCAACCGACTTATTAATCATTTGCATAACGTCTAAGCCAATTGAGTTGTTTGGTGAGTGGAATTCCAAACATGCGATACCGTCTCCTAAATCCACAAGAGACGCACCTGTATTTTTCATCACCACATTTTCTCCACCATCTTTAAGCGCTTTCAAATTTATAACTTTTGGATTGATATCGGCTTTGACATATTCACCGTTATGATAATAATCGTCATACCCTTGATAGAATGACGTTATGCCACTCTCGAGCATCCCTTTGACCCAGGCTGGTACTGTTTCACCTTCTTCTTCCATACGTTGGACGGATTTTTCTATACCAATCGCATCCCACGTTTCAAAAGGACCAAGCTCCCAGCCGAATCCCCATTTCATTGCGAGGTCAATCGAATTGATTGAATCTGCAATTTCTGTACGTTTTTCTGCTGAGTAAAGTAACACAGGTTTTAAAATGTTCCATACGAGTTCACCAGCACGGTCGTTTGCGTAAACTAACGCTTTTAATTTATCGGCTTTTGACTTCGCCTGCTTACTTTGCTGAACAGACGGTGCCTTTAGTTTTTTGCGCGGAACATATTCAAGCGTTTCGAAATCAAGCTCTAAGATCTCGCTTCCGTTTTCACCTTTTTTCTTTAAGTAAAATCCTTGGCCTGATTTACTTCCTAACCAACCTTTTTCAGCCATATCTTTCATAAATTGTGGAGGGTCAAAAACGTCTTTTTCTTCTCCTTCAACTTGGTCATACACGTTTTTTGCAACGTGAAGGAATGTATCAAGACCAACAACATCTAATGTACGGAACGTTGCACTTTTTGGACGTCCAATTGCAGGTCCTGTGACTGAATCGACTTCACCTACGGAAAAACCTCGCTTGACCATTTCACGAACTGTTACAAGAAGTCCATACGTGCCGATTCGGTTTGCGATGAAGTTTGGCGTGTCTTTTGCTTCAACGACACCTTTGCCTAACGTGTCTTCACCGAATTTCTTTATGAAGTTGAATACTTCATCTAATGTATCTTCTGTCGGTATCACTTCTAATAACTTCAAATATCTAGGCGGGTTGAAAAAGTGTGTTCCTAAAAAATGTTTCTTGAAGTCGTCAGAACGTCCATCTGCCATTGCTTCAATGGAAATTCCAGACGTATTTGAGCTAACAATACTTCCAGGCTTACGGTGCTCATCAACTTGAGCAAAGACTTTTTGTTTAATTTCTAAGTTTTCTACAACAACTTCAATGACCCAATCTACTTCTGAAAGACGCTTCATGTCGTCCTCCATGTTTCCTGCTTCAATGAGGTCTGCGTTTTCTTTTCTGCCAAGAGGCGCTGGGTTTTGCTTTTTTAATTTTTCAATCGCTTCAGCTGCTAAACGGTTTCTCACAACGTTGTCTTCAAGTGTTAACCCTTTTTTCTTTTCAGCTTCGGTTAGATCTCGTGGTACGATGTCTAAAAGTAGCGATGAAATGCCTGCATTTGCTAAGTGTGCAGCAATTCCAGCCCCCATCACTCCAGAGCCTAATACAGCGACTTTTCCGATTCTGTCAATCATGAAGTACCTCCTTCTTCCCTTTGAATGAATACTCATTCATTTTTTGATGAAAAATTTTTGCACCCTTTTGTGCAGAAATGTTTATCACGAAATGATTACACTTAATACTATATTAAATTTTAACAATTCACGCAATAGTAATAACTGAAAATTTTCTTTATTTCGTCTAAAATATTCAATTTTTGTTGAATTCGTGCGGACAAATAATTATATAGAATATTTTACCATTTAATCCCAGGTGTCTGGCACCTGGAAATGATTAGTAATCCACTTTGGGTAACTGGAGATTATTAGCTAATTCATGACTTCTTCTTTTTGTCATATTTTTTCCCGCATAGGGTTTTATGTTAAGAGAAAAATAATATTGTCTGTTCAAAGGGAAAGACAGTGAGACGAAGTTGTTTTTCCATGTATATGATTGAACATTCCTCTATGTTAAAGCGGATCAAATTTATTGAAGGAGGTAGGATCGATGCAGCAACAAAATGTTGGAATGGGACAACAAGGGCAACAAAATGTGATGACTCAACCACCGAACGTCATTACAAATAAAGACCATTTGTACATTACAGATATGTTGTCTTGGAACTTGTTATCCATGAAAAAGGCACATGATTTTGCAGCAAATTGTCAAGATCCTGATGTTGCTCAAGCACTTGACGATGCCGGAAAAATGCATTATATGCACTATCAAACATTGTTAAATCACTTAAATCAGCAAAATTCATCTCAGCAAAACCAAAGCCCAATGCAATAAGAAAGGAGGACTACGTATGGCACAAAATCAACAGCAAAAAATTCAAAATCCAAAAACACAAGTACCACAAACCCCACAGATGAATGATAGAGATTATATTAATGATATGCTTACAACGGAAAAATACATGACATCGGCATATTCTGTTGCAGCAAATGAAGCAAGTCACGAATCTCTTTATTCAGATATTCAGCAAATTTGTAATGAAGCACAACGCTGTCAGCGAGACTTATTCAACGTCATGTTTGAAAAAGGCTGGTACAGTTTTGATGCAGAACAACAGCAAACACTTAGCCAATCTTATCAACAATTTGTAGGGTATCAATCACAAATTCCGTATAACCAGAATACTCCTATGTCTTAAACAAAAAACGATAAAGCCAGTTTCGTTAGGGAAACTCCCCCATACGAAGCTGGCTCTTTTACATCCTCCTATGAAATTTCCACTATTTATTTTCCATTTTTATGATTAGTGTGGTAAAAATCGACACAACCTAAGCATATGAAAACAGATATGATTCTCTTCATTCTTTTGAATAGTTTTTGGCTTTTAGAGTGGCTCCTTTATAAAGAAACAGCCCATCATCGAAAGGAGGATTTTGGACAAGCAATCTTTGTTAAGGTTTTTATTTTGCTCATGTTTTTATGTTCAGTATTAGTTAGTGGTTGGATCAGTTCCACACTCACGTCAAATACTGGATTCGTAAAAATCTTTGGGTTGTTTATGATCGCAATTGGGTTGCTACTCAGATGTTGGACATACATGGTAACCAAACCTTATTTCTCACGTACAATTATTCCTCAAGAAGATAGGCCTTTGTTTAGTCGTGGACCGTACAGATTTACACGTCACCCATACCATAGTGGATTTTTCTTTATCACGTTAGGAATTACGATGTTTATAAGCGGACATTGGTTATCAATCGTCTCAACATTTTTGTTTATCGGAAGCGCCCTTCATTACCGGATGAGTCTTGAAGAGTCGTACTACCAAAAACAATACGGAGATATTTATCCTGTTTGGTGTAGACACCGCTTCCGCCTCCTCCCATTCCTTTATTAACCACAAAATTGTCGGGGACCTGGTCCCCGACAATTTTGTGAACGTTATTTTCTGAAATACTAGAACCGTTTGTTGCGCTAGGGCACCGCACTTCTTTTTAGCGGTTAACCTAATAAAAAAAATCCGTGAAACAGTTAACCTGTTCACGGATTTTTTCTACCAATTATGAAGACTTCTTCAAGAATCCAGTATACCTTCTGTCAATTAACTGACTTTCAACTTGTTGCATTGTCGTTAATGCAACACCAACAACGATGAGGAGTCCCGTACCACCAATTTGAACAGCTGGCGGAAGACCCATTAACGCACCAGCGATCAATGGCATAACAGATACAACGGCAAGGAATATACCCCCAACAAACGTTAGGCGATATAACAAACGTGTAATATACACTTCTGTCGTTTTACCTGGACGGATGCCTGGAACAAACCCATTTTGTTTCTTTAAGTTCTCAGCCATTTGCTCTGGATTCATTTGAACAAATGTGTAGAAATAGGCAAAGCCAATAATTAAAATTGCATAAACAATCATACCAACTGGCGATGAATAGTCGAATACATTTACAATCCATTGTCCAAAGGCATTTTGTTCACCAAAAAAGTTTGCAACAGTTGGCGGGAAAATAAATATCGACATTGCAAAAATGACTGGAATAACCCCTGCAGCATTCACTTTAATTGGCAAGTGAGTTGATTGTCCACCTGTTGGACGACCACCAGCAGCCATTTTTTTCGCATATTGAACAGGAATTTTTCGTACCGCCTGTTGGACAAAGATAACCCCAACAGTTACAGCAAGAATTCCTAATAAAATTAATACAACTGTTACGATGTTTAAAAATAGTTGGTCACCAGCATCAATAAAATACATGGAGTAAAGCTGGTTCACACCGTTTGGAACGGCTGCAACAATCCCGGCAAAAATGAGGATTGAGATCCCGTTTCCAACACCTTTTAATGTAATGTGTTCCCCTAGCCACATAAGGAACGCAGTACCTGCAGTAAGTGTTAAAGCAATTAACAAGTATGTAGCCACTGTAGGATTTGGAACAAGTCCTGGCATTAAGTTATTGAATCCAATTGACATACCAAGCGCTTGAACAAAAGCAATAACAATCGTTCCGTAACGCGTTACTTGCGCTAACTTCTTTCGGCCTGATTCGCCTTCTCTTGACCATTCTGCAAATTTTGGTACAACATCCATTCGAAGGAGCTGTACGATAATTGAAGCAGTAATATAAGGCATAATTCCAGTTGCAAAAATTGAGAATCTCTCAAGAGCTCCTCCACCAAAAGCATTAAGAAAACCTAGTGCTGCTAATCCATCAAAATTAAGTGCTTCAGCATTCACCCCTGGAGCTGGAATATGTGCACCAATACGAAAAACAAGAAGCATTAGCAGTGTAAAAATGATTTTGTTGCGCAAATCCCCTACGCGCATGATGTTACGTAACGTACGAAGCATAATCTAGCACCTCTACTCTACCTTAATAATATGATTTCCTAATTTAATAGGTTTGTTCTTAATAGGATACCATAAAAGTTCTGAAATTTTTATCTTTTTTTTCATTCGACAAAATTAGTAGTTTTTTATCTCCATTTTGTCATATTTATTGAGCTATACTTATTTATAAGTAGTAGCTTTCATAGATCATTATTTTAGGGGGCAAGAAAAACGCGATGACACAACAAATCAAGAACGATGATAACCAAGAAAGGCCGTATACTGCACCTCAAACTAGTATGGTAAGACTATTATCAAGGACAACAGTTTTTGCATTATTTCTTGTTCCTGTTTGGCTTATTATCACAGATTCTGGTATGAACGAGAGTAATCAAGTCTCTTCAAGTGATGAACAATACGAGGAGAATTCTTTTACATTAAAATGGGCAGAAGAGGAAGTCATGATCAATAAGGAAGACGCTTTAAGTATATTTAACGATCATCATGTTGTCGAACAGGTAAAAATCATAGAAACTACCCTTACTTTAAACGAAAATAAAGCAACGACTCAGTTAAGTGTCGTCGTCAACTCCACCATAGACGAAAAAGAAGCAAGAAAGATGATTGAAGCATTTTTAAATCATGTCTCAAAAAATTTAACAAGGCCTAAAGTCGATCAAGACAATCAATATTTCGGTACAGTATGGGATCACAATCATGTATACGTTGAGTTTATTCATACTGTCGAAGGAGAAGTCCTTTTCGGAGAAGTCAAGAAAGGGACTCATAAGATTAACATCTATAAAAAATAGGTCTCTATTAAAACCGACTGTATTCTAACAATAAAAAACAAAGTGCCTAGCTCTCCATATCTTATAATCATTTTACTGGATGAAGCTGGCACTTTTTTCATCAGTTTCTTTTTGCACGATTTATAAGTGTCTCATATTTTTCTTTTGTCTGAAGTCCGGTTAGCTTTTCCCCATCAATATATACTGTTGGTACAGCTAAAACTTCCCCTGTTTTCATTGTTTCTTTAACAAGCTTTTCTCGTTCATCGGAAAACGTACGCTTTTGTAAACTCTGTTCAAATTCAAAGCGGTCTAACCCTATTTTTTCCGCCAAGTCCGTTAATACGTTGATGTTTCCAATATCTTGTCCATCTTCATAATATGCTCGAAAGACTTGTACAGCATATTCATGAGCTTTTCCTTCCTTTTTCGCAAACATGAGCCCTTCGTGTGCGTAATGTGTATGCGGCATCGGGTCAATCATCGGCAAGTTCATTGTTACACCAAGTTTTTCAGCTAACGGTTTTACAGATGAATGCCACCCTTTTTGGACATATTCACTGTTTGGACTTAATGTTTCTTGAGGGTAAGGACGAAGTTCAAATGGCATCCACTCAATTTCTACATCTTTTCCATCTATAGCCTCTAAAAGCGGAACCTCCGCTAAATAGCAAAACGGTCACACAAAGTCAGAATAAATGCGAATATTTACTGTCATATTAATCACCTCACCGTCATCATATCAAAAGGAGTAAATTTATCAAAGCAATGGGGAAAGAAGACACCGCGATAGCAAGTGAAACGAAGATGAGCGAATATCGCCCTTGTTCCTAGAAGTGCAAGCGAAGCAGCATGTGCTTCCAATCAAACAACTCCGTTTACTTTTACGTGAACTTATTTTCAGGGGGCGCCATAAAACGAAATAAATTTCTCATAGGAGTTCATGCCTTCGTGTAGAACTTAAGTATGTACCGAAGGAAAGGGTGATAGATATGAGAAATATAAAAAGAAGACAAAAAGTTAATAAAAAGCGAGTGAAAGAGTAATATTTGGTTTTTCCTAATCAATAAACTCAATCACTCTTGTCAAAATAAATGAGTGGAGTGTGATCCTTTGTTAAGAAAAAAAGATGAGACAATGAAACTATTCGATGAGTGGGCCTTATCATATGATGGTGATCTTAAAAGAGCAAATGGACCTTTATTTGGCTATGAGAGTAGTTTACACAGTGCAAAACAGATGACTTCTAGTTTCGCAAACGAGATCATATTAGATATTGGAATTGGTACAGGTGCCTTTGCATCCATGATTGCCCATGCAAAAGCGAACGTTTATGGCATCGATATCTCACAGAAAATGCTAGAAGAATGTAAGCAAAAACATCCCGAGTACGAACTAAAACAAGGGACGTTTCTTGATAACGACTTTTCTGACTGTTTTTTTGATCATGTCATTTCTAGTTTTGCATTTCATGAAGTCTTTCCTCAACAACGCGAGGAAGCAATTCGTAATATATATCGCATGATGAAAACGGACGGCCAACTCCTCATTCTTGATATCATGTTTGCCTCCGAAGCAGCGAGAGAAGATGCGAAAGTAGAGATTGGTAAGTACTGGGATAATTCTGAGGACTATCCAATTGTAAATGAGTTAGATACGATGTTAAGAAAAGTTGGCTTTAAAAATATTATTTGGCAACAAACAGCCCCATGTCACTGGGCTTTTCGAGCTATAAAGAAAACTCGATGATTGCTGAGCTTTGTAAATTTTAAAAAAACAGCCGGAGAAGCCTCCGGCTGTTTCCTTCTCTATTCATCAATAGTAAACGAATCATCTAAGTGCTCATGTAAATCATCATTTTCAATGTGTATAACAACATGGAATTCGCCACTTTCTTCAAAATGATGTGTAGCAGTGTATACCCCTTCAGCTTCTTCCATTAACTCATGCCACGTTCTTGTTTCATCACCGTGCTGCCAAATTTCCAACTGAACTCTTGCTTCTGTGAGAGGCTCTCCTTCTTTTAACACTTCTAGTTCAAATTGGTTGTTTTCTCTTGTAATGTGTTCAAAGTTTGCATTTACATCAATGATGTCCGAATGATGATGGTGACCATGTTCTTCATGATCATGTGTATCATGGTCGTGGTCATGGTCGTGACCGCCTTCATCATATTTTCCTGTTAGATCCACATCGCCAACTGCAACTTCATGCACCGGCATCACGTGCATACCACGTGCTGTTACGTGCGGTTGAACAAAGTAGACAGCTTCCTCTTTAAATGTATACGGAGCGACATAAACCCCTTCATCAACTTCGGTATAGTCTACCATATCACTTTCTTCTTTTTGTCCTTCCTGCCACACTTCAAAAATGACTTCATCCGCATCATTGACGGGCTCTTCTCCTTGAGTAACAAGTGCAGATAATAAGATTTCTTCATCTGGATTTTTCTGCTCACTCATCAAAACTTCTACTTCAAGAGGATCAGTGTTAATAACTACATTACCTGATTGGTCGTCTTCTTCACCACCACAAGCTGTTAAAAAGATCACGCATAGTGCGAGTAATAGAACATATATTTTTTTCATGAGTAAACCTCCAAGTCATTCAATATGTGTTACGAAAAAATTATAGCGGACGATCATGAACAATTTGTGAAATATTAAAGATTTTTTCGTGTTCTTCATATTTTGGTAGTTTCACTGTCACTTTCGTTCCTTTATTTAAAACAGATTCAAAATGAATGGTCCCATGATGGAGATCGACTAATTGCTTTACGATCGACAATCCAATGCCAAATCCACCTTCTTCTCTCGTTCTTGCTTTGTCTGCACGGTAAAAACGTTCTGTGATTTGCTCTAAATCCTTTTCGGACATTCCAACTCCGTAATCTTCAATACAAATAAACACAGATCCCTTTTCTTCCCATCCCCTCACCATGATTTCACCATTTATCTTTGAATATACGATAGCATTATCGATGAGGTTCACAAAAATTTGTAATAGTCTATCCTCATCCCCACTTACAATCATCGATTCATCCATTTCCACTGTCAGCTTTTGCTGTTTATGCACCCTTTTCACTTTCGTATTATTCAGAGCTTCATATACCACTTCAGAGATGACAACAGGACCAAACTTTAATAACCCCTCATTCTTTTCTAATCGTGTTAATTGTATTAACTGCTCAACAAGTCTATGCATGCGGTCAGATTCATTGATAATAATATTTGCGTATTCTTTCTGTTCTGGATCATGATTTCTAAGCAGTTCACTATAACCCTTTATATAACTTAATGGGGTACGTAGTTCATGAGAAATGTTTTGAATAAATTCCCTCTTTTTTTCTTCTTCCTGCTTCAATGACTCTGCTAATGACCGAAAAGACTCTGAAAGACGAGAAAGTTCATTTTTTGTTGTAACAGATATATTTGTATCAAATTTCCCTTCTTTCAACTTTTGAGTTGCTTGGTCAAGCTCTATAACTGGTTGAATATAATTCTTCTCTATTTTTTTCATGATATAAAAAAGAAAGAGAAAAGCGAGTGCCCCTATGATGATTAACAATGGAAGAATGTCACGAAGAGACTCATTTAACTCTGAAATCGGGGTGTAAATGAGAATGATCCCGCTCAACATCCCCCTTTCCATAATAGGAGTTGCTATACCTAAAAGGTCTGTATTGAGCTGTTTATGCTCACGATATAAAACAACGTTCTTGCCGTTTAATAGTTGTTCTCTTTCGTCGCGTTTAATCACAAGATCAGCTTCTCTCTCAATTAGCGGCAAAGCTGACCCAAGTAACATCGGATCATCGGTGTAAATAACTTTAGAAGCAGATGTCGACTCAATCCATTCAACCGTTTCTTGAAACTGCTTTTCAGTAGAAGAAATTTGTAACTCTTTTAATTGAGCCACTTGAGTTTCTAACCTCTCTGTTTCATGATTAAGGTATAGTTCTTGGTATAAGTATGCGGTTAATCCTATCATTAAAGTAATACTAACAATACTAATCATGATAAAAATAAACCAAGCCTTCGCTTTTATTGAAAAAAATGTTTTCATCATGCTCCAACCTCTAATTTATAGCCCATTCCCCAGACTGTTTTAATATATCCACCTGCACTTTCTAATTTTATTCGGAGCGTTTTAACATGCGTATCTACTGTTCTCGATGTAACATTTTCATAGTCAAATCCCCAAATACTTGTTAATAACTGCTCACGGTCAAAGACTACTCGTGGACGGCTAGCTAATAGTAGTAACAATTCATACTCTTTTTTGGTTAACTTGATTTTCTTGCCTCCAACAAACACTTCTTTTGATACCGGTTCAATAAACAGCTCTCCTAATACAACCTTTTTATTTTCAATTTTTGTGGTTGTTGACTGTATTTTTGTCCGACGAAGAATCGCTTCAATTCTAGCTAAAAGTTCCTCTTTTCCAAAAGGCTTTACTAAATAATCATCTGCCCCTTTTCTAAGTCCTTTCACTTTATCTTCATCACTTGCTTTTGCCGTTAACATTAAAACCGGAACATCTGAGATCTCGCGGATCATTTCACATGTGCGGTATCCATCAATCCCTGGCATCATAATGTCTAAAATCACAAACTCTACGTTACCTTGGCGAAGAGTTTCCATCGCTTCTTTGCCGTTGAAAGCTGTAAAGACACGATACCCTTCAGCTGTTAACATCGTGTTTAATAAATGTTGCATGTGCTGTTCATCATCAACAACAAGTATATTTTGCTTCATTATTTTGAACCCTCCAAAAACACAAGTGCATGAGGCCCAGGTGCAACTGAAATTGTTTTTTCTACATGAAGTTCATGAAGATCGATAAAAGAAACAGAATGACCATCAAGTGCACTTACAAATAAATGCTCATGATGAACGTGTCCAAAATATGGGTTAAAGTCTACATCAATTGTATGATTCACCTTGAATGTTTGTCGGTCAATTTGATGTATTGTGTGTGATCCGTGACTTAACACATATAATTCATCGTTCTTTGTGCCTGACAAAAATTCTACAGGCATTACCCCTGTTTCAAGATGGGTTATTTCATTTCCGTTATCGTCATAATAGAATGTTTGCCGATTTAATTCTCCAATTGGTCCGTGACCTCCTAGAAGAAAACCATCCTCCAATAAAAATATCCCATTCGGACGCTCGATCACATTAAATTGTTTTACCATTTCCATAGATTCCATATTTATAACTTGAACATTATTACTATAAACATTAACAATGTATAGCTCATTTTTATCATAATCAATATCCATTGAAAAAGGATGATCCCCTGTCGTTATCTCCTCTTCCACAACATTGTTTGAGATATCGACTTTTACAACTTGATTTCTATATGAGTTAGCAAGAAAAAGTGCTTCTTTTTTCTCATCAAGGATCATTGATGAAAAACCTTCACCAATGTTAACGACTTTTTGAAGTGTTTTATGATTCAAATCGAGTGAATATAAAGCCTCTTCTTCTTCTGACGTAATGAAAACTGTCTCTCTTTTCTCATCATGAACCATATAAGAAGGTGTAAAAGGAAGCGGAATCTCTTCATGAATGTTGCCATTTGTTACATTAATCATCGTAAGTAATGGTTCTTTTATATGAGCAACAAGTAATAAATCATCGTCCGTTTCATCCCATAATACTATTTCACCTTCTTGACAGCTTACTAATAATAAAGTGAGCAATATACTATTTATCACCTTCGACATTTTAACCATTCCTTTACGTTCTTTCCATCTAACTATAACCTTAAATTGAAAACTTTTTGTGAACTCTAGGGATTACAATAAATTCCAGGTGCCTGGCACCTGGAATTTATTGGTTCGGTGTTATATTCTATGTTTGATTCGACGCAGCCATTTACTCAGCAGCTTTTCGTACGAAGGTAAATGATCGTATATAGTATGAACGAGATCTTCGTTGTATATGTGAACAGCTAATTCACGATCACTGACCATTTGAAGTGCAACGTCCGTTTCTTCGGCATTTAAGAGGTTGTTCACTAAGCCCGCACAGAAAACGTCCTCAGGTAAATCCTTTTGCACTCCTTCTTTTTCTAGTAAATATTGCTGTCCAATTTTCCAACATACATCAAACGTAAATCCGAACCTTTGCACGGTGGCTTCTCGTAGATCGTTACGATGATCACCCGTTTTTAAGAGTTGCTGAAACGTTTTTAGTACCTTTTCTGCTGCTAATAATTCCTCTCTAAGGCTATCCATTAGGGTCGTCCCCCTTAATGAGAATGTTGATCATGAAACTGACTAGAATATCTTTCCAAATTTCTTTCTTTGATCATAACACACACTTCTTCAAATCTTGTTTGACAAAAATGAAAAATTCATGTCCATTTTTCATTACCGTCAATTCAACAGGGGGAATAATAAAACGTCCGTTTTTTATACAAAAAGGTTTATAAACTTGGTAAGTATAGGTTTCACAAACATTTCACGGTCTGTTCATTTTTTGCTCACAAATTCACAGAATATGAGTGAAAACACCTATAAACTTCTTTCCGAGAAGTATTTACTATAGTCGTAGTGTTAAAAACATGTAACGACCATGATTAAAAAAATGATTTTTTAATCGAAACAAAGGGTATCCAATTAAAACGGATTTTCTGTGTCTATATTGACTTGTTTAATGTAATTTCATAGGTTGGCACGTTTGTAAAATAATGACAGGAGTATAGATAACAAGCCTATCGCTCAGAACGTCACCTATCAATTTACGATTTATAAGTTAACAAAGTTGGGGACTTCCCCCGTATTTTTCACATAAAACACATTAAGAAGGGAGAACACCAGCATGTTTTTTGAATACGATCCGGTCTTATACAGCCGTATCTTAACGTCTGTAACACTGGCATTTCACGTTATTTTTGCCACACTTGGTGTTGGTATACCACTTATGATCGCCATCGCAGAATGGATGGGGATTAAACGTAATGATCCACACTATACGTTAATGGCAAGGCGTTGGGCACGCGGCTTTGTTGTCACAGTTGCTGTTGGTGTTGTAACCGGTACTGCAATCGGTCTTCAGCTAAGCCTTCTTTGGCCGAACTTTATGCAAGCAGCCGGACATACGATTGGGTTACCAATGTTTATGGAAGTTTTTGCGTTTTTCTTCGAGGCGATTTTCCTCGGAATCTACCTTTACACTTGGGACCGCTTTAAGAGTAAAATGAAGCATTTCTTATTAATTATCCCTGTTGTCATTGGGGCAACTGCAAGTGCATTCTTTATCACAACCGTCAACTCATTTATGAATGCACCACAAGGTTTTACGTTGGTCGATGGAGTTTTAACAGACGTCAGTCCGCTAGCAGCAATGTTTAACCCAGCAACACCGACGAAAATTTCCCATGTTATTATTACATGCTATTTAACGGCAGCGTTCGTTTTAGGAGCTATTGCAGCGTTTCATATTTTAAGAGGAAATAAGCATGTTTATCATAAAAAAGCCCTCCACTTAACGATGGTTACAGGAGCTATTTTCGCCGTTGCAACAGCGGTCATCGGCGACTTCTCTGGGAAGTATTTACACGAATACCAGCCAGAAAAACTCGCAGCTGCTGAGTGGCACTTTGAAACGGAAACAGAAGCACCGTTAATTTTAGGTGGTTTCCTGACTGAAGATCATGAAATTAAGTACGCACTCGAGATTCCTTATGCGTTAAGTATTTTAGCTGGAGGATCTACCGATACAGAGGTCATTGGTTTAAATGAATTTCCTGAAGAGGAACTACCTCCGCTATTTGTTCACTACTTGTTCGATTTAATGGTGTTTATCGGCATGTATTTAGCAGCAGTAGCCGTTCTTTTTACCTTTTTAAATTGGACGAAAAAATGGAACGGATTTAGCCGACCGCTATTATGGGCAATTGTTGCTGGAGGACCATTATCGATGCTTGCGATTCAATCAGGTTGGTTCTTTGCAGAAATTGGCCGTCAGCCTTGGATTATTAACCAAGTCATGACTGTAGAAGAAGGTGCAACAACGTCTCAACACGTAGATATTATGCTTTATGTCTTTATTGTTTTATATGCTGTCCTTGGTGCAACGACAGTAACAGTATTACGAAGAATGTTTAAATCAAATCCAGTTGAACATGAACTTGAAGAACGCGGCATTCATCACATCGCAAAATAAAGGGAGGGGGTAAACGATGAGTTATGAAGTTATTGGTATTACCGTATTGTGGTTCTTTCTATATGGATACTTGATCGTTGCATCCGTTGACTTCGGAGCTGGATTTTTCAGCTATTACACGAAACGAACGAATAAAAATCATATCATTCATAACATCATTCAGCGGTATTTGTCACCCGTTTGGGAAGTTACCAACGTGTTTCTCGTCTTTTTCTTCATCGGGATCGTTGGATTCTTCCCTAGTACCGCCTATTATTACGGAACAGCACTTCTGATACCTGGTAGTATCGCGATCATCTTACTTGCTGTTCGAGGCTCGTATTACGCATTTGCAACATACGGTGCAAAAGAGAGCCGCATGTATAACTTTTTATACGGGGCAACAGGACTCTTAATTCCTGCCTCATTAACGACGGTGCTTACCATTTCTGAAGGTGGATATATTACTGTTGAAAACGGAAATGTTCGATTGCTTTACGGAGAACTATTTGGCAGTCTCTATTCGTGGAGTGTCGTTATTTTAGCGATTGTTAGCGTACTGTTTATCTCTGCTAGTTTTTTAACGTATTATGCATCGCGTGCGAATGACAAAGGGGCCCTCGACCTATTACGGAAATATGCTTTAACCTGGTCGCTCCCTGCGATCTCGATGGGAGTCATTGTCTTCTTTCTACTAAGTAAACGAAATTATGAACATTATCAAAACATGTTAGATATATGGTGGGTATTCGGTATCTCACTAATTGCCTTTGCAGCTGCAACGTATTTAATCTTTAAGCGGCGTAATTTCGGGACAGCTTTTATCATGGTAATGGTTCAATATTTCACTGCTTTTTTCGGATACGGAGCATCACACCTCCCTTACATTCTTTATCCGTATTTAACAATCTATGACGGATTTACAAATGAAACGATGGCGGTCTGGTTAATTGCTGCCTTTATCGGAGGATTACTAATGTTAATCCCATCGTTATATTTACTCATGAAACTATTTTTGTTTGATGCTGATTATATTGAAGGGAAAAAATAACGTTTGATATTAACTTCACTTTGGAATTTCATTCAATGAAGGAGGCAAAAACATGGATTCACACACATTCTTTATTACGTTAGCCCCCGTCTTGGTACTGTTCGCCTCAATCATTTTTGTCTTTGTTTGGGGGGCAAAAGCAAAGCCACCTGCTTTTGTCACAGAGGAACGACAGGACGATCATCGCCGTAAAAATAAAGACGGAGCAAGTTAATGAAGTTATGGAAGTTAAAGCCCCCGCGAGTTGGTCGCGGGGGTTTTTGGTGGGTTGTATATTTATAAATTTTATGATCCTCATTATTCACTTATACTCCTTTTTATTCATGAATTGAACCCTACGAAATTGAAGCAGCTTCAGGTGAAGCAGGTTCAATTTTGTACACTTCAATTCACGATAACAACAGAAAAAATCGAAGGAAAACAAAGGTCAGACAACTCAACCACCGTAACCACCCCCAATACCTACTTCCCGCCCTCCTATACCTCACTAAAACCATTGAATACACGTGAATATCAACTCAAAATTTCGAATTAAACCGAACACGTCTAAACGCCCCCAAAAACGAAAAAACACCCGGATTTATTCAATCCGGGTGCTCAGCACATACTTCTATTTTATAAAAACACATCTTGTTCGATTTGTTTCATTTCGTAAAAATACCCTTTCTTCTCCATTAACTCATTGAACGTTCCCGACTCGACAACCTTTCCATGCTCCATCACAATAATTTGGTCAAAACTTTCAAGCCCTGTCAATCGGTGACTAATCAGAAGAATCGTATCATCTTGTCCTTGCTCAAGCAGGTGGTCAAAAATCTTCTTTTCGGTTATTGCATCAACAGACGAAGTTGGCTCATCGAGAAGCCACAAATGAGCGCCTTTTAACAACGCTCGTGCGATCGCAAGCCTTTGTTTTTCCCCACCAGAAAGGTTTTGGCCTTTCTCTAGGACTTCACCTGATAATGAGAATTGCGTAAGGTCTACTTTTTCCAGGACTTCTATCATCTCATCATCAGAAACCCCGTCTTTCGCTAACATCAAATTGTCGCGAATCGTCCCGTAGAAAAAATGATTTTCTTGCAAAACAACGTTTGTTGCTTGCCAAATGCTTTCTTCATCAAGACTTGAAACCTTTTTTTCTCCAAGCATTACGTCTCCTTTAAAGTCTTTGTAAACTTTCAATAAAAGTTGAAGAATTGTAGACTTTCCAGAACCACTCGGACCGACGACTGCAACTTTCGACCCAGACGTTATATTAACCGAAATATCACGCAATACATGTTTATGTTCACCTGGAAATTGAAACGATAGTTTTTCAATTTTTATTGAAGGGGCTCTTTGATTGTCAAGCTGTTCCCCACCTTCATCTTTTTCAACCTCTTGTTCATCAACAACTGAAAAAAGACGCTTTGATGCTAATCGGCTATCTTCAAAGTGGTATGGGAAAACGGCCATCGGTGTTGAGTTTTCAAAAACGGTTAACGAGATCATAACAAGCATCGCTAGAAACACACCATCAAGCTCGCCTCCAGTGACTAAGTAAGCCCCCATTGCGAGGACAAACCATGAGATAAGAAGAGCAATCAATTGGTTGACCGTTTGACTAAATATTGCTTGAACGCCTTCCTTGTTTTGCTCACCAACGTATGAACGCGAAGCCTTTAATAAGTTCTCTTCTTGTTCGTCAAGCTTTTGGTATAGCTTTAAATCCCGGAATCCGTATAGAAATTCCGTTGCTTCTGTCGATAAATGTCCCCTCTTTTCCCGAACCTTGTTTTCAATCCCTCGCTGTTTTAGTGCGAAAGCATAAGGAACGAGAAAGCCTGTTAAAATGAGACCGATGATTAGTGTTATCGCAACTGCTACGGAAAAGTACAACGTAAACGCAATCGTTGCTAAAAAGATAATGACCATTACGATCGGCGGATAATACACACGTAAGAAAAAGTTTTGCAAGCTTTCTACATCACCGACAATGCGCGCCAATAAGTCTCCACTACGATACTTATGAAAGATTCGTGGCGCGAGTGGCTCTAGTCTTTCAAAAAAGTAAACACGTAAATTACTTAAGATCGTAAATGTCGCTCTGTGAGAATAATACCGTTCAGCATAGCGACTAAATGCTCTCGTAAAACTGAATAGCTTTAATAATGCAATACTGATCGTCAAAATATATAATGGCGGTGTGATCGCTGCCCTTGAAATTAAGTATCCGCTATTTGCAAATAAACTAACGGCAGCCATACCAGCAAGAAAACCAAACAAAATCGATAAGAGCACATCCTTTTTTTCAGCCACGACTAGCTTCATTACAATTTTTAGATCTTTCATTAGGATGCCCCTCCTTGCTGTACAGCGACCATATCACGATATTTTGCCTCAGACTTCACGAGCTCATCATGGGTGCCTGCGGCAACGAATGAGCCACCTTCTAAGAGCAAGATTTGATCTGCTCGTTTAATCGTATGTAGGCGATGAGCAACGGTAATGACCGTAGATAATTGTGACAATTCTTTCATCGACTTTTGTAAAATTTGTTCCGTTTTTAAATCCAGTCCGACAGTTGGTTCATCAAATACAATGATCGACGGTTGTTTCAAGAAAGCTCGTGCGAGAGCAACTCTTTGTTTTTCCCCACCTGAAAGCCCTCTTCCCGCTTCACCAACGAGCGTGTCGTAACCATCTTCCAAATTAGCTACCATTTCTGAAATGCCCGCTTTTTCAGCAGCTTTTTCGATCTGTTCTCGTGAATGGTTGCCTGTCCCACCTATCGCTATATTTTCAGCAATTGTTCCAGAAAACAAGTAAGGGCTTTGGGAGATGTAACTTAACTGATCGAACCAATCTTTTTCCTTATAGTCAAATAACGTTTTTCCGTTTATGAGAATTTCTCCTTCTGACGGTGCGACAAGACCTGAGATCACATGCAGAAGCGTTGTTTTCCCTGAACCACTTTTACCAACAATTGCGACCTCGCTTTGCGGAGGAATGACAGCGTCAACACCGTTTAAAGCGAATTGGCCTTCACCATAACTGAAGCCAACATTCCGCAGTTGAATAGACAGCTCTGCCTGCTCTTGATGTAAAGGCTTTTCTCCCCAAACAACTGGTTGCTCCTCTTCTTCAAGTTCGGCTGTCACTTTTTTCGCAGCCCCCATACTACCACGTCCAGCATGAAAGGCACTTCCTAATTCCTTTAATGATGCAAAAAACTCAGGTACTAACACTAAAACAAAAAACGCGGTAAAAAACGTTAGCTGTTCATACACAACGAGCCGAAGACCGACCTCAAGCGCAACGAGTGCCATACTGAGCATTGAAATAAATTCTAGCATCAAAGAAGACAGAAAAGCGATTTTTAAAACGGTCATCGTCGCTTCACGGTAATCCAAACTGCTTTGTTGGATTGAAAGCTTCTGCTCTTTTGCACGACCAAAAAACTTTAACGTCGCAAGCCCTTGTAAAATATCGAGGAATTTACCAGAAAAGGCTGCTAGCTTTTCCATTTGTTCTTCTGATTTTTGCTGTGTTTTACTTCCGATTATGATCATAAAAATTGGAATAAATGGGGCAGTAATGATCATGATCACACCGGAAACCCAGTTTTCTATAAAAACAGCAATTAAAATCATGATTGGGATGACACTTGTCTGGATCATTTGCGGATAGTATTTGCTAAAGTAACTATCTAGCTCATCAACTGAATCCATCATGACACTAACTTTTTCGCCAGACTGCCCTTTCAAAGAGGCTTGGATTGGGTTTCGAGAATACTTTTTTAACAACGCTTCCCGAAAATCGTTTTTTACTTTGGCTGCCATTTTCACACCAGTTCGACCATTTAAATATGAAAATAGCGCTCTTCCTACTAAAACAAGAATGAGTCCACTTAAATAAGGCAGGATACTTTGAAATGATGCCTGCTTTAAAAATACTTCATCAACAATTTTTACAATGAAGTAAGCTTGAACAATGATTGCAGCCCCTGTCATCAGTGCGATCAAATAAAGAAAGTATATTTGCTTTTTCTGAGAGCGGGCGATTTCTTTCAGCTGCTTCATACGTTTTTCAGTCTCCTAAATGAAAGATTTTGTTTCTAAAGGGGATTCAATGAACGTTTCTAAACAATGAATAATAACAATAATTATTATACATGAATCAGATTACGGGTTTAAATCATTCGAAATTTCTTTCCCCAATCAACCCATTCACTACTTTTATCAATTTTTAACTTTTTCTTTATATTTCGCCGATGATTTTCTATTGTTTTTGGTGATATATTGAGGATATCAGCTGTCTCTTTTACTGTATAACCGCGCACCTTCATATGTAAAATCTCTTCTTCACGTGTTGTTAAAAGGTCATTCCTTACATTTGCTGAATAGGACATGTGATCCTTCTTATCACTCGATAAAACCGGATACTCCCCTTTAAACACCTTTTGGAAAAAAAACATTAAGTCATCTAATGATGATTTTTCATAGAAAATCCCGTGAATGATTTTGTCATTCATTAAGTTATTCAACTCTGGTGTTGGCTCTTTATACATAAAAACTCGTTTTGTTTCTGGATGGACTGGTTCCAAGGCAAACAAGATACTCTTTAATCCCCCTGCCCCTTGTAAACTTACATCAGTTACAATTAAGTCAAACTCATATGTTCTTAACGCATCGATCAATTCTTCGATTGATGGTGCAATGACCATCGATTCAATGTTATGAATGTCTTTTAATAATTGAATCAAGCCACTCCGTACTAATTCGTGATCGATACCGACCAATATTTTCATGCTCCCCTCCCCCTTAATAAAAAAATGAAACTCTCTCCCAGGTCCTTACTCTTTTAAGTAATCCCCCATATCATCTAGCAGTTGTTCCATTGTTTTTGCATAGTCTTGATACATCTTCTTCGCTTGTTCATTTTCTGTTTGCAAAGAAAACGTCGTTAAGTTTGCCTGTAGTTGCTTAACCGTTGCTGCTGCTAACAACTTTTGCTTAATTTGCGGGAGCTTCTTCTTATCATTATACAAGTCAACGTACACATTTCCCATTGAATCAATTTGTGCAACAAACACATCGGAAAAATCCTCTGCTCCTTGCTTCATAACTTCTCCTAACAGCCAGTCTTTTGTATAACCATACTCTTTCAAACTTTTCTCCATTACATTCCCATCGACAATGACGATGCGAGGCGAATGCTCTTGTTCGACAACCATATTCATATCTTTCGGAGTAATCGGCATCACATCGCTCTTTTTCATCACACTTAGTTGGCCACTACTCTCAAAAATAGCCGTTTCTACATCCGATAATTTAAACACATCTTTGTCACGTAAATAAATCATCAGTTCATCAACCGTCAAGTCTTCTTTTTTTAAGTTTTCTTCAAGAATTTTTCCATTTTCTATCACAACCGTTGGCTTACCTTCAGTAAGCATTCGAAAACCGTAAGATTTTAACTCTATTTTGGAAACCACAATCGGTAACATGGACCAAATAACCATACCAAAAACGAAATTTGATATTCTGATATCTGGACTGAACGTTAATTCCGCTGCAATACTACCGATTGCAATCCCAACGATATACTCAAAATATGTAATTTGATTAATTTGTTTTTTCCCCATAATACGTGCTAATACAAGCAGTACAATGAAACCAATAAGTCCTCTAACCAAAACCTGTCCTAAATCAGTCAATACAATCCACCTCTTCAATTATGTGCGTCTAATTATATATTATTGGGCAAAGTAAAGATAAGAATACTTCAATAAATGAGGGAGTGATAATATGGTAAAACTTCGTTCGCTTTGTATGTTGTTGCTATTCCTTTCTTTCATATCTGGGTGTGACAATACTGCCCAATATTTAAAGACAGACAAAGACGACTGGTTATTTAATAAAATTTCAGAAGTAAATCAGACGGTTGAAAACGAGGATTGGGAGAAGGCATTACAAACCATTGATGAATTTGAAGAGAATTACGAACAACGTAAATGGAAGATGCAACTTCTCGGTGAATCAGATGATGCGGAAGAATTAGAAGTTGAAATGAGGATGTTTAAAGAGCATGTAAAAGATGAAGACAAAGTGGAAAGTAAAAAAAGCTTGCAACATATTCATTATCGGTTATTTGAGCTCTACAATATTTAAAACAAACTTACAGATGTAGTTCGATAGGAGGTTCGAAAAATTTCCGTGCCCCATGACCCATTTCTCTAAACAAACATAAAGGCTAACTTACCTATCAGGTTAAGTTAGCCTTTAGTCTTGCCTTCGATATTCAGGTTCTTTCTGCTCAACTTTGTTTACTCTTGTCTCTAACCCTGTCACTAACGTTTGCATTTGTTCTGCAGCTTGTGCATACTTTTCTTTTGCCTTTTCATCCTTCGTTTGAAGTGAAAACGTCTCAAAATTTGCTTGTAAACTTTTCGCATTCGCTAATGCTTCTTTTAATTGTGTTTCGACGGTCATCTCAGATCAAACCCTCTCCATTTAATGTTACATGATGGATAAAAGAGGGATGACCCTTGCAATAAAACATGCCGGTGTCACCCCTTGATTTGCTATTAGTGCGTGTGAATTATTGTTGTTGGTTTTGAGATTGTTGCGCTTGTTGCAACTGTTGAGTTGCTTGTTGTAATTCTTGTTGCGCTTGTTGCAATTGCTGCTGTTGTGCAGGCTGTGCACCAGATTGTGCTTGCTGCAATTGTTGTTGTGCTTGTTGTAACTCTTGCTGTGCTTGTTGTAATGCCTGTGGGTTAGCTTGTTGTTGCGCTTGCTGAACTTGCTGAGTAGCCTTTTGAGCAGCTTGTTGTGCTTGTTGAGCTTGCTGCTGCGCTTGTTGCGCTTGTTGTTGTGCTTGTTGTTGTGCTTGTTGTTGTTGGTTATTTGGCATTAAAATCGTCCTCCTTGAAAATATCGAAATATGGTACACCTATAGAGTGCCTAAGTGATAAAAAGAAATACACACTTTTTTTGAAAACCAATTGTTCACAATCACGTGAAATAGGGACGTTCAATGTCATTTTTATCTTTAAAAAGAAAAAGAGGCTGACTTCCTTTCAGTGTTGGATGAAAGCTATTTGTAGTCAACCTCTTATCGTTTTCTTCTTTTCATGGTAATCAAAGTCATTAATGCTTTAGGTTTTCATCTTGGAACTGTTCTACCCTTTGACGAGCTTGTTCATAAGTTCGTTCGGATTGTTCAACTTGCTGTGTAGCTTGTTGTACGTCATATTGTTCTTTCTTCACTTGATCTTGTGCTTGATGAAGCTGATGCATCGCTTCTTGTAATTGCTGATTTTCAGTAATTAATTTTTGATGCGCTTGATTTGCTGCCGATTCAGCATGATAAACAGCTTTTCTCGCTTTCTCAACCTCTTGCAGCTTACCTTCAACTTGTATCGTTGTTTGTTGTTGTTGAATGTTTTGTGCAGTAGCTTGTACACGCTGAATGACTTGTTGTGCATTTTGGACAGCTTGTTCGATTTCCGGAGAGCATCCATTAGCTTGAACTTGTTGAATCGCTTGTTGTGCTCGGTGGATAGCTTGTTGTACCTCATTTATTTGTGTCATAACATGCCTCCATTACTCATACGTAATTTTGGGGTAATCCCTATTCTTTATCGTGCTCATAATCATTTTTTCTATGCCTAGGCTACATGTGAGCTTGAGGTGTTTTAGCAATTTTTTGTTTGCGACTTTCTCTATTTACTTGTGATCCTAGGCAAAGTTGCTCGTATTCTTACGAAAGTTGAACGTATTCACACCAAGTTGATTGTATTTAGCTTAAAGTTGTTCGTATTCTTACGAAAGTTGCTTGTATTTCAGACAATGTTGCTTGTATTTAGCCCGAGATTGCTTACTCGAGTCACCTTCGATTTTCCAGATTGATTATGGCTTTAATACAACTTTTATACAGTTATCATGTTTTTCATCAAAAACGTCGTATCCAAATGCTGCTCTTTCTAACGGCAATTGATGTGTAATAATATCTGTCGGATTGAATTCTTCGTTTTTAATCTTTTTGTATAATTCCGGTATAAAATGAATGACGGGTGCCTGCCCCATTTTTAAGGTAATGTTTCTCGAGAAGAAATCTCCGAGAGGAAACATGTTATACCTTGTCCCATACACTCCGACAATACTGACCGATCCACCTTTTCTAACACATTGACTTGCAATTTGTATCGGCCCCATCGTTCCTCCTTGAAGCTTGAGCGCGGTTTCAACCATTTCGACAGCTGTCTTTTTTCCATCCATACCTACACAGTCTATAACGGCATCAGCCCCACCTTTTGTGATTTCCTTCAAATACGTGCCTGGTTCATCGATTTTTGTAAAATCCAACACTTCAACGTTGTTGGATTGTTTCGCATGCTCAAGGCGATATTGCACGTAATCTACTGCAATGACTCGTTTTGCGCCTTTCATCCATGCAAACTTTTGTGCGAGCAAACCGACTGGTCCACATCCTAGCACAATGACCGTGTCACCTGGTCCGACTTGGGCTTGTTCAACTCCCCACCATGCTGTAGGGATAATATCAGATAAAAAGAGTAGCTTTTCATCCTCCATTTCTGCATCTTCTGGTACAAGAAAAGGCACAAAGTTCCCATAAGGGACTCGTAACAGTTCCGCTTGACCGCCTGGGTAGCCACCAAACGTTTCCGAATAACCGAAATAAGCACCTGATTGTCCATGAGGATTTGCGTTATCACATTGACTTTCTAATTCATTTTGACAAAAGAAACATTGACCACACGCAATATTAAAAGGAATGATAACTCTATCTCCTTTTTTCACCCTCGTCACTTCTGGTCCTGTTTCTTCGACGATCCCCATCGGTTCATGACCGATAATGTAGTCCTTATGAAAATTCGGTACCATTCCATGTACGAGATGCAAATCTGATCCACAAATTGCTGTACTTGTAATACGGACTAGAATGTCATCCTTTTTTTCAATCACTGGATCTGGAACTTCTTTTACTTTTACATCCTTAATCCCTTGATAAGTTACTGCTTTCATTTTTTTCGTCTCCTAACATCCTTTGTTATGTCACAGCTCTTTATTAAAGCTCGTGTAATTCGTTTATAAGTTAGGGTTAAGCGATAAGATTTATTCGGGTAAGGATAGTTTTTAGACGATTTTTATGACAAAATATAAGAAGATAAATGAGGGAGGAATGTATGATGAATGAAAATGTGATCCGTTATTTGCAAGATAATCGTGAACGTTTAGTTGAAAAACTGGAAGAGTTTCTAGCGATCCCAAGTGTTAGTACTGACAGTCAAAACAAAGAAGATGTTGTGAAGGCTGGTCAGTTTGTCGCTGATTATTTGAAGGAGATTGGTTTCCATTCTGTGGAGTTGCAAGAAACCAACGGCCACCCGCTCGTTTATGCAGAATGGCTTGAAGCTGAAAGTGCACCAACTGCTCTTTTTTACGGCCATTACGACGTTCAACCTGCTGATCCTTATGAACTTTGGGATAGCGAACCATTTGAACCTGAAATACGTGATGGTCGAATATTTGCCCGTGGCGCGAGCGATGATAAAGGACAAGTCTTCATGCACTTAGCCGTTTTTGAAGCGTATATGAAAACAGAAGGAAAACTCCCAATTAATGTAAAAGTATGTATTGAAGGTGAAGAAGAAGTCGGTAGTGAACATCTTTACCCAATTCTTGAAGAGCAAAAAGAAAAATTTGACGCTGATTTTGCCCTCATCTCTGATTCTGGTATGGTCGAAAAAGGTCAACCTACGATGCTATATGGTTTAAAAGGCTTTACTGGCCTTGAAGTAACCGTTAACGGCCCAAGTCGCGATCTTCACTCTGGCCTATATGGAGGTGCTGTAAAAAATCCATTAATGGCACTTTCACATATTTTGGCAAAATTGAAAAATGAAGAGGAACAAGTCACTGTTCCTGGTTTTTACGATCAAGTTGAAGATCTTTCAGAAGAAGAACGTGCATTAATGAATAAAGCACCAGGTGAAAACTATAAAGAGACAATCAACATCCCAGAAACAACACCTGAAAAAGGATTCACAGTGAACGAGCACTTAATGGCACGTCCAACATTAGAAGTAAACGGAATGTATGGTGGTTATCAAGGAGAAGGAACAAAGACAATCATCCCTTCTTCTGCTACAGCAAAAATCACATGCCGTCTCGTCCCAGGACAAGACCCTGCTGAGATTCAACAGCAGCTAACAGATTACATTTATGAAGTTGCTCCTAAAGGGGTCACAGTAGACGTACATAAAGAGCCGCTATCGGCTAAGGCATACAAAGTAGATCCGAACAACCCGTTAATTACAAAGGCAGCAGACAGTTTAACAGAATCGTTCGGGAAAAAGACAGTCTTCGTCCGACTTGGCGGTTCAATTCCTGTTGTCGAATCAATCGACAACCTGTTCAATATTCCAGTCGTCCTGATCGGCTTCGGGACACCTGAAGATAACTTACACTCACCTAACGAAAGTTTTCCAATGGATCACTTTGATAAAGGGATGGAAATGCTCGTGAAGTATTACTCAGAAGTGGCGAGTGTAAAATAATATGTAATTCATGATAGGTTGCCCTCAATGTACGGGCAACCTTTTTCTACCCAATCCCTCAGTATGAATATATTCACGTCGGGTATCATACAGTTAGAGTTTTTTTTTACATGAACATCCTTATTTTTAAAGAAATGAAGGTGTTAAATAAATGGACGAAAAAGTATGTAAAGATTCAAAAGTAATTAAAACCGGACGCGTATTTCCTCAAGATACGAACAACCATAACACCCTTTTTGGCGGAAAACTAATGCGCGATATTGATGATGTCGCTTCCATTTCTGCAGCAAGACATTGCCGTAAAGAATGTGTTACAGCTTCAACAGACTCTGTTGACTTCCTTCATCCAATACGCCAGACAGACTCAGTTTGTCTGGAATCATATGTCACCTCAACTGGAACGAGTTCAATGGAAGTATTTGTGAAAGTCATTGCCGAAGATCTACTAACTGGTAACCGCAGACTTGCAGCTACAAGCTTTTTAACATTTGTGGCTCTTGATGAAAATGGAACACCAGCATCTGTTCCAACGGTAAAGCCTCAGTCAGAAGAAGAAGTCTATTTACACCAAACGTCTCCAGACAGGATTCGGATGCGAAAAGAGCGACGTAGTCAAAGTAAAAGCCTCGCACAAATCGTCTCTGACTTAAAGCCTTGGGAAGATAAGTAACGCCCCTCACTTCATGATATTTGCTACACAGATCGGGAATGATGTAATTGAAGGAGGGATCCATTTATGAGTGAAAACCAAGACCACCACACGCACGATAATCATACCCATCAACATAGCATTGCTTGTGGTCATACAAAAATTCGTCATGGTGATCATATTGATTATGTTCATAATGGACATTTACACCATGAACACGACGGGCATTGGGATGAATGTAAAATTCCTATAAGTGAAACGAATCCTGATGAATGTAACGAAATTAGTTGTGGTTGTAATCATGATGAAGATTGTGGCCATGAAATGGTTCCACATGGTGATCATATGGATTATTTAGTAAACGGTAGACTTCACCACGTTCACGGAGACCACTGTGATGATCACGGTCCTGTTGAAATTGTCAATGTTCAATAATTCAAATCATGCTTTCTAAGAATAAAAAAGGTGATACCCTCCGTTGTGGTATCACCTTTTCTTTTTAAATGTATAGATTTGCACGAGAAACAATGAGTGTGGTCATTACTCCGTTTGTTGTAATTGTTAACATAGACAAAATGACCGCTTCTTTAGGTAGAACTGTCATTGCTGAAACAACAATAGCAAGGTCAAATATAAAAACGGTAATACCAACATTGAGCCTCCACATAAAAGAAATGAATTGAGCTAACAAATCAATACTGTCCGTACTAATGTCGTATAAAAATAATATACCAATACCAGCACCTAAAAAGAGTCCTCCTAATAAGGCGCTAAATAAAGGACTTGAAAAGTAAATATAAGTATCGAAATTTAACACATCGATAAAAATCCCAGTGACAATCATACCAACTATACTATTCATACAATAACTCCGATGAAAAAACCATATTACTAAAAATATGGGAAAGCTCAATAAAACGAAACTCATCCCTACACTTAAATCCCACATATAATTTAAAACAATTGCTACTCCGATAATTCCCCCGTCAACAATGTAATGTGGCATTATAAAACTGTTAACCCCTACGCTAATGAATGTTGCTCCAATAATAATAACCATCAATTTTTTTAAAAGATTCATGAAGCCCTCTTTAATAAAGATTTTGGACATGTATTAAAAAGTATGCATTCTCTTTTTTCAATATGTATACAGATAAAGAAAACTCGCCGATTGGCGAGCCTTGGGCGAAGACAGAGGCATTAGTTGCGACGAGCTTTACTTCTTGATTAAGCTTCGAGCTGCGACGAGTAACCGCAGGAGCCAACGCACAGGACGTGCTAGCACCGGTGTTGCGATAGAACATCGCGTTTTTAGCCGGTGAACTTATACTTAGTTCTTTAAAATTTTCTCTTCGTCGATCTACTTCTTCGCTAAAATTTTATAAACGCTTAACGTGTAAAAAGAGGGGGATTCCTATAGTCGCCTGACTTGAAATCTCCCTCTTTAATCTATGGTCATTTATTGTGCATTTTCACGAGATACTTTCTTATTTGGTCTAGATGACCATTCATGTCAATTTATTTAAAGAAAAAGTACACCTAGAACGGTAAGTGCACTTTTTCTTTTTTATTTCTATAATTTTACTGTAAAGCCGTTTTTAACGTTTCGATATTACTTCGCATTAAACTGAAGTAATCTTCACCAGCTTCTACATCTTCTTCTGTCAAAGATTCTAAATTATGAATCCATAGAGCTTCAGCCCCTACTTCATCGCGAACTGTCTCAGCAATGCTCACTGGAATGTTTTGTTCGAACATAACGTATTCGATATGATTCTCTTCCATTTGTGCAATAATATCTTGTATTTGGCTGATTGAAGGCTCATTAGTTGGAGAAATACCTGCAATTCCAACTTGGTGGATACCGTAACGATCTTCCCAATATCCATAACCTGCATGAGATACAACAATCGTATCTTTTGTCATTTCATTAGAAAATTCTACGAACTCTTCATCTAATTTTTCAAGTTCACCTTTTAGCTCTTCAAAGTTAGTGGTAAACTCCTCTTCAGCTTCTGGTCTCAATTCAATTAAAGCCAATTTAATATTCTCAGCAAGTTCAATCGCACGAATTGGATCTAACCAAACATGTGGATCTTCGTCACCATGTGCATGGTCATGTCCGTGGTCATGGTCATGATCATCTTCTTCATGTCCGTGTCCATTATCATGATCATGGTCGTGATCATCTTCTTCATGTCCGTGTCCATTATCATGATCATGGTCATGATCATCTTCTTCATGTCCGTGTCCATTATCATGATCATGGTCGTGATCATCTTCTTCATGTCCGTGTCCATTATCATGGTCATGGTCATGGTCGTGGTCGTGGTCATCTTCTTCATGTCCGTGTCCGTGATCATGGTCGTGGTCATCTTCTTCATGCCCATGTCCGTGATCATGGTCATGGTCATAATCAATGAGATCAATTCCATCTGCAGCAGTTATAACTTTTACATCATGAGAATCTACTGTTTCTTTAATGCGATCTGCAAAACCTTCAAATCCTGCTCCATTGTATATGAATAAATCAGCATCAGCAATGTCAATCATTTGGTTTGCTGTAGGTTCAAATGTATGTGCATCTGCCCCCACAGGTACGAGATTTTGTACATTAACATACTCTCCACCAATTCGATTCGCAAAATCTTCTAAAGGAAAAAGAGTCGTGAATATTTCTAACTCCTCAATTTCTTCCACAACTTCTTCTTTTGTTTCTTCTCCAGCACTTTCCTCAACTTGTTCTTCTTCTGACTGTCCACAACCAGCTAGAAAAGTAGATGCAATTAACATGCTAGAAAATATTATTGAAAATCTTTTCATTATGCTTCCCCTTTCGTAACTATTACGTTTTTTAAACCCACAAAGGATTATAACGTAACAATTACGATTTGTAAATAAGAATTTTTACGATTTAAAATCGATTTATTCTGTTCATTAAGAATGGTCTATTATTACATTTATGAAATAAAACTTGAAGGAGACCATGAAATATATTTCGATTTTTTCCACATAAAAATGATCCTTATTTGTCGATAAATAAGGATCACTCTTCTAACATTATTCACCACTTGCTTTATCCCACTCTTCATCAGTCGGTGGGAACGTTCTTTTGATCTGGAATGACAGAATGAGCGCAACAACTGTCAGCAGACCGATCAGTCCAAATGCTACAATCGCTCCTAATATATCTGGATTGGCGACTCCCGTCCTATCTCCTGCCGCTCGTTCAGTCGTCGTCATTACTGTCACTAACATTGCCGTTCCAATAGACGCTGACATTTGGCGAATTGTATTCGTCACTGCCGCTCCGTGCGGGATTAGCTTTCTTGGCATTTGATTGAGCCCTGCAGTATTTGTCGGCATCATTACCATTGAAAAACCAAACATCCGAATCGCATACATTACTGATAAATAGACAAGTGATGTCGTCGTATCAATGAACAGAAAAGCAAAGGTTGAGATTGTCATAATGATCAGACCTGGTACTGCCAGTTTTTTCGCCCCAATCCGGTCAAAAATCCGCCCTGTAATTGGAGCCATCAAACCGGCAACCAATGCTCCTGGTAATAACACAATCCCTGCTTCAACCGCTGTAAAACCTCGCATCGTCTGCATATATAATGGAATAAGTGTCTCCAAACCGATAAGTCCCATAAATCCAATACTTGTAATGATTACGGAAATCGTATAAACGCGCTTTCTAAAGACACGAAACTCCAGCATTGGATGTTCCATTCGTAACTGCCGTAAAATAAATGCCACAACTGCAATCGTCGCAACCGATAATACGATAATTGTGATCGGGTTCCCCCAGCCAAAGTTTCCAGCACTCGTAAAACCGTAAAGTAATCCACCAAAACCAAGTGTCGATAAAATAATCGAGATCGGATCGACCTTTGGGTTTTTCAATTCAGTCACATTTCTCATTGTGAAAAAGGCAACGACAATCATGATTAATGACAATGGGAGCACTCCCCAAAATAAGTAACGCCAATCATAATTTGATGTGACAAAACCAGATAGTACCGGTCCAATCGCTGGTGCAAACGAAATAACGAGACCAATATAACCCATCGCCGTTCCTCTTCGCTCCACCGGAAAAATAAGGAGAAACACGGTTTGCATTAATGGAAGCATGACACCCGATCCCGCTGATTGAATGACCCTTCCAGTGATCAACATAGGAAAATTTGTTGCTAGACCACCGATAAGTGTTCCAAATGCAAAGATACCCATTGCCGTTAAAAACAACTGTCGCGTCGTAAATCTTTCAATTAAAAATGCCGAAATTGGGATCATAATCCCGTTTACAAGCATAAACACGGTTGTTAACCACTGACCAGTATTTGCTGTAATATCCATCTCTTCCATTAGCGGAGGAATCGCTGTAATCATTAATGTTTGATTTAACACAGCAATGAAGGAACCAGCAAGAAGCAGCGCTGCGATCAACACTTTATTATAATTTTGTTCGTTTTCCATAAGAAGCCCTTCTTTGTCGGTCTATTTTGATTCGTGAATCTATCTATCTATCATCTTGAAATTAAAGTCCATTTATTTCGCGAATCTAATAGAAAATTATACAGCTATGTTGGAGAAGTGACAAATGAAGTATTTTTAAAGAGGATATTACTAGTTCAAATTTGATGGTAATCAGTTACTAATAAAAGGAAGAAGGGGGCGATGGATTGATTGATTGATTGATTGATTGATTGATGCAATAAAAACATTGTTTTATTAAAGAAACTCGGCGATTGCCGAGCCTTTAGGTGAAGGTAGATACTTAGTTAAACTCACACGTTGTTCCTAAAAAAAAAAACTCAACGTCGATTCTGCTACTTCTCTAAACATTTATTGTATTTTTGTTCCTACTTATATTCGCCTTCCAATTGAACACCTAATCCTTCAGCCATACGATTTACAAAATTAAAGTATGATGTAATTTGGCAAATATCAAGAATTTCTTCATCTGTGCAACCAACAGATTTTAAGTTTTCAACGTCTGAATCAAGAACACTTGTTGGTTTTTGTGTCAGTTTAACAGCATAATCAAAAATAGCTCTTGTTTTTTCATCAAGAGTAACTTGCTTATAGTCTTTTTTTAAGCCTGCTACTAACTCATCGTCTTTCGTTAACAAATGGAGCGCCGCCCCATGATGTTCCATTCAGTAATGGCACTCATTTTCTGCTGATACGACTGTTGCAATCCCCTCACGTATATGGCGAGGTAATGGAGATTTTCCAAACATCATGACTTTATAGTATTCTAAATGAGCTTCTAATGATTTGGGATTCAGAGATTGAACCTTTAAAATGTTAGCCATTTTCCCATTGAACTTTTCATATAACTCTCTTAATTTCCCTTCTGATTCTTCAAATTCGATCATACGAATTCTAGATTCCATTCACGATTCTCCTTTCTAGTTTTGAATATAATAACATGAAAGTGATAGTGCAGAAAGAAATACACTAAGCATAACATCTTAAAATTCCCATTTAACAAAAAACTTTTATTTTATATATAACACATTGCCCTCCTGATGCCCAGCAACTAACAAAAAAAGTCCAGTCTTCCCGACTGAACGAATAATAACTGCAATGCCTTATTGAACTACCGCCTTTTGTTATTTCCTCCTAAACAGTATCCTTGTACTATGCATCAAAAGTCATATCTAGCCTTTAAGTTTGTTTACTATATATAATTGAGTTCCAGATCATGCTTACCAGTTTTTGAACTTAAATATTATATGTCTACTTTAGTACCTTTAATTTCATTAGGGACTACTTCAAAAACTTTACGATGCTCATCTAATTTGTTGTGAGTATATTTGAAACCGCTACGTAGCTCTGACGAAACTTTCTATTTTAGCTTCAATGCGTTCTTGTCCTTCTATTAAATAGGGATACAAGGATTGGTTGTGTCGATAAGGTCATCGACCTCTAATAGTGAGCGAGTATTATTTGGGGTAACATTAGGGACTTGTTACATATAGAAGTAATAGCAAATACAGTAGTTATAAGGGGCATCGTGAGGAAAACACTCGTTGGTAACTTCGACGTTCGACACAGGACATGTCGGTAATTAATCGAAGTTCTCCTTCTCGATATGTGTCATTTTCACCGGACTTCTAGAACATTCTCTATTAGCCAAAATATACTTTTACACTCCCTTCTTCTTTTGCTATTGCTAAACAGTTTTGTATAAAATTTAAGATTTGCTCAAGGTCCCATGTGACAAAGTCATTTTCTGGCAAGGAAGAATCACCATTATCAAATAATTTCTTGTATTCATTTAAAGCCTTTTCAATTTGTTGTGTTGAAAAAGTAGATGTATCACCGATTCCACTGACTCCTGCATAGTAATCACTCGCATCAAGTAAACTGTACAGTATAGTTGCATGATCATTCCACATGCTAAATCGTGCATAAGCAATTTCTTCTCCAGCTTTATTAAATCCAGAAATATCGTGACCCATATGTCATTCATCCTCCTTAGAATTCATTTATTTACTATAAATCGCATAAAAGGTTATGAGTGATCATGATTTGTTTACATCGTTCATCACTCCTTTCAGGTTTGTGTTTTTATGAAACATTTTTTAGGGAAACAGATAGAGAAAAAAGAGTGTTAAGGTAGAATGGTGAGAAGATTAATGAAGAGGTTGTTCAAAAACGTTGGCATCATTGATCAGTTGTTTCACTTTGAAGGATTTCATTTTACAAGGTGTTAAAAAATAGAGGTAAGATCAAGTGGTAATGTGAGGTTGTCTATATAATTATCAAAACATTCTAAATTTGTCAATAGTCACCTTAGAAAATTATGGTATATTTCTTTATGTAAGGAGTGCCTCGCTCTTTTTCAGTCGCAGCATAGCTCCAATGCGGTATTCTATTCCCTTTATACCTTTGTAATACTCTCGTACACCTCCCCTCCACACTTTTCACAAGTAAACTGAATCTATACCTAATATCAATGCTTATCAAATGCAACACAAAGCTACACAAAATCATTTTAATTTAGTGTCATTATCGGATGTGACCTAGGCTCGCTCTATAGATCCTTTACATGAAAAAAAGAGTGCTTCTAAAGCCCAACACACAACTTTGAAACCACTCTTTAAAATGTACACTATTTAGACTGACAAATGTATTTAGTATATTCAAATATAGCTGAATATTGGGGATTGATATCATTAAAGTCATCAAGTCCATCTACAAGATCTTTATCAGGCTTTGTATTAACTTCAATTAACCATAACTTCCCATGTTCATCTATTCCCATATCGATTCCTAGTTCTCCAAATGTGCCAAATTCTTTGTCGATGATTTCCGCAATCTTTGTAGCTGCCGATGCTATATCTTCATAATCAGGAATGCTTCTATTGGAAAGCGGACTGCTCAAATTTGGATAAATATTTTCATACAAGTCACATTCTCCACCAAGTGAGTAGTTTGTGATGGAAAAACGTGACTTTGCTATTTTCACATAATTACTTATAGCTCTCCAACGTCCCATCTTATCTTTAATCACTAGTATCCTCATGTCAAAAAGTCGTTCTTTGTATTTAAGCAACCGAATGCCTTCCTGTATAACGTATTTCTTGTCACTAGTATAATCCATTATATGTTCTCTTAACTCTTTAACATCATTTAATACAAGCTCCTGCATATGATCCGTTAAAAAAATAAGTTTATATTTCTTATCAATTTTTTCAATTGACATCACTTGCTTGCCTTTGCTGCCGTAAATGGCTTTTAAGAAAATGAAACCATGCTGTTTTAGCATGATCAACAAATCATTAAAGTTTTTATAACGAATGGTCATGGGGAAGTATTCAGTAACCTCTTCATATTTTGATAACTGGCTGTACGTTTTCCATTTACCGATTTGATCCAGGTTATTAATAAACGGTACCTTTAATTCCTCCCTTAGCTTCTCACGTATTTCCTTAACTTTGGCCTTCTCGGAAGTATTGAAACCAGCACCTCTATCATAGATAACATCAGGAATTGGAAACCATCTAAATGTCCATTTATCCGTCCCAGGAAGTAATGTAAATCCCTTAATTCTACTCTTTTCCCAATCAACACTATCTATGGAGAAAAAATAACATAAAAACCCTTCCGCTAACCCCGCTTCCATATGTCCTAAAACCGTATTTTTATATAGGGGTTTTTGTAGACGTTTAGGTTTTACAAATATACCAAGTACTGGACCTAGGTGAAGATCTTCCCCCTTCACCCAAAGGTTAATCCTATAACCCTCAAAACCAGCTAAATCCTCTTTTGTTAATGAAGGGTCAAATAGTTGTGGTATAAGGTATATACAATCTTCCGTATGTTCAGTCGGTTTGAAATAAACCTTTCTTCGTTTCTGCCCAATGAAAAGGCTATATTCCACTTTTTCTGAAAGCTTTAATAATCTAAATATTTTTTTAGATAAAAGACAAACATTGTTCTTGTTACTCTCTTCTAACCAATTAAGCTTAACTTTCATTTCCATAATTGACCCTCCCTTATTCCCATAAATATTTTCCATACTCTAATGGATTAAGAAAAGCCTCTTTGACAGTTTCATCATCATAAGCACAGTATAATGCGTCTTTTCCAGGCTTTGCATTGCACTCAATAAACCAAAAATTCTGACTTTTATCAATAGCAAAGTCTATTCCAATGTCTCCAAACGTTCCATATTCTATTTCAATATAACGACAAATTTCAAGTAGAAATTCTTCAGTTCTCTTTCTAAGCTTAACAATGTCTTCATCCTTGAAATTTAATTCTTCTCTGAAAAAATCATCAAAGCAATATACTAATGCACCAGATTTAGTACTTGTAACTGGGCTTCCTTCTATACCTACACGAACAGGACAAGCACCTACAACTAACTGGCCTTCTCTATTTCTTTGAACAGTTGCCCGTAAGTCTACATTTCCATTGTCTGCCTCCATAACATCTATTGCATTTTGTAATAAGAACTTTTTCCCATTAGTTAGATCATTTAACTCTTTTACCAGGTCACTAAAAGAATCAAAATTGACCTTGCATAAATGATCCTTGTAGTAGCTATATTCATAGTTGTTGTTGAATTGCTTCTTGATTCTGCCAACACCTACACCATTATTCCCTAAACAATCCTTAATATAAACTGTGGATGAGACCTCAAACATCGCTTGCAGATCATCCTGATTTTTATACAAAACAGTATGCGGCAAATAAGCTTCAATTTCCTTATGATTCTTAAGACGCTCATACACCTCAAACTTATCAAAGTAATATGTGGGGTTAATTCTTATTAGTTCTTTGTTTGTTTCTAGGTTCCTCCTAATTTTGTTGGATATTGTTTGTTGTGTACTAAGTGTTCCGCCTCCCCGGTCATATAACACATCGGGAAATGGGAAAGTGCTCTTCCTCCAACGTTTTTGACTGGCATGATAATAAGTACCATGTATTATTTTCTTATTAAAATCAACATCCTTGACCGAAAACCAATAAAGAATAGCTTTCGCCTCTTTATTTGCACGCATCAACTCTACTAGCCTGAAAATGGGCTTTTGACTATTAGCCTTCCGCACTTGTCCGTTACTTACAAAAACCCCTATTACGGGGCCAAGACATAACTTATTATTTTTGACAGTAAGGTTTGCTTCCATCCCATCGTACAGCCCCATTTTTTTCGCAATATGACGAGGTACCTTAATATTATTTTGAGTAATGTTTTTCCCGCATTTCACATCCAATTCCATCATGCCAACCTTTAGTGATAATTGCTGATTACTATCTAGCATTTTATAAATCTTTTCTGGCACTAATATTTTTAAAGATGATTTATTTCTAGTTTTTACAACAACCTGTATCGATTTTCTATACATAGGAATCAGTCTCCCTAAACCATATATTCAAAGAGCTTTCGTCCTATTGTATGCATAATGTACCTCATAGTGATAAAACTGTGCCCAAAAACTAACTGGACTTTAAACAACTTGTCCTTATTAAAATTTGAGGAATGAATCCACACACAATTTTTCAAGTTCAATATATTGTAACAAATAATTGTTCCTTAAATTCAACAGTGAGGTGTTAATCATATGTACAAGGTTTCAGAAGAAGAGTCAGGAAAGTGTCTTATTGCAACTGAATTGATTCATGCAGGCACCAAATTGTTTTCATTTGATCCAAGTTATTATCAAGAAGAAAAGACCTATCAAACCATTCAAGTTGGACTGGATAGACATTATCTTGCGGAATCTTTCCTTGTTTTGCTCAATCATAGTTGTGATCCAAATTTGATTGTCAATACAGAGAAAGGCTTAGTATATACAGAAAAAGATATTTATCCAGGAGAAGAACTAAATTATTTTTACCCTACTACTGAGTGGGATATGGCTAGACATTTTGTTTGTCATTGTAATAGCGCTAAATGTATTAAGCATGTTAAAGGAGCATGGTGGTTGCCGTTAAATGTATTGTCCTCGTATCATTTGAATAAACATATTGTTGATCTGATAATTAAAAACATGAATAACCCAGATCTTCTTCAAGGGTCTTGAAGTATTCATTCGCTGAAAAACAATACGAACTTATTATAGTGAAGTAAGTTTTAACATCACGCTCTAGTTTTTTGCACAACAAATGAAGAGACCAGGAAAATCAATCTCACCATATCCTGTGATCATGTCTAAAGATATATTAAATCACTAGTGTTGCATAAATAGTGTCGTAATTTTCAGTTTAATTGTATAACCTTCTCAGAGCCAAAAAGGTAAATACCCAATTAAAGGTGGCTCCATCCATTTGGAAATTAATTTACAATTAGACTAGTGCGACAATGACAAAACTCTGTTAAGGGATGGCTTTCCCTTCAATCTTTCGAAGCCAAATATGCGCTGATTTCCACAATGCAGCCCTTAAATAACGGCTAATTTGCAAGGTTTTTATCCTACTATTTGTCTCAATTTGAGCGAGTACATGCAGACAATAAACAATCAGTGCAATAAATATTTGGTTTTGGATTGCCCATTCGCTTTGCCCATAGAACTTCTTGACTCTGAGATGTTGCTTTATCCACTTGAAAAACAATTCGATTGCCCAGCGTGATTTATACATCTCTGAAATTTCTTCGGCGCTTAAATCAAATCGATTGGTGATCAGTTGCAGTTCATTCCCTTTAGAATCAATCACTTTTAAAAGACGAAAGTAATTTTCAGCACGATTTTGCGTTGTTCCAATCAAGACCATTTGATCGGATAAAACAGATGATTCTTTAGGTAGTATAAAGTCGTCAACTACCCGTATCACAGCGTTCTTCCTTAGCCTTGACAGGAAAAAGTAGCCATCGTCAGTCATACGATCGAAGCGTTCATAGTCGAGATAACCACGGTCAAACACGTACATGCACTCTTTGTCATCAACCATGACTTCCAGCTGATTACGATCGTGTTCCTTCGCTGTTGTAATCAAGGCTTTTTCAGGGTATGAAACTCCTTTTTCCATAAAAACTAGTCGCAAATGTAACTTCACACCAGCTTTTGTTTTGCGGAATTTTGCCCATCTATGATTCGTTAAATTCAACGGCATGGTGCTTGAATCAACGATCTTTAATGGCATAATGAGTTTCGTGTAATGTGTTTTGGCATGTATTTGCCCAACTAAATCCAAAAATAGCTGTTGAAATAAATCTGGATTCATGCCGTTCAATCGTCGTGAAAGCTGAGAAATACTGATGGAATCAAGATCAATCCCTTTTTGTAGTTGATCATCAAAGAGACAATCACTCAGTGCATGGAGACTTTCTACCTCTTCTAGCTGTGCGTATAGTAATAATTTCAAGAATGATTCTGTCGTAAGTTTCTTTGTATAAAAATCTAATTTCAATGTTTTCACCTGTTCATTAAATAATCGAAGATTTATTGGTGAAAACCATTGTCCAAATGAAGTTTTTCGTGTAATCTTATCCATGAGTTGGTCCTTTATTATTGGATTTGGACGGGATTACCACCTGACTTATCCATTATAAAGGACTTTTTCTTTGCACAAAATAACTTTATTGAACATTTTGAGTATTTTTAATAGTTAGCCTAAATTAATGCAACACTAGTGATATTAAATACATTCGATAAAATTCTAAAGCTCGCATAATAAATTTTATTAATTAATTTAGTGACACGAAATAATATTTGCAAACCAGCCTCTTCATGGTGCCGATCAACAACACCACATTGTCGTGCGGTTAAATGAGGTTATTTGAAATAAAAAAAAAGATAGGTTAAGCAGATGTGATGACTGCTCTCCTATCATTTTCTTTTGCTTTTTGACAAGGAGGAAGCACCATTATCGTTTAATTTCTTTGTATTTATTTAAAGCCTGTTCAATTTGTTTTGTTCAAAAAATAGAAGTGTCGGGGTTGTTCAAAAACGTTGGCACTACCATTGATCAGTCATTTCACTTTTCAAGATTATTCATTTTCACCTGATTTAGAGTCTCACGTTGGAGCAAGTTCTTTACTCAAATAACTCTTTAATATGGTTATAATGATAAGAAGAGATCAGTTTTTTAGTTATGGGGGGGAAGTTTCCTTGAAAGAATTAGAAGCCGCTTACCTAGCTGGAATCATTGATGGAGAAGGGTCAATAACCCTAACTAGGAATCATACTGGAGAACGTCGAAGACCATTAATATCCATTGCTTCAACAGATATAGAACTACTTGAATACATAAAATCGATCGCAGGAGGTTCAATTTCATCAAAGAAAAACGATTCTCCGAATAGTCATAAAGACTCTTATACACTAACAATAAAAAAGAAAGCAGAAGTCTTCGCTTTATTAATATCTATTAACCCCTATTTAAGAATATCCTCTAAAAAGCAAAGAGCTGAATTTATCTTAAATAACTATGAGAAAGTAACTGTACGAAATGGAAAGTATTCACAGGAAGCACTTACATTAAAGCAGAAATTTGAGGAAGATTTTCTTAAAATAAAATAAAAAAACCACCATAATTATGTATGGTGGAGACGGTGGGACATGTGATTCCATGCTTTCGTCATGGCACTGACTATCTCTTGAACTCAAAAAAACTTGAGTCCCTTGGCGTATTATGCACATTATAGTTTTGCCTATCATTAGGCGGAATGTACATCCTAGTACTACCACTTGGGCAGCCTATGAGTCGATACACGGCTGAAGGATTACTCCTCATACCGCTCGGGATTGCCGTTCTGTTATTGGTTGTTCAAAAATTCCGGGAAAAATAGCTATCGAATCTCTTTGTCAGCTTGATTATCCGTTTCTCACGTATGTGGAATACGCTTTGATACTCTAATCTTCGCTTCCTCGATCTTCTCGGCTCTTTTTTTCCTCATTTTTGAACGACTATTTATAACAGGGTAGGTTTCCCCGATTAAGCCAAGTTTTCACTTATGTGTTGCCACATAAGGCGACTATTTACTAATCGAACCCACGTCCAGAGATAACGATACTTAAGCTTCTACGAGCGTAGTCGGTCTATTGGCGATTCGCCATCACTTCGGCCGACAGACAGGCTTCCATGTGGCTAACCTGATTGATCTCTTCCTATTACCTTCAGGTGGTAGGCTCTAGGCGTATCCCACTTAGAGTGAGTCCCTGATCCTTCACATGGGCGATGAAGGGAGGAACCGCTAGCAGGGTTTTTACGCCGCTGCTAAAGCGAAATTGTTATCTTCTTTGCCAACTATAGGCGATGGGCGTTTTATACGAGGACACCCAGCTCGGCTCGCCACTTAAGCTCGACCTATCCCTGTCGAATCCAGAACGTCCCCATGATTAAGTGTGTTGCGGAACCCGCAGCAACTATAATGGAAAAGTTAGGACAGATCGTTTATATTATTCACTTGTTTTTCCTAACGACAAATACAATTATAACACATGTGCGTATCCAGTCAAATGGTAAGGAGCACCAACCGTTCCAATTCCTACGTTAACGGCCTAACTGACTGTCCTTAAACGCACGCTCAATGTCACGCTTAGCTGCCTTCTTCTTCAAGTCCTCACGCTTATCGTATTTCTTTTTCCCTTTACCAAGGCCAATCAATACCTTTGCAAATCCATTTTTAATATAAATCTTTAACGGAACGAGCGTATAGCCTTTCTCTTTCGTTAAACCGATCAGCTTATTGATCTCTTTACGGTGCAACAAAAGCTTACGTGTACGAACAGGATCGTGGTTATAACGATTTCCTTGTTCATACGGACTAATGTGTAGATTATGAAGCCATGCTTCTCCACGACTGACACGAGCAAAGGAATCTTTTAAATTGACGCGACGGTTACGTATCGATTTAATTTCTGTCCCAGTTAGAACGAGTCCTGCTTCATACGTTTCTTCAATATGATAATCATGACGGGCTTTTTTATTTTGTGCGATTTGACTTCCTTCAGTTCCTTTTCCCATTTTCCTGCATCCTTTCTCATTCGCTCGTTCCTATATGATACCAAATGTATCAATAGTCTTCAATTTAAACGTGAAAAAGACCGCTCCAATGAGAGCAGCCTTTTACTTTCACTTTTAACTATATGATTCACACAACTCTGCACATGTATGACATGCTTCGGCACAGACTTTACAATGGTCGTGGTCATGCTTACTACATTCCTTTTCACACGCACGACAAATTTTCGCACAAAGTGCTAACATGTCTTTTAAAAATGGACTATTCGTAGTAATAGCTTTTAACGTCAAAGTACAAAAATCTGCACATTCGCGATCGGTACGAATGCATTCTCTCATATGATCAATATGTTCCTCCTCAAGACATGCATCGTAACATTGATTACAAGCTCTCACACAATCTTCTAATGCTTCATATATTTCTTCAAGTTGAGCGTTCATATGATTCATATTACTCACCTCCAGCTAGTCTTACTCTCTGCATTCCACCCCTTTCTTTTATTAAAACGTTTATGGCAAATAGGTGAGTGCTTTCACGGTGTCTTCTTTGCCGCGGGCACGGCTTCAGCTAACTTTGGAAAGAACACTCTTTTCTTTCCGAAGTGGACCTTCAGCTCGCGCTATTCCCGCAGGAAAGAGCATTGCTTCGTCGAGAATACATCGATTTGTCTCGACTGATAAAACATCAGAGCAAAGCTATTAGAGGAAGAGACAGTCTTCGTGTGTTTCTACTGCTTCTAGCATCTAATATCATGTTCAGGTGCAGGAACGCTGTAACGGCGAAGGTCTGTGTCATTCTTCATTTTGAAAACCTTTTGGCATAGGGAATCGTTAGCTAATGGACAATCAGCGCATTCTTTTGGACGTGTGTATTTCAAGGTTTGGTACTTTTTATCGAAACTATCGTATCGATAAGAGTGCTCCCTTACACCTTTCGAATTGGATTCAGGTAAGAAAAAAAACACTTCAGCTGCGAAGTGTACTGTAAACGATAGGTTACATATGTTCTTCTTGATTCTTCTTTGCAAAATCTAATTTTTTTGATTCGAGGTCAACCTTCTTTGCTTCAAGTTCTATTTCTTTCTCTTTTAATGAAAGCTCTGCCTTATGTTTATAGCCATAGTAAATGAGTGATAGAGCAACAATAACCGTAATGTAAAAGAAAAGATCCATTTACTCTCCTCCACCCTTTCTTTATTTATAACTTCTCCCTCCCTGATTTTACCATATTTTCCCTCGGTTAATCTAAAGAAAGCTCGGTGATTGTTAAGCTACTATGATTTGTCCGTAACTTTTTCTGTCTATCCGTGAACATTTTGATTTATCCGTAACTTTTTCTGTTTGTCCGCGAACATTTTGTTTTATCCGTAACTTTTTCTGTTTGTCCGTGAACATTTTGATTTATCCGTAACTTTTTCTGTTTGTCCGCGAACATTTTGATTTATCCGTAACTTTTTCTGTTTGTCCGCGAAAATGTCATTTTATCCGTAACTTTTTCTGTTTATCCGCGAACATTTTGTTTTATCCGTGAAAATCTCATTTTGTCCGCGAAAATGTCATTTTATCCGTAACTTAGAATTATTCTAACTTAACCAAGACACAACATGGTGCAATGAAAGAGTTGAAGTGGCACTTCGAACTTAGAAATAAAGACTTTCACTACTTCGAGCTGATATCATGCTAGATTTTATGGGTTCGATTAAAAAAGCAAAAAACAGGACCACCTCGTTTTGAGTGGTCCTGATCTTAAGCTATTCTATTTCCTCTTTTTCTTTCCCTTTTTCCGCTTATTCTTCGGTGCATTTTCGTAAAACCCGCCGCGGTCTTTCTTTTTCTTCTTATCTTTTTTCGGTTTACCGCCAAGGGTCAACCCGTCTGGATTTCGATCTTTCTTACGTGATTTACGGTTTCCACCTTCAATGACACGTGGGCGATCTTGTTTTTTCTCTTTACGTGGCTTCATGCCGACGACTTCAAAGTCAATGATTCGTTCTTCAACATTAACGTTAATCAGGCGTACGTCAATGCCATCACCAATTCTAAAGACATTCCCGCTTCGCTCACCAATCATCGCATAATGTTGCTCATCGTAACGATAGTAATCATCGGTTAAGTAACTGACATGGACAAGTCCTTCAATCGTATTCGGCAGCTCAACGAATAAACCAAAGTTCGTAACCCCACTAATGATTCCTTCGTACTCTTCGCCAACTTTGTCTTCCATGTACTGTACTTTTTTCATCTCATCGGTTTCTCGAGAAGCGTCTTCTGCACGACGTTCCATTTCAGACGAATGCTTCGTGATGCCTGGAAGTTTCTCTGACCAACTATGCTGTACTTTGTCACTTGTTTTTCCTTCAATTAAGTACGTGCGGATTAATCGGTGCACAATCAAGTCAGGATAACGACGAATCGGTGAAGTAAAGTGTGTATAAAAATCTGCTGATAAACCGAAGTGCCCGATGTTTTCCGGGTCATATTTCGCTTGTTGCATCGAGCGTAGCATCACTGTACTAATTACCGCTTCTTCCGGTTCACCTTTCACTTCTTCTAACAGCTTTTGTAATGCCTGTGGATGCACAGAGTTTGCGGTTCCTTTAACAACATAACCGAAATTCGTTATAAACTCTAAAAACTTATTCAGCTTTTCTTCATTCGGATCTTCGTGAATACGGTAAACGAATGGAAGCTTCATCCAATGGAAGTGTTCAGCGATCGTTTCGTTTGCTGCAAGCATAAACTCTTCGATTAAACGTTCAGCAACCGAACGCTCACGTAAAACAACATCTGTTGGTGTCCCTTCTTCATCCACGACCACCTTCGCTTCTTTAAAGTCAAAGTCAATCGCGCCACGTTCGAACCGTTTTTTACGAAGAATCTCTGCAAGCTCTTCCATTTGTTTAAAAAATGGAATGAGGTCCTCATAACGCTTCATCACTTCTTCGTCTTCTTCAAGAAGAATCTTACGAACATCTGTATATGTCATTCGTTCGTTTGTCTTAATAACACTTTGGAAAATATCATGATTAACGACTTCACCTGTTGGCGAAATTTCCATCTCACAAGATAGCGTTAATCGGTCAACTTGTGGGTTTAATGAACAAATCCCATTTGAGAGACGGTGCGGAATCATCGGAATGACTCGGTCCACTAAATAACAGCTCGTTGCTCGCTCAAATGCTTCCTCATCAATCGGAGATCCTTCCTTCACGTAATAAGACACATCGGCAATATGAACACCTAATAAATAGTTACCGTTCTCTAGTTTTTTCACTTGAACGGCATCATCTAAGTCTTTCGCATCAGCACCATCAATCGTAACGATTGTTTCATCACGAAGGTCACGACGGTTTTCAACTTCCGACGGGTCAATTTCATCAGGAACTGAATTCGCTTGGTCAATGACTTCTTGAGGAAACTCACCAGGTAAGCCGTGTTTATAAATGACAGATAAAATATCGACTCCTGGGTCATTTTTATGACCAAGAATATCTATGACTTGACCTTCAGCACTCATTCGTCCTTCAGGGTATTTCGTAATCTCGACAACGACTTTATGCCCATCTACAGCACCATGTTCTTTATTCTTCGGAATAAAAATATCGTTTGGAATTCGCTTGTCATCAGTGACAACAAAGCCGTAATGCTTATCATCAACATACGTTCCGACCGTACGTGTCACACCACGCTCTAAAATGCGGATGATGGCTCCTTCTGGCTTTTCACCCTTGGAATCGCCATGGAGACGAACAAGCACTTTATCTTTATTCATTGCTCCATTCATCTCTGCACTAGCAATATAAATATCATCGAAACCTTCGTCAGTTTTTACAAAAGCAAAACCTTTCGGGTGCATAATCACTTCACCACGAATAAGGTTTAACTTTTCCGGTATTCCGTATCGGTTACTTCGTGTGCGAACAAGTTCACCCGCTTCTTCTAATTCGTTGAGCAGCTTCACAAACTCCTTAAATTGACTTGAATCCTCAAGCCCAAATATTTCTTCTAAATCTGAAATTGCTAATGGTTTCTCTGCTTCATTTTTCATATACTCTAGTAGTTCGTCTTTTGTCATACTCATCTTGTTTGCCAGCTCCTTTCATGCGGGAACTTGCACACGAATGTTTAATCGTTCCAGTCTAGTTTTTCTAGAAACGCATAAATATCTTCGTGCAACTGATCCCGTTCTTTATCTAAAGTAATAATATGCCCCGACTCTTCAAACCATTTAAGGTCTTTCACTTCAGATTCCACTTCGTCATATATAATATTTGCACTATCAGTGTTAATCATTTCATCATGACGTGCTTGTACAACAAATGTCGGTGCATAGATCATATTGACATTTTCACGTACTTCTTGATTTAACTTTTGCAAGGCTTTCAACGTATTCATTGGGGTCTCTTGGAATTTTTCCATTTCAGCCTCGATTTGCTCATCGCTCTTGCCTTCCCATTTCTTATATTTTCTTGCATAAGCAAGAACCCCTTGATACATCGTTTCTTCACTTTTTATATACATCGGTGCACACATTGGTATAATTCCCTTTACTGGTAGTGTATACCCGAGCTTTAAGGAAAATACACCGCCTAACGATAAACCGCATACAGCAATTTCATCGTGGCCCATTTCCTTTAAATGATTGTATGCATTGACTACATCATCCCACCAATCTTCAGGACCTGTGTGAACAAGTTCCTCTGGTGGTACGCCATGACCTTTCATGTGCGGTGCATGACATGTATATCCTTTTCCGTTTAAAAAGCGTCCGATCATCCGAACGTCTGCTGAGTTCCCTGTAAAACCGTGTAAAAGTAGTACAGCACGGTTGCCGCCTTCTAAAGTAAATGGTTCTGGTTGCTTTACTTTCATAGTTACTAACTCCTTTTCTCGCTGCTTGTTCCATAATTTATTTTTTGGCAATAATCACCTATACTATTTTGCTTCTTCACCTGGCATATCGCAAAGAAAATGCTCGATTTCCTTTAACATTTCTTCTCGTTCGTCCCCAAACCAAATGTAATGCTTGGCGTTTGGAAAATAAAAAAGCTTTTTATTCTCAGATTGAATATGTTCATATATATATTGAGCACTCTTTCGAGGAACCAAACCATCACTTTCACCTTGAATAATTAATGTTGGTGCTTTTATGTTATCTAAATATGGTCGGAGTTGCCTCACCATTTTTGCAAATTCCTTCGTTGCTACTAGTGGGGTCTTTTTGATTTTTTCGCGATAAAATTTATATAGCTCAACATCGTCAAGACTGCCTCGAATCCCTTCAAGAACCCAGCCAGTGACTTCTGAAACAATTTGTTTTGGATTAATGTAATAAGCTGCAGCACTTAAGAGGACGAGTTTATCAACTGGATATTTAGAAGCAATATAGCTTGCGATCATGCCCCCCATTGAAAAACCGACCACATATACTTTTTCACAACGCTTTAATAGTTCTTCAACAGCAACGGTCGCTGCATACACCCATTCTTTATACGTGACTTTTTTTAACCCCGTTTCTATGTCATCGTGTCCTGGAAGAACAGGAGAATATACGAGCCACTTCTTCTTTTCAAAATGTTTTGTTATGACATCGATCTCTTTTGGTGTACCTGCAAAACCGTGTAAACATAAGCATCCAATCATTTTTTTATTCACTCCCCGCCTTCACAAATTCGGGATGTTATATGATCATGGTCGCATGACCTTGTCAATTGTCTCTATCTTTTTTATGCCCTTCCGTTTGCAAATTTAATCTCTATGCAACATATGGTCTATTACTCATATGTATATGATAGAATGAGTTTTTTGTTTTTCTGTCGTTGGCTGTGCCACGATTTTAAGACGTAAAAAAGCAGTAAGTTTAAGGATAAACTCACTGCTTCTGTTCTTCATCTTTATTACATGTAAAATGCTACTGCAATCGTTAATAAGAAGAAAAGCACTGCTAATACAATCGTCGCTTTGCTTAAAACCGCTTCTAAGCCACGTGCTTTCTGCTTCCCTACCATTTGTTCAGCTCCACCAGAGATGGCACCTGATAACCCAGCGCTTCGACCAGATTGTAATAATACGACTGTAATAAGTAAGATTGAAACAATAATTAGTAAAATTGATGCTACAGTTTGCAAACCCTACACCTCCATACCGACACTTAAACGTGTTTAAATAATACCATGAAATACTATTGTGTGCAATATGTAATGAATATTTGAACGATCGTCATACTTGTCCGTGATAAAAAATATAAATAGATTATAAGTTCAGTGAGAAAGGAGAGGAGATATGGATAGAAAAAAAGGTAATCGTTTCGCTAAATGGAGCTTTACATTAGGAGTGATTAGTTTTTTTAGCTATTTCTTTTTAGGTCCACTCAATTTCATTTTAAATATCATTGGAATTCTTTTAGGAGCTAAAGGGTATGATACCGCCGATCAATTTAAAAGCACAGCAAAAGCCGGAATTATCCTACATACAATTTCATGCATCCTTTATCTTTTTTACTTTCTCAAGAACGTTTATCCATGGCTTTGAGTGTCTATGTTCGGAATATTAGTTGTTGTGATCATTAGTTAGTTGGTTGTCTTGTCTGACCTTCCAATTTCTCTCTTTACCTCTATTTTACTTGATTATTGAGTCCTACAAAATCGAGTCCGGGTCGGCTGAGTCTGACTCAATTTTGTAGGACTCAACTCATGAATAAAAACGAGAAAAAGTGAATAAAATTCCGTATAAACTTTCCACACAAAACCGTTCACAAAATTTTCGGGGACCTGGTCCCCGAAAATTCACCTTAAAAAGAAGGAGGACTTGGTGCTATGACCAGGTCCTCCTTTGCTATTCGTTCATGGTCAAAAATGACCGATGAATTATTTGTTTAAGTTGTAGAATGCACTGTTACCAGCGTATTGGCTGATGTATTGTAGCTCATCTTCAATACGTAGTAACTGGTTGTACTTCGCTACGCGGTCTGTACGAGATGGTGCACCTGTTTTGATTTGTCCAGCATTTGTTGCAACAGCGATGTCAGCAATTGTGCTGTCTTCTGTTTCACCAGAACGGTGAGAGATTACGGCTGTGTAACCTGCGCGTTTCGCCATTTCGATTGCATCAAATGTTTCTGTTAATGTACCGATTTGGTTTACTTTGATTAAGATTGAGTTACCGATGCCTTCTTTAATACCACGAGAAAGCTTTTCAGTGTTTGTTACGAATAGATCGTCACCTACTAGCTGAACTTTGTCACCTAGCTTGTCAGTTAGTTGTTTGAAGCCTTCCCAGTCGTTTTCATCTAAGCCGTCTTCAATTGAAACGATTGGGTACTTAGAGCAAAGGTCTTCATAGAAAGCAACCATTTCTTCAGATGTTTTTACAACACCTTCACCTTTTAAGTTGTACTTTCCGTCTTCGAAAATTTCAGAAGCCGCTACGTCCATTGCAAGAACAACTTCCTCTTCTGGCTTATATCCAGCAGCTTCAATCGCTTCAATGATTGTAGATAAAGCTTCTTCGTTTGAAGCTAAGTTTGGTGCGAAACCACCTTCGTCACCTACAGCTGTGTTGTAGCCTTTGTCTTTTAATACTTTCTTTAAGTTATGGAAGATTTCTGCACCCATTTGAAGTGCTTGAGTGAAGCTCTCTGCTCCAACTGGCATAACCATGAATTCTTGAATGTCTACGTTGTTATCCGCATGCTCTCCACCGTTTAAGATATTCATCATTGGTGTTGGTAGAGTTTTTGCGTTGAATCCACCAAGGTATACGTATAAAGGTAAACCTAATGCTTCAGCAGCAGCACGAGCAACAGCCATTGATACACCAAGGATTGCATTCGCACCTAATTTTCCTTTGTTGTCTGTACCGTCTAACTCGATCATTAATTGGTCAATTCCAAGTTGATCAAGTGCATCGAAACCTACTAGTTCAGGTGCAATGACTTCGTTTACGTTTTCAACAGCTTTTAAAACACCTTTACCCATCCATGCATCTCCACCGTCACGTAATTCAACAGCTTCGTACTCACCAGTTGATGCACCACTTGGAACTAGTGCGCGACCATAAGCGCCGCTTTCTGTGTGTACTTCAACTTCTACAGTAGGGTTACCACGAGAATCTAATACTTGACGTGCATAAACATCTGTAATAATTGTCATGAAACATTCACTCCTTAAAGTTATATGATTTGAGCTTATCTATTTTCGATATTTTCTATGTTTAGCCTTTGTATATAAATGTAAACATCCACTTATCATCAAACATTCTGTCCAAATCGTGGGTACATTTACTTCTTAATTAATGATTTCCCTGTCATCTCAGCTGGTTGTTCAACATTTAGTAACTCAAGAACTGTTGGAGCTAAATCTCCTAATATACCGTCGTTACGAAGTTCTGCTCCGTTTTTCGTTACAATGACAGGAACAGGGTTGGTCGTATGAGCGGTCATCGGACCACCTTCATCTGTTTCAAGCATATCGGCATTTCCGTGGTCTGCTGTAATAACAGCATTTCCACCTTTTTCTACAATTAAATCGACGACTTTTCCTAAACACTCATCGACAGTTTCAACTGCCTTAATGGTTGGTTCTAACATTCCTGAATGTCCAACCATATCAGGGTTAGCAAAGTTTAAGACGATGACATCATGCTTGTCTGCATTAATTTCATCCAATAACCTGTCTGTCACTTCATAAGCGCTCATTTCAGGTTTTAAGTCGTACGTTGCAACTTTAGGAGAATCAATGAGAGCTCTCTCTTCTCCTGCAAACGTTTCTTCACGACCACCACTAAAGAAGAACGTTACGTGAGGGTACTTTTCCGTTTCTGCAATCCGTAATTGATTTAACCCGGCTTTTGAAACAACTTCCCCCATCGTGTTATCTAAGTTCGTTGGTTTAAAGGCAACAAACCCATCCACCGATTCACTAAAATGTGTCATACATACATAGTGAAGATTTTCAGGGAACTTATTCCCGCGGTCAAATCCGTCAAAGTTTTTATTAGTAAAAACTTGAGACATTTGAATGGCACGGTCGGGACGGAAGTTAAAGAAAATAACTGCATCATCATCTTGAATCGTACCACGTGGTGTCTCACCATCTTCTTTTGTCATGACAGAAGGAAGGACGAATTCATCGTGAATCTCGTTTTTATAAGAGTCTTGTAGTGCTTCAACTGCACTCTTATATTTCAAACCTTCGCCATAAACCATCGCGCGGTAGGACTTTTCTACACGATCCCAACGCTTATCGCGGTCCATCGCATAATATCGTCCTTGAATAGATGCAATCTCACCAATTCCTAATTCTCCGATTTTCTCTTCCGTTTGCTGTAAGTACGTTTCAGCAGATTGCGGTCCAACATCACGACCATCTAAGAATCCATGAATGTACACATTTTCAATCCCTTGCTCTTTTGCAAGCTCTAAGAGAGCAAACATATGCTCAATGTGACTATGAATCCCTCCATCAGAAAGTAAACCGTAAACATGAAGGTTCGTCCCTTTATCTTTGACGTGCTTCATTGCATTAAGGAACGTATCATTTTCTGCAAACTCGCCTTCACGAATCGCTAAATTTACACGAGTTAAACTTTGGTAAACAATACGGCCAGCACCGATGTTCATGTGACCTACCTCAGAATTACCCATTTGACCTTCTGGTAGCCCTACTGCTTCACCACTCGCTGTTAACGTAGAGTGAGGAAACTTATTCCAATAGCGATCGAAGTTTGGTGTATTCGCTTGCGCTACCGCATTTCCTTTCTCCTCATCTCGAAGGGCATAACCATCGAGAATAATTAAAGCTGTTGGTTGTTTACTCATTTCCTGCCTCCACTAGCTGAAGATAAGATTTCGGTTCGAGGCTTGCTCCTCCAACTAGAGCGCCATCAATATCAGATTGAGAGAGTAGCTCATGAATATTTGCTGGTTTCACGCTACCACCGTATTGAATACGAACAGCATTTGCCGCGTCTTCAGAGACACTTTCTTTAATCACGTTACGAATAACGCCACACGTATCGTTCGCATCTTCAGATGAAGCCGTTTTTCCTGTCCCAATTGCCCAAATTGGCTCATAAGCAATAACCGTTTCCTTCACTTGTTCTTCAGTTAATCCTTCTAGAGCAGCCTTCACTTGTTTTGTCACAACTTCAGCTGTTTGGTTTGCTTCACGCTCTTGAAGTGTTTCACCAACACAAACGATTGGAGTTATGTCATGTTTAAATGCAGATAGCGTCTTTTCGTTGACACTCTCATCTGTCTCTCCAAACATTTCACGACGCTCAGAGTGGCCGATGATCGCATAGTTTACACCAATATCTTTTAACGCTACTGGGCTTGTTTCACCTGTAAACGCTCCACTCTCTTCAAAGTGCATGTTTTGTGCACCAATTTCTAAATTTGTTCCTTCTGCTTCCTTTACAAGAGCATCAAGGAATAAATCTGGCACGCAGACAATCGATTCAACGGCGTCTTTTCCTGGAATAAGGCTCTTGACTTCGTTTACAAACTCAATTGCCTCACCCTTCGTTTTATTCATCTTCCAATTTCCTGCAATGATCGGTTTACGCATCTAAAGTACCTCCTGTAAAAAACAATGATTTATTCCTGATCGTTTAGAGCCACAACACCTGGAAGATCTTTTCCTTCCATAAATTCTAAGGAAGCGCCTCCACCTGTTGAGATGTGATCCATATTTTCTGCAAATCCGAATTTTTCAACAGCAGCTGCAGAATCACCGCCACCAATAACAGTATAAGTATCTTGTGCATCTGCTAGAGCACTTGCAACAGACTTCGTACCTGTTGCAAACTTTTCTAATTCAAATACCCCCATTGGGCCATTCCAAATCACAAGTTTTGAATTTAAGATAACGTCACGGAATGCATCAATTGTTCTTGGTCCAATATCAAGTGCTTCCCAGTCAGATGGAATGCTGTCAATATCAACAACTTGTGTATTTGCATGTTCGCCAAAATCGTCTGCAACTGTGGCATCAACTGGCATATAAAAATTAACACCTTTGTCTTTTGCTTTTTGCATAAATTGTTTGGCAAGATCAATTTTATCTTCTTCTAAAAGTGATTTCCCGATTTCATGACCTTGTGCTTTAACAAACGTATAAGCTAATCCGCCACCGATAATTAAGTTATCTACTTTGTCTAACAAGTTATCGATCACGCCAATTTTATCCTTAACTTTTGCTCCACCGATAATCGCGGTAAATGGTCGTTCTGGATTTAAAAGGGCTTTTCCTAATACTTCAAGCTCTTTTTCCATGAGTAAACCCGCTACGGCTGGCAAGTGGTGTGCGATTCCTTCTGTTGAAGCATGAGCACGGTGTGCCGCTCCAAACGCATCATTCACATAAACATCAGCAAGCTCAGCAAAATTTGTAGCTAAGTCTGAGTCATTTTTTTCTTCTCCAGCTTCAAAACGGACGTTTTCTAATAACACAACGCCGCCTTCTTCGAGCTGCTCAATTGCTTGCTTCGGTTCATCACCAAAAACTTCGTCCGTTTTGATGACTTCCTTGCCAAGAAGATCACTAAGACGTTTTGCGACAGGGTCTAAACGGAGTTCCTCAACAACTTCCCCTTTCGGACGTCCTAAATGGCTCGCTAAAATAACCTTCCCACCATTTTCCGTCAAATGCTGAATCGTCGGAAGGGCTGCGCGAATTCTTGTGTCATCAGTGACTTCTCCATTTTTCATCGGAACATTGAAGTCAACACGGCAAAAAACACGCTTACCTTTTACATCAATATTGCGGACTGACATTTTGTTCATCCCGGAATGCCTCCTTAAATTATTAAATACAAGGGAATTAGCCTCTATGAATGGTATGTAAAGAAGCTCGACTTTTTGTTAGTCTGCCTCCAGTTCACAATCATATGACATAATTGTTAGGATATCACATTCAAAGCTCAATTTTCCCTTTTTACAGAGTGAACCATGGAAAGTTGAAAATAAAGATGAAAGAGGAGAACAGGATTACATCTGCCTCCCCCCCCCTTTTATAATGAAGATCAAAAAGAACGATTAGGTAGCTTTTTGATCTTCATTGTGTTACATGTTTGTTTTACGTTCGAGGATATTATAGTCCTTGCTTAGCAATGTATTCAACAAGGTCAACAACACGGTGAGAGTAACCAGCTTCGTTATCGTACCAAGAAATTACTTTTACCATGTTTCCTTCCATAACCATTGTAGAAAGTGAATCAATTGTTGAAGAAGATGGGTTTCCGTTATAGTCACCAGATACTAATGGCTCTTCGCTGTAAGCTAGTACACCGTTAAGCTCTCCTTCAGCTGCTTCTTTAAATGCTGCATTTACTTCGTCTGCTGTTACATCTTTGTCTAACTCAGCAACAAGGTCAACTAGAGAAACGTTTGGAGTTGGTACGCGCATTGCTCCACCGTTTAACTTACCTTCAAGCTCTGGAAGAACAAGTGATACCGCTTTTGCCGCACCAGTTGATGTCGGGATGATGTTCTCTGCAGCAGCACGCGCACGACGGTAATCTTTATGTGGAAGATCAAGAATTTGCTGATCGTTTGTGTAAGAGTGAACCGTTGTCATCATACCACGCTTAAGTCCGAACTTGTCATTTAATACTTTCGCAAATGGTGCAAGACAGTTTGTTGTACAAGAAGCGTTTGAAATAACATGGTGGCTTCCTGCATCATACTTATCTTCGTTAACACCCATAACAATTGTGATATCTTCTTGGTTAGCTGGAGCAGAGATGATTACTTTTTTCGCACCTGCTTCAATATGTTTAGCAGCATCGTCACGCTTTGTGAAACGGCCTGTTGATTCAACAACAACTTCAACACCTAGATCGCTCCACCCTAATTGTGCTGGATCACGCTCAGCTAATACTTTAATTTCTTTTCCATCGACAACAAGGTTTTCGCCTTGTACTTCAACCGTTGCATCAAACTTACCGTGAACAGTGTCATATTGTAATAAGTGTGCTAACATGTTTGCATCTGTTAAGTCGTTTACTGCAACAATATCTACCTCAGGGTTATTGATTGCTGCACGGAAAACGTTACGTCCAATACGTCCAAATCCATTAATACCAATTTTTGTAGCCATAATAAAATTCCTCCTTAAGAATATAAAAAATCGCTAATTTATCTTTCAAAGGGAAAACCCTTGAATAGCTTAACAAGAATCCTTAAACTTCATTCAAAATTGCTCTTGCTGCTCCTTCATCAGTGACAAGTACGTCACTAGGACCGTGCTTCATATATGCTTTAATGGCTTTTGCCTTTGAGGCTCCTCCTGAAACAGCTATGATGTGAGGAATGTCTTGCAAATCTTTCAGCTGTAAGCCGATAGTCAAGACTTTATGTATAATATCCCCCGACTCATCAAAATAATAACCAAAGGCTTCAGCAACTGCTCTCTCTTTTTCCAGTTTTTCTATAATTCCTTCTGGAGAGTTGCGTCGCTCGGCCATCTTTTTCGCATCACCAATCCCATGGATAACCATGTTTGCAGAACGAATCAATTCTAAAATTTGCTTAACTGATGGCTCTTCAATTAACGATTGGTAAGCATCATTACTTAATTGGTCTGGAACATGTAATAACTTATAACTGCCCATTGCTTTTCGCGCCATCGTTGCACAAATTGTATTCGCTTGGTTCTCTACTTGTTCACCAAGCCCACCACGCGCCGGGACAAACAACGCTTGTTTTAAGTCTGTATCTGGAACCATCATTTCTGCAACAGCAGCAATCGAAGTTCCCCCTGTTACAGCGATTGTGTTATCTGTTTCAGACAATTTCTTTTTCATAAAAGAAACACAAGCTCTTCCCATTTCTTTTTTTACCCATGTGAATTCATCACTATTACCAGGGACGATGATCACTTCTTTTAATCCGAGAGTGTTTTGAAGCTTTTCTTCCATCGAACGGATGTCGAAAACTTCTTTCATTACCTCTTCTAATTGAACTAGAAGGTTTTTCCCTTCTTCTGTTAACGTCATTCCTGCTGTGGAAAAATTGACAAGGCCTTGTTCCTTTAGAAATGTCACTTCTGTTCGAAGTGTTCTTTCTGACATTTCAATACTATTCGCTAACGCTCGCCTTCCAATTGGTTCCATTAGCCTGATGAATCGCAATACTCGAAACCTCATACCTAAAACATCGAGTAAATCGGGTAAAAGTTTTTTTTGGATTTCTAATAACATGTTCATGTAAAAAGCTCCTTTTTGCCGCTCGTTTATCGAGTGGGTTACTTTTCGTCCCTCGTAGACTTATTGTGTCCCACCTAAACGAAAAAAAAGACCATTTCTCTTTTTGCAACAATTTGGAAAAGGTTCGAGTCCTTTCAACTCTTATTGTAGCAAGGAAATGGTCAGCAGGCAACTGCTATTAACAAAATATTTTTTTTAGCTTCTCTTCAAGAGTATAGTAAGAAATAATTCCTTCATCTAATACTTCACCAGAATCACTTTCCAGAACCGGGATACGAATTTGATAAGTTTCTAACCACTTATCATTTTTATAAATGTCTCGCATCTCAATGTCAAATCGGTAATCTCGCTGAAGCTCTTTCACAACCGCCAAGCCTTTTATGCAAAGAGGGCAATCCTCTTTCGTGTAAAAATAATAAGTCGGCATCTTAATAGCTCCTTTAATCAAAACGTTTCCTTTGAGAAGATGATGGAATATGCATTTCTTCTCGATATTTTGCTACCGTCCGTCTCGAAACATGAATTCCATGATCCTCTTTCAGCTCATTTGCTAATTTTTGATCAGAAAGAGGCTTTTTCTTATTTTCTGCATCAACCATTTTTTTCAAAAATATTTTTACTTTCTCTGAAGATGCAGATTCTTCCGTTCCTTTTCCGACAGAGGACGTAAAGAAATATTTCAACTCATATAACCCTTTGGGGGTTTGCACATATTTGTTCGTCGTCGCTCTCGAAACAGTCGATTCGTGAACGTCGACTTCTTCAGCAATCTCCTTTAATGTTAACGGTTTCAAATGAGATGGGCCATACTCAAGAAATTCATATTGGTGACGTGCAATGGCTTCAGTTACTTTCTTTAATGTTTCTTGTCTTTGTTGAATACTTTTTATAATCCATTGAAATTGTTCATACTTTTGTTTGACGTATTGTTCAATTTCACTACCTTGCTCATTTAACAAAGATTCATATTTCTTATTCATAAGTAATTTCGGTAACTGCTGTTCATTTAAAACGACGATATATTGTCCTTGCACTTTTTTCAACGTTATATCAGGAACAACATACTTTGCTGGTTCTGTATGAAAAAGCGCTCCAGGCTTTGGATTCAACGTTTGGATATAATCAGCTACAAGTTGTATATCTTCGGTTTGAACCTCTAGTTCTTGGGCGATTTTTTTATATTGTTTTTTGGCTAATTCATCAAGATAACGATCGACAATGACTTCCGCTAACTCGTCACGAGTTTCCATTTGTCTAAGCTGGATGAGTAAACATTCCTTTAATGATGACGCTCCAATCCCATGCGGTTCAAAGCTTTGTAGTACTTGAATCGCTTCATCTACAAGTTCTATTGGTTCATCCATTTCACGCGCCATTTCTTCATACGTCTGGGTTAAATACCCGTTTTCATCGACACTTAATGCTAAATAAGTGACAATCCTCTTCATTTGCTCTTCTAAATGCAAGTAGCGAACTTGATTTAATAAGTAATCTTGCAGTCCTTCTTGTTGATCACTAATATGATCCAGTGGTGAATACTCATCATCATCATCGTCCTGATTACGGTGGGTGCTTCCATAGGAAGTTAAGGATGATGAGTCAAGTTGTTGCCGCTGAATGTCTTCATGAGCCTCATGATCTTTCAGCTCAATCAACGGATTTTCAAGCTGCTGCTCATGCAAATATTCACGTAAGTCGAGAACAGAATATTGTAAAATTGTTATTGCCTGACGTAATTCATTCGTCATGACCAGCTTCATTGATTGTTTCTGAAACAATCCAAAATCCATATTCATAAGGCCTTCCTCCCTAAGTCTATTATACATGATAACGTCCGACCTTTGTGCCTTTCATAGAAAAGAATACGAATGGAATCTTTTGTGAACTCGTTTTTGATTTTGGTTATTTTCACTCGCTTGGTCGTGCTGCGGCAAAGAAGACACCGTGAATGCGAACGAAGTGATGCATGAACGGATGTCGCACTTGTACCTAGAGGTGTAAGCGTCCGCCGTTAGCGAACACAAGTAAAAAAACAACAATGTTTACGAAAACAAGGCAGCTTCTTTGACACTCATAACAATAACACTTCCGTTATTACTTCTATGTCATTGATTCATGAAATTTTCTTTATTATACAAATGAATAGTTTGAAAAGGAGGATTTTCGGATATGATGGAGTATGTTATGTATATAACTTTTTTTAGAGGTAAATCATTTGACCTTTATTGACCTTTTTGGTTATCATAAAGGTGTACCATCAATATAATAAAGTGTTGTTCAAAAAGGGGTCAATTGACGAATATTTTTGAACATCCTCTTTAAAATCACATCCTGTAAGATAAATAAAGGAGGAGTATAGAATGAATTTAGTACCTACAGTTATTGAACAAACAAACCGCGGGGAACGTGCATATGATATTTATTCACGCTTACTTAAAGACCGCATTATTATGCTAGGAACGCCGATTGATGATAATGTTTCAAATTCGATCGTTGCTCAGCTACTATTCTTAGCAGCCGATGATCCAGATAAGGACATCTCATTATATATTAATAGTCCTGGAGGATCAATCACTGCAGGTATGGCCATTTATGATACGATGCAGTTTATTAAACCGAAAGTACAAACAATTTGTATCGGTATGGCTGCATCTATGGGTGCATTTTTACTTGCTGCTGGTGAGCCAGGCAAACGCTTTGCTCTTCCAAACAGTGAAGTCATGATTCACCAACCACTTGGTGGTGCACAAGGGCAAGCTTCTGATATTGAAATTCACGCAAAGCGCATTATTGAAATGCGCGAAAAACTAAACAAAATTTTATCTGAACGCACTGGTCAATCGCTTGAAGTCATTGCACGCGACACAGATCGTGACAACTTCATGGATGCCGTAGAAGCGCAAAAGTATGGCTTAATTGATGAAGTCATGGACAAAAAGCCGAATAGCTAATATCCACATTGAAGCCCCTCTGGATTTCCAGAGGGGCTTTTTTAATAACAATCATGTTATTGATCAATCAACATTTTTTTAGGATATGTCGATCGACCCTCGCTCTTATTCTTCAGATTCAATGAATGATACGAGTGAATCCATAGCCGCTTCTTCATCTGTACCGTCAATCATTAATTTGATTTCTGTATTAGCACTAACCGCAAGACTCATAATCCCCATGATACTTTTGGCGTTTATTTTTTTATCGTCTTTTTCAATAAAAATATCTGATTGGAATTTGTTTGCTTCTTGTACAAATAATGCTGCCGGCCTAGCTTGTAATCCTGTTTTCCTTTTTACTACAACTTGTTTTTCCACCATTGTCCTTCCTCCTTATCCCATTAAAAACGAATCAAATTTTATTTGCATTTTCATTCAAGCGCTTTCATCCCGCTTTTTTTGAGAAGCAGGAGTTAAACCTTCTCTCCTGCTCTTAATTTTGTAGCGAATTCATCAATTTTACGTAGTCTGTGATTGACACCTGATTTACTTACTTTCCCGCTTTGAACCATTTCACCTAGCTCTTTTAACGTCACATCTTGGTGCTTCACTCTTAATTCCGCAATTTCTCTTAGTTTATCAGGTAGAGTCTCTAAGCCTACTTCTTTTTGAATAAAACGGATGTTTTCTACTTGACGCATCGCTGCTCCGACCGTCTTGTTTAAGTTTGCTGTTTCACAATTAACGAGACGATTAACCGAGTTTCTCATATCCTTCATGATCCTTACATCTTCAAATCGAAGCAATGCTTGGTGTGCGCCAATGACATTTAAAAATTCACTAATACGTTCTCCTTCTTTTAAGTAGAGGATAAACCCTTTTTTTCTTTCTAATGTTTTCGCTTTTAAATCAAATTCATCCATTAAAGAAAGTAATGATTGAATGTGTTCCTCATAAAAAGAGAAAATTTCTAAATGGTAAGATGATGTCTCCGGGTGGTTCACTGACCCTCCTGCTAAAAACGCGCCTCTTAAATACGAACGTTTACAGCAATCTTTCTTAATTAACTCTGATGATATTTCTCGCGTAAATGCAAATGTTGCATCTACAATACTTAAATTTTCAAGCATATACCTTGCTTCTTTTGAAACTCTTACGACATACACATTGTTCTTTTTCAATCTCATTTTTCGGCGCACAAGAAGCTCAACATGGACATCAAAGATTTTCTTAATAAGCGTATATATTCGACGGGCTATTGCAGCATTTTCTGTCTGTATATCAAGAGTGATTTGCATTTGGCGTAAAGAAATCGATCCATTCATGCGAATGAGTGCAGCTAGCTCTGCTTTCGCACAGCATGGTTTCACATCTAATTGTGTTAGTTCTTTTTTCGTCATGGAAGCAAAAGACACCTGTCTCACCTCCAACTTTCTTAAACATTTTTTTACAGATAGATATCTATAAGTTTATAACATTGATACTAATCGTTGCGATAACTTCAATGCATCATGACGTAATAATTGATTTTCATAATATAGCAAGTCATCACCGATGATGTCTAGTCCCATATTCTTTAATCTACTTTCATCCACTTCGACTTCTGTTGCCCCTTCTTCTGCGTAACGCTGCGCATATGAAAATGGGATCTTCTGTGTATTCACTAAAATAGCGTTTAATAAGTCTCCGCCGACGTGATCATAAATCGCTTGAATATGATCGCCAGCAGAATAATGATCTGTTTCTCCGGGTTGTGTCATGACGTTACAAATATAAACTTTCCACGCCTTCGAATTCCGAATCGCTTCTGTCATCTCTGGTACTAGCAAGTTTGGAATAATGCTTGTATATAAACTACCAGGGCCAAATACAAGGAGGTCTGCTTCCTCGATTGCAAGTAGCGACTCTTGCAACGGTTCCGGGTGTGAAGGTTCAAGAAAAACACGTTTAATCTTCTTTCCAGAAAGAGGGATTTGGGACTCACCTTCAATATATGTCCCGTCTTCAAACTCTGCATGAAGAACAATCTCTTCGTTCGCTGCCGGCAGAACCTTCCCTTTTACATTTAATACTTTACTTAGCTCTTGCACTCCACGAGAAAAGTCACCTGTAATAGAGGTCATTCCTGCCAATAGTAAATTACCTAATGAGTGTCCACTTAACCCGTTCCCATTTTGAAAACGGTGCTGGAATAACTCCTCTACTAGCGGCTCAACTTCAGATAATGCGATTAAGACATTCCGCACATCCCCAGGTGGTGGGATTCTTAATTCTTTTCTTAATCGCCCAGAGCTTCCACCGTCATCTGCAACGGTCACAATTGCTGTAATATCAACAGGAAATGTTTTTAATCCTCGTAGTAAAACAGAGAGCCCCGTTCCTCCCCCTATAACAACGACGTTGGCTTTCTTCAACCTTCTCGCTTTCCTTTTTCATAGTCTCGATGGGTGGCGTACGTATGATACCCATCGTCAGCAAGACGTTTTTTAAAGTATTCAGCTAACGTAATCGAACGGTGCTTTCCACCTGTGCAACCGATCGCTAAAATGAGCTGGCTCTTACCTTCACGCTTATATTGGGGAAGAATATATTTTAATAAATCATGAAGTTTTTCAATAAACTGTTGAGTTTCTGTCCATTTTAACACATAATCGGATACTTCTTTATCAAGCCCTGTTTTAGGCCTCATACTTTCAATATAGTGAGGGTTCGGTAAGAAGCGAACATCAAATACTAAGTCCGCATCGATTGGAATCCCGTGCTTGTACCCAAATGAAAGAACGTGGACATTAAATACTTGCTTATCAGATGAAGAAAAACGCTGAATGATTCTTTCTCTAAGCTGTAAAGGCTTCAATTCAGTTGTATCAATGATCATTTGAGCTTGACCTTTTAAATCATCTAACAAATCACGTTCAACAGCAATTCCCTCTAGTGGAGGACCTCCACCTGCAAGTGGATGTGAACGTCTCGTTTCTTTATAGCGTCTCACTAACGCATGATCTTTCGCATCTAAAAACAAGATTTGTGGCTTTACCATAGACTCTGAACCAATCTTGTCAATCGATGTAAATAGTTGATCGAAAAACTCTCTTCCTCTTAAGTCAATAACGAGAGCAACTTTTTGCATCTTCCCGCCTGATTCTTTTACTAAATCAATAAATTTAGGAATAAGTGCAGGTGGTAAGTTATCTATACAGAAATATCCCATATCTTCAAAGCTTTGCACAGCAACCGTTTTTCCTGCGCCAGACATTCCTGTAATAATAACTAGTTCAAATTCTTGTTGGTTTTTTGCATTAACAGGCATTACCATCCCACCTTTATTTATTTTCTTTTACATCGAATACCTTTGTAGGCAATCCCGCAACTTCGAGGCGATAGGAAAGTAATTCATATGACTTTGAATACGTAAAGTTTCCATACATAATCCCTTCTCCTTTTAGAACATGGTCAAAAATTTCATAATCACCACGTGCCATAGGAAGGTTCAAAAAAGCATCTTTCTTTTGCCAAGCTAGTTGACCTTCAGGTGATTCTTCCAAAAGTTTTCCTGAGTGGTCCTTTGCATGAAATGTAAACATCATCCATTCATCAACAACGTTCCCTTTTTCTTCGATAATGATCGTAAAAATCCCTCTAAGTTCTGGCTCTTTTATCTTTAAACCCGTTTCTTCAATAAATTCTCTTGTCACACTCTCTAAAATGGATTCACGTTGTTCCATTTTTCCACCTGGTGCTACCCACCAGCCTTTACTAGGCTTTTTTAACATTAATACTTCGTCTTCATTTGTTAATAAACAATTTGTCACTCGTTGCAACTGTCTCACCTCTATTAAGTTTTCAGTGTACGCTCGAGTTGTTATACCATTATATTACAATACACTATTTATGAATGTGTATATAAGGCAAAAATTAAAATCATCATTAACACATTCAGTATATATCTATGACCAATGAAGAGTCATTGGAAATGATTTCTTTTAAAAGACAAGATTATAACAGATGTTGTTATAATTATACTACATCTTGCCTTCCACAACCAATAAGACGGTATGCCTTTTGCCTGGATTAGATGAAGAAAAATCTCCTCCTAAACTGAAACAAACCTTGTCTTCATCCCTATAAGTTTATGGCGACGCACGTTAGTTACCGATTATACGATCAAACTCTATATGTACAAAAAAAAAAGGCACGGGCATTTGCCCGTGCAAAGTGAATATATAAAAAGGGGGTCAATTACTAATTTTATAATAACCTTTTTTTATTTCAGCATTGTTACAGTTCAATTAAGTGACAGTTACTTTTTATTAAATCCCATTAATAAATGAAACATAGAGATATACAACTTTATTACAGCTCCATCTTCACATATATAACAGTTCATGAAAACGTTTGCGGTAGAAACCTATATCCTCAGTATCCTTTTCATTTTTTTGCCTGAATTACAAGGAAAATCTATTTGCTGTGCTTATGTTGTCGGAGGTTTTATAGGGGCAGATCAAAAAGGATATCCTAGGGGGCACGTGGCAATAGCTAATGGTCGGTACCCTCTTAAATGATACGTCATGCGTGTAGACAAAAAGGGGCTAAAGTTATATTAATTTTAAAAAGACCTCCTGACTGGAGGCCTTTTTCATTATGAGTTGGATGTTTCCTTTAACTCTTCCATTAAATTTTCTACGTAATGCTGGACATTTTGAGCTGCGATACTACCATCACCTGTTGCTGTTACAATTTGACGAAGCGTTTTTTCTCGAATATCTCCTGCTGCAAAAACACCAGGAACTTTCGTTTCCATTTCTTCGTTTGTTTCAACGTAACCATCTGCATTTGTAACCCCTAAGTTAAGGAACGGCTCATTGATTGGTAACATACCGATGTAAATAAATACACCGTCTGTCTTAAATTCACGCTCTGAACCATCTTCCTTGTTTATAAGCGTGACACTGCCTACTTTGCCATCTTTTTCGTTAATTTCTTTTACGACGTGACTCCAAATGAAGTCAATCTTTTCGTTGTCAAACGCACGGTCTTGTAAGATCTTTTGTGCTCTTAATTCATCACGACGGTGAATGACTGTTACTTTACTTGCAAAACGTGTTAAATATACGGCTTCTTCAACGGCAGAATCTCCACCACCAACGACAACAAGCTCTTTATTTTTAAAGAATGCGCCGTCACAAACTGCACAATATGAAACACCTTTTCCGCTTAATTCTTTTTCACCAGGTACATCTAATGATTTATACTTGGCACCTGTCGTAATAATGATCGCACGTGCTTTGTATTCACCGTTGCCTGCAACAATGCGTTTATATTCCTTGCCATCGATGATTTCTTTGACATCACCATATTTGTATTCTGCACCGAACTTCCGTGAGTGTTCAAACATTTTATTCGACAAGTCTGGACCAAGAATATGGTCATAACCTGGATAGTTTTCAACATCCTCCGTGTTCGCCATTTGTCCGCCAGGAACCCCACGTTCAATCATAATGGTTGAAAGGTTTGCTCGTGACGTATAAACAGCCGCTGTCATTCCTGCAGGACCAGCTCCAATAATCGCTACATCATAAATTTTTTCTTCGCTCATGGTTCATCTCCCCTAGTGAAATGAGTATTTAGTCATTCTTCTTGTTTGACTCAACTCTATCCTAAGTTAAAACTAACTAAAAATCCAAAAACCTGCTCACGCTTTCTCGAAAATGTGTCTTCTACAAGAGTTGCCAAATGCAAGACCTTTCAAAACCTTTACTTCAAGTAAAAAAGATATTTGGAAGGTTGAAGAATGACGAAAGGGGAACAGGTATATTATTATATAGTTTTCACGATTGCAGTTTAAAACATACGATAAAGAATGTTACTGAGTCATTAGCTGCTCTTTGTAATAAAACCATTCATCTTTCGGCAATGGATAATCTGCTTCATTTTCCATCGCAGCTACATAATCATTAATCATACCTTCATTTTCACGATCAAGTCGTTTCAATCTTTCCCATAGCTTTTCTGCCGTTTGTTTTTCGCCATTTTTCCACGCTAAAATCGCCATTTGATGGTAAAAAGCAGTAGGCTTCTGGAAAGAACTGCTACGATGAAGTTTTTGAAACCATTTATAAGCTTGTTGATATTGTTCTAAAAAGTATAAGGTTCTTGCTAAATAATATTGATGAGCCTCTGTCATCGGTCTTAAATGGACAACGTTTTCTACCCATGTATTTGCTTGTGGGTCATCTGTCCTATTCAATAGATCACACATAAGGCATTGTGCTAAAAAGTTCGGTTCATTTTTTAGTAATAAGTTTTGTAAGATCGACTGCGCTTCTTCAAGGTTTCCTTGATTCATTAAAGCTTCAGCAAGATACGCATAAACATCCCAATCTTGTGGTTGTTCAGTTAGATGTCCTCTCGCTTCTTTTTCTGCCCAATCAAAATCACCTTTATTTAAATAGTCAATGACTAATTCATCTTGTTTAAGTGGCTCAATTTCCTCACTGTCTTCACTCAAAATGTCTTCACTATCAATCATATCTAAAAGAGAATGAGCATCCTCAGAAAAGTCTCCTTCAGGGTCTAGCTCTAAATATTTATTAAGGTGGCTTTTTGCTTCTTCAAGTTTTCCAAGATGAGCAAGATTATTTGCATAAAAGAAGAAGCTTTCACTTAATGACTCATCACCTTTTTCGATAAGCTTCTCTAAGATAACATTTGCCTCTTCATACTTACCCTGCTCAGCAAAAATAATCGCTAATTGACACTTAAACACAGGCTCATCTGGTTCCATGCGAATTGCTCTTTCAATAAAGTTAATCGCGTGCTTTATATTGCGGTTCTGATAAGCTTCGATCCCCTTTTTATAAAAGTATGCACCATTTTGCAAAAACGGGATGATCTGCCCTCTTTTTTCTTTTACATTCGTATTCCGCACGTATAGAGCCCTCCTATCTTTCAATCACTTTAGAGAGTATAACACGCAGCCTTTGAATGAACAACGCAATGTTCACAAAATTGTCGGGGACCTGGTCCCTGACATTTTTGTGAACTTACTGCGCAATATACATGTTCTTTCTCGTTTATCCTCAAGATAATTGTAGCTTTATAAGTAGATCGCACTTCGTCCGCGACATAGAAGACACCGTGAACCCAAGCAATGTGAAGGGCGAACGGATGTCGCACTTGTGCCTAGAGGTGCAAAGAAGACACCGTGAACACAAGCCAAGTGAAGGACGAACGTACTTCTGACTAGAGGTGAAAGCGAGTCGACAAAAGCGAATGGTCCGATTATTAAACTTATTTTCAGGATAGACAATAATAATGAATGTATGGAGTGAAAAGGATATGAGAGAAAACATAAATAAAGACGAACAGCTAGCTACTTTAGCAGTACAAGGAGCAACGGAACAATTTTCCACTACGATAAATGTTCGATCCCATCAATTTTTAACAGATGAGCCTGAAGAGTTAGGCGGAACGGATCAAGGTGCGAACCCATTAGAGTATTGTTTAGGTGCATTAATTGGTTGTATGAACGTTATTATTCGAATGGTCGCAAAAGAATTAGAGGTAACAATAAATGACCTTGAACTTGCGGCAGACGGGACATTTGATGAGCGCGGATTAATGGGTGAAGGTAATATTAGGCCGTATTTCCAAACGATCAATGTACATGTGACGATTCATGCTGGGACTATTGGCGATGGGGTGAAAGAACAACTTATCCAGCAAGTTGAATTACGTTGTCCAATGTATACGATGTTAAAAGCTAGTCAAATTTCCTTTCATACGAACTGGGATTGGAAATAACCACAACAGTATCACGCTCTTGCCCAATCTGTTATTTATAGAAGAACTAGTGTCATTCGTGATGAAAGGGACACTAGTTCTTTTTTATTTCATCACTGAAATTTAATGAAAGCTTTACCATCCAGAGATGAAGGATGAGTTATATAGCTTTTGGACATTATTAAAAATAAGTAAGTTAGAAGAGGATGATAAATGGAGGGAAGAAATATAACCATGAAAAAAATCATGTTCTTAGTATTGGCAACAGCACTTGTTGCTTGTGGCGGTGAAGCTGAGATCGAACGTGTTGACGATACAGAAGAAGACATCATTGAAGATGTAGAAACTGGAACAACCGAAGATGAAGGAGAAGTCGAAGATATTGTAGAGCCTGAAGAGGAAAAAGAGGAAGAGGTTGAAGAAGATCTATCTATTGGTGACGCTGTGATGTTTAATGGAGTTCAAATCACATTAGATGATGTTCGCATTGATCACGGGACTGATGAATGGGACGCTCCAAACAACGATCAATACGTGATTGTTCATTTAACAATCGAAAATACATTAGAGGAATCATACAACGTCTCTTCGATGCTACAAATGAGCTTATTTGATGAAGAACACTACTCTCAAGATTTAGCTTTTATGGCAGATACGAAAGGCTCGTTAGATGGAGAACTTGGACCAGGCCGAACGATGCGTGGTGAAGTCGCTTTCGATGCGGATGAATCCAATTATTATGAATTTATTTTTGAAGATCCCTTTACAAGTGGCCAGGCCATTTGGGAGTTCGAAATCAACGAAGATAGCTAATAAGTCATTATCTCCGGTTTACATTTTTAACCAAGTGCCAGGTGCCTAGAAATCACTTTCCAGGTTCCTGGCACTTTATTTTGCATTAATTTCCGTGGCGTTCCTTTAGCCTTGCTAATATATCATCAAGTGGTAGCTGCTGTTCTCTTAAGAGAACGAGTAGGTGGAAGAGAAGATCTGCACTTTCCCATGTTAGTTCCTCTTTATCTTTGTTTTTCGCTGCAATGATCACTTCTGATGCTTCCTCTCCGACTTTCTTCAAAATCTTATCGACACCTTCTTCAAATAAGTACGTCGTATAAGAACCTTCGGGACGTTCTGCATCACGCTTTGCAATCACTTCTTCTAACGTATTTAAAATCTCAAAACGATCATCGTTAGCTTCTACCGCTTCACCTTCACCAGCTAGTAAACTGTCTGAAAAACAACTATATGATCCTTTATGACAAGCTGGACCTGCTGGCTCAACAAGAACAACTAGAGCGTCCTCATCACAATCATAACGAATGTCAGTGATCTTTTGCGTATTCCCGCTCGTTGCTCCTTTATGCCACAATTCCTGCCTTGATCGGCTGAAAAACCACGTTTCTCGCGTTTCCACACTTTTTTTCAACGATTCCTCGTTCATATAAGCGAGGGTCAATACTTCTTTACTTTGCGCATCTTGCACAATTGCAGGTACTAGCCCCTTTTCATCAAAACGAACGTTTTCTATGTTCATCTGATCGACAGCCCCCTCTCCTTTAAATACTCTTTCACTTCAGCAACAGACGTTTCTTTATAGTGGAAAATTGACGCAGCTAAAGCTGCATCTGCTTGCCCGGCGTCTTCAAATACATCGTAAAAATGTTCTTTCGAGCCAGCTCCGCCTGAAGCAATGACAGGAACGGAAACAGCTTCACTGACCGCCTTCGTTAAGGAGAGGTCAAACCCTGTTTTTGCCCCGTCTTGGTCCATACTCGTTAATAGTATTTCGCCTGCGCCACGCTTAACGATTTCTTTTGCCCATTCGATGACTTCACGCTCTGTTTCCTGACGGCCGCCATGTGTATAAACGCGCCATGACCCGAGCTCTTCATCCCACTTCGCATCAATCGCAACGACAATACATTGCGAGCCAAAGTAGTCAGCACCTTCAGTGATTACTTCTGGTCGTTTCACTGCCGCCGTATTTAACGACACTTTATCTGCGCCAGCTCGTAGAATTCGCTTCATATCATCAACGGTATTAATACCGCCACCAACGGTAAACGGAATGGCCAGCTTCCCTGCAACTTCTTCAACAACGTCCACCATCGTTTCACGGCCTTCGTGTGATGCGGAAATGTCTAAAAAAACAAGTTCGTCTGCGCCTTGCTCATCGTAAAATGCAGCGAGCTCAACAGGATCCCCTGCATCTCGTAAATCAACAAACTGAACGCCTTTAACGACACGCCCTTCTTTTACATCTAAACACGGAACGATTCGTTTTGTAAGCATCAGGACGTCACCTCCGCAATCGCATCTTTCAGTGACACTTTCCCTGTATAAATTGCCTTTCCGATAATCGCGCCAGATATCCCGTCGTTTTCAAATTTCTTGAGCGTCTTCACATCTTCAAGAGAGCTGACGCCACCTGAAGCAATCACTTGTTTTCCAGTCACGCGACCAAGATTGGCAATCGCCTCAACGTTTGGTCCTGACATCATCCCGTCCCGGGAGATATCTGTCATAATAAATGTCTTCGCACCATATGACGCTAATTCTTCACCTAGCTCTTCTGCTTTCACCTCTGACGTTTGCAACCAGCCATGTGTAGCCACATAACCATCTCGTGCGTCAATACCGATCGCGATTTTTTCCCCTCCGTACTGTTTAAGCATCGACTTCACAAAGGATGGATCTGAAATCGCTGAGCTTCCTAAAATAACGCGTGAAACACCATTATCTAAATATGCTGCGACGCATTCTGCTGTACGGATTCCTCCACCAATTTGAATGTTTGCCCCTAGCTGAGCGGCTGCTTGACGAACAACATCATCATTGACTGGCTTGCCTTCTTTCGCTCCATCTAAATCGACCATATGAACCCATGACGTTCCTTGCTCATAAAACGACTTTGCCATGTCAAAAGGAGAGTCTCCATACACGGTTTCTTGATTATAATCACCTTGTAAAAGACGGACACACTTTCCGCCACGAATATCAATTGCTGGATAAATTGTGAACATACTTTACTCTCCTCTCCACTCTGTAAAGTTTTTCAGCATTGTCATGCCTAATGTACTGCTCTTTTCTGGATGAAACTGCGTTCCCCACACGTTCTGTCGTCCAACGACGGCTGGAACGAGTTGCCCATACTGGGTTGAAGCAATCAACACATCCTCTTCGCATACTTCAACCACGTACGAGTGCACAAAGTACACATGACCTGCCGGGACCTCATTTAGAATGGGATGATTAAGTTGATGAACACGCAATTGATTCCAACCCATATGTGGTACTTTATACGATCGTCCATCGTTTGTAACCCCAGGAAAACGTCGAACGCTTCCTGGTAATAAACCGAGTCCTTCAGTTAACCCATTCTCCTCACTATCATCAAATAAAAGCTGCATACCAAGGCAAATCCCTAAGAGTGGCCGGCCTTGTGATGCCCAATTCTGAATAAACGAGATGAGGTCTCTTTTTTCTAACTCTTCCATTCCATCGCGGAAAGATCCTACCCCAGGCAAGATGAGACTATCGGCTTTCTGCAATTTCTCAACATCCTCTGAAATAAACGGTGTTACCCCAATACGCTCCAACGCTTTGGTAACACTATGTAAATTCCCCATCCCATAATCGATAATTCCAATCATCATAAACTTCCTTTCGTCGAAGGTACACCTTTCACTCTCGGATCAAGAGATGTCGCTTCATCAAGAGCACGACCTAACGCTTTAAAAATGGCTTCAATAATATGATGCGTATTTTCTCCATAATGAACAATCACATGCAAATTCATCCGAGACTCTAACGCGAACTTCCATAAAAATTCTTTTACAAGCTCTGTATCAAACGTACCGACTTTTGCGGCTGGAAGCTCCCCGCGAAACTCCAAGTGGGGACGGTTACTTAAATCAACAACCACTTGAGCTAACGCATCATCCATAGGTACAAACGCATTTCCGTAACGACGAATCCCTTTTTTATCTCCTAACGCCTCTTTTAATACTTCGCCGAGGACGATCCCAACATCTTCCGTCGTATGATGATCATCAATTTCTGTGTCCCCCTTAGCACAGACATGTAAATCAAATAAACCATGTCGGGTAAAAAGATCAAGCATATGGCTCATGAACGGAACATCCGTGCCAATATTTGCGTTCCCTTCACCATCTATCGAAAACTGAAGTTCAATCTCTGTTTCATTCGTTGTTCTTTTTCGGCTACTTTGTCTGTTAAGATTCTCCATCTTGATCCTCCATTCGTTGTTCAACTGCTCTAGCATGGGCTTCTAATCCTTCTAAGCGTGCAAAGGCTGCTATTTTTTCACCATTGTCTTGAAGTGCTGCTTTTGAATAAGAGATAATACTCGATTTTTTCGTAAAGTCTTCAACATTTAACGGACTGGAAAACCTCGCCGTACCATTCGTTGGTAATACGTGGTTCGGTCCGGCAAAATAATCACCGACCGGTTCAGAACTGTGTTCCCCAATAAAGATTGCCCCAGCATGACGGATCTTTCCTAGATGTGCCCATGCCTCTTCAATCATTACTTCTAAATGTTCAGGAGCGAGTTCATTGACAGCCTCAATTGCTTCAGACAAACCATTGGCTACATAAATCGCACCGAAGTTTTCAACCGAAGCTTGCGCGATCTCCCGCTTTGGAAGAGATGTAAGCTGATTTTCCACTTCTGACGCAACTTCTTTTGCGATTGTTTCACACGTCGTAACGAGAACAGCAGAGGACATCGGATCGTGCTCTGCTTGTGAAAGTAAATCAGCGGCAATGTAGGAAGGCTTCGCACTACGATCAGCGAGTACGACAATTTCACTAGGGCCTGCAATCATATCGATATCAACTGTGCCAAAAACAAGTTGTTTCGCTATCGCAACAAAAATATTCCCAGGACCAACGATTTTATCTACTGGCGCAATTGTTTCTGTTCCGTAGGCAAGTGCAGCAACTGCTTGAGCACCACCGGTTTTATAGATTTCCTTTACTCCCAGTTCTGCTGCTGTCACGAGAACTACCGGGTTTAGAGAACCATCTTTTTGTGGCGGAGAAACCATCACGATCCGCTGAACACCCGCAACTTGCGCTGGAACAACATTCATTAAGATTGTTGACGGATATGCCGCTCTTCCCCCTGGAACATACACACCAACAGAATCAAGTGGTGTGACCTTTTGTCCGAGAATCGTCCCGTCATCTTTCGTCGTCATCCAAGACTGCTGTTCTTGACGAGCATGAAAGTCTTGAATATTGTCTCGTGCTTCTCGGATAATCGCGATCGTTTCTTCATCGACCTTCGAATACGCTTCTTTTGTTTCTTCTTCTGTTACGCGAAAATCATCGAGGCTGACACCGTCAAACTGTTCTGTAAACCGTTTCAGTGCTTCGTCTCCTTCACTTTTTACGTTCGAAATGATATTTATGACAGATTGCCTTTGTTCTTCTGTACCTTGGTCAATCGATCGTTTTAGCGACACGCTTTCTGATAAGGGGATGATCTTCATTCGGCATTCTCCTTTTCAATCACTGTAGCTAAACGTTCAACCATCTCGTCAATTTGTGCCGATTTCGTGCGATAACTAACAGGGTTGACGATAAAACGAGAGGTGATTGACATCATCGTTTCTAATTCAACAAGTCCATTTTCTCGGAGTGTTCTCCCTGTTGAGACGATATCAACAATTCGATCTGCAAGACCAACAATTGGTGCTAATTCGATCGATCCATTCAGCTTAATCACTTCTACTTGTTCACCTTGCTGCCTAAAATATTCTGAAGCAAGGTTCGGATATTTCGTCGCAATTTTTGGTGAGATATCTGCTTTCGGATTATATGTCGGAAGCCCCGCAACAGCCATGTAACACTCGCTAATTTTTAAGTCGAGTACTTCATACACATCTCGCTTCTCTTCGATCATTGTGTCTTTACCGGCAACACCGACATCGGCAACACCATGTTCAACATAAGTCGGAACATCCATCGGCTTTGCTAAAATAAATTGCATGCCTGCTTCAGGTACTTCAATAATGAGTTTTCTCGATTCGTCAAATTCTGGAGGTAGAGGGTATCCCGCTTCACGGAGAAGAGAGACGGCTTCATCAAAGATGCGACCTTTTGGCATCGCTACGGTTAATAGATCTTCTTGTAGTATCATTGCTTGCTCCCTCCATTCCCATTCGATCCTACTAAGTAGATGACTTCACGAAACTGTTTTGTAAACGCATCGACGTTCGTAAGTCCTGTAATGTCTTGCATCACGGCTGAGCGACCTTCGGCTCTGAGCTCTTTCGCTTGCTCCATTGCCTCTTTACGCCGTTCTTCACTGAAAACAAAGCAAACATCATGTAAGACCGCTTCTTTCGTTTTACCTAACGCTTCTGTCAAGCGATCCAGGCGAACGCCAAATCCTGTTGCTGGCTCACCGCCATTGAATTGGTTTAACAATTGATCATATCGTCCACCACTCCCAAGTGGGTAGCCGAGTTCATCACTATACGCTTCAAAAACGGTTCCAGTGTAATAACTCATATGCATCACTAAATTTAAGTCGATCAGAACATGATCTGTTAGGTTATAAGATTCGAGAACGTTCATCAAGTTTTCAAGTTCATTAAGTGCTTCTTTCCCTTCGTCAGTTTCAACAAGGTCACGTGCTTTTTCAATGGTCGTAGGACCACCTTTTAATCCGAGAAGGCCATTCAAACGTTGTTTATCGATTGATGAAAGTGGAAGCTGATCGACCTCCTGGCGAAACCCGACGTAGTTTTTTTCATATAAATACCGTCGGAAAACTCCTGCTCGCTCATCACTCCCGAGAATATCTTTCAGTAAAGCATTCACGAAGCCAACGTGTCCGACCGCAATTTGATAAGATTGAAGACCAGATTTTTCTAACGACGACATCATCAGTGCAATCACTTCTCCATCAGCACTATTTGATTTGTCACCGATCAATTCAATACCGACTTGTTCGAATTCGGCAGACTTCCCACCTTCACGCTGCTGTGATCGAAAAACTGGCGCATCATACGTTAAACGTAACGGGCGCTCCGCGTTTTTTAACGTTGAAGCAACGATCCTTGCAATCGGGGCTGTCATGTCTGGACGTAAAACGAGGGTATTTCCTTCTTGGTCCAGCAGTTTAAAAAGCTGTTGATCAAGGATCGCTGATGCTTCTCCAACAGTGTCGTGAAATTCTAGTGTCGGCGTTTCAACGGGTGAATAGCCCCAACATGCAACTTCACTTAAGATTGATTCACGCACTTGGCGTTTTAGTTCGTACAATTCAGGTAATGTATCTCTCATACCAATAGGTTTTTCAAACATATACCGCTTTGACATTTGTGATGACACCTCAATTTAATATAAATTTATGATTTCTGTATTTTCTGCGCTATCCACGTTATAGTATGTGGAAGTTTTGTTGATTGAATAAGGATAGTTCAGGTAAAAATAAGGTTACTTTCTCGATTCTTTGTTCGGTTTTTTGCTTTAGTGTGCTAATGTGATAACGGATTAAAGATGATAATTAGTAGTCTACAAGGGTTAGAACCATCCGTCAACAGAAAAGGGAGGATTTTTCAGAAGTTTTTTTGTATTTAGGTACCTCATATTAGATTTTTATAGATTACATATTTATTTAAAAAGAGGTCTTGTATATTCGTTTATTCTTTCTATTATTCATGCATTGAGTCCTACATATTTGTGTCTGACTCAGTTGACCCGGACTCAATTTTGCAGAACTCGATTTTCAAGAAAACTCAAGTAAGTATATGAATGAACGAGGTCAGACATCTCCCAAGCGAATTCACTCCTCCCCTGCTCGCATTCTCACCTTTTTTCCAACCAAAACAATTGTGATGACTTTGCATATTGATACCTGTAACTACAAAGAAAAGTCCACTTCAGAGCATTACTCTGAAATGGACTTCGTATTTGCTTCATCAACTTCACGTTCTTCTTTCGTCTTGATCATTTGCATCGGGTTTCCCCCAACAAATGAGCCTGCAGGTACATCTTTATGGACGAGCGTTCCTGCAGAGACAATTGCTCCGTCTCCAATTTCAACACCAGGTAAAATGGTCGTATTTGCTCCGACTAAGACGTTGTCACCTATACGAACATCGCCTAAACGGTATTCGTCTATTAAGTATTCATGGGCAAGAATCGTCGTATTATAGCCGATGACACTGTTTTTTCCAATGCTGATCTTCTCCGGAAACATGACATCCATCATAACCATTAAGGCAATTGCTGCCTGATCGCCGACTTTCATTCGTAAAAACGTACGATATAACCAATTTTTCATGCCTAGAAATGGCGTATATCGAGCTAACTGAATGACAATAAAGTTTTTTACAACTTTAAAAAACGGTACAGTTTTATACACTTGCCATAACGAATTCGCTTCTTTGACCGGGTACCTCGTTGTGCGTCTCATTGCATCGCACCTCTTTCTGTTTGTTTCACCGTAAAAAATATGGGGAGGTCTTTTTCTTAGTAAATCCTACGTTTTATGAAGAAGCAGACGTTGGTTCAATTCCTAAATATGTGAGCAGCTCAGGCATTTTATGAAGCATCACATCTGGCTCAAATGATGCTAAATGCTTTTCACCTTTAATACTCCAAGCGACTCCTGCTGTTTTCGTTCCAGTATTTTTTCCGCCTAAAATGTCATGTTCGCTATCACCGACCATTAGTGCACTTTCAGGCTTCGCTTTTAAGCCGTTTAGCGCCATTAGTAATGGTTCAGGATCTGGCTTGTACTTCGTCACTTCGTCTAGTGATACGACGACATCGAAAAATTGGTCAAGGTTCATTAGCTTCATGCCTCTTACCGCTGTTTCACGGCGCTTTGTCGTTACAATTGCTAACTTATAACCTTTTTCATGAAGTGTTTTCACTGTATCAAAAACGCCTTCGTATTCTTGAACGAGCTCATCATGTTTTTCATGGTTAAACGTTCGGTACACGTGTGACATTTCTTCAACCTTCTCCGAATCAAGCTTTTCAAATGTTTCAGACAAAGGTGGTCCAATAAAGTTAATCACATCTTCACGCTTGTACTTTCCTGGATAATAATGCTCCATTGTATGTAAAAACGAAGCAACGATCAGTTCAATCGTATTAATTAACGTTCCGTCTAAATCAAATAAAATCGTATCAATTTGCTTGTTCATTCCATTCGCCTCTTTCGTCATCTAAAAAACTCCCTTCAAAATCTATCATAATAAAAAATTGATCAACAAGACAAACATTTGTCAATACAATTCCGCAAAAGTTCGGGGACCTAGTCCCCGAACTTTTGCTCGATGCAGCTTGAAGATTATTCGTTGAAGTAATGCTTGTTGCAACTGCGCCGTTGCTTTCGCTTAAAGGCTCACCTCGGCGAGTTTTCTTTAGCTGGCGACGGTTTCTTCTTGTTGTTGCTGTTGTTTCTTTTCAATACGGTTCCAAACGATCGCAACAGTAATTGTCAAGAGGATCGCGACAACGAGCCTGATTAATAAGAGTGGCCATAGTGGGATCCCTAGTGGCGCAAAAATCAATGTATCTTCTATTACTGCGTGACATGCGACTAAAAATATGAAGACAAGGTATAAGTCTTTCTTTTTCACCCCATCTTCTTTGGCTGCTTGAATCATTACCCCTGCTCCATATGCTAGACCAAATATGAGCCCTGCCGCTAACGTAGTGGATGTATTTTCCCTGATCCCTAACATCTTTGTAAATGGCGCCATCCATTTTGCAAAGACATCAAGCCATTTCAAATCTTTCATTATTTGAATAAAAACCATTAGTGGAATCACGATTGCAGCTAACTGTAAAATACCGATCACTGCACTTTCCATTCCGTGAAGCGCGATTGCACCATATCCTTCAATATTCTCTGTTCCACCTGAAGGAACAAACCCGTATTGAGCACGCTCTCCTCCACCTTGCCAAACAAGGTGGATGATCCACGCTGAAAATAAGGCAAGCCCAATTCGAACGAGTAAGACAACCCAAATTTTGATACCAATTTGCTTAGCAACGGCAGATTCAACGAATAAATTATGAGAAAATGATAGCATAACTGCTAAGATAAACACTTCCTTGACGGTTAAACCCATCGTCAAAATAGCTCCAATTGCTGCATACAAGTTAAGGACATTCCCTAACACTAACGGAATCGCCGCTTCTCCACTTAAACCGATATATCCCATAAGCGGTGAAAGCATTTTTATTAGCCAATCCATAATCACCGTTTGGCTTAAAATCGTCACAATTAACGTAATCGGAAAAATGATTTTTCCTAACTTCCAAGTGGTTTGGAGACCAACCTTTAAGCCCTGTTTGATTGTTTTCATTTTTAGCCTCCTTCGTTTTGACCCATACTAGTCATTATTTGCGAAAAAAAAGAAAGCGTCAAGGCTAGAATCCTTAACGCTAGTACATTTATTTTTTCTTTTTCTTATTTGGGTTCTTTTTCTTTTTATTCGGTGGGGTATCGTCATCTAAATAGCCGATATCAGCAAGTCCTGTCTTACGTCTGTAAATAATCAGAATGATTGCACCGATGATTGTTATAACAGAAACAACTTGAGCCGTTTTTAATACGCCAAATATTAACAAGTAGTCTGTACGGATTTCTTCGATAAAGAAGCGGCCAATCGAATACCAAATCGCATACGTTAAAATCATTTCTCCTCTACGCAAGTTGACACGACGTAAGGATAAAATGAGCGCTAAACCGAGGATGTTCCAGATCGACTCATACAAAAATGTCGGTTGATAATACGCTCCGTTAATGTACATTTGGTTAATGATGAATTCTGGAAGCATCAAGCTTTCTAAAAACTGGCGTGACACTTCTCCACCGTAAACTTCCTGATTCATAAAATTTCCCCAGCGGCCAACAATTTGTCCAATTAAAATACCAGGGGCAGCGATGTCTAATATTTTCCAAAAAGACAACCCACGCTTTTTGGCAAAAATGTACGTTGTAAGAAATGCCCCAATGAGTCCACCATGGATGGCAAGTCCACCTTCCCAAATGGCGAAAGCACGCATTGGATCGCCGGCAAATTGCTCCCAACGGAAAATGACGTAGTATATTCTAGCCCCAATGATCGCTGCAGGAAGTGCAAATAATAATAAATCTGCAAACATATCTTTTGGCAAGCCACGCTTTTTCGCTTCATGGTTTACAACTAAATATCCGATAAAAGCTCCTAGTCCAATTAACAGACCGTACCAGTATATCGTTAACGGTCCAAGTTCAAGTGCTACTGGATTTAATGGTTCAATTGTTCCTAGCATTGTTTGACACCTCTTTTATTTTACTTGCACAGGGCGTGTTGACTTCAGCGTTGATTAAAAGACGTGTTCGCTTTTAGCCGAAGTTCCTAAATAATCTTTCTTCAATTCCTTAGAGGAAGAATCTATTTTTCACTTTACCATATCACGAAAAAGTTAGCTTAAAATAAGCGTAGGATATTTCCTCTTTTTTCACATTTTACATGAAAGATGTGAAAATTTTATGAAGGGATGACTTTTTTTCTAATCTTCATATTGGTCACTGTCGCTCGGGTCTTCTCCTTCTTCCATTACATTCGTTAAACGCTCTGAAAACTGTTGTGCTGCATTAATGCCCATTCGCTTTAATCGGAAGTTCATAGCCGCGACTTCAATAATTACAGCTAAGTTTCTACCTGGACGAACTGGGATCGTAATTTTCGTCAGCTCTGTATTAAAGATTTTCATCGTCTCTTCGTCGAGTCCAAGACGGTCATATTGTTTTTTCTGATCCCAAAGCTCCAAATTAATGACAAGACCAATACGTTTAAAATTGCGAACGGCTCCTGCCCCAAATAACGTCATCACGTTAATAATACCTAGACCACGAATTTCAAGTAGGTGTTTAATTAATTCTGGAGCTCGTCCAACGAGTACACCATCATGCTCTTCACGAATTTCAACAGAGTCATCAGCAACAAGTCGGTGACCACGACGGACAAGGTCTAATGCTGTTTCACTTTTACCTACACCACTACTTCCAGTAATTAAGACACCGATACCGTAAATATCAATCAGAACCCCGTGAACGGCAGTCATTGGAGCTAGCTGACTCTCTAAATAGTTTGCAAGTTGTGAACTTAAGCGTGTCGTTGTTACTTCGGATTGAAGTACCGGTACTCCAACCTCATTTGCTGCCTCAATTAAATATTCTGGTGCTTCGATATTTCTAGAAAGAATAATTCCTGGGGTGTCATATGTACAAAGTCGCTCCATTCGATCTCTTTTTTCTTCATCAGCCAGTTGATGATAAAAAGACATCTCGGTCTTCCCTAATAGTTGAATTCGTTTTGCTGGATAATATGTAAAGTACCCGGCCATTTCCATACCAGGGCGAGAAATATCGCTCGTAGAAATCGGACGAAAAACAACCTCTTCATTGTTATTCAATAACGTTAGGTCAAATTGTGTCATCAAGTCTTTCGCAGTAATTTTGGCCATTATAAGCCCCTCCTGTATGTATGATTTATTCATAGCATCTTCACCACAATTGAATCGCATTTATTTTATCACAAATATTCCAGAACCCAAATCTGTTCCTTTTTCACAAAATTGTGCGGGACCAGGTCCCGCACAATTTTGTGAAAAAATATGTAAAAAAATGCTGGCGCAAACGCAAGCATTTGATCAACTATCTTTTAGTTAGTGGATCGACAATAAATGAATGGATGAGTGCACTCAAAATTGCAAAGATGATTGCTGCTAAAATCGCGATCCCAAATCCATCGATAACAAAGCTGTCTCCCATAAACGCTGATGTAAGCATTAAAGTGATCGCATTAATGACAAAGAGGAATAGTCCAAGTGTCAATACCGTAATTGGCAACGTCAGAACAACAAGAATCGGTTTTACAATCACATTGACGATCGCGAGAATAAAGCTTGCAATCAATGCCGCTGTAAAACCTTCAACATGGACCCCTTGAAAGAAATGGGCAATGATAAGAAGGACAACGGCATTAACAACAAGTTGAATAAGCCAACTCATCAGTCGTAAGCTTCCGTTTCATTTGGCATAACGAAAACACCGATGAAATAACCAATAACAACGGGAGCAACCGCTGTAACAATCATCAATACTAATGCAAGAATTCGTACAACAGTCGGATCGATATTAAAATACTTCCCAAGTCCGCCGCAAACTCCAGCGATTTTTCTATCATCAACTGTACGGTATAGTCGTTTCATAAGACCACTCCTTTCGCAATCACACCTAATTTGTCCTTTTCACTCATTTTTATCACGCGAACCGGCATAAAACATAATTTTACAAGTCTCTAGCTCTCCTTAAAATAGAGAGTTGGTGAATTTATACGAACAACACAGCTTCGATCCTGAAAAGAGTTGAATAATGAATCATTCGCTTTGGTCCACTCGCTTTCACCTCAAGGCACAAGTGCGACATCCTTTTCTGTCACATACTTTTTTTCATTCACCATAGGGCGAGATTTTCTGCCAGTTAATTTCTTACTGTAATTGACCCTGTTGTTGCTTCTGCTTCTATATACACAGATGCTGATTCCTCATCCCTATTTGATAAAAATGTCATCTTCTTACTTGCAATCTCTTTTTTCTCATCAATAACAGATACGTTTGGTAAGTCACAGTGAATGCCACCAACTGTCGTTTTTAGCTCACCTTCTGTTTTCACGTTTTCTGGAACCGTAAATGTCACACTTCCTGTCGTCGTCTTTAAGTACGCTCGACTATTACTTGGCTTAAGTAGCTTATAATTGATTGTGCCATTTAACGTTTCGGCATCAATATCACCTTTTGCTGCACTAATCGCAACCGTCCCGTTTACTGTTTTCGCATCACAATGTTCAGATTGAAGCTTGCTAATTGAAATGGTCCCATTGACCGTTTCTAAGCGAACGTCTTCAGCCTCAACTTCATCAAAGCTAATTCGACCGTTAACGGTTTGCGCTTCAAACTTCTTTACTGAGACATGTTCCCCTGTTAACTTCCCGTTAAACGCATACAGTTTTAATCGTTCTAAGTCTTTCTTTGGAACATAAACAATGGTATTTACTTTCATTGATTTTTTTCGTGATTCTAAACGAAGCTTTTCATTTGATAAATCAAAAACGACTTCATCTAAAAAATGACGACGCGCTTCGTCTGAATCGCGCACTTTGTACACCTTCACATTACACTCGACTCGAATATCATCTTCTTCCCACGGGCGGAAAGTGATACTGCCATTTTCGATAGAAATATCGGCATGTCTTACCGTTGCCTCTTTATGCTGAAAAATGTGCTGAATTTCAACAGAAGATCCGAAATTGAAATCAAGGTCAAACTCTTTAATTTTTTGAACAGCATCTTCAATGAAATCTGTAAACTTCGAAGCAAAGGAACTGACTTTTTGTTCTGTTTGTCGGTACCCAGTGCCTTTTTCCCAGTCAACATCACGTGAAAGCGACTGTTCTTCCGTTTCTGATCCCTTGTCACTTTTCGCTCCATGTTTTTCCTTTTCAGTTTCCTTTAGAGCATTCAGTAAATCCACACCTTCATCTGCAGATATTTTGCCGTCTTCAATCATTTGTAAAATTTTCTTTCTTTCTTCTTGCATCCCTTTCTCCTCCTCATGAATTCGTTATAATGCATGTTCATATATTCCAAGTTGTGAAGTGATTCCTTCATCGTTTCTTCCAATACTATATTTAACGTATGTTCATTATAAAGGTTTCACACTTTATGTGAAAACCGTCGCAAATTCGATTTTTTTCTAAGACTTGAGACGTAGGAAAACTAGGTCAGTCCAATGAAAAGCTCATGGCAAAAAAAGTAGTGCCAGGTACTTTCAGAGAAAAAGATAAGATCAATCACTACGATTTCACCTTATTTTCCATCATTGAGGTACACTGACACGTTCTTAAGCAGTCTTATAATATATTCATTTTCATGAAGTTGTTTGCACGTTTTCCTTTTCTTGTAACCTTTTCTCCATTCTTTTTCGCTCACGCTCTAAGATTGGTTTTAAATATTGACCAGTATAAGACCCATCCACTTCAGAGACTTCTTCTGGTGTTCCTTGTGCAACAAGCTTACCACCTTTATCGCCGCCCTCAGGTCCGAGGTCTACAACATAGTCTACAGTCTTGACCACATCCAAATTATGCTCAATGACTAACACGGTATCTCCATTTTCGACAAGTCGTTGGAGTACGTTTAAAAGTCGGTCAATGTCTGCTACGTGAAGTCCAGTTGTTGGTTCATCTAAAATATAAAGAGTTTTACCATTTGACCTGCGATGTAGCTGAGAGGCAAGCTTCACTCTTTGTGCCTCACCACCAGATAGGGTCGTCGCTGGCTGACCAAGCGTCATGTACCCTAAACCGACATCATACAACGTTTGAACTTTTCGCTTAATACGCGGAATATTTTCAAAGAAACTTAACGCATCTTCCACTGTCATACTTAACACATCAGCAATCGTTTTTCCTTTATAATTCACGTCGAGCGTTTCACGATTGTATCGTTTCCCATCACATTCTTCACAAGGGACGTACACGTCCGGCAAGAAGTGCATCTCGATTTTAATAATTCCGTCACCACGGCAAGCTTCACAGCGACCGCCTTTTACGTTAAAACTAAAACGTCCTTTCTTATACCCACGAACCTTTGCTTCATTTGTCATCGCAAACACATCGCGAACATCATCAAAAACGCCTGTATACGTTGCTGGGTTTGACCGTGGTGTACGCCCGATTGGTGATTGATCAATGTCAACGACTTTTTCGAGGTGTTCAATACCTTCAATTTTTTTATGTTTACCTGGCTTATCTTTTGCAGTCGTTAGTTTTTGAGCAAGTGATTTATATAGGATATCGTTAATTAAGGTACTCTTTCCTGATCCGGAAACGCCCGTTACAGCAACGAACACACCTAACGGTAAGTCTACACTTGTTTTTTGTAAGTTGTTCTCTTCGGCCCCTTTGATCGATAGTTTTCGACCATCTGGTTTCCGCCTTTCAACAGGTAGAGGAATAAATTTCTTCCCAGACAAAAACTGTCCCGTTAACGAATTCTCGTCTTTCATAACTTCGTTCGGTGAACCTTCTGCGATCACTTCCCCACCGTGAACTCCTGCTCCAGGACCGACATCAATAATATGATCCGCAGCAAGCATTGTATCTTCATCATGCTCAACGACAATTAATGTGTTGCCGAGGTCACGCATTTTTTCTAACGTTCGAATCAACCGAGTATTATCACGCTGGTGAAGTCCTATCGAAGGTTCATCAAGAATATAGAGAACGCCCATGAGTGAGGAACCGATTTGCGTTGCTAAGCGGATTCGCTGCGCCTCACCTCCGGAAAGAGTTCCAGCAGACCGTGATAAGGTCAAATACTCTAATCCGACATTTACTAAAAAGCCTAGTCTTTCTTCAATCTCTCTTAGAATCATACGAGCAATGGCAAGTTCCTTATCGGTCAATTCAAGTTGTGAAAAAAATACTTTGGCATCCTTTACAGATAGCTTTGTCACTTCCCCAATATGTTGACCGTCTACTTTCACAGCAAGCGATTCTTTTCGAAGACGGTGACTTTTACATGTCGGACAAGGCTTTTGCGCCATATATCCTTCCATTTGCTCGCGTATATAATCCGACGCTGTTTCATGATATCGACGTGATATATTGTGAACCACACCTTCGAAGTAAATTTCTTTTTCTCTTACTTGACCAAATTCGTTTTCATAATAGAAGTAGATTTTCTCATTCCCGCTTCCATACAAAACTTTATCGATTTGATGTTTTGGAAGGTTCTCGACAGGGACGTCCATATCAATTCCATAATGCTCACAAACACTTTTCAATAACTGCGGGTAGTATTGTGAGCTCGTCGGTACCCAAGGAGCAATTGCATGTTCATTAAGCGCCTTGCTCCAATCAGGAACAACGAGCTCTAAGTCTACCTCAAGTTTACTTCCTAAACCATCACAAGACTGACAAGCGCCAAATGGACTGTTAAAAGAAAACATCCGTGGCTCTAGTTCACCAATCGAAAAACCACAGTGAGGGCAGGCATGTTTTTGACTAAATAACAGCTCTTCTTCGCCAATCACATCGACCATCGCTCTACCGTCTGCTAAATTTAATGCCGTTTCTATCGAGTCGGCTAAACGCGATTCAACTCCCTCTTTGATCACAATCCGATCAACGACCACTTCGATATTATGCTTTTTATTTTTATCAAGTTCGATTTCTTCCGCTGCTTCGCGCATTTCACCATTAACACGTATACGAACAAAACCTTGTTTTTTTATATCTTCAAGCACTTTCACATGTGTCCCTTTACGACCTGATACAACAGGGGCAAGAATCTGCATTTTCGTTCGCTCAGGGTAAGCCGTCATGCGATCTACCATTTGCTGGACCGTTTGTGAGCTTATTTCAACTCCATGTTTAGGACAAATTGGTCTTCCGACACGAGCAAAAAGAAGTCGTAAATAATCGTAAATTTCGGTAACGGTCCCCACGGTTGAACGTGGGTTTCTACTTGTTGTTTTTTGGTCGATCGAAATGGCCGGTGACAGTCCTTCAATTGTATCAACATCTGGCTTGTCCATCTGTCCTAAAAATTGACGAGCATAAGCAGACAGCGATTCAACATACCTGCGTTGCCCTTCTGCGTAAATCGTATCGAAAGCAAGTGATGACTTTCCTGATCCAGATAAACCAGTTAAAACGACTAGATTATTTCTCGGAATCGTCACATCAATATTTTTTAAATTGTGGGACCTCGCCCCTTTAACAACGATATTTTGTTGAGTCATGATCAGTTTCATCCTCCTGCTTTTAATTCAATAATGACATCTCGTAACTCGGCGGCACGTTCGAAGTCGAGACCTTTCGCTGCTTCTTTCATTTCTGCTTCCATTCGTTCAATAACCTTCTCGCGATCTTTCTTACTCATCTTCTCGGCTTTCGCAACTTCTTTTACATCATACGTTTCTTCATCTTCAGCTGCAAATGTTGCTTGGATAAGTTCTGGCACTGCTTTTTGAATCGTTTGAGGCGTTATGCCATGTTTCTCATTAAATTCTTTTTGAATGGAACGACGGCGTTTCGTCTCTTCTATCGCAATGTTCATTGATTTTGTCATTTTATCAGCGTACATAATCACGTGTCCATTCGCATTACGTGCAGCACGCCCCATCGTTTGGATTAGCGAACGCTCTGCTCTTAAGAAGCCTTCTTTATCCGCATCGAGAATAGCGACTAGTGATACTTCTGGAATATCAAGTCCTTCTCTTAAAAGGTTAATTCCGACGAGAACATCAAATTCTCCGAGTCGTAAGTCGCGAAGGATTTGAATTCGTTCTAACGTTTTAATATCAGAATGTAAATACTTCACACGAATACCGATTTCTTTAAAGTAATCCGTTAAATCCTCAGACATTTTCTTCGTTAACGTTGTCACAAGAACACGTTCCTTACGTTCTTTTCGAACACGGATTTCTTCGATGAGGTCGTCAATTTGCCCTTCGATCGGACGAACATCGATTGATGGATCAAGTAGCCCAGTCGGACGAATAATTTGTTCGACAACAGTTGGACACTTTTCTAGTTCGTACGGTCCTGGTGTTGCTGAAACAAAAATTGTTTGTGAAATATGCTTTTCAAACTCTTCAAATTTCAACGGTCGATTATCTTTTGCTGAAGGGAGACGGAACCCGTGGTCGACAAGCACGCCTTTTCTAGCTTGGTCACCATTGTACATCCCACGTACTTGTGGTAACGTCACATGCGATTCATCGACGACAATAAGAAAATCATCTGGGAAGAAGTCTAATAATGTATAAGGCGTTGCTCCAGCTTCTCGAAACGTCAAATGTCTTGAATAGTTCTCGATCCCAGAACAATATCCCATTTCTTGCATCATTTCGATGTCGTACCTTGTCCGCTGCTCAAGTCGCTGTGCTTCTAGGAGTTTTCCTTTGTCGTTCAAATCTGCTAAACGCTCTTCTAATTCTTTTTCAATGTTTACGATCGCACGTTTTAGTTTTTCCTCACGCGTAACGAAGTGAGAAGCTGGGAAAATCGCGGCATGATTTCGTTCACCTAGTACCTCACCAGTTAGAGCGTCCACTTCTGTAATTCGGTCGATTTCATCACCGAAAAATTCCACACGAAGACAATGTTCATCTCTTGATGCTGGGAAAATTTCAACGACATCTCCACGAACACGAAACGTTCCACGAGTAAAATTAATGTCGTTTCTCTCGTATTGCACGTCTACGAGATTACGTAGAAGATCATTTCGTTCAATCTCCATTCCTGTACGCAACGAAACAACTAAATCACGATATTCTGAAGGCGAACCTAAACCGTATATACACGATACACTTGCGACGATAATGACATCGTTTCTTTCAAAGAGTGAACTTGTAGCTGAGTGACGTAACTTATCAATTTCGTCATTAATGCTTGCATCTTTCTCTATGTACGTATCAGATTGTGGAATATATGCTTCTGGCTGGTAGTAATCATAGTAGCTTACAAAGTATTCTACAGCGTTGTTCGGGAAAAATTCTTTAAACTCACTGTAGAGCTGCCCCGCTAATGTTTTGTTATGGGCAATAACGAGTGTCGGTTTGTTCACTTCTTTAATGACGTTAGAAACCGTAAATGTTTTACCTGTCCCTGTCGCTCCAAGTAACGTTTGAAATCTCTTTTCTTCATTCACTCCTTTGACGAGCTCTGAGATCGCTTTCGGCTGATCTCCTTGAGGTGAATATTTGGAGTGTAAATCAAATGTATTGACCATCGGTTGTTCCATTATGACTGTACCCCCTCGTTTTAAAAATTAGTAAGAAGCTTTTCGTCTATTGTTAATCACTATTATTAATATAAAGTAGAAAATATCGAGTTTCATTTCTCTTTTCCTTGTATCTATCATTACGAACGTAGCTCTAAAATGCAAGTAACGAGCTCGGTCATATTACCTTTATTACCCATTCTTAACCTTTGTGTATCATTATAACACATAAATGAAAAATAACGAACATACATTCGTACTATGTCGTCCCTTCAAGGAAAAAAGTATAAAGGTATTCAATAAAGAAAGCCGCCTCTGGAATATAGCTCCTCAGGCGACTTTACGTTTCGTTTATATACTTTGTAAACCTTGCAGTGTATGCGGTGATTTACTAACTCTTTTTATCGTCATTCTCTTCCGTTTCACTTGCTCCGTCAGATGCATCTTGTTTCCATTGATCTTTTGAAGGTTTACTTTTTCGAAACTCTTCGTAAAAAGCTGATAACCCAGATGCTTGTCCGTATGGAGCCTCATCTTGCACAGTAGGTGTCGGTTTTGATACATCTTCTGCTAACGATTCATTTAATTGCTTTGCTTCTTCCTCATTAGAAAAAAGTTTTACTTTTTCTTCATTACTGTTTGCCTCTTCTTGTGAGGACTCTATCTCTTTATCTACTAAAACCTCTTCATTGTCTTCGGTCGTTGCTGCCACTTCCTCAAATGGCTCTACTTGAACCTCTTCTTCACTAGCAACTTCGTTATCCTTTTCAGTTTGAGGAACGTCAATATTCCCGTTATTTTCGATAAGTTTATCGTGAGCTTCCGTTTCTTTTTCACTTATTGGTTGTTGTTCTTCTTCAGACGATGCAACTTCGTCAAACCCTTCGCCCTCAACTTTTGTACCTTCACGATCTTTATAAATCACGACAGAAGAGCGTAATGCACGAGGTGACAAGTTTCCATATGGATCATCTGGAATAAATAATAACCCTACTTGATGGTGATCTCCTTCATACCTTGAAGATTGCGTAAACCTAATTTCTCCTTCTTGGTCAATCACTTCTAATTTACAGTATGCTGGACTCATTTGGAGCGCTTCATAAAGTTCACGCTGTGAATTCACTTCGTAACCATTTACTTTCGAAATCACTTCTCCAACTTCAATGTTCATCTTATCAGCTGTTGAGTACGGAAGAACACCAAGTACAACTAACCCTTCTGCATGATTGCTAAACATGCTGTTACGACGACGGTCAACAGAGTGATACCATACGTACAATCCTTCTTTTAACAGCAAAATCGTTGCAGCAACGACAGGAGCTAAAATAGGCCAAAAAATTGCACATACAGCAACGACAATGGAAATCATACTTAAAAGTAATAATCGTTTCCCATAGATTTTAATTCCGTCTTTCGGAAATTGGCTCTGTACGGCAACTTGGCACGTTAATACAAATGGGACAAGCAGAAGACCTGCACTTTCAGTTCCGGACGGCGAAAAGAGCGGCCACCACTCGTAATAGGAAATTGCACCTGCAGGAACGAGAAGAAAAATCGGTAAAAACCAAAGTCGATCCACTTTATGAATACCGACTGTTTTTCCTCTTGTACTTTTACTTAATGCTGGTGTTGTACTTTTCCAACCTTGTGCAAGATGAAGAATTGCTTCTGCTGTAAACAAAATCACAAGTAACCATGCAAATCCAACCATGTTCATATTATGAATATCGATTAACCATGTATTTAATAGTGAATACGGTGTTCCACCTTCTGGAAGCACAAATATTAATAACATCGCAACCGAACCGATCGTTGTCATACTTAACCATCTTACTTGTCTAAATGGAAGAAGTAGCCCCCATAAAGTCATTAACAAAACAAGCATTCCAACTGGAATGACAATCCCAACAGTCATTACAACGATCGAAACTGCTACGGCACTAACTAGCCCGACTAGTAGTGGAAACGTCACTTCATGTATAAAATCATAAACACGTGTATGAAAATCTTCTCTTTCCCTCTTCACACGGCGAGTACCAAGCCAAAGAACCGCAAGAAAAAATATGTACGTTAAGGGATGAATAAAAAACTGTCCAATAGCTTTTAACACTTCCAAGCCTATGACTTCCAAACCTATCCCTCCTCAAATGATGTGCTGTATGCTTGTCTATTAAGAAAAAACGCAAGGCACCTTAGACTAAACAATTTCCCTGAAATTAAAATTTATATTCTTACCTCTTTAAAAAGACACTTCCCGAATTGTTCTTCCTTTCATTGTAAAACAAATTAAGAAAAAGAAAAGTGCTTTTTTTCATAAACTAGACGAATGTTTAAAAATTCGGAATGATCACCTTAGTTTTTTAAGGGGAGAAAACGAAAAGGAGACCTATGGTCAGGTCTCCTAAACATTTGTTATTGCGTAAGCACTTCAATCGCTTTTTTAAACTGATTGTCATATTCACGATCTTGAACAGCTTCAAATACTCGTTTTTGAATAAATTCTGCCGTTTCTTCATTGATCTCGCCTGTTTCTTCCAAACCTTCATCCGCTTGGAAGCTACGCACGGCATCTTCCGTTTTCTCACCGAAATATCCATCTAATCGCCCTGGATCATACCCTAAACCATCAAGCATTGTTTGTGCATTTTTAATTTGATCATTGTTCATATCAAATGTTAATGGTTCTTCATTAACATTGATTGGTGAGACGTAGAAAAAGTCAGGTTGATCGACCTCAATCGTTGGCTGAACACCTTCTTCATTTATAAAGTTGCCATCAGAAGTAAGCCATTTATAAATGGTTAATTTTAATTCACTACCGTCCCCTATTTGCAATGTTTGTTGCACCGTTCCTTTACCAAAAGTTGATCTACCAATAACTTCATGCCCGCCAGCTTCTTTCATTGCAGCTGATAAAATTTCTGATGCAGAGGCACTCCCCTCATTAATGAGAGCAACCATCGGATAGTCTTTATCTTCCTGCAAACTTGAAATATGTCTGACCCGTTCACCATCTCGATTTTCAATTTGTACAACAGGCTCTCCACCCGGAATAATAAGGTTCCCTATTTCCTCTACACTTTGTAGAAAACCGCCTGGGTTTCCGCGTACATCGATGATTAAGCCATCAATGCCTTCACTTTCAAGTTGCGTTAATTCTTCTTCAAATCGTTGCGATGTGTTAGTTGAAAACGATGTTAATTCAATGACACCAATTCGGTTACCATTTTCTTCGACAACATCGCTATAAACCGTTTCTATTGGGATCTCATCACGAACAACATCAAAATCTAATAGATCATTTACACCTGGACGCTGAACCGTTAAAGTCACGGTCGTTCCTTTTTCTCCACGAATCTGCAGTACAGCATCATATAACGATAAGCCCTCAATGTCCTCGCCATCTACTTTAATAATTTGGTCATTTGGACGTAGTCCAGCTTTTTCTGCAGGTGAATCTCTAAATGGCGCGACAATTGTCACTTTCCCATTTGTCATACTTACTTCAGCACCAATACCTTCAAAGGAAGAATCGAGTGATTCCATAAACTCTTGTGCTGTTTCTTGGTCCATATAGACAGAATATGGGTCATCCAAGCTTTCGAGCATACCGTTAATTGCTCCTTCAAGTAACTCCGATTCATCTAAATCATCAACATAACGACTCAATACCATTTCGTACGTTTTTTGGAACTTTTCCATTTGCTCCTCTGTAGAAATAGTCGGTTCTGTTTGTTCTTCATCACTTGAATCTGCCTCAGTCAGTTCGTCTTCACTAATTTGTTCGATCACTGGCTCTGCTTGATTCCCTTCAGCAAATTGAACGCCAGCATACATTCCACCTGCTCCAACTAAAAGTGAAATGATAATGACAATTGGGAGAATTGCTTTGTTATTATTCATGGACTCACCTCATCTTCTACTCTTCACTTTCTATTCATTCATTGTTATGCATTGGTTACTTATAAAAAAACATATACTTTTCCCATAGTAAAAACAAGTAAACATAGCGTAACAGATTGACTAGTAATTTACAATTAGCGCATACACATTCAAAAACACGCTAACTTCAGCCTGTTAATGTTGTCTTTATCATACCAAAATCTTCATTATGAATGAAGCACATCTATTCATTTCATTATGTATATTATATTTACAACAAAACTTGGCTTATCGCAAAGTCGTAGTGGCGAACGTCATTGTGCCCGTTACACTATTAACTATCGTAAATTTTGTCGGATAAAGAGAACATGTCTCCGGAATTGAAGTTCTAGACGTAGTTAGAGGCTTAATTGCGACGAACAACACCACTTCAAAGAAATATTGCAAACTGCTACGAGTCTGCCGAGCTAAATAGTCGCTACGAATCGGGCTTGTTAGTACCGGAGTTGGAATAGACATCACGTTTTTAACCGATAACCGTAATCCACCAAAAAAATTTAGTTACGCCAAGTATAAGCACCAGTGCTAAAATTTCCTACATTCTCAAAGTGCTAGTAAAAAACAACCTTTATTATGTGTGATTAAATAAAATGTTATGTGTATGACTTTTCCTTCTTGTGAACTCTATTTTTTGAGCTTACTAAAAAATAAAAAGATCACTAGAATTGAGGGAGATGACCTCATTCTTAGTGATCTTTTTCATCGTAGTTTTAGTTAATATAATTCATTGGGTTAACAGAGTTCGATTTTGCTGCATTCCAATTCCCTTCATGCACTTCAAAGTGAAGGTGTGGTCCTGTTGAACGACCTGTATTCCCCATATAACCTAGGAATTGACCTCGACTCACACGCTCACCATCACTGACAGCACGATTTTCTAGGTGAGCATACAATGTCGTAATGGTTTGTCCATTAACATTATGGCGAATTAACACGGTATTACCGTAACTTGCTGAGTAGTAGGAACGAACAACTATTCCTGCTTCTGCTGCAACAACTTCCACGTTACTTCTTCCACCTAAGCCTATATCGATCCCATGGTGGACTCTCCCCCACCTCGGACCATATCCAGAAGTAATCCTTCCTGTTGCAGGACGCATTAAGGTTCCTGAATTATTCGGTGTACTATTTACAGAATTGTCGTTAGTACTATTGTTATTTTGGTTATTATTCTGTTCTTGACGTTTACGTTCTTCTTCTTGACGCTTTCTTTCTTCTTCAATACGCCGCTGTTCTTCTTCCCATTCTGCTAATTCTTGTTTAGCTGCTGCCTCCTGAGCTGCTAAAATCTCTTGTTCTTCTTCTAGCCCAATAATCTTGTCTGCTAAACTAGATTCTTTCTGTTCTAACGTGTTCATTAAACGTTCTTTTTCATCACGCTGTTGTTCCAATTTTTCTCTTAAACTCTCAAGTTCAGCCATTTGAGCTTCTAGTGATGCTAATTCATCTTCTAGAAGTTGCTTAGCTTTTTCTAGTTCTTCCATATCTGCAACATGTTGCTCAAGGATATTTTGATCTTGCTGAGCAATCATATTTAATGCTGAAACACGCTCAATCAAATCACCAAAACTTTGCGCCCCTAAAATTACTTCTATGTAATTGATAGATCCACCGTTTTGGTACATGGAGCGAACGCGGTCCTTTAATAACTCATCACGTTCTGCAATTCTTTCTTGCAGTTCTATAATTCTTTCTCTTAAATCTTCAATTCTTTCATTCGTAGCATCAATTTCTGCTTGTTTGTCTCGGATATTGGCATTTGTTCTTGCGGTATCCTCATCCAATTGACGAATCTCTGCATTTACTTCTTGAATTTCTTCTTCTACTTTTTGCAACTCTTCTTCAGTTTCTCTTGCTTCACGCTCTTTGTCACTTTGCTGCTGCTGATAGTTGTCGATTTTATCCTCTAGATCCTGCCCTGTATTCGCTTCAACTGAAAGCAACTGGTTCGTTCCCAACAATGTTGAGAACGCAACCAGCAAGGCTAGAGACACTATGAACAGTCTCCGATTCATCTCGTTTCCCCCTTGCGACATCTTAGTATTTCCGCGGAAATTGTCTAATTTTGTCATTTAACTCTGTCATGATTTAATCATTTAAACTTTTAAGAATTTACGAACACTCATAATACTTCCCCATACACCTACAAAAGCACCGATCCCAAGTAGCAGCAATGCCATTTGTAATGTTAATGGGTACACAGGTAAAAACTCGAAGAAGTCAAGACCCGTTTGTTTTCCAATCGAATCGTAAAAGTGAATGTAACCATAAGTTAGTAGACTGATAGGAATGACCGCACCTAAAACACCTAGCAGAAGCCCTTCAATAAAGAATGGCCAACGAATAAACCAATTTGTAGCTCCTACAAGTTTCATAATCTGAATTTCACGTTTTCTAGCAATGATTGTGATTTTTATTGTATTGGCGATTAGGAACATCGCTGTGAACATTAATCCTGCAATTAAAATAATGCCGACAAGACGAATTAAATCAGTAGCAGCAAAGAGTTGGTCAAAGATGTCTTGTCCATATTCAACCGTCTCTACGTGAGATAATTCTTCTACCTCACTAGCAATATAGACAGTTTCTTGAGGATCTTCCGCACGGATAACAAATTTATCATTCAACGGATTCTCATCTCGGAGTGTTTCAAAAAACTCTCCTTGCTCCCCTAAACTATCAATAAATATATCAAGACCTTCATCTTTTGATACATAGGTTATTTCCTCTATTCCACCTATTCCTGTAAGTTCATCTTTCAGTTCTTCTTGTTGTTCTTCAGATGCAGTTAAATCAATAAATACTTGTACTTCTACATCTTCTTCTAAGGAAGATGCAAAGTGATTAATATTCATTATTAGTAGTAAGAAAGCACCAACAACAAATAACATGACAGTTACAGCACTGACAGATGCAAAAGTCATCCATCCATTTCGGCCGATATTTTTACCGCCTTCCTTTATATGACGAAAGAGGGTTCTACCTTTCATAGCCGTATTCACCCCTCACTTCATCACGCGCAATTCTGCCATTTTCGACAGCAATTACTCTTTTTCGCATTGTATTAACAATATCTTTGTTATGAGTAGCCATGACAATCGTTGTTCCACGGTCATTGATTTCTTCTAAAATGTGCATGATTTCCCATGATGTTTCAGGATCTAAGTTTCCAGTCGGCTCATCGGCAATTAAAACGGCTGGATTATTGACGATCGCTCGAGCAATCGCGACACGCTGTTGTTCTCCCCCAGAAATTTCATGAGGAAGGAAACGTGCTTTATTTTTTAGACGAACAATGTCTAGCACATTCATGACACGTTTTCGGATTGTTGTTTTACTTTCTTCTATTACTTCCATTGCAAAGGCGATGTTTTCAAACACCGTTAATGAGGGTAATAACTTAAAGTCTTGGAAGACAACGCCCATATTTCTCCGTAAGTAAGGAATGTGTCGTTCTTTTACTTTTGTCAAGTTTTTCCCGTCTATCATGATTTCACCGCGAGTTGGCTTTTCTTCACGGTACATCATCTTAATAAAGGTAGATTTACCAGCCCCACTAGGACCTACAACGTAAACAAATTCTCCTTTATCGATCGTAACATCAATGCCATTTATAGCCATTACCCCATTTGGGTAAGTTTTCCAAACATCCTTCATACTAATCAACAATATCACTTCCTATTTTCAGTTAGTCTAAGTTGTAACACTCGAAAGGTTAACAGATCGTGGTGCGAATTGTGGTTTAGTAATAGTTAAATATCGAATATTTCTCCGTGCGAATTATGAATATTTATGTCAATTCATCCATTAATAGTAGCATCTATTTCAAAGAAAACTCTCATAAATCTACAAAACTATTTCACTTACACATTATATCACCAAAAGTAGACAAGTTAAGCAATATTTTTTTACAATTTCATTTCATTCATAGCATAATGAGTAACGTTTTGTAACACTATATGGGAAAATAAACCAAGTTTCTAGCATCTAGTTTATTTTTCCATACGGAATTGCCGTATAAAAACAAAAAAAACAGTGCCCCCATATAAGGAACACTGTTCATTGATTTTCGTTTTATTGATCTGCAATCCAAGCTGAAACGTCTTCAGCATCTTGGCCTTCTACTAAGCCTGCTGGCATCGTCCCTGGGCCTTCTTCGATTGCTGTCATAACTGCATCATAAGTAAGACCTTCTAACCCTGGTCCCGAAGCACCTTCAAGGTTCCCACCGTGGCATGCTACGCAACTTTGCTGATAAACTGACTCACCATTGGCAGCATCATATGTAGCATCTCCTGCTGTTTCTTCAGTACCTGTATCGTCTGCCGGTTCTTCTGGCGCTGGCTCATCTGCACCTCCACAAGCTCCTAGGACTAGCACTGCCCCCAACGTTGCTGCTAGTAACTTCTTCATGTTAAACCCTCCTCAAAGTTTTTTGATAATTGGAACGTTTTGCTAATTGTGTTCCAACCATATTATAACCTATTCATTGTTTTTTGAAACCCTTTCCGTGTACTTCAGATGCGTTCGTAACGATGACAAACGCAGATGGGTCAATTGTTTGAACAATTTGTTTCAATTTTGTGACTTCATTTCGACCGACCACACACATTAAAACTGGTTTTTCATGATTCGTATAACCGCCATACCCTGAAAGCTTTGTCACGCCTCGGTCAACTTGTGTTAATAAACCTTGTTTCACTTCTTCCTCATACTCAGAAATGATGATTGCCATTTTCGAATATCCAAAACCTATTTGTACAAGGTCAATTGTTTTTCCGGTAATGAATAAACCGATGAGTGCGTACAGTGCAAATTCAAAACCAAAAACAAACGCGGACGAGATTACGACGAGCCCATCCATTAAAAATACACAAACACCTAATGACATCCCTGTATATTTGTTAATGATTTGTGCTGCTAAATCGGTGCCACCAGTTGATGAATTCGAGCGAAAGACAATTCCTAACCCGAGTCCAACACCGATCCCTCCAAAAATAGCGGCAAGGAGTGGGTCCAATGTTGCTGGCTCTAGATGACGAGTAAGATAAACTACGAGTGGTAAAAAGAGCGTTCCTGTTAATGTCTTTGCTCCATATAAAATACTTCCGACTAAACTTCCCCCTAGTAGAAGGACCCCAGCTATAAACAAGGGAATATTAAATGCCCATTGCGTAAATGCTGGTTCAAAACCAAATGTATACATTAGCAATGTTGAAATACCTGAAACGCCGCCAGATGCGATTTGATTTGGCAGTAAAAAGATATTAAAGGCAATAGCAACAATCGCTGAACCTAAAAATACATGGCCAAATTCAAAAATCGTTTGCTGTACTGGATTTAATGGCTGACTGTCAAGTCTACGCTGCATTTGCTTCATCATTATTCATGATCACCTGTTTTCCTTTAAATATGTATCATTCATAAGATTTTCGAACACCGTGGTTATCAAAAGTAGGAAGATGATTTCACATTATTATGTAAATAAAGGCCAATAATCATTCAAAAATAGCCACGCTTCGACAAACCCTAAAGTAGTATATCACCAACCTCAAAAGGTGTAAACGCAGTCATATTAACGCTTTAGCAGGATAAAAGGGCATGATATCCATTTTATTTACGTGCCATAATAAACTTTCATCAATCTTCACTTACACTCAATCACTCAGCTTTGATTTAATCCATATGACTTTTAAGTTTTTCCCTATATCATCCCTATATGATTTCCACCCCCAAAAGTGCCAGGTACCTAGGAATTTTATGAGGTTACAAAAGGTACATAAAAGCGGAGTTAGGGTAACTAGAAGTAATCAGAGTGAAAAAGAGATGCCAAGATGGCACCTCTTTTAGCATTAATTTATTTTTGAACGCAGATATGCATCGATAAACGGATCTAGTTCCCCGTCCATAACAGATTGCGTATTACCTGTTTCATAATTCGTACGGTGATCTTTTACCATATTATATGGATGGAACACGTATGAACGAATTTGGCTTCCCCAGCCGATATCCGATTGCTCACCACGAATTTCATCAAGTTCTTGTTTTTGTTTTTCTAATTCTAGTTGATAAAGCTTTGCTTTTAACATTTTCATTGCTTTTTCACGGTTTTTAATTTGCGACCGCTCAGATTGACACGTCACGACCGTATTTGTCGGTAGGTGTGTAATTCGTACGGCAGAGTCAGTCGTATTCACGTGCTGACCACCCGCACCACTTGAGCGATACGTATCAATCTTCAATTCATCTGTTGAAATTTCAACTTCGACATTATCATCAAGCTCTGGCATGACTTCACAAGAAACGAACGATGTATGTCTTCTTCCTGATGAATCAAATGGCGAAATACGTACGAGTCGGTGAACCCCTTTTTCCGCCTTTAAATACCCGTAAGCATTATGCCCTTTTATAAGAAGCGTCACGCTCTTCACACCCGCTTCATCTCCAGGTAAGTAGTCAAGCGTTTCGACTTTAAAGTCTCTCGATTCTGCCCAACGCGTGTACATACGTAGAAGCATCGAAGCCCAATCTTGTGATTCTGTACCACCTGCACCTGGGTGCAATTCTAAGATCGCACTGTTTTGGTCGTGTGGTTCGCTTAAAAGTAGAAGTAATTCAAACTCGTTCAACTTTTCCACAAGTTCTTTTACCCCTTCTTCAAGCTCTGCAGCAAGCTCCTGATCTCCTTCTTCTTTGACAAGTTCATAGGAAACTTCGAGATCCTCATGTGCTGCTTCAAGATCACGATACGTATTTGCCATCCCTTTTAACGCATTGTTTTCAGAGATCACCTTTTGTGCTTCATTTTGATCATCCCAAAATGAAGGATCTGCCATTCTCTCTTCTAATTCCGCAATACGTGTCTCTTTTTCTTCGAGGTCAAAGAGACCCCCTAAAGTCCGCTAGTCGTTTAGCCATACTTGAAAGCTCTTGTTTTAATTCTACTAATTCCATTGTTCACTCACCTCTAACGATATTCTTTAACACGCGAGCGACCTGATGATCATCATATCAGGCCGCTAGTTATAAACACCTATTAAAATCTGGGAAAAACTTGAGTAAAGCCTCTTATTCATCAGAGTGCGTTACTTCGTTTTCAAAAACAATTCTTTATCGTCCGTGACATTGTTTATATTTTTTCCCAGAGCCACATGGACATGGGTCATTTCTTCCGATCGTACTTTCTTTTTTAAATGGCGTTTTACGTTTTTTCTGCTCATTCGCTTCATTCGTACTTCTATGAACCGCTTTTCCTTCAGCAACTTGTTTACGTTCAAGATTGGATTCTATTTGAGCATTCATCGCGTAACGTGTCACTTCTTCTTCTATAGAAGCAACCATTTCTTCGAACATTTGGAAGCCTTCAAACTTGTACTCACGTAATGGATCATTTTGACCGTATGCACGTAAATGAATTCCTTGACGGAGCTGGTCCATTTGGTCAATATGGTTCATCCATTTCGTATCAACCGTACGTAATAAAATCACTTTTTCGAATTCACGCATACGTTCTGGTGTGAATTCTTCTTCACGACGATTGTACTCTTCTTGAACTTTGTCCCAAATGAGTTCATTAATTTCTTCAGGTTCAAGACCTTTAATATCTTTTTCTTCAATTTCATGTTCATCGAAGACATTCGCGTTCACATAATCGACGATCCCTTGTAAGTTCCAGTCCTCAGGAACTTCTTCTGCCGGCGTATAAGATGCGACGGTTCTTTCGATTGTTGATTCAATCATTTTTTCAACAACAGAGCGTAAATTATCAGATTCAAGCACTTCCATACGTTGTTCATAAATCACATCACGTTGCTCACGCATGACGTCATCATATTGAAGTAATTGTTTACGAGCGTCAAAGTTGTTCCCTTCAACTCGTTTTTGTGCTTGCTCGACTGCTCGTGAAACGAGTTTACTTTCGATCGGTTGATCTTCATCCATCCCGAGCTTTTCCATCATGTTTCGCATGTTCTCTGAACCGAAGCGACGCATCAATGTATCTTCAAGCGATAAATAAAATTGTGACATACCTGGGTCACCTTGACGACCAGAACGTCCGCGAAGCTGGTTATCGATACGGCGACTTTCGTGGCGCTCTGTACCAAGGACGTATAAACCACCAAGTTCTTTTACGCCATCACCGAGTTTTATATCAGTACCACGACCGGCCATATTTGTCGCAATTGTTACTGCTTTTTTCTGACCTGCATTTTCAATGATATCCGCTTCTTGCTCGTGGTGTTTGGCATTTAACACGTTGTGCGGTATACGCTTCTTTTTCAACATCGAAGAAATAAGCTCAGATGTATCAACGTTTACAGTACCAACGAGAACTGGCTGTCCTTTTTCATATAACTCAGCAATTTCTTCAATAATCGCGCGGTATTTCGCATCCATTGTTTTAAAAATTAAGTCAGCGTTGTCCCTTCGAGCAATCGGTTCATTTGTTGGAACAGCGTACACATTCATACCGTAAATGTTTCGGAATTCTTCTTCTTCCGTCTTCGCTGTACCTGTCATTCCCGACAATTTTTCGTACATACGGAAGTAGTTTTGGAATGTAATCGATGCAAGCGTCATACTTTCCTTCTTAATTTCAAGCCCTTCTTTTGCTTCAATTGCTTGGTGAAGCCCATCACTGTAACGACGTCCACTCATAAGACGACCTGTAAATTGATCAATGATGACTACTTCTCCGTCTTGTACAACATAGTCTTCATCAACGACCATCACTTTGTGCGCTTTTAACGCTTGGTTAATATGATGATTTAATTGAACGTGTTCTGAATCGAATAAGTTATCAATATTGAAAGCTCTTTCGGCTTTACTAACACCTTCGTCTGTAATTTGAACGTTCTTCGTTTTTTCATCATACGTGTAGTCGACTTCTTCTTCGAGCATACGTACAAATGAATTGGCCGCAGTATATAGCTGCGTGGAACGCTCTGCTGAACCTGAAATAATTAACGGTGTACGCGCTTCATCAATTAAAATCGAGTCAACCTCATCGACGATCGCAAAATGAAGAGGACGTTGAACCATTTGTTCTTTATATTGCACCATGTTGTCTCGTAAATAGTCGAAGCCAAACTCATTGTTCGTTCCATATAAAACATCGGCTTGGTAAGCTTCACGTTTTTCTTCTTTCGATAAACCTGAAATGTTTAAGCCCACTGTTAAACCGAGAAAGTTATATAGTTTACCCATATCTTCCGCATCACGACGAGCAAGGTATTCGTTTACTGTAACAACGTGTACCCCTTTTTCTGTAATCGCATTTAAGTACACAGCTAATGTTGCAACGAGCGTTTTACCTTCACCTGTTTTCATCTCAGAAATATCACCGTGATGAAGGACAATTCCCCCAAGTAACTGAACAGGGTAATGCGTCATTCCGAGTGATCGAGTCGCACCTTCACGCACAACTGCGAATGCTTCAGGCATTAAATCATCTAAAGACTCACCATTACGGTGACGTTCCTTAAACTCTTCTGTCTTCTTTCTGAGATCATCGTCACTCAGTTTTTTCATGTCATCTTTTAACGCGTCAATTTGGTCTACTCGTTTTTGAAGTTTTTTCAGATGCCGTGCATCAGTATCCCCAATGACCTTTTTTATCAATCCTAACATCGGACATTGCTCCCTTATCAATTTTTTCATAAAAACGTTAATGAATCGTCGTTTATAAGTCCTTACGAGTGTCATGTGAGTGCGAACACACGATTTATGATCAATGTGAAGTCACGCACCTTAAACTGACAGTCGCCTAGAAATTCAATAGGTAAAACGATTGTTTATGTAAGATGTTTCTCATTCTTCCTTTCACATGTCCACCCATGTGAAATCAAGTCAATTCTACTAAAACACTTATTCACCATTTTATCAGTTTGCCAAGCCCCTTACAAGTAAAGGTACCAGGCACATGGAAACCATATCCAAGTGCCTGGCACATGGATATTTTCGGTAAATAAAATTGATAAAAAAAGAGGCTGCGCTTGGCAGCCTCTTCTTATTTTATTCTGGCTCGATTAAGCCGTAACGGCCATCTCGGCGTTTGTATACAACATTTGTATCTCCACTTACTGAGTTTGAGAAGACGAAGAAGTTGTGACCTAACATGTCCATTTGTAAAATTGCTTCTTCTGTATCCATTGGCTTAAGGTCAAATCGCTTCGTACGAACGATTTCTAAATCATCGCTTTCTGGTTCCTCCTCTGCTAATGGCTCTAACTCATTTTTGAACATATACTTTAAGCTGTCATCAGCTCTGAATTTACGGTTCACTTTCGTTTTATGTTTACGGATTTGGCGTTCTAATTTTTCAATGACCAAATCGATGGCTGCATACATATCAGCGTGCTTCTCTTCTGCACGAAGTACCAGCTTTGGCATTGGGATTGTAATCTCAACTTTTTGATCAGTGTTTAATACACTCATTTTGACGTGTACATCAGATTTTAATGGTTCATCAAAATACTTTTCAAGTTTGCCTACCTTTTTTTCTACGTAATCCTTTAGTGCTGGAGTGATTTCTAGGTTTTCGCCACGAATATTGAAATTCATAAGCAAACTCCTCCTTTCGGTTATGTATGTAATATTCTTCATACCCTATATATATTCCTGCTAAAACATAAGAAAAAAGCAAAAATATATGTCGAAAATGTGAATATTTTGTAATGGAATAATGAGTCACTCTCATATAAAGTGTATGACGGTTAATCGTGCTGAAGAATGTTGCCGTTTATGATTGGCGTGAGGTAGACAAAAAATGCCGTGAACAGTAAGTCAGGAACTTGATTCCCCTACCGATATTACAGTGGTTGAAGCTTTGTAAAATTTCCTCTTATAACACACAACCTTCTGATGGTTAAATATTACATTGTGTTCATTTATAGAGTGTCCAATAACGCTTAAATTAACTCCATACTTTTTAAGATAACTCAGCGAATTCCAAGCCTTTCGTGAAGATGACGCGTTGTTGTGACGAGCTACACTTCTTAGTTTCAGTTTCAAGCTGCAATGAATCATCGCAGAATACCTTACCTTTTTGTTATGGCACCCCAGCCCTACAGTTAAATTTTTACAATTTTGTATGGTGTAAATAAAACCCGGACTCCTCAAATGGGAGCCGGGCTAGTGCTTGTGTGAATTCTTTTGTATATGCAGTGATTTGAATGTTATGGCTCAGGAAAAATGGGTCAAAACGATTCAAATTTGTTTACGTTGTTGTTGTTATACTTTTGTTACGTTCGAAGCTTGAGGTCCGCGTGAACCTTCAACGATTTCAAATTCAACACCTTGACCTTCTTCAAGCGTTTTAAATCCTTCTTCATTGATCGCAGAGAAATGAACGAATACATCGTCACCATCTTCACGCTCAATAAATCCAAAACCTTTTTCTGCATTAAACCATTTTACTTTTCCTTGCATGTAACTTAAACATCCCTTTCATTTTGAAAATCTCGTGGCATGCTTTTCAGAGATCATGTTTAAAAAACACTTGAAGAAAAATTCCAAGAAAACCGAAGTAAATGAGGTTCTCCATGTACTTTTCTTTCCCATTTCGTAAACGTTTTCAAGAAATGATGATTCAATTAAGAATGTAAGTACTTTCCTACACTCCCTCAAGCTTTCTAAGCTTTAATCCTCGTGTTTCAACAAGCTCTATCAATACCACAATTTCACTATAACAAATCATTTTTCCAATCGTCAAACAAAACATATCTGACTATTTCGACAAAATACCCCTTCCCTCTATATCAAAGTGAAACTTATAGATAAAAAGTCTCGTTTCATTTACTTTTCGAAAAACAATCGAAGTATGACTGCTCTATTTTTTTCCAATACTGCTAAAAATGATCTGTTGAAAGGGGCTAAAATCATGTGTGGATTTGTTGGAATTGCAACAACAAAACAAGATATTTTATATAAACTTCCGATTGAAAAAATGACATCTGTCATTCACCATAGAGGACCTGATGACAAAGGTATATATGAAAGTGATTATGTGAGATTTGGCTTTCAACGGTTAAGCATCGTCGACTTAGATGGTGGCCAACAACCAATGAGTACAGATGACCGTCGCTACACAATCATTTTTAACGGTGAAATTTATAATACCCCTGAGCTAAGGGAATGGTTGCAAACAAAAGGGGTGGAAACGAAAACACATTCAGATACAGAAGTGATTCTTCATTTATATAAGAAGAAAGGCGAAAATTGTGTCGATGATTTGCGAGGGATGTTTTCTTTTTTGATTTGGGATGCGAAAGACAAGGTTTTATTTGGGGCCCGTGACCCATTCGGGATAAAGCCGTTGTATTATAAACAGTTTTTTGACGGCACAATCCTTTTTTCCTCAGAGAAAAAATCGTTATTTTTCGAAAATAAGAGGAGTTACATTTATGGTGAAGGCGCCTTTCATTACTTAACCTTTCAATACGTTCCAGAACCATTTACTGCAACATCATCAATAAAAAAAGTTAAGCCCGGATCTTGTTTTACATGGAAACCGGATCACAAACTTCAATTCAAGCAATATTGGAAACCAACGTTCACACCAGAAAAACAAAGGTGGAACCCTTTTTCAGTATTTACGAAAACAAATAAAGAGAATCATTTACAAAATATTGCTGAAGCATTGAAAAAATCGGTGGAACAACATTTACGTAGTGATGTTCCAGTCGGGGCCTTTTTATCAGGAGGGATTGATTCATCTGCGATTGTTTCTATTGCCAAACAGTATCACCCTGATATAAGAACGTTCACGGCTGAGTTTGAAAGAGACGGATATAGCGAAGCTGACGTTGCTGCGGAGACCGCAAAAGCTCTTGGTGTTAATCATGAGCGGATTAGTCTATCTGCCGAGGACGTCATGAATGAACTTCCGAAGATCATTTGGCATATGGATGAGCCTGTTGCCGATCCAGCGGCTATTCCATTATATTTTGTCGCCAAAAAAGCGAGTGAACATGTAAAAGTTGTCTTATCTGGCGAAGGGGCTGATGAATTGTTCGGTGGTTACAACATTTACCGAGAACCACAGTCTTTACGGTTGTTTCGTTTCGTCCCAGATATGATAAAGCCTCACATTCGTAAGTTCGCCGAACAACTCCCCTATGGGATGAAAGGTCGTAGTTTTCTAATGCGCGGTTGTCATCGGTTAGAAGACCGATTTGTTGGAAATGCAAAGATTTTTACAGACGAAGAAAAATCTCACGTATTGTTCCCTCGCTCACCGGGGTGGAAAACAGGAGATGTGCTCGCCCCTTTATATGAAGAAGCAAGGATCAATCACTATGATGATGTGACAACGATGCAGCATATTGACCTTCATACGTGGCTAAGAGGCGACATTCTCGTGAAAGCCGATAAAATGACGATGGCCCACTCCCTTGAACTACGGGTACCATTTCTTGATCGAGAAGTGTTTAAAGCAGCTGTTTCCCTTCCTATCAAAGGAAAAGTACACGGCAAACAAACGAAAGTATGGCTTCGCGAAGCATTGCGCGACATTGTTCCCGAGCACGTATTAAACCGAAAAAAGCTCGGATTTCCAGTGCCGATCAAACATTGGCTAAAAGATGAGATGTATGAATGGGCAAGAAATTGGATGAACCAAAGTCAAACAGAGCATATCTTTAATAAAGATGCTTGTCTGAATATGCTCGACATGCACCGAGCTGGGAAAATCGAAGCAAGCAGAAAAATATGGACAATCCTCACCTACATGATATGGCATAACCAGTTCATCGAAAACGAAAAAAAAGACCGCTCACACAACAACATCATATAAAAATCACAAATAATACCATATAAAAATCACAAATAATACCATAGAACCAGGAAAATAGTCAATACAGTTCACAAAATTGTGCGGGACCTGGTCCCGCACAATTTTCTTTCCATTCTTACTCACTATTTTTTTTACAAATTTTTATAAAATTCTTTAAAAAAGGGGTTGTATTTTTCTGAGAATTCTTTTATTATATTTTTAGTCAATGACAATTTACAAATTTATCTAATTCCTTCTATGTTATGACATATAGTGATGATCAGGTGTAACTTTTGTTTAGTTGTATTTTTTCCCTGCTAACGGATCATTTTCATAGAATATTCTCCTATTATCCATTCTCCTAGATATTACTCACAAGCTTTCCTTACTTCTTATTGAACATTGATCCATTAGCTTCATATATTCTACTTCTACTTTTGCTTTACCTAATTTTAAAAGCTTTATCCTCTCAAATATTATCTTTTTTTCGATATAAACTTTTATAGTTTTTTGTTTTTATTATGCTACAAGCACTTCATGCATTTGTTCACTCTCTGTGTGTGGAGTGTGTGCTTATTGCGCCCTGCCTTCCAGGGGAGTGTACATAACCCTCACGCAGTAAGCGAAATATATGTTGCGGTGGAAGGAGAGTCATTTCATCAAATGAACTAGCAATCTTCCACCACAACAATTTATAAGAATTACTCACAAATCTATCGTTTTATCACAAATGTGGCCAAATCATTATATTTTCAATATATCATCATATCTAAAGGAGGAAATGACAACATGCCAAGTCAGAACAGACAGTGGTTCCCCGGCGCTATTTACCATATTATTTGCCGCGGAGTCAGGAGAACGCCTATATTTTTACACCCAAAGGATATCGCAAAGTTCCAATCATTTATAGATGATGCCGCGATCGGAACTCCGTTCGACATATACGCCTATTGCTTTATGACGAATCATTATCACATGCTGACCGGTACAAAAGATCAACCTATTTCTAAAATCATGCATGCAATTAACACCCCTTACGCACAATGGTTTAATCGAAAATATGAAACAACGGGACATCTCTTTGAAAGACGATATACGAGCGTCCCCGTTCCCAGTGAATATCGCTTCATGGTTATTAGTGCCTACATTCATAACAATCCTCGCAGTTTAAAACACATTGAAACCCCTGCTTCTTACCCGTTTAGCAGCTACCCGCATTATTTAAACATCTCCCTTCCGCATAACGACTTCGTCTCGGAAACCAAAACACCGTTTTCATCTAGCATTTCTACTGAGCACCTATTCCATTTTTCCCCTAACATGAACGAATGGAAGTCCTTAGCCACCCACGAGCTACTTTCCCGCTCCCCACCAATGCCCTTTACGAAAGAAAAACTAGAGTCTCTTTTCCCTGCACCATTTGTTCCCCACTATGAACGATACGTTGAAAGAGAGTGGAAATTACAGCAGCTACTAAAAGAACAAGCGAATGAGCAACGAATACCACACGAAAACGATTAAAGAAAAATGGAGCTGATTAATATGTATAACCAAGTGACATTAATTGGGCGCCTAACGAAAGACCCAACAACTGCGACAACAAAGGAAGGCACGACGTATTCACGTTTTAACCTTGCTGTTCGTCGGCCATTTAAAAACGGAGAAGGAAACTACGATACAGATTTCATTTCTTGTACCGCCTGGAAAAAGCTCGCAGAAACAACAGCAGACTATTGCACGAAAGGCTCACTCATTTGTGTTACCGGAAGAGTCCAGATGAGAACGTATGACCTTGGAGACAATAAACGCCTTTCCTATTCTGATATCGTTGCAGAAAACATCACCTTCCTCCAATTAAAACAACGAAACGATGAAACCCCGAAAGAACTTCCTGCAGAAGCCTTTCCACCACCAGAAGAGCAAGCGCCACCACCTCAATCTCGAAATCACTAGTTTCCATACAAACGTAAAGGAGAAGACCGATATGACCGAACTAGATTTGTTAAAAACAATTTTGCATAAACTGGCCAAAATGGAAGGAGAAATGGTTAAAAGAAAAGATATAAGTGAAATCACAGTACAACTTGAAGAGCAAGAGGAGCAAATCCAAGCAACGTATGATACATTGCATGAATTAAGAAGAAGTGTTGATGAGAAACATCTTGAAAATATTAATTCAGATGAAATGCTACTGCGGTCGATTCTCGAGCCGACAGAGCCAGTGGAATTATAACGATAAAACAAATCAAAAAGGAGCATTCGTCCGTGCGTATTTTTTAATCCTGATATTGAAAAAAGAGAAAGAGGCTCATTTCACCTCTTTCTCTTTTAAATTTTCCTTATTTTTTTGTCGTTTGAGATACTACAACCGTCATTTTCCCTTTCAATGTGTACTTTTCAACGGTCGATGGAATAAGGAAGTGTGTTCCTTTTTTCAAAAAGTGAGATCCCTCTTCTGTCTTAATCGTTCCTTCACCATCAATTACACTCATTAATAAATAAGTACGGTTGTTAAACTGTGTTTTTCCATTGACATGCCATTTATCAACAGTGAAATAATGCTCCTTAATTAAGCGCTCTACCTTCATCCGGTCCGTTTCCCATGTATCACGGTCCAGCTTCGGATCTTCATGAGGAACCATCGAGCATGCAATAGAGTCTTCAATATGGAGATCTCTCGTATTTCCTTCTTTGTCTTTTCGATCATAATCGTAAAAACGGTACGTAATATCAGAGCTTTGCTGAATTTCTAAAATGACAATTCCTTTTCCGATTGCATGAACCGTCCCACTAGGAACATAGACGAAGTCACCTTTTTTAACAGGGACTTTTCTAAACAGTTCGTCCCACTCTTCCTTTTCGACCATGTCCCTAAGCTCATCGCGTGTTTTGGCATGGTGGCCGAGGACGAGCTCTGCTCCAGGTTCCGCATCTAAAATGTACCAGCACTCCGTCTTTCCAAACGCATACCCTTCGTTCTTTTTTGCATACTCATCATCAGGATGAACTTGCACAGATAAATCATCTTGTGCATCAATAATTTTCACTAATAGAGGGAACTCCTCACCAGTTTCATTGTCAAAAAGTTCTCGGTGACTCGCCCACAACTCTCTTAACGTCATTCCTTTATACGGGCCACTTTCAATAATGTTCGTTCCATTACTATGACCAGAAATCCCCCAGCATTCTCCCGTCTGTGATGATGGAATCTCGTAATGAAATTGCGTCTTTAATTTCGATCCACCCCAAATCTTCTCTTGTAACACAGGCTTTAACTTTAAAATATCTTTCATCATTCGTCGTCTTCCCCTTCCCCAACATGGACGTTTTGATTCATTCAGCTTTCATGGACACGCTTACATTGTCATGTTATACTGAGCACAATTGTATTTCTTTTTTTATAACATTTTGCGCAAACGATTGCACCAATCTATTGTTATAAAATTTTTTTCCAAACAAATGCAAAAAGAATGTGATTCAAAACCATTCATATTCCTTTTTCATTTTAGCCTTCCATCCTAATGGAATCAACCAAACAAAACAAAAATCAAAGTTCACAAAATTGTACGGGACTTGGTCCCTGAACTTTTTGAGGAGGTACTTGACAAATGTTATTGGAAGCGATTTATCATCAACCGAAGTCCCACTATGCTTATGCATATGACAAAGAAACGCTTCATATCCGTGTGCGTACAAAACGTGGTGACATGGACAATGTTTCTGTTGTATGGGGCGACAAGTATGATTTTCAGCCTGAGAAAATTCAAACAACGAAGATGGAGATTTTTGCTCAAGATACATTGTTTGATTATTACCAAGCAGCTGTAAAACCGCCTTTTCGTCGTTTTGCGTACGCATTTAAGTTCGAAAGTGGCGAGGAAACGCTCTACTATAATGAACTAGGTTTTAAAAAGGACACTTTAAGTAATTCTGGAATTGGGATGCTTTGGTCCCCTTCTGGCATGTTCGAATTTCCGTTTTTAAACCCTGTCGATGTGAACACTCCTCCTGAGTGGGTGAAAGACGCTGTTTTCTATCAAATTTTCCCGGAGCGTTTTGCAAATGGCGACTCTTCACTTAACCCTGAGAACGTCGAGCCATGGACACCAGACGCTGAACCTACAGCGACAAACTTTTACGGCGGAGACTTGCAAGGAGTCATCGATCACCTAGATTACCTTGTTGACCTTGGGGTGAACTGCATTTATTTCACACCGTTTTTTGAAGGGAAATCCAACCACAAGTACGATACGATTGATTATTTGAAGGTTGATCCGCAATTTGGTGATAATGAACTGGCGAAAAAACTCGTTGATGAAGCACATAAACGCGGGATTAAAATCATGCTTGATGCGGTCTTTAACCACTCTGGTTTTTACTTCCCACCTTTCCAAGACGTGCTGAAAAATGGGGAGAAGTCTCGTTTCAAAGACTGGTTCCACATTCGTGAATTCCCGGTTGAAACAGATCCATTAAACTATGATACATTCGCTTTCGTACCAGCGATGCCAAAGCTTAATACCGAAAACCCTGAAGTGCGTGTTTACCTTCTTGAAGTCGCTCGATACTGGGTGGAAGATATTGGTGTAGATGCGTGGCGTTTAGATGTTGCTAACGAAGTCGATCACGAATTTTGGCGCGATTTCCGTAAAGTCGTGAAAAAAGCAAATCCTGATGCTTATATTCTCGGTGAGATTTGGCATAACTCGATGGCATGGCTTGGCGGTGACCAGTTTGATGCGGTCATGAACTATCCTGTAACGAACAGTATTCTTGATTTTTTCATCAAAAAAGAAGTCGATGCCGAGCAGTTTATGGGACGGCTTGATCAAATGCAAATTGCTTATCCGAAGCAAATCAATGAAGTTGCCTTTAATTTATTAGATTCTCATGACACACCACGTCTATTAACGATTGCGGACGGTAACAAAGATCGTATGAAGCTTGCAGCTGCCTTCAAGCTCACCTATATGGGAGCCCCTTGTATTTACTACGGAGATGAAGTGGGGATGGACGGCGGTCAAGATCCAGGATGCCGTAAACCAATGGTGTGGGACAGTGAAGCACAAGATCATGATCTCTTAAACTTTTATAAAACTATGATCAAGCTTCGTAAAGATCACCGCGCACTAAAAGACGGCACATTCCGTTTCCTTTCAGCAGAAGAAGGCACGTATTACGTCGCTTATGAGCGCGCGGATGAAAACGACCGTTTTATCATCGTATTAAATGGTGATGAAAAAGAACAAACAGTAACACTGAAAGACGTAAAGCAAGGCGCGTTCCGTGACGTATCTACGGACGAACGCTACACGATTCGCAACAACGAACTAACCATAACAACCGAACCACTCAGCATCCTCATCCTCAAAGAACAATAAAAAGTTCGGGGACCTGGTCCCCGAACTTTTTGGGAAAACGGCGATATTGGCATGATTGTTGCATAAAGTTTTGAAATAAATTGAGGAACAAAAATCGGGACGGGGTTCCGTCACACGATAAAATCTTGACTGTTCGAAGTACCAGGTAGGATCGTACCAGGTAATAAACTACCTGGTAGAATTGTACCTGGTACAAATATGTATAGAAGAAGCCCTGGTATGTCTCGCCCCCTTTTGAGCTCACCAGGGCTTCTTTTCTTTTATTTTGGCCACTCGCCTTCACGCCAATAGAACAATCCAACCGTCCCTTCCCCCTTATCATGATCATGATCACGATCACGCATCCAACTAAAAAAACACGGACAATTTTCCCGTCCGTGTTTTAACGTCCATACTTTATTTGTCCTCTCATAACAAGGAAAATCGTCACGCCCGATTTCTCCCTGTAATCATGTTAAAGATAAACACAATTAACGCAATCACGAGCAAAATATGAATGAGCCCGCCTGCAATTTCAAACAACAACCCAAGTAACCATAAAACAAGTAAAATCGTAATAATTGTCCAAAGCATTCACTTTGCCTCCTCTTGTCCAAGATAACTAGTGTTGTCCGTACATTTCCCGCTCCGCATAATCTTAAACTCCTGCCAGTTCACAAAATTGTCACAGACCTGGTCCCCGAACTTTTACCAAAACACTATTCTTTATTTTCTGAATTATTTGTATTATGATGTTGGACTAAGGAGGTGAAGCCGTTGACGTTTGATATTTTCTTTGCTCTTGTTATCGTACCGCTCTCTATTATTGGACTTGGACTTCTTTGTTACTACATTACCGGTAAGCAAGAAGAACAAGAAAGTCAAAAAGAACGAAGCTAACAAACTATGGACACCACGAATAGCCTCAAACAACAAGTCACAAACCTACATCAACGTTGCTATTAACTTACAAACCCACTACAAAAAAATAGGAGGAACCTAACGATGGATATAACAGCACATCCGCTTACCGTCACCGTACTTATTTTATATTTGATTTTACTTGTTGCGATCGGGATTATCAGCTCCCGCAAAAGTTCAGGTGGTCTAACTGACTTTTTCCTTGCCGGAAGAAAATTAAGTAAATGGACCGTTGCCTTTTCAGCTGTTAGTTCAGGAAGAAGCTCTTGGCTCGTCTTAGGTGTCAGTGGTACAGCATACCTAACTGGACTTAATGCCGTTTGGGCGGTCGCCGGTTACATAACAGTCGAAGTATTTATGTTTTTCTTTGTCGCAAAACGGTTCCGCAGTTTTAGTGAAAAAACAGGAAGTATTACAATCCCTGATATTTTTGAAAGCCGCTTAGGTGACCCTTGGAAAATCTTGCGTGTTGTCAGTGCATTAATCATTCTCTTTTTCATGGTTGCCTACGTCGGAAGTCAATTAGTCGGTGGAGCAACAGCGTTCTCGGGAGCATTAGGAATTTCAAGTACACAAGGAATGTGGCTAACAGCAGCAATCATTTTCTTATATACGATTCTCGGTGGATTCCATGCCGTTAGTAGAACAGACGTTTTACAAATTTTATTTATGTTTTTCTCACTCGTCATCCTGCCGATTGTCGCGCTCGTTCAACTTGGCGGATTCGAACCAGTACTAGCGACCATGCACGCAGAAGGCGGCGGATTTACAAGCCCGTTTGCATTCGCCTTTGGTGCTGTAATCGGTTTATTAGGAATTGGATTTGGAAGCCCAGGTAACCCACACATCGTCGTGCGTTACATGAGTTTAAAAAATGTGAAAGAAATGCGCCAAGCAGCACTTATTGCAACGTTTTGGAACGTAATAATGGGTTGGGGAGCCGTTATGGTTGGTTTAATCGGGCGTGCGTACTTCCCAAGTGTCGACATGCTTCCAGGAGAAAACAATGAGCAAATCTTTACTTCTCTTGGTGCTGAAGTAATGAACCCATTCTTTGCCGGTATCCTACTTGTCGCCGTTCTAGCCGCGATTATGAGTAGTGCTGACAGTCAGCTTCTCGTCGGATCAAGTGCTGTCGTTCGTGATATCGTTGATAAAACGTTCGGCAAAGGAAAAGAAATTCCACAACAACGTCTCGTCATGTACAGCCGAATGACGATCGTTATTATCATGGCGTTATCGATTTGGCTAGCTACGACAGCCGAAGCGTTTGTCTTCTGGATGGTACTATTCGCTTTCGGTGGACTAGGCGCATGCTTTGGTCCAGCCCTAATTCTATCATTCTATTGGAAAGGTTTGTCACGTGCAGGCGTACTAACTGGAATGATCACCGGTCTCTTTACAGTTATTATGGTTAAACAACAGCCTGAATGGACGTATCGCTTCATCGACGTCCACGAATTCTTGAACACTTACTTCTTTGGTATTACGTACGAAGCGGTTCCTGGCTTTTTAATCGCAACGTTCTTCACCGTCGTTGTCAGCTTATTTACGAAAAAACCTGCTAACGCCAATGAAATGATTGATGATATGAAAAAAGCAGGGTAATGAATCAACCATAGAAAAAAGACATGATCTCACCATTCGAGGTCATGTCTTTTTTTTTAGCTATCCGTTTCAATCTAACTCGTTTCGCTCAACAAGCTTCAACTCAACAAGTTGTTTCCATTTTTGCAATCGCGGCATCACAGTTTCATGAACAAACCGCATTCGTTCCTCCGTATCTGCACAAGTTTCTTCGATCTTCATTGATCCCGTCACAGCCTCTTGAAACGATCGCAAATGCTCAATCGCCGTTTCGTCATCACCAAACACCGAGTACATCGTCATATTCTCTTCATTATATGAAATAAGCCCTGCCATTACACTTTTCATGAGCCTGTCCCCGATATCTAAATCCTCTTGAATGTAACAATCACTGACATATTGTATCGCTGACTCAACTTCTTGAAGAAGATCTTTATAATTTGTCAAAAACTGAAGTTGCGCCTCTGTCAAACGTTTGGACACGCTCCTCACCCTTTCAAAAATGATCTCTTATGAACGATTGTATCAAGGCTCGTCGAATGATGCGAATAAAATACGAAGTAAAAAACAGCATGCTCACATTCTATAAAAAGGTCGAAATCATTTACAGATAATTGAAAAATCAGTAAGCTAAATGATACATGATCAACGCTATCATTCTATTTTTGTTTGAAAGGATTTTTACATATGGACGTAACCGTTGTTGCCACATCCATTGCTGTCATGGGTGTGATCATTGCCATAGGCGCCTTTTTTGCCCATAAAGTGCCAATTACCGCTGAAGTAAAACAAGCGCTTATTCTTATCGTACTAAACATCGCTGTACCATCGATCATCTTAAACGGTGTTTTCAATACGGAAGTCAGTGACCAACTATTAAGCCAAGCAATCACCATTTTTGTCATCTCAATCATCTTTCATTTAGCCGCACTCCTTCTTGCCTGGTGCCTGACAAAAGTTTTTCGCTTCGAATCGTTATTTGCGAAAAAAATGACCGTCTTAGCTGCTCTCGGAAACACCGGCTTTATCGGCATCCCCTTATGTGCAACGATCTTCGGACCAATCGGGGGACTAATGGCTGCGATTTTCGATGCTGGCCTTGACCTCATCCTTTTTAGCTTAGTCATTTACATGCTCCAATCAGGGAAAGGACTCAACGTGCGCCAAGTACTTAAGTCTTTAATTAACATGCCGCTCATTGCAGTCATTGTCGGGTTAACATCAGCGGTCGTCGGATTCAATCCACCCGATTTCATTAAGCAACTTACTGGACTTTTAGCAGGGCTCGCAACACCATTAGCCATGCTGTATCTCGGGATGCTCCTGCAAAACTTATTTAAAGAAACAGGCTTCACCATTTACAAGCAAATATATTTTCCTTTGAGCATTCGGTTATTAATCATCCCAGTCATCACGATGACGATCAATTCTTTTACACCCCTTGATGACTTTATAAAAAATGTGGTGATTATCCTGTCCGCGATGCCAACTTTCACATTAGCAGCAATTATTTTCGCTCGTTACTTAAACGATGAAAAAACAGCTGTCATCACGATCGCTTTTTCTACCTTACTTTCTTTGTTAACGATCCCGTTCATCTCATTCCTCTCAACGTTTTGGTTAGGAGGATGAGAATGTGGCTGGTAATTCATTATTTCTCAACGGAAAAAAATAATGATATAAGTTTTACAATCTAATAGGGTCTAACGTAAAATACAACTAAACCTAAAACATTGAGAGGTGCTATATGGTTCCTATTTCGATTGAGAAGTTCATACAGGGTATGGAAAAAGGTCATAGCGAAAAAGAACTGAAGGAAATGAAAGAAAGTATATTAGCCGCTGCACAAAGGAAAAAGAATGGGCAGTCATGCATTCAATGTGGAAAACCTATCTGGGCAATTGGCTCTGGTATTACCGACATGAATTTCTGTTTCACATGTACTACTGGTGAAGCCGATGACTCTGAAGATTATGAACTTGATACCGTTTGTTATTAAGCATTTAAAAGAGCAACAGGATTTAGCCTGTTGCTCTTTCATAAATATATAATCTTATAAAGGTTACTTCCTCATCGCGCCTAATTGCTGTCCTCCACCGACACCGCTACCGTGACGACGTTGGCGATCTATTTTAATGACCTCTTTCCACGTATCACGAAACTCAACAACAAATTGCTCCGCTTCCTTCAACGCTTTTTTGTCATTATTCGTATTCGCATCAACAAGGCGATTTAAAATAAAGTCATACAGTTGCATCATATTTTGCGCAACTTCCACATCCGTTTTCAACGTCACCATCAGTTCACGAATAATATTTTGCGCTTTAATCAAATTCGTATTGCGATCTTCTATGTTGTTCTCATCGATTGCCTTTTCCGCGCGTTTAATAAACTTTAAACACCCTTCGTAAAGCATTAACGTAAGCTCCCCTGGAGATTTTGTTTCCATCGAATTCTTCTTATAATTTGCATACGGGTTATTAACAGCCATACTAAAAACACCCTTTCTACTTCTCTCAATTTCATACCGCCCTAAGCCGGATGAATACGTCACAACGAATAACCATCTACTTTTTCAAAAATTCTAGACACATTGTCATAGTACTCTACTATTTTTATCGGCCACAATCCGACAACCTTTAACAAATCCACTCAAAAAATATCAACAATTTTTACCAAAACCTCTAAATGCCGACTCCGTCAAGTCTTAACAAAACACTAACCTGAAAATATGTTTAATAATGAGGTCTTCACTTTTGTCCACTCGCTTTCACCTCTAGGCATAAGTGCGACATCTGCTCTATCTACGTTCCACTTGCTAGAGCAGTGTCTTCTTTACCGTGGGCAATGCCTCAGCTAAATTGCTTCTTCCTCTTATAGCTGTGCTACGTAGCTTGATGCGTCGTCGCAGCTCATAGCTTAATCAGTGTAGTGTTGTTTGTTGCCCCTTCCTCTTCTAGTAAACACACTGAAGTTCCTACGTCGGGGCAGCTTGTAGCTGTTTTCAAGGAAGTTTTGCTCGTTGCTATTCCCACCGGGTCTCGTGGACCCGCTCATTCAAACGATGAACACTTATTTTCATGCTTCATGGTTCGAAAACAACTTCTCGTATGTAACTGTTAAGTTTTAGTGTTGTTAAAAAAAATGAGATATTGATGTGGTTATAGTGTGTTGAGCGATAGGCGGCGACTCCAGTGGGAACAGCGCGAGCTGAAAATCACCCAAAACGAATTTGATGAGTTTTGGGAAGTTGAGGCCGTGCCCGTGGAAAGCGTCCGCCGAAAGCGAAGACACAAAACCAACAACAGCAAAACACAAACAAAAAAACTCGAGCCCTAGCCCGAGTTCTTTTGCTTTTCCTATTAAATCTTTTCGTCAATAATAATACCTGCAAATTCTAGCATCGATGAAATCATATCGAGAAACTCCTCTGGAGGAATCTCTTTCACAATTTCTTCAGTCTCCTGGTCGACGACTTTTACCATCGTGCGATCAAGCACTTCATGCTGCTCAAATTGGAGCGACGTATGACGAAACATACTTAAATCATTCATCGCTTCAACCGCTTGATCGAGCTCGTCCAGTGACCATTCCTTCGCCTTCATTCGCGATTCGTGCTCCGTTAACCTTGAAGACGTATCTACACTTCCTTGTGTCTCAACGTTTTTTCGGTCTTGGGCAGGGTTACGCTCAGATTTTACTTGAGAGTATAAATCCCCTACCGTCATAGAGCCTGATGACTTCACTTCCATGTGTATCACTCCTACTCATGAACTGAACTATCAATCTTTATATCGGCAGGGTGTCATCACTTTTTAAGACAATGTGAAAAATTGTATGAATTCTCTAGTTCGTGTTGACGGAATTATCGATAGCTAATTATTCCTTAACATAGGAAAATACTCACTTTTATTTACATCAATGACTTTCCACTTTTTATTCACTTTCACATTTTGAATTTCAAGGACAATAAATGGGTTGGTTAAAACCTGTGTGACAAATTGGTCTGGGGACGGTTCATGCTCTCTAATATAAATATGGACCTCCCCATTTCCAATGACATCTTCAACACTTAAAGAATATCCCCCTGTCCTTCTTTGTCCAGCTGAAATGACAACCACTACATCACCATTACGAAAAAAAGTCTTCCACCCTCGGATATCAGCCCCTGTCCTTAGCTTATTTATATATTCTTTTACTCCTGATATTTCTTGCGCCTCTGAAATGGTTAACTCAGTATAAGTTAAGTTCCTCATCACGGCCCACTCACTCCTTATTTTTGTTCATAAAAAAATATCTTTTACCTCTTATTTATGCACGACACTTGATGAGTAGAAGGATAGACGAATTTAAAAGATAAACTACTTATACCTTTCTCTCCCTCTTCTCAATTCCCTTTATGTTACGATATAAATATTATAAATTTTCATATTGGAGATGATCCACATTATGAAGCTAACGAAAATACGTGAGAAGTTACAAGAACTAGATTTAGATGCGATTTTAATTACCAATGCATCCAATCGAAGGTACATATCGGATTTTACTGGGACCGCTGGTGTCATCCTCATTTCTTTAACGGAAGCAAAAGTGATTGTTGATGGCCGTTATACAGAACAAGCCAAGGCCCAAGCCAAACAATTTGAAATCGTTGAACACAATAAAAACTTGCTTGAAGTCTCTGCAAACGAAGTAGGAAAAATGAACGTAAAACAGTTAAGCTACGAAGCGGATCATGTGAGTGTAAGCCAATTTAAAAACTATCAAAAACAAATTGATGCAGAAATGGTCGAGACATCGAACATCGTTGAATCACTAAGAATGGTGAAAACAGAAGAAGAACTTGGATTAATGCGCGAAGCAGCACGAATTGCTGAAAAAGCACTCGAGCACGTGCTAACTATGATCAAACCAGGAATTACTGAAAAAGACCTCTCCGCTGAATTGATTTACAAAATGCAAAAGCTAGGTGCAAGCGGTCCTGCCAATGACCCAATTGTTGCTTCTGGAGTAAGATCAGCGCTACCTCATGGAAGAGCATCAGAGAAAGTGATTGAAAAAGGAGACATCATTACGTTCGACTTTGGCGCGATTTATAACGGGTATCGCTCAGACATGACTCGAACCGTTTCCGTTGGAGAACCACCTGCAGAACTGAAGAAAATCTATCACATCGTCCGAGAAACACTAGAATACGCGAAGGAAAAAATAAAACCAGGCCTCACTGTCAAAGAATACGATCAACTTGCAAGAGAATACATTGAAGAAAAAGGATATGGGAAGTATTTTATCCACGGGATCGGTCACGGCCTTGGGTTAGATCTTCACGAAGGTCCAACTGTCGCGGCAAATGAAGTATTTGAAGAAAACATGGTGTTTACCGTTGAACCAGGAATTTATATTCCTGATTTAGGTGGCGTTCGTCTTGAAGACGATGTCGTTATAAAAAAAGATGGTATTGAAAACTTAACACCATCTAGTAAAGAATTAATCATTTTATAATCGTACCGAGTAGGCGTCGCCATTACTGACCACGCCTCTCACAGAGCACACACGTGCGGATCTTCGCATGTGGCTCTTCCCATATATCCCTTCTAGAGATAACGTTCATCATGAACAGATGGTAAACTTACGAGTCCCAGCTCTGAAAAGAACTCATTGTCTAACGCCGCATGAACCATTGGACTTTTGGAACTTCGCCAAGCAAACATACGGATTCCTCTGAGGTTTTCTTCCCTCCATCCCTTCCTTCTAAGAAGGCGATGGAGGTTCTTTATATGTCTCCAGCTTCTAAGTTGTACCATTCTTAACCTTCTTCTTATCCAACTATCCCACTCTTTGAATTTGTTCTTCACATTGCCGTAGCGGAAATAATTTGCCCAACCTCGAATGTAGGGGTTCAGCTTGTCTTGGATAAGGAGTTGGATATCAACTGTTTGGTTCCTACGAGTAATTTCTCTCACTCGCTCCTTGAATTTTACCTCTTTCTTAGGGTCTATTCTTCGAATATTGCCAATGAATTCATACCCTAAGAATGTAAATGGCTCTTTCATGGCGTCGACAACTTTAGTCTTCTCTTGATTGACAGTTAAACTTAGTTCTTTCTCAAGAAATCTTGAGACACTTCGCATGACTCTTTCTGCACCTTTTGGGCTTTTACAAAGAATGATAAAATCATCCGCAAAGCGGACGATACGGTGACCACGTTCGGTCATCAGTTGATCAAGCTGATGTAAGTAGATGTTCGAAAGTAACGGACTTAACACACCACCTTGCGGAGCTCCCTCGGGAGTATCTTCGTAAAGATCCTCTACCATGACACCTGCTTTGAGAAAACGGTGAATGAGTTCGATAATAGACCCATCCGTCACTCGTTTCCTTATTTGTTGTTCCAATTTATCATGTGGAATCGTATCAAAGTAGGACTGTAGATCGGCATCAATGACATAATGGTATCCTGCTCTCAAGTGTTCAGTAACTTTGTCTAGAGCCATATGAGCACTTATCCTTGGGCGGAAACCATAACTACACGGAAGAAACTCTTCTTCGAAGATAGGTTCCAATACATTCCGTAGAGAAGCTTGTACGATGCGATCTTCCACCGCTGGTATCCCTAGTGGACGTTGTTTCTTCCCATTATCTTTATCGATCATCTTTCGTCGAACAGGTTTGGGTCGATATCGTTTACCTTTTAGCTTCTGTTGGAGCACTTCTAGATTGTCCTCCAGCTTTGCTTCATATCCTTCAATTGTTACTTTATCGACCCCTGGTGCACCTTTGTTCTTCTTTACTTGATAAAAGGCACTTACTAGATTCGCTTTCTTGTACACTTTGTCGTACAAACTGTACCATACACGTCTTTCCATCTGTTATTCCCCTTACGCCACTGCTTTCGTTTCTTCCTTTGCTTCTGCTTCTCCATATGAAATGTCGAACATATCAAGGTTGGTAGCCGATGGCAATACCTTATATTTCACATTTCGGCGATAGACGGTGTACCCTTCTGTTCCACCCTGGCATCAGCCCCCTTGGCTCTTGTCCAGCTTCTGTCTATTTCCGCAGTCATAAGTAAGCCTACTCACATTGTTCTTCTATGGGTCACGCCCTTCGCACGATTCCTCACCTTTTGGGTATAGGTTCGCAACTGTATCTGTGTACAGTTTCACTCATGTGCTGTCCTCGCTACTGTCGCCAGTAGGTCATTGGCATGAGCTTCTCCACTACTATGGCGATCTCTGACTTCTCCCTTTAAAGCTCATCTTGTGTCCTTGGCTTAGCCTTGTAACATCAATACCTACTTTAGGAAGCAGGGAGATCTCAATGGGTCACATCATGTACTTTCCCTCTAATCCAGCCCTCATAACACTTTGAGTTTCCAGCTATTCGGACTTTCTGTTCTCTTGCACAGTCATCCAACTCTCGTGCCAACATGGGATATCAGCTCTGTTCAGAGGTTTGCCTTCAGATCCTCCGCACGCTACTTCACAGTCAACGCACTATCTGTCAGCTAATGCTTGCCGGCTGGCCGATGCATTCGGGACTCTCACCCTTTAGCACATGTGCTGCCACTCGCGAAAAAGGCCCGAACCCTTGAAAGGGGATCGGGCCTCTACTAACTTTCATCTACTACTGGAAATGTAATGTGTACGGTTGTTCCTTCACCTTTCACACTATGAAATTTGATACTACCATTGTATTTTTCAACGATATTAAAGCAAATCATTAATCCTAAGCCCGTTCCTTTACTTTTTAACGAATAGAAAGGGGTACCAACCGACTGAATTTCTTCATCTGACATGCCGCACCCTTGGTCGTGAATGCGAATGTCTACATGATCATTCATTCTTACCGCAGTCACTGAAACAAAGTCATTTACGTTGGATGCTTCGATTGCATTTTTTAAAAGGTTGATCACTAATTGTTTAAATTCAATCGTATTCGCTGAGATGTAACAGCCATCCCCTACTTGTAATTCAACTTCATTACTGTGTAGATTGCCGTAAGAATTTAATAAATCTGCAACATCTTCTAAAGCAACCTTTACATCTACCGTTTCCATTGGTTGATCTTTATCAGACTTTGCAATCGTTAAAAAGTCAGATATGACGTACTCTGCAGCATTTAATTCATCAATCATTAATGAAAAGTTTCTTTTTACACGATGCTCCAATGATTGATCTTGTTGGTACATTTGTAAAAAGCCTTTTACAACAGTTAGCGGATTTCTAATTTCGTGTGCCACCGCTGCTGCTAACTGTCCCGTCGTCTTTAACCGTTCCGATTGTTGCAGCTTCTCATAATACGCCTGCTGATTTTTAATTCTCGCATCTTTTAGTTTAAAGATAAGATATAAAAAAATTTGGCTTGCGGCAAAGTTGATCATATTTCCTACTACGTCCATTTTCATATGCGAGTATACATTTCCTTGATCAATAAATATAATGTAGAAAAATAAAAACGAAATAAATACGCCATTTAATATTAACGTAAAATAAAAAAGCCTTGAGTCAAAAAACAAGATCGAAAGTCCAGGAAGGAAACAGATCAAGATAATCATAGACACAGTATCAGGATATAAAAAGAACAGTAGATAATAATAGATCGTAATTTCTATAATCATGAATTGTCTATAACGATATGATTCATACTTCGGGTACAACAAAAAACATATAGAAATACCAACAACTAACAATACATGCAGTATATACCCTACATTTATTTCCCCCATATGATGCATGTAACCTATAAATAACCCGAGGAACTTCATCGCGATAATTAAGAGCATAGCAATAAAATATTGCTTTTTATTAATTTGACTATAAATAGAATTCATCATAATACACCTTTTAATTTAGTCTTCATACACACCACTATAGTCTACCAAAAACTTACCATTGATCACATGATTATTTTTATAAAGTAAAGCACCCGATCCTTAATCACTGGATCGGGTTTTCTACTGCTGGAAATGTAATATGAACAGTCGTTCCTTCACCTTTCACACTACGAAATTCCATCGCTCCATTATATTTTTCTACGATATTATAACAAATCATCAAGCCTAATCCTGTTCCTTTACTTTTTAACGAATAGAAAGGTGTTCCAATCGCCTTAATTTCTTCTTCTGTCATGCCGCAGCCTTGGTCGTGAATGCGAATGTCTACATGATCATTCATTCTTACCGCAGTCACTGATACAAAGTCGTTTAGGCTGGATGCTTCGATAGCATTTTTTATAAGATTAATGATTAATTGTTTAAATTCAATCGTATTCGCTGAGATGTTACAGCCATCCCCTACTTGTAATTCAACCTCATTACTGTGCAGGTGACCGTAAGAATTTAATAAGTCTGATACATCTTCTAAAGCAACCTTCACATTTACCGTTTCTAACGGTTGGTTGCTATCTGACTTCGCAATCGAAAGAAAGTCAGAAATCACATACTCAGCAGAATCTAATTCATTAATCATTAACGAAAAATTGCGTTTAACTTTATGATCTAGCGATTGATCTTTTTCGTACATTTGTAAAAAGCCTTTGACAACGGTTAAGGGATTTCTAATCTCATGCGCAACAGCCGCTGCTAATTGCCCTGTTGTTTTTAACCGCTCAGATTGTTGCACTTGCTCATAATACGCCTGCTGATTTTTAATTCTTGCATCATTTAATTTAAAGATAAGAAATAAAATCACTTGGCTACCAACAAAATTAATGACATTTCCTGACACGTCCATTTCCATAAATGGATACACATTACCTTGGTCAACGTATATAATGTAAGAAAAGAGAGCCGAAATAAAAATACCGTTTAATAGCAATGTAAAATAGAACAACCGCGAGTCAAAAAACAAGATCGAAAGTCCGGGAAGTAAACATATAAAAATAAACGTAGATGGCGTATCAGCATATAATAAGAATAGTAAATAAAAATAAATAGCAATTCCTGTAATCATGAATTGTCGATAACGATACGTTTCATACTTCGGGTAAAGTAATAAACACACAGACAAGCTGACAACAAGCAAACCATGCAAAATGTACCCTGCGTCCATTTCGCCCATACGCGGATTAGCAACAAGTAACCCAATAAACATCATCGCAATGATCATGAGCATAGCCGTATAATATAACCTTTTATTAATTTGACGATAAATATGATTCATAACATATACACCTTTAACCATAGATTCAGCACTCTACTACTATAGTACTAAAGATTGATAGTGTAAAACCTTTTTCAATTTTCCCTATGAAAAATGACATAAAATCAGGCATAGGTTCTTTTACAAAAAAGAGCACTATGCCTTTTATTAAGCCATTTGCTAAAACCTTTATATCGTTTTATTTTTTCGAGTCAAAAAAGACGCCGTCAGCAGTTGGACCTGCATAAGGGGTCTCATACTTTTTTCCCGTGTTCTTACGTTTTTTTAATTGGTTCAAATCAATTCGAATCATTCCTTGAGCTGCAGCCAGTCGTTCATTAATCGGCTGATTCATGTCAAGCACTTCCTTTGCAAGCTGCTTTTCCTCGTCAGTTTTTGGCTGCTCCAGTTTTTCCATTAACTTTCCGCGCTTTGTTAAATACGATTCAACTGTTTCAATATATTCTTCGCGTCCTTCATCTTTCGGAAGCGGCTCATTTAAATGCTCATATAATGCTTTTGTAATGGCATGTACTTCCTGTAAAACTGATGACATGCTTAGCCTCCATTCAAGAATAAAAATGTAAAAATCATGCTGCCCTACGTTCTATATTAAAAACCACCATAAAGTTGAGCAAACAACGATTCTGCTTGAGAGTTCGCTTGGGCAACGGCTTTTTCCATCGCAGTAAATTGAGACCAATAACGCTGTTCAACTTGCTGCATGCGGCGCTCAAAATTGGAAACCCGGTCATCAATACGATCCATTTCACGACCTATCGTAAACTGGTGGTTTAAGTTTCGTCCGCGCATTCCACCTGCCTGCTGAGAAATTTGATCAATTAAACCATTTGCACTTTCACGAACGCGACGAGCCAATCCTTTGTCCGCATGTGTATCACCATCTCCAGCAAAAAGTTGAAACACCGCTTCGGCATCATTTTCAATTGCCCCACGAAGCTTGTCCTCATCGATCTCAAGCTTTCCGCCGTCACGGAAGTTATTCGTCGTCGTAATCCCAATTTGAGAGAGATGGTTAATCTCTGATTCTAGGCCAATGTTTACTGGCGCATACATATCGTTTCGGAATGTATTGAAACCACTTCGAATCGTGCGGTCATTTCGCAACATCCCGCTCATCGCTCGCTCTTCCCAGCGCTCAATTTCTCTTTCCGTCATCGCATCACGTTGATCATCTGTTAAAGGATGATAATCACGATGCCGCTCTTCACGGAGTTTTTCATTCGCAAAGTCCACTAACTCATTGTACTCATCAATAAACCCAGTAATCGTCTCCATGATTGACTCAACATCCGTTGACGCTCCGATCGTGACACTATCTTCCCCTTCTGCAAAAGTTCCTTGAAGCGTCATCGTTACACCATTGATAGAGAATGTATTCGATCTTCTTTCCGTCTCTAAACCATTAACTGTAAAACTCGCATTTTGACCGCCACGTTCATTTTCATTTTGTAAATGAAAGCCTTCTGTAAAGAGGCCGCCTGAAAACGTGATTTCTGGTCCGTCTTCGTTAAACTGGCCGGTTTCCGTGCGAATGACAGAAAGTTTATCTGAAAACTCATCGTAGTAAACATTAATCTCTAAACTTGAATCATTCATTTTCTTAATGACATCGTCCATCGATTGATCTGGGGTAATCAAGAAATTCTCAACAACAGGATCCCCATCTTCATTATAAACTTTTATACTTGAAGAGGAATATTGCTGACTGTATGTGACATCAATCGAATCCGTTGTGCCTTCTGCAAAACGGAGTTCACCTGTTTCAAGGTTAACAAAAACTTGATTGGCGCTTAATTCAGTACCTGAGTCAAGCTCCGTGACGACCTCATACGGGCCCTCATTTCCCTCTACAGATAATGAAGCTATATCTATGAAGCTCTTATCTAACTTTAATGATAAGTTATCGGGATCAATTTCGAATTGTTCCTCTGCATTTTCAGTAAAAAACTTAACGTCTACTTTATCATTGGAGCGCAATTCTTTTCCAAATTGTAACGTTCCATCTTCGTTCACTAAAACATTGTGTTCGTTGAGGTTGGCTTCATCAGTGACGACTTCTATTGCCACACCATTAACCGTGACTTGTGTTAAATTAGCGTTATGAATATTACCTTCGTGATCAAGAGTGAGCAAATCAGTCTGTGATTCAACTGTCTTCTCCTCTTGATGGATAATCCCTGTATCCCAAAAATCATTTGCAAAACTTTGTGTATGCATCGGTTTTGACGTATCAATCTTCTCATCACCAGAAATCTGATTCGTACTCGCATTTGAGGCAGCTGTCGCTAAATTCTTCACTTCACTAATACGTAATGTTCCTGGGTTTGCAGAAGAAGTTGCCGTTGCTGTAACGAGCTGTTCATTTGAACTCGTCGCTGTATTAGCCGTCATATTCGATCTTCTTAATATCGTATCAAAAATATTTGTCCGGAATTGATCCAATTTTAGGTTCATCGCACGGAACTCTTCCATACGCCATTCTAACAACTGCTGATCTTGTTGCATACGATCCATCGGCATACGTTCAGCACGCATTAAGTCTTGCACCATTTGATTAATATCCATTCCTGTGGCAAAGCCTGAAAGTCTCACCTTCCACCACTCCTCTTCCATTATTCTGTTGTCTATGCTATTTTTTATCCTGTTAAAAAGGTGTTTATTGTGTTACCAGCTATTTAAAACTTAAAATGAAATACTAGTTATCTATTATAAGTATCGGAAGAAATATGACGAATATTGAGGGGAAAAGGGCGAAGGTTGAATATTAGTTAAATGGACCTATATTTTGGGGGTTAGGCGCTGTATATTTATTAATATTTTGGGCTTTAATATTCAATTTTTCTTTTCATTTATTCTTGAATTGAACCCTGCAAAGTTGAAGCATGTTCACGTGAAGCAGCTTCAACTTTGCAGGGTTCAAAACACGAGAGAAACTATCGTCAATACAGAAAAACAAAGGTCAGACCTCCCCAACCCAAAACTCTCACCTAAAAACGATATAAACCTACTCAATCACGACCACTCCCCTCCTATTTACAATCGTATATTTATAGAAAAAGGTGCACTCCCTCGAGTACACCTTAGCTCACCTTTACATTTGGCCGCCACCCATGCCACCTAGTTGTGACATTAGTTGTCCTGCCTGATTATTTGCTTCTGCCATCGCTTGTTCCATCGCCGTAAACTGAGACCAATACCGTTCTTCTACTTGTTGCATACGACGTTCAAAATTTGAAATACGGTCTTCTGCTTGATCAATTTCACGTCCAATCGTAAATTGCTGGTTTGATGCCATTTCTGAGCGACCGGCGCGTTGTGAAATCATGTCGATCTGACCAGATAACGTATCACGAAGACGACGTGCAATGCCACGCTCTTCATATTCCTCACCATCTGCTGCAAACATTTGATAAACAGAATCAGGATCTTGCTCTATCGCTTGACGTAATTTATTCTCATCAACTTCTAGTCGCCCTCTATCACGAAAGTTACGGGTAGTCGTAATCCCAAGCTCAGTAATTTGATCGAACGTTTGGTTAGCATCTCCTGAATCAACCGTTCCGTAAAAGTCTTGACGCATCTGATCTAATGCACCAGTGAGCATACGGTCATTCCGAAGAAGTCCACTATGAGCACGCTCTTCCCACATTTCAATTTCACTTTCTGACATTTCACGACGTTGCTCATCCGTTAGTGGTGCGTAATCACGATGGTACTCTTGGGATACTTTCTCATCGACCATTTCAATTAACTCATTATATTCATCGACAAACCCCATGACTGTGTCAAAGATATCATCAGTATCATTTGAAACATGTAACGTAACAGGATCATCAAATTGATTATGCAATGAAATGTTTAATCCTTCGATTTCAAACTCATTACTGCGACGCTCAACGCCATCAAGACCATTTAACGTAAACTTTGCATTTTGAGCTTCGACTTCCTTTTCTTGGTCAAACCTTAACGTCTCAGTTAAAAATGCACTCTCAACAAACGTCTCCTCATCTTCCTCGGTTTCACCTTCCTCAAAAACACCGAAAAGAATCTCATTCCCGCCTTCTTCCGGATTAAAAGTTCCAGTATCTGTCCGAGTGAGCGAAACTCGCCCACTGTTTGCATCGTAAAAGCTTTGTACGCCTAGTTCTGAACGATTAATTTCATCTAACATGTCATTTAAGCTGTCATCTTCGTCAAAAGAGAATTCAACTTCTACACGATCTCCGTTTTCATCAAAAGTCGTCATCCCGAACGCAATCTCAGTATCATCAGTAGTGATGTTTTCATCTCGCAACTTATCAGTTTGTCCTAGTAAACTATCATTCGGATCAAACTCTTCTCCATCGATAACAATTGACCCGTGATCTCCATCAACGCCATCTTCTCCAGAACTAAAGTTATAAGCCGAAGTAGCTAGTTGCTGGACGTTTGAGATCGTATATGTACCGTTTGCAGCACCAGCATTAGCTGTTCCACTCACTAAGCTCTCATTTGAACTCGTTACTTGTTTAACATCCATGTTCGACCGGCGCATAACTGTATCAAATGTGTTATTTCGAAAGTCCATAAACGCACGGTTCACTTCTCGATATTCCGTCATTTTCAATACTAATTCTTGTTGGTCTTGCTGCATTCTTTGAAGTGGTTGTCGCTCAGCCTGCATTAAATCCGATACCATCTGATTAATATCCATACCAGAAGCAAAGCCGGAAAGTCTCATATGTATCACCCTTTTTATGTCTCTTTACGATATAAATAAAAAACAGAAAAAAACGTGAGTTGTGCTCACTCTTTTTTCTGTTTTCAGTCACTCTTATTCATTCTATTTTTTATATCGGATGATTTTACATTTTGTTTAATGATTAAACCAATTTATCATATTTTGTTACGTTTCGCCGCAAACAATCGCAACTTCAATAACAAACTAAGTCCAGCACTATTGTCACTCAGTTTCAATCTATTTAATGAACGCTTTGACATAGTTGTGCATTGAGTTTTTCAACTTCATCCCTAAGCTCATTCATTTGCTCTTGAAGAACTTCCCGCTCAGCATCAGATACTGCCTCACGAGCAGCGATTTCAGCAATGCCTCGCATCTCCCGTAATTTCCGGTCAATCTCATCATATATTCTCTGTCGATCTTTCACCCATTCCAGCTGCTCTAATAAAAACTTTCGTCGTTCTTCCTCTGACATTGATACCCTCCGTTTGTTTATCGATAATGATTATCTCTATTCTCCCATAAAAAACAGTCAACATCCATATACCTTAATGTTCCTATAAAGAAATAAGAGCAGCCACTGTTGTGACTACTCCTTCACTTAAGAAATTCTACAATTTCACATCAATACTCGACCCTAAATGAGGTTGAGTAGCTTGTTCCATTTTTGACACTTGTGATTCATCCACCATTTTGTTCAAAAAATCTGCGTTTTGTTCAGCACTTCCCATCGCTTTTTTCATAACAGAAAGACTTGCCTGCTGTTTGACTTGCCCTTGGCTTAGCGCCATTGACATAAGTCCGATGTCCATTTATAACCCTGCGAATTTTTTCGTACCTCCACTGTATCATATGAGACCTACGATGTAATGAAGTGCCATTTCCCTACTTTATGTTGCGATTTAAACAGTCAAAATATTTTATATAGGTGAGGATGTTCATAATGAAGTTAGCAAAAGTTCGTGAAAAACTAACTACTAAACAGCTATAGTAGAGTGACCCAATAATATAAGACAAGAAAAAACACCACTAGAGTCGTATTAATTATTTATCGACATTTAGAGGTGTTTTTTGTTAAGGGGAAGAAGAGATGGTTTATCCTGAATAAATAAAAAGAGAAGTAATACGCTTAAAACCTCCAGGGCAACTAACGAACAAAGAGGTTATCGAGAAATTTGGTATTAATATAGGTCACAAATCAAGACTTGGATGAGATGGTACATGAATGGTGAAGAGCATAAGTTATCTCAACCAATTCGAAAGCAATATGCTTTCAGTAAAGGCCTCGATGATGAAAGTGAAATATGTCAGTTAAGAAAAAGGGTAAGCTATTATGAAGTGCGAGGAGAATTGTCGGGAAAGTACAAAGAAATCGAAAGGAAGTGGTTCCAGAAGTATTAGTCGAAGTCGTAGAAGCTTATAAAGGAAAATACACGATCACTACTAGAGATTCCAAAATCCAATTATTATCGTTGGAAAAAGAGCCACCTTTATTCATTTCCCTCTCTTTACATTATTCAATTGTGCAATGCATCTGCACCCTGCATTGTATTTTAGACTGCATCAACATTTAATGCAATGTACGTGCATCCTGCACCTCTTTTACTTAAGACAATAGATACGTTTCAAATGTACGCTCAAGCTCTTGTTTTAATTTCATGAATTGAGGAACGAGTGTAAACTGCATGATTTCCTGTACCTTACCGTAATTGTTAGATTCGTAGGAACTAACGACGAGGTCTAATGCAATTTTCACACTGTTCATTCTAGCCTCTAATTCATCGTTGTTTAATTCTTTTAGTAATGGCTGCATTGATTTCTCAACAGATGAGAACCCTGCTACGACATCCTCAAATAAGTACATCGTTTCTTCAAACTTTCCTTCACCTTGAAGTTTTTGAATGTGTTGTAACCCTTCAAGAATTGTTTGTGACAGGTCTACTGATTGTTTCATTACGTCTATGTATTTTTCCATCAAATCACTCCCTCTAAAAAGTAATAAAAATTTATTTCTTCTTCTCTCGATGATGATCTTTTTTGGACATCCAAGGGAACTGTAAAGCTCCCTCCTCCTATTTCTACAACCCATTTAAAAGCCCCTAGATGTATATTTTCCTTTTCGACTTGATCCAAATATAACCTTATTTCAATACCACTTTCATAAATAATAGTTTTTAAGTTATTTCTTTTACTAACTAGTTCCGCATCTAGTTTTCTGAACAATGGCATCAGTAAACTCTCTCCTTTGCTAAGATATAAGAAAAGAGACTCTAGCATGACTAGAGCCTCTCTTAAGTTGAATAATAAAATTATCCAAGTAATTGTAATACAGATTGTGGTTGTTGATTAGCTTGTGCAAGCATTGATTGAGATGCTTGTGAAAGGATGTTAGTACGAGTCATTTCCATCATCTCAGCAGCCATATCAACGTCACGGATACGAGATTCCGCAGCTGATAAGTTCTCAGAAGCATTGTCTAAGTTAGAGATTGTGTGCTCTAAACGGTTTTGAACAGCACCTAAGTCAGAACGTTGTTCAGATACTTGCGCAATAGCATTTTCAATTGCTGTAATTGTACCTGAAGCACTTTCTCTATTTGATACCTCAGCCCCATTAATACTAAAAACATCCTCATCAGCAATAGCATCAAGTCCTAAATCAGCAGCTGCAATCTGATCCGCAACCTCTAATTCTTCTCCATTTAATTCAGTAATTGCGCCACCCTCTACTTTTCCTACAATTTGTCCATCTTTTATTAAGTTTTCACCATCAACTTCATAATCACCTGCAGCTAGTTGTAAAGCATTATCACCTAACTCTTGTCTTAATTCAGCTTCTCCATCTTTCACAATAATAGTTGAGCCTTCTGCTAATGCGTCAGCATCACCAAAATCACCTATTTGTGCACCTGCTGGATCTTCGATCGCTGTACCATTTACTCGTCCAACCACATTTCCGGAAGCATCTAAAACATTGTCACTATCATCAACTGTGTAAGAACCATCAATAAGTCCAGTTCCTCCAGATACATCTACACCAGTTTGAACTGTCGCACTAGAAGTTAATCCAAGTGCTGCAGAACCCATCGCACCAATTGATAAATCCATCGATTGACCTTCATTCGCACCAATCTGGAAAGTTCCGTCAAAAGAACCATCTAAAAGATTTTGTGTGTTAAATTCTGTATTATCAGCAATTCGATCAATTTCAGTTACTAATTGATCAATTTCTTTTTGGATCTCTTCACGATCATCATTTGTGTTTGTATCGTTTGAAGATTGAACCGCTAGTTCACGCATACGTTGTAGGATGTCATGAGTTTCATTTAATGCACCTTCAGCTGTTTGAATCATAGAAATCCCATCTTGTGAGTTACGGCTAGCTTGGTCTAAACCGTTGATTTGTGCACGCATTTTTTCAGAGATTGCAAGACCTGCTGCATCGTCACCTGCACGGTTAATACGCATACCTGAAGAAAGTTTCTCCATAGAGTTTTGGTTTGCTTGTTGGTTGATTCCCATCTGGCGATGAGTGTTCATTGCAGAAATATTGTTGTTAATAATCATAATAAAATTCCTCCTTGAATTTGGTTGTGTTTACTTCCGTTCACATCCTTGTGATTGGAAGAAAGATTTTGAATCATTAGTAGAAAAGTCGGCCGCCTTATCCCCTAATGATTGCTACATTCCTTTTATCGGACGATACGACGAAAGTTTTAATAGTTTGAAAGAAAAAAATATAATTTTTTTGTCAAAAATTCTACTTTCTATAGATATTGTGCAAACTAGACTCTAGTTTTACGAAAGACTGTTTTCGTAAGTGTGGTTGTTTTTAATGCTTGGAGAAGCAGAAGGCGGCCACTCCAGTGGGAAAAGCAATAGCCTCAGCTAAACATGACGCTAGTCATGTTTAGCTGAGGCATTGCCCACGGAAAGCGTCCGCCTTAGCGTATCCAAGCATTATGGTTTCGTCCTAAAACAACAACCTTTTAGAAATTAGCCAAATAAAAAAGCAAAGGATCTCTCCTTCACTTTTTATCGGTATGCGTCGACCCAGCCTTCACGGATCGCGAGAATGATTGCTTCTGTTCGATCATTGGCTCCTATTTTACGTAGCAAGTGACTAATAATCGTGCTCACTGTGGACGGCGCGAGGAAAAGTTTTTCTGCAATCGTTCGGTTGTTAAATCCGTCTAAAATGAGCTGCAAGACATTTTGCTCGTTTTCCGTTAAGACCCCTTTAAGCTCGGATCGTTTTAACACAAGTTTATCGATCGGTTTATCTTTTTGTTTTTTCCGTTCAATCTCTAACACGAGCTCTCTATGAAAAGCTGGTTCAATAAATACGTGATGACTTTCGAGTTCTTTCGTAATCATTTGGAAGTGTTCCTCGACAAACGTTAATGAGGCAATGCCACTTATTGGGTGATTTAAATATGTAAAAAGGTTTTTATCTTCACCATCTGTATATACGAGTAAAATAGGGATTTTCGAGTTCATCGATACGAGTTTATGAATGAAAGCTGTTGTTTTCCGCTCGTAGCCGTTGACGATAAATAAGATGCAGTTACACGACTCTTTATGGACTTGTGCAGATAACGGGTCAAAACGAATATCTTTATACTTTCTTTCTAGTCTTTCTGAGATGTCGAGGGAGATTTCATTACAGCTACTATAGATTTGAACTTTGAGTTTTGTTTGTGATTTGTTTAATGTCGTTGTCATGTTCTCATCCCCCTTTTATGTTATTAAAGTTTACAAATTCGGTCATATTTTCACAAGATTCGATAGTCATTTATTTTCAGGTATAAAAGTCATGTCTTTTTCTGTCGAACACGAATTTTCACGCTTACAAAGAAAATAGTTATAGTAACTTACTTCAATAATGCCTCTTCCATAAGTATATTTTACTATATTTTAAGCCGTTTTTTGTTTCTGGGTAGTAACTTAATAGTGTTTCTCTTTTTCTGATTTCATAAGAAAAAACGCAATGGACTATTGCGTTTTTGTCGAATGTTGCACAGAATCATTTAATTGTTTTAATAAATCAACCGAAGTTTTGGCCGCTTCATTGTTTTCTTCTTGAATGGCTAAATAAATTTCTTTCCGGTGGATGTCGATGTTCTTCGGAGCGTTGATCCCGAGTTTTACTTGATCCCCTTCGACACCGATCACTTTTACTTCAATGTCATCCCCGATTTTGATTGATTCATTTAGTTTTCGCGTTAGAACGAGCATCACTCATCCCCCTTTTGCCCGGAGGCTGCAGGAACTTTTAATGCGTGCTTCGTTTCATAGTCCGTGTCGTTTAAAACGATTTGTTTTCCTTTTTGTTTTGCGCTGTTAATAACGATTGGACCGCGTAAGTTCGCTGTCGACTCCTCCAGCGTCTCGCGTAGCGTAAGAATGACAAAGATCGCGACATCTTTATCTTCTTCGATTCCGAGTTGCTCGATTGTGCTGTCGGAAAGCTTCGCTTCATAGTCTGGGAAAAATGAAAATGGCGTCATGACAACAAAGGCAAGTCCAGTCGTATTCGTTGATTGCAAAATATAAAATGGGCTAGGTTGATCATTAAATGGAAGCAGCACAAACTGTTTTTCTTCCTCAAAACTAGGAATCCCTTGTTCGAATTTAAGGATGTTTTGTTCGTTAATTTCTACTTCTCCTGCGTATTTCGTTTCGATTTTCATAAAAAATCACTCCACGTATGTCATTCTATCGTTAATGCTTATTGTACCTTTTTTTCGTTTTAGATAAAAATATTTGTTGGTTTATGTTATAACGTGCGGTTTACCGTAGGATCTACTGCGTGAAATTGGATACTTTCTTTTTGCTGTAAGTACACATTTGTTTCCCAACGCGGAATATGAATCTCAGGGTCATGCTTTTGTACATGTATGTTTGGTTCTGGCCAGTCCACATCAACTTGAATGTCGGATGGTTCGTATTGAAAGTTTACTTTAAAGGCATGTTCTGGTACGAAGCCGACATTGATTTCCTTCGTGGGGCGTTCCCCGTTTTGTTTTGCAAGTTGTGCGATCGCCTCTGTTCCATGTTCAATCTTCTTTAACTGTTCCCCTTGTTGGACGGTTTTCGCAATGTATTGCATGACGCTTTGTTTCCCTTGCGCTCCCCATTCTTCATTTCGGCGAAGTGGACCTTTCAACCCAGTATCGGCAAACGCTTCAGATTGGTCGATGTGAAGCTTTGATGCTGTTGTACTAATTCTGAGCGTACCAACGAGTTCTTGGTCAATCGATATGTCTGCTGGGCGCTGTGTGATCGACATTTCTGGTTTTTGCTGTTGCATGCCAATTTGTGCCTGTTGTGATTGGATCTCTACCCGAGGCAATTGCATGTTCATCCCTCCTAGTTTAGACAATATAAATGTTTATAAAAAAGATAATTGGTTTTAAGTCATCGACCTAATTCAATAGACATAACATCATAATTCCAGGCATGTCACAGTACATGACACTATGGTCTTTGGACGAACCATTGATAGTGATCTACTTGAAGATAGTCACTATCTTCCTCATTCGCTAGGCTCTGTTGTAGTTGGATAATTAAGTAATATTATCTGATACAATGTGAAGAGCAAGGCGCCGACGCCTGCGGGAACAGCACGAGCCGAAAATCACCCAAAACGTGCTGGGTTTTGGGAAGTTGAGGCCGTGCCCGCGGCAAAGAAGACACCGTGAATGCAAACAAAGTGCAGCATGAACGGATGTCGCACTTGTGCCTAGAGGTGCAAGCGTGCGCCTTAAGCGATTCATCAAATCAACAACGTGTAAGGCCTCACATAATAAATGATGAAATTCAACAAAAGCCACCGGTGAACCGATGGCTTTGAATAAGTACTATCGTAAGAAATCGATCAGTGACGGCTGGATAATTCGTGAACTTGCTGAAAGCGCCGCACGATGAACGTTTTCTTGCATCATTAATTCTGTAATAACCTTTTCAATATCAGCGTCTTCATTATCAGATAAGATCCGCTTTGAGATGACTTCTTGCTCTTGAACGCGATCGTCAATCATTTCAACACGGTTTTGACGCGCACCAAGTTCGGCACGTTCATCAACGATCTTATTCATCTGATGATCGAGGCGGTCAAGCATTTGTGTCAGTTCTTGTGCACTCGCATTAGGATCTTCCAGTGCTTTTTCAAGCTGAATAATATCACCGAAGAAGTCATTGGAGAAGATTTCCCCAGCATCAACGTTAACTGGAACATTGACACCTTTTAAGAGTTCAATTTCAACGTTTTGTGCGTTCGTTGAAACAGCGTCCACATGAGAGAAAACGACTTGGCGTTCTTTTAACGATGTTTCTTCTGTTTCATCACCTTCATTGTTGATGAATGTGATTTGGTTACTGTCTGCATTCACTGTGATTGATTTTTCTACGTTTTCATCAACATGTGTGAACGTATATTCAGGACCCGCTTGGTCAACAGGATTGAGTGTGTAACGAGCACTGTTATGGGAGATTTCTAATGGGAATTCGCCAGCTTCGTCTGGATCAAACTCACCCATTTGATCTTTAAAGCCATCAAGTTTTACATCTAACAGCTCTTCTCGAACAGGCGGATTCGTCGTGTTTGTTCCATTAAAAATGTATTTATTATTTGCTTGCGTATTCGCTAATGATTGGAGGTGTTCGCGAAGCTGCGCCACCTCTTTACCAATATTCGCTCGTTGCGTTCCTTCATACGTATCGTTTGATGCCTGTACAGTAAGCTCGCGAATACGATGCATCGCTTGTGTCGTTTCATCTAATGTTGAATCAGAAGTATCCATCCAGTTATACACTTCTGATAAGTTTCGTTTAAATTGTTCTACCTCTGTGACCTGGGTACGATAGCGCATGCCATTCATGGCAACGACAGGATCTTGTGAGGCTCTACTTATTTTTTTCCCCGTCGAAAGCTGGTCTTGAAGGTTTTTCATTCCTTCATAGCTTTGATTGAGGTGTCTTAATGAGTTGTTTGTTAACATCGATTGCGTTACACGCATGTTGTTTCACCTTCTTTATATTGGCGAGCTTAAAACTCCACCATCAATTTCTTTATTATCGGCCAACGACACCCATGCCGTTAATGATGCGATCGAGCATTTCATCTATTGCCGTCAAGTTACGTGCAGCAGCATTGTATGCATGCTGGAATTGAATTAAGTTCGACATTTCTTCGTCAAGAGAAACCCCGCTCACTGACTCGCGACGATCCTCAACAGAATCACGTAGCGTTTCAGAGTTTCGTGTCATTCGCTCTGCTTCGTTTGTTTGTACTGCCATGTCTCCAATGACACCTTGGTAAAAGCTTTGTACGTTCGTTGTCGTCCCGCCAAAATCAAGTTGAGCATCTTTCACATTCGCAAGGTTGAGAGCGTTCGAACCATCACCAGAGAATGCCTCACCATCTACTTCAGTAGCTGCGGCAATATTATCTAAGTCATTCATTGCGTCATCAAGCTTAAGGAATTTTGCGGCACCTTTAATGCCATTATCCTGGTCAAACTCATCGGCAAAAGCGAAAAAGTTGTAACCTTCCTCATTATTGGCTTTTTCACCATCTTCAATTTCAGACAGGCTCCAGCCATTACTATGAACATCATTAAATTCTTCTGCAAAGGTAGCAACCATTTGATCGAGCTCATGAAGCATATCTGGATAAAGACCTTTTTCTTCTCCATCGTTGCCCATGTATCCGTACGCTTCAATCGTCGCACGCAGTTCACCGAATGAACGGAAGTCTTCAAGACTAAATTCTTTTACGCCACCTTTACCACTTAAGTCACTCACTTCATCAATGCCTTCAAGTGCTTTCGGTTGTGCGATAAAAATACGATCCACAAGGTTTGTATCTTCGTTATACGATACGTGGAGCTGATTTGCTTCCAGCTTCCGTCCGTCAACTAACGTGACACCCATGTCGTGACCAGCATCATCAAGTAGTTTTATCGTATATTTTCCGTCGGCATGCTCTTTCGCTAACCCACCACTGCTTACTTGTTCCACACTAATATTCATAAATTGAGAAAGCTCGTCCACTAGTAGATCACGTTGATCGTATAAGTCATTGGCTAAATCACCGTGTGGTTCAAGCCCACCAATTTGCTTATTAATTTCGTTGATCTGGTGCGTTAATGAATTAACCCGATCTTGATGGACACCAATTTGACTTTGGTAGTCTCGTTGAATCGACTGGAGTGAATCATGCGTATAGTTGAACGTTTCAGCAACCGCTAATCCGCGCTGCCTGACAACAGAACGAGCACCAGAATCCTCTGGGTGCACAGATAGATCTTGTAGCGACTGCCAAAAACGGTCCATCGTATTAGCAAGCCCATCTTCTGTTGGCTCGTTCATAATGTCTTCCATTTTTTCAAGGGCTGTATGTCTTGCACTCCAATAGCCATGTTTGTTGTTCTCTTCACGGTACTGCATGTCGAGAAATGATTCACGCACTCGTTGAATATCTCCCGCTTTAACACCTGTCCCCAACTGCCCTGGCATATTTGGTTTATTAAAACCTGGACTCGGGTACGCTTCTGTTGTACTAAAGTTTACCCGCTGTCTCGAGTATCCAGGTGTATTAGCATTTGCGATGTTATGACCTGTTGTTTGGATCGCTGTTTGCTGCGTTGAAATTGCTCGCCGCGCCGTTTCTAGGCCATGAAATGTTGACTTCATCGGTCTTCCTCTCCTAACTCTCGCTGTTTCTCTCTACTTACGCTTTCGAATCAAATAACGACCGCTCTGGAGCAGGCCCTTCCTCTGTTTTTACATCTGGACGTCCGTAATTTTGGAAGTGGGACTGCGGCTGCATCGAATCAAGAGACATGTTGACAAAACGCAACGACTCTTCTAACAGCTGTTGATTCAAGTCGTTCTGTTGTTTTAATTGTTCGATTTCGTGAAGGAGCTTCTCCTGCCACTCTTCAAGCTCTGTACGTTCTTCTGGGAAAAACTGAAGGATTGTCTCCATCGTCACGTCTTCTTTCACAAGCCCCTTGTCCGCCATCCATTGTTCCACGGTATGCTGGCGTGTCGCTTCAAGCTTTCGGAGCTGTTGAATAAGGACCGTTTCATCCTTCATAAGCTGTTCTAGCTGCGCCATGTCGCCTTCTTTAATCACAGCTTGTTTTTCTTTCGCTTGGTCATTAAATTTTTTATGAATGGCTGTCATCGCTTGCAAAATTTGGGCTAGCTGCTTACTCATCATGTTCAGCTCCTTACACTTGTTTTTACTAAAGGCGTTTCTGACACGCCTCTATTCGTTTTATTTCGACCAGAAATCGTGGAACTTACGCGCAACTTCTTTCGCATCTACTTGATACGTCCCGTTCTCGATTTGTGCTTTAATGTCATTAATTTTTTCTTGGCGATCAAGAGACGTTTTTTGTGTAGCTTGCATTTGCTTTGCCTCTGATGAGATCTTCACCTCATCGCGCTTATTCACTTGATTGACATCTTGCTTGCCTTTTACTTCCTGACTCTTGCGATACATATTGAGAGAGTGTATCGGATTAATTTTCACGCCAATCCCTCCTTACGTTTCTGCTTTTATTGTAAAACCGTTCAGGGCTATCTATAACCACAGTAACTATACTCTACATTTATTATCGACACTTAAGCGAAAATGTTTAAGCATTCGTGTGAAGTTTATCAAAGAAACTCTTCGACATACAAAACTTGGCTTATCGCCAAGTCCTAATAGCGAAAGCCTTAGTTGCAGTTGTACTATCAACCGAAATTATATAAATTCTGATAGTACAAAAAGTTCGCTCGTTTGCTGGTGCGTCGTTCGATTGTGTTTTTTAGGTGCAATTGGGTTGCTTCTCATGTGGGGTTATCTTCTGATCGCGTGGGATTGTTTCTGTCTCGCGTGGAATTATTCTCCGCTTACGTGCGATTAATCCTTCCTCACGTGGAATAAACCCTTCTCACGTGCGATCAACCCTTCCTCACGTGGAATAAACACCTTCTCACGTGCGATTAATCCCTTTTCGCGTGGAATTCCCCCTTCCTCAAGTCCGAATAAAACACCCTCAAATTTTGCAGAAAAAAAACAACCAGCTGTTTACCAGCCGATTGTGATTACCTTCTATCTATTCGTCCATTTAATGAGTGGTATGTCGTTACTTTTTTTCGTTCTTCTTCTTTTCTCCGCTCTTCAAACTGTTTTTGACGATCGATTGTATCCAAATCAGACTGAATACCCTCACGGCAATTACGGCATAGGCGGCCTTCGCGAATGTTGTCTCCACATTTTTCACATGGGTAGCCTAAGTTTGGGAATTGGGATAAATTAATTCGTCCTTCGCGAATAAACTGAGTAATTAAATCTCTTTCTACGCCCGTTTTCGCATGGACTTCTTCTAATGGGGATTGTCGGTTTTCACGCTTACGTATGAACGTGTACACGGTCTCGAATTTCTCTTCTATTTCACGATGACACTTCGAACAAACTGGGCGAAATGCCTTTACAAAGAGTTCTCCACAATTCGGACAGTTTTGTAAATCAGCCATATGGACTCCTCCAATCGTCTCTTTTGCCTACTATTATATCGACAAAAATCGTCACCGCCAATATAAGAAGGTCAATTTCAAGAAAAGTATCTCCTTACTACCTAACTTTTAGGTTTATTTTTCCATTTTAGATGGGTCTATTTACGTTCACCTGTGCTTCTTGCGACTGTTACTGCAGAAACATGTTTTGCCCCTGCCTTGTAAAGGCAAGACGCAGCACTCCTCACTGTGGCACCTGTCGTATAAATGTCGTCGATTATAACTACCTTTTTTCCAGAAACCTTCGTTTCTCCGTTTATTTCAAAGGTACCACTTAATGCAGCTATTCTTTCCTCGCGTGAAGATTTACTTTGTTTTCGTTTCGGTTCGCCTACACGTCTCAATGTTTTTTGCACTGGCAACTCCATTGCAAGGAGTTCTGCCTGGTTAAAGCCCCGCTCCCACTCACGCCCCGCACTTAACGGAATCACTGTGACAAGATCAAACCGCCCCAGCGATTTAACCAGTGCTTTTATTTTTTCGGAAAACAACTTGGCAATCTCAGCATCCCCGCGATATTTAAAACGAGCAAGAACCTCCTGTAAAAATCCATTATATTCATATAGAGCTCGGTGTTGAAATGGATACTGATCCCATGGGGCAACGGTTTTCCAACGAATGCAGTCAGTGCAAATAGGAACCTCTTCGTTATGTAAGTGATTTTTTTGTTGATCGGGGTTAATCTCGATGTGCATGTTTTGTTGCGGAGGGCGTCCGCAAATCTCACAGCTGACCTTCGTTATTTTTTTGAGTTGTGCACTGCATCTTGGGCAAAGGGACGAACTTTCTTTTAATCCGAGCACCCATCGCCACTCGACAGGCTCGTGATAATACTCATGGCACCATAAACAACGTTCCGTTTCATGAATCCACTCAGCGAATCTCGACATCTATATTCCTCCCTTTTTGACTGGACATTTAATATCGATGGATTAAAGTTCCTATGCGCGTGGGGCACCGGTCTATGCGCGGGATCACACTTCTATGCGCGCAAAACACTGCTCTATGCGCAAAATCACAACTCCTATGCGCGCGAACCACTGCTCTATGCGCAAGATCACAACTCCTATGCGCAAGATCACAACTCCTATGCGCAGAATCACAACCCCTATGCGGAGAATCACACACCTTCTATGCGCACGAACCACTGCCTAGGTGCAGGATCACAATTTCTACGAGCGCGAACCATCTCTCTATGCGCAAAATCACAACTCCTATGCGCGCGAACCACTGCTCTATGCGCAAGATCACAACTCCTATGCGCGCGAACCACCGCTTTAAGAACAATTATTTATTCGGTAACGGGGGCTCCCTCTAATTCCTCCTCCCCCAATCGGTTCATTTCTTTAATATGCTCGACGGCTTTGATCATTTCCTTTGTTTTTCCATAGTGAAAGTAGACGACGTCGCCGTTCGGTTCATCTGGACTTCTTCCCACACGCCCTGCTATTTGGACGAGCGCTGACTCTGTAAAAATCGCTTCTTCTGCCCCTAGCACCGCGACTTGAACTCCTTTTACAGTGACACCTCGCTCTAATATCGTTGTCGTTACAAGAACCTGCGTTTTGCCGTCTCGAAACTTCATCACTTTTTGACGTCGGTCTTCATCTGCTGAATGTACCCCATCAACGTTGAAATCAACTGCTTCCTTTAAAACCTCAACGACTTCATTCATCACGTTGACACTCGGAACAAACAAAAACATTTGCTTTTTTGCCTCACCATGTTTTTTCACCCATGAAATGACCTGGCCAGGTAACTTCCCCGCACCTAGTTTTTTCTTCCAAGAACCAATCCACTGAAACGTCGGGACCGGTAACGGATGACGGTGATACCTTCTCGCTACTTTCGCTGTCTTTAGTCGTCCCGCTTCTGCGAATTTTTTCATTTTCGGATCTGGGGTTGCCGTAACATACACACATAAACTTTGAGGCTTTCGAGCGTGTCGGACCGCATACTTTAGTTTTTCATCGGCCGTATACGGAAAAGCATCAACTTCATCAATGATGACAAGATCAAATGCGTGATAAAAACGCAAAAGTTGATGCGTCGTGCTTATAACTAGCTCTCCTTGAGCAAAACGATCTTTCACTCCACCGTAAAAAGCGCGCACGTCCGTGTCTGGAAACGCCTCCTGAATACGTGGCTCCAATTCAAGGACAACATCCGTTCTCGGTGTCGCAATTAACACTCTCAGTCCTTTATTGAGTGCTAACTCAATGCCATGAAACAACATTTCCGTTTTCCCTGCTCCACAGACCGCCCACATCAAAAACTCGTCCGGCTCATTTTTTTCTGTTGCCCAGTACGATTTAATCGTTTCACATAACTCGTTTGAAGCCTTTTGTTGAAAAATTGAGAGTGTGCCCTCCCACTTCATTTTGTGGTGAGTGTCAGAAGATGGTGTGTTATGTGGAGTTTGCCATGTAAAAAGCGGCGTGCACGTCGTCACACGGCCCATCATGATACAACTTCGGCAATAATGACACGTCGTCTTGCAACGAAAGCAATTAAATTGTCCAAACATCGCCGGATCGCGATTGCCACATCGCTGGCATTGGTACGTTGAACCTTCTTTCACCACCCCAGGCTCATAGCGAACCCAGCCATTACGTACATGCTCGTAAACTTCAGCGAGTGAAAATGGGAGTTCGTCCAAAAGCAAGCGGCGACCATATAAATATTTGTGAAGATCTTCGTTAAAATGGGTGAATTCATAAGGTGGGGAAAAATAAAGTTGAGTCTCTTTAAAATTGGAGATCGGTTTCGGTTCTGAGAGTTGCGCGCGTATCGCGGTTTCTTTTGTTATCGGTCGAGGAGTTCGATGGTCGTGTTTATCAGGGAGTTGAGATTGTGTCACTGGGGACGAACTTGGCATCGGGGGATGGAGTTGATTTGATATTTCAAAGCCTCGAACATCCTTTATGAAAGGTTCCGGAATTAACCAAAGAGCATCATCCGTATTCTCATTGACATGGAGGAACTTCGGAAGTAAATGCTCCAACCCTATTAGGCGAAGTTGATGAAAGTCCTTCATCCCCACTGAATAAAACCGCATAAAAATACCTCCTAACAAAACAGTTATCGCCTTATATAATGAAATATATAATAAATATACAAACCCACTAATAAAGGTGCCTGGCACCTTAAAGAAAAGGCGGTTTCCGCATTCGATGCAGAAGACCGCCCTTTTTGTTACGTTTGTTTATGATTTTACCCAGCCGATCCCCATGCTTCCTTCTCCTAGGTGGGTACCGATGACTGGTCCAAAGTAGCTTACTGATACATTGGCGTGATCATACTTTTCACGAAGTTCTTCAGCTAGCTGCTCTGCTTTTTCAGGGCGGTTTGCGTGGATCACCGTAATATCGATTGGTGCGCGATCTTGTGCTGCATCATCGAGAAGACCGAGGATACGCTTCATCGCTTTTTTCTCGGTACGGACTTTTTCAAACGGGACAATCACTTTGTCTTCAAAGTGAAGAACCGGCTTGATTTGGAGTAAACTTCCAACAACAAGTTGTGCTCCGTTCAAACGGCCGCCACGGTGAAGGTGGCTTAAATCATCTGCCATAAAGTAAGCCTCCGTACTTTCTTTCATAATCTTTAATGTATCTAATATCTCTTCCGACGATTTGCCATCTTCTGCTAATTGCGCAGCTTTTAGTACATAGTAGCCTTGAATCATGCAACTAATTTCAGAGTCGAATATGTGTACTTTCACATCGTCCACCATTGCCGCAGCACTAACAGCTGTCTGGTAAGTGCCACTAATACCACTTGAAAGTGTAATAACAATGATTTCATCATGATTTTTCCCTAGCTCAGTAAACGTCTCTTCAAACAATCCAACTGCAGGTTGCGACGTCTTCGGTAGCTTTTCCGCATTTTTCATTTCTTCATAAAATTGCTCAGTTGTGATTTCCCACTCTTCTTTATATGCTTCTTCGCCAAAAATCACATTAAGCGGTACCATCGTGATGTTCTTATCATCTCGTATTTCTTTTGGTATGTAAGCTGTACTATCCGTAACTATTGCAATTTTACTCATATTTTTCACTTCTTCCATTTTTTTAATGATTGTACGATTAAAACTTGTACGTTAAAAACGATGGAAAACAAACAATTCATTTACCCTTATGCACGGCTACTATAACGTCAAATTTAATAGATTTCCTCATCCATTAATACTACCAAGAGTCGTACGGCCTTGTCCATACAAAACCGAAACTCCTTAAAACAAATTGGAATTCAATTACCAAGTGCCAGGCACATGGAAATAAAATTCCAGGTGCCTGGCACTTGGTAAAGATCTGGTATTTTATTACCTAATCCTTTGTCAAATTTTCTGTTGTCCAATCGCAATATTTATTGTATAATATTGCCAACTACTTTTTCCCCAGCGTTTTACTCACTCTTCAGTTTTTATTCCTACACTAGTAATAACGGAAAATCTTAGATCGAGGTGATGCGATGCCTAGAAGAAAAAGAATTTGGCTTCCTGACACGTTTTATCACGTCACAGACCGTGGGAACCAAAAGCAAACGTTGTTTTATGAGAAATCCGATTTTTTAACGTTTCAAAATGTCTTAGATTATGTCTACGAAAAATACCCATTCGAAGTCTGCGCCTATTGTTTCATGTCCAACCACTACCACTTTATTATAAAATCAACTGACGAACCCCTCTCAAAAATCATCGGCTTAATAAAAAAGCGTTATGCCGATTACTACAATAAGAAATACAATTTAACCGGACACGTCTTTGAAGATCGTTTCTTTGCTGATCCCCTTTCCTCCTATTACAACATTCAAAGAGCGAGTTACTACGTTCATTACAATCCAGTAAACGCCTATATGGTCAATTCCCCACTAAACTATGAATGGAGTAGCTTCAAATACTATTCATTAGATTGCCCAACTTCTGAAGAACCGCCACAATACCTTTCAACCGCTCCCATCTTATCCATTTTTCAGGGGAACACAACGAGCCAAAAAATCCAATACAACCAATGGTGCAAACAAGCCCACACCGACTATACAACCCGCCAAGTAAATGGGGATTCCATCCAGGTGCCTGGCACCTGGTAATAAGTTGTAATTTGTGCCGCAAGAAAATCATAATGAGGTGATGTTTAATGATTACATTAGAGAAGCTGAACAAGGAGAAGCACAATCCAAACAAAAAGCAGCAAGCTCCAAATGCCCACCACGCTGAACCTGCGAATATGTTGCAAAGACTGGTTGAAAAGGAATGTCTTCATCTTCAAGATAAACTTGTTGAAAAAACGCACAATGAATATCCTTTTGAATTATCAATTTATATGCAAGATATGATGTATATCGCTTCTGGTCTATTTGAAATTCCAACAAGTATTTCTAGCACCTCTCAGCTTTTATCAACATTTAGTTCTTTAATCAGTTCTTGGGTTGCCTTAAATGACGATCAAGTGACAGAATCCGGATCAATTTTCAACGAATTTTTTGAAGGAAAAAACGACACAATCGCACATGAACAAACGCGTTCATCCGTAAAAACTTGGCCTACGGTAAAGCCTTCCTTCTATAAAGTAGAAAACGTCTCTAGTCATTCCATTACCGTAACAGACTATTTCAGCAACGATACCTTTACCGTTTCAAACATATATGAAGAAAAAGTAACAGGAGGTGAAATGCTGTTAACGTTTCTACTTCCTGCCGGACAAAACTATATTTTTTATGACATTCCATTCCAATTCGACCGCGAAGACCTTGATGAGATTCTTGTACACATCGATCATTTTAAACTTTTTTACGAACAAAACACCGGTGATAGGTCGACCTCTATTCAATCTCTTTTCAACCAAGAATTCCCTAGTATCGCAACGGTTATTTTTCAGTTTTTCACCGATCGAATATATAACAACACCTATTATACTTGGACCGATCCGAAGGCAAACGAAGTGGCCAAGCTCATCGAAAACTACCAGGTAAACTACCGTGATCACCAAAACTATACGATTATCGAGAAAAACCTTTTCAAACTTTACTACGATGTAGCTACTCCCAACATCTCTACCCCGGAAGCATATGCCGCATCTGTCATTTACTTAGCGAATGAACGATTGCACTTTGAAGACAGCTCTTTAACGATCGAAAAGGTGAGTGAGCAATTAAACACAAACGCATTTGAAGTGAGTCACTTATGGAAAAAAGTCGAAACGACTCTCGGAGAAAATCTTGATGAATTAATTGAAGACTATCATGGAGAAATAGTGAGGCGTACAACCGTGCCGAAAGAGTTGAATGATGACTTCGGGAACCTCATTCAATATGGTGTCGATCCCCTCTCTATCAATCCATCTTCAGAGAAGGAACAATTTGCTCTCGAAGAAAGGCTTAAAAACGATAATGGAAAACTAATCTATTCCGAAGAACTGATTTGGGAACCTAAAACAGATGAGGAAGTAGCAGTAAACACCATTTTTGACGTTATGGATTCCTCAAAAGAAGAAAAAATAAAAGCGATCGTAGAAGCACTTAAACTCGATCCAACTTGTATATATGCTTACACGCTCGCAGCAGAAATTGCTCCGACCGATCGAACATCAAAGGCATGTCTTGAAAAAGCATTAAAACTTGCTGAAGATCTCATCTCTCAACGCTCACACAATGAATATGACGATGAAATTTCCTTTTTTCAAAAGATAATAAAACCATATTTACGTGCAAAAGTTGGTTTAGCACGCATTTATTCGAAAGAAGGAGATGTAACAAAGGCACTTCAATTATATAAAGAGGTTATTTCATATAAAGATAGCGAAAACGAATACGATCCAATAAATGCTCACTATGAATACATCACCCTGTTAATAAATTGTGGAAAATATAAAGAAGCGCTTCGAACAATTCGTACCACGAGCTTTCGCTTAACTGCCCCACTTTTATATAATCAAGCGCTCATTGAATACCTTACCAACGGTAACAGCCGCTATTTAAAAACACTCCTCTTAAAAGCCATCGATGAAAACCCTTATGTGTATGACGAACTTACTCTATACGATCAATTAACAAACAATCATTTTACACACGTCGACGTTGGGAAAAAAAATGAAGCTCAATATTATGCACAATCGATCGGTGAAAAGTGGATAAGTTCCCCGAAACTACTAAAGATATTAAAAGAACTCCACACTCAATAACAATCCAAAAAATCCACTAAGTACCAAGTACCTAGTGGATTACAACTTTATTCAAGAAGAATTTATTCCTTTTTTACTTCTTTCCAAGGTGTACCTAAATACGGTAATGCCCAGCGGTCAACACCATACCAACCTGCTACTTTCCAAGCTAAAATAAGTAATACTGCAATCATAAACATCACAGGGTTCGTACTAATCGTTCCAGCAAGTAAAAAAGAGATATTCATAACTGCTCCAAAAAACGCTGCAATCCCTGTTAAAAATCCGACGATAAGTCCGAGACCGACGAGAACTTCGCCCCATGCGACCATATAAGCAAATGGTGTCGCATTAGGAATGACGACATTTTCAAGAAACCAAGCATACCAAGCTGCGACATCTCCTTCACCAGCACGTGCTAATGCTCCTCCCATATAACCTTCAATTGCAGCACCAGCATTTGCTCCAGTCCAACCTTCTTCACCAACTTTTCCCCATCCAGCTGTTAACCAAGAATAACCTAGATAAAGTCGTAATATTAACCATATCCACGCTGAACGAGTATTCGTAAACAAAAACCGAGACAATGGATTTTCTCCAACAATCACTTCTTTACCAAACGTCCCACGTTTAACTTCAACCATTTAGACACCTCCATGTCATATTCTACTTTTACTATTCCATTCTTGTATATTTTTAAACAAGGGATAGCTCAGTTTGACACTGCACACTAATGAATCCATTAAAAAACACTCAGCTTTTAAACTGAGTGTTTATGATAGAAAAGAGCTCAAACCTTTTAGTAAAGTTATTTGAACCAATAATAAGCATTCATTAATAATGATGACCACAACATTCAGTATAGAACCTGATTTTATTACATCATCAGTATACACATTTGAGTGTTCAATTAGGATAAAAGAGTAGGAGGATCACTGCCCTCCCCTCACATTTGATACAGAACCAAAGTTTGTGAATACAGCCAAATAAAAAAAAGACCAACAATTGTTGGCCTTAATCACTTAGTTATGTATTTTATGGTGCGGGTGGAGGGAGTCGAACCCCCACGCCCGAAGGCACTAGATCCTAAGTCTAGCGCGTCTGCCAATTCCGCCACACCCGCATAAAAATGGTGAGCCATGAAGGACTCGAACCTTCGACCCTCTGATTAAAAGTCAGATGCTCTACCAACTGAGCTAATGGCTCGCAGTAATTGCGATGATGATATTTCATGAAGCTTACGGACGATGTAACGCTTCGTCCTCGTACCTGTTTCTTCCTCTGCTAGCTTGTCCTTCGATGCTTGATGCGTCGAAACAACTCGCAGCGGTTTCGTGATGTAAACGCACGTAACTGAGCTAATGGCTCGCAGCAATATCAATGATGATATTTCATGAAGCTTACGGTCGATGTAATGCTTCGTAGTAAAAATAAATGGTGCTGGCCAGAGGACTTGAACCCCCAACCTACTGATTACAAGTCAGTTGCTCTACCAATTGAGCTAGGCCAGCATAAAATGGTGGAGGATGGCGGGCTCGAACCACCGACCCCTTGCTTGTAAGGCAAGTGCTCTCCCAACTGAGCTAATCCTCCATTTGTTTGAAATAAGCAGTGAATCTCTTCGTCAGATGCGCTCACTCACATCCTCACGTATGTGTTATACGCTCCAATGCTCATCCCCTTACTTCCTCGACCTTCTTGCTTCTTCCAAACAAAACAATATTAAAATTACTGATTAGAAGAATGGTGACCCATAGGGGATTCGAACCCCTGTTACCGCCGTGAAAGGGCGGTGTCTTAACCACTTGACCAATGGGCCTATATATAATTGATTAGCAGAAGTAATTCCTACTATTAAACTACGAACTTGTTAAACAAAAATGGTGACCCGTAGGGGATTCGAACCCCTGTTACCGCCGTGAAAGGGCGGTGTCTTAACCACTTGACCAACGGGCCACAATATGGCTCCACAGGTAGGACTCGAACCTACGACCGATCGGTTAACAGCCGATTGCTCTACCACTGAGCTACTGTGGAATGGTGGGCCTGAGTGGACTCGAACCACCGACCTCACGCTTATCAGGCGTGCGCTCTAACCAGCTGAGCTACAGGCCCATTTTAAAAAAATGGAGCGGGTGATGAGAATCGAACTCACGACATCAGCTTGGAAGGCTGAGGTTTTACCACTAAACTACACCCGCGTATGATTTTTGTTAAGACTTCAATTGCTTACCACGCTCTACCATGTCTCTTCCTCTACTAGCTAAGCTATCGTAGCTGTTTCCGTCGAGACAACTCGTAGATATTTCGACGATGTTGTTGCTCGTGGCTGAGGTTTTACCACTAAACTACACCCGCATATAAACCTATTAAGGTTACTAATTTTATCCTTGTACATATTTCAAATGGTCGGGAAGACAGGATTTGAACCTGCGACCCCTTGGTCCCAAACCAAGTGCTCTGCCAAGCTGAGCTACTTCCCGTTCTATGGCGCGCCCGAGAGGAGTCGAACCCCTAACCTTTTGATCCGTAGTCAAACGCTCTATCCAATTGAGCTACGGGCGCCAATGATTTTTACTACGCAAAAATCATTAGAATTTATAAATGGTGCCGAGGGCCGGACTTGAACCGGCACGATAGTCACCTACCGCAGGATTTTAAGTCCTGTGTGTCTGCCAATTCCACCACCCCGGCATGAGGTATAAAGGACTAATTTTAAAGTTTTGGAGGCGGCACCCGGATTCGAACCGGGGAATCAGGGTTTTGCAGACCCATGCCTTACCACTTGGCTATGCCGCCAAGTTCAAAATTTTTATGGAGCGGAAGACGAGATTCGAACTCGCGACCCCCACCTTGGCAAGGTGGTGTTCTACCACTGAACTACTTCCGCATAAATGGCAGGGCTAGCAGGATTCGAACCTGCGAATCACGGAATCAAAATCCGATGCCTTACCGCTTGGCTATAGCCCTTTAATATATGATATGGGGCGGCTGATGGGAATCGAACCCACGAATGCCGGAACCACAATCCGGTGCGTTAACCACTTCGCCACAACCGCCACAAAATTAAAAAATTGGCAGGGGTAGTAGGAATCGAACCCACATCAAAGGTTTTGGAGACCTTCGTTTTACCATTAAACTATACCCCTATAAAATGGTGGAGGGGGAGAGATTCGAACTCCCGAACCCTGAGGGAGCGGATTTACAGTCCGCCGCGTTTAGCCACTTCGCTACCCCTCCACGTTTTTGGATAAGCCGCAATTGTTTTCGTCAGCTAATTATGATTCCATTTTTCCCATGAACTAAAGTGCATTCATACGTTGTTTCACTTGCTTTCTTACCTTCTTGATTCTAGACAATAATCCAAATTATTATACTACGAATCTTTTAATAGTTTAATATAAATTTAATGGCGGTCCCGACGGGAATCGAACCCGCGATCTCCTGCGTGACAGGCAGGCATGTTAACCGCTACACCACGGGACCAGGTAAATATATGGCGGAGGAGGAGGGATTCGAACCCCCGCGGGCCGTGAAGCCCCTGTCGGTTTTCAAGACCGATCCCTTCAGCCGGACTTGGGTACTCCTCCGTATAATATTGGTAGCGGCGGAGGGAGTCGAACCCACGACCTCACGGGTATGAACCGTACGCTCTAGCCAGCTGAGCTACACCGCCACAATATAAAAACAAAGATAATGATAAAAATCAATTGGTGGAGCCTAGCGGGATCGAACCGCTGACCTCCTGCGTGCAAAGCAGGCGCTCTCCCATCTGAGCTAAGGCCCCAAAAATGTCACAAAGTTAATGGGACTAACTATGTTAGCCCCATTCCCTCGCCTGGCAGCGTCCTACTCTCACAGGGGGAGAGCCCCCAACTACCATCGGCGCTGAAGAGCTTAACTTCCGTGTTCGGCATGGGTACGGGTGTGACCTCTTCGCTATCGCCACCAGACTTTTTATTCCTTCAAAACTAGATAACATTTGACTGACGACCTTCGGTCTGAAGGTTAATGTAATACTTTGGTTAAGCCCTCGATCGATTAGTATCTCTCAGCTCCACGTGTTGCCACGCTTCCACATGAGACCTATCAACCTCATCATCTCTGAGGGATCTTACTCACTTGACGTGATGGGAAATCTCATCTTGAGGGGGGCTTCATGCTTAGATGCTTTCAGCACTTATCCCGTCCACACGTAGCTACCCAGCTATGCTCTTGGCAGAACAACTGGTACACCAGCGGTGTGTCCATCCCGGTCCTCTCGTACTAAGGACAGCTCCTCTCAAATTTCCTACGCCCGCGACGGATAGGGACCGAACTGTCTCACGACGTTCTGAACCCAGCTCGCGTACCGCTTTAATGGGCGAACAGCCCAACCCTTGGGACCTACTTCAGCCCCAGGATGCGATGAGCCGACATCGAGGTGCCAAACCTCCCCGTCGATGTGGACTCTTGGGAGAGATTAGCCTGTTATCCCCAGGGTAGCTTTTATCCGTTGAGCGACGGCCCTTCCATACGGTGCCGCCGGATCACTAAGCCCGACTTTCGTCCCTGCTCGACCTGTATGTCTCGCAGTCAAGCTCCCTTATGCCTTTGCACTCTGCGAATGATTTCCAACCATTCTGAGGGAACCTTTGGGCGCCTCCGTTACTTTTTAGGAGGCGACCGCCCCAGTCAAACTGCCCACCTGACACTGTCCCTGAACCGGATCACGGTCCGAGGTTAGAATTCCAGTACAGCCAGGGTAGTATCCCACCGACGCCTCCACCGAAGCTAGCGCTCCGGCTTCCAAGGCTCCTACCTATCCTGTACAAGCTGTACCAAAATCCAATATCAAGCTACAGTAAAGCTCCATGGGGTCTTTCCGTCCTGTCGCGGGTAACCTGCATCTTCACAGGTAATATAATTTCACCGGGTCTCTCGTTGAGACAGTGCCCAAATCGTTGCACCTTTCGTGCGGGTCGGAACTTACCCGACAAGGAATTTCGCTACCTTAGGACCGTTATAGTTACGGCCGCCGTTTACTGGGGCTTCAATTCAGAGCTTCTCCCTAATGGGATAACCCCTCCTCTTAACCTTCCAGCACCGGGCAGGTGTCAGCCCCTATACTTCGCCTTGCGGCTTGGCAGAGACCTGTGTTTTTGATAAACAGTCGTTTGGGCCTATTCACTGCGGCTCTCTCGGGCGTAAACCCTAATAGAGCACCCCTTCTCCCGAAGTTACGGGGTCATTTTGCCGAGTTCCTTAACGAGAGTTCTCCCGCGCGTCTTAGAATTCTCTTCCCGCCTACCTGTGTCGGTTTGCGGTACGGGCACCAGTCACCTCGCTAGAGGCTTTTCTAGGCAGTGTAGGATCAGGAACTTCGCTACTAAAATTTCGCTCGCCATCACAGCTCAGCCTTACGGTAAGCGGATTTACCTACTTACCAGCCTAACTGCTTGGACACGGACATCCAATGCCGTGCTTACCCTACCTTCCTGCGTCCCCCCATTGCTCAAATGGTGACGTGGTGGTACAGGAATTTCAACCTGTTTTCCATCGCCTACGCCTTTCGGCCTCGGCTTAGGTCCCGACTAACCCTGAGCGGACGAGCCTTCCTCAGGAAACCTTAGGCTTTCGACGGAGGGGATTCTCACCCCTCTTTTCGCTACTCATACCGGCATTCTCACTTCCAAGCGCTCCACCCATCCTCTCGGTTGAGCTTCAACGCCCTTGGAACGCTCCCCTACCACTGTCCGTAAGGACAATCCATAGCTTCGGTGATACGTTTAGCCCCGGTACATTTTCGGCGCAGAGTCACTCGACCAGTGAGCTATTACGCACTCTTTCAATGGTGGCTGCTTCTAAGCCAACATCCTGGTTGTCTAAGCAACTCCACATCCTTTTCCACTTAACGTATACTTGGGGACCTTAGCTGATGGTCTGGGCTGTTTCCCTCTTGACTACGGATCTTAGCACTCGCAGTCTGACTCCCGAGGATAAGTATTTGGCATTCGGAGTTTGACTGAATTCGGTAATCCTGTGGGGACCCCTAGTCCAATCAGTGCTCTACCTCCAATACTCTTCCCTCGAGGCTAGCCCTAAAGCTATTTCGGGGAGAACCAGCTATTTCCGAGTTCGATTGGCATTTCACCCCTACCCACACCTCATCCCCTCACTTTTCAACGTGAGTGGGTTCGGGCCTCCATCCAGTGTTACCTGGACTTCACCCTGGACATGGGTAGATCACACGGTTTCGGGTCTACAACCACGTACTCATTCGCCCTATTCAGACTCGCTTTCGCTGCGGCTCCGTCTCTTCAACTTAACCTTGCACGTAATCGTAACTCGCCGGTTCATTCTACAAAAGGCACGCCGTCACCCATTAACGGGCTCCGACTACTTGTAGGCACACGGTTTCAAGATCTCTTTCACTCCCCTCCCGGGGTGCTTTTCACCTTTCCCTCACGGTACTGGTTCACTATCGGTCACTAGGGAGTATTTAGCCTTGGGAGATGGTCCTCCCAGATTCCGACGGGGTTTCACGTGTCCCGCCGTACTCAGGATCCACTCCGGAGGAAACGAAGTTTCGACTACAGGGCTTTTACCTTGTCCCGCGGACCTTTCCAGGTCGCTTCATCTACTCCGTTTCTTTGTAACTCCGTATGGAGTGTCCTACAACCCCAAGAGGCAAGCCTCTTGGTTTGGGCTAGTTCCGTTTCGCTCGCCGCTACTCAGGAAATCGCATTTGCTTTCTCTTCCTCTGGGTACTAAGATGTTTCAGTTCCCCAGGTCTGCCTTCTCATACCCTATGTATTCAGGTATGGATACCACCTCATTACAGGTGGTGGGTTCCCCCATTCGGAAATCTCCGGATCAAAGCTTACTTACAGCTCCCCGGAGCATATCGGTGTTCGTCCCGTCCTTCTTCGGCTCCTAGTGCCAAGGCATTCGCCGTGCGCCCTTTCTAGCTTAACCACTTTGCGGCAGATAACCATCGGATTTCTGCGTCAGCTGCGATCTTCGAGATCCTCACGTACATGTTGTACGCTGTGGCCTCTCATCACTTGCTTCCTTGAACTCCTCGGTTCTCTTTGCAAACCAATATCATAATTGGTTTTACCACGTATGGCGTCATATTAACCTTCTAAGACACTCGGTTGTACTCTGTCGAATCCATTACTGAATTCGTTTCAAACAACCGGTGAAGATCAATCAGTCTATATCTGTTATCTAGTTTTCAAAGAACAACGACGCACAGGATGTGCTAGCTTCGGCGTTATCGCAGGACGCGATGTCTTTAGCCGAAGTTCCTTAAAATCCTTACGTCTTGAGAGATAAAAAATAACCTCTCAAAACTAAACAAAAAGCGCAAACGATCGATAAAGTAATGAGCTAATAGCTCCTTAGAAAGGAGGTGATCCATCCCCACCTTCCGGTAGGGATACCTTGTTACGACTTCACCCCAATCACCTGTCCCACCTTCGGCGGCTGGCTCCAAAAGGTTACCGCACCGACTTCGGGTGTTACAAGCTCTCGTGGTGTGACGGGCGGTGTGTACAAGGCCCGGGAACGTATTCACCGCGGCATGCTGATCCGCGATTACTAGCAATTCCGGCTTCATGCAGGCGAGTTGCAGCCTGCAATCCGAACTGAGAATGGCTTTATGGGATTCGCTCAACCTCGCGGTCTCGCTGCCCTTTGTACCATCCATTGTAGCACGTGTGTAGCCCAGGTCATAAGGGGCATGATGATTTGACGTCATCCCCACCTTCCTCCGGTTTGTCACCGGCAGTCACCTTAGAGTGCCCAACTAAATGCTGGCAACTAAGGTCAAGGGTTGCGCTCGTTGCGGGACTTAACCCAACATCTCACGACACGAGCTGACGACAACCATGCACCACCTGTCACTCTGTCCCCCGAAGGGGAAAGCCCTATCTCTAGGGTTGTCAGAGGATGTCAAGACCTGGTAAGGTTCTTCGCGTTGCTTCGAATTAAACCACATGCTCCACTGCTTGTGCGGGCCCCCGTCAATTCCTTTGAGTTTCAGCCTTGCGGCCGTACTCCCCAGGCGGAGTGCTTAATGTGTTAACTTCGGCACTAAGGGCATCGAAACCCCTAACACCTAGCACTCAACGTTTACGGCGTGGACTACCAGGGTATCTAATCCTGTTTGCTCCCCACGCTTTCGCGCCTCAGCGTCAGTTGTAGGCCAGAAAGTCGCCTTCGCCACTGGTGTTCCTCCACATATCTACGCATTTCACCGCTACACGTGGAATTCCACTTTCCTCTCCTACACTCAAGTCCCCCAGTTTCCAATGACCCTCCACGGTTGAGCCGTGGGCTTTCACATCAGACTTAAGAGACCGCCTGCGCGCGCTTTACGCCCAATAATTCCGGACAACGCTTGCCCCCTACGTATTACCGCGGCTGCTGGCACGTAGTTAGCCGGGGCTTTCTGGTTAGGTACCGTCAAGGTGCCGCCCTATTCGAACGGCACTTGTTCTTCCCTAACAACAGAGCTTTACAATCCGAAGACCGTCATCACTCACGCGGCGTTGCACCGTCAGGCTTTCGCCCATTGCGGATGATTCCCTACTGCTGCCTCCCGTAGGAGTCTGGACCGTGTCTCAGTTCCAGTGTGGCCGATCACCCTCTCAGGTCGGCTACGCATCGTCGCCTTGGTGAGCTCTTACCTCACCAACTAGCTAATGCGCCGCGGGCCCATCTTACAGTGTTAGGATAAATCCCAACTTTTACAACAGAGTCATGCGACTCTATTGGTCATCTGGTATTAGCCCCGGTTTCCCGGAGTTATCCCAGTCTGTAAGGCAGGTTGCCCACGTGTTACTCACCCGTCCGCCGCTGACCTCATAAAAGTAAACTTTTAATTGGCCCGCTCGACTTGCATGTATTAGGCACGCCGCCAGCGTTCGTCCTGAGCCAGGATCAAACTCTCCAATAAAGTGAGTTTGATGTCTCTGACATCATTTAAAAATTTCATTGACGGGATATTTTCATATCCCATTTCGCTTGGCTTTTTGTTTAGTTTTCAAGGAACATTTCGTTGTTGTCTGTTTTAGCGACAAGAATTATTGTATCACTATAATCAATTCTGCGCAACAACTTTTTAAAAGTTTTTTTGTCGACTTCAGAAGATTGTGTTTCACTTCGTTAGCGACAAAATTTATTATAACGCCTTATCTCTTTAAATGCAACACCTTTTTTTCAAAAAAAAGATGAAATCATTTACCTTATCGAAAAGGAACAAGTTTGTTTCCTTAACGACAAGAACAATCATATCATAACGTAAAATTCTACGCAACTATTTTTGTGATATAATTTATTCTTTTTATCCCGATGTGATACGGAGTGACAATCAGCTTCTGACTGAATTATCTACAACACTTCAATCACGTGGGATTTATTAATTTAGCACAGAACCCTCTAAATGACAAGTGGCATTTTAGGTACGGAAAGACCAAATAATCATTATCTACATTTTATATTAGACGATCACTACTCGCATATATAATAGAAGAAACTAAATTTACGGGGTACTATTTATTTTTAGAATTCACTACTCCTTAAGGGTCTTCCCGCTATCGTATAGCGCTTATATAATGTATTCCAATAAGAAAATCTCTAAATACACGATTATCTGTACTTAGAGATCTCTTAAGGTGTTTTTACTTAGTTTCTTCTATATAATATTAATTCACTTTTACCCAGCCGTTTTTAATTGCGTCAACAACTGCTTGAGTTCGGTCATTCATATTCATTTTTTGCAAAATGTTACTTACATGGTTTTTCACTGTTTTTTCGCTAATATATAACGTCTCGCCAATCGAACGATTACTTTTACCGTCTGTCATCAGTTGTAACACTTCACACTCACGACGAGTTAGTAAATGTAGAGGTCTACGGTATTCTACTTCACGGAAACCGACTTCTGTTTCTGGTTTATCATCATTAGCAAGACGACGATATTCAGAGATGAGGTTATGCGTTACTTTCGGGTGAATATAAGCTCCACCTTCACCTACAACTTTCACTGCTTCTAGCAGCGCTTCTGTATCCATCTCTTTCAACAAGTAACCAGAAGCTCCTGTTTTTAAAACGTGTGTCACGTATGCCTCATCGTCATGAATAGAGAGAATCAGTACTTTTACATTCGGAAATGTTTCAACTAAGGTTTTTGTTGCTTCGACTCCATTCACATTCGGCATATTAATATCCATTAAAACGACATCAGGCTGGTGTTCACGAACAAGGTCAAGGACCTCATCGCCGTCACTACCTTCTGCAACGACTTCAATGTTTTTCTCTAAAGACAGTATTCGTTTTACGCCTTCACGAAACAATTGGTGGTCATCAATTAATACGATTTTGATTTGATTCTCTACTTCACTCATGTTTTCTCCTCCTCCAGGATAGCGTTCCTGAAAAATTCAGCTCGACTTAAGGGGTATTTACCCTTTCATTTTACCAGAACATTCATTCGATTCGTCCATAAGTCAAATCGCTTTTTTCTTCTGGGTCTTTCGTACTACTCGTTGCTCGTTATTGGGATTTGAACAATGATTAAGGTCCCTCGGTTAGGTTTTGAATCAATACTCATTTGCCCATCTAACATATTCACTCGCTCTTTCATTCCAATTAACCCAAACGAACCTTCTTTTTTCACCGAAGGATCAAACCCTTTCCCGTCGTCTTTAATAATAACGATCGCATGAGATGGTTTCAGTTCTACTTTGACAAGTAACTCTGTTGGGTTTGCATGTTTATGAGCATTTTGTGCAGCTTCTTGCACAAAGCGAAAGAGAGCTACTTCCATTTCTGAAGGCAACCTTCTTTCTTTGCCCATATTTTTAAAGGAGATGTTTAAGCCTGTATGTTCAGCAAAGTTCGTTAAATACTTTCTAAGTGTTGGAATAAGACCTAAATCATCAAGCGCCATCGGACGCAGGTCGTATATGATACGACGGACTTCAGCGAGTGAATCTTTCACCATTTTTCTCAAGTCTGAAATCTCTTGTAACGCTGCGTTTATTCCTTTTTCATCATAAATTTTTTCTACAAGCTCAGACCGAAGCATGACGTTCGCCATCATTTGTGCTGGACCATCATGTATTTCTCTAGATAACCGCTTACGCTCTTCTTCTTGTGCCTGGATAATTTTTAGTCCTAGCTTTTGCATTTCAACGGCATCTGCAACCATTTCAGAAACTTGCTTTAAGTCACCCGTTAAATAATGCATGACAACATTGATTTGGTTTACAAGTGCCTCTGAACGTTCAACCGTATCCTTTAATTTCATGAGTCGCCGTTCAATTTGATCTCTGCGCTGACGAAGCTGCGTTTCTTCTTGCGATAGAACCGCTAATTGTACTTGGTAATCATTTGCTTGCTCGTAGGCTTCGCGTACTTCTTTATCAGAGTACTTACTGAAGTTTTTGCTTACTTCAGCAAGGCGGTTACGGGCAAAACGAGAGTGGAGCTCCATCCTCTCCAGCTTATCAATCACTTCAACTACTTTTGATTGCACTTGCTGGAGTTCACTTTTTAGTTGATCATATTCTAAACGGGACTCTTCTCCAATTTCGAAAATTTGCTCTTTACTAGAGTCAACGGTCTCTATCATTTTTTCTACAATGGTTTCTAAAGTTTTATCCATGTTATTTAGAATCCCCGCTTTTGATTTCGATAATCGTTTTTTCTCACTTGAGCCCTACTCCTATTGACCCTCCACACCATATGAATCGTTCAATCGTTCTTAATTATGGGGGTAATCCCGGATTTTTTCGGGAAAATTTCATTATTGGATAGGACTTTGGTAAGCTTGTCCTCGTTAATATCATAAAGGATTTCCCTAAGTTTGTCGAAAAATTGCTCTACTTTTCCCGAAAGCCCATCATTCTTGACAGTATTATATATCCATCATACCCTAAAAATATCGAATAACCACTTATTTTGCACAATTTTTGTCATTTTCACAAAATCTTAAATACTTAGTCTTCGCATAGATAAGGAGCGATGTTATGCTTTCATCTTATTTCACAGTAAAAGGTTATGGAGAACACGAAATATCTATCCAGAGGTCACGATTTATCGCTTATGTGAACCGCGTCACAACAGAAGAAGAGGCCCAAACTTTTATAGAAAAAATTAAAAAAGAGCATTGGAATGCAGCTCACAACTGTTCGGCATATATGATTGGCGAAAACGACCAAATTCAAAAAGCAAACGATGATGGTGAACCATCAGGTACAGCTGGGGTTCCGATGCTTGAAGTATTAAAGAAGCGCCAACTCAAAGATACTGTTGTTGTTGTCACCCGTTATTTTGGTGGAATTAAGTTAGGTGCAGGCGGGTTAATTCGTGCATATGGCTCAGCTACCTCTGAAGGAATTTCAGCAACAGGTGTAGTGGAACGGAAGTTAATGCAAAAATATATCGCGTCAATGGATTATCACTTTTTAGGAAAAGTGGAAAATGCACTCCGTTCGTCATCATATTTAATCGAAAACATTCATTACTTAGAAAATGTACAAATCGAAGTGTATGTGAATACAGGCGAAGAAGAAGCCTTTGAGGAATTCATGACAAACTTAACAAGCGGTCAAGCTGAATTAAAGCAAGACGGCGTTACTTATTTAGAAGTTGATGTTAAATAAAAGTGAAGAGGATAACTTTAAGTGCCAAGACAGTCAGGCAATAAGTAATCCTCTTATCTTTTTTTCGAAAGCTTATGTGCAAAACTTTGATTTGTTTTTATGCGTAAAACCATCCTCATCTGACAAGCTCATATTTGTCTTTAGCGTTTTACTATGAAATTTTCATTAAACTGCAGTATGCAGAATGTCAATTATGTTCACAAAATTGTGCGGGATGTGTCCGTTAAAACTTTTTATAATACAAGTGTTAAGGTTGGCCAGTGCACTTTGAGTTTCCCGTCGTTTTCTTTTAAATGGCGCTCAACAAGGTGACAGTAAAAGTCGAATTCATCATCTACGATAGATTGGGTGGATTGGTTCGCCTCAGAGCTAATTCGTATTTCCAGTTTCCCAACTTCTCTCTTTAAGAAACTGATCTTTAGAGGACTCGTATGATCGATAAAATCCATCCATTTTTTCACAATTAGTTGGGTAATCATCCGAACTTTATTTTTATCAACGAAAATGGGCTCACGGTCTTCATACGTCACTTCCCATTGAATATGTGTTATAAATTCCGGGGTATGCTCTTGAACTGACTGTTTTACGAAACCATAAAGCTCGCAAACACATATCCAGTCTTTTTCTGTCGAACTCGGATGGTTCAGGATTAGAAAATCTTGAATGTAGCTTTTACTTTTTGCGACTTCTTTTTGAGATTCTTTAATCAAATTTTCAAAATCATGAACTGACAACTCGTCTTCTTTCATTAGTTGAAGCATACCTGAAACAGGCGTCAAAGCATTTAACACTTCATCGGCGTAACGCATACTCACTTGCTGCATGAGCCTTTCGGTATTTTTATCCCAAGAGCGATCATTAGCATTTTTAGCAAAATTTGATACTATTCCATTTAAAGAATTGAAGATTGAGTGACTCATCATTTCACTTGACTGTTGATTATATTGATTATGAACGACTTCTTGATGATACCAGCAGGGTAGGGGAAGTTCCCGCAGAATCTTTGAGCGATTACAGGTAATGTTCATTTCAATGTCTTTATTCACCAATCGCGATCGAAACCTCATACATTGACGCCCTACTCCCGTATGGTCACAATCCCCCACTTTAATACCTTCAGCGTCCTCATCTACTTGGGTAATAATAGTGCCATTTTTTTCACTCATCGAATCCCTCCGCTTGGCACAACAATTTCATATACTCAAAATAAAGCGAAATCCTATTCAAACCTTAATTACCCTACTTTTAAAACTTTTAAAACATAAATTTATTTTAATTTAAAGAAACTTAAAAAGAAAAAAGATAGCACATATGACACTTTTTTACTTTTCTCACCTTTTCGTTTACGAAACTTGTATTCTAATGTAAAATAATACTGTTACAAACGCGATTATTCGAGAAATGTGTAACCTCAAATTTGAATAATTCGTCTAATAACATAATAGAATAATAACCCCATCGGGGAATTCATTATTATAAGGAGTTTTGGAATGACTAACTCAAGAACAGAGCTAAAAAAGAAGAAACAAACATCTCGTTTTAGGCGAACGTGGAAAACATTCGGTATTTTCTTCTTTGTTACTTTTTTAGTATTAGGTTCAGTAGCAGCATATATGGCTCATAAAATGCACGATGTTACAAGCAGTGCTCAATTAGACCTTGAGCGAGGCGATCGTTCTGATATACGAGAAGAAGCAGTTACTCCAAGTAAAGATAGTATTTCCATCCTTTTCCTCGGTGTAGATGATCGCACAGGAAACTTAAGTGGTAGAACAGATGCTATGCTTTTAGCAACTTTTAATGAAGAAGAAGGCACAGTCAAGTTACTAAACATCCCTCGTGATTCACTAGTTGAAATTCCAGGCCGAGGACAAGACAAGATCAATCACGCTCACGCCTTCGGGGGAATTGACCTTACAATTGACACTGTTGAAAATTTATTAAATGTTCCAGTCGATTACTTCGTAACACTCAACTTTACAGCTTTTATGGAAATCATTAATACACTTGGTGGTGTTGAAGTAGATGTTCCATTCTCATTTACAGAAATGGATAGCGAAGACCGTAAAGGAGCCATTGCAATAGAAGAAGGGATTCAAACTTTAAGCGGTGAAGAAGCCCTTGCATACGCTCGTATGAGGAAGCAAGATCCTAGAGGTGACTTAGGTCGTGGCGATCGTCAAAAACAAATTTTAGAAGCACTTATTAATAAAGGGGCATCATTTAGTTCCATTACAAGGTTCAATGATATCCTAGATAGTATTGAAAATCATATGAAAATGAACTTATCATTTACTGATTTAGTGAGTCTTCATAGCTATGCTCCGAAATTAAATAACATTGATCAGCTTAGCTTTGAAGGTGATAATACAAGGCTAAATGGAATTTTTTATTATCAGTTAAGAGAAGAATCGGTTAACACAATAAGTAAGGAATTACGTCAGCATCTAGACCTCGAAAATCCAGCAGACAGTAATGCAGACACCGAAAGCAAAAATAACAATTAAAATTAACAGAAAGCTCCTTGGTGTTAGAATGATATCAGGGAGCTTTTTCATAAAGTTCTTATTTGAACTTTTTTTCTCAAGTAAACGATTCCCTACGATTTTCAATTTAATTCGAATATAAATTATAAAGTTCATTCCATAAATTCATTTTTTTGAAAGCAACCTTGACATAAAATAAGGGTTATTTTCGATAAATAATGTACATTAGACTAGTAGAGCTAATAGTATAGTTATTTTCTTCGAACGGAACCTATTATTCAAGAAAGAAGTGATTCATATTAATAATGTGAAACTTGCAACACTGTTTGTTGCATTAGCTGTTATATTAGGGGTAGTCGTATTAGAGCTAATAAATTCAGATAAAAATAACAAAAGATTCCTCCCACAACCCGGCTCTATATACACATATAATTATCCAAGTACTGAGTTAACAATTGATATCCAATTCCGATCTATCGATTCATCTGAAGCAGAGGAAGAATTAGTAGGAAAAGTTGAAGAGTCTGAAAGTTTTTTACAAGGAATAGCGACATTCGAATCCGGTGGAGAAGTACCATTTGTATCAGCCGAGGGCGCTGATCTGACAATTCTTCGATTAGTTACCAACAATAGAAATCAAATTGAATTGCAAAAACCTTTAAACGAAGGAAAAACATGGACAGTCACTAGCTTAGATGCTGCCCTAAGTTCATCTTTAACAGAAACATACGAAGTATTAGATATTATAGAAAATTACAGAGCCCCTTTCGGAACACTTGATCATGTTTATAAAATAAAAAGATCTTATGACCATGAAGAAATTGAAACGGATTACTTCTATATCGCTGAAGAAATCGGTCTCATAAAATGGGAGCAAAATTCCCTAGAGAAAAGGATAAAATATAAAGAGTTAATAAAATTGGAGAAAAACAGCTGACAAGTTATCAGCTGTTTTTCATATTATTCTATATTTAATGTCCTTTTAACTTCGCTAAATACATGGTCATTAATTGCTAGCTCTCCACCTAACACATTTATTTGTCCAAACGGGATGGTAGATAGTTTATTTTGAGTGATATCTCTTACCGAATCGCCAACAATAATAACACTAGTATTGTCTCTTGCTGCAAGAGCTGCCCCCGATAATCCATCTGGAAAACGCTCTGAAGTAGCGATAAATGTATTATTCTTGTTTGGTTTAAAGTATTCAAACGACAACACATTTGTATCATACATCGTTTTTCCACCTAAACGTGTTTTATGAGTGACTGGTAGTTTTTCAAACACTTCTTCTGAGATAGCCATCTCACCGCCAATTACGAGGGTTTCTTGTACATTTAATTCCTGCAATGCTCTTATAGTCGCTTGGGGAAGCTCATTGGTATTAGCTAACAAGATCGGGATTCCTCCTGCGCCAGCATATGACGCAACTGAGAGTGCATCTTGGAACCTATTATCACTAACAATGATTGCCTTACTAGACCCACCAGGCGCAACTTCATGAGCGATCATTTCAGCAGTAACATGAAGGTTGTCTCCAGCAATCCTTCTGACAGATAATCCATTAATCTCCTTTAAAGACTCTTCTACATCATCCTCAATTGCAAGATGTCCTCCCAAAATAATTACTTCCTTAGCATCCAGTCTTTCTATTTCTTTTCTTGTAACAGGATCAAGTCGATCATTACGAGTTAAAATGACTGGAGCATCGTATAGAGCAGCAAGAGGAACACCAGCTAATGCATCTGAAAAACGATCACCTCGAGCTAAGATAACAACTTCGGAGTGATCCCAGCCCTTACTACTGATTAACGCTGACGTTTCATATAAATTCGCACCGTCAATTCGCGATATATTTGGAGTATACCTTGGAAAGCCATAGCCATACAAACTGTCCTTACCCTTCTCACCTAAATCGAGCATATAATTTTTTAAAAGATCACGAAGTTCTTTATTATTTTTTTGGGGATACTTTTCTACTAATAAAGCTAACATGCTAGAAACATGCGGTGCAGCGAAAGAAGTACCATTAGCAGAAGCATATTGGTTCCATAAGTATGTACTAATAATATCGACTCCTGGTGCAGAGAATTCTACCTCTCCACCTGTTGAAGAAAAACTTGCACGTTTTAAATGATTATCTACTGCTCCGACGGCAATCACTGATTCGTCCTTTGCCGGATATTTGACATTATTGTCGTCTCCTTCTTCAGTTCCACTGTTTCCACTCGAAGATACGAGCAAAACCCCTTCATTATATGCAGTTTTTAACATTTCTTCTAAAACGATAGATGACTTTTCACTGCCTATACTAAAATTTATAATATCCATCCCGTTACTAATTGACCAGTCGATACCTTCTAATATACTTCCAAGGTTCCCATTTCCTGATTGATCTAAAGCTTTGACAGCAAATAACTCTGCATTGGGTGCAATTCCTCCAATCCCATAATTATCCGCTGCTCCAATGATCCCAGCAACATGCGTTCCATGTCCGTTATCATCTGTCCATGAATTCGTATAACCAACAGTTGAAATTCCGCCACTCACCTCTAAGTCTGAATGGTCCATTATACCAGTATCAACAACGGCAACTTTAACACCCTCGCCTGAGAGTTGATCTTCCCATGCATTCTCTGCATTAATTGCTTTTAAATTCCATTGCAAACCACTATGTGAAGGCTCATTTATGATTTGTGATTTAGGCAAAACATGAATGTCACCTTCATTTACTTTAACTTCACTATTTTGTTCAACATGCGCAATATTTGGATCTAATAAAACTTCATAAATTAACTCTTTGTCTATAGATACCATTAGTGCAGAAATTGATTCAAATTCATATAAAATCTCATCTACCACTTCTTTTATGAGGTTTTTACCAGCTTCATTTTTATAAACAACAAATACCTCATCCATTTGTGAGTTTTCTCCAAAAACATTTAATGGAGAAGCAAATAGGAATAGCAATACACCGAAAACGATTGTCCATAACCGCTTAACATCTAGCATTTCTCAACAACTCTCTTCCCTCTTTGACAAATTTATAGAAAATCCGATCTATTAGTAGAATACATGAAAAAATATATAATTAATAGAAAAGTAAAAAAAAAAAAGCATAAAGCAAATTATGCTTTATGCTAAATCGTATCTTTCCGTTTGTTTTTTACGATATTATGAGACCAAAAGTTTAACAGTGGTCTATAGTTATTACTCACTAAACCAAGGGCTTCCGCAAAAACTTCAATCATTAGGATGACTAAAAGAGCAATGATAATCGCTCCTGTAATCGTCGCCATTGAGAATAAAATCGCAATCGATCCAAAAAATGCACTTACTCCATATATAATTAAAACAGTTTGTCTGTGCGAAAATCCTAAGTCGAGAAAACAATGATGAATATGTGATCGGTCTGGAACGTAAAAAGGAGTTTTATTTTTCACACGCCGGATAATAGCAAAAATTGTATCAGAAAGCGGCAATCCTAAAATAAGGATTGGGATAATAAAAGAAATCACTGTTACATTTTTAAAACCTAATATTGATAAGACTGCAAACATGTAGCCTAAAAATAATGCTCCTGTATCTCCCATAAATATCTTAGCTGGATAAAAATTAAAAACAAGGAAGCCTAAAACACTAAATAATAGTATTAAAGAAACAATCATGACATACTCGTTCCCCATCATAAAGGCCATAACAGATAAGGAAACAAGTCCAATTGCTGAAACGCCTCCAGCTAAACCATCTAAACCATCAATAAGATTAATCGCATTTGTCAATGTTAAAATCCAAAAAATCGTAATTGGGATACTAAAAATTCCAAATTCCCACACTCCACCGAATGGAAGGTTTACAAATTCAATCTTTAATCCTCCATAAGCAACTACCGTCAATGCTGCAACAAGCTGACCAACGACTTTCATTTTTGCCGATAACTCAATGAAGTCGTCTAATATACCAATTGCAATAATAATAGTTGCCCCAACAATAATGGAATAGTGAAAAGGATCATAAGGGTGAATAAAACTTATCCCAGCTACAAAACTAAGGAAAATTGCTAAACCACCTAACCTTGGCATCGCTTTTTGATGAACTTTCCGGCTAGACGGCTGATCCACTGCGCCTAATTTTAGTGCAACTTTTATAATTAATGGTGTTATTGTTAAAGATAAAATTAAGGTCATAATAATAGCAAATATCAAACTCATCGGCTCACCTCTAACCGTACATTTAAAAACGTTAAAAAACTTTACCCAAATACTAATTATACAAAACAAAAACTTAACAATCTACATATATTTTACATTTACATACTATTAGACGATCTATCTATCAGAAATGTTTCATTGTTTTATAACATAAAGCGAAAAAATTCAACTGAGGTCCACAATAATTAACAGTAACCCCAAAACTTGAGGTTACTGTTTTCTTTTTCTAATTGCGCCTAATGATTTTTCTGATTTTTTAACTTTTGTCCTAAAACTTTAATAATAAAATGCGGAAGAGACAGCATCCTTCGCCACCTTGATGGCTGTTTTATTAACCTGTACAACCACTCTACATTTAACTTAATCCAAATATCTGGTGCACGCAACGTTTCACCTGCAATCACATCAAAGCTTCCACCTAGTCCAATAAAGACTCCCTTCTCAAAGTTGGATATATGTCTCGAAATCCACTCCTCTTGTCTCGGGAAGCCTAATGCTACAAACACAAAATCAGGATTTTTATCCTTAATTTCGTTGACAATTGTCTCATCGTGTAAATTGAAATAACCATGATGATGTCCCACGATATTTACATTCGGAAAGTCCTTTTTTATCACATCAACAGATTTAGCCAAAACAATCTCTTTGGCACCTAATAAATAAATCGATAATTCTTTTTCATTTGCTTCTTTTAAAAGCTTCAGAAACAAATCATACCCTGCGACGCGTTCGGGAATTCTTTCCCCCAGTATCCTTGCTCCCTTCACAACCCCTATTCCATCAGGGGTGATGATGTCTGCAGTTTGGAGAATACGGTAGTAATCTTCTTCTTCATGAGCACACATAACAATTTCGGGATTAGCTGTAACTACAAACATACGTTTTTTCCTTTGAACAGATGATAAAATCTTCATCACCGTTTGCTGTTGTGTTAGTTTAGAGATTTTCAGTCCTAGAATATTAATACTTTCCATGAATACCATCTCTTTAATTATATTTTACAATCAAATCATCTCGTCTAATCATATAACAATTTGACAAGGAAATATAAAGGTAATTTCTTCTATCACTATATTCTTTCCACTTTAACAGGATTTTAAATTACTACCATTATGTTACGAGGGGAGTTTCCCAAATCGACGGTAGCGCATGTACCCTCCAACTAAACCTATACAATAAGAATTAAGATCCGCTTATCGCTTTTTTACGGTAGGCTTTCCTTTCCTTTTTGGACATGTCTTTATATTCCTTTAAAAAGGCTTTATATTGTGGCAAAACTTCCTCGACGGGACCATATTCTTTCACTTGTCCAAATTCTAACCAAAGAATTTGATCACAAAACTCTTTCATTTGACCTAGTGAATGGCTGACAAAAATCATCGTTTTTCCTTGTGCTTTAAACTCATTCATTTTATTCAAACACTTTTCAGCAAATGACTTATCTCCCACCGACAGGGCCTCATCAATAACTAAAATGTCCGGATTAATATTTACAGAAATAGCAAATCCTAACCTCGATTTCATCCCGCTTGAATATGATTTAACAGGCTGGTCAATAAATTCTTCGAGCTCTGCAAACTCTATAATATCATCTTCCATCGTTTTGATTTCCTTTTTTGAAAATCCAAGCATCAAACATTTTAGCTCAATATTATCACGCCCTGATAAATCTCCCTTTAATCCTGAAGCTACAGCAATAAGTGCAGATTTCCCATTTATTTGTACCTTTCCAAAGGTCTCTGGAATAATCCCCGCAATAATATTGGATAATGTGGATTTTCCTGAACCATTAATTCCAACAAAGCCGACAACATCGCCCTTATTCGCTTCGAAATCCACATTGTTTAATGCATAAAAGTCTTTCCCGTAGCTCTTAGGAAGAATAATATCAAGGACTCTTTCTGACGACTTCGAGTATAATTTATATTTCTTTGTTAGGTTTTTAATAATAATTGCTTTATCCATAATTGTCCCATCCAAACTTATATAAAATCAATAAAATGTCTTCTAAATTTAATGTGTAAACTCGCGCCAATGATAAAGAGTACAATCGTTAGGGACCAAAAATACAGCGTATACTGCCAATGAACAATAAAATACCATTCTACACCTAAAAAGCTTGTACGATACCCTTCAACTAAATAATATAAAGGGTTTATCTTCATCAATGTTTGTACATTTTCTGGCAGCATTGTAAGCGGCCATAGAATTGCTGACAAATATAATAATAACCTTAATGTCGCCTGTAAAAACATTTGTACATCTCGAATGATTGTCGCGAGAGTCGACATAATTAATGACAAAGCATAAGTAAAAGCAAATGTTGCAAAAATGAAGTATATAGTTTGTAAATAGTAAACACTTATCGTATACCCTGTTAAGTTCAGCACGATAATCGTAATAAAAATTAACACTAAATGAATATAAAATTGAGAAAATATCACAATGTTAGGTATAACACTCATTGGAAAGTTCATCTTAGATAACATCCTCAAACGAGTGTAAATCGACTTGGACCCTTGTATTGTCGATTGAAAAAAGAAAAACCAAACAATGATACCTGGTAGCATCCACTGTAAAAAAGGCACTTGCATTCCTTCTGCTACTTCTATAGCTTCTCTTTGTCTAATACCGTAACCAAAGACAAACCAGTAAATAAGAATTTGTATAAGAGGGTTTATGACCTCCCATGCCATTCCTAAGTAGTTATTATTGTTTGAACTCTTCATTTCATATAAGGATAATCTCCGGATCAAATAAAAATGCTTTACCTGTTCTTGAATCACTAATAATGCAGATTTCATAAGCAATTCCTTTCTAGTAAGTCTGCTTCCGCTACTACAAACACTCTAAAATTATACTAAACTCTTGCCTACAAAAACAATAGGAGATGCAATAGAATAATTCACCATAATAGTATACCCTTTCATTTAGCAAAGTAGCCATGAAAAAGAAGATCATCATAGCTCAGGATGACCTTACTTTAATTCCCTAAAATACTTTATTTAAAAATTTGATCAACGACACGCCTAGAAGCTTGTCCATCTTCTAATGAAATAAACTGTTGGCTAAAATTGCTGTCAAATCCATCTAACAGATCATCTTTATTTTTATTTATATGTTCCAAAACTTCATCTGTTGATTTTAATAGCGGTCCAGGTGCTTGGCTTTCAAAATCAAAATAAAACCCTCTCAGCTTGTCTTTGTACTTTTGTAAGTCATAAACGAAAAATAATATCGGCCTTTGTAAAATTGCGTAATCAAAAAATACAGAGGAGTAATCAGTCATTAACATGTCAGCGATGACATATAATTCGCGAATATCAGTATGATTGGATGCATCAATGATAAAATCGCCGTACGAAGAAATATCAAGCCTATCTGCAACTAAATAATGTAACCTTAACACAATAACCCATTCTTCCCCTATTTGTTTTTTCATTTTCTCAAGGTCAAGCTGTAGTAAAAATTTGTACTTTCCTACAGAATGATATTCATCATCTCTCCATGTAGGCGCATATAACAGCACTTTTTTGTTGTCAGGTATTCCTATTTTATTTCGTATGGTTTCAATATCTTGTGTCGTATGATTCAATAAGAAATCATTCCTTGGATAACCACTTTCAATTAATGTACCATTAAAGCCAAAAGCCCTAGGGAAAATACTTGATGAGTATGGATTTGGTGAAACAAGATAGTCCCAACGACTTGATTCATTTTGGAAGTTCTTTTTATATTTTTCCGTTTTTGTTCCAGGCATATGCACTTCATCAATATCAATACCTAATTTTTTTAAAGGGGTACCATGCCAAGTTTGGAGATAAGTTGTCTTCTTTGGTTTCGGAATCCATATAGGCAATCTGCTGTTAGATACCCAATATTTAGATCTAGCCATTAGATATAACCACTTTAATGAGAAACGGTTAAGGACTTTTAATTGAAATCCTTCAAAGTTCTTTGAATACCGGGGGTCAATACTCCAATAACATTCATATTTAGGATATTTCTTTTGTAAATATTCATAAATTGCTCTAGGGTTACAGCTATATTGCTTACCTAAGAAGCTTTCGAAAATAACGACATGTCTCTTCTTTGGTAACATTCCCGCAAATATAAATAATAATTTATAAGCAGCTTTAATTATTGCACTTCTTTTAATTTTTTGCAGAAACTTTTTCATCATAAATCCCTTTCATTTCATAAGGTTCATCTTTCATATAAGAAATTAATTTCTTCGATGCATCCCCTGTAGAGTATTCATTCCACGCATCAGAAAATGATTTTATATTACTTAAGTTTACATTGTCCTCTAATTCATGAATCTTCACTAATAATTCCTCGGTACTTTTTACAACCGGTCCTGGTACTTCTTCATGATAATCAAAACAAAACCCTATATCTTCACTATACTGCTCAAAATCATAAGGATAAAAGATCATCGGTTTATTTCTTAAAGCAAATTCAAAAGGTAATGAAGAATAATCTGTAATGAGCATATCTGTCACTAGTAGTAAATGGTTTATGTTTTCTGTTGATAAGTCCATTATAAAGTCATTAGACGGAGTATGAATGTGCTGTACTGACGGATGAAGTTTAACTGCCAGTACATACCTATCCTTTAACCATTTATGCATTAATTCGATATCGAGAGGAATTTTTTGATCATCCAATTTTCCACTTCGAAATGTTGGGGCATACAATAATACCTTTTTCTCTTTAAGAATTGGATATTTTTTATACAGTACTTGCTGATAATATTTGATCTCGTCTTCATTAAAAAAAAGATCAGTCCTCGGAATGCCCGTCTTTAAAAAACGATCCCCTTCAACTTCAAAAGCACCTTTATATACTTCCTTCATGTTCTCTGAACCTATTACGATTTTGTGAAATTTACTGTATACTTTTCTGAATCTTCTTTTAGCAATAGCTGACCGTTCTTTATTCTCACTCGACTCTAAGCCAAACTTTTTTACCGCTCCTGCTGCATGCCAAATTTGAACACACTCTGTTCCCTTTTTAAAATTCATGCCACTCAAAAATGCAAAGTAATTATCAACAATCACATACTCTGAGGTCGTAATATGATAAAAAGATACTATCCAATCTTTCAAATTTTTCGTTTCAAATAAATGGTACTTAATCCCTCTTTCATCGTAATCTTTTTTAACTCTAGGCTTCACGACAAGAACATGTTCATATTCCGAAAATTTTTCATTTGCTTCCTTATATAAATAGAAATAATTATCCCCAAAACTAGAAACATAAGTCACTTTTTTCTTCGTAGGGAACAATTTAAAGATCGACGTTAATAAAAAAACTGCATACGAATATAACTCACCTAATAAGTCCTTAATGAACATTACATACACCTTTCAAGTTAACTCGGGTCATTACCCATTAGTTCTTTTTTTATTTTTGTCGTTGAGATTCCTTCAGTTCTTGGCAAATAAATGACTTCACAGTATTCCTTCAAAAAGTCAAACTTCCCTTGCCAGTCATCCCCCATAACAAACACATCAACATGATGTTTCTTAACATCTTCCACTTTTTGGTCCCACGTTTTTTCTGGAATGACTTCATCAACATACTTTACAGCTTCTAATATTACCTTTCGATGTTCATAAGTGTAGTATGCTTTTTTATTCTTCAATTGATTAAATTCATCCGTTGAAATTGCTACAATTAAATAATCACCATACTCCTTTGCCCGTTTTAAAATGTTTATATGTCCCCAATGCAACAAATCAAACGTTCCATACGTAATTACTTTAATCATAACGTCCATCCCCCCAATAAAAAAATTACCAAAAAGTCCTTATTAGAAATATGACCAATAGCATCCTTCATTGATGCTGGTTTAATGATATTATATAAAGTATACAATATACAATATCATTGAAATTAGTGTAGTTAAATATTTTACTCATCGTTCAAGAATAGATTTATTAAAGGGTGGAAGACATGAAACTGAACAAAATTTCCTTTAAACCAACTTCCCTAATACAAGAAAGCTGCTCATTATCAGAAATAGCGCACGATGAAGCTTTTTTAAAGTTGCGTTTCACACTTAAAAACTTACCGAAGTATTTTAAAATTGAAAACCTCAAAACAAATCTTTTTGTCGAAATCCGTCGCATGGATAATAAAGATCAGTATACAAGAATACCTATCGATGAAATATCAGTCGAAAATACATTATTTAGAAAAAATATTGAAGGTACAGCTTATTACAATTTAGCATCACTTAATGATAGTGAAGAACAACTGTATACGAAATGGGCATTTTATGTCGTATTGAATACATCACTCGACCAATCCAAGTATTACAGGGCTGCAATTTCCGAAGATGCAACCTTCACATGTGAAAATGATATATTTTCTAAAGGGCCCTATTTGTATCAACCATATAAAACAATCAACGGGAACTTCAGTATAAAAAAATTCCATCATTCTGCGATCAATGAATTGGAAATTGATAATAACTCTTCTACCGAGTTAACAGAAAGTAATGAAGCCGTTACATTAAGGGGACAGTTATTACCTGATTTAAAAATTAGTACAGAACACTTAAACAGTATAGGGATTATCCTTAAGAAAAGAGGAACCGATCAATTAATAAAGTTAACCGTTGAGCGAGCCCCCTCTAATTATTGGTCAAGAACAGTTCTGTTAGAAGACCTACCAAACCAAGATGGAATCATTGATTTTTACTTTTTTCTTCAGAAAAATAACGGGCAAGAAATTGTCTATCGAATGAATATCGAAAATCAATTAAACCCTATAAACCACTTTAAAAAGGGCTTTTACCGTACGGATTATAACTCTTTTGTTTGCTCTTCCTATACAACCAAAAAAGGGTCATTATCCTTGAAGTTGTTCCCTTTATATCTCACTTTGACAGATATTATACTAAATAAAATTTCACAAGAAACATTAGAAGTAAACTTTCATCTTCAGTCACCAGTAGCCCTGGAGAAGCCTTGTTCAATAACTTTAGAAAATCAGGATTTACCATCTCAAATAACATATCCAGTCAAAATAAAAAAAGAGAGTAAAGGTGTAATAAGAGCGGCTCTACAAATTGAGAAAGTCGATTTGATTAAGAGTAACACTGAGTATGCAGTATTATTCCACGAAGTATCAAATGAAATTTCTATTAAGTCAGCAATCAGTGAAACAAATAAATTAGTAGGAAGAGAATTGATAAAAGATGAAGAAGCTTTCCATTGTTACTTTAATATATCCGAAGATGGTGAATTAACTTTCCATAAGAAAGCAATGGAGTTCTTTCGAAATATCGAGAATGTGTCGATTGATCAAGAGAGGTTTATCATTGAAGGTACAACAAATTTACAAAAGATTAAAAGCATAGAAAAAGAACAGCCTCTAGTAAAACTACTAATACTGAACCGTGTCTCTGGAATGTCATTGGAAGCACCTGCTGAAGTACTAGTAAACCCAGATTCATCAACGAAAAAAGACAAGTACACATTTAGGGCGGGCTTTTTCCTTAAAGACATAATAACGCTCATCCAAAAAAATAAAGACATATTAGAGCTTTATATTGAAGCAGACTTTGGCACTTATAAAAAGAAACGGAAATTAGGCTTCAAAGAGTTTGATTACTTTAAAGATGGCTATCTCGATACGAAAACACTCACCTATAATAATAAAAGAATTTTGTTGTATACAACACTCACTCCAAAAGGAAACCTCAAGGTTGAAACAATCTTACAATCACCTGAAAACTTAGCGTTGATTGAAGAGAAAGAAAGAAATATTCAATTCAACAATAACGAAGGTGAAGTTTGGATTATAGGAGAGAGGCCGGATACAGCACAAGATAATGGTTATTACTTCTTTAAATATTGCCGTGACCATCATCCAGATCTTGATGTTTATTACGCTATCTTACCTGGATCAAAAGATGAGGAGAGATTAAAAGATTATGGAAACATCCTTTATATTGGTAGTGCCAAGCATGCTGAAATGTGCATGAAAGCAACTGCATTTTTCTCATCCCATGATATCGACTATCTTCTTCCTATTAAAGGGCAACATTTAAAGAACTACGACAACGCATTACGAGTCTTTCTTCAACACGGTATACTCGGTAGGAAGAAAGTTGAGTATTATAAAAAGTTTTATAAAATGCCCTATAATTTCATTTGTGTTAGTTCGGAAGGCGAGAAGCAATTATTAATTGAAGAATTTGGTTACAAAGAAGAGGAAGTATTTATAACCGGTCTTTCAAGGTTCGATACGTTAACAAAAGATCATGTAAAGGAAAAGCACCAAATTTTACTTATCCCTACTTGGCGGGACTGGATTACAACGCAAAATAAATTCGATGAGTCTGAGTATTTCATGAAGTATAAGTCTCTTCTTCAAAATAAACAGCTACATCAATTACTTGAAAAATATAAAATGGAGCTAGTTTTTTATCCACATTATCGTATGCAACATTTTTTTAAGAGCAAAAACATAAAAACACACCCTCTTATTACAATTCACAGTACTGGGGAGACAGACTTACAAAGTCTGCTAATCGAGAGTAAATTAATGATTACTGATTATTCAAGCGTATCTTTCGATTTTAATTACTTAAATAAGCCAGTAATTTTTTATCACTTTGATGAAAGTAGATTTTTTAATAAAGGAATATTAAGACCTATTGAAGAAACATTTCTTGGGGACATTTTAACTGAAGAACATGAGCTCATTAACTACTTAGGTGATTACGCAAGTAAGTCATTTGATGAGAAAACAACTTTTAGTGATCAAAAACATAACATCTTCAAATACCAAGACCAAAATAATTCAGAGCGAATTTTCAAAGAAGTATTAAATACTCGTAATCTGACAAAATCGAAATGAGCAACCTTCATTTAAAGGCAAGAATAACCGAGTAGGCGTCGCCATTACTGACCACGCCTCTCACAGAGCACACACGTGCGGACCTTCGCATGTGGCTCTTCCCATATATCCCTTTTAGAGATAACGTTCATCATAAACAGATGATAAACTTACGAGTCCCAGCTCTGTTCAGAGGTTTGCCTTCAGATCCTCCGCACGCTACTTCACAGTCAACGCACTATCTGTCAGCTAATGCTTGCCGGCTGGCCGATGCATTCGGGACTCTCACCCTTTAGCACATGTGCTGCCACTCGCAAAAAAGAGGCTGTCACTTAAATGACAGCCTCTTGAACTTTTTAATTTTTAACTAACATTAACTCTTCTTTTATTTTCGTTGTTGAAATCCCTTCAGTTCTCGGGAGATAGATGACTTCACAATGTTCTTTTAAGAAATCAAATTCCCCTTCCCAATCATCACCCATCACAAAAATATCGACGTCGTGGTTATTAACATCTTGTACTTTTTGATCCCAGGTGTGTTCAGGGATAACTTCATCTACATATCTAATTGCCTCAAGGATCATTTTACGGTGTTCATAATTATGATAAGCTTTCTTCCCTTTTATTTCATTAAACTGGTCAGATGAAATTGCAACTATTAGATAATCGCCTAAAGCTTTTGCTCGTTTTAATATATTAATATGGCCCCAGTGCAATAAATCAAAGGTACCATAAGTAATTACTTTTTTCACGATACAGCCTCCTTAAATATTTATATCGAATTTATATGTCTGTATTGATTAAAAGTCATTTACTACAACACCTTTGATTATAACACAAACTCATTGCTGTAATAACCATTTTTTTATTATGATACTTTCCATTTTCTAGATATCACTTCTTAACTACAGCATTAATAACATTTCTTGCCGCCTTACCATCATCAAAATTACAAAATTTGTTATAAAACGAATGCATTTTTTCCTTATAATCTTCTTGAATATGGCCAATATCCTTAACTACACGAATGACCTCATCTGTCGATTTAATAATTGGACCAGGCAATTCATTCTCATAGTCCATATAAAAGCCCCTTAAATTTTCGCGATATTTATCAATATCATACGCATAAAAAATCATAGGTCTTTTTAAATTAGCATAATCAAAAAAGACAGAGGAATAATCTGTTATAAGAATATCAGAAATTAGGTAAAGCTCTGCTATATCTTCGTAATCTGAGAGGTTATATGCAAAACCTTCTAATCCATCGATGTTTAAATTATTGGAGATTAAATAATGCATACGTAGAACTACAACATACTCATTCCCAAGCTGTTTTTTCATTTCTTCTAAGTTTAATTTAATATCAAATTTATATTTACCTTTCCCAAAAAATTCATCATCTCTCCAAGTAGGAGCATATAATATAACTTTTTTATTCGTCGGCAAATTTGATTTTGCAATAACTTCCTTCTTTTTCTTCTCTAATTGGTCGTTTTCTAAATATAATGCATCATTTCTTGGATAGCCAAACTCCAGCATGTGCTTATCAAAATGGAATGCTCTCTTAAAGATGGTAGTCGAATATGAATTTGGAGAAATTAAGTAGTCCCATTTCCTAGATTCATTATAAAAGTTCCACTTATATTTCTCTGTTGTAGTACCTGGCATTTGAACTTCCTTAATATCAACACCCAATTTCTTTAGTGGCGTACCATGCCAAGTTTGCAAGTAAACAATCCCTTCTCTTTTAGTTAAAAAGTTAGGCGTTCTTGCATTGAATACCCAATACTTTGATGTAGCTAAATAATAATAGTATTTTAAACTGAACCTTTTGATAACAATTGGATTTCCTGGGATCACCTCTTTTTCACCCTCATATATCCATATAAACTTATATTTGTTATCATTTTCTTTTAGTAATTCTTCATAAATATATTTCGGGTTACAAGAGTAGCTTTTACCTCCAAAACTTTCAAAAACGACTCTATTTTTTTTGAGAGGGAGCTTTTGAAATAACGATTGATATAGTTCTTTATATAGGTTCTGTTTACTCTTAAATACTTTTTTCACCCTTGAAACGAATGTTCTCATTTTCATACGCTTCAGTGTAAGTTTTAGGTTGCCACTTTTTATCGCTAAAATTTCTTTACTCCCGATTGAACCGCGTCTAGCTATTTCTTTTTTATTAACATGCTGTACTGCTTTAGTAAGTGAAGCGATCCATTCACCTAATACATCCTCATCATCCAATACCCTATTAACAACAGTATTAAAATAGAGATCTAAAAGCCTGTTATCCATATCTTTTTTTATTGCTGAATTTCCAACAAAGTTTTCAGCTAATTGATTATATACATAAAGAAAATCATAAATTTTCTGGTCATCTGTTAATTGATGAAGTCTAGGCTTATTAATCGGATCATCATAAGGTCCTCTCATATAAGTAGGCGTATTTACTTGTGGTAATTCACTTAATTGTTGAAATAACGAGATATTAAATGATAGATCCGAGTAATGTTTTACATTCTCTTCAAAGAACACGTCTTGTTCACGAATAAACTCTGCATTAAATAGTATATTCGCAACACTTCTTGTACGTGAAGCAAATTTTTTCGATTTAGCCTTTATTTTTTTTACTTTGACTGCATTAATATCTGGTTGGGTGAATTCGACTGCTGAATTATATTTATGAATTGGGCCAACAATCATTAGGTGATCTTTTATATGATTTACAAGCACTTCAATCGAATATGGTGCGATGAAGTCATCACTATCAATAAAATAAAGGAAATCACCAGTTGCCTTTTTTATACCTGTATTTCTAGCTGAAGCTACACCTTGATTATTGTCATTATTAATATAATAAAAGCGATTATCATCCTTTAAATATTTCTCAATAACTTTATGCGTTCCATCATTTGACCCATCATCTATTATAATTACTTCGATATCAGAATGTGTTTGTTCTGAAATGGAATGTAAACACCGTCCAATATTTTCCTCATCATTATATACTGGTACAATTACTGACACTTTACTCATAGTACACCTCATATATCGTCTTTTATCTAATTAATTGTAATTTTAACATAGAAGTAATATTTATTCTTGTCAATAATATTATTGACAAGAATAAATAACTATCCGCCCGTAGAACGGGCGGTTTTAATTTCGCCCTATAAGGGCACTTTACCAACCACACTCCCTAAAGGGAGCCTTTGAATTAACCGCCAACCGTTTATCTCCACACTTTATTTTTTAAACGGATCTACGTATTCTCGCTTGCTCATATTGTCTCGCAAGCGGTCTTCTGCTTCTTGTTCTCTGATATATTTTGCAACAGCCTTTTGATTCAAGCCTACGGTACTTACGTAATATCCTTTAGCCCAGAATGTTCGATTCCCATGATTATATTTTAAATTCCCATGTCTATCATGGATCATTAACGAGCTTTTTCCTTTTAAGTATCCCATGAAATACAAAACAGACATTTTGGGAGGGATCCTTACTAACATGTGAATGTGGTCTGGCATCGCATGTGCTTCAATGATTTCAACATCTTTCATATCACATAGTCTGCGTAATATTGCTCCGATATCTCTTCTTAACTTGCCGTATATGATCTTCCTTCGATACTTTGGTATAAACACAATGTGGTACTTACAATTCCACCTTGTGTGTGATAAACTATTGTCGCTCGACATGAGCATATCCCCTCTCGTTTTATGAAGTTGGTTTGGCGGCCACTTCTATTATATAAACGAGAGGGGATTTTTTCCTATTACAACCCTTAAAGGTTTATTTTCACACAGGCAGATCCTGTGGTTTAAAAAGACTTTAATTAAACAATAAGAGAATCGCCTTTTTAACGGCAATTCTCTTATTGTTATTCAGTAATATTACTATCAATTCTAGTGTTTTTATGTTCTAAAATATAATCATTTGTAACTTTTACTATTCTCTCGCAATTTTTACTATCTACTTTATCAAAAATAGTATGCTTATTATTTTTAACATCATCTTTTTCTTTAAAATCATTTAATATTGCCTTTTCAATCTCGACAATTAATTCATTTTCATTATTTACAATCTCACCTAAAAAAGTTTCACTAACTGGCCGAAGAATCCCATTTTTAAAAAAGCTCTCTCGGTCAAAGTGATAATAAATGACTGGCTTAGACATAAATGTGTAGTCGAATGTCACGCTAGAATAATCAGTGATCATGAGACTGGTGGATTTCAATAAGTCTTGGACGTTCTCTTCCCCTAAGCCAATTACTTCAATGTTGTCATGATCAATAAGACAAAAATGGTCAAGATAGTGTTGCATCCGATAGTGAGGATAAAATTTTAACTTCACATTATTATTTTCTAGAACCGAGTGAAGATCTTTATTCATTAATAATGACTTAAACCTCTCAAAGTAGTCTGATTGTAAGAAGTCCTCTTCTGTACTTAGCCACTCTCTCCAAGTCGGAATAAGTAATATCGTTGGTTCCGTCTCATGGTTGGTTAATAAATTATCAAACCTAGATAATCCAGTCACTTTGACATCACTCTGGTGATACCCCATCTTTTCAACAACCATTTGTTTTTCCCCAGATGAACTCACACAAAACAAATCGAAAGGGTAATCATAATATTTTTTATGATACTCAACATTTTTACGGCCTAGTACACCATGTTGTAGGAATACCTTTAAAGCATTTTTATAGGACTCCATCGCAACTCCCTTAAACGGGAGCAAATACTCTAGATCATGTGAACCGAAAAAAGCTGTTGCATATAAACATTTTTCTATATGTTCATCACTGCCAATAAATAAAACATTCCCTAGAGGTTCGATATTCCTAATATCTTTTGAACTTGAATTAATAACATAGTACACCTCTTTATTTGGGTAGTTCTCTCTCAAATATTTAAAAAAATGATATCCTGTATCTTGAGCTGTATCCGGTCTCTCACCTACGATCCAAATATCTTTTGATAATTCATGCCGCCTCCATTTTTCATTAGCTTCATCTAACAAATGAAGCTGATGATTTGTATAACAATAAGTTTCAATTTTTATATTCCCTCGAGGAGTAAATGTTGCATAATATCCTTTCGCGAATTCCTTTCCTCTATCGACATATGATCCGGTAATACCGTCTTTATTGTATTCAAAATGTTGACAACCTAATTTCCTCTTCTTTGTAACTTCATGCGTTCTTATCATAATGTAAAAATCAATAATATCTTTATCTATATCGCGGAGTCCATCCAGTATATTTAAAGGGATAGAAACTTTAAATTGATGTTTATGTTTGAAAATAAATTTCGATAAAGGGTTACGCTTATGAACGGGAAAATATATTTCTTTTTCATTATTTCTCCCTTTAGCAATAATATATGTTTCTTGATTTTTAACCCTACTATAAGACAAACCTGTCGCAAATGCGCTCCCCGACAAATGCAAATAACCACTTTCAAAAAATATGTTCGTAACATCCCTTTGTAATGGAACTTCCCTAAATGTAAATGATAGTCTATTATGCACAGTAGAATAAAAGTAGGAATGATAAATAGAATTGTTTGTTTTATGTTCTTTCTTTGTACTTTCGGCTATCATTTTATCTCGAGTGCGAAATCTATAATGCAAGGATCTCCCTTTTGAAGTGACTTGTAAATAAACATCGTTAATTTTATTATGGGCTTTATCGACATTAAATAAATCCTCTTCATTTAATATACATTCAACAGCAATTCTCCCCTCCCTACCTTTAAATTCCTTAATGTTTGTCGGCACGTATATCTTCTTTTCAGAGTTACGTTCTCTAAAGAGCACTTCAAAGTTACTGTCTGCACCTACATATTCTGGGAGTTCTACCTCCCCTTTCATGATCAAACGTGTTTGTTCCCTAATCACATGAAAGTGATGTATTTTCAACGTTTCAGTTTGAGTCCGTATAGAAAGCACATTTTTTGAAGTTTTAAAAGGAAATAGCTTAATTACACCTTTTCTATCATCCGTTATTATTTGTGAGTCACTTTCCATTAATGAGCCACCCGAAGTTGCTGCCTTAAACAACTTTTCATCATGGGCGTCTCTTAAATAAAAATAAACGTTAGATAAACCGGACGAATATGCAAAACTATCAGTTGAAATATGAACATGCCACTTACCGTTTAAGTTTAAATTTAGCGGGATTTTTTTTACGAACCTCCCCTTCCTTTCTTTTATAACTATTCCTATCTCCTCCACATCTACCATATCTTGTAAAATTGGATAATGGACAGTTCCATGTACCATATACCCTGTTTCTGTCTTTTCAATATGTGTAACACAGTTAGGAAATGAGTGAATGTAAGAAAGTTTCTCTACCCGTGTTGCTTCTAAACTTAGTTTCCCATTCCTAGTTATAAAGGGGTATATAAGTTCTTTATTGTTCCGATCATAATAAAACTTCGAATAATCGAGTAAATTAGGATGGTATACACGAGTACGATACTTGATTTCCCTATTTCCATCAGAAAGAACGATATATATTTTCCATTTCCTTAAGAAGTCCTCTTCTGTTAAGTGTTTAAAATCAAACTTTAAAGAAGAAATGACCTTAATTTCCTTTGTTGATCTATCAACGATGCAATCAACACTTTCCATTAAATGGTTGTCGGTTTCCTTATTACTCCCTTGCTCATGGTTAACAACCTCTATGTAAGAGAACTGTTCTACTTTATTTAATTGCAGCTTCCGTGGTAATGAAGGAAGTATACAAGTCAACTCCATTTCATTATCATTAATAAGAGTGTCAACTAATTGAAATTTATATTTTTTTCGCCTTTCATTCAATTGATGAACAACTTTCCTATAAATGCGTCTAATGATATCACTTCGTTTTAAAAAGGGGAAGTTTTTCTCCTTTATCACTTCAATCATGATTTACCTCCTTTAATGGCAAGAAAACCTCACTAGATATTCTGGAATTTTCTTACCATGAACACTGTGCATGAAAGTAATAAAAAAGTTCGTTTTTAACTATACCCTTATGGCTAGTCCAAAAAAACCTTTTCCCCCTAGGTATATATGATTAATTTTTAGAACAAAAGTGCAAGCACGTTGTACACGAGCGTCAAGTGCTGCCTCTTCCTCTGCAAGCATTGCTTCGAAGTGTATCCTTTGAGGCAAACCGTAGATTACTTGTAATGTAAACGCTCTTTGGATTAACTGGCATGAATAAGTCGCTCAATACTTCAAATGACGGGGCGAAGCAACCTCGAGCGAAGCTGCAGCATTGAGTTTGTTTCCTTGCAGCTTTGCGACGAGTAAAACGAAGTAACGCAGGAGTCAAGTCGTCCACCGTTGTGCCTTTCTCTTAGAAGTAACAACTAGCTATTACTTATCCACAAGGACATATTTTATAATTTCCTAGACCACAAAAAAAGCATGGCCAATCGGCCACACTTTTTACCTGTTTTTTATTTCATTTACCACATTTTCAGCAATTGCTAAAGGACCTCCTACAATAGTAACCCTGTTAAAGTCGTTCATTAAATTCTTTGATACAGGTGGTAACTTATCTGTATCAGTAAGTATGATTGAATGTCCTCTTTTAGCTGCTAATACTGACCCAGTGAGTCCATCTACAAAATCTTCCCCGCTAACAACATAAGCATGGTCACGGTTTGAATTTAACTCACTTACAATCATTTCTGTTGTATCATATCTCGTACGACCTTCAAAACGCTGAGCATTTGGCATATCATTTGCTATAGAATCTGATATAACGAGGTCCCCACCAAGTAAAATCGTACGTTCCACATTATCTAAAACCTCTTTTGTTACATCTGGAATATTACTTTTATTTGTCAAGAGAATTGGAATTCCATTCTTAGATGCATATGGTGCAATCGCCATAGCGTCAGCAAAAGCATCAACATTAATAACAATTGCTTCTTCATGATTTCCATCACCAAGTCTGTCTGCAATCATCCTTGCTGTGTCAAAGCGCGTACGACCATCAATACGGTCAACATTTAATCCCATATCCTGCTCTAGTACTTTTTCGACACTATCATCAATAGCAAGGTGGCCACCTAAAATTACGACATTTTTTGCCCCTAAGCGTTTAATTTCCTGCTTCGTCTCAGGGCGTAACGTATTAGTTCTAGTTACTAACATTGGTGCATCCAATTGATAAGCTAACGGTGCTCCAGCTAATGCATCAGGAAACTCGTCTCCTCTAACAAGTACAACTGTATCTGATGTTCTCCAACCTTGCTGAGAAATTTTTGCAGCCGTCGAAAAACGAGTCTGACCATATTTTCGAATCGTTTCATTGCTATCTGTTAAATAACTAGATGCAACATATCCATTCTGCCCATTATATTCGACCGGATACCACACGAAATGGTTATTTGCATTGTTTTGGTATTTTCTTCCTCCAGTAATCGTTAATTCTGATCCCCATGGAATAGTCCCAATATTACTTCCACCTGGCTCATTCCTTAAGGTTAAAGAATTAGCCGTCGTTTTCACACGATCCCCTTTCTCATAAAGATGCTTTGTTCGATCGTGAGGCTTTGGAGTTTCATAATGCATGTTGGCACGGAAATCCATTACATTAGGATTATCTTTTCTAACACCGATATTTAACTGTCCGTCAGGAATTTGATAAACATGCAACAAACCATGGTTTTTCATATGGTCATAAATTCGGTTTTGATATGGGTACCCTGCTGGTGATTCGGGGTTACTTGGATCATTAATAATTCCAATGCCGTTATAAGCAACGATTGCAAAATACCAATTATCGATTGTCTTCCAATCTCCATCATTTACAACTGGAAGCAAATTATTTGTCCAGTTCCATTTATCTATTAGAATTTCTGCACCTTTTTTTATATTATATTCGATATCATACTTCAATTTACGCTCTTCATCAGGATTATTTTCTAGATATTCTTTTGTATGTGTAATTTGCATAATCCCTAGACCTCTACCATCAAAGCCTATTACTGGATCACCATTTGTATCAAACTGTCTCCATCTACTTTCCTGCCAAGCAATAGCTTTAAAGACTTCTGGAGGAATGTTGTATTCTATTGCTGTTTCAGTTAATAATCGATTAACCTCATCCCAGCTAGGGTTTGAATACGACTCTGCTGATGAAAAAATCCCAAACTCTGGCTCTTCTTGTTTAAAAGTTTTAGTATATTCAGCTATACTCATTTCTTCAGACTTGATTTCATTCAGTGATGATGAAGCCAAATCAAAATAAGAAACACCTACCTTGCTCGGTTCTGCTAAACTATCATTTTCTGAGTAAACGGGTGTTGAAATATGAAAATTCCCATTTTCTTCATCAAATTTCACCAATCCTCTTGATAACGGTTCTGAACTGTAGATAACCTCTAAGTCTTCTTCTGAAACATTGACAACGACATACTTTAATGTACTAGCACTACCATCATAACGATTTTCAATTAATAAATATGTACGATTGTCTACAGTGAATTCTGTTATTTTTTCAACGTAACCATATTCAATTTCGCTTACAACCTCGTTATTTTGCTTCACATAACTTACTTCGTCACTATTTTCTATTAAAAATTGCTTTTCAATAGAATGTGTATCAAACGTGTCGCTTACTACACGATCATAACTTTTTTCTTTATTGACATTCCAATCACTCCCACTAGACGCTTCCTGTAAAGTCGCAAAAGAAGTTGTGAAAATGATCACCATTGACAGAATAAATAATAAATTAATATTCTTCATTATAATATTGCCTCCTAACTAAAATTCCATAAACGCGTTCTACATGAATATTTAAACCGCACCTCCCTTACCGTCTCTTATTCTAGCAATCTAACAACCCAAAAATTTATAAATATACTAGTGGTCATTATTAGTTCATATGTTTTGCTTATCTATTAATGCAACTGAAATTACTATAATCCACATTTTATATCATTTTTTTACAATTTCAAATAGGTATATAGCATGTAATGAAATTGTAAAAAATGCTATAATTGTTGTCATAATCGGAAATATAAACCATTCGATAAATTTCTACTTAATATTACTATATTCGTACTATTTATAAACTATTTTGTTGAAGTATAATGTATAATGTAAGAATTATTGATTTTAGAGGTGGAGAGGAGAGAAAATATGCAATATGCAAAAGTTTATAATCTTTTTTAAGATTTCCTTAATATTTTTGTTGGCGCTTGGGCTAATCCCTATTGAAACTAAAGCAAACTCTACTAACGATTCTGATAATACAGTTAATGCACAAAGTGTCGCGAACCCAGCTTCAATATCAAGGATTGATGGAGCTAATCTATACGAAACCTCAGCCTTGATTTCATCCAAAGGTTGGTCTCAAGCCGACACTGTAATCATTGCAAGAGGAGATCGCTTTTCAGACGCATTAGCAGGAGTTCCATTAGCTGCCAAATACGATGCCCCTTTACTTTTATCAAGAAATAACCGCTTAGATTCATTTACAAAAAATGAACTTCAGCGATTAAGTCCAAAAAAAGTAATCATTTTAGGGGGACACCTAGCAATTGAAGAAAGTGTTGAAAACGACATAAGAGCTTTAAATATTCAAGTAGAAAGATTAGCAGGCAACAATATGCATGATACAGCCGAGCTCATAGCCAATGAGGTAGCTCCCAACGGTTCAGAAAAAGCTTTTATTGTGACCGATTCGAGATTTGAAGATGCTCTATCGATCGCTTCATATGCAGGTGTTAATGAGATTCCAATTCTTTTAACAGAAAAAGATTCACTCCCTCAACAAACAAGCCAAGCTTTATCAGAGCTAGATGTTGAAAAAGTCTATGCATTAGGGGGAGACCTAGTAATAAGTGAAAGTGCATTAAGTCAAATAAATGTTGACTATGAAAGAATATACGGACAAACACGGTTCGATACAAACACTAAAGTACTTAATAGGTTTAACTTAAATTCAAACAAAGCTTATATCGCTACGTCTGACCGATTCCCAGATGGCCTTTCAGGTGGAGCGTTAGCAGCCAAACAACGAGCTGACGTCGTTCTCGTTGGAGACAATATTCATCAAACAACAGAAAATCACTTATTATCTAAAAGTTATCGTGACCTTTTCGTCCTTGGTGGTGAACTTGCAGTCAATTCTAAAGTTTACGGGGATCTGCACACGATCTTAGAAGACCCCACTAAAACAGTTTTTAGATTGGGAGACTACCATAGTAAAGTTATAGAGTTAAGGAATTCACTAGCTGATGCAGGATATTCTACGAGTGACCAACCAAAAAACTACTTTGGCCCAAGTACTCGAACAGCAGTCACAGACTTCCAACGAGATAGTGGAATTACAGTTGATGGGGTTGCTGGTCCACAGACATTCTCAACTTTAAGAGAGGCAGTTTCTAACCAAAAAACTTATGGTTATGTCTCAGTCTCAACTACCTTAAATGTTAGAAGTGGTCCAGGTACAAGTTATAGTATTATTGATTCATTATCTAACAATACGAAAGTAGAAATTTTAGAGACAACGAGTAACGATTGGCATAAGATTGGATATGACGGTAAAATTGGTTATGTATCTGCACAATTTGTAGAGTTGGTGATACCTTCAGATGGATCTCTTGAAGGGAAAAAAATAATCCTTGACCCAGGTCACGGGGGATCTGACCCAGGCGGTATTGGAAATGGAATTATTGAAAAAGATTTAGTGCTAGATATCTCTTTAAAAGCTAGACAAATCTTAGAAGACGCTGGTGCTACAGTAATAATGACAAGGACAGATGATACTTATTTAACCTTGTCACAACGATCAACTTTAGCAAACAGCTCAAGTGCTGATATTTTCATCAGTGTTCACGCCAACTTATTTAATGGGGTAGTACAAGGTACTGAAACTTTTTGGCACGGAAGGTATGAAAGATCAAGAAGTATTAGTTTAGCCAACTCTATTCAAGATAGTGTTGTTGAAAAAATGGGCACTCGTTACCGTAGAGTTGCTGAAGGAAATTTCCATGTCGTTAGAGAAACAAAGATTCCAAGTACACTATTAGAAGTAGCCTTTATGGATCACCCAGATGATGCAGCAAAGCTTAAACAAAGCAGTTATAGACAAAGAGCAGCTGAAGGGATTTATGAAGGTGTGCTAAATTACTTTAAATAGGTTCATAATGCTTTAAACAAAAAACGTCCTTGTACAATTGTGCAAGGACGTTTTTTTCTTCATCTATATAGAGCTATTGGTTATGACCCTACTGACTAAATCTAAAACATATCGACTTCCACTGCTGTTCTATACTTCTTCAATCATTACAGCTAACCTATGTTTATAAGAATCATCAGACGGTTAAAATATATAACACATATTTTTTGAAAGTTTGTGAACATTTTTTTAAATATAACATAATTCATCAAAAAGTGATATAATATAATTATTGTAATTCGACATTTTGAGATACTATTCTCCTATTTTTTTATAGGAAATAGTACTATGTATTTTCATGTCTTTTTAACGATAATAGTTGTATAGGTTGTTATACATATCCAATTCTTGTTACAAAGGTGGCAAAAGTTTATGGTCTTTAATATGTTACGAAAAAGAAAACTACAATATGCAACGCACATTGAGTGCCCTCAATGCGAAGCAACAACTGCTGTTGACGAATGGAACAAAATTGTAAAAGACGTTTATGGGCCTCAATCTCCAGATGTTCGTCTTTCTGCAACAAACAAAAGCAACACCTTTCCATATCAATGCCCAGAGTGCAATACTGGTTATTCCGCTCACAAGCTACACTTTGTTGGGAATAAAGAAAGAAATGAAGAACTTGAAGCTTATCAAGTCTCAAGATAACCATACTTTAACATAGTAGGTTAGCTTAATTAGTGATTACTGAAAAACTGCAAGCACTCACTTCCTATTACATCGTAGAAAAATGACAACATCATGATAAAAAGAACTATAAATTCCCCCTATTATATAGGGGGGATTTACGTTGTTGCCTTATTTTATTTTACTATCACTCGCCATAAAATTGTGAAGCTACTACATCACTCCACAACTCATGTCCTGCTTGAGTAGGCATCCAGTCACTTACGTAAGTTAATAGCTCTTCATCATCAATTCCTGGCCATTTCTCCCAATGATCAATAACAGTCAAACCACGCTCTATTGCTAACTGTAAAAAATCATCTACTTGACCAGGATAATAATTACTAGGAATCGGGTGTGAAGGCTGAATAATCACAATAGTATCTGGATTTTCTGACTTAAACGCTTCTTTTATCATTAGTATATTATCGAACCCCGTACTAAAATGAACTTGCGAATTATTATCATTCCAATTAAACGATTCGATGATTAAGATATCCGGTTGATTTGTTGCAGCTTCAACATGCTCATTATTAAGGATCACATCAGTACTACTGTTATACCCATATGAAAATGTCTCCACTTGAAATAATTTTTGACCATAAACTTCATTTAAATTTTCTTCTAATAATTCAGGCCATGGAGTGACCTCTTCATCTTGAGAATCAACTAATGCACGAGAGCCAAAAGTCGCAACTTTAATAAGTTCATTCGCCTCATACTTTTGATTGATAAGTGATGTCATTTCTTCAGGTAAATTTTTCGTTAAAAACGACAATTCACTATCTTCTTCTGTTCCTTCTGGCAAATCATCAAACGCTTCACTTTCTTCTAATCCTTGTTTAGTATTCGTATCATTGCTTATGCTTGCTTGTGCGTCTGTTGAAATATTAGATAACTTGTTTTGATAATAAGTACGTCCACTAATAATAGCTACGATGGAAATAATTACAACAATCATGACTAACCATTTAGACATATTTGATACTCCTCTTATACAATTTTAAACTGGAGACTTCCAATTTCTCATAAATCGTTTACCAACCATTCACTATTTTACTACAAAATTTAACAGATTCATAGGTTCCAAAAACCAATCGTGCCTATTCAACCTTAATCTATTCATTGCTGCTTCCTTCCCCCTCATCATAATAAAACAATTAACTCTCCCATATATTCATGAATCAAAAATTACATCCTTTAATATTCCAGAATAGTTCGGATGTAAAAACTGGGTATATTCATTAATAGAGCATAAGTAGTAACAATCTCCCGCTAATAAAGCTTCAAAAAAACACGCTTCTTCAGATACAAATGGGCTATTCTAAATGTAAAAACAGCTAACACCTTCAACAAATAAAACGAGTGCTCTTTTTCTCAGAAAAAACTCTACAAATGCTTCAGGCTTTCGAGTAAGCTAATGACACCATAACGAAACGATACCCATGCCAACTAATCATACGTCCAATTTAAGCTAAATTCTCGTATGAGAAGCAGAATTCTTAACTTTTACAATGGCAAACAGCCTTGTTTCAGTATATACATTCTATACTTTGTCAACAATGTGAATATATTTTTATAGGAAGGAATGTATCTTCATGAAACAATTAATCATCTCATTAACAGCAATATTAATCTTTGCTATTTTATTTATTGGAGGAAGTCAGTTCATTATTAATAAACAGTATCAACCAAGTTCTGATGATATAGCTTTACATGATACCTACGATAACAATGTAAATTCGGGGAGTCACATACATTTATCCGAACACGAAATTACTCAAGCATTTGAAGTGAAATTCTCTACTCTTCAAGTCGAAGCAGAAGAACAACTTGCCAAATTTGTTCAAACAGCTATAAATGACATACAAGAACAAACCAAAGATGGCGGAACTTTATCATTATTGTCATTATATCGAAACTACTATAATGAAGCGAGATCGTTAGAAAGCGAGATCGACGATCGGTTCGAGGAGAAATACGCTCTCTTTGCAAAAACCTTACAAAAAAATGGCCACTCATCTGAACAAGCGGACATCACAAAAGAAAAATATGAACAATTCAAATCTGAGTATTTAAACGGGTTATTAGATAAAGTGTTGGAATATATGTAACCGGTTGAATGAAACAGTGATCAGCCATGCATGCGGTGTATAAACAATCAACAAAAACAAGTCTGACCCCTATCATAACAATATGATCATGATTGTACATACACCCCCAAGCATAATGGTGCCTGGCACCGTTATGCTTGGGGGTGTTTTTTTATGCGACTGGGTCACGCTCCAATTACGCTTAAATCCAGTCATTCACTTTATGTTGAGATTCTTGCTGCTTCTTCTATAAACTTATATAACTCTCTTAAATTCACTGAATTTACTGGACTGAAATAATCGGCGTAAAGAAAAACTTGAATCTTATCATGCTTCTCTAGGCTCTTGATATATAGCCCTGAGTAGCGCGAACCATTCTTTCGCTCAGGTAAATGTAACCGATACATCAGTTCTTCCATCTGATATAAATTATTATTAACATATAACTTTATGTACAATTTAGATTTTGTTACATCTACCTCCCCAATTTCTACGCTATGTCTGTTAAACACTATAAATCCATTCTCTTTCTTTTTCGATGGTTCTGTATAGCTACCGAAATATCCTTCTATTCTACCCTGGATTTCTAATGCTAACTCTTCTTTCCTCAAGAAAAGTCCCTCCCCAAAAATATCATTGCATTGCTACGTTTAGGCTAAATATACTAGTACTTACGACATCAATTATAATACTATAGTACTAATTTAGCAAAATAAATGTAACAAAAATGATAATTTTTGGTAAAAAACAACGTAAAACAAGGCTATCTATTATTTTCCCCTACAATTTCTCTCTTAACCTTTGAATTCCAGCCTTACATACACCATAAGACAACCAGCTGCACCCTTTACATAACGTATCTAAATCATCTGGTTTCACTCTTTGAGCTGTCCATTCTACCAACTTACTCTTCCGATAAAGCTTATCCTTTTCTAACTGAAGGTGATCAATACCCCTCCTATCCATCGCCTTTACATGTTCATCTGATTGTTCACTTGCAATGCACTTTGTCTCGCCATTGTGGGGGCAAGCGCCACATGCTTCGTCTAAGTCGACACGCACCCTTATCGCAAAGTCTTTCTCTTCATCACGAATGTCATCTACAATCTCTTGCATTTTCCGGACAAAACCAGGACTATACCCCATTCCTTGGAATCCATGCACACATAACAGGTGGTGGCCGCGCAACGTTCGCTCCATCAAACACCTACCCCCTTCAATTACAATTTATACCATTTTAACATACAACCATTTTATTTTTCTCTTTTTATCTATATATTTATTACACTACCATTTTCATATTTACTGTCGAAATAATGTAAACTCTTGTTGTAAAATATGAAATATGTTCTATAATTATGGTATAAAGTGGTATCCGCATAGCGAATACCTCTTTTTTATTAGTCAAATACACATAGGAGGGTTAGCCCATGTCAGATTTACAATCAAAAATGGGAGAAGGGTTATCAAAACTTCAAGGAGGAATTGAGCAAGGGAAACAAAAGCTTCAAACTGCCCAACAAATTCATAAGCTTAAGCAAGAACAACAAAAAATAACGAATGAAAAGGCCGATCTTCTCTTACAACTAGGAGAAGAAGTTTACCGTAACATTCGCCGAGGTGATAATGAGAAAACACCTTACGAAAACCAAGTTAATTCAATTGTAGAAAGAGATCATTCTTTATATCAATTAGGATTACAAGTGGAAGAGCTTCAAGCACAACAAGAAGAGCATAGGTGTGAATGCGGTTCGGCGGTTCAAGAAACAGATAAATTCTGTGGAAGCTGTGGAAAAGAAGTACAACAACCTTCTGCGGAAAATGACGAAGAGCAAAAGGTGTGCCCTACTTGCGAAACAGAAAACAATGGATCGCACGCTTTTTGTGTGTGCTGTGGAATGAAATTTGTATCGGCAGCTGTCCATACATAATACCCATCTGTTATCTTAGCAAAAAACAATTTATAAGAAATACTATTTAATTCTCTACAAAGGAGTTGTATTCATGCATTGTGTTCATTGCGGAAATGCATTTAGTCCAAACACGCAATATTGCCCAAATGACGGGTATTTGTTAAGAAAAAATCAAGGAAAAACAGCCGTCCAAGCTCACCAAGCTTCTCATTGCAGATCATGTGGAACAAGTTTGTCGAATCAAGAAAATTATTGTACCGACTGTGGAACTTCTTCATATACACAAAAGATCCAAACATCTAAAACTTCAGGGACAACTCATGAAAAACGACAGGCAGCTATGTCTGACCAAGTAAACTTCCAAGAACTTTCTAACATCAGCTCGTGGATGTCTCACTTAAAACCTGCGGGAATATTAGCTGGTGTATCTGTTATTTTTGTCTTCATTTTAAGTCTTATTGTATCTAATCGAATCGCCTCTGCAGTACAGACGGGTGATCCAATGATGGACGCATTTATTGAGCCCCAACTTCTAAATACCTTACTTATTTTACACACCGTTCCTTTTTCATTTTGGGGCGAAGCATTAGACTTCTTTGGTGGAAGTATGAGTATGAGCTTTCGCATTGGCTTAATTATTGCCATTTTACTTGTTGGCTTAATGTTGATGATTGCTGGGTTTATTGTATCAAAATTCCAAGCATCAATGAGTCAATTGTCACTTATCCAAACGACATTATTAGGGGCAGCATTTTACGGCCTTTTCCTTGCGATTTTATCCCTGTTTGTCAGTCAATCTCACGGTGGATCAATGGGAGACTTTAGTATGGAAGTGAGTTTTTCGTTTTCCTTCTTCGCATCGCTATTCTTTGGTTTTATCCTTTTTACCTTCTTTACCTTCTTAGGTGCTTCAATCGAGAAAAGAGTAACCAGTGGTGTGAGCAGCTCAGACAACGTAAGTTTTCCTATTAAATTATCAGTTATTGCCTTTTCGATTAGTTTTGCGGTAATTCTACTATTTACTACAATTTATGCTTGGAACTCAGAAGCAATTACTGAATTAAGAGAATTTGAGGGTAGCGGCTTAGCCTTTTTAATAGCTACTCAGTTTGCTGCTTATATGGTCTCATTGGCTCATTTCAGCCCATTTCAACTTAATATTTTCGGTATTGAAGAACATGCCAAATCAATTTGGCTTTTCTCTTCGGAAAGTCGTAATGAGATGCTTGCTGAATTGGGACTTGCACGGTTTGACATACCGTTAATGATGATGTTCCTTGTGCCTATAGCGATCTTCGTTTTACTTGGTCGGAAATTAAAAGAAGTTTACCGAAGTGAAAACATTCAAGCCCTTCTTATAGCAAGTGTGACTTATGCAGTTTGTATGGGTACATTTGCGATGCTAACGAAAGTTGAGCTGAGTGGCGGCTTAGGCATTTTAGGCGGTGGATTGGACGGAAATATTTCGGCCGGCTTCCCTATAATTAGAACATTTATTATTAGCTTCTTGTTTGCTGCTATCTTTACTTTTGTTGGTATGAAGACTTTAAATGTAGAGGGTGAAAAATAAATGGAAAGATTTTGTACGCAATGTGGGACGAAATCTACGGGGCTAGATGAATGTCCCAGTTGCGGAAACAAACTAAATACAAAAATAGAAAATAAAAACACAGGTAAGACCTTTTCTTTTTCAAAAAAGCAGAAAGTGATTGGAGGTATTTTAGCCGGTGTACTTCTCTTAGGCTTTGTTGCTAATCAAGTGATTTCGTCTCTTACAAGCCCTGAGCGTGCCGTTGATCAGCTCATTACTGCTATTAACGAAGAAGACAGTGTGGAACTAGCAGCGTTGTTAAAGCCTGCCACTTCATCATTAGAAGTGACAGAAGAAACTATACCTCCGTTAATAAAACTAATAAAAAATGAAACGGCGACGATAGACCATATTGAACGAGATTTAAATGCTCAATTAACATCCATCAATGGTGCTTATGCTAGTGAGGCTGAAGAGGTATTTTCTCAATACGGGACCATGTTTTCTTTAGAGGAAAAAGATGGTTTGTTCGGTGGTTATCATTTTGTCATCGAGCCTCAATACTTAAATTTATCATCAAATTATGAAGGTACAGAGATCTCAGTCAATGGTGAACATGTGCACACGACGTCTATTGACTCCGAGTATACTGAATATGGACCTCTTGTTCCTGGAATTTATGAAATTGAAGCAATATTTGAAGGTGAATACACGACACTATCAGACTCACAAAACATTTCTCTTTATGTTCCAGGTGATTATCCAAATCCAGTAGATGCTGGGATCTATTTAAGTGGAGAATACATTCGTGTCGAAGGTAACTTCTCAGAAGCTGAAGTGTATTTGAACGGGGAGTCAACAGGAGCAACACTATCTGAGTTATATGAACTCGGTCCAGTTCCGACAGATGGTTCCTTAGAGATCTTCACTTCTTTAGACCTTCCTTGGGGAACAGCACAAAGTGAAACGATTGCTATTGAATCACCTGGGGGCTATTATTTCGAAATTGACGTGATGGATAGTGATGTTCAAGAAACACTTATTGAAACTATCAACAATTATGGTCATACATCTGCTTTGGCAACCATGGAAAGAGATTCTAGTTTAATCGAAAATGCGACGCATAATCTGCTTGCTGAACGGGAAGAAACGATCGAGTCCATGATTGAAGATGAGCGCCTTTACGATGTGCTAGAAATGATACGTTCCTATGATGCTGATGGGTTCGACGTTTTTCTTGATAGCGATCAGGAATGGAATGCACATGTTGATCTGCAAGTTGATTTTCTATCGATTTACTACGATGAAGAGGATTCGTTAGATGAAGTCGAACACGATTGGAGTACATCAACATGGCGTTATGGGCTCATATATGATGCCAACGAGGACAAATGGCTCATTGATGACATGCACAATCCATGGTCTGGCTGGTTTAGCTCCTTCTCACCAGCAGAGACCATCGATTTTGAATATCAATTTTAATTTGTGTAAATACCAACTGGCACCCTTATGATTATCTATCGAAGGGTGCCAGATTTATGTCATTCATCGTTTCTTTATCTGTATGGCGCCATCCTTGCACAAGCTAAAAATTTGATGTTATCTTCACCTATATCGTTTACCTTTTAACATTTTATGGCTACAATAGTGCCAGTTATTTGACTCTTAACGGCAAAATTCGCTCCAGCAGACCTACACCCTTTCTCAATTATTTCCACTATTTTAACATACGTATGCGATCTAGTTATTTAGACCATAATAGTAACGACTAGTTTCATAGAATAAAAATATGTCATAAAAGCTTGAAATTTAGTTAAACAAACGTTTATTTAAAACAAACGATTCAACGTATTTCTACATTTTCCTGAAAATTTCACTCCCCATATAAATCACTTTGACGAATCATCAATAAACATATTGTCACTTTTTTGATATGATGACGGTAAGAATGAGTTAGGAGGAACCACCATGTCAAAAGTAAAACGCAATGACCCTTGTCCTTGCGGTAGTGGAAAGAAGTATAAAAAGTGCTGTGCCAACAGTAATGTTATATCTTTTCCTACACACCTTGTTCGAGAGGAAGTCATTGAAGCACAAGAAAAAATCTTGCACTTTGCCTTTACAGAATATGATAATGAGCTCATGAAATTCACCACCATCGAGCTTGGACCGTTAACTGATAACGAGGACTTGAATGATGCCATTATGTTTCATACGACGATTTGGGCGATTTTCAACTATCCGCTCGTTCAAGATAAAGAGACGATCTTTGACGTTTTTATGAATAAGAAAGCAAAGCAATTTAAACGTCCGCAAACAGTAGAAACGATTTCGAAATGGCATTCGTTAACGCCTGTAATCGGTCGAGTAAAAACGATTAACGGTACGAACGCTGAAGTGGCGAGTGTCTATACGAATGAAACATATAATCTAGATTTACATGCCCATGATATACCGGCCGAAAAAGACTTGATGATCTTCTTCCCTATTGATATCCAAGGAACAACTGAAGTTTTCACGTCTTACATACACATCCCTCATCAAGTAGCAAATGCTTGTTTGGGTCGAGTTGAAGAAGAAGTACAATTGGTTCAACAAGAGGAGGATCCGTCTCTTACTGCGCACGAATACCTAACAGAAAACTTCCCGCAATATTTGATGACCATCTTTGATGATGAGCCAGCAGTACTTGAAAATGAAATCCAATGGGATGACCCACGCCATGAAATGGTCGGCCAGCTTTTAGCGCAAAAAATGAGTGAACATTTCCTTCCTGAGCATATCGTCCTTGCCGAACACCTTTGGCATGTGTATTGTCGAAAAACAATGCCAGCGCCTAGAAAATTAGGAGGATATGCCGCTGCGGTTGAATACTTAGTTGGGCAATTACCAACGAACTCACCGTCGTTTACACAAAAAGAAGTTGCTGAAAGGTATGAAGTAAGTCCTGGCACTGTTTCAAGCCGTTTTCGCGAGATGGAAAACGCCATTAAAGACGAAATTCATCAGATAGTAAGTGGCAACTATGATGGTTCAACTCCCCCTCCTCCAGGGAGCATGAATCCCGAACGGACCTTGCGAGAAGTAGAACAACTGTTACAATCGCAGGAATTTGAGACAGAGGAGGACCTACACGAGTTTTTAAACAATCAATTAAACAAGCCAATGGCACCATCTGACAAACAGACGGACGAAGAAAAAGCGCAAGATCTGTTATTTGACGCGATGGACACGTTTGGAGAACTAAGGGAGAAGCTCATCGAACAAGCGTTAGAGCTTGATCCAGCATCACCTGATGCTTACACCATGTTAGCTGAAGAAATGACCGATCCGATTGAAGCCCTTTCTTGTTTCAAAAAGGCAATGGATTTAGCCTATGAAAAAATCGGACAAGAAGAATTTGAAGAAAACAAAGGTCATTTCTGGGGATTCGTTTCAACAAGACCTTACATGCGTGCAAAACTAGGTTATGCTGAAACCTTATATTCTATTGGTCAAATGAAAAAAGCGATCTCCGAATTTGAAGAGATGCTTGCGCTAAACCCGAATGACAATCAAGGAATTAGGTATTTACTATGTACGGTCTACATCGAGGAAAACCAATTAACGCAAGCAAAGAAGCTACTTGATCAATATAAAGATGATGAAACCGCTCACTTTAACTATCAACGAGTACTCATCGAATATTTATCGAATGGCCAAACAAAAAAATTGGATAAACTGATGGAAAAAGCGCTCAGACAAAATTATAAAGTCCCCATTTATTTGCTAGACCTTTATAACACTCCACCAGTGAACAATGGTTATATTGGTTACGGTGATGAAACGGAAGCTTATGATTATGCCCTCAAATCAAAGCACTTATGGGAAGACCACGTACCGTTGATGGACTTTTTAAGACACAGCGCCGCAAACATCAATATTTGATGCCCTAAGCTAGAAGCTATCGAGCTTCTAGCTTTTTTGGTGTCGTTACACTTTCTTACAAATACGATTATTTTGGGGGCAATACGATCAACTCTGGGTGGAATACGATCAACTCCTTACTATTACAGTCAACTTTTTGCAAAATACGGTCAACCTCTTTCTAAATACAGGCAACTTCAATTGAAATACAGGCAACCTTGCAAAATACGAGCTACTCCCTTTCTAATACAATCAACTTTTTGCTAATACAAGCAACTTTTCTTTTAATACAATCAACCTCATTACCAATACAACCAACTTCGGAGGAATCCCCCTCCTGCTACTCGGGCAAGCAAAAGCGTGCGGATCCCACTGAGCCCGCACGTTTTTGCTCTGATTGCTGACATTATTGCATCATTTTTTCCGTATGTTGCTTCATCATGTCAGCCGATTTATGAATATATCCTTTTTCATATGCTTCCTCTAATAGCATGACTTGATAGTTCGTATGGTTACGGTGATGAACATAGGTTGGCAAAATCGACGGGGACGTTAATTTCAATTGCTCGTCCTCCCCTTGAACAATTTTTTGCACCTTTACTTTGCCTATCCCTCCTATATCCTTATACTCAAATTGCTGACCAGATAAAAAGTTCCCTAATGAGTAAAAAACGATCGCCTCTCGTCCATAGCGATCCTTTAACCTTTCAATCGGTTGTATAACATGTGGGTGGTGGCCGAAGATAATATCTGCTCCTGCTTCGACAAACTCCTGAGCCAATGATCTCTGCCCATGATTGGGGGTTCTCGCATACTCATCACCCCAGTGCGCATGGACAACAACAATATCTACCTCTTCACGCATACCTTTAATATCTGCAACTACCTTTTCCCTGTCGAGTAGTGCGACGGCATACTCATGTCCATGTGGGATTGGAATTCCATTTGTTCCATATGTATAAGATAAAACCCCAATCAAGATGTCATTCACGTCAAAGATTCGCTTTTCGTTGCGATCACCTTCATTTTCGTATACGCCGACATAAGGCATACCAACTCTTTTTAGATGGGAAATTGCACTGTTTAAACCGTTGAGACCTCTGTCCAGTGAATGATTGTTCGCCATCGATAACAGATCGATGCCTACTGTCTGAAGATTATCGATGATTTGACTTGGGCTATTAAAAGCAGGGTATGTTGACAAGCCAATTTCTGTTCCACCAGGCATCGATTCTTGATTTGCCATTGTAAAATCGAGTTCCGACAAATACGGCTCGATTTTTTCTAGCATCGGTAAAAAGTTATAGCCATCCGCAGTTTTTGCATCATTATAGACTATAGCATGTAACAAGACGTCACCTATCGCACCAATATCTGCTTCATAAATTAATTGCCGTTGTGTTGTTCCTTGTCTACTCCCACCTGTAAACGCACGATTGGCAACATGAGATTTCGCCGTTAACTCTTGTGAGGTGAATTTGTTAACGACTGGCGCAGTTATTGTTGACAATGGGACGTGGTGGTAAACGATACGATAAGAAAAACAAATCCTACGATCAATAATACGTGTTTGTTTTTCACTCTCATTCCCCGCTTTTTTTCTATGTAATACCTTTACTTTTTCATTATCTCCCCCCAATTTATCCACATTATTTAAACAAGAAGTGTTATCATCAAGAAAGTTTGGAGGGAATGAAATGGGAAAAAAGAAGAAACAGCGAAAAGCAAAAAAGGATGTTCATACGGAGGACTTTGGATCATGTACCTTTTATTGCAAAACGTGTGAAAAAGAATTTGATGTAGAATGGCAAACGATTTTTGATATTCAAGAATGTACGCATGGTTACGTCGGTTTTCACACAAATGATGTCTATATATCTTGCCCAGATTGTGGAGAAATTGCTAGCGACGACGATTATGATGACATTGACCTGAACGTAATTTTAAATAGCTAGGTACTGACTTTTAGGTAAGTGCCTCCACAGCCTCTTTTCGATTTATCTCCGCAACGTGACCAATCCCTTCGATAGTTACCTTTCTCCTCAATTTATCTCCGACTTACGTCTTCATGGCCCCTCAAAACAACCCTAAATTTTTACAATCGATGATTCGAATAGTTTACCCTGCTGATTTACAAGCTATGAAAAAGCGATGTTGGTACCAAAAACGAGCTTTTTCTGAAAGGACGTAAAAAAAATGAGACGAAAACTTATCGCTGTCTTTAGTATTTTCATTATACTGATGAGCATAGCGCCAAACCTTGCAGCAGCCAAAAACTATAGCAATCTTTACGACATACAGCCTGGTGATACGCTATGGAGCATTGCTAATAAATATGGGACGACTGTTGAAGATTTAAAGTTATCAAATGGATTACAATCCGACTTATTATCTATTGGTCAAAGGTTGTTTGTGCCAATGGCCTATGAAGTGGCTCCTGGTGATACACTTTGGAGTCTAGCAAGAGAGTATAACTCGACCGTTCAAGACATCAAAACGAAAAACGGACTTACATCCGATCAAATCTACGTTGGACAAAAATTGAAAATTCCTCCTAAAAAATTGAGAATGGAAGGGCAATATGTCCTGATGTCGAGAGATGAGTTTAAAGAATGGCTATTCAACCATGAATTTCAACGAGAAATTACGCTCATCCAACAACATCACACGTGGAGGCCTGATTATGAAAGGTTTCATCAGTCCGATCATTTCACGCTCTTAAAGGGGATGGAATATTTTCATGTTAATGAGGTCGGATGGGACAACATCGCGCAAAATATAACGACCTTTCCAGATGGAAGCGTTGCCGTGTCCAGACCCTTTAATAGTGCTCCTGACGGGACAATTGGGGAAAAGGCAAACTCTATTGGATTGAACATCGAGCATATTGGCGACTTTGACAAAGGTCAAGATGAAATGACAGAGGAACATAAAGAAACGATCGTTTATATTACAGCACTGCTTTGTATCAAGTTCGGTCTAAAACCATCCATTGACAGCATCACGTACCATCGCTGGTGGGATATGAACACAGGTGAAAGAGTATTGGATAAAAGTGAAGGATACTCGGTGAAAACTTGTCCCGGCACTGGATTTTTTGGAGGCAATTCTACAGATAGTGCAAATAATCATTTTTATCCACTCGTGTCACAGAAAATGGAGGAAATTTTAGCAACGATGGATAGATCTTAAAGACGAAAAAAACGAGCTTTATCCAAGCTCGTTTTTTCACTATTTGTAAAGATCGCCTAGTTTCCTTTACCCAAACAGAATCAAATTCACCGCAGCAATCGCTACCACAATGCCTGCTAGCTTCTTCATATTTTCTTGTGAAATATAGTTAAAACAAAGAACCCCAAGCCTTGAGCCAATTAAAACCGTCGCGACACCGACGATGAAATAAATCACATAATCGGTTGTAAAGTCACCATTAAAGCCGTGCAGCAAAATCGTCATCGAGTTGGTAAAAAGAAACGTCACTTGTAAATTCGCGCTATACGCATATTTGTTGTCACTGAAAATGAGCATTAAGTAAAAAACAAAGAACGGTCCACCAACCGCAAATACTCCACCGACGAATCCACCAAGTAATCCTAGTGAAATCGGAAGCCACGTTCGGTTGACGACTCGACCTTCCTTCGGCCCTTTACTACGAAACAAGTAAATGACAACGCCGATAAGAAAAACACCGAGAATATCTTTCATTATGTTCATTTCACCATAAAAATGAAGAACAAAAAACGCACCGATTCGACCGATTAACGCCGCACTTAACAAAACGATGAGCTGCTTCCATTGTATATGGCGATACAGCTGTGCGACAATGCTCATACATGTCACTAACGCTAACGAGACAACGAGTAACGTACTTTCTTTAATTGTGAAAAAAAACGGTAAAAAACTCATCGCAATGAGCCCAAAGCCGAAGCCACTAACCCCTTGCACAAAGCTTCCGGCAAGCAATATGAGAAAAATAATGAGAAGTTCTATGAACATAGATTAAAGACCTTTCTGTTTTAATGGACCCGTGAAAAACTAAATTGACGACTCGACGAACATACGAAAGTTCCCAAAACCAATAAACAAATTCTGCTTAAAGGTTCAGGGAACATGTTAAAACAACAGTTCGTATACTTTTCGAGGGCGCCCGGCATTGCCTGGTTGTTCCATTCCGCGCACTTTCGCCAATCCTAATCGTTCCATTTCACTTAAAATTCGTCGTGCGTTTCGTTCCGTTCCTTTCAACCAGCTTGCAACTTCTTTTACCGTAACAGCATTCGTTTTATAATGAAAGGAGAACGATTGAAGTTTTGACACGACGGACGGACTAATATGCGCATCTTTAAATTTATCTTCCCAATCTGCCCCCCAATTTCTTGGTTGGAAGCTAATTGCTGAGTTTACATCTTGCTCTGTATATTGGTGAACTTCTTTTTCTTCATTCACACTAATTAAAATGGCTTCATCTTCGTCGCGGGCATACTGCAATGCTAGGCGCAAGTTTTGTTCAGCGCCAAGTGCCGTAATGCCATAGCCGATCCCGACGCGAAACTTCAGCTCACTTTTCATTTTCATTTCTGACAGCTTATAAAAAATCGATTTATCATCGAAATGCATATCTACTTCGCCACGGGTTGTATAAATGAAGAATAGTCCATCTCCAATTTGAACGAAAGATCCTTGCAAGTTTTCCGCTTGATCAAGAAGCATATGCTTTAAATCGAGTGACTGTCTTTTTATTTCATAAGAGTAGTATTGACCTTCTTCGGTTGTTGAAGAGTGATTCACTTCGATACCGAGGACCGCAATTTGTGACTTACGATACAACGTCGACTCACCACGTTCTTTTATATAACGAAGGACGAGTTTGAATGCAAGCTGTGAAGGAATAATTCTGTAGCAAGGAATATTCCGCTCAGTAAGTCGTTTATGGACTTCCTTAATACAAGTGAGTGCCACTTGCGTTTTCCCTTCATCATAAAGCTTTTCATGAAAAGCGATGATCTCATCTGCTTCTCTATAACCACCATAAGAATACGTATAAAACGTAAAGTCGTCGAGCGAATGGGCTTTGTTAATAAAGGCTACCTCGGATTCTTTGATCGTGTCGAGACTGATGTTTGTCACATCGCGCCCTTTTTCCATGATCAGTTCCAAAAGCGTTCCTAATAAGCTCGATCCATATAATGGTGGGAAACTCACTTCTAGGTCTTCGAGTAGCCCTTTTGATTCCACGTAATAATATGGTGCTTGACCGGAGAATAACCATTGGTCGACCCTATTTCGATTTTCCCGAACGATTTGTTCAGCTTCTTCTGTTTTTTCATACGAAAACGGAATGATTTCTAGCATTTCATATTCTGAAAAACTACTAGCTACCTCAATAATTCTGTTCACTGAGTCAGACGGGCCGACTACTCCGATTCTTACTTTCACTTTCGTTCACCTACTCTAAAGATTTTTCGACAAGTGCCTGGCACTTTATATAAGCCATTAATAGTTTAACACCCATGTGTAAATCTTCAAGGGTTGCATGTTCTTCTGGGTGGTGGCTTAACCCGTCTTGACATGGAATAAAGAAAAGCCCAGACGGCCATTTTTTTGCCATGTTCATGACGTCATGTCCCGCTCCGCTAATCATTATATGGCCACGGTAACCTTCTGCCTCCCCTAACTCGCATAATGTTTCCATCAGTTCAGCATCAAGCTTCACCGAAGGGTTATTGACGAGTGTTTCGATATCGATTGAAACAGTGTGCTGCTCTTCGATTTCCTGACATTTTTCTTTGATCATCGCAGCCATTTGTTCCTTCAACCCGTCATCAACACTACGAATATCAATGCCAAGCTCAACAGTTCCCGGAATGACATTCATCGCGTTTGGTTTTGCACTAATTGTACTCACCGTCGCCACAATTGCATGTTCCGAGTCGTTTGAAAGTTTCTCACCTTGTTCTGAAATATAGGAAATAAGTGGAGCTGCTGCGACAAGGGCATCTTGACGCATCCCCATCGGTGTCGTTCCCGTGTGACTCATTTTCCCGCGGACCGTAACCTTTAAGCGAATCGGGCAAGCAACAGCAGACACGGCTCCAAATTGTGCACCAGCATTTTCAATGACTGTGCCTTGTTCAATATGTAGTTCTACGAAACTTTTAATCTCGTCTTTTTTCCGTTCAGCTTGTTCGATCGTGCTCCATGATAGTCCTGTTTGTTCAACAGCTTCCTTAATCGTCACGCCATTTTCATCTTGTACATCTGCTAAATTGTTTGGCTCGAGAAGTCCTGAGATTGCCTTACTTCCAATCGTTGAAATCCCGAAGCGCGCAGATTCTTCTGAAGCAAAACAAATGACTTCAATTGGGTGATCTGGCTCGAACTTTTCATCTTTCAGTGCTTTCATTGCACCTAGCGCACATAGGACACCAGCTACTCCATCATAACCACCACCTTGTGTTACGGTATCGACGTGGGAGCCGAGCACGATCGCTGGTTTGCTTAAGTGCTCATCTTGTGGGTCCCAGCGTGCGATCAAGTTGCCAGCTTCATCTCCTCTAACTGTTAATCCAAGGCTTTCAGCAATTTCACGAAATACCGCCATCGATTTGAGTTCTTCATCACTATATCCGAGTCTAGTAAAACCGTCTTTTTGATTCATTGAATCAACGAGGTTTAATGCTTTTAGTTGTTGATCTAACCATTGTTGCATGTGAGTTCCTCCCCCTTGTTTTTAGTTGGTCATTGGGTGTGCCAGGTCGGTTTATGCCTGGTGGATTTATACCTGGTAGATCCATACCTGGTAGATCCATACCTGGTATATTCATACCTGGTAGATTCATACCTGTCACTCCGATGCCAGGCACCTCCCCTATCCGTTATATACAACACGTATAAATAACCAACATCGGACACATTCGACATTATTTTTTCGCTAAGTGCCACAATAATCTTGCGTACGTTTCCACACCAATACCCAGCACGTCTTCGTCATAATCAAACTTCGGGTGGTGGTGACCTGCTGGCAGTGGTGTTCCAAATAGCATATATGTTGCTTTCCCACCGCATTCTTGCACTCGTCTGATCATATATGTTGCATCCTCAGACCCACCAAGACTCGCTTTCGGAATGACGCGAGTAATTGATTCGCTCTCATGGCACGCGTTTTCGACGACATCGATCCACTCTGGGTCACATTCTACGTTAATCCCTTCACCAACTCGTTCGATTTCGACTTCAACATCGTGCATCGTTGCAACCGATTCAATGATGCGAATCGCTTCATTTGCCATGTATTCGTTTAACTCCGTCGTTTCCCCGCGTGTTTCAAGTTCAAGTCGTCCGAAATCAGCAATGATATTTCGTCCGCTGCCAGCTTCCATTTTTCCAACATTGATTCTCGTTGCACCATTTGAGTGACGCGGGATTGCATGTAAATGAACAGCGGCTGCTGATGCAGCAAGTAAGGCGTTCTTCCCTTCTTGAGGTTCGACACCAGCATGCGCTGATTTACCGCGAAACTGAACATTGATTTTCGATGTCGCTAAAAATCCCGTCGTTGTAGCGGCAATGTCACCGACTTGTAAGTGTTGAATGCCGATGTGCCCGGTTAAAAAATGATCGACATCATCAAGCCAGCCTTTTTCAACCATCGATAATGCTCCGCGGCTGCCTTCTTCAGCTGGTTGGAAGAGTAACGTGATTTTTCCGGTCAACTCGTCTTTCATTTCTGAAATCCATTTCGCAAGACCGATACCGATCGTTGTATGACCGTCATGTGCGCACGCGTGCATTTGACCGAAGTTTTTCGACGTGAAATTATCAGAAGCAGGCAAGTGGTCGTTCGTGTCTGCTTCCTTGATTGGAAGTGCATCGATATCAAAACGGAAGGCAACATGTGGCCCTTCAATCCCTGAATCAAACTCCGCGACGAGTCCAGTATGGCCACCTGACATTTTTTCGATATAGTTTTCGGGAACACCTAGCTCGCGTGCACGTTCTTCTGCATTCGTTAAAACTTGATCCTCTGGTACACCCATTCGTTTTTCCGAGACGAGTACATCTTTACCAACCGTAAGCGTAAAGCCGAGGTCAGCTAGTTCCTCGACAATGACGTACGTCGTGTAATATTCGGTCCAGCCAACCTCAGGATATTGATGAAGCTTTCGCCTCAGTGATTTGAGTTCCGATTTTATTTTTGTGAAAAAATGATTGAAGTCTCTATCACACATGACGTTTATTCTCCTTTTTGTAATTTATATAAGGCGTCGATCGCGACTTGCACCATGAATTCTGTTCCGTAAGAAAGTGCGTTTTCATCAATTTTAAATTCTGGATCGTGAAGCGGCTTTTGTTTTTCGACACCAGGAAGGGCTGTCCCAAGCCAAAAGTAAGCACCTGGGTACTTCAGTAAAAAGCGGCTGAAGTCCTCTCCCCCAAGGGATGGTTCCACTTCTGGGGTAGCCTCTGTGCCATACATACTGACAGCGGTTTGCTGAATGTGTTCTGCCCATGTCGGATCGTTCACCGTAGCAGGATAGCCATCATAATATTCAATTGTCGCTTTCGCGTCCATCGCTTCCGTAACACCGTTTACGATTTGGTGGAATCTATTTTTCACCATTTCCTTCGTTTTCGGCTTGTACGTCCTGATTGTTCCTTCAATTACGACCTTGTCAGCAATGACGTTGTAGCGAGAGCCACCTTCAATTTTTCCAATCGTTAACACAGCGGAGTCGACCGGATCGACGTTTCGACTAACGATTGTTTGCAAGTTCGTCATCACCGCATTGGCGACGATGATGGCATCTACCGTTTGGTGTGGCATGCTCGCATGACCACCGGCACCTTCAATGACAATTTTAAAACGGTCAGACGCACCCATCATCGGTCCTGGCAGCGCACCAATTTGTCCCACTGGCAAGTCCGGCCACACGTGCTGGGCAAAAATCGCGTCAGGCTGATGCTCATCAAAAACGCCATCCTCCATCATCGGTTTCGCGCCACCAATTGGCGTAATCTCTTCTGACGGTTGAAAAACAAGAAGCACTTTTCCCGGAATCTCGTCTTTCATTTCATTGAGGATTTTTCCCGCTCCAAGTAGCATCGCCGTATGAGCATCATGCCCACACGCATGCATTTTCCCTGTTACTTTGGATACAAACTCGTGCGTGTTTTCTTCTTCAATGGGCAGAGCATCCATATCCGCTCGAAGCGCAACCGTTTTGCCTGGCTTTCCACCTTCAATAACGCCAAGTACCCCCGTTTTCGCGTAACCTGTCTTGTACGGAATTCCGTAGCTATCGAGCGTTTCCTGAACTTTTTTCGATGTTTCATATTCTTCACCACTCAGCTCAGGATGCTGATGAAAATGTCTACGAATCTCTAAAACTTCCTGAAAAACTTGTTCTCCTTGACCTTTTACTGTTGGTTTCATTTAAATCACTCCGTGGTGTAATGGTTATTTACTTGGATTAGATATTCTATTCTGTTCTATGCGCAGAATCTCACTTCCTATGCGCGCAATCTACCCTTCTATGCGCAGAATCTCACTTCCTATGCGCACAATTCACCGCTCTATGCGCAGAATTTCGCTTTCTATGCGCGCAATTCACCGCTCTATGCACACCTGTCGACCTATTAAAAAGAAAGGGAGTAGCCCTAGACCCACTCCCTTACATTTACTCTATCACACGTCGCTCGACTCTAGTTTTCTATCAATCAGCAAACGTTAGTTTAAAAACATCTCTACTCCTGGGCCGATTGGGATACCGATCATCGTCCAAACGACGAAGATGACAATCCAGAAAGCAAGGAAGAAGATTGTGTATGGAAGCATGATCGAAAAGAGTGTTCCGAATCCTGCTTTTTTATCGTATTCACGCATGAAAGCGAGAACAACGAGCATGTATGGGTTAAGTGGCGTAATAATGTTTGTTGATGAATCACCGAGACGATATGCTAGCTGAACGATCGCCGGATCATAGTTTAATAGCATAAACATCGGGATAAAGATTGGTGCCATCAATGCCCATTGTGCTGAACCACTGAAAATAAATAAGTTAAGTACGGCTGTTAATAATGTGAAACCGACGATAACGCCAACTCCAGTTAAGTTTGCTTCTTGTAAAAATTGTGCACTGTTTACCGCAATCCAGATTCCGAGGTTACTCCAGTTGAAATATGCGATAAACTGAGCCGCTGCGAAAATAAGGACGATGTATGCAGACATATCCTTCATTGATTCAGCCATGTAATTTGGAATGTCACTTGTTCCTTTAATTTTTCCAACTGTTAAACCGTAAGCAACGGCAACAGTAATAAAGAAGAATAAAATGATTGGAATGATTCCGCTTAAAAATGGTGATGGAACGATTCCGCCATCTTCCCCTCTTAACGGAGCGCCAGCTGGTAAAACGACGAGTGCAATTAACCCAATGTAAACAAGGCCAGCAATCATTGCGTTACGAAGACCGCGATTTTCTTCATCTGTTACTTTTTCAAGACTTCTTTCTGCATCGCCTTCATAATTTCCAAGCTTTGGCTCAATGATTTTTTCCGTAACAAAAGCACCAACAACCATGAGCATCAAGACAGAGAAAATCATGAAGAACCAGTTATCAACTGGTGTAACGACGATATTTGGATCAATCGTTTGAGCGACTTCCGTTGAAATCCCTGATAACAATGCGTCAGTTCCGGCGATAAACACGTTCGCTGTAAACCCAGCACCTGCACCGGCAAAACCAGCTGCTAGACCTGCTAATGGATGTCTTCCTAAACCGTAAAACACCATCGCCGCAAGTGGCGGTACGATAATAAATGCTGCATCTGAAGCTAAGTTTCCAATAACTCCTGCAAAAAGCACGGCATACGTCACTAACGCTGGTGGTGCATTAAGGATCGATTTTCTCATAAATGCTTGGATCAAGCCTACCTTTTGGGCAAGTCCGATACCTAACATCATCACTAGTACGAGCCCAAGTGGTGCGAAGCCGACAAAGTTATCGAGCATCGAATCAATAATAAAGCGAAGTCCTTCCGCTGAGATTAAGCTTTGGATCGCCATTTCTTCTTCTGTCCCTGGGTGGACAACCGTTACACCAAATAAGTTTACGACTGCCGACAAACCGATAACAAATAGTGCTAAGTAAACAAATAACATAAATGGATGAGGTAGTTTATTCCCTACTTTCTCTACTCCATCCAAAAATCGCATGAAAAGTCCTTTCTTTTCAGTACCATTTGGCTGTAATCCTGGATCAGTCATACAAACACCTTCCTTCTAAAAAATAATTTTCGGCATTAAGGAAAATATCCTTAATTATTCCGTTATTAACTAAAATATCATACATTATATAAATTGTCTTTATAAATTTATAAATTGCCCTAAAAATTAAAAATTTTCTTATTATTCACATTGAACATATCTTCAAATTAAGTCCGAATGACAAAGGCCTTTAATGTTACAAACAAAGCATCGTTGACCTAACTTCATATTTAAGAGGTTTCGCATAAAAACACTTATAATTTCAATCTTTTAATATAGCCACTGTTAAAGGACATTTTGATTGCGAGAGAGTTTGATGAGTGAAAAGGAGAGACTCCAGAGGGAAAACAAGGTTTTCCTTGCATCAGAAAGTCCATCGATGAAGGAGCAACGAACGATACTTCTTCGATTTTGCTATGCTCTATATCGACAGACTTACACATAGCGGTTTACAGTACTGATATCGGGTTTGTACCTATAAGCAAAAGGGCAGCCTTATAAGAAGAAATCAACACTGAAATTTTACATATCCAATAAAAAAATATGGAAAAGCTACTAAGAGCTCTTCCATATCCAAAAATTAATCATATGATTTTTTAACCTGCAACTTGATCTGACCTATTTACATGATTAACGCAAAAAATGTCATAAGTACTTCCTGCAACATTTTTCACTCGATGTAATTCAAAGTAACCAAATTCATCTGCTTTCGTTTCATATAATTCTACAATGTTACCACCAGAATCTTTTAGTTCAAGTTGAACAGTTTGCTCTAAATTCTCATGATAAACAAATCCAAGTATTAATAACGTTCCATCTGTCTGTTCATACACATAAGACTCTATATTAGAGTTTTCACTTATATGTTGCATAGTTTTCTCCCTTTCATTACAAAAATAAAGTCACTCACTAACTCTCGTCATATTTTATACAACATAGAAGATAAGGTGTATACTAGTTTGTAATTAATTGTTTTCTAGTAAGAAACCCTTCAATAATCGTCCGTAACATTTGACCATCCATATTTAATATTGGTAAACCTGCTTGTTCCAATAGTTTTCTAGTATTTTTATCATCAAATGTAATCGTACGGTTCAAGTAATCCTTAAAGATCGCCAGGGCTTGATTAATTTTCACTTCTTCTTGCGTAAGTTCACCTGCTTTATCTGGAGAAATAAGTTCAATTGTAGGAAAATCAAATACTTCTCTAATCATTTTCATGATACTGTCATTAGACGGTGGCATGTGATTCGTTAAGTTGTATACTGTGTTTTTCTCACCATAATCTAAACCAAGCATGAGTAAATTCGTAACATAATCGACAGGGATAAGGTTTGACTTTGTATGCTGGTCCATCATTAAACGGTAGTTTTCAAGACGTGGTTGAGCCATTCTCATTGTTCTACGCTTCAATAGTTCTACCGCCTTCAAAATACCATAAAGACCAAATGTCGTATCTGCTTCACCTGTTCGTGAGTCGCCGATAATAATTCCCGGGCGCATAATGACAACATCAAAGACGTCTTGATAAGACATGACCGTATGCTCAGCTGTACATTTACTTTCCTCATAAGCATTCAAGAAGGTTGTCTCTTCAAGAGGATACAACGCTTCGACACCGTTATTTCGGTTGCCAAGCGTATAAGCTGTACTTACATGAATGAACTTTTTCACTTGTAACGCTTCAGCTAGTTCGAGAACGTTTTTCGTTCCACCAACGTTAATATGAAACAGCTTTTCACGTTCGTTTTCATCAAATGATAAATAAGCTGCACTATGATAGAAAACATCGATTTTACCGATAAGCCTAGTTAAGTCGTTTTCGGCAACTCCCGCTCCTTCTAACGATAAATCACCTTCAACAATATGAAGAAAATCCTTTTCATGACTTTCAAGCCTTGCTAACAAAGCCTCGGCTTTTTTTATACTTCTGACTAAAACAAAAACATTGTGACTTTCCTCTATTAACCTTTTAACTAACGACGACCCTAAAAAACCAGTACCGCCAGTAACAAATATATTCATTATCTATACTCCTTACATTATAAGCTGAGTAATCTAACTTCCACTTATATATCATAACATAGAAGTTTTTGTCGAAACACTAGTAATCATCTCCTATTAACATAAGTTTAATAGTGTAATTAAACCGTAATGATAGACATATTCATAAAATGACAAAAAAGAGAGGTCATTCACTTCGAATGACCTCTTTAAACTACAATATAGAGTAAACGGAAAATAGTGTTTCCCTTTACCGCTGTATTATGACTTCCCTAATAAAAGGGCGGCTTTTTCATAATCTTCATCAAAGATTAGCTTCCGAATTCTTGTCGATGAAATGACCTCTCCTTCTGCGCATTTCACTGCTGGAAATTTGTACGCATTAAAATGCTGCTTTAAATCCTCAAGCGTACCACTCTTCCCTTTCCCAAACTGAAAGTCTGGTCCCACCCAAATTTCTAATGGCGTTAATCGATTCAACTCTTTGATAAAGTCATCCACAGATCTTGAAGCATAGTCACGGGTAAACGACGCAAAAATAACATGTGTTACTCCCAACTGTTGGAAATGAGTCATCTTTTCTTCCTGTGTCATTAACATCATTTGATTTTGGAAATAGACTCTTGGTGGACGATCAAATGTATATACGACTAAGGGGACACTATATTTGTCAGCTTGAGCCTTAGCTTTATGTATAAGTGCCCGATGACCCCGATGGATACCATCGAAGGCCCCAACTGTTACAATTGATTGATTTAACTCAAGCTGATCATTCTTGTAAACGTTCATTATTCATCTCCTTATCATCGCAGTCTATCAACCACCAATTACACTTCTTGTAGGAACTTCTTAATCTCTCTATTAATATAAGGCTGATTTTGAAAAACCATCGTGTAATGATTACAATCAGATTCTATCGTTTTTAATTTACGAATATATTTCGTCGTTAAATCGAAATCTTTTTCTAAAAATAACGGAGGATACTTACCTATGTTTCCTGTCGCTTGAACTAATAACGTTTTACATGATATCTGAGAACAGATTTCTTTAAGATTAAAATGATAAAAGCTTTCAAAATCTTTTCGAATTTTCTCAGGGTCTGATTTATGTTTCCACACACCATGGTCCTTTTCTATTTCATACTTGGCAATATCTTCGATTGTTGGATTCCAGTCAATTCCTAAGCCGATATATATCTTCTTTAACTCATTTACATAATTACTTGGTGAATCGTACCGTTTGCTCAACCGACTTAAGGAGGGGACAACAATATCACGTTGATGTTCTGTCGCTTCAGCAACACCATCAAGAAGAACGAGCCCTCTCGTATCCTTTCTCTTTGCGGCCACCGTTGCTGCAATATACGCTCCCATTGAATGTCCGATAAAAATAGGCCGTTTAATATTTAATGCCTCTAAAAAATCGATAAGGTCTTTGGCATGACTCTCAATCGAAGTATTCATATCAGCTTCCGAACTATTTCCTCTACCTCTTAAATCATAACTAATAAACTCGTAGTCTTGTGTTAATGCTGCTTGGTAATAATGCAAATTTTTATGATTGCCTGTCAGCCCATGAATGCCAATAACTGTCCCTATTCCCCCAGAACTTCTTGCATAATGCAAAGTGCGGTTACCTAATTGTTGCATATCCATTTCCATAAAGACTTTTTCCTCCCGGTATTAGAGTACTTTGTATAGTGTGTAAACTGCCTTCCCTGGGACTCGCTTTCCTGTTGAAATGATCACCGTTTTATTTAGCCAATCATATTTTTCAGATGACGTTTCAAAAACAGGGGATGAACGAAAATAATATTCCGACTGATCGACAGGTTCATTATTATTAAGCCTTTCTATGACCTCTTTAGGGCCATGGCGAATTCCTTTGTATGTCATTAACACCAATTGTTCATCGTCTGTTTCTAGCACAATACGAACATCTTGTATAACCGTTCCATCATTTCTTTCTGTAATCCAATCATCACCACCAGGAATGACTCTTCCTTTGAATTCTGGGCCGTGGAATGCTCCACCTGACACTTGAATAATTCTGCGATTGCCTACAGGGGTTTCTCCCGCAAAAAATGGTGCGCCAATATCTACATATAAATCACATAAAAACTCCATTTTTGGTTGTGGCAAATGTTCGAAGCTCATTTATCCCCCTCCTTATCGTTACCCCTATATATATCCACATATTTGCTCCTATTTACAAAGATTCCACACAAAGTGAAATTCCTTGACCTACACCTATACACATCGTCGCTAGTCCTTTTTTTGCCTCTCTTCTTCTCATTTCATGCACCATTGTTGTGATAACCCTTGCCCCACTGCAGCCTAAGGGATGACCAAGAGCAATTGCTCCACCATTGACATTCACTTTACTCATTTCAATGTTCAATTCCTGAATTGATGCAACTGCCTGTGCTGCAAACGCTTCATTTACTTCTACTATTCCTAACTCATCAATAGACCAGCCTGCTTGTTTTAATGCTTTAATCGAAGATGGAACTGGTCCAATCCCCATATAGCTTGGGCTAACCCCCGCTACTGCACCAGTAACGACTTTAGCGAGTGGCTCAAGACCTAACTCTTCTGCTTTCGTCTCAGACATGACAACTAACGCAGAGGCTCCATCGTTAAGACCTGAAGAATTTCCAGCAGTCACCGTCCCACCACTACGAAAGACTGGTTTCAGTTTTGAAAGTTTTCCAACTGTCACATTTGGACGAGGGTGTTCGTCTTCAGAAATTAACACCGTTTCTCCTTGCTTAGTCTTTACAGGTACTTTAATGATTTCATCTTTCCATATGTTGTTTTCATTTGCCAATGAATATTTTCTTTGACTTTCATAAGCGAATTCGTCTTGTGTTTGACGAGAAACACGATACTTTTCCGCAACATTTTCAGCTGTTTCACCAAGTGCTTCTATTGGAAAAATCTCATTCATTTTTGGATTAATAAACCGCCATCCTAGCGTCGTATCAAACATTTCAGAATGTCCACGCGGAAAACTGCTATCAGGTTTTGGCATGACCCACGGTGCTCGGCTCATGCTCTCAACACCACCGACGACAAACACATCTCCTTCATCGCTCTTAATCGCACGAGCTGCTTGGATGATGGCTTCCATTCCAGAACCACATAAACGGTTAACTGTAACACCTCCAACAGTTTCGGGTAACTGAGCTAGGAGAAGACCCATTCTCGCAACATTTCGATTATCCTCACCGGCTTGATTAGCACAACCAAGAATGACATCTTCAATCAGCTCTGGATCGATGTTCGCTTTATCAACCGCCTCTTTAATCGCAATCGCTGCTAAATCATCAGGGCGTATAGAAGATAGTACTCCGCCATGACGCCCAATTGGTGTTCTTACTGCGGAAACAATCACTGCTTCACTCATTGCGTCCCACCTGCTGACATCACATTTTTACGGCGATATTTGTTCAATTTTTCTTGTGAAATGGTTACCCCCAGCCCCGATTCTTCTGGTAAGAAAATATGACCACCACTTAACTTGAGTGGTTGGTCTACGATATCATCAGCAAGCCAAATTGGACCAAATAGTTCGCACCCTTCCGTTAAATTAGGAATTGTACTGTATACATGTAGTGCAGCCGTTGTCCCTATTGAGCTCTCTAAAGATGTACCACCAAAGCAAGGAACCCCTGCTGCTTCAGCCATTGCTGCGATTTTTTTCACTCGACTCATTCCGCCAGATTTATGGACCTTTAAAGAGATAATGTCTACAGCTTCTCTCTTAATGAGCTGATCTACTTCTGAAAGTGTACTAGCACTTTCGTCAGCCATAATGGGGACCTTTTTCATCTCTTTTAATCTAGCAAGGCCATCAATATCCCACTTTGGCAATGGCTGTTCTAAAAATGCGATCCCAGCTTTATAAAGGCGGTCCATCCACTTTCTTGTTGTTAATTCATCCCAAGATCCATTCGGGTCAACCCCAACGGTTGTAAGTCCTTTTAACTTTTCCGCAACTTTAATTGCTCTATCCGCATCTTCTGCTGTGGGAAGGTTACCAGCTTTCATTTTAAATTGATGGTGGACGTTCCCTTCCATTTTCACTTTTGCTTCTTCAACGTCTTCCTCCACTTTACCGATGGCTAGAGCCCAACGTGTTGGTAGTTTTTCATAATACTGTCCTCCAAACAATTGATAGACAGGAACACCTGCAAGCTTTCCAACAATGTCATACAAAGCCATTTCTACCGTAGCCTTTGCAAACTCATTTCCAAACACTTGACGATCCATTCGTCCGAGGATCCGTTCAATTTGTCTCGGATCTTCATCATATAAAAGAGGAGAAAAATATTGATCAATGACAAGCTTCATTGTTTCAACACTTTCTCCTCCCCACCAAATTCCAGGTGTCGTTCCTTCTCCAATTCCGATAACCCCTTCATTTGTTTCCATTTGAAGGATGAGAAAAGGCTTTGCATCTATTTTTGCCGCAGAAAATTGATGCGACCTTTTTAATGGGATATCAACAATATCTGCCGTTATCCTCGTTATTTTTATTTTCAATTGCAATCCGCTCCTCTGCACCTACTGGCTAAACATTTTTCATTGACCTTGTTTTTTCTTTCAATCTCCTTAATTGTTCTAATTCTTTGTGTTCTGGTGGCGCGGTTGTTATGACACGATCTGAAACATTTAATTCCCACCCGCAATTCGCTTTTACGTCTTCGATTGAAACGCCTGGATAAACCTCCGTTAACACCAATTCTTTCGTTTTTGGATCTGGACTTAGAATCCCTAAATCAGTGATGACTTTTGTAGGCCCTTTCCCTGTAAAGCCGAGTTTCTCTCGCGTATCATTTCCTTTGTAGTAACCAACAGAAGTAATAAATTCAAGACTTTCAACAAAGGCTCGTTTTTTAAAGGACATGACAATGAATACTTCTTTCGCTAACGCAGCAATTTCTGGAGCTCCTCCTGCCCCCGGTAGTCTCACTTTCGGTTCATCGTATTCACCAATAACCGTCGTATTTAAATTCCCAAACTTATCAATTTGCGCTCCTCCTAAAAACCCGATGTCCACTCTGCCACCTTGCAGCCAGTAATTAAAGATTTCTGGTAGAGGAACAATTGTATCGGCCGTTTCAGCAAGTTCATCATCACCGATGGATAAAGGCAACGTCTCTGGTTTTGCTCCAATTGTGCCAGATTCATAGATAAGTGTTGCATTTGGTGCATGCATTTGCCGAGCTAAATTCGCTGCAGTACTAGGTAAGCCAATCCCCACAAAACAAGTGATTCGATCATTTAATTGCCTAGCAGCAGCTATCGCCATCATTTCATCAGGCGTATATTCGTTCATGAGATCACACCCTTGAGCTTATTAAGAAACTCTGAAAAATCCTCTGAGTTAAGCACAAATCGCTCCATCCACTCTTCATACGTTTGACGATTTCGGCTAATGTCGTCCCACTTTTTATAGAATTCATTGTCTCTTGTAGAGTAATCAAGTGCATACGATGGATACGTCCCATTCGGTACGACCGAAACCGCATGAATCATTGAAGCAGGTAGAAACATAGCATTTGGTTTCGGAGTGAACTCATCGACTATTTCTTCAACTGTGACAATCACTCGTTTAGCGGCAAATACTGCCTCTTTTTGTATGCCAACAATCCCCCACATTTGTACATTCCCTTTTCGATCAGCTTGTTGCGCATGAATAACAGTTACATCCGGATGAATCGCCTTAACAGCCGTCACTTCCTCTCCAGTGAAGGGACATTTAACGATCGATACATGTTTCGTGTTTTTGATGAGGTCTGTCCCAACGTACCCTTTGAGAACCGTGAACGGTAGTCTCTGAGCACCTGCGACATAACGGTTCGCAAGCCCAGCATGTGTATGCTCTTCAATCTCTAGGGTTTTTGGCCAATGGTTCTCAACAGCATCACGAAAACGGTGGAGGGAACCCACACCTGGGTTCCCGCCCCATGAATAAACCATTTCCTTTACAATCCCCATACCGACCATTTGATCATAAATGATGTCAGGCGTTAACCGAATCAATGTTAAATCCCGCTTTTGCTGCCGAATAATTTCATGGGCTGCACCATGTGGAATGAGATGAGTGAAACCTTCTAAAGCTATCGCATCTCCATCTTGAATGTATGTTTGAACCGCTTCACGTAACGTCATGACTTCACCCAAAACTTCCACCGCCTATCTTTATTTATTCTTTGCAGGAACTGATACAGGTCTTAGTTCAAACTCGAGTGCTCCTGTCGTATGATCCCCTTGCTTTTGTAAATTACTAATCAAGGAGTTTCTAACACCATCAGCAACATCCGTATCTAACCATTTGTCCCCGTCGAAGAATACTTGTGTAATTAGTTCATCGTGACCTTCAGCTCGAATAATGAAATGCAAGTGAGCAGGACGATATGGATGAGAGTCAATATAATCTAAGAACTGCCCAGTAGGCCCACCTGTTGGAATTTGATACGGCGCAGGAATCACTGTTTTTACCGTAAACTTGCCTTGATCATCTGTTTTAAACTTCCCACGTAAGTTATATTCGGGTATACCGTCAGCAAAATGGGAATATTCACCGTCAGCATCCGCTTGCCACATGCATACTTCTGTATTGCCTAGTGGCTTTCCATCAAGAGACTTCACGATTCCAGTAAAGTAGAAAACTTCTCCTTTTTCATCCGGGCGCATAGGAAGTTCAAAAGGTTCCTTTAATTCAGGCTCATTATCAACATAGTAAGGTCCTAACAATGACGGTTCTGTCCCTGGCATATCCCCGTACATTCCTCGTAATACGTGAGATTCAAAGAACACATCCATAAATAGTGGAATTTCACCAGAACGACCTAATTCATCAAACCATAAGCAAAACTGTCGATACTCTTCATGCGTAATTTTCTGTTCTTCAATTAACTCTTTCGCCTTCTCTGAAAATGCCTCGAAAATTTCAACTACTCTTTGATTCGCCATTTTGAATCCTCCCTATTTAAAATCTTTGATTATTTATGATGAAAATGTAGAGTTACTCTCTTCATAATCGTATTATTTTTTCTTGAAATAACTAACGTCATCTGGATTGATCCATGTTGAGTTCGTCCAGCCATCTAGATCATAATCATCCATACACTGTTGGGCAAAATCTTCGAATGATTGTGCATCCCCACTCATGTTAGCTACGACTAAGTTTTCGATTCTCGTATTCTCATGATTACCGGAATAGTTCCTCTCATAAAGTTCATGTCTGCCACCGTAATCCGTTCCAATCGCATCCCATAGTAGTTTAATGACCTTTATTTTTTCTTCTGCTTCTATGTCATTAGATCCTCTGTAAAGCTGATCGATGTAGTCACGGAGCTCTGGATTCTTAAAGTCACTCGCACTTGAAGGCTGCACAATCAAGCTTCCTGCAACGACTTGCTCGATAATTTCTTTCACTCTCGGCCAACCTTGTGCCATAAATACGCGATAAGAGAGACCATAGTTTATGTTTGGCAAGACCGTACCATTTGCCCCAGTGTTCGGATTGAGTGCCATCGCATCACTCATCGACCAGAACATATTCCTCCAAGCAATGACTTCACCGATATTTGCTTGCACGCCTCGGAATTGATCGGTACCATTCGCCTTTAATGCTTTTAATAACAACCCTGTAATAAAGTCTAATTTCACCGCTAACCTTGTTACACCATGGAATGTGAAACGGTGTAAAAATCCACTCTCCGGGAAAAATCCATTCGCTTTTTCTAAATCCTTATAAATGAGGACATTCTCCCAAGGAATAACTGCTTTATCAAAAATGAGTACGGCATCGTTTTCATCAAAACGGCTGCTTAATGGATAATCAAACGGACTTCCCATTACCGCTGCATTCATTTCATAAGACGGTCTTGAAACAAGTTTTACTCCAGGTGTATCCATCTTAGCGACGAATACGAGAGCAAACTCTTCTTTTTGAATTGGCATCGGACCGTAATGAGCAACAAAGTTATAGTTCGTTAAGGCAGAACCTGTTGCAACCATTTTCGCTCCACTTACAATGATCCCTTCATCTGTTTCTCCGACGACTTTGACAAAGACATCAGACACTTCGTCGATCGGTTTATTTCGATCAACCGGAGGGTTAATAATCGCATGGTTGAAGTACCAGTTTCTTTCTTGTGCTTCTTTATACCATCTTTTTGCATTGTCTTGATAAGGAGCATAGTATTCTGGGTTTGCGCCTAAAGTTGCTAAAAATGCAGCCTTATAATCCGGTGATCGACCCATTTGACCGTATGTTAGCTTTGACCACTCCGCGATTGCGTCTCGTGTCTTAAACAAGTCCTCTGCAGTATAATCATTTTGGAAGAAGCGCTGTGTGAATCCTCCATTTCCTGTATCTGTATCTCTTGTTAGTACGTCTTTTGTTTTAGGATCATGTAACGCATCGTATAACCTCGCGATGGACCTGGCTGAATTTCGAAAGGCAGGATGAGTGGTAACATCATCAACCCGCTCACCATTTAACCAAATTTCTCGTCCATCCCTTAAGCTTTCTAAATACTCGTCCCCAGTCAATGGCTTTTTTAACAATTGCTTCTCTTCTGTCGACATCTTTTTTTACCTCCTTTAATATTTTCCGAAAAGTCTTTGTAAGCGCTTTCTAGTTATATCGTATCGATAAGTTTGAATATTTTGAACTGTAAATAAATTAGAAAATACGATAAAAGACTAGCACTTTTTGTTACATACGCACTGTCGTTATGGTGGAAATGTTTGATTTTCAGGAGGATTCATATAACTGTTGAAAAATGGATAGTTAAATAAAACTTGGCTTCTGGTAGTACAAAAAGCCTGTAACGAAACGTTTGTTTCATTACAGGCTCCTCAGCTATTTTTTACTCTAGAACTAATCGGTTAAAACTTTCCTCTTTATTAATAATTTTTAATGTAAAAAAGATCTTGATCGCTAACTGACAATTGAATCTTCCTGAACCTGTTTTTAAATCAATATCACATATCGATTCTATCTTCTCGATCCTGTACCTTAATCCAGCAATCGACAAATGGAGGTCGTTCGCTGTTTGCTGGAGGTTGCCATTATGGTCTAAATAAGACTTAAGTGTTATCAGGAAGTTCCCCCCGTTCTCTTGGTCATACTTAACTAGCTTTCCGATCGTTTCTTTATAGAACATGATTAACTCTTCATGATCTCCACCTTTTAAGAATAAAATGATCGGCTCAAGTTCTTCATACTTTGCACATTTACTATCAATTGGGTACGTTAATTGAACAAAGTCACAAATCCGAACCGCATCACGGTAGCTTTTACCTAGCTTAGAAACACACCCCACTTTTCGGCCGACACCTAAATATACTTTCACCTCAGAAAGTTTTTTACTTACTAATTGTATAATGTCTTTAGAAAGCTGCTCAGTTGCATTGACCTCATTTTCTAATAATAAAATATAACCATTTTTTATAAAGATATCAGTATTTGAATATTTGGCTATTAAAAGGTTTAATACGTCATTGATCATATTTTTAGGTGAAACCTTCACGGTAATCACACGGAGAGGTTCATTTGGATTAAAATCAAAAATATGAGCTTTCCTTCTTAAAGAAACTTCATCTAGATCTCGATGATTAATTATCTCACTAAAGAAATCCTCTTTTTTACGCCAAATAGACTCCGTAATTTTTCGTTGGTGAAACATTTGAATCGTAAAAACCATTAAAGCTCGTTTAATGATCATTTCTTCTCGTTGACTTAACTTTTGATCACCAATAACAACTAATTTTCCTAAACGTAAATGGTCGCTTTTAATATCAAATGTTTCTATATGAACATTGTCTAATGCCGAACATTTGTCGTTTCGCCATTTGTGATAGACCTCTTCATCCTCTTTACGTAGAAAAAATGATGTATACACTTCATCTAAATGATCAATGACCACACTCCGTTTTAGTACACTCCCAATTAACTCTGTTGTATGATTAACATCTTTGTCTTTTAAAAGTAACTCTGTTAACTGATCCTGTATTTTTTCAGATTCTAGAATGTCTTCATTTAGCTGTTTTATCTCTAAATATGCACTATCTAGCACAGACTGTAACGATTCCGTCTTGTAAAAGTCTAAATCCCTTATGTGCTCTTCTGAACAGTCTTCTGCAGTTTGGGCGACAAAATAACAATATGGGTCCCCTTTTCCTTTACAATATTTCTCATAAACAACAACTTCTTTTCCAAACGTTTTCGTTAAAAAGCCGCTCGCATATCCAACGAGCATCCAGCATACTGTTTCATCACTCATATCAAAATGAGAAATATGTTCCTCGGCTTCAAATGAATTTCTCCAATAGCCTGTAAAATACAAATGGCCTTCATCGATTTCTAATACATCTGGCTCAACAGTAACAACTCCCTCTAATGTATGTAGGGATGGTCCAGATAAAAGCAAGTCTTCTTTTGATTCCCACTGATACTTTCCTGTCATTAGTTCACCATCACGATACCCGCATGCCCAGCCATACCTTAAAAGAAACCCTTTTGCCCGTTCCATACTTAATGTATTAATTAAATCCCTGCGTAAGATTCCTAATGCTTCGACTGACATTAAAACCATTCTTTTATCATGCAGCATGATCGTCCCTGTCCGAGGATTAATGTCAATTAAGTTATGAAACAATAATTGATGGCTTTTGACCGTCACCCTTTTTCCTCCCCCCAATAAGCAAACCGTAGCATTATACAAACCATGTCTTCAAACTTTCATTATGTTCAATTCATGTTTGTATTCAAATAGAAAAAACGACGTGTCAAACAACATTTCCTTTACCGGACTTATCTAATTAACCATTTTGAAAGATCAGTCTGTTAATTTCTCATAAATTTCACGATCAATTTTTTTCGCTAAATTCGGATCATACGTTTTTTCATATGCAGGGGGCGTTGTAATTTTCGCACCATAAAAAATCACATCTTCGACCTCTTCAACATTTACCGTGACGACTTTAAATTTAATCGTTTCTTTAAATGTTTCAGAGACTTCTCCCGTTCCAGTAATTTGATAGCAACTATCTGGTCCGATCACATTTAAAACGACATAAGGGTTTGCAAGTATATTTTTGACGCTTTCAGCATTATCTCCGATAGCAAACTTAATTGTCTTACCGCCTGCAAGCGCTTTCAACCAAGAGATACATGCAACTGTTGGTTTTTTCGATTCTTCATCGATTGTAATGAGTGATACAAGCGTTTCCCCTCTTAAAAATTCTACTAATTCCGTACTTAAATGATCTTTTACTTTCATTGACTAACTCCTCCTCTATCTTTCATATAGTTTCGTTTATTTAACAAAATCCCCTCAACAAGGTAAATATGATATTTACTAGGGCAATAGAAACAACCAATATAAATTGTAACAATATTCTGTATATTTTAAAACAATAAATTAATATGGTGAATGATAATAAATCTATACTTTTTTGCGGTAGGACTTTTAGAAAAACATAACGAACCTCTTTTGATATATCTATTTGTATACGCACCTTAAAAAGGAGTGAGGATAAATGATTGTAAAAGCAACAAAGCAAGATGCCGAAAAAATACTTGAAATACAGAAGCAAGCATATAAAAGGGAAGCTATCACATATAACAACAACCAAATTGCTCCGCTGATTGAAACCGTTGAACAAGTACGAAAAGACTTAGAAACAAAAGTCATATTCAAAGCTGTCAGGAATGATGAAATCATTGGTTCAGTAAGGGGTTTTGTCGAAAATGAGACATGCTATGTAGAAAGGCTTATGGTGTCACCTTCACACCAAGGGAAAGGGATCGGAAAAAAACTCATGGGATCATTGGAAAATTATTTTTCCCATTGTAAACGTTTTGATTTATACACTGGCTCGAAAAGTGTGTATAACATTCGTTTTTATCAATCTTTAGGGTACAAACAGTATAAAACAGAAATGATACGTGAAAATATAAATTTTGTTTTTCTTGAAAAAATAAATGAAGATTCTGTAGAAGCAAAGAAGTAGTTCTAATGATCATCTGATTCATTTTAAACGAAAAGCCTTGGGTGGTTGTTCAACGTACAATCCCCCCCTCAAGGCTTTCCATTTCGTTCTATTATTAACGGCAATTCAATCATAAATGTCGTTCCTTTATCCGATGAGGAGATTAGCTGAATGCGTCCTTCATGGTTTTCAATAATTCGTTGAACAATCGTTAGTCCTAAGCCTGTCCCTTTTTCTTTAGACGTTAAAAATGGTTTAAAAATGGACTCCTGCATTTTTTCTGGAATGCCTAGGCCACAATCTTCAATATATAGTTGATAAAACCCTTGATTCACTTTGGAGTAAATCAAGATCGCACCCTGCTTTTCCATTGCTTCGATACTGTTTCGAATTAAGTTGTGAAAGACTTGTTTCATCTGTTTTTCATCAATAAGGAGAGGCTTACGTTCAAGATCAATTTTAACACTTACCTCTTTATTGCCCTTGGTAATTAAAGGGATGATATCTTTTAATAAATCTTCGATATACGCTGTTTTCATCTTCGGTGCACTAGGTTTTGTCAATAGTAGCATCTCTTCAATGATCGAGTTAATTCGTTCTAGCTCTTTCATAAGGAGTGGTACATAGAATTGTTCTTTTTGGTCATCTGTAAATGACTGGTTCATTAAGGCGAGAAAGCCATCTATCACTGCTAGTGGATTACGGATTTCATGTGCTGCACCAGCAGCAAGTTCCCCAACAAGGGCGAGTTTCTCTGTTTGATGCATTCGTTTCTCAAGTTCTTCTGTTTCTGTTATATCAACGAAATAGAAGATTCTCCCGATCATCACTTGATTTTCGTTTAAAAGTGCAGATTGTGAAACAAGTAAAAACTTTTCATCATCACCTAATTGGAAGGAGACCTTCTCATTTTTGACCATCCTTTTTGAAGAAAGGATTTTCCAAAATGCTTCATTTTCAAGATGCCCTTTCCGCTTCGCTTCCTCTTCCACAGTTTCTTTATTACTACTTAATAAATCCTCCGCTGCATGATTCAAAGTACATTCACACGTTTTTTCCTCAATTGTAATAATGCCAACAGGTAATGAATTAAGTACTTGCTCCCAATAAATTTTATCATTCAAAATTTTATCGAAAGATTCTTTTAGGCGCCATGACATTTTATTAATCGATGACGTCAGTTTTCTTATTTCGAACTGATCGCTCCCTTTAATCGACAGCCCATATTGCCCATCAGCAATATCACCAACTTTTTCAACGACCGTTTCAACCGGACGGGTCAGGCTGTTACTAATTCGATATGACATGATAATAGATAAAATGATAGCAAGTACCGTAATCAAGATGAGTAATCCAATTGCATCTTTCACAATTGTTGGGAATTTCCCAGATTGGACATCTAATGTATGAAAGGTAGTTATTTTCATTTCATTTAATTCTTCTTGTATTTCATTTAGGGATGGATAGAATTTTTCCTCAATAAAACGTACCGCTCCACCGTGATCTTCAATAATAAGTAAACCTTGTACGTTATTCATAATCATAAAATCTAACCGTTCAATTTCTCTTTTCGTATGACTCAGCGCTTCTGGAACGTCACCATATCTGTCTATAACTTCTTCGCGCTGTGCGTTATGATTAAGTAAAGCGTACTTTTCGATAAAATCACAGCAAAAATCATTGATGATTGCATTTTCTACCATATATTCTTTAGACTTTAACTCTTCTTCCCATTGTGATATCCAAGCTAATTCTGGAATATGTTTATTCTTTATTTCATAACTAACCTCATTCACTTCTTCGATGGAATGAATGAGGATAAAGGAAAAGCTACTCAATAGTAATGTTGTACAGAGAAGGGCTGTTAGGATTTTGCTACGAAAGGACAAGTTTTTAATGAATGTTTTCATTACGTTTCTCCTTACTTAATCAAAAGATATTTCACCTTGACGATATTTGTTGATTTCTTTTTTAACTCGATCCTTCTCTTCTTCATCAAACATCGGCCCTAATGGAGCCAATCTATTTACACCATGAGATTCGTTTAAAACAATTTCACCAGCTGGCATACCTTCTTCACTATAAAAGTCTTCCATAATAACGACATAAACTTGAGGGACATCGCCAATGACACTCGTTAATACAATGTCTTCTGCTAAGTAGGATTGATCATCCAGAAATCCAATGACATAAACACCTTTGTCTTTGGCATATTTAATAACATCTCGGTTGTAAGCATTTCCTCTTGGATAGATGACATCAACGCCTTCTTTTAGCAACTCATCCATTTGCTTAACTGCTGTTTCACCGTCATCCCTACTTCCTACAAAACGATAGTGAAGTTCAGCTTCAGGTGCATAACGATTTAAGCCTGCTGCAAATTCAGGCTTATCATCACGGATGTCGATGGCATCGATAATCCCTATTTTCTTCGTGTCTGATTTCATCGTAGCTACGAGTGCAGCAAAATAATCACTATCTAACTTATCAAGTGTATAGACGGTTTGATTTGCATGCACACCTGTGCCACGAATTGTAACAAAGTGCACATCGGGATACGATGCAGCTAACTCAGTAAACACCTCAGAAAATTCTCTACCATGACCAATGACCAATGAAGGATCATTAGACATTTCCTCTAATACCGTCTCCTTCATCAACTGTTCTGTATTTACCTCACTAAATAAAGAAACGGAAGCAGGAAACTCATCCTCTATTTTTAATGATCCTTTATAAGCAAGACTTCCCCAGCTTTGATCAATGATTTTGTCTGAAGTTAATATGACAACATGGTCTTGATCAGCCTCTATGTTTGATGCTTCATATAAAATGCCATTTGTTCGAACGATAATTAACAATATAAACACTACAGCAACCAATGTCGCAAATAGTAGAATCATATACGTTTGTTTTGATTGTTTTGATTGCTGCATAAAAGCACTCTCCCTTTCTATTCACACTCTCTTATTCTAGCGAAAAAAAAGACAAAGGTCTACACAGGATAGAATCATTCAACCACCACACCAAACAAAAACCTACTCAACTTCAATAAATTACCATTTAATACCAAGTGCCAGGCACTTGGGAATTATTATCCAGGTGCCAGGCACTTGTAAAATATAGGTAAAGGATACATTCAAAAAGAGTGATGCTGCTTTATGCAACATCACTCTTTTATCTGATTTCGTTCTGTATATGTGATTATTTACGGTGTGCTGATTCTTGGGCTGCCGTATGGGATTTCTTCATCGTAAAAGACCGGATCTACATCATAAATTTCGCCAGTTGCAAACCCTCGTAATGTTTCATAGAGACCGACATATGATTGTTGCGTATATTGACCGTTCGCTTTTTGACCAGTATGGCCGTATGGATGCTGTTGTCCACGAGTTTCATAGAGCATAATTGCTGCCCCATTCATCGAATAACTTCCAAGAGCTGTTCCTGGTAAGTTAACCTCTGGGAATCTTGAGATAGCTCCGAATGGTGAATTCCCTCTCTGTAACGCTTTATAAACGTAACTGTTTACTTGTTTTGATAGATTAAGTGACTCTTCATCAACTTGATAATCGACGCCATCGTAGCTCACAACTGTTTCTTCATCTACAACTTGAGCAATCAGCTGTAACGTATTAAGACGATCATCGTCTTCAGAGACAACATTACTGTAACGGTGGTGGTGATCGATAAATAAATCAGGCTGCAATTCATTAAATACATCTCTAGATGCTTGTGCCTCTGGTGTAACATATACCCCTGGCTCTGAGCTATCTTGCGGAATAACATCTGCATTGTCTGGCCCGAGCTCTAAATCTAAATATGGATGAAAGTCGCGGTTCACATCAAAGCCCATTTCTCCGCTCACAAAATCTGGACGATAATACCAAGGTGCTGCAGTGTCTTCTACTAAGCCAAATTCAGTTGGATCCCATACTTGTAAGTTTTGTCTTTGCTTAGACTGTCCCTGTTCTGTTTCAAAAACAACGGAGCCGTCTGGATTAAGCATCGGGATAAACCAGACCGTGACATTATCTAAAATTGTTCGAATGTCCTTATTGTTACTCATTGCAAGCTGTTGAATCAAGTCAACAGATGCTTCTGTCCCTAGCTGTTCATCACCGTGAATTTGCGTTTGAATGAAAATTTTCGGGTTGTCTGTATCAGCTTCTCCAAACTTTACAGCGTAGATTGGGTATTCATAAGTTGCTGAATATCCGACAACATCCAATTCCATTCTGTCATCACGTGCGCGGTCGTTAATCTGTAATAGCTTTTTCTCTAATTCCTCAGGAGACATCAAAGCCTCTAATTTCACTTCTTGCTCTGGTTGGATCCATGGTCCATTAGGCTTTGATTGAGGTTCTGCAAATACTGAGATACTTAGTGACATAAATAGTAAAAACGCCAACATCATTGTTAAAGTTTTCTTCATCAATACCGCCTCCTAATAGAATTTTATCCGGGCTAATGAAGGTCATCATACGAAGAGTTATTTTACTAACTTCCTTCACCTCCCTAAAATTTAGTGTATCAAAATAAATACAAGCACAATTTACCATTTATCTGAATATTTAAATAAACAGGAATGAAGTAGTAGGAAATTGTTTGATTCACCGTCAAGAAACGAGGGGAAAACATTAAGTTCAACCCCTTTCGCTAAACAACTAAAATACTTCACAGAAAAAATAGGTTGTGTTACCCATACAAATATGAGCAGAAAGAAAACGTTCACTTGAATAAAAAGTCACAATACAAACGTCATTAAAAAAGATCATCATACTTCCAAATAAATCCCAAGTGCCAGAGACCTGGTAAATAATATCCAGACGCCTGGAATTTGGGAAAAATCGGAATCTGATGAACTGCGCAAAAAAACGATGCTGCTTGATGCAACATCGCTTTTATTCGACATATTCCGGGAGGTCACTGGTCCCCTTAATACCCTTTTCCGACTCCGCCTTTGACGATTTCTTTCCCTGCGCTTGCGCCAATTCTCGTTGCGCCTGCTGCGATCATTTTCTTCGCAGTATCAAGGTCTCGTACACAAGCAGACGCTTTTACACCCATGTCTGGTCCGACTGTTTCTCTCATAAGCGCGATATCTTCCGGTGTCGCACAGCCTGGTCCAAACCCAGTCGATGTTTTTACAAAGTCAGCACCAGCCATTTTTGCGAGCATACATGCTTTTCGCTTCTCTTCTTCTGTTAAGTAACCTGTTTCAATGATGACTTTTACTGGTGCTTGGCCTTTCGCTGCTAAAACGACACCTTCAATGTCCTTTTTCACGATTTCGTTTTCTCCAGACTTTAGGGCACCTACATTAATCACCATATCAATTTCTGTTGCACCTGATGCGATCGCATCACGAGTTTCCGAGATCTTCACAAACGTGCTCGTAGACCCTAACGGAAATCCAACAACTGTCGTAATGCCCACTTTCGTACCTTTTAGTTCCTCTGCTGCGGTTGGTACCCAGAACGGGTTCACACAAACCGTCGCAAAATTATATTCTACCGCTTCTTTACAAAGATTAATAATTTGTTCCTTTGTACTTTCAGGCTTTAGTAATGTATGGTCAATCATTTTTCCAACTTCTGGTCCTGTGATTAAAGACGTATTATATGAAGAAGCCGCTGTTGCAGCTGGCTTTGCCTCGGAAGTCTTTCCTTCTTCTGTCTTTGCGCCATCTGCATTTGAGATCTTCTGCATCACTTGATTTGTAATTTGTTCAACTAATTGTTCCATATTATTCACCTGAAATCACCTCCGATTACTTATTTGCTTTCTCTTATTGTCCGCTGCCTGATCTGACCCTATAGCCAAAACTATTGCATCCTGATAACAAAACGAATGTTTCAAAAAATGGCGATAGTAGGTTGCTAGATATTTTTTAGCTCTTTAAGCTTAATGTTGATAAAAAGTATTATTGTGCCGTTGATGGCTTTGAGGAGCGAAGGTGGCGACTCCAGCGACGAGCGTAGCTTCATGAATAAGCTACGAGTTGTCTCGACGGACAAAGCTGCATAGCGTTGCTCGCAGAGGAAGAGACAGGAAACATAGTAGCTGAAGCCGTGCCCCGGCAAAGGAGACACCGTGAATGCGAACAATGTGAAGCATAAACGGATGTCGCGCTTGTGCCTAGAGGTGAAAGCGTCCACCGAGAGCGGATAATCATTCAAGATAATCGACGATCCCAACAATAATCGCGTCAACCGCACCTTCTGGGTTCCCCATGATTGTCCTTGCTGAGCCGCCCTCTTCAATAATTAACACAATGTCGCCAACTCCTGCTTGCGCCCCATCAACCGCGATAAAAGAGTCACCGATTCTCTTCCCTTGATCATCAATCGGCTCGACAACCATTAACTTTTCACCTTGATGGCTATGAGTTTTCACTGTTGCAACGACATTACCAATTACTTTTGCGAGTTTCATTTATTTTTGGCCAGGTAAAATTTTCTCAACTTCTTGGTGCGGGCGAGGGATCACATGTACAGATAAGAACTCACCAACACGAGTTGCTGCATCTGCGCCAGCTTCTGTCGCTGCTTTTACGGCACCTACATCTCCGCGAACTAATACGGTTACTAGACCGCCGCCTACTTGCTCTTTACCTACTAATGTTACGTTTGCTGCCTTCATCATTGCGTCTGCTGCTTCTACTGCTCCTACTAACCCTTTTGTTTCTACCATACCTAATGCGTTATTCATCTGAAATTCCTCCCTATTGATTCACATTATATTTATCGATAATTCCCATAATCCCGGCATCCGCTGCGACGAGGTCACGATTTAGCGGTAAGCCTGATTCATTACTTTTCGCTAAATACACAACGTCATCCATTCCCGATTGACCGATCGTATCGATCGCGATGATCTTCTTCCCCTTTGGTGTCAAATCATCGTTTAGCGGTTGAACGACTAATAACTTCAATCCTCGTAAACTTTCATCTTTATGAGTACAAACGACATTTCCTACAACTTTGCCAATAAACATGTCACTGACCTACTTCCAGCGTTTAATAAAACGACTTTCCACTTCCATGATTTTCGTTACTCGTCGGTCATGTCTACCACCTGAAAAATCGGTTTCAAGCCATGTTTTCACCATTTGCGTCGCAAGTCCTGGCCCGAGCGTCTGTCCGCCAATACTCAACATGTTCGCATTGTTGTGATCGCGGCTATTAATGACCGATGAGAGGTCCCAGCAAACCGCACAACGAACACCTGGTATTTTGTTCGCTGTCATCCCGCTACCGATCCCAACGCCGTCAATCATTACCCCGACGTAGTGATCGTTTGTGGCAACACTTTCTCCAACGAGAAATGCAACATCCGGATAATCAACCGATTCACCGTCATGACAACCGAAATCGACGTATTCATACCCTAGTTTCGTTAATTCTTTTTTTATATGCTCTTTTAACTCGTAGCCTCCGTGGTCGCTACCAATCGCAACTTTCTTCACCATGTATCAACCCCTCTCAAACGCTTCAACAATTGCTGCGAAGTCCTCCGCTTTCAAACTTGCACCACCGACAAGGACACCATCAATATCATTCATCGCAGCTAAATTCCCTGCTGTATCAGGCTTGACAGATCCTCCGTAAAGAATCGGCAACTTCTGAGCAACTTCACCAAACCGGCCACTCACTGTTTCGCGAATAAACTGATGAACGGTTTGTGCTTCATCTGCGGTTGCAGAAAGTCCTGTGCCAATCGCCCAAACAGGTTCATATGCAAGAATCACCTTTGAAACGTCGTCTACTTTTTCTAATGCTTTGAGCACTTGGTTTTCGACAACGTCGTTCGTTTTCCCTAATTCTCGTTCATCTAGCGTTTCACCAACACAGATGATCGGCTCTATTCCTTTTCTTAAAGCTTGCTTTACTTTTAACGCAACTTCTTCATCCGTCTCACCAGCTTCGCGTCGTTCAGAATGCCCAACAATGGCAAACTGGCACCCGACCTCAGTCAACATATCTGCTGAAACTTCACCTGTATGCGCTCCGCTGTCTTCTGCGTGAACATCTTGTGCCCCGAGAAAAATTGAGTCATGACTCTGACCGAAAGCAACCTTCGCTGGATAAATAAGCGGAAACGGTGGACAAATCACAACTTCACTGTTTTCGGCCTTCACTTGAAACGAACGAGCGAAATCTCCAACTAACTCCATCGACATATTCATTTTCCAATTTCCAACGACAAGCTTTCGCCTCGGTGAAAACTGAAGTGGAGTCTCTGCCTCTTTTCCAAGAACTTCATGAACGGCTTCTTCCACAAGGTTTTTCACGTAATGTTGAATCGTTGTTGATTCATTCATCATTTATATCGCCTTATTCTGATTTCGGTAGAATCGATTCAACTTCACTATTTGGACGAGGGATTACATGTACGCCTAATAGCTCACCAACACGTCCAGCTGCGTCTGATCCAGCTTCTGTTGCTGCTTTTACTGCACCTACATCTCCGCGAACCATGACTGTCACAATTCCTCCACCGACAATTTCTCTACCGACTAACTGAACGTTTGCTGCTTTCACCATTGCATCTGCTGCTTCAATTGCTCCTACTAACCCTTTCGTTTCAACCATTCCTAACGCTTCTCTTACCATGTTGACTCCTCCTTGATCTTTTTTCGTTGATTTTTTTCGCCGCTGCCTCGGCTTTTTCGGTGCTTCTTTTTCTTGCTTTTCTTCTTTCACTTCTTCTACTTCTTCATTAACGGACGATTCATTTTCCAGATTTGCTTGGTTTTCTTCTTTTTCATTCATTGCAAGTCACCTCGATCACTTAAATGATCCGCAAGCCATCGACGAGCACGCAACGGCGTTGTCTCGTAAATGTGCGGGCTGACGTGAGACCTTCACCTGTTGGACCGGCAATCGTTAGCGTTGTAAAACCTTCACTGTTATAGCCAAGCCCTGAAACGGATGGACCGTTTTTTACGAAAATCGTTGCTTCTATTTTTTGAGCCATTTTCGTTAAGTTCGTGACATTTTGTGAATGCATCACCGCTGTATGTCTGTTGCCCTTTTCAGCTTTTAATGCATGGTCAATTGCTGAATCGACACAACCAACTTTGACAATCGGAATGATCGGCATGAGCATTTCCGTCATGACTAGCGGATGATCCGCCTTTGTTTCTGCAAAAAGCAGACGAACGGAAGGGTCTGCCTTCAGTCCAGCAGCTTCGAGAATGACCGACGCATCTTTTCCGATAAACTTACGATTCGGATAATATCGCCCATTTTTTTCAACAAGCACTACTTTCAACACTTTTTCTAATTGGAAACCTTTCAGTTCCATCGCATGGCTTTTGCTCATTTCAGACTTTAAGGAATGAGTGACTTTATCAACGACAAACACTTCTTTTTCTGCGGTACAAAGGACGTTATTGTCAAAACTTGCGCCTGTAACGATATCCTTTGCTGCTTTTTCAATGTTTGCTGTTTCATCGACAACACAAGGTGGATTCCCTGGTCCTGCGGCAATGACCTTTTTCCCAGAGCTCATCGCCACTTTGACGACTTCACCCCCACCTGTTACAACGAGAGAGCGAATGCTTGGATGCTTCATCACTTCACTACTCGTCTCAAGGTTCGGTGCAGCAACCGCAGTAAGGACGTTTTCAGGTCCACCTGCTGCAACAATCGCTTCGTTTAACACTTGCATCGCTTTTAGCGAAACAAGTTTTGCACTCGGGTGCGGATTGTATACGACAACGTTTCCAGCTGCTACAAGCGAAATACTGTTGTTGATCATCGTAGCACCGGGATTCGTTGATGGCGTAATCGCTCCAACGATACCAATTGGTGCAAACTCAACTAATGTGAGTCCGTCATCCCCTGTATACGTTGTACTATTTAAATCCTCAACACCTGGTGTTTTTTCAGCAGCAAGCGTATTTTTTGCGACTTTATCTTCTGCGCGCCCAAGCCCTGTTTCTTCAACAGCCATTTGTGCAAGTTCTTCCGCATGCTTCAAGCTTGTCTCGCGCATGTTCTCAACCATCTTTTTCCGTGTAGCTAAAGACGTGTTCTTCATTTTCTCTTCCGCTATTTTTGCCGCTTCAACGGCCTCATCAACGGTAGCGAAAACGCCGTGTCCATAAGGTGTACTACTTCCTGCTTCAGGTGCTTGTTTCGGTTCCGTCTCACCCATTTGCATGACGACTTTTTCAACCAATGCTTTCACATCTTTTTCAGAAATATTCACCCGTTAGCTCCCTCCTTCATGTGCTTTAAACGTGGTCTCTCCTTCAATCTCAATATGGTCGATCACTCCTACAATCGCTGAATCGACTGGCGTATCTTTCGTAATTAGCGTCTGTCGTGCCGAGCTTCCGCCGACAACCATGACAATCTCGCCGACACCAGAGCCAACCGTATCAATACTGACAAGCGGTTTTCCGTCTAGTTCGATACGCTCCATGTCAAGTGGCTGAACGATCAGCATCTTTTTCCCTTGCAGTTTCTCGGCCTTTGACGTTGAAACGACACTTCCTACAACTTTTGCAATGATCACCCGTTATCCCTCTTTTCCTCTTCGGCCTCTTTGATCGTAATCCCTAACTCTCTTGCTGCATCTTTGCCCATCGGAGTAACAATGCTCTTTTTCGGTAAAACAAGTTCCGTTTCTCCGTTTCTTGAGAGTTCTTCAATATGTTCAGCTAACACGAGCGGACGTATATTCTCTTGCTTTACTGCGACACGCTCGATGTATTGCGCGACTTTGTCCATGGAAAATAAATGAACACCTTCTGTTTGAATTTGTCTAACGTATGATTTCACCCTTTTTTCAACCGATGATTTCGCAAAAAATGGCCGATACCTCTTCTCATGCAGTTCATCTTGAGCAAAGATGATCCCTTTTCCTGCAAGCTGCGTTTGAATCGTAAACCAAGCAGGCAAATCATCATCAATCGTTAATGCAACCTTTGCAAGCAATCCGTGACTAATTGTCGGAACATATAATAAATCTGCACCTTCTATGAGTGCGGCGAAGTCTCGTTTTTTTGCACCTTCTGCTGTGACAACGCTTGCAAAATTTAGTGATTCACGAAACTCATTCCACTGTTCAGAAAAGATCAATGTTACGTTTTGTTCAAGAGAAAGTGCCTTCACATGCTCAATAACAGCTTTTGGGTTCATAGATTCATAGTGCAAAAGGACAATAACCTCTCGCCTTTCTTCATTCTCTTTACTTTTCAAAAAATCAGTGACTGCTTGTTGAACTAATGATTTAATTTTCTCCCTCATTAACTCAACTCCGTTCTAAACAGTTTTCCTGTTTGATTTTTTCCTATCGCCCCGGCATTTGCTTCATCAAAATCAATGTGCATCTCCAAGCGATACTTTGGTGAGACACGAATTAACGTGTTGTCATACGTGATCCCACGCTCACCGTCAACTTTCACACTGACGACATCGCGATCGTTCACTTGAAACGCTTCTGCATCAGATGGATGCATATGGATATGCCTTCTCGCACAAATGAGCCCTTTGTCCATTTGCAGGCGGCCACGAGGTCCTAGTAGCGTGACACCGGGCGTCCCTTCAATATCACCAGAATTTCGAATCGGTGGGTCAATCCCTAACGTGCGCCCATCTGTTAGCGATACTTCAACTTGTGACTCTCCTCTGGCAGGCCCTAAAATTCTCACTTTGGTAATCCTACCTTTCGGACCAATCACAGTGACGGTTTCTTCACATGCGTATTGCCCTGGCTGAGATAAATCCTTTAATTTTCGCAGCTGATAGTTTTTCCCGAAAAGACGCTCTAACGCTTCTTCTGAAAGGTGCACATGCCGGTTTGAAACAGCGATCGGTATTTCGTCTTTTGTTTGCCCTTGTGACGACAACGTTTCTGCGATTGTGTCTTCGATTATTTTTTTCAGCGTTTGTTGATCCATTTACTCACCCCTTTGCTGAACTAATCATCAATGAGAAATTGTGCTGTAAACTGATCAGTGACGAGTACGTTTGCAAATTTACCATTTAACGCCCCGATAATGCCTTCAACCTTATTACGGCCTCCCGCTGCAAGAAGCGATGTCTCTTTTTCCTTAAGTTCATCGAGGTCGATACTAATCGTCCGTGAGTCAATCTCATCACAACAAATGTTTCCATTTATATCAAAAAAACGAGAGCAAATATCGGCAACAGCTTTTTTCTCATAAAGCTTGTTTAAATCGTCTTTTGTAAAATATCCTGCCTTTACGAGAGTCGAGTCTTCATTCGGATCACCGACTGTAAAAAGCGCAATGTTCGCCTTTTTTCCAAGCTCCAACACGCGACGAATATGACGGTCTTCGACAATTGCCTTTTTCACGACAAGATGGTCAACAACAGCTGGCAGTGGTAAAAAATGAGGGGGACTATGAAACGCATTGCCTAATAAGTGTAAAACCTCTGACGAGTATGTATTCGTTTCAGAATGACTCACACCGCCATTTAATTGAACGACTTCTACGCCATTCACTCGTTTCGCTTCTACGTTTTTGGCCACTTCATAAACGGTTGTTCCCCAAGTTACTCCGATAATATCTCCATCTTGAATGATGTTGTGTACATACTCGCCAGCTTTCTTTCCAATATATTCCTTAATAACCTCGTCATCAAACATCGGAACGTTCACAACGATGCATTCTTTTAGCCCGTATTTTTCTTTAATAAGCTCTGCACTTTTTTGTTCGCTCTCATAGGGATCGAATATTTGGATCTGAACAATCCCTTGTTCTTTCGCTTCTTGAAGGAGTCGCGAAACCGAAGGACGAGAGACACCGAGCTCTTTTGCTACTTGCTGCTGACTATAATCGAGCTGGTAATACAATTTCGCTGCTTTTACAATTTTCGAAATCCGCTCTTTACTTGCATCCATACTAATCCTCGCTAACTTCTTGTACTTCGAGCCGATTCTTGTTGTGTATCTTTTGTAAAAAAAATCTGAGATGTATGTCTGTGGTGAAAATCGTGTGTAGAAATCTATAGGTGTGGTGAAATTCATGTATGTAACTCTGTGGTGTAGTGAAAAATCTAAGGTGTGGTTTATATCTAGGAAGGTATAATATCTAAGTTGTGTTTGTTCAAGGGCGAAGCGTGAAATTATGTTAAATCCATTTTTAACATTTGTTAATTATATTATGTACAAATAAATCAGAAAAATCAATAACTATTTGTTAGAATTTTTATATTTGAATGAATTGCAAAAATCTGGGTCCTGATGAGCCAAGGGTTTAAAAGCATAAAAAAGGAGTACCTCCCCAACGTTACCATGTTTAATGACCGTATGAAACTATCAAGCAGCCGTTAAATCGTTAATGGAATACAGATGTAGTGGCTTAAAAATGAAAACTGTTATAAAAGATTTTTTCAAAAGAACAAGGTATTAGATGCGAGAAGCAGTAGAAATACACATAGACTCCTGCGGGAACAGCGCGAGCTGAAGATCCACTTTGGAAAGGAATGAGTTTTCTTTCCAAAGTTAGCTGAAGCCGTGCCCGCGGAAAGCGAAGTGTATTTCTACTGCGAGGTAAATTATGAAATTAGCTCATTTGTGACATTTATAGAAAAATATTATTCGAGGGTGGCTAGTTTTTCATATTCTAGAAACAGCGCTAACCAAACAAACTTCTACATTATCCAACAGCCATTTTCGACAACTTATACATATAGAAAAACCACACCTTATTTTGCAGAGTATGGTTATTTTTTCCCTCATATTAATTAGATTGATGTATCCCCTACTTGAAAGGAAACATTTAATACTGTTGAAATTTTCACTAATTCAGAAACAGGTATATCTATACTATTTAACTCAATACCCTCTAGCACACTTTCAGAAACACCTGTTAATGATGATAGCTCTTCTCTCGATACTTTCCTATTTTCCATGATCGATTTTAGCTGATCCCCAATCTCCACGTAAAAACCTCCCCTATATTGATAACGCTTTCACCTATTATAATATTGAATCATCCGAAAAATCAAATAATTCCTAAGAGATTTAGACGGCCTTTTTTAAGCTTATGATCATCATAGTAACAAAGCGGCGACAAGACCGAAAATAAATAATGGGATATTGAAGTGAATAAATGTCGGTACACATGTATCCCAAATATGATTGTGTTTCCCATCTGCATTTAAACCTGCAGTAGGTCCTAATGTACTATCTGATGCAGGTGAACCAGCGTCCCCAATTGCCCCAGCAGTTCCAATTAAAGCTGCTGTTGCAAGTGGAGAGAATCCAAGCGCCAACGCGAGTGGAACAAACAATGCCGCTAATACCGGAATCGTCCCGAATGATGTTCCAATCCCCATCGTAATGAGCATCCCTACAAGAAGCATCATAAGCGCACCTAAAAACATGTTGCCACCTAGTGCTTCTGCTGATGATTCAACAAGGTCTGCGACTGCCCCTGTCTCTGTTAATACTTTTGCGTAACCAGAAGCAATTAACATAACAAAAGCAATCATCCCCATCATCTTTATACCGTCATTAACGACTTTATCGCCTTCATTAAATGGTACAACTTGTGCAAGGAACATAATGACAATCCCTGTTAACGCCCCTAATACTAATGAGTTAGACGTCAGTTGAACAGCAAGTGCTGCGATTATCGCAACAATGGTAAAAATATGGTATCGGTTAAACGTCAAATTACTCTCTTCAGACGCTGCAATCTCATCATTTGTCAGTTCATTGACTTGACGATCTTTACGGTATGTGAAGAAAATCGCAACGAATAAACCAAACACCATACCAAGCCCTGGGATTAACATCGCAAGCGGAACTTGTCCGACATGAATGGCCATTCCGTTTGCCGTCATCTCATCAGCGATAATCCCGTGGAAAATGAGCCCGTAACCAGCTGGAATCATGACATATGGCGCTTTCAGCCCAAATGTTAAAGAAGCTGCTACCCCTCTTCGATCTAATTTCATTTTGTCAAAAAGATGAAGAAGTGGCGGAATTAAAATCGGAATAAAAGCAATATGAACGGGTACGACATTTTGCGAAAGTGAAGCAACTGCCGCAATCGTTAGTAACATAAATGCTTTTTTCCCTTTCAGCACCCGAATTAAATGCCTTACTAAAAACCCTGTAATCCCCGAGTATCCAATCATCACCGCAAAAGCCCCTAATAATATGTAACTTAACGCCGTATTTGCCTGTTCACCCATACCTGAAACGAGTAAGTTCGTCGTATCAACTAATGACATGCCAGCCGTTAACCCTGCTGTTAAAGCCGCAAATAATATCGCTAATACAACATTGACACGTAATAAGCTTAGAACAATCATGACTACGACAGAAATAATAACCGCATTTAACATAACCTTCCCCCTTTATTTTTTAGAGTCTGCTTCATCGCTGGTTTACGGCAACGATGAAACAGACTCTCTTTCACCTTTTAATTAAATGATTTTCTTTTTGAGCTTTTTAACGAAAACGGTACCTCTTTTAACCAGCTATTAACCGCTTCAATATCTTTTGAGAACACACGATCTTCCTTAATAAATTCACAATGCTCTCTCGCATCTTTTAAAAACTGTTTTGTTGCTGTAGCCATATGGTCACGCCCACGTATATCACACGCTTGTGTCGCACACATCGTCTCGATCGCAAGAACTCTTCGCGTGTTCGAAATAACTTGATACGCATGTCTGGATCCAATCGTCCCCATGCTGACATGGTCCTCTTGATTAGCTGACGAAGGAATGGAGTCAACACTAGCTGGATGAGCAAGCGTCTTGTTTTCAGAAACGAGTGAAGCAGCCGCATATTGCATGATCATTGCCCCAGACTGAAGCCCTGGTTCTGGACTTAAAAACGGCGGTAAATCATTTAACTGTGGATTCACTAACCGTTCAATTCGTCGCTCTGAAATATTTGCTAGCTCTGCCATCGCAATTGCGAGAAAATCCATCGCGAATGCAATTGGCTGACCATGGAAATTACCACCTGAAATCACTTTTTCCCCGTTATCAAAAATGAGTGGATTATCTGTTGCCGCGTTCATTTCTATTTCTAATTTTTCTTTTACATACTTTAACGTTTGAATTGTCGCTCCATGCACTTGTGGAATACAACGTAAAGAATACGCATCTTGGACACGGATCTCTCCTTGCTTTGTCGTTAGCTCACTATCAGATAAGTAATTGCGCATTCGCTCAGCAACACCGACTTGCTCCTCATACCCTCGTGCTAAGTGGATCTCTTCATCAAATGCGTCCATAATGCCTTGCAAACCTTCCATTGTCATCGATGCAATTATTTCCGATTGATAAGTGAGTTTTTCTGCTTCAAGGTAAGCAACGATTCCCATTGCCGTCATCGCTTGCGTTCCGTTAATTAACGCTAACCCTTCCTTGGCTGAAAGAGTGATTGGAAAGATCCCTTCCTCCGATAACGCTCTTAACGCAGGAACTCTCTCTCCTTTGTAATGAACGTCACCTTCGCCTATTAATACTAATGCTAAATGCGATAATGGCGCCAAATCACCGCTTGCCCCTAACGACCCTTGCTGTGGAATGACAGGGTGAATTTTTGCATTAATGAGTTGAAGTAATCGCTCAACGACAATAGTACGAACACCAGAGAAACCTTTTAATAACGTGTTTGCTCTAAGTAGTACCATCGCACGTGAAACGACTTCTGGAAAGGGCTCCCCCACCCCACATGCATGTGAGCGAATTAAATTTAACTGCAATGACTCGACATCCTCTTTATCGATAAAAACATCACTAAACTTTCCAAACCCAGTTGTAATGCCATAAATGATTTTTTCATCATCAACGATCTTATCTACTGTACGTCGGCTTTCCTTTACTTTCTCAAGACTTTCTGCTGATGCAACGACCTCTTCCTTTTGAAAAAGAACACGCTCCACCTCTTCGAAATTTAATGTTTGACCCGTTAATGTAACCATGTTCCCATTCTCCCTTCTTCTACTTCACCCAAATAAAGTGAAAACAACAAAAGGGGACTATACCACGAAATCTCGATAAGATTTCATTGATATAGCCCCCTAAATCATCTCTAATAACTATGGGCGAAATTATATATGATTGATTCCTAAACCTATCGCTTCATGTTCGGAGCCTTTAACAGGTGCTCCAATCGTGCCGTACAAAGAAACGGCGATCCATTCTCCTTCAAGCTCATTTTCGTATGTTTGCCCTCGAAGTACCGCAAAGGTTAATCCAACGGTCCGTAAAACAGAACCAAGTTGTACTTGCCCACGCGTTACACCTTGTAGTGCTTCCATAATGGCGTGGTATAATGCATGCACTTCCCGATAAACGCCAGTCTGAATAATGCCATTCTTCTTTGCAGCCGTCTCAATTGCTGCGACGACTTTATGAGCATCCATCGAACCAACGTTTCCTGTGCAACCTTTCCAACCATTATTCTCTAAGACTGAAAACTGTTGCTCTGAGTCATCACTCAATAATAAAAGGATTGCTGCTCTTCCAATTCTGCGATCTTTACTTAATGTCATAACAACAACTCTTTCTATAATTTTCCTAATCTAACAACTATTATCTATTTTAAGTGTAAGCGCTTCACACTACCAAGTCAATTGGTTTACTGAATTATTTTAATTTTTTAATATTTGTCCACGTATGTTTAACGCAGTGTGTCATCCATAAAATTCCAGGTGTTTGGCACCTGGAATTTTATGGATTTTGATAGCTTTTCATTTTTTTACATTTCCGCGAAGAGGTAATGATAAAGTAGTTTTGTCGTGTTGTCGATTGAATCCATATGTGTACGCTCGAATGCATGAGACGAGTCAATGCCAGGACCGATGAGTCCATGCACGATATCGTTTCCAGAGCGAATTGCTGCTGATGCATCAGACCCATAATACGGATACATATCTATTTTATAGCCAATGTCATGTTGCTTAGCGAGTTCAACTAATTTTTTTCTGAGTTCGTAATTGTACGGCCCGCTTGCATCCTTTGCACAAATAGACACCGTGTATTCATCTGTCGCTTGGCCATCACCCATTGCCCCCATATCAACAGCTAGATATTCGACGGTTTCCGGAGTAATATTTGAGTTTCCACCGTAACCAATTTCCTCGTTATTTGAAATCAAGAAGTGCGTCGTATAAGGAAGCTCAAGCTTGTCTTCTTGCACCTGCTTCATTAGTTGAAGGAGAATGCCGACACTTGCTTTATCATCAAGATGACGCGATTTTATGTAACCATTCGGAAGTACTTTTACGCGAGGATCAAAAGAAACAAAGTCACCGACTTCAATCCCTCGTTCACGAACGTCGTCTGCACTATGGACTTTTTCATCAATTCTAACTTCCACATTTGCTTGATTGCGCTCCGCTTTACCAGCATCTTTATAAACGTGTACGGACGTTTGATGCATTAAAATGGTTCCACTATATTTTTCCCCAGCAGCTGTTTCGATTTCGCAGTACTCACCTTCAATCGAGTTGTATTTAAACCCACCGATGAGATCAAGCTTCAAGCGACCGCTCGGCTTAATTTCCTTCACCATCGCCCCAAGCGTATCAACGTGCGCAGTTAACATGCGATGTTGTGAATCGTCTTTACCTGGAAGCGTTGCAATCAATCCACCTTTACGATTACGCTTCGTTTCAATGTTTGATTTCGCTAAAAACTGTTCGACAAATGTAATCACTTCATTTGTATTTCCTGAAGGGCTCGGAATGGATACTAAATCTTTAATAACGTTAACGGTTTCTTGAGTGTTTGGGTAAGTCAATTTTTCTCCTCCTCATAGTTTCGAAATATTTTCACTTTTTTCATTATAACGTGTTAAAGTGGAAGAAAAAAGAAAAGGTTCCGGCACTTGCTCTTATAAAAATAATATTGGAACCGCAAATTGGAGGGGAAAACATGTCTACAAACACAAAAGTGAAAGTACAAGGAGAACGCTGGTTTCCATCCGAACAAACTTTTTCAGACGAAATAAAGGAATTATGGGGAGACTGGTATTGTGACTCAGAAGTCGGCAAATTGCGAGCTGTCCTCATGCACCGTCCCGGACAAGAGATTGAAGGCATTACGGAGGATAATTTCGAGAAGTACCGCTTTAGAGCGCCAATCAATCCAAGTCGTGCCAGACAACAGCAAGATGCTTTAGCTGACGTATACCGTGCTCACGGTGTCGACGTTTATTACGTGAACGATCAACGAACGGATCGACCAAACGCGATGTTTATGCGCGATTTAATGTTTATGACCCCAGAAGGTGCAATTGTTTGCCGTCCTGCGATTCCTTCAAGGCGCGGTGAGGAAAAAGCGGTCGCGAAAACATTAGCATCACTAGGCGTACCAATTATTAAAACGATAAATGGTGATGGTTATTTTGAAGGTGCAAGCGCGATGTGGGTAGACCGTGACACCGTCATTATCGGTACCGGTAGCCGCACAAATGAGTCTGGAGCGAACCAAGTCGAAGCTGAACTACGTAACATCGGGGTGAAAAATATAATCCGTACGCAAATCCCGTACGGCTCAATTCATTTAGATGGATACATGAATATGGCTGATAAAAACAAGTTAGTTGTCTTCCCATGGCACGTCACATACGATTGCGCAAAACAATTGTTAGATCTCGGCATCGAATTAATAGAGTTAACAAATATCGATGAGTTAAAACAAGGCATGGGCATGAACTTCGTCGCACTTGAACCAGGTAAAGTCGTCTCACCTACTGGTTGTCCTGAAACGAAATCCCTCCTCGAAAGTCATGGGATCGAAGTCATTGAAGTGGAATTGGATGAAATTATGAATGGCTGGGGTGCCGTCCATTGTATGACAGGATTTTTAAAGCGTGATCCGATAAATCGTTAAGCATGGCTAAGCTTGATAAATATCATTTGGAACCGCCGAAACCGCGATTAGGGGCGTGATCGGCGGTTTTGTTTTGGGTGCGGTGGTTTGTTGTATTTTTATTCATTATCGATTGCTTTATATTCGGTTTTTCTCGTGTTTATTCATGAATTGAGTCATACCAATTTGAGTCTGACTCACCTGACCCGGAGTCAATTATGTACGACTCAAACTCCGAGTCTATGGTAGTAATCAGGAGAAATCATGAGGTCAGACGATCAGACCTCGTCACACTCTCCCTCTCACAAAGGACAACCACTAGATCCTAAAATCCACGGACTGTATAACCCTGTATACAAAAAAACAACTAGCCCCCCCCCGCCGGTTGTCCGTGATTCGACATATTTCGAGAAGTGACAGGCACCTTACCGGTTTGCGATCCCTTCTTCAATCATTTTGTTTAACTCTTCTTCTGTAATATCTCGGAATGTACGGAACTCGTATCCTTCTTCTTTATAAAACTCGATCACATCTGGCAAAATTTCGGCTGTTGCTTCGTTTCGAGCCGTATCATGGAAAAGAGGCACGACAATATTTTTTCCCGCAGATTGAGCTTTAATCTGATTCAGCATTTTCTCAGGCTGGTCGTAGATGTCGCTTGCATCCCCTGAAGAAACGTTCCAATCGATATAATGGTAGCCTCGCTCCTTGATGTCTTCCGTTAATGCTGGCATGAACTGCTCGCCTCCGTAGTTGAAAGAACTGTGGTTTGCGGAACCTCCAGGAAAACGAAGAATCTCTGGCGCTTCAAAACCTAGCACATCTTCATACGCTTGTTCTGCTAATTGTAAGTCATGATAAAACGTGTCAAAACTCTCGTAAATTGAGTATTTGTGTGTGTAAGAGTGCGTCAAAATCATATTTCCTTCTTCGTACGTACGACGCGTTGTTTCAGGATTGGCTTCCATCCTTTTACCGATCGTAAAAAATGTCGCATTCACATCATATTCATTCAGTGTATCAAGAATTTGTGGAGTTAATGCTGTTGGACCGTCGTCGAAAGTTAAATACACTGTCTTTGAGCCATCTGGTTCAGGGTAAGTTGCTGACTCGTCGTTACTTTCACCCGAACCTGAAGAATTTTCTTCACGACCCTTCTCGTTTTCAAGCTCATCTATTTTGTCTTCTAATTCAACAATCGTTTCTTGTAAATCAGTTATTTTTCCTTGTTTATCATTTAGTTTATTTTCAAGCATCTCGTTTTCTTCATGAAGTCTATCTATCTTTGAAACTCGCTCCTCAAGCTCTTTTACAGCTAAGTGGGAAGCTTGTAACTCCTGTTCTAGCGCTTCAACCTCGCCATTCTCACCAGCGAAGCCGATCCAATATGTTGAACCTAGCAATGCAAAAACGAAGATCATTGCTGATGTTATTTTTATAAAACGATTTCTCATGATAGTTATTCCCCTTTCATACTTTCTACACAATTAGACGGTATGAAACAACACCACGTTGCACAAAATAACAAAACCGGACAAGTTTAATCGGTGGAAGTTATTTCCAGGTGCCAGGTACCTGGAAATGAATTGGAAAAATAAACAACGTAAGTGAAGTAGAAATCATGATGACAAGGAGTTTGATGATATGAAAAAGATTAGTCTTGTTTTGCTGATGGTTATATTCATTGTTACGGGGTGCTCGATCCCAGAGGTACAGAAACCTGATGGTGACGGGAACTTTTATATTCAAAAGGTGGAAGATGATCCCAATAATTAAAGGTCCATTAATCGATTGAGTGCATTGTTGTGTAAATAAAATAACCTTTGCTTCAATACATTTAACTTTCCAACTAATACAAATAACTTTTGCTTCAATACATTCTTTCGTATCAAAAACTTTGCACTCCGCCTCCACTTCCCACCTAAAACATTCAAAGATATGAACAATGCTCACATCCAGTAACCTCTCCTTCATGTATAATCCTGTATACCAAACAAAAAGCAACCAGCCACATCGGCCAGTGCTCGTGATTCGACATATTTCGGGAGGTGCCAGGCACCTGGAAGAATCTTCTGATTTTTGCCTTTTTTAAGACTTTGTGAACGACTCATAGTGGCAAACTCGCTAAAACCGTTGAAACAAAGCCATTTGTACATGATGAGCAATTTCTTCCCATTACCACCGTCAAAATAATGATAAAACCGCACACCGTTGTAAGCGTTTTCACCCAAAAGTATAATAAAAATAGGGAGAGGGGGTTTGAAAGTTATGACAAGAAAACTCATCATCATTACAGGACATTTTGGAAGCGGAAAAACAGAACTTGCACTTCATACAGCGTCCCAATTGAAGCAGCAGTCTGACTTACCTGTATCCTTGTGCGACATCGATGTTGTCAATCCATATTTCAGATCAAGAGATTATGAGAAACAGTTATTAGATAAAGAGATTCACTTAGTGGCACCACGAGGGGACCTTATCCAAGCTGATTTACCAATTGTCACGGGAGAAGTTTCGACCGTCATTGAAGACCAATCGAGACACGTGATCATTGATGTTGGCGGCGATAAAGATGGTGCACTAGCACTCGGTCAATTTTCAACACTTCTAGCTAATCAACCGTATGAATTTTGGTTTGTATCAAATGCAAACAGGCCATATGTTTCAACGGTCACTGGAATTAAAAACACCATTAACGAAATTGAACAAACAGCTCGGTTGAAAGTAACCGGACTTATAAACAATACTCACTTAGGCGATGAAACATTTGGGGCAGATGAAGTGATCAAAGGGGAAAAATTAGCGCTCGAAGCTGAAGAAAAACTTCATATTCCTTACATGTTTTCATTTATATCATCAAAATCATGGAACCACTGGGAGTTTGAAGGAATCCAACCACCATTAAAAAACGTTGAAGTATTTAACCGAAGACTGCAAACACCTTGGACCATGTAAGAGGGGGAATCTACTGATGAGGGTTTATTTTGAAGAAGATTATTGTAAAGGGTGCAGCTTATGTATTTCTGTCTGTCCACAAGAAATTATTCACTTAGCAGATCGCATGAATAACAAAGGGTATAGACCTACCGAAGTACTTGAACAGGACAAATGCACAAGCTGTACAGCTTGCGCAAGAATTTGCCCTGATGCTGTCATCACCGTTTATCGACCAGAAAAGAAAAAAAAGAAGGCATCTTAAAGAAACGCGCAAGACCTTAAACGATAAAGGGGAGAAAATCAATGGGGAAAGTATTAATGAAAGGAAACGAAGTATTAGGGGAAGCTGCTGTAAAAGCAGGATGTAAATACTTCTTTGGATATCCAATTACACCACAAAGTGAACTCGTTGCTTATATGGCACGCAGGTTGCCAGAAGTTGACGGCTTATTTTTACAAGCAGAAAGTGAAGTCTCTGCAATAAACATGGTTTATGGCGCAGCATCAGCTGGTGTTCGTGTCATGACCTCATCATCTAGCCCAGGCTTTAGTTTAAAACAAGAAGGGATCTCATTTTTAGCAGCAGCTGAACTTCCAGCCGTTGTCGTCAATGTCGTTCGTGGTGGCCCAGGACTCGGCAACATTCAGCCAGCTCAATCAGACTACTTTCAAGTAACGAAAGGTGGCGGACATGGGGATTATTATACACCAGTTCTTGCTCCGAGTACGTTACAAGAAATCGTCGACTTAACAAAAGAAAGCTTTCGCATCGCCGACCAATACCGCGCACCAGTTGTGTTGCTTGCTGACGGAATGCTCGGTCAAATGATGGAGCCTGTTGAGTTTAAAGAAGACGAAGAAGATGAACAAACATTTGAAAAACCTTGGGCGACAACCGGAACAGAAGGTGACGGACCACCAAAAACGATCACCTCCCTCGACTTAAATGACGTCAACCTTGAAAAACGAAATGCACGCCTTTTACAAAAATATGATGAAATCAACGCAAACGAAGTAAAAGTAGACACTTACTACATGGATGATGCTGAATTTGCCGTTGTTGCATATGGCACTGTCGCACGTATCGTTCAAAGTGCTGTTGATAAAGCGAGAGAAGCCGGCATTCACGTCGGACTGATTCGCCCGATCACCCTTTGGCCATTCCCGACTGACACGATTTCTCAATATAGTAAATCAGTCAAACAAATGTTAACGGTTGAGATGAGTGCAGGACAAATGGTCGAAGATGTCCGTCTATCTGTTGAAGGAAGAGTACCCGTTCAATTTTACGGACGAAATGGCGGAGTTATCCCAACTGTAGACGAAGTCTTCCAGCAAATCGTAAAAATGGCAAAAGAGGTGGTCGCATGAAAACAGTATTTGAGCGCACAACAGGATTAACCGAAGCAGAAACGCATTACTGCCCAGGCTGTACTCACGGCGTGATTCACCGACTTGTTGGTGAATCGTTGGAAGAAATGGGTGTATTAGAAAAAACTGTCGGCGTTGCCTCTGTCGGGTGTTCCGTCTTATCATACCTCTACTTTAATTGCGACATGACACAAGCAGCCCACGGTCGAGCGCCTGCTGTTGCAACGGGGCTTAAACGAGTGTTACCAGAAGATCGTATCGTGTTTACGTATCAAGGTGATGGGGATTTAGCTTCTATCGGAATGGGCGAAATTGTCCATGCCGCAGCAAGAGGCGAAAACATTACCGTCATTTTCGTAAACAACGCAATTTACGGAATGACTGGCGGACAAATGGCACCGACCACTTTAGTTGGACAAAAAACAGCAACATCTCCTGAAGGAAGAAACGTCCAAACGAATGGTTTGCCGATTAGAGTTTCAGAAATGCTTGCGACGCTAGATGGTGCAACGTATATCGAGCGCGTCTCAACACACGACGTCCCTCATATTACTAAAGCGAAAAAAGCGATCAAAAAAGCATTTGAGAACCAACGAAAAGGTCTCGGTTTTTCAATGGTTGAAGTCCTTTCAACGTGCCCGACAAACTGGGGGTTAGATCCTGAAGAATCACTTCAATGGGTGAAGGATGAAATGGTTCCATATTACCCGCTCGGCGTGTATAAAGATCGTCGTGCTGAGGAGGGATCCTCATGAGACAAGAAGTGATCATTGCAGGATTCGGTGGTCAAGGGGTTATGTCGATGGGACAGCTCCTCACATACGCAGGGATGCAAGAAGGAAAAGAAGTTTCGTGGCTCCCTTCTTACGGACCAGAACAACGCGGTGGAACGGCAAACGTGTCTGTCGTCATTAGTGACACAAAAGTCGGCTCCCCTGTTATTGACTCTCCGACATCGGTGATTGTCTTAAATAAACCATCTTTTGATAAGTTTGAATCGGTTGTTCAAGGTGGGGGCCATCTTTTTATTAACGCGGACTTAATTGACCAAACGAGTCAGCGTGAAGACATCGGTGTGCATCACATCCCTGCAACAACAGTTGCCGAAAAACTCGGCAATAACCGTGTGGCCGGAATGGTAATGATCGGTGCTTTTATTGAACAAACAGGGATTCTCTCGAAAGAAAGTTTACTAGCTGCTTTCATTCACGTCCTCGGTGAAAATAAAAAGCACCTTATCCCGATCAATGAGGATGCATTAAATGCTGGAAGTGATATCATCAACGGAAAAGATCTCGCATCTTTAAACGAAGCATAGATGCGCCGACTTAAAAACAAAAGCCAGGTTCCCTTCATTACAAGGGCCTGGCTCTATTTTTCGACAATTATCGAGAAGTGACTGGCACCTCAAACAAACGCTTCGTTGCTAAGCTTAAGATTTGTACTCCATTCGAAAGGGACGACAAATCAAAGGTCATATTTGGGTGATGTAAACCTGGTTGTAAGTCGGTTCCTAAACCAAGCATCGTTGCCTTGAGGTTTGGAGATGAATTGCTATAAAAATGAAAGTCTTCCCCTCCAGGGGTAACGGGAGGTTCCTTTAATCCATCCGCTCCTAAAATATCAACGATTGCCTCTCCTAATACTTCTTCCATTTCACTATTCGATGTCGCCGCAGCCATTTCTGCAGCAACATTGACTTCAACTGTTGCTCCATTTGCTGATCCGGCTTTCACCACGGTTTCTTTCACTTTATGGATGAACTCCTCCATCGCTTCATTCGTTTGAGCTCTCACGTCAATTGCAAACTCACCGAAGTCAGGGATCACATTGACGTTCTTTCCTCCTGCATTTAAAACCGTCACTTTTGCAGTAGCTGGAACAGTTGGGTCCATTTTAATTGAATTCACCGCATGAACAACATTAGCTAAGGAATCGACGACGTTCACGCCTAGATGCGGACGTGCCCCATGTGCTTGTACCCCATTTATTTCCCCAATTAATAATGTTGTAGCCCCGTGATAAATTGCTGGTGACGCCTCATGAACAGCCATTTCTTGAATTGGGCGAACGTGCACGCCGAGTAAATAATCAACATCCTTGACCACACCTTGATCAATGATTGCCTTTGCCCCTTTTCCCGTTTCTTCGGCTGGTTGAAAAATAATCTTCAAGAGCCCTTCCGGTTGAAAGCCCGTTTCCTTTAAACATTTAATCACGTGAAGAACCATCGTCATATGTGCATCATGACCACATGAATGGTTTGCTTGCCAATGACCATCTACTTTTTGCCATAATGCGTCCATGTCTGCTCGTAATGCGACGGTCGGACCTACATCACGGTCTCCCCAGTAGCCTATAAGACCGGTCAGATCGTCAAACGTTTTGCATTCTATATCCATTTTTTCTAGTTCTCTACGAATATATGATGTCGTCTCTTTTTCTTCCCAACTAATTTCAGGGTTTTCATGTAATTCATGATATGTTGCTAAAATGTTTTCTTCGTTTTTCTCAGCCCAAGTTTTTATTTGATCAAGCATCGTAGCCCTCCTTTTTAACGATGTAATGATGCACGCCCGTTTCGTCTTTGTTTTTATTCATGTCAACTACTCGATACCCCTTTGAAAACAAATCACTGAAAGATTCACGAAGAGCGTATCTCCACTTTAAAGCAATATCGAGGTTACTTTTTTTCATCTCATGAATGTTTGCTGGGACGGAGATTTTATAGGTAGACTCTTTGATTGCTAGCTCCTTTTTTACAGGTACAACGAATGAATGTTCGACCAAAGCACTGACTAGTTCTTTCGCTTCAACAGGGCCTTCTACCTTGGTACAAGGTCGGTCTTTTAAATCCAATTCTAGTAAAAATCGGTCAGTCGGGAGTCCATGATTAATTTCATCGTTATCCATTTCACCATAATAAGACGGATAATACGTTTGAACGTAACCCCCTAGCTTATGTACATTTAAATAACCGTTTCTCGCTTCTAACGGGTCGTATGTCCACTGAATTTTTTCATTGCTGTAACGCATTGCCCATTCTTTTTGGTATCGTTTCATCTGTTCCCCAATACCTTTATTTCGATAAGCTGGATCAACCCCCATCATATGAGAAATCAGCACGTTTTCGTTGTTTTTAAACCCTGGAAAGCCGTAGCAAAAACCGACTAAACGGTCTTCATCGTAAGCACCGATGACGTGCCCTCCAGCATTGACGGAGGCGATTAAATGATGAACGGCGGTCACACTATTCCAAATCGTTTGTTGGAAAGCTTCAACATCTGTTAACCCCCGGATGTCTTGAACCAATTGAATATCAACCTTCTTCTCCATCTCACTCCGCCCTTTCGTTGTTTTCTTGTAGTCACTCCTTCGTCTTCTCCACTCATTCTACTTTACAACTAAAAGCTATATTAAATTTTAGTCCAAAACGAACTAGTCAGCTTTGGGAAGTTGAAATCCGTGCCAAGAGATGCAAAGTAGGCACCGTGAATGCAAGCAAAGTGAAGCATGAACGAATGTCGAACTTGTGCCTAGAGGTGAAAGCGAAGCAAGTGTGCTTACAAATTAACATCAAAATTATATGGTAGAACCTAACTGAAAATTTTTCTAACAATTTATTTTTTCATTAAGAAAATGACTGCTCTATGACTGTATATTTTTCTATTAAATTTTCATCGGGCTTATAGCCGATTCCAGGCTCTGTTGGTACCGTAATGATGCCTGGCTTTGACATCGTGACTTCTGGCTGGATAATATCTTCATCGAAGTACCTGCTCGATGCTGACGTATCTCCTGGGATCGTAAAATTCGTTAACGAAGCAATCGCAATATTATGCGCTCTTCCAATCCCTGCTTCAAGCATTCCGCCGCACCATACAGGAATGTTTTCGGCTTTGCAGTAATCATGGATTTTCTTCGCCTCAGTTAATCCACCGACTCTACCAACCTTGATATTAATGATTTTACAGCTTCCTAACTCGACTGCTTTTCCGCATCTTCTAAAGAATGAATGCTTTCATCAAGACAAACTGGTGTCGTTAACTCGGCTTGAAGCTTTGCGTGATCGATAATATCGTCATGAGCTAACGGCTGCTCAATCATCATTAAACCAAATTCGTCTAATTGTTTTAATAATGGAATGTCTTCTAATATATATGCCGAATTCGCATCTGCCATTAGTGGCACGTCATCCCCAAATTTTTCTCTAATCGCGCGAATTGGCTCAATGTCCCATCCTGGTTTAATTTTCACTTTAATTTTTTTGTACCCTTCATTAATAAAGCGTTCAACTTTGGCAAGCAAGTCATCAATTGATTTTTCGATGCCGATACTTACGCCAACTTCAATCTCTTCTAACTCCCCACCTAACGCCTTCGATAATGAGACTCCTCGTTGTTTGCTATATAAGTCCCATACAGCCCCTTCAACGGCTGCTTTTGCCATATTGTTTCTTCTAATATAGGAAAACATCGAAGATACGTCATCAGGATGATCGATCTTTTTTGATAAAAGTTGTGGGATGAGGAAATCCTCCATTACTCCCCAAGCTGTTCGGTTCGTTTCCTCATTGTAAATCGGCGCTTCCATGGCGACACATTCGGCAAAACCAACGTCCCCGTCTGCAAAAACGGAGACTACTATCATTTCTTTATTTACGGTTTTTCCAAAGCTTGTCTCAAATGGTGATTTTAACGGCATTTTTAACTGTTTCAAATCTACTCGCTCAATGATCATCTTACCGACCCTCCCCCTTCTTTCCGCCCGAAAATGTTATTATTTTCAGAATATAAACGATATTTTATTAGAATGCAATATATATGAGGCAATATATGCCTATTTGCATATTTCCTTTGTTTATGTGAGATGTTTAAAAGTAAATAGTAGCAACGGAGGACTTTTTATGGGTTACATTGAAAATATACGTGCAAGCGTTGGGAACATGCCTATTATTCTTGTTTCTGCCGGAGTGATCATAGAAGATGGAAATAACGTATTGTTATGTTACCGAAAAGATACAAATGACTGGGGATTACCAGGCGGATATATGGAACCGGGTGAAACTGTGTTGGAAACTGCGTTCCGCGAACTAAAAGAAGAGATGAAAGTAATACCAGATGACCTACAATTTTATCGTATTTTTTCTGGACAAGACTTCTATCATGAGTATCCAAATGGCGATCAAGTATACAGCGTCATTGTTATGTTTACAACATCTTCGTCGTTCGTTGGAAAAATAACCGTTGATCATCAAGAAATCGAGGAGGCGAAATTCTTCTCGCTTGATTCTCTCCCACCAAAACTTACGAAGACAACGCAGAACATTTTAGAGGTATACAAAAATGGCTAGGTCTCTTAGCCGGCCGTCTACAAGTACTTTTGCATCCCAGGCCCTTCTAGCGGCCTTTCTTCAAATCTAAACTTCTTGTAAAAGCCAGACTTCCCATGCGCACACGTCAATTGCACCCACTTTATTCCACTCGATTCGCATTTATTAAGGAGCCTTGTCATTACTTCTTTCCCAATTCCTTGGCCGTGGTAACTAGGATGAACAATCATATGCCCGATAAACGTTTGATAGATTCCGTCTGAAATGATTCTACCAAACCCTACTAGTTGCTCTCCTTCATAAGCAGCAGCAAGGTACCAACTATTGTTTATCGCATAAAACAAATCATCTGCTGTAAACTTCTCTTTGTTCCATCCCGTTGTTTCGTATAGTTCAAAAAAATTGATGTTTTGCTGGTACTTCATTTGTAAAAGAAATCGCCAATGCTTTCACCATTCCAATCTATTCATTATCTCTAGTGTTTATAGTTTTCTTCACGATTATTTTACACCAATAAAGGGGCTGCAGTAAGCATAGAAAAAAGCCAGCCCTCTTCAATGGCTGAAGAAAGCTGGCTAGTTGATTTCGACAAAATGCGGGAGGTGACTGGCACCTCTACCTAGCTTGTCCTCATTTCGACATAGTTCGGGAGGTGACTGGCACCTTTAATATACGTGATTGTGTGTTTATTAAATTCACTGCTTTTTTCGATGTTACAGACGTGGCCGCAATCCGGTAATTCAATTAAGTCTGCGTTTTCGTCTGATTTTACATGTTCTCTTAACGAATCGATGAACAAGTGGTCTTCCGTGCCTGAAATGTACAACTTTGGGACAAGTGACTTATTAATATTTTTAGACGTTTTCTCGACGTTACTAATGATTTCAAACCATTTGAAGAATGATTTCTTCCCTAGCTTTTTTGCTTCTCTTATAAAGATTGATCGTGAAAGTTTATGATTTTTTTTCGGCATCATAATGTGGGCAAAAAGTTGATAAATCCATATATAAGGAAGAAACTTTTTTAATATATTTCCGTAAAACAATAGGATTTTTGATAGTTTGTTAAAACGGATGACTACTCCGCCTAATACGGAAGTAATGACTCTGTTCGGATAAAGCTTAATCAGCTGATGGATGATAACCGAGCCTAACGAAATGCCAATGAAATGAGATTTCGTGATCTTATATTTATCTAGTACATCAATAATTAATTTAGCAACTAAATCAAAAGAATAGCTCTCTTCCCACTCTTTGATGAACTGGTTCGGATGATGACCTGGTAAGTCAATGGAAATGATATTAAAGTGATCTTTAAATTCATCAACCTGCTTGTACCATATTTTAGAGTTCCCGCCAAAACCGTGGACTAATGTCACCCACGGGGCACTCGGGTCTTTATGTCGAATCACTTGATGATGTAATACGTTTGAAGTAGACAAATGAATGCTTCCCTTTCTAGGTACAGATTTTACAAAAACTGCAATGACCCATTTTCTGAAAACACATTTTATGAACATAAGGTACTAGAAAAGTTTCGGGAAGAATATTTGTGAGGATTGCTAAGACTTAATAGTATATTTATATAGTATAAAATAATGGGAGAAAAGTCAGTATTTCTCCGTGAATTCCCAGATCTTTTATATTTATTACAATTATTAGTAGACTTTCGTGTTGGTTGCGTTTTCTTTTGAAATTATACCAATATTTTAGTCATGGAATCAATAGAACATTGTATCTATGAAAACATAGTAACCTATAAACCTTGTTTCAACACTCTTTAGGGATGCAAATTTCGACATATTTCAGGAAGTGACTGGTACCTAATAACTGCGACGAGTAACAGCAGGTTCAGCGTACAGAACGTGCTAACACCGCCGTTGCGATAGGACATAGGACATAGGACATCGCGATTTTAGCGGGTAACTATATACTTAGTCCTTATAAACTTTCTCTACGTCGAGCTACTTCTTCGCTAAAATTTCATAAATTAACGTGTAATAAAGATGTCCCATATACCAGCGTTAATGCATAAGATGTATTAAGTTTACCTCACTCAACTTTTTTTCATTCAGTGAATTACCGATTAGGAGGTATAAGTGATGAGTAAAATTATTGCGGTTCTGTTATTTGTTTTACTTTCAATCGCTAGCTCCGTCATAAAATTACATGTTAAAAGCAAATAAAGGTTATATATACTAGGGTTATGCTCTTTTCATTGCTTTGACCTAGGGAAAAATTGTATAATGAGTAACAAGTAGAAATACAATGAAAAAAGACTGAGCGTGGGCAAACGCTCAGTCAAAGCAACTACATGCCGCACGTAAAGCGGCTGAGAATAAGTTTCTTGCTGGAAATAGCTCACCTTACTTTCCCAGGGCAAAGGTGGCTATTTCTTTTTGTTTATATAGACGACAATCGTAGTAAATAGTGTCAGTACTGCTACGAACACAACTCCAAATTGCGCGATTAAACTAAATGCCTCGTATGTCGTCACTCGCCTCACCCCCTTTCAGTAAGGGAGTTCAACCGCCACATCGCCTTTGCAGTTGCTAAACAAATTATACCGAACATATGTTCGTGTTTCTAGTATTAAACGAACGCTTGGCGATAAATGGTAGAAAAGATATAAAAATAAACCTCCTAACTATTCCGTACATAGCTTAGGAGGTTGACTATTAAACCTTATTTCCATGTTTTTAGAACATTTCTTAGACATTTGCTTGAAAGGAAAGATGAAAACGAAATTTAGCATCTTCTTCATACCACATTGGGAAGTTTGTCCCCCAAATATTATTGTGTAAATTTACATGCATTCCACCTTCTAAAGGAGCAAAATGGTTATCAAAACGAAGTAGTTTACGTTCCCCTGGGCAAACTAGAGCTGCATCAAGCGTTTCAATTTCAAGTGTTCCATCAGTTCCTTGATATGTTACACCTTTATCAACAGCATGCAAGTTACGATTACCATCTTTGACAACATTTAATGGTGAGATATTAGAACCGACCTTATGCAGTTTCCACTGGTTGGCGTTATCAACGATTGGTGTGAATGAAAACCAGCTTGCTTCAGGTAAACGGTTGGCTTCCTTATTCTCCCAATATAAAGTAACTTCGATATCATCTTTTACTTTACTGAAGTTATATTCCACAATCACTCTTTCTGGAGAGCCATTATATTTCACCGGTTCTTTCGGCATCACAAGTCTTACTTGAACCACATCTTCTGCTTCACCACGTCGTAATTCCAGTGATTCAGCTACTGGTTCGTAAAGACTGTGCTTTGGTTTAGGCTCTGCATATTCAAAGCCTGGTTTACCGAAGTCTGAATCTGACCAAGGATGTGTTTGCTTTAAATTGCTCATATACGTTTCAAACCAATGATTATAGTTTTCCTGACCGAAAGTTTCATAAGTAAATAGTCCAAGAGCATGTCGTTCATCTGCCCACTGTTTCTCTTTACTGTCATGTAGTGAAACAATAGAACCGTTAAAATCAAAAGCAACGTCGAAAGTACCTAGCTGATATTTCTTTCTAAAATTCAGATCTTCCGTCGCTTCTAGCTGTTCGGGCCCGCCTTTGATTCCAGCTAGTGCCTCTTCCATCTCAGACCGTTTCTCTTCATCTAAAGCAGACAATGCTTTATTTAAATAATCTCTTTGTTCCTTCCACGAGCTTTCAAAGACTTCATAACTATAATTCTTTTCTTTTTTTAGGAAAAGCTCTTTTGAGTTTTCATCCATTTCGTTCATGGCAAAAGCACCTATATAACCATACTTATCAGGAATCATATCCGTATCAAAACTATTGTTTTGTCTCGCTCTAGTAAAATCGGATTTTGCATAATTCGTATAGTCAGGCAAGTATTTCTTTAAATCCATTCCCCACGTATGCTCAGCTATTAACGACAACTGATCACTTACTTCTTCATATTCTTCAGTACCTGGAACAAGTTTCCCATCGCGAAGCCATTCAGAACGCTTTCGAATAAACTCCCGATAACCTGCTAGTTTATAAGGATCCGTCCCTGCCCCGTGAATCCACGTATCGCCAATTTCTTCTTGAACCACTGGGAGTTTATCTTTCACCTTAAGCAATTCCTTTGCGAAAGCATCCATCGTAGAAGCTTTAATCGTCGCACCTGGAAACTTTTCTGCTAACTCTTCAAATTGTTCACGAATTTCATCCGGTGATGAAGGCCCGCAATTATCACCTGTGTGCGCAAAAACTAATGCATCTTCTAAACCTTCAACCTGAACAACTTCCCCGTAATTATCTGCATAATTGACGATCACTTCTGACCCATCTTCTGCTCTCCAGCGAAATAGTTTCGGTAATTTCGGAACCTTAGAAGCAGGATTCACTCCGAGGTGTAAATATTTAATGCCGGATTTCACTATATAAGGTACCATCGAAATCGTATGTCCAGGAACATCTGTCATCTTTGCAGCAATCGTCGTTTTATCAAACTTTTCGTCCAGCTTTTTCGAAACCGATAACCCATACTCTAGTAAATCTGGATTAAGCAATTCAGTATGAGTCGTAAATGGCAGTCCATGCCACGCGATATGCCCATTGTTAATCGCTTGAACCATTTTTTCACGATCTTCTTGTGAGGAAACCTTTAAATAGTGGTTAATGAGCCATGAACCAGTTGTCCACAAAAACCTTTCTCTCCCGCCAGCTTCTTCTAGCTTCTCTGCTAATTCGATTGCTTTTGGAATATATAAATTCACGTACTGATCGATAACGTTTTCCGCAAGATCTGTAAATCCTATATCTAAATGAGTTTTAAAAATAACATGAACTGTTCGAATCATCGTCTAAGTTTCTCCTTTATTTAGAATGTCGTTTGGTGCATGATCCACCCCATCTTATAAGGATTTATATAATGTAACCGTCCTTACATCTTCCGATAAAATGAAACAGTATAAATGATCTTTACAATGCCAGTTATTAATAACGACGAGCTTTTTCCAGATTTGCTTCTTTATCCTCATATGCCTTTTGAACAGTAGGTTTCTCAGATACTTCCGCAACTCCAACGTGCCACCATGAACCATAACCATTTGTCATCGTTTTAGGCAAAACTTTTACATCTATGAGAGTGGATACCGATTGTTTTTTCGCATCTTCTAATGCATCTCTCAGCTCTTCTACTGTCTTTACTTTATAGGTTTTTACACCATAACCGGCAGCACTTTGAGCAAAATCAATCGTCATGATTTCACCATCGAGCTTTCCAGTTTCTGAGTTTCGGTACCTGAATTCTGTATTAAAACTTCCCATCCCATTTCCCATCTGTAAATTATTAATACAACCAAAACCAGAATTATCTAGTAAAACGACGTTAATTTTTCTTCCTTCTTGTATACTAGTCACTAATTCAGAATGAAGCATTAAATAGCTTCCATCACCAACCATGACATACACTTCTTTATCTTGTTCAGCAAGCTTCACACCAAGTGCACCAGAGATCTCGTAGCCCATACAAGAATAACCATACTCCATGTGATATGTATTCGGCTGTTTTGAAACCCACATTCTTTGTAAATCACCAGGCAAACTGCCGGCTGCCCCCACAACAATCGAATCATCATCAATTGCTTTGTTTACTTCTCCGATGACTTTTGTTTGTGTCAACGTAGACTGGAAAGCTTCTTTGTACTGATTTAATGCTTCATCTAGTTGACCTGCCACTTCTGGGGTAAAGTCATCTTCCATATATTCAATATCGTATAAGCGAGAAAGTTCCTGTTCCCACTCGTTTTTCACTTTACTAATCGCATCACCATACGCTGCTTGGTAGGAATCCAGAGACAACTCCTCATCTAAAGCCTCTAATGTCAGTTTCGCATCAGCAGCAACTTCTACAGCATCTAATTTTCCAGCATGATAATCTGAGACATTGATTGTTAAAAAGTCGACACCTTCATTTTGAAATAGCTGTTTTGAAGCTGTGGTAAAGTCTGTAAATCGCGTACCAATTCCAATGACTAAGTCTGCCTCTTTAGCAACCTTATTAGCAGCCAAGTTTCCAGTCACGCCAACACCACCAAGGTTATACGGGTGGTTACTCTCGATCACACTTTTCCCGGCTTGTGTTTCAGCAAATGGAATGTTGAACGTTTCTGTGAATTTCTTTAAAGTCTTTGCAGCTTCTGAATAGCGAACTCCCCCACCACTTATAATAACTGGCTTTTTCTTTTTCTTAATAAGAGCGGTCGCTTCTTTAACTGCATCCTTTGAAGGAATACGGCGTTCAAACCGATGCACTCTCTTTTTAAAGAAATATTCCGGGAAGTCCCACGCCTCTCCTTGAACATCTTGTGGTAAAGAGATTGTGACTGCACCTGTATCAGCTTGGTCTGTCAATACTCTCATCGCATTAATTAAAGCAGACATTAACTGCTCAGGTCGATTTATACGATCCCAAAATTTACTGACAGCCTTAAAGGAATCATTGGTAGATACCGTTAAATCATGCGTTTGTTCGATTTGCTGTAAAACCGGATCAGGCTGTCTTGAAGCAAATACATCCCCAGGTAGTAACAATACAGGAATCTGATTTGCTGTCGCTGTCGCTGCAGCAGTTACCATATTAGCAGATCCTGGGCCAACAGATGACGTACAAGCCATGATTTGCTTTCGATGTTTTTGTTTTGCAAAAGCAATTGCCGCATGAGCCATTCCTTGCTCATTTCTTCCTTGATAGACATTTAACTCTCCTGGGTTCTCTTCTAAAGCCTGACCTAAACCGAGTACATTTCCGTGTCCGAAGATTGTAAATACCCCGTCGATGAATTTATGTTCGACACCATCATATTCAACATACTGCTCATTTAAAAATTTCACTAACGCTTGCGCCGTTGTCATTCGAATTGTCTGCATATCGACAGCCCCTTCTAAATAAAGGATTTTGCAAACATAAATTTTTCCTTAAGTTTGCAAGTAGAAATACAATTAGAAAGAGACGCTTCAAAAGGCGTCTCCCCTATTCATTTATACATTACCAGCGTGCGGTAACCATTTTCTTTCTTGTAAAAAATTCTACTCCGTCTGTTCCATTGGCATGCAAGTCTCCATAGAATGAATCTTTCCAACCTGAAAATGGGAAAAATGCCATCGGAGCAGGGACACCAATGTTGACACCTAACATTCCGGAATCAATTTTTTCACGGAACTTACGAACACTGCCTCCATCTTTCGTATAAATGCATGCACCATTTGCAAAGTTAGATTGATTAGCTGTATCAATGGCTTCATCAATATCCTTCACTCGCACAATGGATAAAACAGGAGCAAAGATTTCGTCTTGCCAAATTTTCATTTCTTGTGTCACTTCATCAAAAATTGTTGGCCCTACGAAATAACCTTTGTCATTTACAGCCTTATCTTCTCTGCCATCTCGGACAAGACGAGCACCTTCTTCAACACCTGTTTCAATGTATTTTAATGTACGCTCTTTATGTTCTTTTCGAATGACAGGTCCTAAAAATACACCGTCATCGAGACCATTTCCGATTTCAATGCTATTCGCTTTTTCCTCCAGCTTCTCAACTAATTGATCTGCGATGCCTTCTTGAACAGTAACAACAGCGGCTGCCATACAACGCTCACCAGCAGAGCCAAATGCAGCACTGAAAATTTGTGTTGCTGCTACATCAAGGTCAGCATCATTTAGTACGATAGAATGATTTTTAGCACCGGCTAATGCTTGTACTCGCTTTAAATTTTCTGTTCCTCGTTTATAGACATATTCAGCAACTGGTTGCGACCCGACAAATGAAATGGCCTTAATTTGTTTATGATCGAGCAGTCCATTAACAACGTCATGAGCACCATGAACAATATTTAATACCCCTTTTGGTAAACCTGCCTCAGCAAATAACTCTGCTAACCGTATCGCCAAAAGAGGAGTCCGCTCTGATGGCTTAAGCACAAATGCATTTCCGCATGCAATCGCTAATGGGAACATCCAGCAAGGGACCATCATCGGAAAGTTAAATGGTGTAATCCCCCCTACTACTCCAATTGGATAACGGTACATCCCTGATTCAATACCGGTTGCAATATCTGGAAGTTGTTTTCCCATCATAAGTGTAGGTGCTCCAGCAGCGAATTCTACGCACTCAATTCCTCTTTGAACTTCACCATAAGCCTCACTGTAACTTTTACCATTTTCAACTGTTATAAGTTCAGCTAATTCTTCCCAATGCTCTACGAGTAATTGCTGATATTTAAACAAGATTCGAGCACGCTTTGGTACAGCCACTTGTGACCACGTTTCAAATGCTTCTTCAGCTGCCTTCACGGCTTGATCTACATCTTCTTTTGTTGATAAAGGTACCTCAGCGACTACTTCTCCTGTTGCCGGGTTATATACTGGTTCTTTATTTGAAGAAGCAGAATCTACCCACTCTCCATTTACATAGTTTTTTACCGTTTCTTTTTGAATGACTTTACCCATTTTGCAGCTCCCCTTTTCTTTTGCAAACTGAATGATTCATATGGTCAATAAGTTAGACTAGTTTATTTCTTCTGCTGTTTCCAAAAACTCTTCAATCTCATCAACTGAAGGCATTGCATCTGAACAGCTATGCTTTGAAATCACTATTGAAGCAGAAGCACTGCCTAGTCTCATCGCAGTAGGGACATCATACCTTTTCATCAACCCATACATAAAGGCAGAGGCATATGAATCTCCAGCACCGAAAGTTTTTAATACCTTTGTTTTAAAGATCCCACCTTGATAGCTTTCCCCTTCTTTTGTATAAGCGATAGAACCTCCTGATCCATGTTTAATTACAACGATTTTCGCATGGTAAGAAAACCACTTATCTGCTGTCACTTTGTCATCTGATTTTTCATAGTTTAATAGTTTCTCCATCATGTCAAATTCTTCACGAGTTCCAATAATGACATCGCATTTTTCTGCTGCTAAGTTATAGTAAACAGCCGTCTCGGCTTCAGACTCCCAAGTATAAGGGCGGTAATCAAGATCAAAAAACACAACAACGTCGTGCTTTCTCGCATATTCTAATGCTAAAAATACCGCTTCTCTTGAAGGGCTTTTTGCTAGAGCTGTTCCTGAAATTAACAACGATTTTGATCGCTTAATATATTCTTCAGAAACGTCTGAGGTGTCTAAGTTCAAGTCAGCAACATTGTCTCTGTACATTAAAATACTGCAATCTTCCGGGCTTTTAATCTCTGTAAAGGCAAGTCCGGTTATGGCTCCAGTTGTATCTGTAACCACACTCTCTGTATTAATTTTGTTCTCTTCTAAATAACCTGTAATAAAACGCCCCATTTGATCGTCTGAAACTTTACCAACAAAACCCGTTTTAAGCCCAAGACGAGAAGTTCCAATCGCGATATTTGCCGGGGAACCACCAACATATTTCGTAAATGTTCTTGTTTTTTCCATCGGTCTTAACGTTTCATTCGCATTTAAATCGACACATAACCTCCCAAGACCAATAACATCGAGGGAACGATTTTCTGGAAAAGTAATTCTATTATTCAAGTTAACTTCCTCCTTGCCAGCACATAAAGAGCTTTTATTTTTTCATCACATTTTCAAAAAGCCATTCATGGTCAGGATCATTACGGAACTTCCATGTACGTACAGGCCCGGCCATGACATTTAAGTAGTAAGAATGATACCCTGGAACAGCTGAAACCGGATGATATCCTTCAGGAACCATGACGACATTTCGATGTTCTACTGCCATCGTCTCATCCAACGTCCGGTCGTCCTTATAAACACGCTGGAAAACAAAACCACTGTCTGGATTTATTTCGTGATAATACGTTTCTTCTAAGTAAGATTCCTCATCTAAGTTGTTTTCGTCATGCTTATGAGGGGGATAACTTGAAGTGTTTCCTTCTGGTGTAAATACTTCAACTACTAGTAAACTATCTGCTAGTTCACCTTCAGGAAGGATGTTGTGAATCGTACGCTCCATCTTTCCATACCCTCGGCCTTCTACTCCTACTTTTGCAGGCGGTATTAAACGAGCTTCGTATGTCCCTTTTCCTGGAGCAAGGCATACGGCTAATTCAACATCTGTTAGTGCTTTTACTTCATATTGATCATCATTTGGTACGTAAACAGAATATGGTGGTATCCCATCAAAAACACTCATTCTTTCCCCTATATTTGTAAAAGATTGCTCTTTCGTATGTACATTGGCCTTGCCACTTAATAAAACAAGGCAAACTTCTTTATCAATGGTTTTATTTAGGAGTTCTTCTCCCTCTTTTAATGAATAGACTTCAAAACCAACATAATCCCATTTCGCAGATTCAGGTGTTACCTTTAATATATTTCCGTTTTCTTTCCGGTCATGTGGTTTAATGAGCAAGTTAGCCATTTGTTTACCTCCTCAACCTTACAGGGAAGCATTTTTTATTTATAATGAAGCTCCCATAAGTGAATTACCTATACCTTACTAATACCAGAACCTTTCGCTACATCGCATGAACCGCGAACATCAAATCGTGCGTTAACAATTTTTGATTCAGCCTTTTCATATTCGCCTACTCCGATTTGTGAAAATAACATCCTTACCGATTCATACCCTAATTGTGTCGCTTGCATATCCACGGTCGACAAAGGTGGATCCAGCTCATGTGATAGGACTAAATCATCACTTAAAGCTACGATAGAAACATCTTCCGGCACTGTTAAGTCAAGCTCCTTTAAGGCTCTTGTTGCCCCTAATGCTACTTTGTCTGTATCAGCAATAATCGCTGTAAAACGCTCTTTGTCGTTGTGAAAATTCTCCATGACCTTTTCGTAGCCATAAACACTAGGGTCTTGCTTTAAGCTTTCTTTAAAAATAACCTTTGATAATTGAGGAGACTTATTTAATTTATGAAAGGCTTGCAAGTACCCCTTTTCCCGTACTTTAGATACTGTCATAAGTGTAGGGGCGTTTAAGTAAAGGATCTTTTCATGGCCTTTATTCAAGAGATACGTTGTGATTTCTTCAGCAATCTCAACGTTATTGTTATCTACGTATGGAGCTTTGCCTAAATACTCTTCAGAGGGCTGACCGATAACAACAAAAGGGATATCAAAGTGTGTAAGATATTCCATACGGTTATCATTTGCACGAGGGTCTAATAAAATGACCCCATCCATCGCATCCCTTGAAATATAAGGAAGTTCCAATTGGTCTTGAGACAACGTATCGATTAATATTCGATAATTTTGCAGAGAGGCTTCCGTAATTACACCGTTAATTAAATTAGTATGAAATGTACTTAAAGATAGGTTTTTCGAATACGGTATATTTAAAGAAATCGTCATCGTTTTCTTCGTTACTAAACTGCGGGCGATATGATTTGGTGTATACTTTAATTCTTTTGCTGCTTCAAGTACTCTTTTTTTCACTTTTTCGCTGATCGGTCGCTTCTGACTAAAAACATTTGAAACCGTTCCTTTTGAAACGTTGGCTCTTTTTGCTACATCATCAATTTTAGCCATGAATCATCAGTCCCTTGCTTTCTTCAAAAAAATAGGATTACTTATCGCTTGAGGAGCAAAATGTTGTAGTTGCTTATCTTCTCCCCATAATTCCACACGATAAAAATGATTACTTAAATCGACTTGATATGTCAAATGATGATCACCGTCATTTAATTTATCCTCTACTGTTAATCCGTTTGATGAATAAACTTTTATCGTTCCGCCCTGAAAATTCTTAATGGAAACTTCTAATTTCAGTTCACCTGAGTTCTCATTAAAGGCAACAGTATCTCCCATCTCATAATCATTTATTGCTAAATCAAGAGTTGGCCCCTCTGGAGATGACGAAATAAAGACTTTCCCAAGCTTTATCGCATCTAAAATACCTTCTGGGCTATGGGTTGATGCTTTTATAAATGTAGTCGGACCACCATATCTGATCCATTCATCTGGACCGTGTTTATCACTACCACCTAGTGCAATCATCCTTTTCCCTTGCGTAAGCTGTTCTTGCCACCAGTTTAATGCTCTCAAGTTTCTCTCGCGCCATGGACCGTTCCAAATTTCAACAAAATCAAAATCAAATGCTTCAATCCCCCAGTCCCACCAGCAATGATCGCAATGAGGGTGGTTAACAGAAATAAGCGCTCCATTTTCTTCACCTTCAGCAATGACACGCTTCACATCATCAACCGTTTGACATCTAAAGTCAGAAAACGGCTTGTTAACACCATAAAAATTACTATGACCTCGGTTTGTAGTCAGCTCAACTGCCGGAATAATCACTAAATCTTCCTGAGGTTCGAACGCATAATTTTGGCTAAACGTATTGTGATCCGTTAAAGCAATGTATTCTAATCCTGCTTCTTTTGCATTGTCAATCACTTCTGATAATGAATAGGGAGAATCACTATGGTTCGAATGCATGTGCAAATCACCTTTAATCCATTGGGGTGCTTTAGGCTGCATTTCAATTTTCACTTCAACATTACAAATACCTGTTACTTCATACGCATTCAAGACGACTCCCCAATTTCCTGGAGTAATCTCTTCGATTAAATACCCTGGAGTAGCACGGTCTTCTCGGACAAAAATACTTCTTCTTGCACCTCCACTCCAGCCTTTCATCCCATTTGGACCTTCTAACCCTAGGTCGATTGTGTTTTCGTCTTCATTTTCTACCATTAAGTGAACAGTGATTTCTTCAATTGATTCAGGTACATCAAATGGAAGAGTGATATATTCACCTTGTTTTTCTTCTGGAATGTGTTCAGTAAGTCCCAAGCTGACTTTATCGTTTACTTTCAACTTTTCATTCATCATTCTTTCATCCCGCTTCCTATACCACCTAATCCTTTGTCAAATAGGGGTTGTAATGTGAAATAAAGAATCATCATCGGAATTGCTGCTGTTGTTGCACCAGCCATAATGAGTGACCACTCAATATTATGCTCCGTTTGGAACCTGGCTAGAGCAATTTGTATTGTGTACATCGATTCTGATCTAGCAACTGTCAAATGCCATAAGTATTCGTTCCAGTTCGCTAGGAATGTAAAAATCGCAACTAGACCTAAAGCTGGTTTACTTAACGGAAGGATAATTTTCCAATAAACTTGAAATTTCGTACAGCCGTCAATTGCAGCTTGATCATCCAAATCTTTCGGAATTGATAGGAAATATTGTCTTAATAAGAAGATCGCAAAACCTGTAACAGCTGTTGGAATAATAAGACCTGCATAACTGTCTAACCAGCCGGCTGGACCTGTAAATGGAACATTTCTAATCATCGCAAATAATGGAACAACCATTAATCCAGCTGGAACCATCATTGTCGCTAACACCCCAAGGAACAAGCCATTTCTTCCCGGGAATTCTAATCGCGCAAAAGCAAATGCTGCTAAAGAAGCAAAGAACACATTGATTGCTGTAGCCGTAGTGGCAACGATCACACTATTCATAAATGCTGTTGGCAAAATGGTCCCTTCCCAAATACGGATAAAGTTATCCCACCGAAATTCACTCGGTAATATTTGCGGTGGCCACGCCATGACATCACCTTGACTTTTTAATGCGGTTGTAAACATCCATAAATATGGGCCAACAAACCCAATTAAAACAAGGGTTGCTAATATATAAATAATAATTTTATTTATTCGTTTTTTCCTCGCCATGTTTACTCACTCCTTGAAGAAAGCTTTAAGTTCAACCATGTTACGATGAACAAGAATGGGAATATCAATAATGAAAGTGTAGCTCCATAGCCTACATAGTTAAACTCAAACGACTGTTGCCATACATATTTGATCGCTACGAGTGTACTGTTTCTTGGTCCTCCATCTGTTAATACGTCTACAATAGCAACAACCTGGAACGATCCGATAATTGACATAACCATACAATAAACGGAAATAGGCATGATCGTTGGAATCGTAATTCTCCAAAATTTATGCCATCCATTCGCACCGTCAATGTCTGCTGCTTCGTAATACGATTTCGGCACCCCCTCAAGTCCAGCAAGGAAAATAGGTATGTTATAAGAGGCCCCGCGCCATGCACCAACAAAAATCAAAATCATCATGGCCCAAAAAGGATCCAATAGCCAATTTGGCGGTGAACTAAACCCAATTGTCGTTAATATGTAATTCATAATTCCTAAATTGTGATCAAAGATCCATAAGAAAATCATTGCTGATACAACGTCAGAAGTTACAGCGGGTAAAAAGTAAAATACTTTATAAAAACGTTTTCCTCTAAAAGCTCTATTCAGTAAAACAGCGATAAGTAATGCTGCAAATAAACCTAAAAGCATCGAGCCAACAGTATAAACCATCGTATTTCCAATACTTTTCCAAAACATACCGTCAGACATTAAACGGGAATAATTATCCAGACCGGCAAATTGCGGGGATTCTGGTAATCGATAACGGTGAAAGCTAAGATAAACTAGGTAGATGATTGGAACAAATGAAAACGTAAATAATAAGGATAATGCTGGAAATACGAACATATAAGAGCCAAGATAATCTTTCCATCTGTTTTTCTTTTTCACTTTTGCAGGCAACGGCACTTGCTTTACAGTTTCTGCAGAACTATTTTGCTTTGGTATCATATATGTCACTCCTAATGATAGAGGAGGGTATACGACTAAGTCTGTATACCCTTCCTAGATAATCTCTTTATCCGTTATTGAGCTTCTCTTTCAAATGCTTCTTCTGCTAACCTTTGCGCTTCATTAAATGCCTCTTCGACGTCATCACCATCAAATACATTTCTAAACGCTTGCGCATGAGCTTGATTTGCTTCTGGGAAAGCCTCTAAATAATATTGTTCAGCATATGGTAATGTCTCAACAAATGGTGCTAATAGTGGATCAGCATAAAGCTCATCTTCATATAAATGTTCGACAACTGGATGTCTTCCCATTTCAGCAGCCATTCTGATTCCATACTTGTCAGAAATGATCCACTTCATTAATTCGAAAGAAATCTCTCTATTTTCAGAACCTCTAGGTACGAACATACTTCCTCCACCTGCTACAGAACCTTGGTCAGCTCCAGGAATTGGTGCTGTACCAACTTTGTCGTACATGTCAGGGAATTCATTTTCAATACGAGAAATATCAAATGGACCTGAAACAATTGCTGCAGCACGTTCATTACCAAACATTGCTACAGGGTGATCTGATTGTCTTGCTTGTGCTGGCGGAATCGGTGCAACCCCGTGCAAAGTCGCTACCTCAGTGTATGCTTTTACAACATCTAAGACTGTTCCGTTGTTTAAGTCTGGTTGTAATTGACCGTCAACCTCTTTTAAAACATCTCCACCTTGGGCAACAATCCATCCTTGTAACCCCCATGTACTTGCTGAAGGAACAAATCCATAAACGCCATCTTCAGAGACAGCTTTTGTTACTTCAGTAAATTCTTCTAAAGTTGTCGGTGGTTCAAGACCTTTTTCCTCAAACATTTCTGTGTTATAAAGATAGAACGTCGTATTAATGTCGATCGGTACTCCGTACTTTGTCCCTTCCCAAGTGACGTTATCAATTGCACCTGGCAAGAACTCGTCTTCAGCACCCCACGCTTCCCATAGGTCATCAACTGGTTCTGCTAAACCTTGACTTCCCATAGCAAATGCGTGCTGGTGTGCTAAATCAGGTGGAGCTCCACCATTTACTGCTAAACGAACTTGGTTTTGCATATCTTGCCAAGTATGACCTGCAGTCTCTACTGTAATGTTTGGATATACTTCCATAAACTCATTAATTGCATCCACAACTGGATCTTCATCAACATAGTCTGCTGCTAACCAAACTTCAATTGTTGTATCAGGAAGATTAGCAATTTCTTCATTGTACTCTGGTAAACCGTCGGCAACTAAGTCGCGATCTGCACCAGCAGATTCTTGACCTTCATCTTCTCCTTGGTCTTCACTTTGGTCAGCTTCATCATCTCCACTATCCGTTTGGCTGCTCTCTTCGGCTTCAGAGCATGCTGTGAACAATAACAAACTGAAAACTAAAACAATAGATAGATAGAAAAACCTTTTCATAAATACGTACCCTCCTCTTTTTTTGTATTACTTTGAACCACCACTTCCCATGTATTAAACCGGTTTAAGTTATCGTAAAAAAATATGGATTTTTGCTTTTAATAGTATGTCATGATTAAAGCTGATAGATTTAAACCGGTTTAATGAAAGCGGTTACTTTTAGAATTTACTATAGATTCTGATAATAGTCAACGAGATTTTTGATAATTCTCAATTTTTTTTTCTGATCTGAGATTAGAAAGATCTATTTCATTTCTAAGCCTTTATTCTCTAAACTTCCTTCTATTTTTTTTAAGTTATTAAAGCTTACACTTAAACTATCAAACGGACTGCCTTCACAGTAGTCCTGTTCCACTACATACCATTCAACACCATTTTTTTGTCCCCATGATAGAATTGCCTCAAAGTCGATGGAACCTGTACCGACTTCAGCAAAAAACTCTCTTCCATCTGTTGTCATATCCTTTAGATGAAGGTATGGCGTTCGCCCAGTATACTTCTTAATGAACGATAAAGGGTCACGTCCAGCTTTTTTAATCCAATACGTATCAATCTCAGGATAAATAAAACGATTTCCTACTGGCTCTAGTACATAATCCAGAGCATTTTTTCCGTCAACAGTCGTTTCAAATTCAAAATCATGATTATGGTACCCGACTCTAAATCCTAATGATTCAAGCTTTTGAGCAGTTTCCAACAATTCTCTTTTTGCTTGTTTATATCCTTCTACATTTTGCATCGGCTCTTCCATGTAGTGACAAAAGATATCTTTAGTGTTAAACAATATCGCCTCTTTGATAACATTATCCAAATCATGTTTCATCCGGTCGAGACCAATATGCATTCCTGCTGATTCAAGACCCGTCTCTTTTAATACCGCAGAAATTTCTTCAGCACTGTACCCGAACAAACCATCAATCTGAACTGCTTCCCAGCCTCTCTTCTTTAACTCTCTTAACACACCTGGAAAATCTTCTTTTAATTCGTTTCGAAGTGTATATAACTGCGCGGCATATTTCATCCCTTCCATCATTCCTCCCTATATGTATAAACTTCTTTACCTTGAATCTCTTAATAAATCAACCCAGTCCATCTCATGCTTTGATAAAACAATATTGGTAGCTTCTACGGAAGATAAGAGTTCTTCTTTTGTTTCTGGTCCGATGATCGCCGCAGTAGGGAATGACTGATTCACGACATAAGCTAAAGCAATTTGAATCGGTGTCACTTTCTTTTCCTCCGCCAAAACAGAAGCCCTTTGAAAACGCTCCCAATTTTCTTGACTATAATAGACACGTACCATCTCTTCATTGGAACGATCTTCTGGGCTAAATCTCCCTGAGAAAAAACCTCCCGCTTGTGAAGACCAAGAAAAAACAGGCATCTGTTTTTCGGCATACCAATCAATCCCTTTTTGGTCTAAGGAGATACACCCAGGCCACCTCGGTTCATTGCATTTTGCCAGACTTAGGTTTGGACTACTAAACGTAAATCCAATAAGTCCGTTGGCTAAGGCATATTCATTCGCCTCTTGGATTCGTTCATAAGTCCAATTTGATACACCAATTGTATGGATTCGGCCTGCTTCGATATGTTCATTAAGCGCTTCCATAATTGGCCCAACTTCAACTTCGTGATCATCACGATGCAAGGCATAAAAATCTACGTAATCCGTCTTTAGTCTATCTAAGCTTTCGAACAAATCTTTTTTTATCGAATCTCGTTTCACTCTATTTCCAGGTTCACCATCATCCGGGTGAGCTCCCTTAGTTAAAAGTTGAATTTGATCTCTTTTTTTGCTTTTTTCTAACCATTTTCCAACTACTTCTTCACTACCTTCATATTGGTGAGCAGTATCAAGAGTATTCCCCCCAGCATCTAAATAAGCATCAAGCATTTCACATGCGTGCTCTAATTTGTCTGGATAAAGTTGCGCAGTTCCCATAATCAAGTTCGTGCATTGTTTTTGTATTTTCTGTTTTTCTGTCGGCTTATGAATTTGTACAAGTTGCAATAGAAAACCTCCTTCTAGATCATCAATATGCTAATGATTGTTTTTCATTCATCCTCCTTTACAGAAATCAAACATGAAAGGATAGTCATTAATAAGCTGAAGAACCTTTATCACCATTCATTAAACCGGTTTAATAATCTCTAAAAAAAGAGACCATTGAAGATTCTTCTATTTTAATGTTAAGAATATTATACCTTTTTGCAATAGTATATTTCAACGGAAACTTTGCGAACATTTAAAAATTATCAGTTGGATTTTATACAGTCTTAATGTGCAAACAAAAAGCGGTGCTTCACCCACACCGCTTTTCACTCTACACCTTTACTAAAAACGTAGCCTTAATAGCGGAAGTCTATTCCTTTTTTCCATAGGCTATCTTCTTAAAAAATAAAATTAATAATGGGCCATTCGCTTTTGTCCACTCGCTTTCACCTCTAGGTATAAGTGTGATCGTCCTCGAAAGCTTCAAACACTCCAAAAATCAACCATTTTTATTATCAGAGACTTTCCATAATGTTGCTCGTTGAACAGTACGTGATACTTCAACGCTTCTTTCTGTCGTAATAAATGGCCTTTCCGGCATCATGTTTACACCTAGAAAGAACGCCTTAGAAATTCCTTTCACTTCTACTGTGTCTGTTTGACCGTCATTAATAAAAGATGCTCGTATTTCTTCAATATCTCCAATTTCTGTGTTTTTGGGAAGTTTAACCGTTGTTGAAAAAGGACCGTCTTCTCCGCCATATGCGAGTTCATGATTATTAAATACAGAACTGTACCAATGCTCGACATTGACTAATTTAATTTGAATGTCGACTTTGCCGTGGGTTCCAATATCACCCAAAGTGTATTTACATGTTTGAATATAAAAATAATGAAGCGGATCTCCAAGCTTCTCATTTTTTGGCTCGTGAGGAGCTTCAATTGATATTTGACGTTTTATTTCTTTTGTAGCAATGACATATGTCCAAGGGATGTCATCCATCACAGATTCTCTATTTTCATCGCGCGCAAGACATTTAATAGGCTTTAATAAATAACGATAATCAGATGTGATTTCGTCTGAAAAGTTTCCATTATTTGTCGCAGCTTGTAACACCGGGTGATCACCAAGTACTCGATCACCTCGAAAATCTGTTGTTACATGCTCTGCCCCTTGAAACACTTCTTCTTTATCCTCGTCATAAAGCGGCTCTCCACTACTGTTAACCCTTACACGGTACGTCCACTCTATATCTGTCGTTCGCCCCCATCTCGACATTAACGCCTTTGCTTCTGTTCCACCATCCTCGTGACTAAAAATTGTATGGTATTCAAGAATCATAGAACCATCATCATGCTTGTCACAATAGTAAAAGGATGAAAGCGGTGTATCCGTATTTACACTTTCAAAAGGGGAATCTATGTCACGCCCATAAATTAACGGGGCATTCTTATAAAAAACAATATCCGGATCTGATTCTTTCACATGTCGAATCTCAACTTTATGAACTTCAGCATAAGAAATAAGAGATGAAGACTGATCGTTTTGAAAAACAAACGTCAACTCATGGTCACCTGGTGGTAAGCTTCCTAATAATCTCTCATAAGTAAACACTTCTTCCCCGTAAAAGAGAATGAAATCCTGGTTATACTCCCCATCTACAAACAAGGTGACAAACGCAGACTCTTGGCCTTCTTTCCCCCAATCTCCTCCGGGTACTTTGCTGACAAAATCAATGACCGTTTCTCCCTTCTCTTCTAAAGTAAAGGTTAAACTTAACCGCTGTACTTTATTTAATAAAAATGGAGAATCGGAATATGAAAAAGAAGTGATATAGTTTTCCATGAAAGTTCCTCCTCAAATTTTTTCCGATAAAACGTTAGATAACGCTTTCATTTTCGTTTTTATTGTTCAATCATATTTTCCTGCATAAAAATTAAAGCCGCCGCACCAATCAACCCTGTATCTCCATGAAACCCAGAACGTACGATTTCTGTTTTTCTGCCTCCAGGACTTAGTGCACGTTTGGACACATAGTCACCAACAGCATTTATAAGAGGATCCCCTACATTAGATACGCCCCCTCCTATGATGATCTTTTCAGGTTCAAAAATATTAATGAGCGACACACATCCCATACCAATACGTACAAACACGTCATCAACAATTTCGGTTATTTCAGGGTGACGATCATTGTATAGGGCGAAAACGTCCTTCGTTGAAAGAGTCTTACCAACAGCTTCAGATCCGAGTCTTGAGATGGCCGTACCTGAGGCAATAAATTCAAAACATCCTTTTTGGCCGCAGTGGCATATGCCATACGACGGGTCAACAACCATATGACCAATTTCACCTGCATTTCCATATGTTCCAGTAAATAACTTTCCATCCGCAACGATTCCTGCACCAATCCCAGTGCTTACTGTTATATAAATAAAGTTATCAGTTCCCTGCCCTGCTCCAAGCCATTTCTCAGCAAGAGCCGCGGCACTTGCATCATTTTCTAAAACAACAGGCAACTGCAATGCGGTACTTACTTCTTTAACGACAGGAACATTGACCCAATTTGGAAGGTTAGGAGGGCATGCCATTTGTCCATTTTTAGCATCAAGTGGTCCTGGGGCTCCAATCCCTACTCCAATAACCTCTTCTTTTGAGAGTGCATTTTCTTCAAGTAGCTCCTTGATGTTTTCTACAATTCTTTTAACCATTGTAAGAGGAGGGATTGATTGATCTGTAGGAATCAACTTCTTCGTTTTTACCTCTCCTTCTCTTCCGACAATTCCTATCGCTGTTTTGGTCCCTCCAATATCTACACCAATGACATATCTCATCTCTATTTCCCCTTCCATTTACATCGTTTGTTTATGCAAGAATGCATGGTTTATCACTAAAGCAGCTCCACCGAGTACAATACTATTCTGCAGCTCTGAAGTTGTAATTTCTGCTTTGTATGTGTTCTTCTTATGTGTGTTTCTTCTGACAACCTCGGACACCTTTTCAACAACAACCGGATGTGATTGCCCAAACTGTCCACCAATGATGACAAGTTCCGGGTCGAAGGATTGAATGACATTTACAACTGCAATCCCTAAATATTGCGCCACTTCCTCCGCTGTTTCCCTTGCAATCGGTTCCCCTTCGTTTAGATCATCAATGACTTGTGAAAAATGAGCAGGCTTACTCGCTACGTGATTTCCGGCTGCCTTTCGTTTTTTCTCTGCACGTAATGCAATTGCTTTGATTGATGTGAAGGTTTCTAAACATCCATATTTACCACACTCACAACGATCGCCGTGAACATCGATAATCGAATGGCCAATTTCCCCTGCTTCGCCATACATACCTCGGTAAATCTCTCCATTCATCAAGATTCCACATCCAACACCTACATCCGAGTAAATATAGATGACTTGCTGTAAACCTGAAGCTTTTCCAAACCACTTTTCAGCCAATAAAGCCACATTTGCATCATTATCAATCGTCACCGGGAGTGATAATGCATCTTCTAGCATGGTGCGTAGTGGTAAATTTTCCGCACCGTAAAAATCATGTGGTGAAGCTTCTTCACTCATTTTATTTAACGGCCCTGGCATGCCTACACCAACCCCTAACAGTTTTGAAGCAGAAACATCCTGTTCTGACAAAATATCTTTAGTTGCCGATTCAATAAATGAGACGAGACTTCCGATCGTATCCTGCTCACTTGTGACTTTATTTCTCAATGAAACTAAGTCTCCGTGAATATTAATTAAAGCAACACTCACTTCCTTTCGACCAAGGTCAATCCCGAAGGAATACGCACAATCTTTATTTACTTCAAGTAAGACTGGCCGTCTTCCACCTGTAGATTCAGCAAGACCGCTCTCTCTAAGGATCTGATTCTTTATAAGCTTATTAATGATGCGTGTCATTGTCGGCTTAGGAATATCCATTTCGCTAGCCAAATCAACTCTAGATACTGTCCCTTTTCTTCTCACGAGTTTAATAACATCTTTTGTATTCTTATCCGACTCTTGGATAAATGTAAGGATGTTCACTACCTCACCCCTTTCGGTTACTAATTTCAGTATAGATTCCCAAACAATTAATTTCAATATGGAATTATCTAAATAATCGGTTGTTCCAAAAAGGCAAATAATAGACCAGATACCCTTTACTTTAATAGATAACGGTATCTGGCCTTGTACATATTATTGTGTTCAACAAATAGTAAGATCAATCTTCCTTTTACCCTTTCGACCCTGTTAACGCAATACCTTGAATGAAGTATTTCTGTAAGAACATAAACACAACAATCATTGGAGCTGTTGCCATTAGTGCACCTGACATTAATAGTGGGTATTGAGTATTATATTGCCCTTGGAAAGATGCGATCCCGATCGATAGCACTCTCATGTCATCAGAGTTTGTCACGATTAATGGCCACATAAAATCATTCCACGTTGACATAATAGCAAATATTGCTAGAGCAATCATCGCTGGTCTTGAAAGAGGTAAAATGATTCTCCAATAAATTCCAAAGAAAGAGCACCCATCAATTTTTGCGGCTTCATCCAGTTCGCGAGGAATTGACATAAAGAACTGACGAAGAAGGAATACCCCAAACGCACTAAAAATCCCTGGAGTAATTAATGCCCAAAATGTATCAATCCAGCCAAATTCCCTCATAACAACGAAACTAGGTATCATCACGATTTGTGATGGGACCATTAATACAGAGAGAATTAACACGAACAAGATATTCTTGCCTTTGAAGTTCATTCTAGCAAAAGCAAATGCTGTTAAAGAACAGAAAAATAACTGACCAATCGTTCTCCCAAGTGTCATTAGGATTGTATTCCAGTAATAAGTTAAAAAGTTCACCTTTTCAAATACCTCTGCAAAGTTACTAAACTGAAAACTTTCTGGAATAATTGTCGGCGGAACTTGCATCGATTCTGAATAGGTTTTCAGCGAAGTCGATATCATCCAAAGAAAAGGGATGATCATAATAAAAGCGCCAACAATCAAAATGATATGAATAAGTAGTTTTTTATAATTTATTTTCGCTTTCAATCGATCCCCTCCATTAATAATGCACCCACTTCTTCTGGAAGTATAATTGAATAATTGTTAGAACTAAAATAATGATGAACAACATAAGTGCCTGTGCTGAGGCATATCCCATATTGAAATATCTAAATCCATGTTCCCACATGCTATAAACAATTGTTCGCGTCGGATATAGCAATCCAACATTTTCACCCATCATCATATATACAAGATCAAACACTTGTAACGAGTTAATCATTGAAATAACAAGGACAAAGAATAAGCTAGGAGACAGTAACGGTATTGTTATGTAAAAAAACTTCTTGATGTCACTAGCTCCATCAATGACAGCAGCTTCATAATATGATTGAGGAATTCCTTGTAGACCTGCCAACAAAATGACTGTACTATTCCCGACAGTCATCCAGACACTTGCAATAACAATAGAGATTAAAGCAAACCTCTCATCGAAAAGCCACGCTGGCTGTGGTAAGTTTAATAGACTCAGTGAGAAGTTTAATAAACCGTATTCTGAGTTATACAACCATCTCCAAACCATACCTACAGCTACAGGCATCGTGATGACAGGAATAAAGTAAAGGGTACGGTAAATGACCATTCCTTTTATTTTTTGATTTAATAACGTTGCAATTAATGTTGCAATCACCATCGAAGCTGGAACAGATAATATTGTAAAAACAAATGTATTTAACATCGCCCTAATAAAAGTTTGGTCTTGTAATAGATTAATAAAATTAGCTAGACCGCTAAAATCTGGAGCAGATAATCCATCCCATGTTGTAAAAGATAAATAAAAGGATGCCGCAGCTGGAACAAGAAAAAATGTACCTAGACCTAACAGAAATGGTGAGATAAATAAATAAGCTAGAAGTGATTCCTTCGAGAATGTCTTCTTTTTTTGTTTTTTTAGGACGACTGTTTTTTTATTAGTTTCTTTTACCGTCTGATAGCTTCCCAACCTTCCCACTCCTTTTTATAAAGAATAGGCAGAGTACTCTGCCTATTCTTTATAATGCTTCCACTATTCATTGGCTAATACTTCATTCATATGGTCTGCCATTTTTTGAACAGCTTCTTCAAGCGTTTGCCTTCCTAAAAATGCGTCTTGTAATTCCTTAATCTCAACATCCTGCCACTCAGCAGAGTTTTTTGAGTTAGGTGATGGCACTCCATACTCCAGGCTGTCGATAAAGACTTGAAGATCTACTGATGGGATAGATTCAAGCCACTCATCTTCTGTTCCTTCATAAGCTGGAATACTAAAACCTGATTCTGCAATGTGCTCATTCGCTGTCTTATTCGTTAACGTATTTACTAATTCCCAAGCTAACTCGGCTTCTTCTGTATTTTCGTTAACAACCCAGCTAAGACCGTGGACAATCGATGCACGTTCTTTACCTGCAGGTAATAGAGCTACTCCTAAGTCTCCTCCAAGCATTTCATATGCTGCAGGAACATTAACGGAGATAAGAGGAATCATGGCAGCTCTTTCAGATCCGAAAATTTGCTCTGGTTCTGTCTCCATTTGCTGTTGTGCGGTTGGTGAGATTCCTTGTTGGATTAAGTTCTCCATCCATTTAAATGCTTCTAAAGCTTCAGGGGAATCAAATCCAGATTTTGTTTTATCCTCATTAATTACATATCCACCTGCTTGGTGAATCAAGTTATAATAACCTTCTTGACGTTTAACTTGTGCGACATATCCATAGACACCATCTTCTTCTGATGTTAGTTGAGCACCTACGTCTTCAATTGTATCCCATGTCCATGTTTCATCAGGATAATCTAATCCTGCCTCATCAAACATCCTTTTGTTATAAAACAATGCGATCGAATCTAAAAAGTGAGGCATTCCGTGTAAATCTCCCTCATAGCTGTAAAGCTCTAGCAATGACTCAGGATAGACACTCTTATCAAAGTTTTCTTCTTCGATAAATGGTTCTAAATTTTTAATAAATCCGCTTGATGTGTATTGATAAAAACTAGCACCATTAATCCAAAATACGTCTGGTCCACTCCCACCAGCAAGGCTCGTTCTTGTTCTTGTCCAGTAATCAGACCATGGAGTATACGTTACATTTACTTCAACATTAGGATTCGCCTCTTCAAACTCTGCAATAGACAAATCAATCACATCACTCACTTCTTCATCCCAAAGAGCGAGATTTAATGTCTTTGTAGAACCACTACCCTCTGTCTCTGAATCTCCCCCGCAACCAGCTAATAACAGAACTGACAGGATGAACACACCGAACACTTTCATTGAATACGCTTTCATCAATTTGTTTCCCCCCTAATAATTAAATAGCATTTAATCTAAAACACATACGGAACTTCACCAGCGTTTCGTTGCTAACATCTAAAGGTTTAAATCTGATTGGTTGAGCTTTCTAAATTTTTCTTTATAAATATCTTCTTCTTTCTCTACCATTTGTTTTAATCTTTCAAGATACTTTTCACCAAACGTAGCAAATGAAAGACTTTGACTTTTATGAGCATCAGCAGCTTCTTTTTTAACATGGAAAGTCTCTTTCACATCGATTGCATAGTTTGGTTCGTCGGTATGGAACAAGTATGTTTCTGGTACATCATGTGGTTCTAACCCTTCTGTTTTATGTTCTGGATAATACCATACACCATCAGCTAAATATGCTGCCTCAACGGATACGAACCCGATTGTACGATGGTCTGAGTGAGGGTCCCACCTCTTCCATGGATCAAAGCTTATGACGATATCTGGCTTTACTTCACGAATAACTTTAAACACTTTTTCTTTTACAGAAGTCACATTTTGTTCTAGAGTTCCATCTTCAAACCCTAGCCAGATAACACGACTGATCCCAAGAATCTCAGCTGTATCTGCCATTTCTTTCTTCCTTGTATTTGTAATCTCAGAAGGTGTAACATTCGGGTCATGTGTTCCTTTATCACCATTGGTTGCGACGACTTGAATAACTTGGTTGTTTGCTTTACTTAACTTCGCTATTGTCCCGCCACATGCCGTTTCATCATCCGGGTGAGCGACAACAACTAGGACTGTTTTATTTTCAATCAAATAAACCCCTCCTTTTATCTTTTAGAGAACTTTTTTGTTGATGATGATACTTTGAAACCTTTCTGAATTGTCCGGGGCTGATCCCAATAAGTTTCTTGAATGTCCAGTGAAAATGAGTAACATTGTTATAACCAATTTCTGATGCAATCTCCGTTACACTTAGTGAAGTATTTCGCAGCATTTCTCGAGCAGTTCGAATTCTTTTAGAAGTAATGAATTCTATGAGGGAAAAACCTAGTGCTTTTTTAAATTCACGACTTAAGTATGATGGGTTTACATTGAGGCTTTTAGCTACCTCCTCTAAATGAATATCTTCTTTATAATGTTCATCAATAAATTCAAGCATGTTCCTGACAACTTTTTTCATCGGAAGTCTTTGGTGGCTTTTTATCAAGTTAATTTGTTGCTCATTTTTATACGCTCTATTTAGTTCAACTAAAAGCCACTGCATGATTAGTGAGATTGTATAATTTGATCGATTGTCTCCATTCTCCGTCTCCTCAAACATTTGATCGAAGAGAAACATTATTTTATTATGAAGATTTCCATTTACCTTCAGTTGGTGAGAGAAATCTGCTGGCCTATCAAAAAATAAGCTGAGTAAATCTTTTCCACCACTATTATCTGTTTTTGTAATTAAATGTGGGTCAAACATGAGAATGATTGCTTTAAAAGGCTGTCCGTCAATCAATTGACTTTTGTGCAATTCATAATTTCCTAAAATAAATAAATCACCTGTTTTAAATGTGTATCTCTTATCTTCAATGAAATATGTTCCCACTCCATCTAACACATAAAAAATTTCCAAGTACTCATGCCATTCAAATGGCATTTTCCAGTCCCCTTCATTCTCATCAATAAAAATTCTAAAATGAAAAGGCTCTACAAATGTTTGAAGAGATTTAGGCAGCTGCTCATCCATACCACCCCTCCTTAACGCACTGTATATATTTTTCGCAATTTTTATAATATACAGTAAATTTTAGCGTTAGTTTGGGGTCAAGTCCAATGAAATTTTGATTATAAGTTTAGATATTTTGACTTTTGATTTCTAATTTTTCACATCTGTTTCTGCTAACAATACATTTAGCTCCGCTTCAGTTGGAGCATTAGTATAACCGCCAACCGATGTAACACAAGCGCCTCCACAATAATTTCCCAGCTTCAAGCATTCAAGTGTTGACCTATTGTTTAACCAGCCGTATAAATAACCAGCAATAAAACAGTCCCCTGCTCCGGTTGCATCTACAACCTCCTGAGGTGCTGCCTCACTCTCATACACCTTTCCTTTTGTGTAAGCAATTGCTCCATCTTCCCCTAGTTTTATAACGACGTTAGGTACAATCTCAGCTAAAGCATCGAGTGCTTCGTATTTATCATCTTTTCCTGTAATTAACCGAGCTTCAGATAAGTTAGGAAGAAAAATATCTGATAATGCAATTTGTTCTTTTATACGCTCTGATGTTAGCCATTCTGGGTCCCATCCGGTATCGAGGCTAATTATTTTCCCATTGCGTTTCGCTTCAAGGATCATTTCCGTGTGACCTGGCTCAGAATTGGCATAAAAGTGAAAGAGCTTTGCTTTACTTTCACGAATGATCTTCTCAATGTGCTGGTGAAAATCACTAACTTCTACCTTCTCACCATAAGAAACAAAAGCACGATCGTTTTGATAGTTCATCGCGACAGATACTTGTGGTAATGATTTATCTAACTTATAAATAAGGTCCGTACATATTCCTTCCGCTTTTATTTTTGAGTGAATAATCTCTCCCCAAATATCCTTTCCGAGCGGTGTGACAATTCCAACATTTATACCTAAGCGGGATAATGCTGCGGGAGAGTTAATGGCCCCTCCTGCAGTGACATCCATCCCTTCTGTCCATACTTCTTCTCCTAGTTTCGGAAAAGACGGCAACCCATGAAAAATAATGTCACAACAAACGGTTCCCACAACAACTACATCATGATTAGACATTTGCTTTCTCTCCTAAATCACCAAATTGAGGTAAATATTCTTTATGCTGGGCGAGATAATCATTCACCACATCACGTGCAATCGTATTAGAATTCACTAAGGGGTGAATAGTCAGAGCCATAACTGCTTTTTCTATATCACCTTCAACTGCAGCTTCTATTGTTAATCGTTCATACTCTTTAATTGTGACAAGAAGACCCTTTACCGACGAGGGAACTTCTCCGACGGCTAAAGGTTTAGGCCCATTATTATCTAGAAGGCAAGTCACCTCTATGACATCTTCATGTTCTAGTTCTGGTATCACACCGTTATTCTTGACATTTAAGATTAGTTCTTTCTTTTTATTTTTAAAAATTGAAGATAAAATCGACATGGCCAATCCTTCATAACCTTCGGACTCCATTTCACCTAATGTTTCATTTTCATCACTGCCAGTTTCTGCAGTCATATACGTACTATTTCTTTCATTCATCACTTCATTATAAATACAAAGTGATCTAGCCATATCTCCTTTATTTTCTTTCAGTTGTTCAAGTAATGACCGATTTAACTTAACAATTTGTTCCCCACGAGTGTTTGTACTATTCTTCATATTTAATAGTGCTTGATTTTGATAATAGTAATAAAACAAATACTCGTTTGGCAGAAGGTTTAATGAAGTCACCAGTTGATTAGAAAAACATTTCATATGCGGATACACTTCAATAAACTCATCATAATTATTTAGGATCGAGAGCATTTGATTCGTACCATTTACAAGCACTTTGTTTACCCAGCCTAAATGGTTGAGACCAAAATAATTAATATACACATCCTCTTCTTTTTGCTTTAAATAGTGAGCGATCCCTATTTTCATAGAAGAAGGTGCATCACATATTCCAATCATCTTTAATTTCGTATACTTTTGTAATGCTTCCGTAATTAATCCTGAAGGATTAGTGAAATTTATAACCCATGCTTCTGGTGCAGTTTCTTCAATGACTCTAGCAATCTCTAACATAGCCGGTATCGTTCGCAAAGCCATTGCAAACCCGCCAGCACCAGTTGTTTCTTGACCAATAACACCATGCTTTAACGCAACTCTTTCATCTATGACTCGCCCTTTTTCTCCTCCTGACCGGATCGCTGTATAAATAAAATCTGCTCCTTGTACAGCTTCCCTTAATTCTGTAGTTAGCTTGACTTGAAAAGGATTACCTTCATTTGAAACAATGTGTCTTACTAATTCACCTATGATCGACAGTTTCTCAGCATTTGAATCATAAAGGACTAACTCCTCAATACATACTTCACCTTTCCAACGAATTAAGCCTTCAACCATGAGAGGAACTCGAACGCCCGCTCCTCCGATGAGTGTCAACTTCATAAAACCACTCCTTCCAAACAAAAATCTTAATGATACATTGATTTTATATAATTCTTTACAAATAAACTAAGGATGTTTTTCACAAATGTTTAGATTTTTTGACTTGTTATGTTGTGGAATTTTCTAATAATTGGATGTTTTCCTATCATGAAACGTTGAGGCTTTTATCAATATTTTTATTAAGACTGCATACGCTTTAAGAGGTTTGTATTTTAAAAGAAAGATTAATAGTGGAATATTTGGAGGTGATAACAATGAAGAACATTTTACTTGTAGGGGCAGGTACGATGGGAAAAGCTCATGCCGACGCCTATCAAGTCATGCCAGATGTCCACATTACTGGTATCGTCGATAGCGATGAAGAAAAAGCAAAATCACTGGCTAATAAATTTGAAACACAATATTTCCCAAATTTAAACGAAGCACTTCAAGAAAACGAAAATATACAAATTGTAGATGTTTGTCTACCTACTAATCATCATTTCCAAGCAGTTTCAGAGGCGACTAAACATTGCAAAGCAATCATATGTGAAAAACCTTTATCCAGAACACTGACTGAAGCGGAAAAAATGATCCAGCTTTGTAACAATAACAACTCAACCCTATATGTAGGACATGTCTTACGCTTTTTTCATGAATTTGCTTCTATTAAACAGCAAATTGAGAGAAATATGATAGGTGAACCGAAAATGGTGCGTTCGCTTCGAGGCGGGAGCTTCCCACGTGGCTATAATGATTGGTATTCTAATTCAGAACAGAGTGGTGGATTAATATTAGATATGATCATCCATGACTTTGATTTTTTAAGATGGTGTTTCGGCGAAGTAGAACGGGTATATGCAAGGAGCTTATCAGAAGATATAACAAACAAAATAGACTATGCGCTAGTTACCTTACGCTTCGCGAATGGAATGATCGCCCATGTAGAAGGGACATGGGCACACGAAGGTTTTTCTTCAGCTATGGAAATATCCGGAACAGATGGAATCATCGATTATGACAGTTCCATTGACCAATCCATTCACTTACAACCGCGTGTGAAAAATAACGTTTTTAGTGGTGTAGCCGTTCCATCATCACCATTAAACGAAAGCCCTTATTACCGTCAACTTCGTCATTTTATAGATTGTGAGAATAACAAACACACACCAATCGTAACTGCGAAAGATGCTTATGAAGCGATGAGAATCGCACTAGCTGCAATCGAATTAGCGAAAACGAAAGAGCCTGTTACATTAAATCATAATTGAGGTGAGTTGAGTGAAAGTAGGGATTATTAGCTTTGCTCATGTACATGCAGATAGTTATGCAAAAGCATTAATAGAAATCCCGGAAGCACAATTAGTAGGAATAGCTTATGAATAAGACATTGATACAGGACGAAAAGCTGCAGAAAAATATGGGACTGTGTTTTACAATTCAATAGAAGAGTTATTAAATAGTGACATCGAGGCAGTTATTATTACATCGGAAAATGCTCGCCACCGAATACACAGCGAACAGGCTGCACTTGCTGGAAAACATATTCTTTGTGAAAAACCAATTGCGACCACACTTGAAGATGCTAAAGAAATTGCAAAGGTTTGTGAAAGGGAAAGGGTGTTTTTTCAAACTGCATTCCCAGTTCGATATAGTACGCCGATTAAACAAGCGAAACGATTCATTGAAGATGGTTCTTTAGGCGACATATTGGCAATGAAAGGAACAAATCGCGGGGAAAATCCAGGAGGATGGTTTGCAAATTCAAAACTGGCTGGCGGCGGGGCAATAATGGACCATACCGTACATGTCACAGATATTATGAGATGGTATACCAATTGTGATGTATTATCGGTATATGCTGAAATAGGACGACTATTTCACGAAGCTGAAACTGAAGATAGCGGATTATTGACCCTAGAGTTCAAAAATGGAGCCTTTGCCACCTTAGACTGCAGCTGGTCAAGAAATGCAGCTTATCCTACTTGGGGTGATGTCATGCTTGATATTATAGGGACAAAAGGAAACTTAAAAATCGATGCCTTTGGACAACGGATGAAAATTTACACGAATAACGGTGAAAGCTGGGAATTCTGGGGAGACGATATGAATAAAGAAATGATCAAAGACTTTATTCATCGTTCCGATAAAGGGGAAAAGCCAGCCGTTACAGCTCAAGATGGGATTGAAGCATTACGTGTCGCATTAGCTGCATATCAATCCGCATCCCAAGTAAGAACGATTCATCTATAACATGAAGGCTGTCCCAAACATATGGGACAGCCTCACTCATTGATTAATGGACCACATAAGTCATTCTAGGTGATCATACAATACTATTTCTTCGAAATAATTCCAAAGTGATGGGTACCTTTAAGTCGAACCTCTAATAATTAACTCTGGAGAATATAAAAGTTGTTCATTTTTATTTTTCGGGTGCTGAATTTCCTCCAGAAGAAGGTCGACGATTTTTTTCCCCATTTCCTCAATTGGCTGAGCAACCGTCGTTAATGGCGGAACAGTCGTTCTCGATAAAATGGTATTATCAAAACTGATAATGGATAAGTCAGATGGAATACTCAATCCTTTTTCCTGAGCAACTTGAAAAGCCCCAATCGCAAGCAAATCATTGACCGCAAAAATGGCACTTGGCTTATCATTGCTTGTTAATAATTGTTCTGCACATTTACGCCCGTTACTAACGGATGCATCTGTCAGAAGAATATTCCCCTCATCAACACTCAAGTCGTAATCCTGAAATGCATCTCTATATCCGTAAATTCGTAAGTTACTACTTCGGACATTTTCCCCTATTAAGCCTATGTTTTTGTGACCTAAAGATAGTAAATGGGACGTTGCAAGATAACCGCCCTTATAGTCATCAATCGATACACCATGAACTGAAATCGATGGGTTATAATGAGCAATCATGGCAAGCGGAATTTCATCTTCAACTAGCCGATTAAGAAGATCTTTATTACGAAAACCAGAAGATAAAATAAAGCCGTCTACTTGCTTTCTTAAAAGTAATTGAATATATTTACTCTCTTTATCTTTGTTGTAATCGGTGCTACACATAATAACACTTAACCCTAGTTCGTGAGCCCTATCCTCGATATGCCGTGCAATTTCTGCAAAGAAGGGGTTAGAAATATCAGGAAGCAGCAACCCAATGGTATCCGTCTTTTTCCCTGTTAAAGCTGAAGCAACTAAACTTGGATAATAATTTAATTCTTCCATTGCTTTTAATACTCGTTTTTTTGTATCTTCGCCAATCCTACCTGTATTGTTAATCACTTTTGAAACGGTTGCAATTGATACATTTGCTTTTTCAGCTACTTGGTAAATTGTCACTTTCATATTTGTCCACTTCCTGAATTGTTATTCATTCAAGTATACATGATCAAAGAATTTTATGGAAAGATCAAACGTATCCCTTTATAAATGCCGTTAGATTCCTGCATGTTCTTTAATGTAATTCCTTGCAATTAAGGCATATTCAAAGGGATTTGCCTTTTTCGGGTCCTGTTCAGCTTCAACTAACATCCAACCTTTATAATTACGCTTTGCTAATGCTTCAAAAATCGGTTTAAAGTCGATTTGACCATCTCCTGGTACGGTAAACGCCCCTTCTTTCACTGCAGTTAAGAAACTCCAATTTTCACTTTTCACTCTTTCTGCCACATCAGCTCTTACATCCTTTAAATGAACATGCATAATGCGGGAGAAGTGTTTTTCTAAAACATGTAAAGGCTCTTCCCCAGAAAAAACGAGATGACCAGTATCATAGAGCAAGGATACTAGTTTTGGGTCTGTCATTTCCATTAACTGGTCAATTTCTTCCGTTGTTTGGACACCGGTTCCCATATGATGATGATAAACGAGGGACATATCTTTTTCATTCGCTAATTCACCTAAGTGATTTAGTCCGTCTGCTACTGTCTGCCATTCTTCTTCAGTGAACTGAGGCTTTTCGGGAAACAACGGTGTTTCCATCTTTCCTTGAATGCTATTGCCTTGCTCTGAAACGACAATGACCTTCGAACCCATTTCATGTAGAAAATCACGGTGTTTAATAAATGCATCGACTGTTGTTTGAAGCGGAGCTGAAGTTAAATGAGCACTAAACCAAGCACTCGCAATTTCTAACCCTCGTAATGAGAGGGCTTTTTTCAGTTCCTTGGTATCACGAGGATATTTATTGCCTACTTCTGTCCCTGTAAATCCCGCTAATGCCATCTCACTAATACATTGCTCAAACGTATTTTCTCCTCCTAGTTCAGGCATATCGTCGTTTGTCCAGCCAATTGGGGCGATTCCTAACTTGACTTCGTTTGGATTAAACATATCTTTTCACCTCTTTAAGTTTTCTAATATTTACGTGCCTTTTTTAATTCTTCTAATCTATCATGATGAGCTTGAACAATAGATTCCTTTTGTGATACTTCAGCTACCCCGACATTCCACCATGAATCATAACCATTTGTCATCGTTTTCGGGAGTACCTTAATATCGAGTAAAGTAGAAACCTCTTGTTTTTTCGCATCTTCTAAAGCAAACAATAAGTCATCAACGGTCTTAACTGAGTAAGTTTTTACCCCGTAACCTGCTGCGCTTTGAGCAAAGTCAACAGGAAGAATATCGCCGTCTAAAGCGTTTGATTCTTTATCTCGTTTCCTGAATTCTGTTGCAAAACTTCCCATGCCATTTCCCATTTGTAAGTTATTAATACAACCGAATCCAGCATTATCAAGCAATAAAACATTAATTTTTTTGCCTTCTTGCAGGCTTGTCACTAGTTCTGAATGAAGCATCATATAACTCCCATCACCAACTAGTGCATACACTTCCTGTTCTGGCTGTGCCATTTTCACACCAAGGGCACCAGATATTTCATAACCCATGCAAGAATAGCCGTACTCCATATGGTACGTGTTTGGCTTACGATTCACCCACATTCGCTGCAAATCACCAGGTAAGCTTCCCGCTGCCCCTACAACGATTGCATCTTCATCAATTTGTTTGTTAATATGACCGAGCACTTCTGTTTGTGTCAGTGCAGAGTTTAGAACTTCAGCATATTCAGTAAGCTTTTCGTCCAAATGGCCGCTTACTTCCGGCTTAAAGTCCTTCTTTTCAAAAGAAACTTCATAAAGACGGTTCAATTCTGTTTCCCAATCAGCTTTTGCTTGTTTAATTTCTCCTTCATAAGCCGATTGATATTGATGTTTCTCTAGCTGCTGATCAAGAGCGGTTAATGATTCTCGAGCATCTGCGACAACTTTTACAGCATCGAGTTTCCCTGCATGGAAATCAGAAGCATTAATTAATAAGTAATCAACATGCTCATTTTGGAAAAGCTGTTTGGAAGCAGTTGTAAAGTCTGTTAAGCGCGTACCGATGCCAATAACTAAATCTGCCTCTTTCGCTAACCGGTTAGCTGCCAAGTTTCCAGCAACACCTACACCACCAACATTCATTGGGTTAGAACTTTCAACAGCACTCTTTCCTGCCTGCGTTTCGCCAAATGGAATATGGTATTTGTTTGCAAAGTTCTTTAACGTTTCTCCAGCCTCAGAGTAACGTACACCGCCACCGCAAATAATAAATGGTTTCTTCTTTTTTGTAATTAAAGAAAGGGCATCTTCTAACTCAAGGGCTGTCGGTGTTCTTCTTTCGATCCGGTGCACCCTTTTTTGGAAGAAGTACTCTGGAAAGTCGTATGCTTCTCCTTGCACATCTTGGGGCAATGAAATGGTCACTGCACCTGTATCCTCTTGGTTCGTCAGCACTCTCATGGCATGAATTAACGCTGACATCACCTGCTCAGGACGACTGACCCGGTCCCAGTACTTACTCACCGGACGAAGGGCATCATTTGTAGAGAGGGTCGAATCATGCGTTTGTTCAATCTGCTGTAAGACAGGATCTGGCTGTCTACTTGCAAACGTATCACCAGGAAGAAGCAATAATGGAATGTTATTTGCTGTAGCTGTTGCAGCTGCTGTTACCATGTTTGCTGAGCCCGGTCCAACAGAGGATGTACAAGCCACAAATTGCTTTCGGTGTTTTTGTTTTGCATAAGCGATTGCAGCATGAGCCATTCCTTGCTCATTACGCCCTTGGTATACTTCTAAGTCTCCACGGTCCTCTTCTAATGCCTGACCTAATCCGACGACATTTCCGTGACCGAAAATCGTAAAAATCCCTTTAAATGCTTTATGTTGTTTTCCATCAACTTCAAGATATTGCTCATTTAAAAACTTTACAATTGCTTGAGCTGTCGTCAAAAGCATCCACTGTCACCTCTTCATTGAATTTTATATACTTAGAGAAAGCCGGATAGTAAACCTACCCGACTTTCACTTTTTATGTCCAGCGTGATGTTAACATCTTCTTACGAGTATAGAACTCGACTCCGTCATTTCCATTCGCATGTAAATCGCCATAGAAAGAATCTTTCCAACCTGAGAATGGGAAAAACGCCATAGGAGCTGGCACCCCAATATTTACACCAAGCATACCTGCGTCAATTTTTTCACGGAATTGACGTACTTGCCCCCCATTTGTTGTGAAAATACAAGCACCATTTGCAAATCGGGATTGATTTGATAGTTCAACAGCTTCAGGTAAGTCCTTTACTCTTGTTACAGACAGTACAGGAGCAAAAATCTCATCTTGCCAAATTTTCATTTCGTTTGTTACTCCATCAAAAATTGTTGGTCCAACAAAATATCCTTTTTCTTGAGCATCGACGTCTTTTCTACCATCACGGACGAGTGTTGCTCCTTCTTTTTCTCCAGTCTCAATGTACTGAAGTGTACGCTTTTTATGATCTTCACGAATCACAGGACCTAAGAATACGTCATCCTCTAATCCATTACCAATCGTAATTTCATTTGATTTTTTCACTAATAAATCGATGAATTCATCAGCTACTCCTTCTTCAACAGCTACAACTGCGCACGCCATACAACGTTCTCCTGCCGAACCAAATGCAGCCGTTACAATTTGCGTTGCGGCATTTTCTAGATCAGCGTCATTTAAGACGATGGAGTGGTTTTTCGCACCAGCAAGAGCTTGAACACGTTTTAAGTTTTCCGTCCCTTTTTTATAAACATATTCAGCTACAGGCTGAGAGCCTACGAAGGAGATGGCTTTAATTTTTTTGTTTTCTAAAATGCCGTTAACGACATCGTGAGCACCGTGAACGATATTCAGTACACCGTCTGGAAGACCGGCTTCTGCAAATAATTCTGCAAGACGATTAGCAAGAAGAGGTGTTCGTTCAGACGGCTTTAATACGAAAGTGTTTCCAACTGCAATTGCAAGTGGGAACATCCAGCATGGTACCATCATTGGAAAGTTAAATGGTGTAATTCCGCCAACGACTCCGATTGGATAACGATACATGCCAGACTCAAGGCCATTTGCAATGTCTGGGAGCTGTTTTCCCATCATTAAACTTGGAGCTCCAGCGGCAAATTCAACACACTCAATCCCACGTTGGACTTCTCCATGAGCTTCTTTTAAGCTTTTTCCATTTTCAATTGTAATAATTTCAGCGAGCTCATCCCAATGATCTACGAGAAGCTGTTGATATTTAAAAAGAATTCTTGCCCGTTTTGGGACAGGAACCTCACTCCATGTTTCAAATGCCTTTTCTGCTACTTCTGCTGCATGATCTAACTCTGAAAATGTTGAAAGTGGTACATGGGCAATCACTTCTCCTGTAGCCGGATTGTACACTTCTTCTGTCTTGCTTGATGAATCAACCCACTGTCCACCGATATAGTTTTTCAAGTGTTGTACTGATGTAACTGCCATAATAAAGCCTCCTAATATAATAGTTGACGTTCAAATTTATAAATTAATGACTTGTTCGCTTATGCGTGCACTTTTTCTGCTGTTTTCATAAATTCATTGATTTCATCGACTGTTGGCATTGCATCTGAACAGCTATGTTTGGAAATCACAATGGATGCAGATGCACTTCCAAATTCCATTGCCCTTGGAATCTCCCAGCCTTGTAATAGTCCGTAAATAAAGGCTGATGCATAAGAGTCTCCAGCACCAAATGTTTTCAGCACTTTTGATTTAAAAATCCCGCCACGGTGCGATAATCCGTCTGCCGTGTAGGCAATAGACCCTTCTGATCCATGTTTAATCACGACGATTTTAGCATGATAATCAAACCACCTTTGAGCTGTCTTTTTGTCATCAGACTCGTAATCTTTTATAAACTGCTCCATCATATCGAACTCTTCTCGTGTTCCAATAATGACATCACATTTTTCCGCAGCTAAACTATAATAAACCGCTGTTTCTTTTGAAGAATTCCACGTATATGGACGATAGTCCACATCAAAAATCACTGTGACATTGTGTTTTCGTGCATATTCAAGTGCTAGGAAAACTGCCTCTCTTGATGGGCTTGCAGCAAGTGCTGTTCCTGAGACGAGTAAAATTTTTGCCTGCTTTATATATTCTTCTGATACATCATCTGTTGATAATTTAAGATCGGCTACATTATCACGATACATGAGAATACTGCAATCTTCCGGACTAAGAATCTCTGTAAATGCTAATCCTGTTACAGCTCCAGTGTGATCAGTTGAAACATTTGATGTATCAATTTTGTTTTCTTCAAGATAATTTGTTATGAAACGTCCCATTTGATCGTCCGAAACTTTCCCAATAAAACCAGCGTTAAGCCCAAGACGACTGGACCCGATCGCGATGTTTGCTGGAGAACCACCTACATACTTTGTAAACGTTCTTGTTTCTTCCATTGGACGATGTATTTCATTTGCATTTAAGTCAACACATAAGCGGCCAATTCCAATAATATCTATAGGCCTATTTTGTTCAAAACTTAATCCATTCATCGTTACGAACACTCCTTTGCTTCAGTTTGCGAGGATCAAACGATCCTGCCCCGCACATTTGTGAACTTGAATTAGCTGATTATTTCTTTTCCATCACATTTTCAAATAACCATTCATGGTCTGGGTCATTGTTAAATTTCCATTTTCTTACTAGGCCCGCCATTACGTTTAAGTAATATGATTCATACCCAGGAATAGCAGATACAGGGTGATACCCTTCAGGAACTAACACGACATTTTTGTTTTCTACCGCGAGTGTTTCATTTAAACTTCTGTCATCGTTGTATACTCGCTGAAAAACAAAGCCTTGTTCAGGGTTAACCTGGTGGAAATACGTTTCTTCTAAATACGTTTCATGAGGGAAATTATCCTTATCGTGTTTATGCGGCGGATAACTAGACGTATTTCCATCCGGCGTAAAAACTTCAACAACAAGTAACGAGTCCGCTGGTTCATCTTCAGGAAGAATGTTATGGATTTTTCGTGACATTTTTCCAAAACCGCGGTCAGCTGTCCCCACATCTTGTGGCTTAATTAAGCGCGCTTCGTGCGTCCCTTTGCCAGGTGAAGCACAAACAGCTAACTCTAGATCCGTTAAGGCAGTCACTTCATATTCATCATCATTTGGAACATAGACAGAAAATGGAGGAATTTTTTCAAAAACACTCATTCTCTCTCCGATCTGATTAAACTGTTCCTTTGAAGTATGCACGTCAGCCTTACCAGTTAATAATACGAGACAAACTTCATTCCCTTCTGTTTGCTTATGAAGTCTCTCTCCCTGTTTTAACGAATACACTTCAAATCCAACATAATCCCAGCCAGCTGATTCTGGGGTGACAGATAAAACTTTCCCATCTTTATCTGGGGATGCAGGCTTTACAATTAATTCAGACATGATTGAATTCCTCCTGTTTTATTAAAAATCTTTCTTTTTTTACGGTACGAACTTTTATATCTAGTACTCTTGTTATAAAGATTAAATAGTCTTAAAGAGTTTATCCTCTATTTCACTAATTTTAACGGATCGATTTTCTCGTAATGAAAGGTTTGCTGCATGTGCTAACAGCTCAGCTTTGAATCCATCCTCACCACTGCATCGAACTGGCTTATCTGTAATAATTGCATCAACAAAAGAGTGCAGTTCTTCAACAAATGCGTCATGGTAACGGTCGAGGAAGAAATGCTTTGGTTTTTCAATGACGACAGATTGGTTTGTACTCACTTCTACATTTGTCAGCCGTTCATTGTTTGCACTGGCAGCACCTTGACTTCCGAATACTTCAACCCTCTGGTCATAGCCGTAATCCGCTTTTCGACTATTATCAATGACTCCAAGAGAACCATCCTCAAATGTTAATGTAATGATTGCTGTATCGATGTCCCCGCACTCGCCAATTTCAGGATCAACTAAATTAGCGCCTTTTACGAAAACCTCTTTTACATTCGTCCCTGATAAATATCTCATCATATCGAAGTCATGGATCGTCATGTCGATAAACAATCCTCCTGAGCGTTCAATGTATGATCTTGGTGGCGGCTCCGGGTCTCTGGAGGTAACTTTTAATAGATGAGGATCACCAATTACTCCTGCATCTACGGTTTCATAGACTTTGCGGAAGTGTTTATCAAAACGCCTATTAAAACCAATTTGTAACTTCACCCCTGCTTCAGATACAGCTTGAAGCGCTTTCTTCGTTTCTTCAATACTAAAGCTGATTGGTTTTTCACAGAAAACATGCTTACCGGCTGAAGCTGCTTCGACAATGATTTGAACGTGAGTATCTGTCGACGTACAAATCAATATTGCGTCAACTTCTTTATCTTCAAGAATTTCGGTATAATCAGTCGTTACATAATTTACTGCTTTTTCTATCGTCGAGCCTTTAATGTGGTCAAGATACACATCAGATACAGCAACAAGGTTTGCTGTATTCATTTGTAAAATGTTATTTGCGTGCAATTGACCAATTCGCCCCGCTCCTATAATTGCAAGATTTAATTTTTCCAATAACAACCCCTCCATTTCTTTTAAAACCATGCCGTTTACCAGCTGTCTCACCTTTTTAGTCTTTTTTTATTGCCCCACTCCAGGTAAGCGCTTAACCACAGTGTACTCTCTTCCTAGTTTTTTGTCATTTTAAATTGTACTTTGAACAAAACTCATGGGACAATTCTCTATTTATTTTGCGAGACACTTTGCTAGCATTTTCGACGTTTTTTCAATCCCTGTACTTATACATTCATCTGGGGAAAGTGACCAATATTCTGGACGGAATAACTCTAATGATGCAGGTCCTTTAAACCCCTTTTCGTGCAAGGTATGCAAAATTATCTCTAAATCGATGACTCCGTCACCAGGCCATAATCGATGGTGATCTCTCAAGCTTCCTGGAACTTTATCCTCACTATCATCAATATGGAATAAGAAAATTTTTTCTTTATCAATATCCTTTAATAAAGCAATATTAGAATTCATGGCATGAAGGTGAAAACAATCGACCACAAGTCCGACTCTCGGATCGTTGACTTCCTTCACGATGTCGTACGCTTGTTCTAATGTATTAACTGAACAATGCGGATAGCCAACAAATTCAAATGCAAGCCTCATATCTGAATCTAGGACCTCTAATAAACATTTTAGCTTGTCGACTGTCTCTCGTTGAACTTCCGCTTTAGATGGGTTTGGTACTTCAAACGTTGGAACGACGACGATTGTATCGCAATTGATTTCTTTCCCTATGCGTTGCAGAAACCTTAAGTCATTTTTTTGATTTTCAAATATTGTATCATTTTGAAAGGTGAAAAATTCAATTGCATTAAAAGCCAAAGGCTTTAATTTTGCTTGATTAAAGAATGCCTTAAGGTCCTCAACTGTATTTGTTTGCAAGTATTCTTTTAATTTATCAAGACGTATTTCAATAAAATCATATCCATATTTTTCACAAAGCTGCATGTCAGTTTTTAAGTTCGATGAATCTAACGTTGTCGCTTGATTAAAACCTATTTTCATAGCTTCCCCCTTCTATAACAGTGAATAATTTCTTGGTAAAGCATCTCCTATACTTATTCACCAATAAGGTCACATCATTCGTGAACAGGGTCCCGTTCATCAACTAAGTCTGATATCACCTTTGCGATAGCATGCTCTTCATGGTGAACCGTAATTTCTGAGGCTACATCTTTCAGTTCAGGGTGAGCATTCCCTACGGCAATTCCTTTATCCGCTGTTTTCACCATCGTATAATCATTGAGATTATCTCCAATACAAATCGCTTCAATGGATGGGCGGTTTAATATTTTTTTTAATTCTTTTACCGCTTCACCTTTTGAAACGCCCTTCGGTAAAATTTCTAAGTAATTACTTTCAGAATAAACGAGGGTAAAATCAAATGGACTTCCTTGAACAAATTTCTCGTATTGTTCGAGCTTTTTTCCTTCGGCAATGATAAGGATTTTCGTAACTGGTTCGTTATAAACATCATCGCGAACTTTTACGTGGACAGAATCTTTTTTTTCATAAGCTTCTGTCACTGCATTTTTCTCGTGAGTGTATATACCACCATTTTGGTAAAAGAGCAGACTCACTTGATCATCTGAGAGTTCTATTAATTTTTCCCAAAAACTCATGTTCAGATCATATTCTCTCTCATAGAGAATCTTGTTTGATATAGGACAGTAAATCTTAGCCCCATTGTATAAGATTAAAGGAATATCAACGTTTAATTGTTCAACAAAGTCTTTTACCGCATGCTCCATTCGGCCAGTGGCGAAAGTAAATAACCCGCCATCACCTTTAAACCTTTCGATCGCCTTTTTATTCTCCGGACTTATTTTTTGGTTAGGATCTAAAAGGGTTCCATCTAAGTCAGTAATGATTAATTTATTATTCAATGAAAATCCCCCTTTAGTTTTCATTAATACTTTCTATCAAATTTTCATGAATGTTTCCGTTACTTGCAACGATCCCTCTTGTTGTGAGACTATATGCTTCTCCAGTTATGGCTGTTGCCGCCCCTCCTGCCTCTTTTACGATCAGGTAACCGGCTGCCACATCCCAAACATTTAAGCCATGCTCCCAAAAACCTTCCATTCTACCAGAAGCGGTATAGGCTAAATGCAATGCAGCGGAACCAAATGTACGGATATTGCTGCAGACAGGTCCTAACGCATGAATGTTCTCGATCACTTTTGCCCGGTCTCCTTCTACATCAGAAGGATAACCAGTAGCAAGGACACAACCTTCCATATGATCCTTTTCAGATACAGTCATCCTTTTACTATTTAAGAACGACCCCTTTCCTTTTTCTGCCCAGAACATTTCATCAAGTGTAGGATCATATATTACACCAAGAATTACCTCTTTTTTATAACTTAAAGCGATAGACACCGTATAACCAGGTAAGCCATGGACAAAATTTGTTGTTCCATCTATCGGGTCAATAATCCAAATATAATCGTCACTTTCAGCAATGACATTTAAATCATCGCCTCCAGCAACCCCCTCTTCTCCAACAATCTTATGGTCTGGGTAGTATTCATGAATTCTATTTCTTATAAAATTTTCAGATTTTTGATCAACCTCTGTAACTAAATCAACTTTCGAGGACTTTTCTTCAACGGTAAATTCGCCGTCAACATATTCTCTTATTAGTTCCCCGGCCTCTCTTGCCATACGAAGTGCTAAGTTAATATAACCCATTTCTCCACTTCCTTATTAATATTCTGGATCGTATGAAAGTACTTTTGCACAACGATCTTTAATATTCACTCGAACCTTATCACCTGGTTCATATATTCCATTAATGATATGATTGTAATCTTCTATAATAATCGTTTGGTTTCCAACTTCGACTTCATATTCAACGAACGAACCAAAGTATGTCGTTCTTAAGACCTCTGCTTCATATTTGCCATCTTCTTCTATCACCCAAAATTCAGGTCTAACCACACAATGCACTTTATCTCCAACTTCAAAATCAGTATCTTTGTCATTTTCTACAATGATTGAATAACCATCAAATACGAATGTTACATTTAGTGGATCTACTACTTCAATAACCCCTTCTATGAAGTTAGCTTTTCCCATAAAGTTTGCAACAAATTGATTTTTAGGCTTTGTATAAATTTCAATCGGGGATCCAACTTGTTCAATTCTGCCATCATTCATAATGACAACTTTATCAGAAATTGCCATGGCTTCTGTCTGGTCATGTGTAACATACAAGCTTGTAATGTTTAATCGTTGTTGCAGCTTTCTAAGCTCTTCTCTCATATACACTCTAAGCTTCGCGTCTAGGTTTGATAACGGTTCATCAAAAAGTAAAACTTTCGGTTCCGTAACAACAGCCCGAGCTAATGCAACTCGTTGTTGCTGTCCGCCTGATAATTGCGAAGGGGAACGGTCTCTAAATTGCTGTAAGTGCATGAGCTCTAAAACTTTTTCTACTCTTTCTTTTACTTCTTTTTTAGCTAAACCTTTAATTTTCAATCCGTACGCAACATTTTCATAGATTGTTAAATGAGGGAATAGTGCGTAGCTTTGAAACACCATTCCGACATCCCGTTTATTTGCAGGAACACTCGTAACATCTTCGTTTCCAATATAGATCTTACCATCACTAGGGTACTCAAACCCTGCAAGCATCCTTAATGTTGTCGTTTTCCCGCACCCGGAAGGACCTAGTAATGTTACTAACTCTCCTGATTCAATGTCTAAATCAATATAATCAACCGCAACATGCTCTGCTGCACCAGAGTGTGAAGGGAATACTTTTAATAATTGACTTAATTTTACTGGTGAAGTTGTTGTTTTTATTGTTGTAGTCATGATTACTTCCTCCCTGTTGGACCTAGTCTATTTACCAATAATTGCAATATACCAATTGCCACTAAAATAATCGTAATCAAGATCATGACATAAGCAGCTGCAGCACCCATTCGACTCGATTCAATTTGTGAAAGAATTGAAACGGTCATCAAATTCCAATTTACTGAAACGAGGAAAATAACTGCACTAATTTGTGTCATCGATTTAACGAACGAATAAACTAATCCTGAAAATAATGCAGATCGCATTAAAGGCAAAGATATTTTCCAAAACGTTGTAAAGTTATTTGCCCCAAGGTTCGTTGATGCCTCTTCAATCGATTTATCGACTTGTCTGAGACTATTCGTACCAGCCTCAATCCCTACCGTAATATTCCTTACAACAAAAGCAAAAATCAAAATTGCTGCAGTTCCAGTTAAAAGAAGTGGTTGCTGATTAAAAGCAAGAATGTAACCAATACCGATTACCGTTCCCGGTACAGCAAACGATAACATTGTCGATACCTCAAGAGCTTTTTTACCGATAAACTCCTTTCGAATGATAAGGTATGCAATTAGCATCCCCAATAAAGCGGTAATAGGTGTTGAAATAATTGCTAAAGTTAGTGAATTTTTAATTGAATCAAACCCTAATGTAAATACGTATATAAAGTTATCAAGTGTAAATGTATGATCGACACCCCACACTCTTACAAATGAACCGAACGCAACTGCACCGTAAAATAGTAGAATCGCTCCTGTAATGGCGATACACAACCCATAAAGAGGATAAACAATATATTTTTCATGAATTTTTATGGACGATTGGCTCGGTTTTCCTGTTACAGTTACATACGATTTTTTGCTAATCCAGTATTTTTGAACTAAAAACGCTGTTAACGATGGAAGTAGTAAAGCCATGGCCAAAAATGCACCTGTGCCTATGTTATACATTCCTGTAATTTGTAAATAAGCTTGCACAGCTAATGTATTGTAATCACCTGCTATAACCATCGGGTTTCCAAAGTCTTCAATTGACTTGATAAATACTAGAAGTAATGCACTAAAAACACCCGGTAATGCTAGTGGGAACGTAATCGTTTTAAATACTTTCCAACGTGATGCTCCCATATTTAATGCTGCATCTTCCAACGCTGGGTCAATGGATTCTAATACCCCTTTTAAGCTTAAGTATGCAATTGGAAAGAAAGCCAATGTTTGAATAAATACAAGGCTTCCAAGCCCATAAATGTTTGAATCGATGATCCCAAACACACCATTAGAAATTGCACCATTCCTTCCAAATAGTAAAATCATTGAAAGCGCTATTACAAATGGCGGTGAAATAATTGGAAGTAGTGCAATGAGGTGAAAGAACTTCTTCCCTTTCATTTCTGTTCTTGTTATTGCAAAAGCAAAAATAAAGCCAATCAAAGTACCAAAGAATGCTGACATTAAACCTAAACGCACACTATTCCATAGCGTTTGTAAAAAGAAATTATTCGTTAACATTCCAGTAAAGTGAGAGATACTAAACCCTTCTTCTCCAGATACCGCAACCTTAAATACTTGAAATAAGGGATATACAGCAAAGATAAAGAAGAAGGTAAAAACTAAACCGAGAACTAGTAATAATAATGGCTGTTTAAATAACCTTTTTAACTGCGTTTTTTGAACTTCTAAGCCTTTTTTGACATTAGTAGAAAGTTGCAAAGTGACACCTTCTCCCTTCTATAAGTGGAAGAAGGCTCTACGCCTTCTTCCAAGACATATTAAAAATTACCCCTTTATTGTGCAGATTCCTCGCCTCTGATCTCATCATCAAAGCGATTAATTAACTCGTCACGCTTTTCCCCTGCCCAGACCGCATCATAATCAATGATATCTAACTCTGATAAAGGTGTAGCGCCATCAGGTACATTCGCTTCTGGGTTTACTGGTAATCTGTAATGTCCAGAAGTTTCAAATAAGTTTTGTGATTCTTTACTAACTGCCCAATCAATAAACTTCTGAGCATTGTCTACTTCATCGGCAGGGCCATTTTTAATTAATGCTACCGCACCAACTTCATATCCTGTTCCATCTTGAGGGAATGATAAAGTTATTGGATAACCTTCTTGCATTGGCGAGAGAATATCGTGAGCAAATGCAATCCCTACTCCAACTTCCCCTAATCCTGCGTTATTTGCAGGCGCAGATCCCGATTGTGTATATTGTCTGATGTTATCATCTAGTTTGTGTAGATATTCGAATGCTTCTTCTTCACCTTTCATTTGCACTAACGTTGCAAGAACAGAATACGCTGTTCCAGATGATGCCGGGTGAGCAATACTAACATTGTCTGCAAACTCTGGTTTTAATAAATCATCCCAGCTTGATGGAGGGTCTAAGTCATTACGTTCTAGCCAATCTGAGTTAGATGCAAATCCTAGAGCACCTACATAAAACGGAGACCAGTTCCAGTCTTCGTCAACAAATTCTTCTGGCAACAGTTCCGCCCCTTCAGGCTCATAACTATCTAAAAGTCCTGCTTGTGCTGCTGCGATAAACGTATCAGAAGGACCACCATACCAAACGGATGCTTGTGGATTGTTCTCTTCCGCTTGAACACGCGCTAAAATTTGCCCAGCAGACAAACGAACAAAGTTGACATTAATCCCTGTTTCCTCCTCAAATGCTTGAAGGTAATACAAAGACTCTTGTTCAGGGAAAGCTGCATATACAGTCAAGTCATTTGACTGTTCAACCTCTCCATCACCACTAGCATCTGACTCTGAGTTACATGCGGCCAAAATAATACCTATCATTATTGCAGTTAGAATAAGTAAATACTTTTTAATCATCGTTACCCTCCTGAATTTTAGTTTAAATATAGGGAAGCGCTTTCCTTACACTTTAAAAAAATGTCACATTCTCCAATATGATATTTATCATTGCTATGACTAGGTGTGTTTTTTATTAGTAAATCTATTACGAGAAAAAGAATAATGAGTCTGCATTAATCAACATTCACAGCCGAGTAATTGAATGGCAACGCTTACAATTAATCCCTTTAACATTAACTTCTTCTTACTCAAGGTTTATAGTTTGCATGAATGTTTCCTATGCACCCTCCTCATGATTCTCTCATATCGGAAATAATTCTTTTAAAACCACCACCCTAAATGACACCTTTTTTTGGTAAAGCGCTTACTTGATTAATAAGATAACACACAATTTTCTAAAAATAAATACTTTTACAAAAAATAAAGAGTGTTTATTGTCAAAGAGTATTGTAACAAGCACAGATAAGGTTTAGTTAATTCTAGTTTCTTCTTCAATATCTAGATCACAAAAAACTCCTAACCATTTATTAATGGTTAGGAGTTTTTTACATGAATTATCGTTCTTAATATTTTAATACTATACTTATTTCAACCCTGACATCGTAAAGCCTTCAATAATATACTTTTGGAAGAACGCAAAGATGATAATAATTGGTATGACCATAAACGCCGCACCAGCCATTTGTAGAGCAAAATTACTAGAATGCTGTCCTTCTAATAGAGCAAGACCTACAGATAACGTATACAAACGCTGATCGCTCGCAATAATTAACGGCCATAAGAAGCTGTTCCACGCGGCGATAAATGTTAAGATCGCTTGTACCGCAAACACTGGCTTTGCAATCGGAATGATAAGTCTAAAGAAAATATAAAATTCTCCTGCCCCATCAAGCCTCGCAGCTTCAATTAAGTCATCCGGTATCGTCATCATAAACTGCCTGAATAAAAAGATACTAAATGCTACAGCAAGACCAGGTAAAATAATCCCTGTCATCGTATTCGTTAATCCCAATTGGTTAAGAATTAAATATACTGGGATCATTGTTACTTGACCAGGAATCATCATTGTCGCAAGAATGGTATAGAAAATATATTTTCTACCCTTAAATTCATACTTCGCAAAAGCATACCCTGCCATACCATTAAAGAGTAGGCCGATAAATGAGAAGAAAACAATGATGAGAGTGTTTCTTAAATAAAGACCAAAGTTCAAGTTTGTAAATAATGCGATATAATTTTCAATGGTAGGATTTTGTGGTAAAAATGTTGGCGGCATTTGTACCGCTTCATTTAATGGTTTAAAGGAGCTCAATAACATCCACATAAATGGGATGGAAATAATAATTCCTCCTGCCACCAACAAGAAAATCATAAAACCCTTTTCTAATTTCTGCTTTGTTACTGATGACATCGTCGTTTCACCCCCACATTAGCAACGAATCTGATTTCATAACATTAATATTCCACATCAGATTTTCGGAATTTAAATTGAACTAATGTCACAATAATAATCATGAAGAATAACACAAAGGATGCAGCAGCTGCATAGCCAAATTCACTTAATCGGAAACCGCTTCTGTAAATAAATAACGCCATTGACAAGGTTCCATCTAACGGTCCACCATTCGTCATAACGTATGGCTCTTCGAAGAACTGAAGCCATCCAATCAACGTTGTTACCGTAATAAAGAACGTTGCAAAGCGTAAAAGTGGAATCGTGACATGCCATAAAATCTGTAAACGGTTGGCCCCATCCACTTTCGCTGCTTCATAGTATTCTTTCGGAATCCCTTGTAATGCAGCTAAGAAGATGATCATATTAATTCCGATCCCTTTCCAAACGGCAAGAAGAATTAATGATATTTTGGCCAGAGTAGGCTGTTCAAGCCATGGTACTCTACCGATCTCAACAAGAGATAGAAAATAGTTAAAGAGACCATAGTGCGTGTTATATAAAAATCCCCAAATAACTGCAACAGCTACGATATTCGTGATCGACGGCATGTAGTAGACTGCCCGGAAGAAATTAAAAATCTTTTCTTTTCCATAGTTAAGTAGTAATGCAACACTAAGTGAAGATACAATCACTAGTGGTACACCAAGGATTACGTAAAATAACGTATTGAAAATCGAAGTGATAAAGACGCTATCGTTAAATAACTTTATATAGTTTTCAAGTCCAACAAAGCTAATTTGAGACCAATCAGCTAATCCCCTCAAGTTAATGTCTGTAAAACTGATAAAAAAGGCAACTACGATAGGAATCAGACTGAACATTAGTAACAACAGAAATGCAGGAGCTATAAATAAGTATGGATGTCGATCTCTATAAAGGGTCTTAAAAAAGCTTCCCAACCTTCTCCCCCCTAACATTTTAAACAATGATTTTTTTCTTAATATAAAGGGAAGAGCCGCCTATTAGCTGGTTTGATACCAATGACTAATCGACAGCTCCCCACCTAATCGATTATACCTGTTTATTCAGACAAGATGTCATTTTCAACTTTATCTCTGAACTTGTCCAGTTCCTCATGTAAATCTTCTCCACCTACATTTACTCGTTCCATGGATCTAATCATCTCTTGAGCAATTGCTTCCCATTCTGGAAGTTGAGGTGATGCTTTTGTTTCTTCAAGCTGCTCACCAAAAACAGAGAGCATTTCATCTTCTTCTAATACTGGGTCGTTCCATGCATCGACATTAGAAGGTAATGTATTTGAGATTTCATACCACTCTAGTTGCGTTTGCTCATCAACTAAGAATGAAATGAATTCTAGAGATTCTTCTACCATTTCTGTGTTATGGAAAACAGTTAAGTTCGATCCACCAATAAATGAAGTATTCGTCTCTTTTGCAGGAAGAGTCGCTACAGCCCAGTCTCCTTCAATTTCTGGAGCTTCATTATTAAGGATGTTAACCATCCAAGGTCCACTTTGGAACATCGGTTGTACACCGCTGCTGAATGATTGGACAATTTCTAACTGGCCTGATGTTGGTGTTACACCTTCTGCAAAGAAACTATGGTGAAATTCCATCGCTTCCACAAATTCAGGGCTTGTAAAGTCAGTGTTTCCATTTTCATCAATGAAGTCACTACCATTTTGCCAAGCAAACATAAATGGAACGAACTGGTCATTTTGGTCAATGTCAAAACCGTAGTAGTCTTCACCACGATCTGCAAGCTTAGTTGCAGCATCTTTTAATTCTTCCCAAGTTGCCGGAGCTTCATCATAACCAACTTCAGCTAATAAGTCTGTTCGGTAGTATAAAACACGTGTATCAACATACCATGGAATACCTACAAGCTCATCATTATATTCCATTGATTCAGCTGCACCATCAAAGTAATTCTCTTTATTAAACTCTGGGTATTCATCAAGGTAAGGAGATAAATCAAGCATCATCCCTACATCACCAAATTCAGGTACCCATGAAGTTCCTAGTTGAAGAACGTCAGGCCCCTCACCAGATGCAACAGCTGTTAATAGTCTTTCATGAGCTTGTCCCCATGGAATTGCTTGAACATTTACTGATATATCTGGGTTTTCCGCTTCGAATTTTTCCGCTAATTCCGGAAGTAATGTTCCTTCTTCACCCATTGCCCAGACTCTGATCTCTTGATCTTCTTCTGAGCCACCACCGCATGCAGTTAACAACATTGCTCCACCAATCAATAAAGTTGAAAGTAATTGGAACTTTTTAAACATCGTATTTCTCCCCTTTTTTATAATATTGACTAGATTACATCATTCAAAGTTACACTTCCTGTGAAACGTTTCATTTTATTACAAAATAAAAATGTGAAAAACAATAGTCATTTCCATTACATACGTCTAAATATGTAATGTTTTTCTCTCATTATCTCTTGACCTATGCTCCTCCCCCTTCTTTTTTCAACATCAGTTGATAGAAATCAGTATCGTTGAAAAAAGTTAGTTGAAACGTTTCGATAAATTCATTATAAATGAACATGTATCCGTTTTCAATATGTTTTTATACACTTTTAAAAAAAAGAAAAATGAAAGATTTCCTCATGAAACCTTTCATTATCATTATCACATGAAAAGAACGTATTTATTCGTTTTGATCAACCTACCACTTACGGTTTTAAAACCTTCACAGAGTCTCGAATCACCATATCCGTCTCAAGTGAATAAGCGTTTTTCACACCTTCACCTTCTAGGACTTGAAAGATTAAATGTGAAGATAATTTTCCCATTTCATACATCGGTTGTTTAACAGTCGTTAACGGTGGCTGTACATAAGGAGCGAGTTGAATATCATCAAATCCAATGATTGAAATATCATTTGGCACATCAATTTCATTTTCCTTAAACGCTTCTAGTCCGCCAATCGCCATTTCATCATTGGCGTAAAAAACAGCCTCGGGTAATTCCCCTTGATGGATAAGCATCTTTGTCGCCTGATATCCACCTTGTTTCGTAAACTTTCCGTTTATATTCCACTTCGTATAATACGGCAAGTCGTTCTCTGTTAGAGCCTTTTTAAATCCTTCCAATCTTAATTGACTATCTAGTGATGTTTTCGGTCCACTAATAAAAGCAAGGCTTTTATGCCCTTGATTGACCAAATAGTTTGCTGCCGAATACGAACCTGCTGAGTTATCGACATTGACACTAATGATATCCTGCTCATTAGGCATTTCACGATCCAATACAATAATCGGAAACCCTTTTCTAGAAGAATCGACAATCAACTGTGTGTCGATATTATGAGCTAACAGGATGACACCATCGGCTCTTTTTTCACGCAAAAACTTTGCTGCTGTTGAACTTTCATCACCGTAAGAGCTACATACGACTAAGTCATATCCGTGCTCCATAACGACCTCTTGAACACCTTGAATGAGCTCTGAATAGAAAGGACCGATTAAGTCGCTTAATATAAGCGCAATCATATTCGTTTTATTCATTTTCAAATCCATGGCATAACCATTCTTTTGATAGTTAAGCTCTTTGGCTGCAGCCATCACTTTTCTTCTTGTATTTTCACTAATTTTCTTCGTGCCGTTAAGTGCATAGGATGCTGTTGATACAGCCACTCCAGCTAATTTGGCAACATCTTTTATCGTAGCCATTTTATTTTCTCCTTCCCGTCAAAAGAGGGTGAAACGTTTCGAATATCTCATTTCATTTTATGTAAAACGTTTTCAAAAGTCAAATGGAGGCTGACATATACATATCAACCTCCATCGACTATACCGCTTTTACTTTTATTTTTCTACTTCAAATAAATATCAACCTTGTTTTCACGATCTTGAACAAAGCCTGCATCCTTATTCAATCTAAAGCCACCTTCACGATAGCGATTTTCGAGCGTCTCGAAATGAACTTTTTCACCATTTAACGTTAGTTCATTCTCACTCGCACGTAAGTGATAAACAAACGTGACTTGTTTTTCATCAAACTCATATTTCAATGTAAGCCCATCAAAGGTTTCAGGCAATACTGGATCAATCACTAAATCTCCGCCTTCTTGACGAATACCAAGACATTGTGAGATTAACTGATTTAGATAGATCCCCGGGCCGCTCGAGTAAATTCTCCATCCGCCTTTCACTTGGACATTACCTTTCTTCAACTCACCAAACTTTTCAGCCGCTTCATATCGTGTATTGAACTTCCCGTCCGAACTACTAAAGTACGCATTGCTTTGGCGATGCTCAGCATTTGGCACGACATCCTTAATTCCGATTGGATTAATCGTTTGCAGACCGTTCCACACTTCATCCGTTTTTCCAAGCTTTGCCATCGCCTCCACAAAACGAATATGTGCGTGAACATACTGTAAGCCAATTTCTCGTCCGAAATTCGACGCTTGCTCGGCACGCTTAAAGTGTTTGCTCACTCCACCGGTGTATTTCGCTGGTTGATTCATGAGTCGAACACCGTCTGGACAAGCTAAGTGCTCTTTAATTAATTCATAATGAGCATTTGCTTTCTCTGGAGAAATTAACTCACTGATAATACTTCGCTGCATTGGTAATAAACGATAATCAATCCCTGTTTTTGTATCTTCTGGATGCAACATTTTCTCCGGCTTTTCTTGGTCTTCCATGTAAAGAAAACCAGGGATGACATCACTATCAAGAATATAACGTTCAAAGTCACTCTGAATTCCCGCAGCAAGATCTTTTAATGTTGCAGATTCAGCTGGGTCCGCTTCCTCCATCACATTGCCTAACTGATGAATGACTTGATACGTTAAAGCAACGGTCCAGCTGCTCACTAAATATTGTTTTAAATCTTGATTGGCCGGCTGTAACGTATCATCCCAATCTCCATCATCATAAGAAGAAAGGTGAGTATCATGTAAGAAATGGTTTTTAATATAAGCCAGTTGTTTTTTCACATGATCGAGTAATGTTTCTTTCTTTTCCGTAAAACCAAATGTCTCACGTGAAGTATAAGGAATCTCTTCTTGTAAGAAATCATAGTCCTTTGTGATCGTTAAATAATCGCTTACGACCTTCAATGGCCAAACAATAATATCGCCATGGCTGTCATCTTGCTGTATTTTGTAATAGTCATCAATCATAAACCATTGCGGCCAGTCACCTTGATCTTCATATTGATGAGCGTATACTTTTCGTAAAATGTCTTTCACTTGTTCATATTTTTGCGTCGCAAAGAAATACTCCGTCGGCCCTTGGCACACATCTCTTGTGCCCCATGCCGCTCCTCCGTATTGCTCTAAGCCATGAGGAACGGAATAGTGTACGAGCATATTGTGCGTATACCACCACGCAAGAGCATTCATTTTATTCAATTCTTCAGAAGTTTCCTCGCCAAACGAAAGTTCAAACCCGTTTAACATGCTTTGATAATAGTTACGGTACCTCTTTACTTCCGTCGTGAAATCACGATTCTCAGCTGGTGTCGCCTCTCCATCAAGGGATCCGACAACAGTTAGCGACCACTCATCAGTCGGATCAAGTTCAAACACAACTAATGAAGCCGCACCCTGATCGACATTTTCCGCTAATACCGTTTCATCACCAACGCTTACATTCTCAGCATCAAACGAAAGACTGTATTGTAAACGAGGGTAAATGTTATAACTTTCCGATGCTTCATCTGCAGTAAAAACAAAGTTCCCGTCTCGTTCAGATAAATGGAATGGCGCATCATATTCGTTGTTGTTTAAACTTATTTGATTTGTCACGACAAAACGATACTGCTTCCCTTGTGTCGATTGAACATGTAAATGAAGTTCGGCTGAATCAACAACTGTATAATTCGTAATAATTATTAGGTCATCCTCCGTTTTGTAATACCAACGGTTAAAGTTAAAGCCCATTTCATAAAGAGAAGGCATCGTTAATAAATGATACGAACCATTTTCCTCGATATAAATTCGCTGTCCTGATGTTTTCATCACATTTAAATGACTTCTTACGTTTGTCATCATTTTATTAAAATTCGTATTTCCAACGACAAGTTGAGCGTTGAAAATTCCGTACATATAAGACGTTGACGTTAATACATCTGTGTCGAGATCATGGTTGTTCCCTGACATAAGAATGTGCCCATGTGGTCGTTCAACTATCATCTCTTTTTCCTTTAAAACGACATGTTCATAGCTGTCCGTAAAGAAAGCGAGTAAGTTCCCATTTTCTCTTTCTTCTAGCTGGCGTTGAGGAAAATATTCCGCAATTTCCTCTTCTGTCATGTCTAACGTTTTTACCGGTTCACCGATCTTTGTTTGTACGGCTTGTGTCTTCTCACTTTTAAATTCGGCAGATTTTGCTTGAACTTCTGCCCAAGCTTCAGTCAGTTCATCTTGAAACTCGAGTTCGTTAATTGCTTCAGGATGATCCTCTTTAAACAAACCGTAAAACGGGATAACCGCTGTACCTTTCACCATCATCTTCTCAGTGACTAGCCCGATATAAGCAAACTCGTATTGATACGTTTCGTTCGGGAATTCTACTGCTGCCAAAATCTCAGGCTTGTTCGTTTCTTTATAAGACTTGCCGAAAAACTGGAATCCATCTGTACAGAAACCAACTGTCTTTGCTAAAGAACCTTGCTGTAAATAAGGAAATTGACCATCTTGAGGCTGGTTTTGTCTGCTGCAAACGACATATCCTCTTTTTTCATCGTTAAAAACGGTATGGTCAATGTATTGAGATGTATACGCTTCGTTCGTTCTCACCATGCCTGGATTTCCTAACCCGACATCTTGTCCATAAACAACATCCACGACCGCTTCTTCGGCATTCACTTCCACTTCCCAAAACCAAAATCCCTTTTCTGATAAAGAGAATGTTACCGTATAAGCTAGCTCGTCAACCTCTCCTTGCCAAACAACTGTTGATTCACCGAAAGCCACTTCGCTTTTTGATTGAACGCCTAAAAGCGGCTCAACTTGTTTAATCGATTCTCCCTCATAAATGCGTAAATAAAGATTATTTAACGCACCATCAATCGGATTTGAGAACCATTGATTAATCATTGTGTTTGCATAAAACACATTGTATAGGTCGCCACTATTTAAAAATGTAAAGCGATGTTGCCCTGACTTCACTTCATGTTTTACTTGATCGACTGTCACTTTTGTCATTTGTCTCCCCCATTTTATGACTGCTTCATTTTATTTTTCCGTAAACGCTCTTTTGAATCCACATTGTTCTAGCGAGATTGCTGAACTTTTGATTCGTTATTTACTAGAAACTAACGTAAACGGGTACGCCTTTGTATCACGGCTATTCGAACCGACATAAGCCACAAACTCACCGTTATCACTACTAAACTCAAGATCACTATGGTGATACCTTAAATCTTTTTCTTCAATTGTGAATTCCACTGTCTCTTCTTCACCTGGCGCAATGGTGACCTTTTCAAACCCTTTTAGCTCTTTTACCGGACGAATCACTTCTCCTGCAACATCACGGACATACAATTGAACGACTTCTTCCCCTTCAACGCCTCCAGTGTTAGCGACTTTCACCGTCACCGTGATTGGTTCATTTTGGGTTAACGTAGTACTCGATAACGCCACATCACGATATTCAAAAGTCGTGTAGCTCATTCCATACCCGAACGGGAACAGCGGTTCATTCGGAATGTCCAAGTATTGTGATACGTAACGCTCTTGTGCATTCGGTGCCCCTTGTGGGCGCCCTGTATTAAAGGAATTGTAATAAACGGGAATTTGTCCGACAGAATAAGGAATCGACATCGATAAACGTCCAGATGGATTAGCATGACCCGTTAGTAAGGCAGCAACCGCAGCTCCACCTTCTGTACCTGGATACCACGCTTCAAGAATCGCATCCGCTTCATGAATAACCCCATCTAAGTCGAGTGGTCTTCCGTTAAAGAGAACAACGACGAGCTCCTTATTTAATTCTTTGACCTTTCTAATTAGTTCACGTTGCACTTTAGGTAAGCGAATATCTGCTAATGAACCGGCTTCCCCGCTCATATCAGAAGATTCGCCTAGGGCAAGAACAACGACATCACTTTGCTTTGCAGCATGAAGGGCTTCTTCAAGCTGTTCTGGCGTACCATTTTCAATGCCACAACCTTCTGCAACGACTAGTTGATCTGGTGAAAAATACGTTTGCATCCCTTCTACAAGAGGGACTGCATTTTCAATTTTTCCTTGCATCGACCACGGTCCAAGAATGTCCTTCCCTTTTGCAAAAGGACCGATTACCGCCACTTTACTCGATTTTTCTAGAGGCAGAACCCCTTCTTCATTTTTCAATAAGACACAAGATTTCTCTGCCTGTTCACGTGCTACTTTACGATGCTCTTTTGAAAAAACAGTTTGTGTCTCTTTTTCTTTTGTAGCACTTCGATACGGATCTTCAAATAATCCTAATTTATTTTTCAACTCAAGAATTCGTAAAACCGATTCATCGAGTAGTGTTTCTGAAATGTCTCCGCTTTCAATTAACTCTGTTAAGTGGTTGACGTAGCAAGCTGTCATCATTTCGATATCAACACCGGCATTGATCGCTTTTAATGCCGCTTCTTTTTCATCAGCTGCAACGCCATGAGGAATCATTTCCTTCACTGCGCCCCAATCAGAAATCACGACACCGTCAAAACCCCATTCATCACGAAGCAACGTACGCATCAGCTTTTTATTGCCTGTTGCCGGAATGCCATCAACAGTATTAAAAGCAGTCATCACCATTTCGCAACCTTCATCTAATGCTGCTTTATATGCCGGCAAGTAATATTCACGAAGCTGCCTTTCTGACATGTCGACCGTATTATAATCACGCCCGCCTTCAGGTGCACCATAAGCTGCCATATGTTTCACACAAGCGGCAAGATGGTCATGACTCTCGGGATAATCTTCTCCTTGATACCCTTTCACAAAGGCTTTTGCGTATAAGCTATTTAACAGTGGGTCCTCCCCTGTTGATTCCATCACTCTTCCCCACCTTGGATCTCTAACTAAATCAACCATCGGGGCAAAAGTGACGTGAATACCTGAAGCCGTCGCTTCTTTTGCAGCAATTTCCGCACTCTTTTTTGCAAGTTCTAAATCCCAAGAACAACCGATCGCTAATGGAACCGGAAAGATCGTTTCATAACCGTGAACGACGTCAGCCATCATCAGCAATGGAATTTTGTGGCGGCTTTTCTCTAGGTAAGCATCTTGAATCGCCTTCACTTCATCTGCTCCAGCTACCCCTAACGCCGATCCAGCATAACGAGCATCCTCTTTCGTAACACCCATTGTAGCAAGTGGACCAGTAATATCTCCTTCGCTTTTCGCCCCTTCAAAAAATGGCGGAGCCAATTGAATCAACTGGCCAATCTTTTCTTCTACTGTCAGTTTATCTAATAGTGAAAGTAAATCTGCTCTTTGCAAAACCATATCCCCCTTCAATCCCTATGGAATCTATGTAATCAAAATGTTTTATTTTTATTGAAGAAACGTTTCTATAATGCGAAGTCTTGTTCTTCGTTATATGTTTGTTTATACATACAGGAATGGTGGTGAAACGTTTCAATTATTAATAGTATAAAATATATAGAAAGCGATTTCAATATCTTTCATGGATTTATCATTTTGTGCCAATTAATCACAAAAATGTGAGATCGAGAAAGTACGGGTGAGGGAATCCAAGCAAGGTCCTTATTTTAAAAAACATAGAGCTGCTGACGTCGCAACTGTCATGCCCTCCCCGTAAAACTCATATAATGAATAGCAAAAATTTTGTTATGAAAGGAGCCCTATGAACCATTCAAACCGTCCTCAAGGTAGACCGTACTTAACGACTAAGAAGTTGATGCCTGAAAACCAAGAAACACCGATTCAGTTTTTAAAAGGGAACGTCATCCATAAAAGCTTGTTTTTTAGACGGAACCACTTTGCATACCCGAGCTTTACATCCTCTTTTTACTGGCTTCCAATTAGCGGTTCTGTACAAACACCAAAAGTTTTTTCCATACAAGAAATGATGTCACTGCCTGCCAAAACGATTAAAACAGTTTCAGAATGCTCTGGTAATAAACGCGAATTTTTCGAACCAAAAGTGTTTGGGGAGCAATGGGGAAAAGGAGCAATTAGCCAAGGGGTTTGGAGAGGCGTCCCTTTACGAACACTCCTACAACATACTGGCATTGCGGACGAAGCAAAGGAAGTCGTTTTTGAAGGGTATGATTTCGGAAAACGCGAGGACTCAAATGAGCTCCACTATTTTGCAAGAAGCTTACCGCTTCAAAAGGCGCTACATCCCGATACGATTGTTGCTTACGAATATAACAATGAAGCGATCACGTTTAAACACGGTTATCCACTGCGTCTCATCGTACCTGATTGGTATGCAATGGCCTCAGTAAAGTGGATCAAGCAAATAACGGTGGTCGATCGACCTTTTAAGGGCCCCTACCAAACGGTCGATTACGTCTATTATCCTGACAAAGACAGTGACCGCGGGAAAATGCCCGTCACAACGATGAATGTCAATTCTACGATCCAGCAGCCTTTAGATATGCAATTGTTAGACGAAGGAACTCACCGCGTCCATGGAATCGCTTGGACCGGCAAAGGACATATCACAAATGTTGATGTTAGTTTTGACGACGGAAAGACTTGGAACCCTTGCGAGCTTACTCCATCGCCAGAAAAATATAGTTGGATACGCTGGCACTATGATTGGGATGTCCACGAAGAAGGAGAGTACAACATTCTCTCAAGAGCTACGGATTCTACAGGTAGGGTACAGCCGAAGGAAGCGATGTGGAATCGAAAAGGGTTTGGCTATAACGCGCAGGATGAAGTGAAAGTGAAGGTGGAGTGACGTTCTTCATGAATCCTGAGCCCGGTGGATAAACAGAACGAATCTATCGGGCGAACTTGGTCAACGATTTTTTTCACGATCGCTCGATTTTCTTCATTACATAAAAACATTGTGAACACCGGCAGAAATGGATTTCATAGAGAGCCGACGATTTTCACGAGAAGAAATTTGCAGCATTTTCCACGTTCCGCCGTCGGTAGTAGGGATATTAGTTTAACTGAGAATATGAAATGTTCATGTCATTACTGACAGGATCACCCCCACCTCGCATAGGACAATGACACCACAACATACATTGGAGAAAATACCTTATTAGTCGAAAGGAATTGGTCATAACTGTGAATAAAAGATTCTGGAGTTTTATCTTTTGTGCGATTGTCTCTATGTTGTTGATAACAGGCTGCAGTGAGGGTGCGACAATGATATTCGGTACAGGAATGAATGATGATGGTGTGACTGGTGAACAAAGTACATTTTCTCAATACGAAACCATTTATGATGAGATTTCACTAAGCTCCTCTTATGGAACAAGCACATACGAAGTCTTTTTACTAAAAGCCTCTGCTGGCGGTGGTGAACAACTGTTTGACCGTTGGAAAGAAGAAGTAGATCCTACCTGGGATCACTCATTCGGCATCTTTCATGAGCCAAACTACCACGGAATTTTAGAAACTGGTGATTATGTCGTTCGTGTTTTCGTAAATGACGAGTTGTTAACAGAAGGGACGTTTACAATCGAGTAAATGAGTGATATAGCGGTGCACTCTTGACTAACCGTGCCAAAATCAAGGAGGTGCTTTCATGAAAATGATAGATTTGCAAATGGTCGCCTTCGTCAGCACATCCTTACTCCATGATTACTGGATCTACTATGGGCTTCCAAGATTTTATTATTACGAGATGCAAGACACCAAAAAGCCTCCGACACAAAATAAGCGGCTCGTCTAAGACTATAAAAGGCACTAAAAACCCAACACCCCATGTTTTTTTGTGAATTCCCAGGTGTTTTCCAGATGTCAAACACCTGGAAATTGTGTGGAAATCGTTTGAGGATAGTTAATTTAACATAAGATATTTCAAATTTGTCTTGTCCACAAGTTACCCACAACTTTGAAACAACTTATCAACAATTTGTTAATAAGTAGCCACTATAGAGTGAAAATATTCATATCTTTATAAATTACCACAAATGTTATCAACAGATATCGAAATTAATTAACATATTGTGCACAGGATACCCACACAATCCACAATTTCTGTGTATAACTATACCTACATCATACACTCAACGGTTGTTCGACATTTTTCGGGAGGTCTCTGGTACCACTCACCCACTCTCGGTAAGCTTTTCTCTGTTCTTCCTCGGCGCCTGAGAAAAAGCCTAGGATCAAATTTTGATTGAAGTATTTTGGAGGGACACCAATGTCAGACGCATAAAAATGATAGCTACTCCACGGGTATTCTGCTGGGTACTCCACCATCTTCGCCTTCACTGGATTGAGATCAATATACCGACTCACTTCCAATATGCCTCGCTCATCATTGACAGGAGTCGAATGGAACCTACTCTCAAACACGTACCCAGAGAAACAATACTTAATATTAAAGTAATTCGCGTACCGTTTGTTAAAAAGGGCCATCACCTTGGAAACTGGCTGCTCGCTCGTCCGAATCAAAAAATGAAAGTGATTCGTCATAAAACAATAAGAAATCATTTCAAACGGTGCCTTTTCATACACATCGCTTAACATATAAAAAGCTTCAACATGATCATTTTCATCCAAAAACAAAGGATCACGCCTCACACCACGGCTAACTACATGAACAAACTGATTAGGAATCCAAATTCTACGTTTCCTACCCACGCCTATCCACCTTTCTTATTGAATTTTTAAGGTTAGTTTGGAAAAATAAAAGTGAAAAAGTAAGTCTCGAGGGTTGTTGATGAGGATAATAAAGGTAATAATGATTATAGCATATTTTTCCAATATATATATATTACCTGAATCAGTGATGAAATAATTTATTCTTTTACTCGAATTCGTTACTGGCGGACGCTTTCCCGAGGGCTTGTCTTCAGCTAACTTAGGCTCGATTACCCTTCGCCTAAGTGGATCTTCAGCTCGTTGTTCCTGCGATTACTCGTCACAGATAAACAGTACTCCTGCGGTTACTCGTCGCAGCTCGAAGCAGTTCGAAGAAGTATTGCTCGTCGCTGACCCTCTGGGAATCGCCCCCTTTCGTTACGATCACTTCAAAATAAAACGTACATTTAATGGTAAATTTATAATATCATTGGTTTCATTGCGCAAAAGCGGAATTATGAAATTGATTCAAGCACCTAAAATTATATAATTTTCTATCTTACAAAAATTAATTTTGTAAGGTTTAATTGGTAATTTTGAAAACAAATAAAATACCAATAACGTTGATATGATAGGAACCTGGGAGACTCCTGCAGGAAAAGCGAGCCTGGTGAGACCCAGCAGAACGTAACGGAGTGGAGTTCGAGGAGGCTCACGGTTCGCCCGCGGAAAGCGAGCAGGTGGAAAGCATATCAAAATCTATTATCACGGATTCAGGTATTAATAATCAGCCATGCAAAGTTTTAGTAAACTGAGGTGAATTCAAATTGGTAAATAGAGAAGAACTTCTATACATTGCCGGACAAACCATCCACACTCTAAGATCTGAACGCGGTATGTCCATCAAAGAATTAGCAAATAAATCAGAGTTAGATAAAAAACACTTAGAAGAAATAGAACAAGGAAAGAGAGAACCCAACGCCTCTGATATATACGATAAAGCCCTAGCTCTTGAGATAGAGGTACCTGAAATATATCTAATAATACAACGTAAATTGAAAGAAAACGAACAACCTGGAGGTAAAAAAATGAACGATCAAGATCTACGACGAGAGCACAGCGCTATAATCGGTAACAACATCCGTAAAAACCGAATGAAAAAAGGCCTATCAATACAACAATTAGCGGATTTATCATGTCTAATTGAGGATAAGTTGAAGAACATTGAAGAAGGCATAAGCGAACTCGAAGTTTATGATGGATCTTTAATCGCTCGTGCTCTTAACGTATCAATTGATGAAATAGTACCTGGTAGAGGTGATGAGGTGATTGAGAAAATGTACGAAGATGCCGAACGAACAAAAAAGAAATATTAGCTAAAAAAGCATCTCAAAAGAAAAATTAAATTCACAATTACTCTTTCAATCGAAAAACTCCCAACGGACGAAATGTTCCGCTGGGAGTTTTTTTACTTACCAACCAAAGTCTTCGACATATTTGGGGAGGTGACTGGCACCTTAGAAAAGCGCTATGATGGCTACCCAAATCGGTAGACTCAATAGCGTTCCCCAAAAGAGGCCTTTAAAGAAATTTCCATCGTCCATTCTTACCAACCTCCACCTTTCTTTAGGAAGTATTGGTAATAATCTCACATAATAAACGTTCCACCCACAAAAAATGAGCGAAGACGTCATCTCCTTATTATTCATTTGATCTATTAGTCGCCATTCGACAAAACCCGGGAGGTCACTGGCCCCCTAAATATAATGCAGCCAAAGGGCGATGAAGACGCCCATCGACGTGACGATACCAACAGTTGGACCTCCTTCTTTGTAGGCTTCTGGCATCATCGTCGAAGCGACCATTGCAATGATCGCACCGCCAGTAAAACTGCTGACGATCGCTATCACACTGTCCGATGCATCATCCAATAGTGTCGCACCGGCTAACGAACTAAGCGCAGAGAAAAATACAACAAGTGCCCACATAATCAATATTTTTTTCCGCGAAAAACCGCTTTTCCTTAAGCCAACTGTACTCGACAAGCCCTCAGGAATATTACTAATAAACACCGAGACAACGAGCGCTAGGCTAACAGACTGACCACCAATTAAACTCACTCCAATCATCGCTGACTCAGGCAACGTGTCCATCACCGAACCGATAAAAATTCCCATTCCTGACGTTTTCCCTCCACCTTGGCCAGACGCTGAGGAAGCGATGCCCGAATCTGAAAACAACGTTCCATCTTTTTTATAGGCACGATCTGATTGTTTCCGCTGGTGCCCACCGCCTTTATACGAAATTAAGATATCTAATATCGTAAAGATGATTGCTCCGCCTAAAAAGCCGATCGCCACCTCCATAAAGCCGCTAATTTCAAGCGACTCCTGCAAAAGCTCGTACGTCGTTGCACCAATAAGTGCACCAGTACCAAGCGCCATAATATATCCAATGATTCGCTTCGGGATCGATAATTTCAGTGCCATAATTGCCCCAAACATCGTCGCTGAAGCCGCAAACGTCCCCCAAAAAAGGGCATTCCACATGGCGGATGCCTCCTAAATGTAAGTATGACGAAATGCCGCACCTTTTCGGGTAAAACTAGAGCAATGCCCTGAAACAGTGCAGCAAAAATAAAGAAAGATGATTTTCTTTTACTTTCTGCAAATCATTGGAAATTATACTGTGAATCATACAGCCTTTCATAACAAGGTATGCAAGGTATGCTGGTCGCACGTTTTCTACATAAAGTTGAATTGTATTCAGTCCATAGTTGCCTGTATCGACTTCAAAGTTGATCGTATTTCTTTATAAGTTGATCGATTCACATCAAAGTTGCTTGTATCCACTTCAAAGTTGCTCGTATTAACTCCGAAATTACTTGTATCCCACCTAATACAAGTTGCAAAAAAAGCTGTTGAATCTCAACAGCTTATCATAAAGTATCAAGTTCTATCGACATACCTTCATCACTTTATAAACGACTTCTTCTAATAGTTCTGGCCCTCGTTCCATCGCCCCCTCTAATGAAATGAGCTCATGAATAATTGGGAATGCAACGAGGTGACTAAGTTCTTTTTCTTTTTCAACAAATCCTTTTGAGATCGAACCAGCGAACAAAATGACACGCTTATTTTTTTCCTCAGCTAAACGAACAACCCCCATTGGCCCTTTGCCAAAAAACGTTTGTTCATCTAGCTTACCTTCTCCACTTATTACGAGATCTGCCCACTCGATTTTTTCTTCCATCGAAGTAAGCTCCGCAACAAGGTCAAAACCGTTTTGCATTTCTGCGTTCAAATACGATAATAAAGCAAATCCGAATCCACCGGCAGCCCCTGCTCCTGCATGCTCGCGATAGTCTTTATGCATCGCTTGAACTGTGCAATCAGCAAATTTTTTCATTCCTCGTTCAAATAGATCAAGTTGATCAGGCTCAACACCTTTTTGTGGACCAAAAACTGCGACTGCCCCATTCGATCCAAGTAGTGGGTTCTCCACATCCGATGCGATTGTTACTTTTACCTCGCAGAGCCGTTCATCCATGCCTGAAATGTCAACTTCATGAATGCGGGATAATTCACCGTTGACTCGCTCTACAGCATTATCATTTTCATCTAAAAACTTTACACCGAGCTCTTGAAGAAAACCAGTACCGCCATCAACAGTCGCACTACCGCCAAGGCCAATAACAATCTCCTTAGCACCTTTATTTAAAGCAGACTTCACAAGATCACCTGTTCCGTGAGTAGATGCTTTAAACGGATTTAATTCGCCTTCCTCTAAAAGCGTTATCCCCGAAGCTGCAGCTGTTTCAATGATCGCTAGCTTTCTTTTTTCATTCCACGCATAATAGCATTCAATTTGCCTACCAAGAGGATCAATTGATTTTTCCACAACTTTTTCACAATCAAGTGCATGAATAAGTGCATCAACAGTGCCTTCGCCGCCATCTGCCATTGGCAATGTTTGAATATTGGCGGACACTGAACTGCGTTCAATCCCCTTATGAATCGCATTTGCAGCTTCAATACTCGACATCGAACCTTTAAATGAATCTGGCGCAATGAAAATGTTCATAACAATCTCCTTATTCTCCCTTTAGCCACATAAAGGAGTATGGGGCTAACGTAAATTGCTGGTCACCATCACAGTTGAAAGTCTCACCGCTAATTAGGTCTTTCATTCCTGTCGTGCCTTGTTTCCAGTTGTTATTAATAACTGTTACATCTTGCTGCTCTTCTGATACATTCACCATTGCAACGATTTCTTCCTGCTTATCCTTGCTCGTACGTTTTAAAGTAAAAACAGAGTCATTTAAGAACAAGACGTCTTGCTCTCCGTTCGGGTCAAACGCTTTTTCTTGTCTACGAATCTTGATTAGTTCTTTATAACGGTTGAATACTAGATTTCTTTGTGACCCATCTGTTTCTAGTTCACTTTCTAATTGTTCACGGTTTAGTTTTTCACGGTTAATTGTACGGAACCTACCTGTTTCCTCAACACCATCATGATAGTTATTAGATCCTAATAAACTATGAACATAAATGCCTGGTACACCGATTAAAGACAACAAGACACTTTGTGATGCTAGGAATCGCTTCACTTTCACTTCTTGACCTTCATCTGGATGTGATAACGCTTCAAAGTAGTTGATGTTTAACTCATATGGACTTTCCGTTCCGTCACCATTGGCTTTCATCGACACATTACCACCGTGTGAACGAACTTTTTCTGCCATATCATTTACTTGTTTTTCAGATAAAATACCTTTCGCTGGCATAACACCAATACCATCGTGTGATGCTAGAAAATTAAAGTAAGTAGTCTGGTCGGAAATTCTTTCTAAGCCAGCTGCCCACTTTGATAAATAAGATGCATCTCCTGTATGGAAAGAATGAAGCGTTAATGGTGGGAGTGGGAATTGATAAACCATTTGTGCTTCATTATAGCCATTACCGAAGTAAGAAATATTATCTTTATGCGGTACGTTTGTTTCAGTTATCATAATCGTTTCTGGCGACACTGTTTCGAAAATATCGCGGAACAGTTGAATTAACTTATGCGCTTCTTCTAAATGAATACAGCTTGTGCCAAGTTCTTTCCACATATAGCCGATCGCATCTAAGCGAAGCATTTTTGCACCTTTTTCAACATAGAACAGAAGAAGCTCAACGATTTTTAATAAAACTTCTTCATTTTCATAGTTTAAATCAATTTGATCTGCACTAAATGTTGTCCAAATGTACTTCTTTCCTTCTGCCGTATCAAATTCAGATAAAAGCGGAAGTGCGCGTGGTCTAGTCACTGTACTATAATCTGCATTCCGGTCAGCTTCAATGAAATACTTCTTATATGTTTCATCACCAGCTAAATACTTTTCAAACCAGTCGCTTTTCGCAGAAATGTGGTTAATGACCGCGTCAAACATAATTTCGAAGTCTTCAGCCATTTTTTCAACATCTTTCCATTCACCTAACTCCGGATTTACTTCAAAGTAATCGATAACAGAAAATCCGTCGTCTGAAGAGTAAGGATAAAAAGGGAGAATATGAACAGCCGAAACAACTCCATCTAAATACTCATTCATAAATTCATGCAAGCTTTGTAAATTCGGTTTATCGTTTTCTTTAATTTGATCCCCGTAAGTAATGAGCATTACATCAGACTCATCGACCCATGTCTTGCCTTCTTCATGAAAAGCAGAACCTTTAAACTGCTGTAATCTTTTTTCTAATTGAGGATAAATTTGCTTCCCTTTTTCCTCACCGTATATCGCAACTAACTTTGACTCCATTTGATCTTTCATTTCGCTCGGAATTTCCCAACGTTTTTCCATTAAGAACACCATCCTTGGTAAACATCACATTTTTTATTAAGACTTTCTTAATTTCAAGTACAACATTGCTCACCGTTGAGCATTAACTCTTTCAGACATACAGTTTTTGAAAAAAATAAAAGATAGTTGAGCGTACTTTTCATCAAGTTGCTCCGTATTTATACCGAGGTTGCTCGTATTCAACCAAAAGTTGCTCGTATTTATACCGAAGTTGCTCGTATTCACTCCAAAGTTGCTTGTAAACACCCATTAGTTGCTCGTATCGCAACTAATGGGGTATACATTCTCTCTTTATTAGAAATATGCCTTAGCCTTTAACAGCACCTTCCATAATTCCTTTAATAAACTGTCTTTGTAGCACTAAGAATAAAACAACAACAGGTAATACAGTTAATAAGTTTGCTGCAAGAATTTGTGACCATGGGATAGCAACGCTTTCAGAAGCAATGATCCCTAGTTGCAGCGGTAATGTATAGTTTGACTCTGATTGCAGAAGTACTAACGGCATTGTGAATGAATTCCAATTGTTTACGAATTCGATAATCACTAATGTAACAATCGCTGGTTTTACAAGTGGCACAATAATTTGCCAGAAGATCCGAAATTCACTACAGCCGTCTATTCGTGATGCTTCGATTAATTCGTCTGGAACATCATCCATATATTGCTTCATAAAGAAGACCCCGAAAACTGTGACCCCAAAGGGAATGATTAATGAGAGCAGCGAGTCATACATCCCAAACTTTGTGATGATAAAGTATAAAGGTAGCAAAAGCGCTGTTGGAGGTACAGTCATTGTTGCAACTAATACAACAAGAATCATATTTTTACCAATAATTTTCTTTTTTGACAAAGCGTACCCTGCCATCGTCGAGAAAATAACGATTAAAATCGTCACCGATACACTAACAATAATCGAGTTCATGAATGTTTGTGTAAAGTTTAAACGACCCCATATTTCAACAAAGTTACTCCAATAAAATTCCTCAGGCCAAAATGTTGGTGGAAAACGAGTAATCTCTGAATCACTTTTCAAACTGGATACGAATAGCCAATATAGTGGTAGCAGAAAGATTATACATAACGTCCAAAGCATGGCTTGTAACCCAAGGTTTTTTTTCTTATCCATCATTAACTACCTCCTACCCTAAACGTTTATCTACTGCGCGTTTTTGTAAAATAGTGATTACAACAACGATTACAAATAAGACATATGACATCGCTGAGGCTGTACCAAATCGGAAGTATTGGAACCCTTCGTTATAAATTAAAAACGGTACGGTTGTTGTTGAATCTGCAGGTCCACCGCCAGTCATAACGTAAACTTCTTGGAAAACGTTAAGTGTGTCAATCATAAGCAGTACACTAACGACAAGCGTGATGCGTCCAAGCATTGGCCACGTTACATACCAGAAACGTTGAAAAGCGTTCGCTCCATCAATTTTTGCCGCTTCATATAAAGTGTGCGGAATGTTTTGTAACCCTGCTAAATAGATGAGCATAAAATACCCGATTTTTTTCCACGCAGTCATAATCGCAATAACAGGCATCGCAAGTAGCGAGTCTGCAAGCCAGTTCGGTCCTGCAATATTAAACTGCATTAATATAGCGTTTATCATCCCTCGATCGCCATTAAACAAGAACATAAAGATTAAACTGGCACTAACAACAGAAATAATATAAGGGATAAATAATACAGTACGGAAGAAGTTAACTCCCTTCATTTGCTGATTTAAAAGAACAGCAAGCAAAGCTGATGCAACTAATGTAATAGGAATATAAATAATTCCAAAATATAGCGTATTACCTAGTGATTTTAAAAACAGCGGGTTTTGAAAAACTTCAATATATTGCTGGAGCCAGACGAACTGACCCGGCATTTCAAATAACCCTGTTCCCCTCATTTCTAGGGGACGAATATCACGAAAACTGACTAGAAAAGCCCAGATGATCGGATAGACTAAAAATAGCAGCAAAGTGATTGCGGCTGGCAAAAGAAAGGCGATACCTGTCCAGTCATTTTGTTTGAACTTTTGGACAAGTTTACTCATAATAAATCCCCCTTATAGAAAATAGCAGCCTTCATTTCCTTATGATCAGACATTTAATTGAAAAACAGCGGCCATCCTATCATTTAGATGATGAAAAGTATAAAGAAGTCACCTGCCCCCACCAATGAGAGACAGGTGACATTCAATTAATTTAATATGCGGTTTCCTTGTTCCTCTAACTCTTCTAATACTTCTTCAGCTGATTTTGTTCCATTTACTAGCTGGTTTAGTAAGCTTTGATAGATTTCTTGTTCTACTTGTAACCAAGGTTCAACTGGAGTTGAGATACTTGGGTACTCAAGTCCTTCGATAAATACTAAAAACTCAGGGTTCTCTTGGAAGTATTCCATATCAGCTAAGTCTTTTCTCATTGGAACACGGAATGGGTAGTACTCACCATCTTCACCTTTTTCACCTAACATAACCATCTCTTGTGCTTCTTTAGAACCTAAGAATTTAATTAGCTCTTTTGCAGCTACTTCTTTTTCAGGCTCAAGCTCTGTCGGGATTGACAGCATGTATGGACCTAATTCAGAAGCAGATCCAGCAGGACCTTCTGGCATCATTGCAGTACCTACTTCAAACGGATTTCCGTTTTGCCAAATATCTGTTACCCCCCAAGGACCTTGGAATTCCATTGCCACAATCTCGTTACGGAAGTCTCCCATTACTTCTCCACCATCTTTATTTACAGTATCTGGAGGTGCAACTTCGTCAACTAACTTCTTATAAAACTCTAGCGCTTCTTTTCCTTCAGGTGAATTTAATGCAACTGTGTGGTTGCCATCTTCATCTGTCTCAACTAAGTCCGCGCCAGCTTGGTTAACGAACATATTAACCATCCAAGTAATATCATGAGATTGACGTCCAACTAATCCTAAACCGTATTGATCAATGTTGCCGTCACCATTTGTGTCTAAAGTAAGAGCTTTTGCTGTTTCATATAGCTCATCCCAGTTCGTTGGAGCACTTTCAATTCCAGCTTCTTCGAACATATCTTTGTTATAAATAAGTTGAATTGTATGGCCTAACCACGGGAAGCCGTAAAGTGTGTCACCTACAGAACCTAACTCCCAAAGCTGCTCGTAATAGTTTTCTTGCTCGTCAGCCATGTCTTCTGTTAAGTCAACAAATGCACCTTCTGCACCTAAGCTACGTACTTCACGATAAGCAAGTTGTAAAACTTCTGGAGCATCCCCGCTTAAGATTTGTGTAAGTAAACGTTCGTTATCTTGCGTACTTCCAACAAGGTCAACAGAAATATTTTCATTTTGTGCTTCAAACTCATCAACAATTCGTTGAATCGCTTGGCCACGACCTGAATCGGTTGCCCAAGCAATTTGCATGCGGATTTCAACATCTTCAATTTCCTCTGCAGTAGCTTCATTATTGTCGTTGTTATTACCACCACATGCTGCTAACATTAGAACCGATGCCATCCCTAAGGAAGCTAACCATTTTGATCTCTTCATTTTTCTCACTCCTTGTTAATTGGTAAAACATATAATATTTGCCAACGATGGCAAAAAGTTAATTAAGTGAAGACCTTCTTAAACTGAAGATCTTTCCACAATTTCAGGGGCGATTATCACCCGTTTTGCACTTTTACTACCATTCAATTGATCTAGTAATATTTGAAATGCTGTTGTGCCGAAGTCCTTTTTTGGTTGATCAATCGTTGTAATTGGTGGGCACATATATTCACCCAATTTAATGTTATCTATCCCTAGAACAGCAACATCGTCAGGAATTTTCAAGCCTGCTTCAAATACAGCTCTGTAAATGCCCATCGCTCGTTCATCACCTGAGATAAAAATACAGCGGTGATCAGAGTTTTCGAGAATTTGCTTCATCGCTTCATAAGCGCTCTCCATACTAGAAATCCCTGTATTGTATTCGCTTATGATATCGTTTTCATTACAGTACTTTAAAAACCCAGCTATTCTCTCTTTATTAACAACGAAGTCCTTGTTACCCAGCAACATACTAATCTTCTTATATCCTTTTGAGTGAAGATAGCTTGCGCCAAGGTATCCGGCATATTCGTTGTCAAGGTCGACATAAGAGCTGTCATACCTTTCATTATCTTTACCGATAATGACAAAGGGAGTTTTGTTGTTGGCAAGATATTTAACCCGCTCATCTCCAGGCTTACTATCAAAGATAATTGCCCCATCACAAAGGCCATTTTTCAATAAGTAAAAACCATCGTTTTCATCTTCTTCAAAACTCGTTGCTGATGAAGAAGATATGAGCATCCTGTACCCGTGTTTTCTTGCAGACAAGTGAATCTCTTGGAGGATCTCGTTATGGAAGGAGCCCCAATATAAACCTTCATGCCTGTCTATGAAAACGACAATTTGCTTTGTTTTCTTTTCTTTGAGCATTCTTGCAGCCATGTTTACTTCAAAGCCTAGCTCATCAATGACTTGCTTCACTCTTTCACGAGTCTCTTTTTTTACATTCTCATCATTGTTTATGACTCTTGAGACTGTTCGTTCAGATGTTGAAGCCGCTTTTGCTACGTCTTTAATTGTTACTCTTTTCATTATCATCAACTCTGCTTCTTTGTTTGCCATCGATAGCAAAACTTTATTTAATTAGATGATAACGCTTTCAACACCCGTAGTCAATGTTTTTTTGTTAAACCTACTAAATTTTCTACACAGTCTTTCAAAGCCGCATACGAGAAATGTTTTTTACCAATTTCAAAGTTCTTTTGAACGGCATTTTCTCTATACTCTGGGTCGATCAATGTTTTCAAAACTTCACTAGCTGCTTCTTGTACTTTTTCCTCAGAAACGGTAACAATTTCAGTCTCTTCACCCTCGTGCGTATCACCTAAAGACGCAAATTGGAACCCTTTATCTTTCAAGTCAGTCACATACACAGGATATTCGTAAATAACCATCGGCTTTTTCGCATAAATCCCTTCTAAAAGTTGGTTTCCCCATCCTTCTAGAATGCTTGGGTAAGTGATGAAGTCCGCATGAACATACGCATCCCATAAAGAATATTTCTTATCGCCATCAACTGTTGTACGAGCCGACTCAATTTTATCATTTACGAAACGCATATCGACACCAGCGTTTTTCGCCTTTTCAATGAGCTGTTTGATGTACTCGTCACTTGCCTCAGGCAAACCTGCCATTACATAAACAATCTTGCTGTCTTCATTAAACGACCTTCCGTCATATAAACCGAACTTTTTTAGTTGCTTCAAGTTTTCCTCATTTTGCAACTCACTAACAACGTCAACCCCAAGCTCAATTGCCTTTCTTTCAGCAATTCTTGTTGCTTGTAAAACGTACACATCATTCTCACCTATACCAATACTTTCTTTGAAGTCACGGTTATACTCATCTTCGCCCCATGGGTCTTCTGTAAAATCAAAGACGTTTGGAACGACATTTGAAGGAATATTTTTGCGTTCTCTCAGCTCACCTTGAGCGATTCGGTTAATGACTGCGTGTGTCACTTGTGGTAAGTCGGGAGGGAAGTACTCTTCTAGTAAGTCATTAACAAATTCACACGTCGGATTCGAATAGCGCTCCCTTTCCCAGTGAAAATCATGGTGGTGCGCAACCACTTTTACACCTGTCTTTTTAACGGCATTTGTAAAAGCAATGCCAGCTGGCAAGCCCCATCCTAAAGACCAAATATTATTCGGGATAAGCATGTCAACGCTTTCTTTTTCGATCATATAAACGAGCTTATCCTCGATAATCTTCGCATAATTTAAAATATCTTCTTTTAATCCGTCGGCCGTGTCATAGTCTTCTAGACGATCGTAACAGTTTTTCACGAACTTATTGTTAACTGGATTTTGGTAATGAAGTTCCTCAATCACATATGCCTCTGACTCACCACTACTTCCAGCTATAAAGAAAGCTTCATGTCCTAACTGCTCAAGGACTAACTTCCATTTTTCCATTTCAAGAGAAACACCATCCGTCTCCCCTACACGAAAATGCGCTAATGCCACCTTCATTCTATCACCTCAGCTTAAATGTGTTAAACTTTTGCCATCGATGGCAATTATACTATGGAAAGCGCTTTCTGTATATAAAAACTTTTATGGCAAACTAGTGAATTCACATTTGAAACATTTCATAAATCATGGAAAACTAAGACCACACTAGCATTTCATAAGTGATAAAAGAATCGTTTCCGAGGCGAATTCTTCTAGTTGCTTGTATTCCCACTAACAGTTGAGCGAACTTCACTTAAGCTTACACGAATCCAAAAAAGTTAAACCCCACTTCTTCATTTAGCTTCGCAACATAACATAATCCTCCATAAGGACGAATAGTATGTAATACAACCCTCCCTTAACAGGGAAGGAGGGAAATCGTATGTACAGGAGATCTTCTTTTAAGTTGTTATTTGTAATCGGTACTGCGATGGTTATTGCGATCATCGTTATGCTTGTACTCTTTTTTTCACCATCACACCAAGCAAAAAATGCAGTGGATAAATTCTACAGTCTAGAGCAAGAGTGGGACTTTTCATCGTCATGGAATATGCTCCATCCACAAATGAAGGAACGTTTTACAAGAGGACACTATATTCAAGACCGCTCCCACGTTTTCATGAATCACTTTGGCGTTGATACATTCTCATATTCGTTAAGCCGAGCGAAAAAAATCAATAATTGGCGAAAAATGGAGGAATCAGAGCCTCTTACGGTGTATAAAGTGACGGTCACGAAAAAATATAAAGGAAAATATGGCAATTTCCGTATGATCCAAGATGTATTTGCTGCAAAAGAAGATAACAAATGGAAAATCCTTTGGGACTATAAGGGGCAATAGAAAAGGAAGTCACTTTATCATTGTGACTTCTTTTTGTACGTTAATCTTTATATTCTGTCTAAGTTAAATAGCTGAACCAAAAGTGTTAGTATAATGATTTTCTAACCCCTTATTATTATTCTCCTCTAGTGAAACAAAAACGGAAGGTACGACATACCTTCCGTTTAAATCTATGCTGCTTGTTTTCTTTTATAGATAAATATTGCTGCTCCTGCTGCTAACATAATGACCACTGCAAAAATGTACAAAAAGCCATTTGACGTATTATATTCCTCATTCGCTGATAACGCTCCTTCAGATTCCGGTTCTTGGGTGGTTTCACCTGAAGGTGTACTATCAGTTTTATCACTTTCTGACGTGGAATCATCGTTTTTTTCATCATAGTCAGCATCTTCAGCTGAGGTTTCTCCATCAGTGTTCACTTCGTCGCTTGAGACACGTTCATCATTCACTGATAAGAATTCTCCCTCTACATCACGCTCCTCTTCATCTTCTATTTGCCCGTCTGAGGAGTCACTTTCAGAAATCCCGCTTTCAGGTGAAGAAGCTGATTCGTCCTCACTTTTTTCAGGCTCTTGTGATTCAGAATCTTTATTCTCTTTTTCCTCTTCTTCTGAAGTTGCTGACTCAAATACACCAAAAGTACTGAAGTGATGTACCTGTGCTGTAACAACGCCATCCTGATACGTACCGCCTTGATCTTCCCAGTCATCTGTTTCTTCATTGTAATACCAGACACTTAAATGACCACTGCTTGTTATTTCATCAATATTAACAGGGAAGGTAAGAGTTACTGGCTCATCTCCAAAATCACTGACATCTTTTCCGGACTTTTGTATATTAAAAGAATAAATGTCACCAACTGCCTTAAATGAAGGACGCTCTGCAGCTTCTCTTTTTTCCATACGGAAACTTGTCTCACCTTCATCTGTATTCAGATGATTCAGGGGAATGTCCATACCTACACTGCCTTTATTTACTTCAACTGTAGGAACATTGCGTTCTCTTAAACTATCAATTTGTTTATTAGAGAACTTAACTTCCACTCTTTCTGACGTTGCCTCAGACTCGGATACATCTACTGAAAAAGACGTCCCTTCTACAGCACTCGCCACATCATCGTCACTAATCTCAGCAATACGGTCTTCGCTTACGACAGGCTTAATGACTACTGGTTCACTTTCCTTTGGTTCTTCCTCTTCTTTTGGCTCTTCTTCTTTCGGTTCTTCCTCTTCTTTTGGCTCTTCTTCCTTTGGACTACTTAAAGTAGATACACGACGAGAATATTCACTTTCGCCATACGTTGAAGAGTACATTTTTACAACAACGTCATAATCCGTTGAAGGTTTAAGATCATTAATTGTATACTCAAAATTTCCGAAGTCGTTTTTTAATACTTTTTTCTCTTGATCCCCTACTCTAATAACCAATTTTTCCATATTTTCTGCTTCTTGTTCATTAATCATGATCGTTACACTTTCAGAGGTGACTTCTTGAATATAAATGTAATCTTCGTACTTTATGAAAAATAAGCTTTCACTTAATTGAGCTAGCAAATTTGATGTTGATTCATCAGATAAATCAAGGTCGTTATGAAAAATTGAAAGGACAGCTAGATCTGATAACTCAGCTAAATGTTCAATATTCGATATAGAATTATTTTCAACCCTTAATTGAAAAAGGGTGTTAGGTAACAAATTAATATCTTCAATATAGTTGCCATCCAATACTACCGAACTTAAACGACTTAATTCATTCAAGGCATCTACGTTAACTATTCGATTTTCACTTAATGAAAGTGATTCTAATTGATCCAAACCTTGAACAAAAGAAATGTCCTGAAGGTTGTTTTCACTTAAGTCTAAGTGCTGTAAGTTTGAAACACCTGATAAGTCTTCTATTTGCGAAACCATATTATCTTCAAGGGTTAAATAGTATAGGTTATCTAAACCATTAATTGGACTAACTTCTTTAATTTCGTTAGATTCTAAGTATAATTGCTGAAGACCATTTAAATTTGAAAGTGCAGAAATGTCTTTAATAAAATTTGAACCCAATGTCAGCACTTCCAATTCTACTAAATCTTTTAAGGGTTCAATATTTGTAATTTCATTTCTAGGTAATTGTAACCTTTCCAGTTTATGTAAGTCCCTTAGTGGTGTTAAGTCTTGAATAGATCCACCTGGAGAAGAAAGTAACGTTAAATTTTCTAACGGTTCAACTAAAGAAAGATCATCAAATGATTCTCCGGCATAGAAACGTAAAGTTTGAAGACTCGTTAACTCAGAAATAACTTCTTTATTGCTAACATTAGGTGCATCTATAGACAAATACGTTAAGTTCGAGAAATCCGATAGTATTTTTAGGTCCAAGCTCTCCTCATTATATAAAGTTAGCCCTTCAAGTTCAGTTGCATATTCTAAACCAGTTAGATCGTAGTTGCTTCCGTAAAAATGGAAACTTGTCAGCTGCTCTAAGTGCTGTTTCGTTATTGTTGCACCAATTTCCATACTTAATTGTTCGTAAATCGCAGCTCTAAGTTCTTCATTAGGAATTGTTACAATATCCTCTTCATCATATTCTTCAGCATCTGTCGGCTGTTGCGAATCAGTATTTTCTTCAGGAAGGTCCATATAACTAGTATCGATTTCAAAAAACACTTCTGTCTGGGCTAACTTTTCACTCCAAAGAACAACGTCATACGTCCATCCGCTTTCAAAATGATCAGTAGATAGATGATATGTATAGTCCCAATGATCTTCAGATAAATGATTTACATAAATCTCATCATCGAGTGATTCCCCCATTAAGCTTAAGTGAAAATCGTTACGGTTAATTTCTTTATGAAAGTGCACATTCCACGTAAGGACAACTTCTTCACCTTGATAAGAAATAGACCTATCGTATATTTCTGCCTGATCCTCAGTACTTTGCTCACTTTCTGATTCATCATTATCTCCAAATAAATACGGAATACCTTCCTCACTTAAAAAAAAGTCAATTTGTCCGCCTTCTAGATATTCACTTTCCACAATCATTTCATAATTCTTTATGTCTTGAAAGTGCTCGCTTCTCAGTTGATATGTATATTGCCAATACTCATCATCAGGATTCTTTTCAATACTTAACTCAGATTCAGTATCCTCCATCAATTCCTCATTAATAGTGATCGTAAAATCTGCAGCATCAATCTTATTTCCTTTTAAGAACCAGACTAAAAAAACAGCTTCATTAACAACTTCTATATCTTGCGCCGACAATATAGCTTGCTCACTGTCATCCCCACCTTCCGCAGCATTTACCTGTTCTTCTAATACAGGTAATGCAAAAGGAAATAGTAGTAATAATGATAAAAATACATTTACAAATCTCTTTTTTAACATCGTATCATCCTTTATGAAATTATCGTACATTAAGACTTTAGTAGTCTATCATAGGATATAATTATATATAAACTTCTGTAATCAAAAGGTATCAGTAACATATTTGTAATATAGCCCCTCAACGTTCAAATCTCACAAAATCAAAGAATTGCTAACGATAACAAATAGTCTATCTCTCCCACGTCACAATTAAATCAATTTAACACCCTTTCTCATTGACGAGCAACTTAGTAGACTTTTAAACTAAACTAGCTATGTTCCTTCTGTATGCTCTTATGAGAGGACTTTTATAAGGTATAAAGCTTAAGGGAATAAGTATGGATTGTTTTTTTTACTATAAAACCCCCAAGTGTCATTGACACTCGGGGGTTACTATTGTTGCTAAATTTTAATTAAAAAATTCAATGAGACCTTTATAGATACCTTCTGCTGATTTTTCCTTAAATTCAAAGGTACGAATTCGGTCAGCTTCAGCTCTATTTGTAATAAAACCAACCTCAGCCAAGATACTAGGCATTATGGTATGACTAATTACACCGAACCCACCGTGTTTAACACGACGGTCTCTTGTTTGTAGTTGATCGATTAAATGCCGTTGTACATACGCAGCTAGTTGCTGGCTTGCCGCACCATGATGATTGTCATTCCAGAACGTTTCTGTACCATGAGCAGATTCATAAATTGATGCATTCGCGTGAACACTTACAAAAGCATGTGCAGTCGAACTGTTTGCAAGGTTAACCCTCTGCGTAATTGTTGGATATACATCTGTTTCGCGTATCATCACAACGTTAGCACCTGCCATTTGCAGTTTCCTTTGTAAAACTAAGGATATATCAAGAACGACATCACTTTCTCTTAAGTTGTTTGCGACAGCTCCTGGGTCTGTTCCACCATGTCCAGGGTCAACGACTATTGTTTTTCCTAAAAGTGGTGCAAGATCTGTTGTAGATTTCACTTGCAAGTAACTTAGTGAGGCATAAGCTACGCCATCTTTATAATCAAGCTTTGCCCAATTATTTACTGTATCTAGAACTCGAACTTTAGTATGATTTGTCAACTTCTCAAGAACACCATAACTAGCCCCTGGACCTGTACGAATGTTTAAACCATCTGGTGCGTTCACGACCTCGGCTGTAGCTATCGTATTCGGATTCGGTTGAAACCTAGGAGGTGTATACTCTCTTCGTAATTCCGGATAAATCGTTCTTGCTAATAAAACAGCGAAATCTCTTCTCGTAATGTTTTCATCAGGGCGAAACGTACCATCAGTAAAACCTACTGTCACTCCACTGCTTGATAATTCACCGATAACATCATAAGCAAAGTGACTTTTAGGTACATCTCTAAACGATACGCGACTTTGAATCGATTCCATATCATAAGCCCTAGTAAGGAATGCCGCAGCTTGAGCTCTTGTTAGTCCAGCCTCAGGCTCAAACAATTCCGCTGAAACTCCAACAGCAAGGCCTGTCTCATAGGCCGAAGCGATCACCCCGGATGCATAATGAGAATCAGGCACATCTATAAACGGTGTCGTTCTCTGCTCTTCATTCAGGTCTAACGTACGAGCAATCATCGCAATTGCTTCTGCACGAGTAACCGAACGATTAGGGTGAAACTTCCCATCTGGAAAACCACTTACAAACTCATCATCTGTTAATCTATTAATCTCATCTAAATTTACATCAGAAAAATTATTAGCTGCTGCACTTGGCACAATTAATATCGTAGATACAACAAAAAACAGGAAAAATACAACAATCCTACTATGATTTTTTTTAACCAACACCGTGTTCTCCTCACTTTCTAGCATACTCTGATACAATTCTATCATTAAACACTAGAAAGCCCGCTGGCCACTTTTTGGTAATTACGTCTTAAAAATGCTAAAAAAATCCTCTTCACATGCAATTTACATTTATCGATAAAAACTGTTCATACTATAAGTAAGAAATTTTTGTGTACAAATACAATTTGGGAGGAACAACTTACTGACAGAGGGGAGTAAAGTAAAGATGGCTTTACTAAAAACGAGCTTTTCTATATTTACTACTGCTTTCATTATATTTTCGACATTTATCGTTTTTTTTACTTTTGACAGTACAGCTAACTCTGTACACGCAACCACAAAGTCAGACGGGGATAGAACGATATACGGATATGTAAAAGATGGACGAACGCTCATTCCAGTTCAAGCTATCTCCGAGCATTTAGAAGCTAATTTCGAATATAATCGCGTTGATGGCATAGTCGATATTACCTTAGAAAAACAAGAAGTAAACTTTTACGTTAATAAACCGTACTATACAACAGATCTCGAGATTCATGAAATGCTGACAGAGCCGGTACTAATTCATGAACAGCTATACATTCCGGCAAGGTATTTATTCGACTCCTTAAATATTCCTTTTCATAATGATAGTAAAAACAATAAAATTCATGTCACCAACAAACAAACTGAATTGACAATCCACGTTAAGCCTATGACTAGCGCATATCATTATCAGCCTGAACATATATACTGTTTGATGTACCATGACATCGCCCCCAAAAAAAATATAAGTACAGAATATACACAAGTTAGTCCCGAACGTTTTACTGAACAAATCGAGGCTCTCATAGATGCAGGATTTGAGACAATCTCCGATGAAGACATTGTAAAATATCGAGAGGATTCTAGTTATAAATTACCACAAAAACCCCTATTAATTACATTCGATGACGGTTACCGAAGTAATTATGAATACGCTTATCCAATATTAAAGGAACTAGGGTACAGAGCAACAATCTATCCAAATGTTGAAAGGAATGATTCAGAAAATGAAAGATACTTAACGTGGGATCAAATGAGAGAAATGACCTCCTCTGGAGTCATTAATATTCAAACACACTCTTACGATCACCACCACTTCATTGAAGGGTACGATGGAATAGAACGTGCAATCTATATTAACCGGAAACACAATGAATCAATTGACGATTATTTAACAAGGATCCAATTCGACCTTATACTAGCTAAAGAACGAATCGAGGAAGAGTTAGGACCGACTGTTCATTCGCTCGCCTTCCCTTACGGGTATTATAATGAAAAATTAATTGAAGTAGCTAAAAATGTTGGCTACGATACATTTTTTACGATCCACTACAATGTCAATACACGGGAAGGATTGAATGATCAACTTGTACATCGCATCAACGTCCCAGAGTACTTCACAGGCAAAACTTTAATTGAAAAATTATTGAATACTGAACCTAGGTAAGTTATAGAGGCCACTGAAAACATTTAATAAAAGAAAAGAATGTCCTTCAAAAATCAGGAGACTCTCGCAGTAAAAACAATAGCTAAGAGTATTTACTCCAAGAAATATTCTACGATATATTTCGACGGACAGGACATCCTAATACCGAGCATGCCACAGGAAGTGGCGTAGTTCCGCAAGAAATCTGAAGCATAGCCTACCGAAAGCGAAGGATTTTTCAAACGGACATAATAACTTTTTCAGTGGCTATATGTTATACGAGGTATATCTCGAAGGTACCTCGTATCTCTTATTAACTGAAAACGAGGTAAGGCAAAAAAAGCGCCCGGCATATGCCCGGCACTTTCTTTATTCCATTCGACAAACTTCGGGAGGTGACTGGCACCTAGTTCAACTCTACATCTTGCAGTTGATAAATCCCTGATGCGTCTGACCAGAATCCTTCGACTTGGTCACTCACTCCCATCACGTGAGATGGGTGATATAAGAATACCTTTGGTGTTTTTTCAATTAAATAGTTTGTGATGTCTTCATATAGAGCTAATCGAGTATCCTGGTCTTGTTCGATACGTGCTTCGTATAACATCTCATCAAATACAGGGTCTGCCATTCTTACACTGTTTCCAATTCCGATATTGTCAGAGTGGAAGAGCATGTGTAACGGATAGTCTGCATCACCTGTCCCAAGAGATAGGCCAAGAATTAACATGTCGTGTGCACCAGCGTCTGTTTCATCGAGAAACGCGCCCCACTCAAGCACTTCGATGCTTACATCAATTCCAATTTGCGCTAACTCCGCTTGCGCAAGCTCTGCAATATCAATACGCTCGCGGCTATCGTTTGTCCATAATGATGCTTCAAAACCATCTTCATAGCCTGCTTCAGCGAGAAGGTCTTTCGCAGCATCAACGTCACGCTCAATTTTATCAACGTTTTCACTGTAACCGAAGTTTGTATCATTAATTGGTCCGAATGCTTCTTCCCCAGTACCTTCTAAGATTCCATCAAGAATGGCCTCTTTATCAATTACTTTTGCAATTGCGCGACGTACTTTCGGATTATCAAACGGTTCTTTTTCTAAGTTAAAACCAAGGTAAGAAATACTCGCGGCATTACGGATGTAAGGACTAACACGATCATTACCTTCTAAACGAGAGATGTCACTCGCGTTTACCGGATCGATGATATGTGATACGCCAGTTTCTAATTCACCAACACGCGTTAAATCTTCTGGGACAACTTTAAATGTGACAGAGTCAACACTTACTTTTTCACCCCAGTAGTCTTCATTTTTATCCAAAACAATTTGGGAACCGCTGTCCCACGTATTAAACGTGAAGTAACCAGTCCCGACTGGGTTTTCGTTCACATAGTCACCATACTGACCACCATCAGCGACAGCTTCATTGTCTCCTTCAATCACTTCGCCACTAATCATGCTAATGCCATAGTGCGCAAAGTGCGCCGGAAGTGGTGCAAATGGATCTTCTGTTACAAACTGCACGGTATATTCGTCAACGACATTAACGTCTTCAATGATCCCAACAAGAATTGTACGTGGGGAGCCAACTTCATCACTTAAGATTCTCTCTATGTTTGCTTTTACAACTTCTGCATTAAATTCAGACCCATCATGGAAATAGACATCTTCACGAAGCGTAAATTCCCAAACATTTTCTTCGATTGCTTCCCATTCTGTTGCTAGAAGCGGTTCAAGCTCCATATCTGAATTATGTTTTGTTAACGTTTCATAAATATTCGACTGAATGTTTCCTGAAGGAACATCACTCGTTAGATGCGGATCTAATGATGATGCATCAGATTGTACACCGACGACAAGGTCGTTTTCTCCTACATCTAATTCTTCTGTTCCTGTGTCTATTTCTGTTTCTCCTTCAGCCCCTGCTGTAGCATCTTGTTCTGGTTCACTCGCACACCCTATTAGTACAAGTGCCAATGCTGTTGAAAAAACACCGGCCTTTAGCGTCTTACTTTTAAACATATGATAAATCCTCCTGATCGGTATAATTATTCTCGAATATGATTATGTATACAAATTTACTATACTATCAGAACATTGTAAAGTGTATTTTTAAACATTTTTATGTATTATTAGTCTGAGTCGCGCTACCTAAAATCCGACTATACAATGTTGAAAAGGCGGATAGATCCAGCTCATCGCCTTAACTGTTCATTATTTTTATTCATGACTATTCATAGTTTATTAGTAGAATGTCATGGTAAAAAATACGTTTAACTTCAAAAAAATTATGCACCAATTATGAACCCTTCACTCCTTTCGACAAAACTCGGGAGGTGCCTGGCACCTCAAAAAAGCACCAGGCATAATGCCTGGTGCTTCAAAATCCACACTTTTTTTCTCTTTTTCGACAATACTTGGGAAGTCCCCGGTACCTTAATTATTTAATTCTACGTCTTGTAGTTGGTAAAGGCCTGATGCGTCTGCCCAGAATCCTTCTACTTGATCACTTACTCCCATTGTATGTGCTGGGTGGTATAAGAATACCATTGGCGATTGTTCAAGCAAGTAGTTCGTTGCATCTTCATATAAAGCTAGTCGAGTATCTTCGTCTTGTTCGATACGTGCTTCATATAGCATTTCATCAAAAACAGGGTCATTCATTTGAGAGCGGTTCCCGTTCCCGATACTATCAGAGTGGAAAAGCATGTGCATTGGATAGTCTGCGTCACCTGTTCCAAGAGTTAGACCTAAGATGAACATATCGTGCTCTCCTGCAGCAGTTGCATCTAAATAGGCACCCCACTCAAGAACTTCAATTTCAACATCGATACCGATTTGTGCTAGTTCAGCTTGTGTTAGCTCAGCAATGTCAATACGCTCACGGTTATCGTTTGTCCAGATCGTTGTTTCAAAACCATCTTCATAACCTGCTTCAGCAAGTAATTCTTTCGCAGCTTCGATGTCACGCTCTAATTTTTCAACATTTTCACTGTATCCGAAGTTAGTATTGTTTACTGGCCCGACTGCTTCTTCTCCAGTACCTTCAACAATTCCATCAAGAATTGCTTCTTTATCAACAACTTTTGCAACCGCTCGACGTACTTTCGGATCATCAAATGGCTCTTTTTCAACATTAAAACCAAGATATGTAATGCTCGCTGCATTACGAACATACGGCGCAACACCATCAGACGCTTCTAAACGGGCAAGGTCAGCCGGGTTAACTGGGTCAATGATGTGAGAAGCACCTGTTTCAAGTTCACCAATACGCGTTAAATCTTCTGGTACAACTTTGAATATTACAGAATCAACGCGAACATGATCGCCCCAATATTCATCATTTGGTTGTAAAGTAATTTGAGATCCGCTCTCCCAAGTGTCAAACGTAAAGAAACCAGTTCCGTATGGGTGTTCGTTTACGTAGTCACCATATTGAGCACCATCTTCAACTGCTGCATAATCACCTTCAATGACATCTGGGCTAATCATACTAATTGAATAGTGTGCTAAATGTGCAGGAAGAGGAGCAAAAGGATCTTCTGTGACAAACTGAACGGTATGATCATCAACAACGATCACGTCATCGATAATTTCTAATAAAATTGCACGTGGAGAACCTAAATCTGGGTCTAGTATTCTCTCAATATTTGCTTTTACGACATCTGCATTAAACTCTGTACCATCATGGAAATAAACATCTTCACGAAGCGTAAACTCCCACACATCTTCTTCGACCGCTTCCCATTCCGTTGCAAGGTAAGGCTCAAGCACCATGTCCGTGTCATACCTTACTAATGTTTCATAAAGATTTGTCTGAATATTCCCGGATGGAATATCACTTGAGGTATGAGGATCGAGTGACGTTGCATCAGAGAGCTTACCAATGATTAGGTCGTTATCCCCAGCAACAATATCTTCTGTTCCTATTTCAGTCTCGGTCCCTGCTTCTACTTCAGTACTAGCTTCTTCGTCTGGTTCACTTGCACAACCTATAAGCACAAGCGCCAATGCTGCAGAAAAAGCACCCGCTTTTAATCCTTTACTTTTAAACATGCAATACATCTCCCTATACGTAAAATTTTCAAAAAATAAAATGATGTATTCCAAATTACTATACTCAAATAGACTTGTAAAGTTATTTTTTGATAATTTCATTTTTTTAGACTGTTAGAAATACGCATTTAATTATGAAAACCTTTAGCGCTGACAAGTGGTGAAACGCTTACATAGGACTATATTATTATTTTAAAAAATCATTTACGGGACCATCCACTTCCCGCTTTTTGTCGAATATAAAAGTTGGTGAAAGATTCGTTTCATTTTTTATAAAATCACATCAAAAAACAGCCCAGGATATACAACACACTATACCTCCAAGCTGTTTTGTATCAATATCGTTTGTTTATTAAACAACACCATTAATCTTTTGTACTTGTATTGGTAATCCCTTGAACAAAATAACGTTGTAACGGTAACAAAATGAGAACTGGAATGATAATAGAAATGAGTGCTGCAGCAAACAATTCATTCCAATAAGTTCCTGTCTCAGTCCTCAGGTCACTTAAAGCTACTTGAATAACTCTGAATTCTTGCGTTCTTGTCGCAATTAACGGCCACATGAATGATTCCCATTGCTGAATAAAGAAAAGTAAAGCAGCAGTTACTGTGACGGGTTTTGATAACGGTAAGACAATATTAAAGTAAATCCTAAACCATGATGCTCCATCCATTCTAGCAGCCTCTAACAAGGGCTTGGGGATATCCATAAAAAACTGTCGATACAAAAAGATTACAAGTCCATTTGCAATACCTGGTACAATCAAAGCATAGTAAGTGTTGATCCAGCCAAGGCTGTTTACTAAGCTATATAATGGAATCGCAATGACCTCTTCTGGAATCATAAATGTAAGCAAAACTAACACAAATAACACATTTCTCCCCTTAAACTCAAATACACTTAACGCAAACGCAGCCATGGAGCAAACAAACAAACCAAAAATGATCGTTGCTGTCGTTACAAAAAAAGTATTAAATAAGACTCTACCAAAACCTCGAACAGAAAATAGATTAATATAAGCATCCAACGTTAAATCAGTAGGTATAAAGGTCCTCCACGTTATAGGTGACATATATCTAAAAATATCATCTAAGTGTCGGAATGATGACACAAAACCAAAGGCTAAAGGCATTATAACGATGAACGCTATTAGAACATGGATTAAATAAATCAACCAAGGAAACCCAGACTTTTTACGCATAAGTGTGACTCCTTTTTTATTAATGCTTAGGTCTTAATAACTTAAATTGGACGGTAATAATGATAATAGTCAAGATTAAAATTGTAACTACGATCGCTGAAGCTCTTCCCATATTCGAGTAAAGAAATGCGCTATTATAACTCTCAAGCATAAGTACATTTGTACTTTGATTCGGTCCGCCATTGGTTAATATATACATGGGGGAAAAAAGTAACATATTAGCTACGGTTACTGATACAACAACAAACGTTAATGGACGCTTCATCATTGGATAAGTAACATTTTTAAATTTTTGCCAACGGCTAGCTCCATCAATCGAAGCTGCTTCATATAAAGATCTAGGTACTTCTTGAAGTCCAGCTAGAAAAAATAATGCCCAGTATCCTACACCTCTCCAAGATGCAATTGCTATGAGTGAACCAAGTGCCTGTGATTCACTAGCTAAAAATGGCTGTGGGTCCAAGTTAAGTGAAATTAATATTGAGTTAATAACACCTTGTTCGGGACTCATCATAATATCCCACAATATTGCAGCTGTAGGGATTGAAACACAAACAGGGATAAAATTTACGCCACGAAAAAATGCAATTGATCTAATTTTATAATTTAATAAGATTGCCAAAGCAAAAGCGAGAACAATCTGAAGTGGATTGATGAGTAAATTAAACCATAAAGTAACTTTTAGTGAATTCCAAAAAACAGGATCAGTATAAAGTGAGAGATAATTTGCAATCCCTACAAATTTTAATTCAGCTGTTAAAAACTCCATTGTGTATAAACTCTGTATGAATGCACTAAATATAGGATAAATTTTGAATAAAATTAAACCTGTAATTGCTGGTAACAAAAATAAGTATGGTGTTGATATATTTTTTAGCATTTTCATATAATCACCTACATTTCATAAACAGCATATTTATAGCAAAAATATAGTGACCAAAATCCACAACGAATGCACTTTGTTTTTCAATAAAGCTTATAACGTCTGTGGAATATTGGTCACTACAAAATACCTACATCAAACAAGTTGAGTTACTATTCGTATCTAATTAGCAAATTATCTATAACATCAACAATGCTATCAAGTGCAACCTGCGGATCAGTACCATTCTTTATATCTTGTAATGCTCTGTTCATGTTTGTATCCCATTCCAAATATCCAGGTGTAAGCGGTCGTGGTGACGCTGTTTCTTCTGATTCACGCGCTGCCATACGCAGTACATTATTCGGAAACTCATCATACATCGGGTCATCATTAATTTCATTGATCAAATCAACATGTACAGGTAACGTAGCTCCTTCTTCAAACATGACATCTGCTCCATCACCTAATGTTAAATACTCTAAGAACTTTGCGGACGGGTCTTTATTCTCAGAGAATTTAGATATACCGATGCTCCATGACCCTGTCGGAGTCGCCACTTCTCCTCCCTCAAAATAAGGGTGTAACGTTACACCAAAGTCGACGTTACTATCTAGTAGTCTTGGTAAACCATGAGATAAGCCCAGGAACATCGCAACCCTTTCTGATGTAAAATAATCAATAGATTCTTCTTCATTGATCCTCGGACTAATACCCCATTCGTTGAACAAATTATAATAGAAAGTAAATGCTTCAACAGCTTCAGACGAGTTTGTATACCCTTTTGAAGTAAGTCCATCTTCACTAAGCATAGAGGCTCCTAAACTATCAGCTAAAGGAAGTAATTGGTAAGCTCGGTCTAACCGGTCAAATGTAAAACCATATACACCTTCATCTCTATCTGTCAGTTGTTTTGCTATATCTGTAATTTCTTCCCATGTTAACCGCTCCTCTTCACCAGGAAACGGGATGTCATTTTCTTCGAATAGGCGTTTATTATAGAAGAGAACTTGACTTGAATTGTTCATTGGTGCAGCCATAATTTCGTCATTATATGTTACCGTCTCTACAGCTGAAGTGACCCAATTTTCTTTTGCACTAGAACCTAGTAACTCATCTAACGGCTCGAGATAGCCTTTTAGTGTATAATTGGCAACTAAGGGAGCATCAACAAACAATAAATCGATATCTGATGATTGAGCGGACAGTCTTATTTCAATCGTTTCCATTAACTCATTAAATGGAGCAAGTTCTAGGTTAACCTCAATATTAGGATTTTCATTTTCAAATGCTTCAATCACTGCATTCAAACCAACTTCATAGTTAGAGTGCGCAAGTAAGTTAACCGTTTGTGATTCTTCTGTGTCTCCACTAGTTCCAGTTGAATCATTTGCTCCAGCTGTTTCTTCTGAATCACCACTATCGACCTCTTCTTCTCCTCCAGAACATCCAACGATCAGAGCGATGATCATAAAAATACTTAAAAATACTATGAATTTTGATGTGGATTTCATCTTTGAAATACCCCCTTAATTTTTGTAAATATCCTGCTGCTAAACCCCTCGTATTACCACTAATTAAAACCAAAGTTTTACTCCATTCTAAAAAGAAGCCAATAATCACTTAGTTACACACAAAAGATGAACTAGGATACCTGTTTGAAGCCACCTCCTTCGATGTAACTATATAGTATAAAAAATACTTCTTTTAAAACTGTTCAACTTCTTCTAAAGTAGGCAATGCAGTTTGTGCACCTTTTCTAGTGACAACAATCGCTGAAGTTTTATTCGCAAACTCAGCAGCTTCTCGATCGCTCAGTCCCTTTGTTTTTCCAACTGCAAATGCAGCTATATAAGCATCTCCTGCTGCAGTCGCATCAACGGCATTTACTTGATATGCCGGGATTAACCTTTCTTCGTCATCATTAATTAAATAGGAACCTCGACTCCCCATCGTCACAATAATTCTCCCTACCCCTTTTGCCTGCAAATGTTTAGCAGCGACTGCGATCTCCTGTATGGTTGCAACCGGCTTGCCTGTAAGGGCTTGTAATTCAGTTTCATTCGGAATAAGTGCGTATAGGTTACGTAATATTTCGTTTGGGACTTCCTGCATAGGTGCAGGGTTAAGGATGACTTCTTTGCCCATGTCAACTGCTAAATTAATCGAATATTCTACGACATCTAGTGGAATTTCTAACTGAATTAATATATAGTCGCTCTGTTCGATTAGGCTTTTCATCTCATCTATATCAGAGATTATTAGTTGATCATTAGCACCTGGAACAATGACGATCTGGTTGTCACCTTTGCCATCTACGTTTATAAAAGCCATACCTGTTGTACCATCTTGTTTTAAACCATAGGTTGAAACTCCGGCTTGGACTAAACTATTAATAAGTCCTTTACCATTTTCATCTGTACCTACCTTACCGATCATAGAGACGTTAGCCCCCAGATTTGCGGCTGCTACAGCTTGATTTGCTCCTTTTCCCCCATAACTTTGATGAAAATCTGTACTTAAAATCGTTTCACCAACTTTCGGCAAATGTGGTACTTTTGAAACAAGATCCACATTCAAACTACCAATAACGAGAATATTCCCCAAATGATCCCCCCCAGACCGAAAAAGTGTAACGCACCAGAAACGAACTGTAATCTGTTTTATTTTCTGTATTTTCGGATATTTCCAACCGTTATTATCTAAAGTATTGGATCGCTGACACGAGCAAATCAACAAAACGCTTACGATCAATATCGAACAAAACTTTAGCATTTTTATCTTTACCTGAGCGATGATTAATATCGACGACGGTTGCTCCTGTTGTTAACTTCCCTGCCGTTTCCACGGCAACATGACACTCAACCCCACTAAACAAATCCGGTTGAATAAGGTAAGCAACTGCACAAGGGTCATGCATGTGAGCCCCTTTGAAATAACCATCCTTAGATATATAGTATGGCGGTGAATGTACTGAAAAATATCTTAATAATGAAGCCATAATCTCACTAGTTTCATTTCCCACTTCTGCAATTCTATCGATATCTTTTGGCAACAATTTTGCATTTGATGTCACATCTAACCCGCTCATTATAATAGGTACACCAGAACGAAAAACGATATCTGCAGCTTCAGGGTCCACGAAAATATTAAACTCAGCTGTAGGAGTCCAGTTCCCTCCGAATCCTGCTCCTCCCATTAAGGAAATACAATCAATTTTTCCCTTTAGCTCTGGGTAAGAGGTTAATAAAATAGCGACATTGGTCAGTGGGCCTGTTGCAACGATCGTAATCTTTTGGTCAGCTTTTATAAGCACATCCTTCATTGCGTCTAGTGCAGAACGTTCGCTTATATTAAAAGTAGGAACCCCTAAATCCGCTCCATCTAAGCCAGATTCTCCATGGATGTTATCTGCAATGATTAGGTCACGAACTAATGGTTTTTCTGCTCCCTTCGCTATTTCAATATCATTTAATCCTATAAAACTAAGTAGCTTTTGAGTATTTTTTAATGTTTTCTCTTGCGTTTGGTTCCCCGCACTTGTCGTAATCAACTTCACGTCTAAAGCATCAGAAGATAAAGCTAACAGCAATGCCATTGCATCATCATGACCTGGGTCACAGTCAAAGATTAATTCTCTTTTCATCATGTTTCTCTCCCTTAAAATAGCTCGATAATTAGAAATAAACTAGATTTAACAGATCGTATTCTCTTTAGTGCTATTACGAACAATTAGTTCAGGCTCTAAATAAATGGAATGTTGAACGATGTCTCTACCTTTATTTATTTGTCTTAGTAGCATTTTTGCAGCAACTTCCCCCATTTGATATGCTAACTGATCAATTGTTGTTAGCTTAGGGTTTAATAGCTTGTTATATTTGAGGTTATCAAAGCCTACAACAGATAAATCATCTGGTATTCGTACCCCTAATTCTGTAGCAGCTTGATATACACCGAAAGCCATTAAGTCATTTAATGCAAAAATGGCGGTGACTTTTTCTTGAACTAGTAATTCTTTTGCTGCTATATATCCCCCCTCCATTTGGTAATCACCAGGTACAATGAGATTCTTATCAACTTTAATCTCGGATTCAGTAAGGGCTTTCAAATATCCATTAAGTCGTTCTTTCGAGTTCATAATATGGTCAGGACCTGTAATACATCCAATTTTATTATGATGTAAATCTATTAAATGCTTTGTAGCAATATATCCTGCCTTCTCATTGTTCACGTATACCCCGTGAAACATTTTGTTATCTAACCCTCGGTCCAATAGAACAACCGGTATATCAGATTGACTCACGACATCTTGAAATTTCCTATTTGCTTTTCCATAAGTACACATATATACAATACCGTCTACTTTTTTTTCTTTTATCAATCTTAAAGATTCCAATTCTTTCGATTCGTTTCCGTCAGTATTGTACAAAAACACACTGTAATTTGATTGGTTTACAATATCTTCTACCCCTCTGACTAACTCAGGAAAAAATGGGTTACGAACATCTGGAATAATTAGCCCTATCGTTTTCGTTTGCTTCGTTACCATACTTCTAGCAATCGAATTAGGACGATACCCTACTTCTTCAATGATTTCTAATATTTTTCTCCGAGTGTCGCTACCAATACCATCTTGATTATTAATTACTCTCGATACTGTAGTTATAGAAACATTAGCTCTTTTTGCAATATCTTTTATCGTAATATTCATCTGTTCTACCTCATCGTTTGACGTTTTACTTTAACGTTTTACTTTAACGTTTTACTTTAACGTTTTACTTTAACGTTTTACTTTAGCGTTTTACTTTAACGTTTTACTTTAACGTTTTACTTTAGCGTTTTACTTTAGCGTTTTACTTTAGCGTTTTACTTTAGCGTTTTACTTTAGCGTTTTACTTTAACGTTTTACCTTAACGTTTTACTTTAACGTTTTACTTTAGCGTTTTACTTTAGCGTTTTACTTTAGCGTTTTACTTTAGCGTTTTACTTTAGCGTTTTACTTTAACGTTTTACCTTAACGTTTTACTTTAACGTTTTACTTTAACGTTTTTCCTTACATGTTAGAGCGAGTAACTCCCCATTCGGTTTTTATTGCAGTACTTCATTTTTTTATAATGAGTGGAAATAAGCCTCTCACTGAAAGAATCTTGTTCGTTTAATAAGACTCTATTCTGTTAGGAGTTTAAATATTCATAATAAAATAAAAAGTCTACTTCCATAGATTATCCATACCTTCAAATAAGCTTTTTCATCTAATAACCGAGTAGGCGTCGCCATTACTGACCACGCCTCTCACAGAGCACACACGTGCGGATCTTCGCATGTGGCTCTTCCCATATATCCCTTCTAGAGATAACGTTCATCATGAACAGATGATAAACTTACGAGTCCCAGCTCTGAAAAGAACTCATTGTCTAACGCCGCATGAACCATTGGACTTTTGGAACTTCGCCAAGCAAACATACGGATTCCTCTGAGGTTTTCTTCCCTCCATCCCTTCCTTCTAAGAAGGCGATGGAGGTTCTTTATATGTCTCCAACTTCTAAGTTGTACCATTCTTAACCTTCTTCTTATCCAACTATCCCACTCTTTGAATTTGTTCTTCACATTGCCGTAGCGGAAATAATTTGCCCAACCTCGAATGTAGGGGTTCAGCTTGTCTTGGATAAGGAGTTGGATATCAACTGTTTGGTTCCTACGAGTAATTTCTCTCACTCGCTCCTTGAATTTTACCTCTTTCTTAGGGTCTATTCTTCGAATATTGCCAATGAATTCATACCCTAAGAATGTAAATGGCTCTTTCATGGCGTCGACAACTTTAGTCTTCTCTTGATTGACAGTTAAACTTAGTTCTTTCTCAAGAAATCTTGAGACACTTCGCATGACTCTTTCTGCACCTTTTGGGCTTTTACAAAGAATGATAAAATCATCCGCAAAGCGGACGATACGGTGACCACGTTCGGTCATCAGTTGATCAAGCTGATGTAAGTAGATGTTCGAAAGTAACGGACTTAACACACCACCTTGCGGAGCTCCCTCGGGAGTATCTTCGTAAAGATCCTCTACCATGACACCTGCTTTGAGAAAACGGTGAATGAGTTCGATAATAGACCCATCCGTCACTCGTTTCCTTATTTGTTGTTCCAATTTATCATGTGGAATCGTATCAAAGTAGGACTGTAGATCGGCATCAATGACATAATGGTATCCTGCTCTCAAGTGTTCAGTAACTTTGTCTAGAGCCATATGAGCACTTATCCTTGGGCGGAAACCATAACTACACGGAAGAAACTCTTCTTCGAAGATAGGTTCCAATACATTCCGTAGAGAAGCTTGTACGATGCGATCTTCCACCGCTGGTATCCCTAGTGGACGTTGTTTCTTCCCATTATCTTTATCGATCATCTTTCGTCGAACAGGTTTGGGTCGATATCGTTTACCTTTTAGCTTCTGTTGGAGCACTTCTAGATTGTCCTCCAGCTTTGCTTCATATCCTTCAATTGTTACTTTATCGACCCCTGGTGCACCTTTGTTCTTCTTTACTTGATAAAAGGCACTTACTAGATTCGCTTTCTTGTACACTTTGTCGTACAAACTGTACCATACACGTCTTTCCATCTGTTATTCCCCTTACGCCACTGCTTTCGTTTCTTCCTTTGCTTCTGCTTCTCCATATGAAATGTCGAACATATCAAGGTTGGTAGCCGATGGCAATACCTTATATTTCACATTTCGGCGATAGACGGTGTACCCTTCTGTTCCACCCTGGCATCAGCCCCCTTGGCTCTTGTCCAGCTTCTGTCTATTTCCGCAGTCATAAGTAAGCCTACTCACATTGTTCTTCTATGGGTCACGCCCTTCGCACGATTCCTCACCTTTTGGGTATAGGTTCGCAACTGTATCTGTGTACAGTTTCACTCATGTGCTGTCCTCGCTACTGTCGCCAGTAGGTCATTGGCATGAGCTTCTCCACTACTATGGCGATCTCTGACTTCTCCCTTTAAAGCTCATCTTGTGTCCTTGGCTTAGCCTTGTAACATCAATACCTACTTTAGGAAGCAGGGAGATCTCAATGGGTCACATCATGTACTTTCCCTCTAATCCAGCCCTCATAACACTTTGAGTTTCCAGCTATTCGGACTTTCTGTTCTCTTGCACAGTCATCCAACTCTCGTGCCAACATGGGATATCAGCTCTGTTCAGAGGTTTGCCTTCAGATCCTCCGCACGCTACTTCACAGTCAACGCACTATCTGTCAGCTAATGCTTGCCGGCTGGCCGATGCATTCGGGACTCTCACCCTTTAGCACATGTGCTGCCACTCGCGAAAAAAAACGCGATTCTATAAGAATCACGTTTTTCAGTAAAAAGGGAGATTAAAGAAATATTAGTAAATATATACGGGTGAAAAATATAGACCATTTATCTATTCAATTGATCCATCCCCATTTAATTAGAGTAACCGTTTAAAAATGAGACTCTCTGCCATCTTGTCACTTAACAAAAATTCCAAACGACACCATATGACGCTGCCAAACACCTGTGATAAAAATCGACTGTGGTTCGAGATCTTCAGGCACGAGAAACTCATGACCAGACAATGTTTCCTTTTGCGTCTGTCCATTTAATAAGTATGTAACTTCAATTTCAAAATTGTCATTTGGTTTATTTTCAAAGTAAACAGAAATCGTGTCTCCTTTTTCAACGTCCCAAACTGTATACTCTGAATCATTCAATATCCCTTTCGGTAACAGATAAGGGGCATTTGTACTCCGGTCACCAATTTCCGTCGAGCTATAGCTGCTCGCAGGATCAATCTCTTCCACTTGTTCACCATTAATCATTACAACAGGGGTTGGATGGCCTACTTCATCAAGCCGTTGTAGATCTTGTTCTACTTGATAATTATTCACCCATATCAGTGCTACTGTTATAACAACCATTGCTAGTGGCGCTGCAGATAATGCGGCCTTCAGCTTTGTGGAGTTCACATTCTTCCACTCGTCAAAAACAAAAAAACATGTCGCAACGATAATTGGCAAAACCGCAATCTCATTAACCCCACCAAAAAGGATATATCCAGCCACCGCAGCACTAAAAGTATGAATGGCAAAATTGACAGTGACCCTTACATAGCCACGTAATCTTTTCGTTATCATTCCCGCAAATATTGTCACTGGAAAGCCAATCAATAGAATAACCGGCACACCATAAATAGTAAAAAGTAAGACAAAGCTATAAATTTCATCAAGGGGCATGACTCCCTCTAACTGACTACTACCAAGATTCATGACAACTGGCCATAAAAACAATAACAGAATAAAAGCAATAATAGACTTTCCTGTTACAGCTGATTTTTTTAACAACATTGAAATCACTTCTCGTTTTAATATTTTTGATAAATATCTCAAGTAATATCATAGCACATGGATTAAATATTCATATTTGGTCTTGTTGCTTTTCAAACTCTCACACTAAGTTGCCCGTATTCCACCTTGATTGCACGTAAAGGACGTTATCTATGCTATACTTTCCCTAATAAAATGAAAGGAGCTTCAAAATGATCAGTCTATTATTTGTTGCGATATTATATTTTGTGACTTTCATCGGTGGGATTATCGGCATTATTTTTGGAATAGGAAGATTTATGCCTAACGGTGGGGCTCGTGCAAAGGTAGCCCTAGCATTTGCACTCGTCACTTTCGCTTTTGTCCATTTTTCTATGGGGTATCTCATTTACTTTTAAAATAAACACAAGCGCACCTATGTAAAGGCGGACTTCATTTATTGTCCATTAAATTTTTCCAATACATATTTATTTCTAAATAGGATTAAGAAGTTACAAGCACTTTAAGAAACTACTTAACTCATCGTTTGATTGAAATTTAAACGAGTAACCATAAGGAATCTCTTCTTTGCCTTTATTACGCCGTTTAGGGAACTGCTTAAGAGAAGTATTATGATACAAACTAAAAGACCTATCTACCAACTCATTTGCTTCTGTTGTTTGTGGATCTAAGACAATCGTGATCTCTTGGTTTGGCAGTAAGTAGATAACTTCGCCACTTGTGACATGCGCAAACTCAATAGATTTTGTTGTCCCCTTTGTTACTTTAAAACTATTTTCAATAAATGTTCTCTTTAAGTTTTCCATATTTGAAACTCCTTACGTATCCGAAAGTCTAGTAAATCAAATATAACATATTTTACCACGACTTATTAAAAAACGATGATAAAACCAGGCCCAAAATGGACCTGGTTTATGATAAACTTTATTCGACAAAAATCCGGGAGGTGCCTGGCACCTTATAGATGCACCGTCACGTCAGCATCTTCACGAAGTCTTTCAACTAGCGCTTGAGTTACTTCAGCTTCTTTTTGCATCATTAATTGTTGTTCAATCTCTGGCTTCATTTCTTCAAATGATGGCATTTCTGCTTCAGCTTCTTCACCCATTTGTGATTGCTGTGCAACCATCATATCATAAGCTTCTTCTAGCTCTTCGTCTGTTAGCTCAATGTTACCTGCTTCATTTGCAATCACTTCGTCAATTTTAACTTGAAGTTCGATTTGAGTCATAACTTCCTCTTCACTCATGCCTTGTTCCTCTAATGCAGCAAGGAACTCTTCCTCTGACCCAAGTCCATTTTGTGCAGCCAATTCAGCAAGTAGGGCATTCACCTCTTCGTCTGAAACTTCTATGCTAGATCTTTCTGCCTCTTGAATAAGAAGCTGTTGTCCAACCATACTATCAGCAATTTGTGCTTTTAATTGTTCTTCGTCAATCTCTTGACCTGTCATTTGTGCTTGCATCATCGCTTGCATATACTGCCCTTCATAAGCAGTGACAAACTCATCTCGCAAGATCTCTTCTCCATTTACTTCTGCAACAACATCAGGAATTCCATCTAAGTCGGGCTGAGGCATTTCATCCTCTGCGCCTCCTATTGCTGCTTCGCTATCTTCAGCAGGCTCTTCCTCCTGCGTATCTATGCCTTCGTTATTTCCTTCTTCTGTCTCATCAACATCACCACATGCAGTTGATACCGCCACAAGTGTAGCAAGTGATAAACTTAAAAACCATTTTTTCTTCAATGTCATTCCCCTTTCTATTCGTGCTGTTGGCATTTTAACATACACACAAAGTTTGTACATGGAGCCACCACGCAAAAAAACAACGAGGTAAAAAAATATGGTAAAAAGAACACCGTCATAATAGGCAGGAGAACAAGCTTTTTTGAAAATGTGTAAAAGTTACAAAAAACTATGTCTTCAGTACGATACAATAAAAACCGAACGTATTTTGAGTCGGGTTGCTTGTATTCCACCTAAAGTTGCTTGTATTCACACCGAAGTGCCAGTATTCTTACCCGAGTTGCTTGTATTTTCCTACCCCTTTACAAAAATACTCACTATGAATCAACTTCACAGTGAGTAAACATCCCATATCAAGCCCCCAATGGCGTCAACATTGTCATAATAATCGTCATGAGCAGAAAGGCGATCGTACTGATTGCACCAGCATAATCATCTTCTTCCATTAATCTCGCCGTGCCGATTGCATGCGATGTCGCTCCCATCGCTATTCCTTTTGCAAGACTGCTTTTTACAGAAAACTTATCGAAAATCGTCGGACCAACGACCGCCCCTAGTATTCCAGAAAGTGTACAAATGACTGCTGTTAATGCAGGAATCCCTCCGTAAATATTCGCGATTTCAATCGCAACGGGTGCCGTTGTATTTTTTAGCATCGCCGTAACGATATAGCTATCAGCAACCGGAAACAGCGCTAAAACGCCTGCCCCGCTCACAATGCCAATAACAGCCGCAATAAACACCCACGAAACAATGGTTCTCTTATATTTAAACAACATTTTCCGATGTTTATAGAGAGGAAAACTTAAAGCGACAACCGCCGGGCCAAGCAGCCAATCAATCCACTGCGCCGATACGTAATACGCTTCATAATTCGTATCCGTCATGAGAATGATCGCAACCAAGATCACTGTGGTCGTAAAAACAGGTAATAAATAATTGCGCTTATATTTAAGATAAACAAACTGAGCAATGGCAAAAATGATGAGTGTTGCAATTAATCCCATGATACGGCCTTCTCCTTTTTCGCTTCGACTTGATCTAGTACGACACTAACAAGAAAAATCATAAGTAGTGAGCTTACCATCATGAGTCCGAAAAAAAAGACACCAAATACACTCGCTAAATTTTCATACTGAATAATCCCGACTGTGACAGGTACAAAAAAGAGAGGCATATACTTGATTAGTAGTTTGGCTGCGTCTTGTAACCAGACACTTAATTTTTCGCCAAAAATCATAAGTAATGTGAACATGAGAAGCATACCGATGATACTGCCTGGTACCCACGGAAGGATGTGGCTATTGATTTGCATACCAACGATGTAAACGGCAAAAATCAAGAGCAGCCCTCTTGCTAATTTCCAAAAATCTATCATTTTTTTCACCTCATAAAAGAAAGGAATCACTACCTTAATTGAATAGTGATCCATCTTGAAGTCATTTATTTTACGAAGACCGTCATAGAAATTCGCTTGAACGATCCCACACAGACAAATTGCGACATAACCCGGGAAATGACTGGCACCCCTCTCACCTCATTGGGTCATATGGTGCTAAATCGAGTTCGATCTGTTCATTTAAGGCAAGTTTCGCTGCGAGTGAACCGACGTAGGGGCCCATCGTCAGACCTGAGGCACCTAATCCCGTGGCGATAATTAAATTGCTATACTGAGGGACTCTCCCTAATAACGGCTTTAGGTCAGGGCTCATCGGTCTGAAACCAACTCTTACCTCTTTCAACGTCGCATCAGCTAAACCTGGTGCCACACCGAGTCCTTCATTTAACACTTCTTGAACGCCACCGGCAGTTAAACGATAGTCAAACCCGCTCCCGACTTCCCGTGTTGCGCCAAAAGCAATTCGATTATCATCAAATGCAACCATGTAATGACTACTATCTTGTGGCAAAACAACAGGCCAGTTCGATGTATCCTCACCTACAGTTAAATGAGCGATTTGACCGCGTTGTGCCTCCACATTAATGTTCAACCCTAACGGATTTAACAAATCGTTCGTCCATGCTCCGCCAGCGACAATCACTTGGTCGGCGGTAACAGTCCCTTCAGAAGTGTCTACCGCTATTTTGCCATCTTCTTGCTTTGAGAGCGTAACCTTTTCTTCGAAGAACTTGCCGCCATTTTTCTTAAATCCTTCCACTAACGCGTTTGCTAGTAACTTACCGTCAAGTCTAGCAGACCCTGAAACGTACAACGCATGTAAGTGTTTATCTAGTGGTGGGAATAACTTTTGTGCTTCTGGTGCCTCTAGTATTTGAACGTCCCCTACTTCCGATTGCACGGCTTTTTTCTCGTCAACTTTTTCCTTTAACTCCTTTAACTCGGCGAGGTCCTCGCTCGTTGCCAAAGCCCCTGTAAAACGATAGCCTGTTTCGATTTCACCGTCTTCCTTAAGTGAAGCGATCAGTTCTGGATAATAAAGCGCCCCACGACTTGCGATCGCATACCAGTCTGGGTCATCCACTGTTGAAATCCATGGACAAATGATTCCCGCTCCAGCTGATGTCGCCTTCCCATCAAACGCTTTATCGATTAACGTGACGTCACATTCTTTTTTCGATAAAAAATAAGCTGCACAAGCTCCAACAATGCCCCCACCTATGACTACATACTTCATCCTATTCCCTCCATTTATGATAAAACTTACGATCATTTCCCTAACTACCCTTCAATTTTATGAAAATTTAAAAAGATATACAACAAAGGTTACTTCTCTTTTCCATAAGGGAATATTTCAAAAAGTATATTCTATACTGATACAAACGTAGAAAAGGAAGACAAATTAGTTTTCCATAAAGGAGCGATTTTGTGTCTATAATCAAACACACTATACTTCTAGTTTTCCTAGTAGCAGCTGTTCAGTTTACTTTTAGTAAAATAGCTTTCGGTGAGAGTTCCTTTCCAGACTTGCCAAAAAAATATGAGGATGAAATAAATTTTCTAATAGCGAAGGAGATTATTATGGGTTTTTCAGATGGAACATTTAAGCCAAATGATCCCGTTACAAGAGATGATGCTACGGCAATGATCGGGAGAGCATTACAGTTAAATGGTGACCAAACTGAAACGGAATTTTCAGATGTAAGGAAAGAAAATCATGCTTCAGGATACATAAAGCAAGCTGTAGAACAAGGGATTATCCAAGGTTTTCCTGATGGGACGTTTAAACCAAGTGAGGTGTTAACCCGCGGACAAATGAGTGCAATCATTAGCAGAGCGTTTCCAGATTTAAAAAGAGATGAGGGGATGACGATAGATTTTCACGACCTTAATAAGGGTTACTTTGCTTACGATAGCATCCAAAATATTGCTGCTTCAGGCATTACAAACGGCTATCCAGACCATACATTTCGACCTTCTAACGACGTGACACGTTTGGAAATGGCGCTATTTCTTGCCAGAGCACTTTATGAGGACTTCAGAGTAGAAGCTGCTCAGCCTCCACCTTTACCTACCGTTGCGAAAACCAAGACAGCGAAAGAAACAGATCAAATTGTCACCGTAGTCAGTACAGGTGGTGGTCATGCAGACATCGAATATTGGAAGAAAACAAATGGTGTATGGAAGCGAAAAATGTTTGTCGAAGGCTTTGTCGGTTCTAACGGCGTTTCCGACAATAAAGTTGAAGGGGATCGGAAAACGCCAACCGGTTCATACGCTATGCCGTTTGCATTTGGTACAGAAAACCCTGGTACAAAAATAGACTACTGGAAGATCACAAACACGTCCTACTGGATATCAAATGTCAATGACCCGCAATATAACACATGGCAGGAGAGGAGCACCTCTCACCCACATGATGAGCACTTAATCGCATATCGTGACCAATACAAATATGCGATTGTGATCGACTATAACATGGAAGATCCTGTTCCAGGGAAAGGAAGTGCTATTTTCCTACACGTCTCTAATAGCACACCAACACTCGGATGCGTCTCTGTACCCGAAAGTAAAATGCGCTACCTTATGCAGGAGCTCGGTAGTCATGCCCGCATCATTATCGCCCAAGACGAAGACAGCCTATTAAACTACTGAGCATGGTCATCATAGGGGCGGTTTAAGCACTGTTCGACAAAACTCGGGAAGTGCCTGGCACTTGAAGGAAGCACAAGAACCGTCCCCATGCTTCCAAACTGGTACTTGACTCCACCCTATCCTTCTTGTAGAATATGAAAATATTATTGTCGAAAAACATCATATACCATCGTATAATCTCAAGGATATGGCTTGAAAGTTTCTACTAAGCTACCGTAAATGGCTTAACTACGAGGGGAATTTATGGAAAATCACGCAGTGGCCTCGTCCACCTGTGTATATTCCTCCATTCCTTCGTACGTTATGCTCAGGTAACTTTTACCTGAGCTTTTTTTATTTTAATATAATTTGGAGGTTTTTCTTGTGAAGCAGTTTTTCCGTTTTGAGGAGCGAGGGACAAATTATCGGACTGAATTTGTAGCTGGCTTAACTACATTTTTATCAATGGCATATATTCTCGCATTAAACCCAATGATTTTAGGAGAAACAGGGATGGATACAGGCGCCGTTTTTACAGCGACAGCACTTGCTGCAATCCTTGGAACGCTAATGATGGCGCTATTTGCCAACTACCCGATTGGCCTTGCTCCTAGTCTTGGCGTCAATTCATTTTTTACCTACACCGTCGTACTGACAATGGGGATATCATGGGAGACTGCTCTTGCCGGTGTATTCGTATCTGGGTTAATTATGATTTTAATTACCGTGCTAAAAATACGAGAGAAAATCATTAACGTCATTCCGAAAGATTTAAAATATGCAACGGCCGCCGGTATTGGTTTTTTCATCGCTTTTATCGGACTGAAAAATGCAGAGATTGTGACCGGCAATCCAGACACATTTGTAGGGATTGGGAGTTTAACTGGCGCACCACTTCTTTCGATTGTTGGCTTTATCATTACAGTTGTGTTTTTAGTGAAAGGCTTTAAAGGCGGGATTTTTTACGGGATGGTATTAACGGCCGCGATCGGTATCGCTATTGGTCTCGTGGATGCACCGACACAAGTCGTAAGTGGCATTCCAAGTTTAACACCGACTTTTGGAGCCGCGTTCGCTGAACTCCATAACCTCTTTACTCTTGAGTTACTCATCGTTATTTTTACGTTTTTATTTATTGATTTTTTCGATACAGCAGGAACATTAATTGCGATCTCGTCTCAGGCAGGGCTGATGAAAGATAATAAAATTCCAAACGCTGGACGCGCACTGTTTGCGGATTCGACAGCAACGACAGCTGGGGCTGTATTCGGCACATCGACGACAACATCACTCATCGAATCTTCTGCTGGGATTGCTGCTGGAGGACGAACAGGATTTACAGGCGTTGTCATCTCAATCTTTTTCTTTTTCGCCTTGTTTTTCTCGCCATTATTAATAGCTTTTACCGCCCATGTAACGGCTCCTGCACTTATTATCGTGGGTGCCATGATGGCCTCTCAAGTCCGCCTAGTGAACTGGAATGACTACGCAGTTGCGATTCCGGCATTTGTCACAATTATTATGATGCCACTTACGTTCAGCATCGCTACAGGTATCGCGCTCGGGTTTATCTTATATCCGATCATGATGCTAGCCGTAAAAAAACGAGAGATGGTCCACCCAATTATGTACGGGCTCTCCTTCGTCTTTCTCGTTTATTTTGCGTATATCGTATAACGAACTTTTACAGATTCACACATGCCCCTCCCCCCTAGTAATTTCCAGGTGTCAGGTACCTGGGATTAATTGGTCCTCTCAAACACAAACAGGTGGGCTGCATTACGCAGCCCACCTTTTGTTTTGTTCGACATATTTCGGGAGGTGCCTGGCACCTTACCTTCTTGAATGTGGTGGGCGCCCTGGTTCACCTGCGTGAGGTGGTGGACCTTGTTCACCTGCATGCGGCGGCGGATTTCCATTCCCTTTACCAGGACCGAAATCTCCACCTACTCTTACGACTACTGCTGTTAAAGCATCGATTGTGATTGAACCAGATGTAATATCAAAGCCAGTTGGGTTCGCAACTTCCGTAACCCCCGCTTCATTCCCATCAACAATCACGGTTCCTTCTGTCAAATCAATGTCCTCTAACGTGAGTGTTCGCTCTTTGTCATCTGCATTTACGAAAACATAGTACGTTCCCGTATCATCAGTAGATTCTGCTTTATAACCAATCACTAAATCCCACTCTTCTATTTCTGGTGCTTCAATCATCGATACATTCGAATCGATCTCTTCCATCGTTCCTAAGCGGAAGGCATCTGTCGACCTACGCAACTCAATCAATCCTGTTGAATATTCGCGTGTTAAGTTATTAATTGGATAAGCCTCTTCATTTGTCGCTTTTTCCCACTCGACCATATTAATCGCATCCGTTGAATCATACGAATCATGGATGAAATACGGATACTCAAATGGATTTCCTTCCTCATCTGTCATATACGTCGACTTATACGGCGCTTCATCGGTTTCCGCTCTGAACTGTTTCGTTCGTCCAAACTCTTGACCCGCATGGATAAACGCCGTTCCTTGAGCGGTTAACACCATCGTGTTCCCGAGGCGAATTCGTTTATGAATCTCTTCTTGATGATACTCTGGATCCTTTTGAATCGATTGCGCAATCACATCATGAAGCGTTAAATTATCGTGCGCGGCAACATAAGGAACAACATCACCTGGGTTTGTTGCGGTAAAGTTATGCGGGTTTGCCGTTAAGTTATCATATATGCGTTGTATATCACGCGCACCACCTGTGATAAAACGCGGTTCGCCTTCACTTCCAAAACCAGATTTTAACTCATTACGGAAGTCATCAGAGAAAGATCCGACACTTTCCGTATGCTGCATCCAATCTTGGTCTGCTGGCATAATGTCACCACCGTTTTCATCACCGACAAACGTTCTCCACCCTTCACCAATCATTACGATGTTCGGGTTGGCCTCCTTCGCTTTGTCATAAGCGATCTGAATACTTTCTGCGTCATGGTCACCCATCATATCAAAACGGAAGCCATCGACTTTAAACTCTTCCACCCAATACATAATCGAGTCGACTAAAATTCTTCGAGCCATTTCATGCGTTGTACCAAGACGTCCGCCACCAAAACTCGTTCTTGACGTACCATCAGCATCCATGAAGTGATAATAATTTGGCTCTAAATCTTCGAAAATTTCAACACGAGCCGTATGGTTGTATACGACATCTAAGATGACACCCATCCCACGGCTATGAATCTCGTCAATGAGAAGCTTAAATTCCTCAATACGCTTTTCTGCATCATCAGGGTTTTCAGAATACATCCCCGTTAGTGAAAAATAACTGTGAGGGTCATAACCCCAGTTGTAATTGTTTTGCGTCGACGAATAATCTAGTAATCTTTCATCGTTATTATATTCATCAGCGAAGAAATAGCTCATTACAGGGAGTAGCTGAATATGCGTCACACCTAAATCTTCAATATAATCTAGCTTTTCAACGAATGATGCGAATGTCCCAAACTGTGCTTCTAGTTCGTCATCAATGCTTGGATCAGACGTAAAATCACGAACATGGATCTCATAAATAATCGCATCTTCTCGTTTTTCAAACCCTTCAATCTCTGCAAAATCTAGTTCTGGTCCAATCGCCGAAGGGTCGACAATCGCCGCTTTTCCGATCGGCACTTCGTCAACATTGCCACTATCCCATGTTGCCATTGATTTCGCATATGGATCTAAGGCAAGCACCTTGTCACCGTCACGCTCGATTTCGTAATGATAGTAAAAACCTGTGAGGTCAGAAACACCGGTATTCCCTTCATTTAACGTGACTTCCCAAACGCCACGATCACCTAAGGTCATATCAACCTCATCTGTAACAACTTCATACTGATCGTCGCGGTCGTATAAAATAACTGACACGTTGTCAGCACTTGGCGACCAAAGTTTTAACGTCGCTGATCCGTCTTCATGAAGCGTTGCCCCAAGGTCTCCTTCATAGCCATACTTCTCATCGATTAATCGCCAGCTCGTGATCACTTGAATCGATCTACCCATGAATGAAACGTCATATGGCGTTTGATCAACACTGAATTCTCCTTCCACCGTGACCGTTTTGCCATCATCGTGTTTTGATACATCGTAAATTGAGACTTCACTCTCGTTTTTATCTACAATCTCTAAGCCTTCTGTCAGTTCTTCAACAGTAAAACCAACCGTTGATGTGAAAGTAAGTTCCATCGCCTCTTCACTTACAAGCTCGCCAAACTCTAGGCCCTCTTCAAAAACGTAGTACGGATTCGTGTACACCGTTTCGTCTCCTTCGCGCGTGAAAATTTGCTGATGGTTGTTTAGGTCGCTAAAACTCATGTCTCCTGTTTGACCCTCATCTTCACGATTGACAAATAAAAATCCAATTTCATCAGCGTCTTCCGTTACCTCAATGTCAACGTAAGCACCGTACTTATTCGTTTGGTCATTTGAGAATGGGTGAGCCCCTGTTGGCCAGTTTTCAGTTGGTTCTGCAACATCTCCCCATGTCCAAACGCCCCAAGGTTCGTACGCGCCATCATCTTTTTTGTAATGGAGGCGTACTGTGTTTTCTGAAAGGTCAATCGGCTCGTATAACGAAACCTTACCGTCTTCAGACAACCAAATTTCCTTCATGTCTTCAGAAAGAAGGTCAACGAAAATATCGCCCGTCACGTTCTCCCCGGAACTATGATTAACAAGTAAGCCAACTCTCTCAGCACCATCAATCAACTCAACGTCAACATAAGCACCATAGTCAGTCATTTCTGTAAATGGCTTAGCTGCATCTGGCCAGCCTCCGACGTCCTCTGACGGAGTAGCAACATCTTCCCAAATCCAAAGACCAAAGCCTTCAAAGGTGTTGTCTTCTCTTTCATAATGAACGCGCAATGTATTTTCTGGAATGTCCGTCATAGGTTTTTCAAAAAACACATCGCCGCTTCCTGACAACCAGATTTCATCGATATCGCCGCCAGTAACGTCAACCTCAATATCTCCAGTTAAGTTGTCACCGTCACTGGTATTTACAAGCATTTCAACCGTTTTTGCCTCATCAATTAATGCGACATCAACATAGGCACCGTAGTCTGTCATCTGATCGTCTGTAAATGGGATTGCCCCGTGCGGCCAATCTTCTGACGGTTCAACGACATCTCCCCAAACCCATAGGCCAAGCCCTTCAAAGTTATTATCCTCACGCTCATAATGAACGCGTAACATGTTATCAGAAATATCACCTTCACCAACAATCTCACCACCAGTGGCAGAGAGTAGCACGGTTCCGCCATCTGCCATTGCAGGGATTGTCAGCGTCAATTCACGTTCTTCGGATGCGTCATATGTCACACCGCTATAATAATCGGTCACCGTAACGTCTTCTGAATCAACCGTTAATGTGACTTCTTGAGTCTCTTCAGCGACATTTAATCCAACATACACACTCTCGTCGTTATAGCTTCGCTCGAATAACAAGAACTCCTCTTCGTCAGATCCTGCAACTTTCGAACGATCTCCTCTTGCGAAAACTTCAGAATAATCTCCTCTAAAGGATAAAACGTTTTGATAGTGTTCGAGAATGTCATTATCCTCGACTTTGTCCCATGCCATGTCATAACGATTATCATAATATGGGTAATTGTCCGCCCCACTTAAGCCAAGTTCTTCACCGTAATAAATGACAGGCTGGCCTTTCGCAGTCATTTGTAAAGAAGCCGCAGTCATCAGTTTTCCGAAATCACCGTCGACTCTCTCTAAAAAGCCTTCCTCATCATGACTTCCTAAAAACTGCCCAAGAGTCACTGTGTTATCAAGCTGACTGTTTCTTGTTTCAAGGCGACTATTTGCACGTTCAAGACTACCAGTCACAAAGTCTCGTGCCGTATATTTAAACTCAAAATCAAGTAACGAGTCCATCATACCAGTACCCAAGTAACCATGGTCATCACTCTGTCCTGCGCCCCATGACTCACCAATCATTTTAAATTCAGGCATTTCTCTCGTTAACGCATTTTTAAACGCCATCCATGTCGTGTCTTCCACATGTTTGACCGTATCAACACGGAAGTAATCAATTGTATTGCCTTTTTCCGTACGTGATTTTTCGATCCAACTTGTCTGCCAATCGATAATTTGTTCACGAACTTCTGGATCTTCGGTGATAAAATCAGGAAGCCCTGCTAGCTCGCCTGTCACTTCATCATGACCAACATCATCCCCTTGACGAAGCATGTCACTGAAAAACGCTCGTTCTTCATCCGTTGGAAAACCTGGTGGTTGTTCTTCCTCTGGAATTTCACCATCAATTTCTTTCAAACCATACCCTGTATGATTCAACACAACATCAACCATAATTTTCATACCACGATCGGCCGCTTCATCGATGAGCTCATGGAAATCTTCCATCGTCCCAAAATGAGGATTGAGCTCCTCAAAGTTTAACGCCCAATAGCCGTGATAACCGAAATACGGGTGATCACTAGGGTGTTCATCATCCGCATTGAACCTCACGTCATGACGAATGTTTTCGACAATCGGGCTAATCCAAATCGTGTTAATTCCTAAATCATCTAAGTAATCAAGCCTCTCGGTGATCCCTTTAAAGTCCCCGCCTTGGTATGTACCACGCAGATTTTCATCATATTGCTCATAATCCATGTCATACGGATCGTTATTCGACTCATCTCCGTCAAAAAAGCGATCTGTCAACAGAAAGTAAATAAGTGCTTCATCCCAATCAAAGTCGTCATCACCAACGAATTGACGAGTTTTCACTTCAATTTCTGTCACGCCATGATGCGTGTTTCCAAATTCATCAACGACTGTTAGCGGGATTTCTTTCACCCCAGCCGTTACGTCGTGCGCCACTGAAATCGTAATTTCTTCAAGTTCTGGATCAATTGCTAGCTGTTCAGAACCACCCAGCGCTGAAACATCAGCATACATGCTACGAATGCCAGCGTCGAATTCATTTTCAATATCTAGTGTTAAAACCGCGTTTTCATTATAATCAATCGCTGCCGGTTCCACCTCACCCGTCACCGCTATCTCGACTTGATGATTTTCAATCGTCGACTCCTCATAATAAGGGTCTGTCACCTCAACTGTTTCACCATCTTTTGTCACAAGGAACGAGTATTCGTAAGTCCCTTCAGGAAAATCAGCATATTCGTAGACGAATCGCTCATTCATTTCCTCATATTCCATCGCAATCGTTTCGCCATCAACTTGCAGCTCAACGCTATCAATCGCATCCATCTCGTCAGCTAAATAAAGATCTTGATCTCTGTAAAAAAATGTAGCCGTTCCCCCTGATACTTCAGGCTTTGAAATTCCCGGTACAAGATGAAAATCCTCTTCTCCTTCTGTTACATGCACTTTCGTTAAAGGATCTTGTTGGTTCACTTGAATGTAGCGATCAATTTCTTGACTATTCGGTTCGCGATCCTCCCAGTCCCCTTTACGAATAATAAAACCAATTTCTTCTGTTGTAGAAGCAACATCAATGTAAGCCGTAGCTAAACCGTCTTCAAACTCCGTAAAATCAATATTGTCGTCTTGCACACCTGTGTTCCAAACCCAGACATCCCAGTTTTCATAATCCGCATCGTCCCGTTCATACGTTAAGCGGACCTCACGTTGGTCTTGATCGTTGGTCAGTTCCTCCTCCGCACTAACTTGACTAACCGATAAGGTAGATGGGAATAAACTAAGCAGCATGACAACAATCATAAATAAAGCTGAACGTCGTTTCGTTTTCCTACTATACAACGCCTTTTCCTCCCTTTCGTTTTTATTGTTAAAACTAGTAAAAACTAAAGTGGCACAACCCCCTCCTTTGGCTTTTCATGTGCAATCATGGACCAAGCTTACTTATAAAACCTTCATGCGCAAACGATTGCACAAAGGGTAAAAAAAAGCACGTTTGACAAAAATAGTAGATTTCAGTCTTTGTGCAAACGCTTTCTTTGATATTTATTTTATATTCAGTAAGTTTATAAATCAATTAAATATATCAGAAAATTCAATTTAGTTAAGAAGTACTAGTAGCGCCTGTCTAACTTTTTGGTTTTATAGTACCTAAGTTTAATTTTGACACTAATATAAAATCCCCCTTATAAATAGTTTCAAGGCCCAATACACTTAAATGCTTTAATTAACAAGTTCGACAAATCTCAGGAAGTGACTGGCACTATCACTCTAGTCAATATATACTAGTTTTATGATTTTATCTGAGATAGTACGAAGGAAGCACAAGAACCGTCCCCACGCTTCCACAAAGGAGGTGTATATGATGAAAGCTTCACATGTTATTGGTGTGTCATTGATGATGACATTTTTTATCATCATCTTAATATCGATGGGGATATATATGTATTTGACCTTTACAGGGCAATCGATAGAGTTGGTTGAAAAAGACGAAATATCAAGCGCCTCTGCTGCTCAACCGAATCACTCCTCTGATTTATCCTCTTGGATGAAAGAAGAAGAAATTGATCGTTCAAACGGGTTAACGACAGAAGAGTTTTGGCGAATCTATAATTTTCTCGCTCCAGAATATGATGTCCCACTCGTTTCAGACGATGAGCTCGCTTACCCTGATTTATTAGAAATGAAAAAATTTCAAGTCCGTCCCGGTATTTATTTAGGTTATTCGACGATTTCCAGTTATGCTGCAATGTTACAGGGAGATGGATATGATACTTTTCACATGACCGATATGGAAGAAATGTTTGAGTTACTCGCAAAAATTTTAGAAGGTCCAGAAAGCTATCATGCAAGACACTCTTATCAATCTTTTAAAGAATTGTATAAAAGTGAACGTATGAGCAGTACCGATGTAAACTACCGCCTTCGTTTTGACGGCATTGATATAAGAGTTTTTGCAGCGATAGAAGTAGAGGAAGAAGAAACAACTAGTGATTTTGGTAAAAATACGGATGACGCTCTAGACCTAGATTCCGTTGATCACGAATACATACAGAGAATTACAAACATCAAGGACCAACTTGAAAATAAGATCGCTCAATATGAAACAACGGTTGATTCGTTTTTAGATAACCAACCCAAACTTCAAGACTATCAAGAAACAATCATTATTGACGAAGGGCTTAATATTGTCGAATTCATTTTAGAACAGGTACATCACCTCTATAGCGACAATCCAGCATTACTGACACTAGAAAATCAGTTCCATGAGTACATCACACAGAGCCAATTTTATTTACAATCGATTTATCAATATGTAGATGACGGCGTCTTTGATAAAAGCACATGGAACACCTTCCATCAACAATATAGAGAGCGACGCCTTGATGAACTTCGAAAGCTAGAAACAGAGATTAGTCATGTTAGATAGGGGTGGCCGTTTCGACAAAATCCGGGAAGTGCCTGGCACCTCCCACAATAGAGGTGAAGAGATGTTTTTATCAAACTTTACAATGACAGTCAGCACAGAAAAACACGTAGAAGAGAATGATAGAGTTGTGCTCATAAAAGATGAGAATCAACAGATCAAGGTTTATCATTTGAAGGGTTATTATATAACCACTTTGAACGAAGAAGTGAGCAGTATGCTAGCTGATGAGTCTACTAAATATGAATGCTATATTACAGACGTTCAGTATCGAACCGAAACCGTTTTTCATCGAAAAGATGAGTTTTATGAGGATTATCCTTACTTAAGTATAAAATTACACTTTATTAAGGAGGCAACTCCTTATTTTCTCAACCAAAAGATCAATGTCATCGACGGGCAGTATTTAGATACGAAAGACATTTCCGAACAGCTACAGAATCAATCCAACATACCGACCATTGTTAAAATGAAGGTTCCGATGACTAGTATTCGATTTTCTGCTTACCAGCCGATGATTTTATCGAGAAGTAACAATCGTTTTGCATTAAAAAATACGAAGAATGCCAAAGACAACGTTTTTACTCCTATATACCATCACTTATTCGATTCGTTATTTCCATTTGATGGAGAATATGAAAATGTCGTTTATATTGGTGGATATGAGCTCGTTCGAGACCGAAATCCACAAGATATATTGAAGGAAAAAAATGATGTTAAGCGCAAGTTCGGGATTGATGATTCAGACCCATCACTTAGTATGATGTATAAAAAGAAGTCATCCAAATATCTACAAGCTTTAGACGCTGTAAAAACAAAATACTATTATACTGAAATAGTATTAAGCAATATTAGTCTTCATAAAGCGGCAGAAAAAGTCAATCTCTGCGTCCCTCCCCAACGAGAAGATTGGAGAGAGTTGAGAGTGCGAGATTGGGAAATACAAGAGACTAAACCTGACACACACGAAAATAACGGTGTTAAACCGTATCCAAAAGTGTCTAGTGAATTAGGAATGTTAATGGACCTAGGCCAACAAGAGCACGAAAGAAAAATTGCAACAGGAGAATACGAGACATACGATCCGACCTATGACTCTAAGTCAGTGTCCTATATGGAAGATGACGATCGATATTTGCAAAGAGTACGGGATGGAGAAGAATAAAATAGGTGTTTTCTCTCGACGAATTATCGTAACTTATTCATGGAAAGATTTTTAGATCATAAACATAACACCTAGCTCTAGAGGTTATGTGGCATAAAAAACTCACTATGATGTTGTCCCATAGTGAGTTTAATCATTTTATATGTATGAGCAGTAAATATCTCCCTTAGTATTCTTCAAAGATATTTATCTTTTCCTTCAAAGTTCAGAATACTAACATTGTTGGGTTTTATAACTAATTGTTGTAAGATCATTTATTACGTACGATTTGTTACTTTAAATTTCTTAACGAGTTGATCCAATTGAGTAGATAAATCCTGCAATTCTGTACTCATATTTGTAAGGTCGTTCATTGCTGAGGTTTGTTGATCTGTCGAAGCAGCAATTTCTTCTGTACTTGCTCGTGATTCTTCTACAACAGCGGAAGTGTTATTAATCGATCCATTCACCTGTTCACTACTTTCAGTAAGTTCTTTGATCGTTTCGGTTATTTCAGCTGTTTGTTCCTTAATAGAACCTGTTGATTGATTAATATCTCGAATTGCCTTTTCGGTATGCTCGACTTCTTCTACCATTCCATCAATCTCATGACCACTTACTTTCGTATCATCAACAATTTCTTCGATGCCATTTTGAATCTCACTAATTAATTCCTGAATTTGTTCAGTTGAATCTTTAGACTGTGTTGCAAGCTTCCTTACCTCATCAGCTACGACAGCAAAACCTTTTCCATTCTCTCCAGCCCTTGCAGCTTCAATCGAAGCATTTAATGCTAATAAATTTGTTTGTTCAGCAATCCCATTAATAATTGTTTTTTTAGAATAAAGCGAATAATGACATATGCGCCTAGTGCTCCTAATAGAATGCTAACCCCGGTTGTGACGATATTTACCGCTAACACATTCTGAATATAATGTTGTGCAATCTCGGAGGCAGTTGCACTTAGTGATGTAATTACAAAAATCAGAATGACGATCATGATCGTTAATTTCGCTTGTAAATTAAGCCTGACGTTCCTTCCATTTAACTTTCCTATCCCTCTTTTTTTCTCCATTTTATTTTCCCCTCCAATATTCTAGTACTTCCTCGTCTAAATCTTTGAACGAAATCGTTCTTGTCTATTGTCGTTCTCCCCCATTTCAATCAAATCAGCTGAAGTTCAGACAAAAAATAGATAATTGACTCGTGACAATAGGTCTATAAACATAAAAAAAGATCGATACACAGAAAGTACCCATCTTTTTTGTTTTTTCGGCAACCCGACTGCCATAGTGCTTCCACCTTAGGCTCGTAGCTTTGCGTCCTTATCTTTCAATAAGTTTGCTATTATCGTTAAACATTACCTATTTGAAACTTTTTGACTACTTCATTATACATATCCTCGCGCTAAATTTCTATCTATTTCGACATATTTTTCAAGGAGAATTTAATAAATTCTGACACCTTACAATTCCTCTCATTTATATAGGACATCCCCTTGTAAAGTATAGGCATTTTGATGTCATGAGAGGGGAGAAGATTTGAACTGCAGTATATAAGAAAAGCGCAAGGCGACCGCCTATCGGCGACAAGCACTGCCTCTTTCTCTACTAGCGCTGCTTTGTAGTTTATCCGTCCACCGCGCAATACGCCACGTCCTGTGGCATGCGCGGCATTAGGATGTCCTATCCGTCGAGGCAATTCGAAGCTTACTCGTGATGAAACGTTCTTTGGAATAGCCGGCAAGAAGAAGTCGATCTTCTTAGACTTCAATTGACTGGGCGAAGTGACCTCGAGCCGATGGCGCCTGGAGCTAGACACCTAGCGAGAGTGAGAAATTTTATACTTTTTACTCTCAAAGAAAGCCACGAATATGCTTAAGCACCTTCGCAGCATAGATAACACGCGTTAATTTTGTATAAAAGTGTTGACAAGTAAACCTTAGAACCGTCACTTCGGTCATTTTTCTTCTTATCAAAAATTCTTGTAGGTCTTTATTTCATAATACATAGAGTAGTGGCCAATCTGATTCGTTCAAACTTATGACTTCTTGCAGCAGGAGCTTATTCACTTTCCAACTGATCTAGTAATTCATAAATTGAAACACCTTCACCTATACTTATAAACGGATTATCTTCTAATGGATGAACAGATTGAATATTGGGTTCAGTTGTACCCTCTGCTTGCACCTGAACGTTTTCGATGTCTTCTTTTTTTACTTCTTCATCTAAAATGAATCGCTCTGTACTTGAAGTTTTCTCTTGATGTACTTCATTAATAACCGCTGTTTCACTAGAATTATTACTTCCAAAAATTAGCCAAAAAAATAACCCCCATACTCCTAAACATAAGAGAACCATAAATCCTATCGTTATATATTTCATAACTAATCCCCTACTCCACTTTTGTTTTTCTAAATGCCCAATGATTCTGCGATTTTCCTATTTGAGATTATGATGCTTCCCTTTTCATCATCATAATGATGTTGATTGTTTCATCACTTGTAACATTAATCGGAATCTTGACAGCATGATTAAATGCTGTAAATTTTGAATTACCTGAGATTACAGCTGGTGGTGAAATATCAAGTCTAATGTCTCTTAAAGATATACTTGTTGCCATATTACCTGAAATCATGTTGCCAAGTTCAGCAATAAATGATTCTAGCATTTCTCCCTCAATTATTGAGCCGAACATCCCTTGAGCAATTAAGCCGAATGTCGATGTCTCACCCTCAATTAGGACTTGGCCATTTAAATCACCAGTAATACCTATAAGAACCCCTATCTCACGTAGGTAATAAGGTTTTTCAGTTAATGTTGGTTCATTTACCTCTACCTGAATTGGAATGACATCTTTTACACTCTGCACCATCCCATCTATACTTTCTTTTAATGAATCATCATACTTATTTTTCACAATTGTTTCGATCACTTACCCCACCGTCCTTTTTTCATTCACCCTTCTAAATTACTTCTTTGTCACTTGTAATAACTACACCATCGACCAATGTCATGTCATTTTTAGAAGTAAAATATTTGAGTGACTCCTTCTTATATATCTAATGCTTTGCGCATGGTCATATAGAACTACTTATATGCCGAGAAAAATCTTACCATAGGTATTTATAACCATCAATGCTACTTTTCTACAAAAGTGTTTCATAATATTCTTTATGTTTGTTTTAACAAGAAGCGATGGCAGCAATTTTTTCATTAATACATCAATGGTAAAGACGGGACTATTAAAGAGTTAGATTAATTGTTGAACGAATATTATCAAATTAAATCGAAGTAACTCTAAGGACTACCACCCTGATAAAAATCAGTACATCATTTGCTACAAAAAAACACCTGTACTAATGTCCAGGTGTTTTTCACACAATCATACTCTAGAGAATTGTGTTTATATGTAAAAAAAGTGGTAAATGTGTATTGTTTAACGCTACTCCTACACTTAAATAAGTGTAACTACTGTTTAGAATATTTACTCTGTGACCATATGAATTCATTAACGCCTCAAGGGCATGTATAGCACTTTGATATCTCATTGTGAGAAAACGTATTCAAAAGTATCTAGTGAATTGGGATGTTGATGAACCTAAGCCAACAAAGTTACGCCTGACTTTTTACCTATAATACCTTTTGTATAGCCTCTTCAACCCGTTCATCCGAAAACGGCTTGATGATAAAATCCTTAGCCCCAGCCTGTATCGACTCGACAACCATCTGTTGTTGCCCCATTGCTGAACATATGATAACAGTTGCATTAGGATCTTCATTTTTAATTATTTTTATCGCTTCTATTCCATTCATAATTGGCATTGTAATATCCATCGTAACTAAATCAGGTTGCAATTCTCGGTACTTTTCAATAGCTTCCTGACCATCTTCAGCTTCACCAACGACCTCATGTCCGATTTTCTTTAAAATATTTTTTAAATGCATTCTCATAAAGGCTGCATCATCAGTTACTAATACTTTTGCCAATTAGATCACCCTTTCAATATGTTAATAACTTTCTAGTACTTTCAAATCACTAATCGATGTAGAGTAAGGATAGGTTGTTAGACTTATTAAGCTTCTATTTATGTAACTTTTTTACTATTCCATTATACACGAATTAGACTGAAAATTCTATCTATTTGGGCGGATATCAAAAACATTATTTTATTAACAGGCTACCGTAAACAAATACCTCAGCACGTTTTTTTATGTGAAATTCTATTACCTATAAAAGATATTGTAAGTGTTTGAAAGCACCCAATGTCCCCCAACAAACAACTGGATTTTAATAAACACAAAAGCAACCACCATATCTTCTCATATCGAGGATTCCCCCTATGCTCAAGCCATCCCGCTTCTATTAATCTATTTAAAGCTCATTCATTTCTTTCGGAGACAAACCAATTATCTGCTGTCTTACAAAACCAACCGTCAGTCGGTGTTAAATTAACGTTTCTACTTCTCCTTTTTTTCTGCTCTTCGATCCATAGGTCAAGGTCAGCAGCATAACCTGACCAATAGATCATTTGATCAAACACGACCGCTAAGTCGATCCCCCGTTAACATAACAGCTCTTCTTTGGTAACCGGCCCTCGGATTTCTAGCATATTAAACCTCTATTCGAAAATATAATATTGTATTCTGAGGGTTGCTTGTATTTCCAATCGAGTTGCTTGTATTTCCAATCGAGTTGCTTGTATTTGCATGAAAGTTGATTGTATTTGCATGAAAGTTGATTGTATTTGCATGAAAGTTGATTGTATTTGCATGAAAGTTGATCGTATTCACTCCAAAGTTGCCAGTATCCCGTCCAAACTTACTTCGTATCCTAAACCTCCCCCCTCTTGCATCCTAGTTCGACAAATCTCGGGAAGTGACTGGCACCTCCCGCTTCAGTTTGATCAGTACTTGTCTGCGCCATTGCTTTACAGCGTGGACGCTGAGGCCGTACCTTTCAGCGATTTCCTTTGGTTTATATCCGTGTATCAAGGCTTTTTTCGCACACGTCCGTTCCCGTTGTGTCAGCTGGGCTCATTAAAGGTTTTTTTCAATAGAAAAATTGACGTTTCGTTAAAAATAATTATTGAAATAAAAAAATATCCCACTATGAAATAAGTCCATAGTGAGGTAGTGAAGCTCTCAACACAAGTTATAAATCAAGTCTCTTTATACGACTGGAAATACGAAATATAAAGTGAAAATTTCTTCATGTTAAGTTGATCGTATCGCACCCAAGTTGCTTGTATTCCCTCCAAAGTTGCTTGTATTCTCAGCTAAACTGCTAATACCTGCACCTGCGAGCCGAGTTGCCAGTAACTCAACCTTAGCTGCTAGTATCCTCTTCTATTCCGCGAGCATTCCATCTTAATTGCACAAGTACCGTCTCAGTACATAATGCAAAAAAGCTAGAATTCCTATCAAGTTGAAATTCCAGCTTTAATTCCTTCTCCACTTTTTAGTCTACCCTAACAACTCCTAGAGCCTTCAACCCGTTATAAACTCCTGAATCCGTGACGTCCGTTGTTTGGCGATTCGCAAACTCATGTAAATCAGGGTGTGCGTTCCCCATCGCAAAGCCTTCCCCAACGAGTGAAAGCATTTCTTTATCATTCATGCCATCACCGAAAGCAATCGCCTCACTCTTGTCTATGCCAAGCAAGTCCAACACTTGTTGAACCGCGATCCCTTTATTAACATGATCACGAATGACATCATATGCATGGTCTTTTACACCTGCAACATTGACCGTTGATAAATGGATACTCCCCTCTTTTTCATACAAGGAAGGCTCGTTTTTACCTACGTTCAGTAAAGTCACTCCTAAAATGTCATCGATATACTTTGCATCAAACGGCTCATTCTGTTTTAAATGAAACGTCTTGATAAATTCCTTCGTCAGCTTCGAATCACCGTTCGTAAAAAGATTCTTACCGTTTGTATACATGACAGCTTCATGTCCTTTTTGTTTTGCGGTGTCGAGAAAAAATTGAATCGTCTCCGCTTCCATCGGTTCCAAAAATACATCTTTTCCTCTATGTACTGCGTAAGCTCCGTTATAGCCAATAAATGACTCGATGTTTAGTTCTTCTCCAATCTCCTGAATTTCATGGAGAGGACGCCCAGTTGCAAGAAAGACGTCTACCCCTTTGTCTTTCACCTGTTTAACAGCTTCCTTCGTCGATGCTTCAATCGTATCATCAGGGGTTAAAATCGTTCCATCTATGTCCAAAAATAAAATTTTATAGCTCGGCATATGTACACTCCTTATATAGAACTTCGTTCAATTATAACAAATGTGCCATATAATTACTGTTAGGTTTGGTTTCATTTATTAATTTTATAGAAGCGCAAAAAGCTAGAAAATTCTAGGGATAATTTACAATCCCCCTTTTTCAAATTTACTTCATTCACTTAAACTAGGAACTTGTATGTGGTATTATAGTACTACTCAGAATATCCCGAAATAAATATATTAATATATTAAACCCCATATGTAATAACAAGCTTAATATACCTAAAGAAAAAGAAAAGGTGATCCATAATGAGAATGGTCAATATTGATGACTATAATGAAAAGACCATGCAACTAGCAAAACCTGTGCAAGATGAAAAAAGGAGAGTATTACTTGGTGCAGGTTCTACAATACACGAAAAATATCTGTCAAAACTCAAAGAATTAGGGATTCGTTACCTATTTATAGAAGATGCTAAGTCTAAGGGAATTTCTTTAGATGAAATGATGGATATGCCAACTTGGATGGACATCATTGCTGTAGTAGAAAAAACATTTAAAGACGTTAAAGAAAATAACCCTTTGCCAATGATTGAACTAAACAAGTCAGTAAAACGACTAACAGAAGAGGTTAGCAGAAATAAAGCAATTATACTTATCCCAACAACAACAGTTAGTGCTTCCCTCAAACCTTTTGCACATATGGTAAACGTAACATTACTCGCTTTACAAATCGGTAAAAAGTTAGGATATAACGGCCTACAACTTCATGACTTAGCCTTTGGCTGTTTATTACATGATATAGGAAAAGCAAAGACTGATAACCGGGAAGAACATCCAGAAACAGGTTTTAACATCATACGAGCAAACCGAGAAATTAGTTTAATTTCTGCTCATGTTGCGTATCAACATCACGAAACGTTAGATGGCAAAGGCTTTCCAAGGAAGATAGAGGGTAAGGATGTTTTGGAATTCGCTCAAATTTGTAGTATTGCTAACGACTATGAAAATGCGATTTCTAACGAAGCTTTATCCCCGGACGAAGCTATCGAGAAAATTATGACTTATTCTAATAGGAAGTATACCCACGATATCGTTTTAGCCTTTCACCGCGGAATCATAAGTTATCCTCCTGGTACGAATGTGAAATTAAATATTGGGGATGGAATTGTTACGAAAGTCATCGATAATCCACATCGTCCAGTCGTTCGGGTACATAAAGTGGGAAAAGAAGTATCATTAAATCAACAACCGACGATCATGATCGAAAAAGTACTACCAGAAGAAACGAACGAAATCAAGTAGTGGTAGAATCGTTGTCTAATGGTAGGGAAAGTTGTTTAAGGTTCGTGATTTATATTTTTAAAATTGAAATAAAGCACCTTTACGCCTAATGGATAATAAAAAAAGGTAAGAAACAATGCTTGATTGTTTCTTACCCTATATGTACCTTATGTTATTAAAAATTAACTTTAGCTTCACCTGGCTTATTGTCACCACGGTAACTTTTAACTTTATCAAACATTTTACTGTTTTTCTGACAATGCCAAAATTGAGTTTCACCATTTGCTTCAACATAGAAGACTGGAGACTTGTTTTCACTCGTCCCACTCATATGGATACCTCCACCAATAGGCGCTGTTGTCGTAGTAAAATCCCCAGTACCCAAGGCTTTAGAGCCATAATTCTTAATATTGTTCAAGCCAATATTCATGATACCCCCTTTTTTCGGAATAAAAATAAGAGAAGAGTCCGTTAACGTAAGATATCCCCATTCTAATGAAGGGTGATAAGCTTCTGCTATATACCTCGTCTGTTGTTGATACTGTTCCCTTATTAAAGAAGAACATTTCATCTGATCTTTATTACGCTTGATAATAAAATAAAGCGGATAACCAGGGATCAATAACATCGAGAGCGACATACCGAAAACTGCTACTATCGAAGAGAAAATAGTATTTGAAATAATAAGAACCCCAAAATATAAACCAAAAAATAGTAGAATTCGTTTAATAAATCTAGAACTAAAAGGTGCTTTCATATTTTTCCTCCTTTTGAAAAAATTAATATCATTATGATACTATAGAACCATTGTTGTGTATAGGTAGATTTGAACATTATGTGAATTTTATCCCAGCTCTCTTTACAACTTTCTTAGTAATGAGCTTCTCCAACCCCAATTCTCTCAATCTCTCTAAAAAATAAAAGACGAATGAGCTCACCCATTCGTCCACATTTGAAAATCATATTAAATTTGCATATTAATACTTCAACACACCTGCGAGCATTCCCCATATCATTAGTGTTTTGTACTAACATGACATCACCGTTTTCGTAGCAGACGAACCGTCCCCAAGTGCTTCAGTTTCACTGCAAGCAAATAGCAAACAATCCCTGTCGCGGATCCGATTGCGTCTATAAGAACATCACTCACCTCTCCAGACCTTCCCGGTATAAATGTCTGGTGATACTCATCCGAAGCGGCATACAACACACTAATGAGAAGGGCCACCAATACACTGCGCAAGCCCTTAACACCGCTCGCATACAAAGCATTGACAACGAATAAGCCGAGCACAAAATAGGCGGCGAAATGTGCCCCTTTTCGAATATAAAAATGAAAAATGTCGAAGTCCACATTTACGGCAGCAGGAACAATACCCTCAATGATTGATAGAATCAAAGCCGTTACTCCTGAACTAAGCTCACTTGATTCCCCCGCCGGCTGATGAGACAAATAAAAGATCAACGCCATCCAAAGAATGACAGCGACCCAAGAAATGACTTTAAACATACAACTCAATTCCTTTTCATGAAAATCTAAGGGGAAGCGTGGGGACGGTTCCACTGCTTCGGAAGCACAAGAACCGTCCCCATGCTTCCTACCCACAACGTCCCGGGATCAGGTACCCAATCAGCCCAAGCCCCCTAATAGTGACTGGCATCCTACTCCTCACCCGGCTATAAAAATACTCTTTATGACCCCTGTCCCAAACAACACACCTGTTACGACTAGAAAAAAACCAAGCCAATGTCCCAGTAATATCGATTCTTTTAAAAAGATGTAAGATCCTAAAATGGCGAAAAACGGTGTAAGGTTTAAGAAAATAGCCGATTTTCCTGCACCAATCTCTCGTATTGAAAGATTATACAAATAATGGCCCGCTCCAGTTGCAATGACTCCCGAAAAGATAAATACCATCCAAATTTGCCAATTTCCTTGACCAAGTTGGTAAATACCGGCAGGTTCAGCAAAGACACTTACAAAAAATAGTATGCCCCCACCGAAAAATTGACTGATTCCTGTAATAACAAAGGTGTCCACAGTATCTGATATCTTTTTGACTAAAATAAAGCCAATCGCTTGAACAATAACTGTGCAGCAAAACAACAAATCCCCTAGTGAGATCGTAAACTTGTAATTCGAACCCGCTAAAATAATGACGACCACACCACAAAACCCTAAAATAACACCGGTTACTTTATGTATATTAAAGCGTTCTTGCAGAAACAATGCCGCTCCTATTGATGTAACGATTGGCACCGTACCAAGTATTAGCCCGCCATTAACAGCAGAAGTGTAATTTAGCCCTACCGACATGAACACTTGATGCCCTACGATTGTAGTAAGAGAAATACCGATTAAAAATAACCCATCCCTCCTCGAGATCTTTTTCCATGAGGGTCGAATGAAAAGTAAAGGCAAAATGAAAAGTAAAGCTGAAAAAACTCTCAATGCTGTGATCGTTAAAGTAGGAAAAGTCGAGACAAGAACTTTAATAGCAACAATATTAAAACCCCATATAGCCATTGTTACGATTAACATCATGTATAATAATGCCATTTTCATCTTTCTCCACCTCGCAATAATGGTAAAGGAACTAAGCGATTGATCATCTAAAGCACCGAAAAAACTTTGTTAAACTTATAAAAAAATAATAGAATGCCCGCATCAACATTAACGAACCCCTAAAAAGTTCACTTGTGGGAGTACAGCGACTCCATACATCAAGATAGAATCTATTAGTTTCAAAGCTCATCTCTTGCACATATCCAACCTTTCTATAAAAACGTAAAAGTCACTACTTGGCATTTCCATTGGCAAGTAGTGACTAATTGGCATTGTTGTTATAGTTTGTCTATAAAAGGGATCATATAGTTGTAGAGTTTATAGCCTAGATAAATCCCCAATATCCCAGCAATTCCAGAAATCGCAGGTGGAGCTGGCACTGGCAGCTTGATTAGAGCAAACAAAAAGCCCACAATAATTCCTGAAATGATGGCTAATAAAATTTGTATCATTCACTCACCTATTTAAAGTGATTTTCCGTTACTATAAAATGTCGGAAGCACGAGAACCGTCCCCACGCTTTCAAATATTTTTAAATCGTTTCACTTGTTCCGATATTGCAACTTCTGTAGGTAGCCTTTCTACACTTGAAGCTCCAAAGAATCCTGATACGCCTCTTGTACGCTCGAGTACATACTTTGCATCTTCTGGCTCTGAAATTGGGCCACCGTGGCAAATGACGATAATATCTTCATTGACTGATTTTCCTGCATCATGAATTTCTTGAACTAAATTCACGGAATCCTCAAGACTTAATGCAGTCTGAGCGCCAATTGCTCCTTTCGTCGTTAAGCCGACGTGTGCTACTAGCATGTCTGCTCCTGCTTCAGCCATCTTAATCGCATCTTCTTTATTGAATACATACGGAGAAGTAAATAAACCTAATTCGCTCGCTTTTCGGATCATTTCTACTTCAAGGTCATAACCCATCCCTGTTTCTTCTAAGTTTTGGCGGAATTGTCCGTCGCATAAGCCAACGGTAGGGAAATTTTGCACACCTGAAAAACCCATATCCTTCAATTGCTTTAAGAAATGTCCCATATCTCGGAATGGATCTGTACCACAAACACCAGCTAAAACAGGTGTATCTTCGACAATGGTAAGCACTTCATGCCCCATTTCAACGACAATTTGGTTCGCATCCCCATATGGCATCAGGCCTGCTAAGGACCCTCTTCCTGCCATACGATATCTTCCTGAGTTATAAATAATAATTAAGTCAATGCCGCCCATTTCTGCACTTTTTGCTGAAAGTCCAGTACCAGCGCCTCCACCGATAATAGCTGTACCATCATTAACATTTTCTCTTAGTCTTCTTAAAACTTCCTCTCTTGCAACTGCCACTTCAACCACCCCTCCATTTACATGAACTGCAATAATTCTTTAACGATTAACTCAGAAACTGACGGATCATTTATGTCCTCTTCCACTTCAATATATGGAATATTTTCATTCAAATTTTCTTTAATGCTCGCATACAGTACCTCTCTTTGTTCGTTCCCTTCAAATGCTTGCCCTTCCTTATCTAATAAGGAAACACCGCCTTTTGGAAGAATAACAACTGTTTTGCTTTCCGCTTTATTTAATTTTTCAGCAATCAGCTTACCTAATTGCTTGTTCTCTTCTACTGTCGTTCTCATTAATGTCGTCGTAGGGTTATGCTGGTAAAATAAACGATCTTTAAATTGCTCTGGCACAGTTTCTGGCGGACCGAAATTAACCATATCTAGTGCACCTACAGAAACGACTTGCGGAATACCTATTTTCCCCGCGCTTTCCAACCTGTCATCTCCAGCGCTAAAAATCCCACCAACTAAGCGATCAGCAAACTCGGTTGTCGTAATATCTACGACCCCTTCGATGAAACCATCTTGAATTAACGATTCCATCGCATCGCCACCTGTACCTGTGGCATGAAATACTAAGACATCATATCCTTGGTCTTCTAATAATTCTCTTGTTTTCGTCACACATGGTGTCGTCACACCAAACATCGTTGCCGCAATCATCGGCTTACTTTCTACTTTTGGCCCTTTTTCAGCTCCTTGAACCATTCCGCTTAATGCATTTGCAGCGTTTTTCAAAATTTCAGCCGATAAGCCGTTAATCCCTGCGATATCGACAACAGAATACATCATCGTAATATCTTTATCACCTACATAAGGTCTTGTATTACCAGATGCAACTGTAGAGACGAGGATTTTCGGCAAACCTACTGGGGCATTCCTCATCGCTGTCGCAGCAACTGTTGTTCCAGCCGTCCCGCCCATACCGAAGATTCCTGATATTTCATTCTCTTCTAGTAATGTTGAGACAATACTCGCAGCACCTTTTGTCATTGTGGCAACAGCTGTTCCGCGGTCATTTTTATCACGAAGCTCTTGCAAGGAAACCCCGCCAGCTTCAGCAACTTCACTACTCGTGATGTCTCCAGGAATAGATGTATCATAGATTCCTGTGTTCATTAACAAAACCGTCTGGTTATTACTCTCTAGAATATCTTTTACATAGAGAAACTCGTCTTTTTTCGTATCAAGCGTTCCAATAACAAGCACTTTTTTTCCCATTGTTGATCCCCCTTTCAGTTATCCGAGTATGCCTTCAAAGAACTCCTTGGTTTGACGCACAACTTCTGCCTCTCCTATTTTGTCTTGCTGATAGAAGGAAGGATAGTGTGTATCGATCGTCAAAATGACGTTTGGATCCCCCTCTGTAAGCGCATTTAAAACTGCTTCATGTTTAAAGTCATCATGACCGGCTATCGCAAAGTTATTAAACCTGCCCTCAGGCATATCGTCAGTTACAGAATTGACAACTCTCGAAGCTCCTTTTAAGTGAACAGAAGCAACGTTTCCTTTAATATGTTCATATAATTCCACAGTTGGATATTCACCAGATCGCCAGCCGTTAACAATATCCCAATTTAACTTCAAATGCGGATGATCCGCATATTGCACTAGCTTTCCGAGTTCTACGCAATTGTTCGTTAACGTTGGCGGTTCGTTTTCTACTAAAATGACTTTCCCTCTTCTTTGTGCATGTTCTGCATGTTTCTTTAAAACTTCAGCATTGTGCTTATATTCCTTTTCCTTTTTTTCCTCTGACCAAGTATCGAAATCAGGATACCTGTATAAAGAATAAATTCGGACGTTTGGTGCAGAAAAAGCATCTGCTAAATTGAATAATCGGTCTAATTGTTTCGTCATTTCATCATGGTGGTTTTCATCGTAATTATCGTATTTAGGCGGTCCAGAAAACGTACAAGAATTTACGGCCCACGAACTGAGAGTGGCAACTTCCAATCCATGTTCTTTAACTTTTTCTCCTAATTGCTTTGCCTTCTCAACAGAGATCGAATCTATTGTATCGCCGTCTAATTTTGCACGAAGCTCAACATAATCAAAGCCCAGCTCCTTGGCTGTTTGTAACGCTTCATCAAATGACTCTATCCCTAACATATCTGTCACAACACTAAACTTCATAAAGTTCTCCCCCCACCTTGATTCCATCATTTGCACTCAACATTATCCGATCTTAATCCAGTTGCCAGCTTTATTGTCTTTATAGGCTTCGAAGACTTGCGTCAAATGCCATGCATCACGTAACGTGGCACGTTCGACTTGTTTATTTTCTAACACTGATTCTGCAAAATGGTTTACACTTTGAACCATCCCTTGCGTAAATAAGTTCTTATTATGCAGCTGTCCTAATGAGAATTCTGGCTCCCAGTGCACCGGTCCGTTCGATGGATCGTCACCAATAAAGGAAGGTGCCTTTCCGTATTCACCGCTGCCTTTTTTACCTTGGTAATAACCCAGTCGTATCGCATTATCGATGATAATGTTTTCCTTATTTCCAATCACCTCGTAATTTTCATTAGGGCTTGTTTCTGATTGAGTGGACGGTAAGTGCAAACTGCCGATCGCACCAGATTTAAACTTAAATAATGTGTGTACATTACCACTTGGCTGATGATCGACAAAACACATTTCATCAATATCGCCCATCAAATACTGCATACCGGAAACTGGGTGACAAATATCTAAAAACCAGTGTAAGCCTTCCCGCTCTCCTAACTCTTCATTAAAAGGAGTCAACGTTAACGGATAACGTCCTGTAATCGAGGTCGCGCCTCCGAACTTTTCACTCTCTACGATCTTTTTCGCCCCTTCGAATGATGGATAAAAGTATCGTTTGTTAGAAACAAGGACTTGCACATTATGTTTTGCTTGTAATTCCATTAATTCTTCCGCTTCTTTTGTCGTATAAGAAATGGGCTTCTCTACCCAGACTGGAATGCCTGCTTTCATAATATCCGGTAAAATTTTCGGATAAATCGGACGCCCATTTTTATCAAAGTTCAATACAACAAAAATAGCATCAAGGTCTTCTTTTCTCATCATTTCAAGATAATCGGTATATGCACGGTCTGCACCAAATCGTTTTCTGTATAGTTCTGCTCTTTCTAAATTCAAGTCACAGACAGCGACTAATTCGACTGGCGCATAATCAAATGTCGGGTAAACGTTACGAAACGAGTGAGCACCACACCCAATAAATCCAGCATTAATCTTATTGGTATACTCGTAATTGAATTTAATATTTGCCATAAGTGAATTCCCTCCTCCTCTTTTTATTCTCCAATCGTTTGTCTGTCAGGTGCTGAATAAGCGATAATCATTCGGCAAGGTTCCCAGCTCGTAACTTTCGCATTATGAGGGATATTTCTTGGTATTCGTAACATCATTCCTGGTTTTAAGTGGTACGTTTCATCACCAAGGGTATGATCACATTCGCCTGATAACACAAAGATCACTTCTTCACAATTCGGATGGATGTGACGTGGATTTTCTTCGCCTGCATTAATAAATACCATTCCGAATGTCATTTCACTGTCTGGATCGATATCCTCTCCGCAAAGCCATTGAATACCGCCCCAATCCATCGGTAGTAAATAACGCTCTTCATTTAAATCTGTAATTGTTGCACTTTTTTGATTACTAGTCATGATATAATCCCCCGCTTTTTCAAGATTTTAAATAAATCTTATTGCACATCCTTTCGTACAAAACTTGTGCAATAAAAGATTTGTTAACTATTATTTTAAATTGATATAAAGCGCTTACCAATGAGGTATTCCTTTTAAAAAAGTGGTCAAAATGTAGATTTCACTTTTTTAGCCACCTGTTTTACTTATTAGCACCACTCGACATTCCTTCAATAAAGGAGCGCTGGAATATTAAATAGACAATGATACTTGGAATCATACTGATTACCGTTCCGCCAAAAATAAGTGCATAGTTCGTTGCCATTTCTCCTTGGAATGAATATAGACCAAGTGATATCGTATACTTCCCCTGTGACATTAAGAGAACTAACGGCAGTAAGAAGTCATTCCATATATTCATAAATGTAAAGATTAACAATGCTACTAACCCCGGCTTCGCTAACGGAAGCATCACTGTCCAGAAGATTCTCCATTCTCCTGCACCGTCGATCATTGCAGACTCACGCATTGCCTTTGGAACATCTCGAAATGTGTTTCTCATCAAAAAAATGGAGAATGGCAAGGCTAAAGCAGCCGAAACAAGCGTAAGACCGGTTAATGTATTTACTAACCCCATTGATCTTAAGTGGAAAAAGATCGGAATAATAATCGCTTGAACAGGCAACGCCATTCCTAACAAGACAATATAGAAGATCAAGTTGTTTCCCTTAAACGTTAATTGTGAAAATGCGTAACCCGCAGGACTTGCAACTAAAGCTACAACAAGCATTCCGCCTATCGTTACAACTGCACTGTTAATGATATATTGCTGAAAATTCCCTACTTGCCAGGCATTAATAATATTTTCGAAGCTCCAGTTACTAGGTAAAGAAAAAGGAGAAGAGAAGATTTCCATATTTGTTTTAAAGCTAGCTAAAACAGCGTAAATAATGGGGGCGATGATTAATGATAATAGTAAAAACAAGACGACCCATATCATCATTTGTGATGACGACTTTCTTGACATTGTTCTCTCCATTGTTACTCAGTCCTTTCTCTGTAGTAGTTAAACCCGATCGTAAAGATAATGATGATAATCCCTAAGATTACACTTTGTGCTGTTGCGTAACTTACTTGGTTCATACTGAATGCCGTTTTATAAACTAAGGTAGATACAACCTCACTCATGTAGAAAGGTCCGCCTTGTGTCATTATCCAGATCAATGCAAAACCTTTTAACGCATGAATGATCACCATACTAATGACAACGTTCATTGTGTTACGCAGGCTCGGCACGGTTATATACCAAAACTTTCTGATTGGACCTGCTCCGTCAATATCTGCTGCCTCATACATTTGCGGCTCAATACTTTGTAACCCTGCTAAAAATAAAATCATGTACAACCCATAAAACGCCCATGTACTAGCAATTACTAAGGCAGGAATGACAAACATTTGCTCACCAAGCCAATTTCTTGCCATAAAATCCAGTCCTATGGCCCGGAGAAAAATGTTAATTGGCCCCATTGTCGGATCATAAATTTTGGACCACAATACCCCTACAACGGCAAGCGACAATACACTCGGCAGATAGAATGCTGCCCTGAAAAAGGTTTTACCTCTTTTCACCTTACTAATCAGTACAGCGAGGACTAAAGTTGGAATGACCATTAAGGTTAAACTTAAAACAACCCACAGTAAGTTGTTACCTAATGCCCTATAAAAAAGACCATCTGTTGCTAACCTTGCATAGTTGTCCAGCCCTACAAAATTCATTGTTGGTGATGTCCCATTCCAATCAAATAAACTATAGCGAACGGCATCTGCCATTGGGTAAAGCATAAAAGCCCCATAAAGGATCAGTGCTGGTGATAAAAAAGATGCAATAACGGCAATTCTTTTTAGCTTATTTATTCTTTGTGCTTTAACTTTGTTTTGTTTTTGAACCTTAACACTTACAGTTTGTAAACTCGTACTCATAAGCAAACTCTCCTCTCGGGTTAATTTCGGTCCGCCTGAAAGCGCATTCATGACAAGGTACTTTACATGTAATAAACAACATTATCCCCCCTCACCTCTGTTTCTTTATTTAAGATAATAATCTGATTTTTCAGTTAATGAAAGGAGCCATTTCGTTGATAAAAGTGGGTATATTCGTAGAAAAAATGAATGAACCCAAACCCAAAACTAGTCAAGAATAGAAAACGAAGGTGCCTTCTATCAATTTAGAAAACACCTTCGCTTTGTTATGAGAATTGATCCTATCTTTTTAATTGGAATCCATTTGCTTTGTCTGCTTGAGCCGCTTCTTCAATCGCGTTCATTGCTTCTTCTGGCGTCGTTAAGTCTCCGACTAACCCTTGTAAGTTTTGGAAATAGGCTTCACCTGTTTCTACACCAATAAACACACTTGGGTTATAACCTGACCCGTCCGCAACATCAATAGCTGCATCACGTAAAACATCGCCAACCGGCTCTACATCCATCGAAGCAGTAGATGCAAGAATAAAGTTGTAATCTGGGAAGCTATAAACAATTTCGGCATAGTCACTAGAAAGAATATAGTCTAACCATAACTCAGCTGCATCCTCGTTATTTGCACCGGTTGGTACGACCCATGATTGGCCAATTCCACCTGTCGGTTTTGCTTCTTCCCCATCGATAAACGATGGCGCCATAAAGAATCCGACACTATCATGCAAACCTTCTTCAGCTAAATCTGTAATCAGATACGTCCCACCTGTATAGATGGCTGCTTGTTTATTTAAAAATTTAAACTTTGAATCTGTCTCTTGTAATGTAACGGCATCTTGTGAGATATACCCTTTATCTAGCCATTCTGTCATAGCCGTTGCTACTTCCACGACTTCTGGATCATTCCACTTTCCATCTTCAAAGAAAATCTCCTCTAATTTCTCTGTCCCTGCCATTGCTTCTAACATAACCCCAAATAACCAGCCAATGGCATAACCATTTCTCGCACCTACTGTAATTGGGTCAATACCAGATTCTTCCGCTAACGTTTCTAGTAAATCAATGTATTCATCGGCAGTCTCAGGGACGTCCAATCCATACTCGTCAAACACATCAATGTTATAGAAGTGGGCAATTGCATCTACCATGTGAGGTACTTCATAGATATGGTCGCCACCAGCAATCAAGTCGTATGCAAATGGACGAACAGCATTCTCCCATTGGTTTGCTTCATAGGTGTCATCTAGCGGTTTAATTAATTCCCCTTGTGACAAAACAGAAATACGACTTGGCCCAGCATTCATAAGAATCACGTCAGGCGTATTTACTTCAGACTGTAACAATGCTGTTAAACTTCCAGACTCTACCCGAACATCGCCTGTTTCTAATACAACGTCAATATCAGGATTTAATTCTTTGAAACGATCCACTACCTGCCCCCATTGCTCTCGTTCCACATCATTGTAGTAGTTAGGAATTAGTAACTGCAGCGTGTTTTCTTCATCTACCGAGGACTCCTGTTCACCGTCACTTTGCCCTCCCGTTGCTTGCTCTTCACTCTCACCTTCTACACTGGAACTACCTGACGGAGACTGACATGCAACGAAAACTACTAGCATTAACAAAAACATACATAACAGTGATGCTCTCACGAACGTTCGTATCATTATTCATACCTCCTTTTTTTAATGCAAACCTACTTTCACAGTTAGCATCGATTAAAACTTATATTAAGCGCTTTCATAACGTATTGAAAGAGGGCGTTTCGGTGATAAAAGTGGGTAAAAGTTTTCGCATAAATCATCTTTTTTTGTCGATTCACTTGCTAGAATATAAATATATCATTATAATCCTTGCAAACGCTTACTTAAAAAGGGCCAATGATGCGCCCTTAATTTCATTTCTTTTGTAAAGCTTAAGGGGATCTCTTACAAAATTGCAAAAAAGGAGGTGTCTTATGAAGTTTTTTCACTCTTTATTCTTTAAATTGTTATTTTGTTTGTTGATTATTTCCATTATTCCTTTAAGTATCGTCGGACTCATTACGTACAATAACACCTCAAAAAGTATGACGGATAATTTAGATTATCATGCTTCTTATATTTTGGATCAGAAAGTAGACGCACTCGATCAGCTTTTTCATGACTTAGAACGAATAAGCAGCGGAATCGTTCATAATAAAGTGTTTTCTACTTTTAGCGAAAATGACAACGATCGAAGGCACCAACAATTATTTCTTGAATTAGACCAATTGTTAGTCAGTATAGAAAATATATTTCCAGCATTCGAAGGCATCACGATCATCAATGAATCTGGTTTCATTTACAACTATGGCTACCCTTTAGCACTCAACATAACCGCAAACACTTTCTATCAATCTGACTGGTTTCCATCGATAGAAGGTCTATCTTACCCGGCCCTTACTCCATTGCATACTAGAAATTACAGTAACATGAATAACGATACACCTGTTTATTCCTTTGTTTATCAAGGGTGGGACAATAAATTAAACTCTAGTTATATTATCATCGACCTTACCGAAGAATCTGTTTCAAATATTACGAATATTCAGTATAATGAAACTGATATTGCAGGAACGCTTATTTATAATGATGAAAAAATTGTATACTCCGAAAACGAAACGTTTACTTTTTCCTATCATACCATCTCCTCTAGTAATTCCGGGGGTATTATTCAAAATGAGGAAAACAAAGAGTTTATCATTTACAAACAAAAGGTTCCTTCAACCGGCTGGACAATCGTTGAGTATTTTGAAGTCGGTAATTTTTTCAAACCAGTGTATGATACGAGAAACTTCTTCCTTTATACGATTATCGTTAGTGTTATCGTTTGTATCTTGGCTTCATTATTCGTAACGAAACAAATCTCAAATCCTATTTATAACTTACAGAAAAAAATGAAGGAGGTAGAAAGCGGCAACTTTGAAGAAAGATTTATTACGAATTCAAAAGATGTCATTGGAGACTTAGCCAAAGGTTTTAACCATATGCTCGTACAAATCAAAGCGTTGATCAAGTCCGTGGAAAAAGAAGAAAAATTAAAAAGAGAAGCGGAAATCACAGCATTGCAATTACAAATAAACCCGCACTTTGTCTATAACACGTTAGAATCGATTAATTCTTTAGCTAGAAAGAAGAAAGAGCATGAAATTAGTCACCTCATCGTTTTACTAGGAAGACTATTACGCTTAAGCATTAGCTCTTTTGATGAAATGATTCCAGTGCGTCAAGAAATCATGTACACGAATAACTATTTGGAGCTTCAGCAAAAGCGCATGCGGCAAAGCCTTGACTACAACATTGATATTGAAGATGAGTTATACGATAAGCACATGTTAAAGTGGATCCTTCAACCGATCGTTGAAAATGCCATTTTACATGGGATCGACCCTCAACAAACAAAAGGTGACATTGAGATTAAGGGCAAAATGGACAATCAATGTATTATTTTTACAGTAACAGATAATGGGAGTGGGATTTCTCCCAAGAAGCTTAGGGAGATCAGAAGTAGGCTTAAGGATGATTCAAGTGAACTTACAAAATATAAAAAACGAATTGGCCTGTATAATGTCCAATCACGTATTCATTTACATTATGGACTTTCTTATGGTATTTCGATTGATAGTGAAGAAGCAAAAGGCACTGTTGTAACCATTACCATCCCTCAAAGGAGCGAAACAAATGAATAAAATGCTAATTGTTGATGATGATTGGATGATTACTGACAGTTTAAAGCATATGGAAGAATGGTTGGACTTACACATTGATGTGGTTGGATCTGCAGCGAATGGAAAAGAAGCGTTATTTTGGTTAAAAAAGGAGAAAATAGATATTATCCTAACAGATATACGCATGCCAGAAATGGATGGAATCGCTCTTACGAAACATATTTATGATGAGCAAATAAAAACGAACGTCATTATTATGAGCGGATTTGAAGAATTCACTTATGCACAAGAAGCGATGCGTTACAATGCCAGGGGATATTTATTAAAACCGATTGACACAACTGAGTTATTAGAAACAGTACAGAAAGTAAAAGAAGAATATCTCGCCCCGCCTCAAGAGCCCCTGTCCAATGACATCGATGATATAAAACAGAGTCAAACACAGCAAGAAAGAGTGATTACAAGCACGATCAATTATATCAATTCTAACTACATGGAACCTCTAACATTAAAACAATTAGCAGAACGAGTGCATCTAAGTGATCACTACTTAGGACAGCTGTTTAAATCTGTGACAGGTGAATCATTTTTAAAATATTTAACAAATGTAAGAATGAAAAAGGCTGCCACACTCTTAGAAAACCCTGTACTGAAAATCTATGAGATTAGCGAAAGAGTCGGATACACTGATCCGAAACACTTTATGAAGGTTTTTAAGAAATCACACGGTTGTACACCAAAAGACTACCGACAAAGGTTTAAAATAAAAACACGGGAAGTCATGTGAGTTTGGTTCCTGGTCCCCATTGCGGTAAAGGTTTTGCGAAATGGGGGTCAGGACACTGGCCTTTCGCTATCGATTTATGATTCAATATATCCTGAAGCTTCACGAAAACGAAATTCAAAACCTCACTATGACACACATAGTGAGGTCTTCTAATATAAAAATCCTTCTTAAGTAGAGCTGTCTTCTCGATTGCTATTCGACAAAATACGGGAAGTTACTGGTACCGAATCATGCACTCAGATCCTAACACTACTTATCCATTTTTAATAATATCCAATAGGTGCACGATTTCTTCTTCTGTGTTGTAAAAGTGTGGGGACACTCTAATTCCTGACCTTACATTTATTTTGATGTTATGATTTGTTAATGTGGTTGGGTCAATCCCACTAAATGATGTTATTCCGGACCAATTTTTTTGATCAATTGTTGGGGAATGCATGTTAATATGCTCCACCGACATAAGACCTTCTCTTAATAACGAAGTTAATTTCTTTATTCGTTCTGGGATAAGGGTTTGATATTCATCTAGTAACAACAAGGATTCCCTTAATCCTCTAATAGCTGAAAAATTCATATTTCCGGTTTCAATAGACCTAGCAGATTGGTCAATATCCATTTTAATATCACTATAGTTAAACCTTTCTTTCATGCTAGCCCAACCAATAAACGGTATATTGATTTGATCGAGCAATTCTTCATTAATATAGATAAAGGAAAGGCCATCTGGCCCCATTGCCCATTTAAAAAAACCACTCACAACAAAGTCAGCTTGTATTTTGTTCACATCCAAAGGTTCTGTCATGTAACCTTGTATAGCGTCTACGATGAAAATAATTCCGTTCTCCTTACAGAGTGTTCCGATTTCTTCTAAATCGAGTTTATTTCCATTAGAAGCCATGACCCAGCTCACACTAACTACTTTCGTTTTTTCTGTGATTGCTTCTTTAAATTGATTTATATCCGCTCGTCCATCAATATGTTGAACGATTTTTCGCTTAATATTTTTTTCTTCCTCCAGCTTCATCCACGGATACACATTAGACGGAAATTCTTCATCTGTAATGAGAACTTCATCCCCCTCTTGGAGATTCAGTGAATGAGCGATAAGGTTAATTGCACTAGATGTATTCCAATAAAAGCCTATTTCTTTTGGTTTAGCCTTAATTGTAGAAGCGACCATTCCACGAACTTCATCAACTTCTTCCCACCACTTAGAAAAGTTATTTCCAAACATCGCTCTTTCTTCATGAAACGTTTGGACACCTTCTAGTACACGTTGGTGTAGAGGAGACATTGCGCCATGGTCAAGATATAAACATTGATCTAAAACTTTCATCCCTTTTCTAAAGTTGTTAATTGTCACATCACTCATTGTCTATCTCCTTACTGTTTCAGTTGACCATTACACATGAAATCGGCATATAGGTGAACCGCCTTCATGATTTGCTCTATTTCAATGAACTCATCTTTCGTATGAGCTTGTTCAATACTTCCAGGGCCAAAAACAATGGTTGGTGTAATCGCTTTAACAACTTTACTTGCATCACACCCAAAAGGTAATCCGATTACATCAGAATTAAGATGATGATTGCTTAAAAACGTTTGAAATTCTTGAATATTTAAATCATCTAATTCGTTATCTAAAGCCGGATCAATTAAATACGGGTCCTTGAAAACTGTATTTGAATATGTAGCATCAGTAAGCTCCCTTTTTAATGTTTCTTTAATACTTACATATGCTTCTTCCCAGTTCTCACCAGGGTTCAATCTACGATCAACATGAATTTCACATTTCCCTGGCACAGCATTTACTTGTTCACCGCCACTGATGAGGTTTACACTAACAGAGCTAGGCCCAATTAATGGATGGACCTTTTTTTCCACTTCAGGAACAACTTTGGATTTTATACATTGAATAATGTCACTCATAGAATATATCGCATTTTCGCCATCCCATGGTGTAGCACTATGAGCTGGAATGCCTGACGTTTCAATTTTAAAGCGAATACTTCCTTTATGTACGCCGCCTAAACGTAACTTTGTTGGTTCTCCAACAATTGAAAAGTCAGCCTTCGGGTTCAGATTAACAAGTTCATCGACGCCTCGGTGTAAATGTTCTTCATCTACGACGGCAGCAATGATTACATTCATCGACAAAGGTTTATTATCAGAAATCGCTTTTTCCAAACCGATAATCATACTTGCAAGCTGACCTTTAGCATCACAAACCCCTCTCCCCCACCATTTTTGATCTTTTTCAGTCATCTTAAAGGGTTCGATAATCATTTGATCGACTTCAACGGTATCGAGATGACTTTCAAGTAGAACCGTAGGGAGGTTATCAGAAACTTCATATTTAATAACGACATTATAGCGGTCATTTAATACGGGCTGCGTTTCAATTACAGCTTCAGGGATATTTTCTTTTACATATTCAATCAGTTTCTCGGCTACATTCGCTTCTCCTTCTATTAATTCATTATCTCTCGGGTTAACACTAGGCGTATTTACTAGCTGCTCTAATAAAACTTTTGTTTTTTCCTGCCATCTGTTCAATGCTTTTCACCACCCTAAAACATATTAGGAGTAAAAACTTTAGTAAGTTGTTCAGCTCCATTTTGAATGTGTTCATTACCTCTTTTTAAAATAAATAATCGATGACCTGGCAACAAAGTATCGACATTCAAGTTTTCTATTTTATGAAAGTCTTCTCGATAATCTTGTAAAGATGAACCTGGTGCATTTAATAGACCTAGTAAACCATGAGCAAAAACAGCATCAGAAGAGAAGAGGACCTTATTTCCGTCAGATTCCTCTAAGAAATAACATGACAATCCCGGACTATGTCCACGTACTTGGATAGCTTTTAAAGTTAAATCGCCAACTTTTAGCTCATCACAATCTTTTACTAATTGATCTGGCTCAAAGTATTTAAATGAATAATCAGAAGGATAAGCTCCTGCATTCTTCGCTAATTGTAAAGCAAGTTCAACATCGTCTTCATGGTTGGTCATCAGCTCTGCTTCTATCTCAGGTACAACCACTTGCTTGCCGAGTTGTTGAAAGTCGGGGGCTCCACCACCGTGATCAGCATGTGTATGAGTTAAGATGACCTTTGTAACCTTTTCAAAGGGAATATACTGTTCTACATTTTGAATAATCGTTTGTGTATCTAACCCTACTCCTGCATCAATTAAGACAGCTTCTTCTTCCGTATCAATTAAATAGACATGACAGTCATTTTGATGAGACACACCGATCTCACCACTACCAACTAAATAAACATGTTTAGTTAACCTCATCAAAAAAGTCCCTCCAAATGATCTCTTTTTCCGTTTCGCACGCTTCAATAATCGCTTCACAAATGGCGACTCCTGTGACGGCTTCCTCCATATTAATGACTGGAGAGGACGATTCCCCATCCAAGCAACGTATATAACCATCCAATTGATTCGCTAATGCACCATTCGGTATTCCATGTACACTAGTTGCTAAAGAAGTATCTGGCTGACTTAATTGACCCTTTGCCATTACCTTCAGATTGTCACCAGGATATTTTAGAACGAGGTGCCCATCGGTCCCCATAACTTCCATTTCGACATCTAAATATTGACCATATTCATTTGGTAAGCACCACTGTGTTTCAAGCTGACATAACGTTCCGTCCTCAAGCTCGATGATGGCAAAAATAATTCCAGCAGCATCGTTATCTTCTGTGATTTTCTTTTGTTTAGCATAAACGGATTTTGGCTTTTTTCCTGTATACCAAATCATTAAGTCAATATCATGAGAAAGGGACATAAATACAGGGTGAGTCCTCGAGTGTAATGAAAACCTTTCTATAGGAACGTTTCGTTTAAACTTAATAGAATGTAGACTCCCTAAACGATGATCATCTAATTGTTCCTTTACTTTAGCGTACGAAGAGTCATACCTTAAAATATGTGCAGGTAACACGAGTTTATCGTAGGATTTCGTTGTAGATAATAGCTTTCTACCATCCTCCTTACTTAGACAAACAGGCTTTTCTAATAGGACATGTTTCCCTTTGTTTACAGCCAATTCTGTTAAAGTCAGGTGGCTCGATTCATCAGTTGCAATAATGACGACATCACATTCATCATGCGATAGTAGTTCGTCAGCGTCTTGAAATAAATTTTGAACATGATATTTTTCGCCTAGTTCTTCAAGTCTTTCTTTCCTTTGGTCACAAATCCCCCACAATGTTGCTTTTGGATGACTTTCTATCATTTTCATATGCTCTTCACCGAAAACACCCGTACCTATTACAGCAAAGTTCCACGTTTTTAGTTCAGTCATAGCTTTTTAAACTCCTTATCGACACTTATTGATGTTTAAGAGACAGGGATCATACATCCCTGTCCCATATTTTCTATTTTGTATTTGCAATCTTCTCAAAGAATTCAGAAACTCTTTGTTCTTCTTTATTATCTCTACTAATAATTAAACTCAAGATGACTCCTACAATGAGTGTAGTAAAAGTACTTGTAGCAGTAGTTACAGCTAACCCTTGAATCCCACCAGCTCCTAATATAGAAACTGTTAGACCACTAATCGTACCAGCTAAGATGGCAATAACAGCAGCTGTTGCTTTCATTTGTCTCCAGAAGATCGCTAAACAAATAATGACGAAAATTGGCATGTCTGTAATCGCAATAACGTTTAGAATGGCATCAACTGCTCCACCTAATAATGGAACAAGCATCGCCCATAAAATACCGATAACTGATAATACAACCGTTGTCAGCCTTGATACTTTTAAATAATGCTCTCCACTTTCATTCGGCTTCCATTTTTTATAGAAGTCTTCAGTAAATAATGAAGATGAACCACATAAAGCTGAGTCGGCTGTAGATACACCGGCTGCTAGCAACGAAGCAAAGAAAATACCAAGTAACCCAACAGGTAGTAATTCTGTGTAAACTTGTGGCCCAACCATATCAGAGTGCATGGAAGAAACTGCATCTGATGACAATAATGAATGAGCAGCAAGTCCAGGTAAAACTTCTAAAATAGCAATCGGAATTGCGACAATAGCTGCAAAGATCATTCCCCAACGTGCAATGTTGACAGATTTAGCAGCTAGTCCTCTCTGCATGACAAATTGGCTCGTAATAAAATACGGGAAACCTAATAATGTCATAGCAATAATCCATGGCCACCCATTCGCATGCTCCATAGATGGTACCCATTCCGTTAACTCAACTGGTACCGAAGACATAAGGCCGCCCCAGCCACCAAATGTATAGAAGATGTAAGCGCCTCCAATAAAAAGTCCTAAAAACATCAGGACAAATTGAACAGAGTCTGTAATAACAACCGAACGAAGTCCACCTAAATAAGTATAAAACAATACTAATGCTGCAATAAGTAAAATCATGATATAAATGTCTACACCAAATAGTAATCCTGTAATAACAGCGGCAGCATACACTGTTACCCCATACCTGTTTAGGGTGTCTGCTAAAATCCAAATAACACTGATTAGTCCTCTAACTCTTCCATCATAACGATCTTCAAAAATTTCAGACATTGTATTATATCTTAGTTTTCGATAAATCGGTACAAAAATAACAGCGGCTAGAACACATGCCATCGCATTTAATGCAATCCAAGCAATCGGAACACCACTACCATACACTAAACCTGGCTTACCGACCATACTCCAAGTTGAGAAGTTTGTCGCAGCGAATGTTGCCGCTAACATGAATGGCCCAAATGTTCGACCTGCAACTGCAAAGTCCTCAAACTTACCAACACTTTTTGAGACCCAATACCCCACAAAAAGTGAGAAAATGACATATAGAATAATTATACCTAAATCAATATTTGATATTGCTAGTTCCATCTTTTCTCTCCTCCTCGTAACGAGAATCGTGCATGGACTCAGGTACCATGAACTTCAATAGTTCATTCCTCCAAACAGCTACAACTCCACCAACGATCCATAAACCGTATCCTGACATTGCAAAAGGAGTAACTGTACCCGACTCCAAAAACATTCTAGAAGCAACAGCTCCTATAAAAAGAATAATCCCTACCGCCATTAACCCCATTCCTACTCTTCCTCTGATTACTGGAGGCTTTTCTTGCTTTTCAAATAAAAACTTACCTCTCATCTCCATAATTGGGCCAATCGTCAAAATTACACCGAAGACAACAACTGAACCTAAAATTAAAATACTAATAAAATCCATTATGACCCCTCCTTAGCTTTTAAAGATTTTTCTAAAAGGTCCTTCCCGTAGTCCACTAATTTGTCTCGGTCTCTGTTGTAAATCCACTCATTCTTTGTCAGGCTACTACCAATCCCTACACCAAATGCACCACTAGAAAAAATATTTTGAATATTTTCTTCAGACACACCTCCTACAGGAAGTAACTTGGCATGATTCATTGAGGCAAGAATGTCTGAAATATACTTATGACCTAACATTCTTATTGGGAATACCTTAACAATTTCTGCTCCCATTTCTATAGCAGTTTGTATCTCTGTCGGAGTAAAAGCGCCTGGAATATAAGGAACGTCTTTCTCCTTTGAAACGGAAAACACTTCTTCAGAAAGGTGAGGACTTAAAAAGAATTGTGCCCCCCTACGTAAAGCTTCTTTGGCTAAAGGTTCATTTAATACTGTACCGGCACCAATTAATAAATCATTGTTATATCTGTTAGTTACTTCATCTAATACATCCAAACTATTATCTTGGTTTAACGATATTTCAATGACATTAAATCCTGATTCTACTAAACAATCTACTGTAAATAGCGAGTCCTCTATACTCAACCCTCTTAGAATCGGTATAATTGGCTTTTCTCCTAATTGATTTAACAAAGCAATCTCTCCTATCGAATGGTCGTCTTTTCCTCTCCTATGAATCTTTCTAATTCATGAGGAAATGGCAGACCTTTTGTATCGCCTTCTTCTGAAACAACAAAGGCTGCGACCCCACTCCCAATTTTCATACAATCACTCAATGAAGAGTTCGTTAAGTAACCGTGTAAAAATCCTGCTGCAAAAGCATCGCCTGCGCCAACTTCGTCAACCACATGTTCTACTGAATACGCCCGATGAAATGAAGTCGATTGTTGGTCAATCAACCATGCTCCGCTTCCACCATCTTTTAGAACTGACAGTTCAATTCCATACTTCTTATTGATGTCTACTAGAGCCTCGGGGTCATTGATACCAAATAATATCTCTGATTCTTCTCTTCCTGGAAAGAAAATATCTACATACGGTAATAATTCCAATATCGTAGCCCGAGCCTTTTCATTACTCCAGAGCTTTTTACGGATATTAGGGTCGAAGCTAACTTTCACACCATATTTTTTTGCTTTTTTTACCACTTTCAATGTAAGTTCACGACAAGTTTCACTTAATGAAGGGGTAATACCAGTTAGGTGGACAAATGTAAAGTTTCTTAAATCATCAAATGGAAAGTCATCATTGTTCATAGCGCTTGCAGCTGAGCCTTTTCGATAATAAAAAACTTCTGTATCTGTTAGGGCTTTTTTTTGTTTGAACATAATTCCAGTAGATTTCTCAGTGTCTGACTTTACGTGACTAACATCTACTCCTTCTGCCCGTAGTTCTCGAACGATTTTTGTGCCAAATGGGTCAGCCCCTACTTTACTGACCCATGTAACTTTGTGACCTAGTCTTGATAACGCTATACTTACATTTGATTCCGCCCCAGCACATGAAGATTTGTAATTGTTACTTTCCGATAACCTAAGCTGGTCATTCGAGCTAAATGCTATCATTGATTCACCAAATGTAATAATCATAATGTCTCCTTCTATTCATAAAGTTCTACAATCATTTCAATTTCCACTGGTGTATTAAACGGTAATTCATTACTTGATAATGCAGATCTTGCATGTTTTCCTTTATCACCAAAGGCTTCTTCAAGTAACTCCGAAGCACCATTAATGACGTATGGTTGCTCAACAAATCCTTCTGCTGAATTTACAAACCCTAATACTTTTACAATTTGCTTAACTCGATCTAAATCTCCAATTTCTCCTTTTAGAACAGCTAAACAATTTACCATCGTTTGTCTTGACGCTTCGTATCCTTGTTCCAACGTAATATCTTTTCCTACTTTTCCTTCATACATAAGCTTTCCATCAATACGGCAATCCTGCCCAGATGTATAAACGAGATTCCCAAATGTTTTTGCTGGAACATATACAGCTGCTGGTTTTGGTGCTTCAGGTAACTCAATACCTACTTCTTTTAATCTTTGCTCTACTTTTGACATGTTCAAACACTCCTCTTGTTTTTTGTTTTAATTATTAAAACTCCGTTTCATTTGGTGGCCAAAAAAAATTTAAACATTACCTAATCTACGTGAAATCAATTGACTTGCTTCCTTAACTTCAAGTGATAAATCAATTAAAACATCTTGATTAATTCTTGAAGAAGGGCCTGCAACACTAATGGCACCTAACAATTCATTTTTGTAATTATAAATAGGTGCAGCAGCACAACGAATTCCCATTTCATGTTCTTCGTCGTCAATCGAAAAACCTTGAGCTCTAATTTTTTTTAAATGTCTCTTGAAACGATCTTTATTTGTTATAGTTTTTTCAGTAAACGATTTCATTTCAATAGACTCAATAATATTTTCCTGTTCTTCACCCTGAATGTGGGCCAGGATCGCTTTCCCAATTCCAGTACAATGAACAGGTGCTCTGTTCCCTACTTTGGAGTACATTCTTATGGATCGGTCACATTCTACTTTATCTATGTATATAACCTCTCCCTTATCTATCACACCTAGGTGAACAGTTTCTTGAACTTTCTCTTGTAGATCAGATAAATACGGTTTAATATCTTGAACCCAGTTTGTTTTGTTAATCACTCTTGATGATAACTCAAACATCTTGATTCCTTCTTTGTAATGCTGGGTTGCATTGTCTTGTTCAAGGTATCCTTCTTCTTCTAATGTCGCTAAAAACCTATATATTGTACTTTTATTCATATCTAAGTTTCTAGCAAGTTCACTAACACCAATACCTTGATCAGCATTTACAACCTCTTCTAAAATTCTAAGCAATTTTGTTACTGAAGTATTACGTAATGAGTTACTCATGGCGCCACCCTTTACTCGTTTTATTTTTTAAAAAGGCGTTTTAATAATCGTTTGATGATAATATTAGGACATTGACCACTATTTTGTCAAGGAATATTCAGAAATTTCTTGTGGAAGCATGGGGACGGTTCTGCTGCTTCGGAAGCACAATTACCGTCCCCATGCTTCCCTAGCGAAGTTTTTGGATGAGTTTCACTGCAAGCAAATAGCAAACAATCCCTGTCGCGGATCCGACTGCGTCGATAAGGACATCACTCACCTCACCAGACCTTCCCGGTATAAATGTCTGGTGATACTCATCCGAAGCGGCATACAACACACTAATGAGAAGGGCCACCAATACACTGCGCAAGCCCTTAACACCGCTCGCATACAAAGCATTGACAACGAATAAGCCCAGCACAAAATAGGCGGCGAAATGTGCCCCTTTTCGAATATAAAAATGAAAAATGTCGAAGTCCACATTTACGGCAGCAGGAACAATACCCTCAATGATTGATAGAATCAAAGCCGTTACTCCTGAACTAAGCTCACTTGATTCCCCCGCCGGCTGATGAGACAAATAAAAGATCAATGCCATCCAAAGAATGACAGCGACCCAAGAAATGACTTTAAACATACAACTCAATTCCTTTTCATGAAAATCTAAGGGGAAGCGTGGGGACGGTTCCACTGCTTCGGAAGCACAAGAACCGTCCCCATGCTTCCTACGACACCTTCTCTGTATGCCTACACTTTGGAAAATTACTGCATCCGTAAAAGGATCCGTATTTTCCTTTCTTAAGTGATAAGGTTGCGTTACATTTTGGACACTTGGGTTCAGTTCCATTAGGATTCACACTATCTTCGCTACTTTCTTGTGAAGTAGGTTGTGGACTACTATCGTTACCACTACTACTTGGCTTGCTTACACGTTTTCGATCAATAACTTTGCCTGTGTGTTTGCTTTTTTCAGCATTATTTTTAATAGCTGCTACGTGCTTCTTCTTAATTTCTCTTTTCTTCTTGGAATCACGGATAATTAAGTTGTCCAATTCCTTGTTGATAGCTTCTAATTCACTTTCATCAATGATTGGCTTGTTCCACTCTTGCATCACATTTAAAAGTTGTGGAAACTGAGTGACCCGTGCAGAAGAAAAATTGTCTTCGAATTTTAACGTCGAGTTTTGTGAAAAGGCAATGATCGAGAAGAAATCATCCTCATCATCCTTTTCTAAATAATCTTGTAGAGCACGAATATGACCTTTGTTTTGCCAAATCGGGTTAAATAGTTTTTCTTTTCTCTTATAGATCACTTGTGTCCAATAACGTTGTCTTTCATTGCCAAAGATCCAACCTTCATAATGCTTCGTCTCAATAACAATAATCCCAAATGGAGAGGTTACGACGTGGTCGACTTGTGCCGTTCCACCATCACCATTGGGCACATACAGATCATGATAGATTCGGTACACTTTAGGGTCTAACTTACTTAACTTGTTGTTCACGTACATTTCACCAACTGCACCTTTAATTGTCGCAAACTTCCACTTCACAATCATAGTACCTAAAAATATGGCGATCGCTAGTAACACTGGAGAAATAACAAAGATAACTGGCATCAACATCACGCAAAAAACAACCAATAACCATGCTTTCAAATTCATTTCACTTGTCCCCTTTCCAAATTTCGACAAATACAACTTCAGTTTAGCACATCCGTTCATATAAAATGTCACTATTTGTTAATAGGTCGAAACTCCCGCATTCTATAACTTACTTCGGAAAATCACGAGTTCACACTAAAATTCATAAAAAAAACCACAATGAAACAAATCATTGTGATCTAAACTAGTGAAGCGCGGGGACGGTTCTGCTGCTTCGGAAGCACAAGAACCGTCCCCTTGCATCCACTTACGGAAGTGTTACATCGTCTATCATCATAATTCTTGATGGGTGTAGCCAGAAGCCTTCTACACCATCACGAACGGCAGCAACATATTCCGTATGTCTTATGAGTACTTTCGGTGCTTCCTCCATTTCAATTTCTTGTACTTCGTTATAGAGCTCAACACGTTTTTCCGGGTCACTTTCCCTTCTAGCTGCATCAATTAATGCATCGACTTCATCGTTGGCATAGAATGTACGGTTTCCTGGAGCACCTTTAGCATCAGAGTGGAATAAGAACCACTGGTTGTAGTCTCCATCACCAGTCATGTTTGACCACCCTAGGATAAACATGTCGTGATCACCTGTTGACGTACCATCTAAATATGCGCCCCACTCCATTACCTCGATCGACACATCTATTCCTACGTCCGTCAACTGTGCTTGGACATATTCTGCTACATCCATTCTTTCTTGATTATCGTTTGTCCATAGTGTTGTTTCGAACCCTTCTGGGTATCCTGCTTCTTCAAGTAACCCCTTTGCTTTTTCTACATCATAGCCGTAACCTTCGATATCAGGATGGTAACCAATATTCGCAGAACTCATCGTTCCATCAGCAAATAAACCAACACCACTGTAAATATGCTCAATAATTTCTTCAGTATTAATTGCATAGTTTATTGCTTGACGCACTAACATGTTATCGAATGGTTCCTTTTGTGTATTAAAACCGATGTAATCAACACCCAATCCTGGACTTAGTAATAGGTGCATATTGTCAGATGATTCAACTCTAGAAATGTGGCTACTAGAAATTGGTTCGGCAATATGTGCTTCTCCAGCTTCAACTACACTGACACGAGTCGAAGCCTCTGGAATCACTCGAAAGACGACTTCATCAATTTGTACTCTGTCTGTCCAGTGATCTGGATTTTTCTCTAGCGTAATTTCTGAACCAGTTTCCCACGATTTAAACTTAAATGGACCTGTTCCTACTGGATTTTGACCTAACGCGGACTCTCCGCTATAATCCGCTTCAATGGCTTTTGGACTAATAATCCCTCCAGCGTAATGCGCTAAGTTAGAGAGTAAGGGTGAAAATGGGTACTCTGTTGTCATACGAACAGTATGATCATCAACAGCTTCGACTTCAGTAACCATTTCGAACAAACTAGCTCTCACTGATGCAACTTCTTCGTCCAATATTCGATCAATACTTGCTTTCACAGCCTCAGCAGTAAATTCCTCTCCGTCATGGAACGTTACTCCTTCTCTTAATGTGAACTCCCAAGTATGATCATCAATTCTATCCCAATCTGTTGCTAACCCTGGTTGAAATTCCATATTTTCATCTTGGATGACCAGTGTTTCATAGATTTTATTGTGATATACGTTTGCAGATGGGATGTCGGCCCCTTCATGTGGGTCCAACTGAGTAGCATCAGAATTCACGGCAATGACCAGCTGTTTATTGTCATCATCAGTTGACGTTGTTGATTCTGATGATTCTGAATTCTCTTCTTGTGGATCTCCACTTGTTGCTTCTTCAGATCCTGGTTCACTTGCACAAGCAGTTAAAACGAATGCTAGACTTAATAGAATTAGTAATGAAAAATGAAATAGTTTTTGTTGCAACGTTATTTCCCCCTTTTGTTTTTGATTAATTATTTAATATTTGTAATTCTTTTGTAGCCTTTGTCAAATTCTCTATTCCTTCTTCTCTGATGACAACGAGATCTTCAATACGAACTCCTCCCCATCCGGAAATATAAATGCCTGGTTCTACTGTAATAACCATCCCTGGTTGTAAAACGGTATCGTCAGTCGATCTCATGGCAGGTTTTTCATGAATATTCAGACCGAGAGAGTGGCCTAAACTATGCCCAAAGTTCTCACCATATCCTTCATTTTTAATAATTGATCTCCCTATATTATCTAGTTCACTACAAACCTTTCCAGGCCCAACATTTTGTAAAGAAACTTCTAAAGCATGGGAGACAATCCCGTAAATCTCAAGCTGTTTTTCTGACGGTTCACCTAGTACAACCGTGCGGGTGAAATCTGTGTAGTACCCGTTCACTTTTGCACCGATATCCATTTTGACAAATTCACCATTTTTCACAACTCTGTCAGTGGCTTGACCATGTGGAAGCGATGACCTTTCACCTGATGCAATAACATGGTTCTCTTTAATACCTTCTGCTCCATTTTTCTTCATGACATATTCAAGTTCTAAACCAATTTCCTTCTCTGTCATACCAGGCTTTATAAAGGTTAAAATATGTTCAAACGCTTTATCACAAAGACTAATTCCTTGTCTGATACTTTCAATCTCTGATTCATCTTTAATCATACGGATTTTCATCATCATCGATTCGATCATTGAAAATGAACATTGAGGTGCTTCCTTTTCCAATACGTCCAACATAGCGATAGAAAGTGAATCTTCAACTCCTACCTTTGCCACGTTCATTTGTTTTAATTTTTCTCCGACACTTTCCGTTAACGCTCCTCCTGCATGCTGGATGACTTCATAATGTTCAGCTGCACGGGTATGCGCTTCATCGATATAGCGGAAGTCAGTAAGTAAGACTGCATCAGATTGTGTAATAATTAAAGCCCCGCTGCTTCCAGGGAAGTCCGAGAAATAACGCCTATTTTCAACGGAAAAAATGACTGCTGCCTCTAACCCTTTTTCTTCTAATCCTTTTCTAAGATTTGTAACCCTATTTTGAATTCCCATATGATCCCCCTTAAATGAATTAAAACATTACGAAAGATTCCATTAAATATTAATATTCAGTATATTCACCCAACTAACATATGTCAATGTATTTTCTGAAATTAATGTCAAAACGAAACTAAAATAATATAAATACTTATTAATGTATACTCCATGTGCAAACGCTTTCCATTGTGAATGATTCATTTGGGAATCTTTTGGAAGCAAGGGGACGGTTCCGCTGCTTCGGAAGCACAAGAACCGTCCCCTATGCTTTCTGAACATAGAAAAAGCCGTTAACATCCGTTTCTTGTGGAATGTTAACGGCTATCATTAGTTCGTATATCATTGGCTATACTCTTAAACATCCATTTCACACATATCCTCGGTAATCTTTCACCACCAAGGTGGCAGACCCGCATACTCCGTGCATGGAAGCAGGAGGTCCGTCCCCACGCTTCCAAAATACCTTAAACCTCAGTATGTATTTGTTCACCAAAAAGATCCTCAGGTGTTAATTCAACGATTATTTGCTCGTCTTTTTCTTTATAAGATTGTATATATCGCTTTATGACATCAACTTTTAATGTAATATCAGCGCCTTGCTGTTTTTGAAGGCAAAGGTTTATGACATCCGTTAATGCTTCTTTTATCTCGCGTGTACCGGCTGCCATTGTCGTATCAACGAAGGCTTTAGCTCTATCCTCACTCGAAAGTATCGCTTGGTCGTTAAGGAGAAGATCAGACATTAATTGCTTTGCTTTCTTTTGGAAGGCTTCGTCCCTTTTACTTTCTTCGTCATAAAACATGAAAAGACTAAGTTGACGAAAAGTATATTTATCTACATTCGTGAGTTGCTCCTGATCTTGCATACTCAAACTTTCCCATTCTTCGGTAGTTATTCGAGTCGCTTCCACATAATGACGTGTAAAGTATTCAAGAAACTTATAGCGAAAAAGAAGTTCTTGGTGACCAAATAAATTTACATGTGTCACAAGGCGCGAGAAATTATATAAGCGTCCTCTTAAGAAGAATTTATGTTGAGATCGGTCTCCATCAAATAATCGAAGAATTTCAAGCGCCCATTTATCTTGAAGCTCGCTAGCTCGAAATAATTGAAAAAATTCATATGACATGTCATAAACCCCTTCTGCCCACTTTCGGTAGTAGTAAGGTTTTATTCCATACTTATTCCATAAACGTGCTTCTCTTTTTTTCGAATAATCATAGAGGACTGAACTTGGTCCAAATATATTTTCAAATGCAATTTGGGAGTCACTATTATATGTATTAAAATAATGAATGACGTTACTAGAGAGTTTTTTACTCGTACGTGAACCGCCACTCATTTTAGTCACAATGTCCGCCTCCTGATGTTCAAAGTCATTACTTGCATAATAAAGGCCTGACATCTCATCTTCATATATTTGTCTTTTTACACGAGGGTTTTCAGCAATAATATAAGCAAAGAAATAATAGATGGCAAACATAAGGCTTGTCACTAATAAGAGAAAAATAGCAAGACGAAATTCCATATTTTGAATAAACATTAGCAGCAGTGAGCCAACATTGATCACCGCAAAGCCAATCAATAATTCGTAAATTCGTACAACCTTTAGCACACGATACTTCCGTACGAGGAACTTCCCATAATCAACTCCAATCACCCGCTTCGTCTCGGCTAGCGAAGTAAGCCCAATAATTGTCATGTTTATCGCAATAATTGCCATAATTAAATTACTATCAAAAATCATCTCTTGAAACGCTACTTCTAAAATAGACATCATCTACTCCCCCTAATCTATTGATTTAGCATTGAGGTAACCCCCCACATTCATTCTACCTCATCAAGATGGAAAAATATTAGCATCAAATCAAACAAGCTACTGCAATAATACAGTAGCTCGATAACGGGTTCTTCAAGGCGCCTGCCTCCAGTGCACTAAATCTTCATCGCGGTGGGGTCAGTCATATTAAGCTGCTCGCAACTCTTGAATTTTAGCAATACGCTCATCTGGGTCTGGGTGGCTAGATGCTAGATTTGCCCAAAGTCCTTTCGAGTTATCATCTTCATAATCATTAAAACTGTCTAGGACAGTCATCAAGTTGTCACCATAACCACAATCATAAGCAAATTTATCAGCAAGGTATTCATTCTGACGAGATGAATGCATTACTAATGCAGTACCTATTTTGGTCCATACCCACATCATGGCGACAAGAACCATGTCTATAAAGAACGTAGAGATAGCTGTTCCAATGCTTCTGTATGCAATACTAAAAATAATTCCAACTGCCAAAAAGAACAAACGATACACGATAAATAGACTAGTAACAATCAAGTTCCCAACAGCAACGATTAATACAAGATCTGTATCTTTATTTGATAAATGGCCAAACTCATGTGCAAGCGTTGCTTTTATTTCCTCATCTGAATATTCGAGAAACCCTCTAGTCACACAAATTGTTTTTCTTCCCGTAGCAAATGCATTAGGCATTTTATCTTTACTAATAAATAGCTGAACGTCATCAGGCAAATGAGGATCCAACTCTTTCGCTCTTCGGTAAACTTCATCAAATAAAGGCATTAAACGGTCTTTATGCTCCTGACGAGCAATCGGCTTACACCCTTGCTGCAACCTCAGTATCCATTCACCTACAGGTGATAAAGCAATCGACAATGATAATAAATAAACAAAAGACCCAAAAATGAACCCTTGTACACTACCAAAGCCACCAAATAATCCGATTACGATTAACGTATTCAATACGAGATAAATCGCAACTCCGATATTACTTCGCTTCTTAAAATTTTGAAAAAAATCAATAATATAAGTCATCAAAGCCCCCCTTACGTTTTTACTGTTATTCCAATACACAACTAATGAAAATTCTTTAGACCCACTCCCTTTAGCCTACACGATGCTACATAATCAGACGACACTTTCGACAACATAAGACAGAATTTGAGTCTTTCCAAAAGAAAAGACCTATACACCAATAGAATTTATGGGTAAATGTAAACTATCTATCGAATGAAAGAACCCCCTATCTTTTTAAATACAGCATTGGATGGTCCCAAATCGGTTCTATTGTCTTTTTAACACTATTGTTCAGTTTGATTGCACGATACAAATAGAGTAGGTGAAGGTGACAATGCTAAACTACTTTTCTCGTTGAAAGCCGTACCCCTGAGCATAATAATAATGATACAAATGTATAATACTATCTCTGTCGTAACTTTTATAATCTGTGCCAACAACATTACTTACAGTAGTAAGTTCCTCCCAAGAAACAAGACAAGCATGTAGTTTTTTATCTGGGTTATTTGTATAACTTGATTTATAGTCTGTTAGGGCATTCCACCCTCTCAGAAAATGAAAAGCATTCCACCGTTTATGTTCTACTTCGGCGAGATCTTCTAAATATGGCTGAATATAAATATAAAACTCCTTTTCAGATTTAAATTCAGTTTTTTCCAATGGAACCTTCTTTAACCCCAATAACATTAATTTCGTATCATTATGAAGCATCTGAAAACGATTCGACTCACGCTTAAACGAATTAAGTTCCTCCCATGGTTTATCTGAGGGTAAGTTTAATTCAACCTTTCGTTGTTGATAGTTACTATGGGCTTCTTCTGCCAACCTCTGAAGTTTCTCATTAAGTACATACTCACCAGTTAATACCTCGTGAAAAAAAGAATAGCGTCTAATTGACTTGAACTCTTTTTGATGCTGGTCCAGCCACTCACTCACTAAACGGTCGTCCTTCATTTTCACAAATATAGGGACCTCACTAAATTGTTCCGTTAATTGTAATCCTTCGATCATATCTAAAAAGTCATCTTTTAAAGAAATGAAAGCATGGGTAACTGGTTTATCTAATTGGTGAATTTCTTCAGATAAAAACTGACTAACTAAATCAACTTTCTTAAATCTAACTTTCGCAACCTTATCTACGTTTTTAACAGAAAAACCCCACTCTTTCTTAACTCGATCAATATCTCGATCAATAATGGTTATTTCCAAAGGTTTTTTTGTAAGAAAGTGGCCTAAGTTTAGTGCATGAAACGCTATTTGTTGATTGACTTTACCAAAACCAATAAATAATAAATGCAGTGACGACTCGTCTTCATTTCTCAATTGTTTCTCATAGCCCTTATACAACGGTTGACATTCCAATTGTCTTTCCGCAATAAGCTGGTATACGTTGAAAATTCTTGGTTTAAGCTTACTAGTCATGTGCTTGCGTTCATCATCAATAACCATATTGTTAAATAGCTGGATAGAATTTTGATATTCCAAATGTATTAAGATTTCCTTCTGATCATCATTTAGTTGATTATTACTAAAAAAATCTTTCATCGAAATATAAGTATCAAGGTTTTTAGAATCATCATCATGAAAAACAATAATATATTTACAATTTTTTAGTCCACACTTTTTATAGATTTGCTCACCGCTTTTCGTACCATCAAAATATGTAATTCCTTGATCGTGAAAAGCTGACTGTTGTTTATTCGTTAATTTATCAGCAATGACACCTACCTTGTAGCCTTCTTTCGTTAAATTTTCAATTAACTTAGATGAACGATCATTATACCCTGCAACAATGATATGATTGCCCACCACTCTTAACCTAAGACTAAAGATCACTTGACGGAAGTACCGAAAAGCAATAAGGCTAATTGTTGAAATTGTATAAAATGCTGCGGACCATCTAGCAACCTCCATAGCTAACGGCAAGTTAAAGTATTTCGTACCCGCTTCATTAAAAACAGGATCAACATCTAACAAAAATAGACGAAAAGTTGAATACGTAGTATTCAAAAGTGAGTAATCAGTATAACTATAATTTAAAAAACCATAAAAACCAGAACCAAAAGCAATTAAAAAAGAAATACTTTGAATTTCATATGATTTAAACACTCGGTAAAACGTAAAAGAAAACCCTAACAATACTACCAATAAAAATATATAACCGGGGTCGTTTAAAGAGTATACATTTAATAAATGTAAAATTAATAATAGAGATAACAGAATTACTATAATAATATGTATCTTTTTTAGCCACATTAAAAGTTGCACATTATACCTCCTCTCGTATTACTCCTCTTCAATTAGCTCTGTCCAAAAAACAATTATTGAACTGTGTAGTCAATCTCAATTATATCCCAAGCCGTAATGAAGCCTAGTGGCGATTCATCCTCTTTTCCATTCTCTGTAATAATTACCGCTTCTAAATCCTTACTTTGTTTATGGTACTCCTTGTATATATTTTCTACCTCAAATATATTTATAGATTTTGAAGCAAAGGCTAGTGGATGTTGATTTACATTTATCATAATATCCATCACTTTAATATCTGCTAAATCTACAATACTATTGACTACATGCTTAGCCATCCACTTAGCAATGTCACCAGTCTTTAAGATACCAATACAATCTTTTCCTTTATAAATGGGATATTGAGAAAAAGCATGCTCTTTCACCCCTTGAATCAACTCTAATAAACTATCTTCTACGTTGTAATAAACGACATTCTTCGTGGCAATGGTTAATGCATAATTTGGACTCGTAAATATTTGTGCGATGTCTTCAATATGTTTAACGATATCAATGTGAGGATCAGCAATATAATATCCAATTTCCTTTTTATCATGAACAATCGCATTTCGTAGTTTAGCATATTGTTCTAAGTCTTCTTTATAAAAACGTATCAAATGGTGTGTTTTAGCTCCTTCTCTTACTAGAGCTGTAAAACGCCTATCATAATGACTAACGATCTTTTTTATTCTTTCATCAATGATGTTAAAAGCAACTTCAAACCGCTCTGCAAGTAAATGTTCTTGATTAGTCGGCTTCAGCATAGTTACCTCCTTTTTCCATACCTTTAACTATCCAAAGTGTTATTGATTATCAATCATTCTGTGCTAAACAGTGAGTGGTCATTCTTTTTATACTCGTTATAATCATGCTTCGACCAATAACCGTCTGTTGCTTCTTGTGATATTTGCTGTGGGCGTGGTGTATAAATAATATATGTTTTGCGGTTAGGTACTAGTTCAATTTCATTCAGTACCCTTTCATTTGAGAATCCCTCGAATTGCTCTCGAATAATATTTGCTGTCCCACCCTTTTTCTCTAAACCAAGATGTTGGTCCCATAACCCAAGTAAAATATGACTTGTCAAAGCTGTGTAGCAACCGACCTTGTAGTATGCATCCGTTCGATCAATGACTTCACCCATGTTTGGAGCAAATACTTTTTTGGCCTGACCACATAAGTCGTAAAACTCTTTAATAGACGTTTCAGTCGTAAAATCACTGACGTAATCATCTATCTCCATAGGTAAAGGGACCATTAAATCAATATCGAGCTCCAATGCAATTTTTGCAACTAGACGATCCCCTCCTTCCGCCAGCGGACTTTGAAGTTTAATTTTGTACCCAAAGTAATCCTGCTGAATACTTTTAAAAAAGCTTTGCACTTGTTGGGTGACTCCACAAATAGCAGACTCCTTTATCGTTCGGTGAGCTGTAACACCGATAATCAGCGTCTTCATCCTTTCACTCCTTTCGCTAACAATTCTATTTCCTAACCGTTTAAACTAAAGATTTTAAATCTAAAGGGGAGTTAAACTCGAAAGGAACGGCATTTTTTCTGTTGTTTAAATTAAGCCTATGACAAAAATAAACGAGGAGAACCCTTCCCGCGGCTCTCCTAATTTAAGCTACTCGACTTTCTCTACTATTCTACTAGAAATCCATCCAACAACTCCTTCATCTGTTTGGACTTTTAGCCATTCAATTCGGTTAACGGTTTCCGCCTCTCCTAGAAAGGTTAATTCTGTATGTGGATAGACTGTACCTACAACGTTATCAGTACTCGTTGATTCTACTGGATATTCTCGTAAATTCCCTCCTGTTTGAGATTTTGATAATTGATATTGAACCTCTTCCATTTCATGCTCATCTTCTGAATCTTTTTGTGCCTTTATTGATTCTTCTATACCGAACCACCCTTTGACCGTTGTGGCAGCTTCCTCACTTGATAGTTCACTTGCTTCCAACACATCTTCTACAAACCATGCATCTACAGATTCCCAAATCTCATTTATTGCAAAGGCTTTCCAGTTATTAAACAATGATAAGGCCATGATACAGGATAATGTCATAATTCCAATATAATAGAACTTTTTCTTTGTTTTTAAAATGACTGCCTTATCTTTTAGAAAATCAATGCCACTTAGACACTTCCTCATCCCGTCTTCAGCCTTTTCTATAAAGAGGTATCGGGATTTTCTTTTAGCCTTAATATACCACCCAAATGGTATTGCAATAAGGAAAAAAATCATTTCAACTAGTTTATATCCAATGACTAATTGCAGCTTGAAGATTTGGCTAATGCCCCACAAAAATAGTGAGCGTGTTAGTAAAATAACAAGGAAACCAACAACTAGAGGACGAGACCATTCCGGAAAGGAAATCCAAATATTTGAAATAATCTCCATTCTACTCCCAGCCTTTGTCCGTCATTTCAGCAGTTGCCATTTTTTTATATCCCTTTGAAAAGCTATTTTCCGTTTCTTCCTTACTAGACTGATCTTTATCGGAATCAGATCGTTCGATATAAAGCTTCTTTTCCCCACTTTCAAGCTGTGAAGAATCTACTCCCCCGATCATAGAGTCAAAACCTTGGAATAAGTCTTGTGCTTTCTTAAGCTGTGTAGCATCTATTTGGCCGTCCATATACTGAGTCTTTAACTTTTCCATAACATTCCTTTTATCTTTATACTCAGAAAGAAGATGTTCCCTTAGTTGATCTACGTTTTTAAACATTGTTGTATACCTTTCAAGAGGTGTCCCTGCAAAAATCTCCGTAAACTCTGCGAACTCTTTCTCACGTAGTTGCCTTTCCCGATCTTTGTCCATATCTTCTAGCGTATAACTAAGCCTTTTATCGTCGATTGCATCACGTTTACTCTTCAATTTTTGTTTAATTTCCTGACTTACTTCTACTTGAGGGATAATGTCTACTTTTAGACCCTCGTCTTCAAGTTCGTCTAACACTTGTAAATTACCTTTCATCGTTGATTCTAATTGAACATATTCTTCGATAGCGTATTGATTAGCCATTCTGCGCAAATCTCCGAACACTCGGTCTTTCACATTACTTTCTAATTGTTCATCCATGTCATTTTTAATATACTCTATCGGTTCAATTACTTTTACTGTAAACCTTAGAGTAACTTCAAATTCATCAATCATATTGTCACTGGCTAATTTCACTTGATCTGTAAACGTTTGTTTTTTCCTTAGTATGCTATAGCGGACGTTATACTTTTGAGCACGGAGTTCAGCATTCGTTAAATGAGCACCATTTTCAACTAAACGATACTCCCCATTCGAATTTATATACACAAATGATATATCATTTGTGGAGTACGGCTCCTTAGATAAAAAACGATATTTGATCGATTCGACATTTTGGATTACACTCATTAATCCTTCCTCCTTAATCAATTAACTGCAGAGTAAGGTACTGCGGAATATCACTCTCTTCGTGATGCTGTTCAATATACATTCTTAGCCGGTCCTTACTATCTACAGATCCACGTTGAAAAATTAAACGTATGAGCAATAACAGTTTATCTTCATATGCTCGATTTCCATTTGCATATCTCATCCATTTATCAAGTAACAAATGGTTGGTAGGGTATTCATATAACGCATTTAAAAACGGAGACCAAAACTCTTTGATGAATTCATCAGACGTATGGAAAAAAAGCTTTTCATCTGACATAAAAACACCTTGCGCAAATCGTAAAAGAACAGATAATTTCTCTTGCTCTGCCTCTGCAAAAGTTTGTTGCCAAATACTAAAGTATAGACGCTCATATTTTTCACCTAAATGAACGATATGACTTATTTTTGAGATCGAGATTTTAGCTTGATGGAACAGAGACTTTGTATCTGACTGAACAACTGATAGGGCTAGTTTTAAACTCTCTGGAAAGTAATGATATCCTAACTTCCCTCCAATTAAAAACAGAGCAGTCCATTGTAAATTCCTCTGACCAGAACCCATCCATGACTTACATAAATTCCAGATTGTTTGTTTTAACTCATCCTTCGAGTTAAGATCATCTAAAACTTGAACGACGAATAATCGTTCTTTATTTTTATTAGATTTAGCCATTGGCTGAATAACGCTTGAACGAATCGTTCGTAAGTCAGTTTTTAATAAACGCGCAAGAATTGTCGCAAATGAATCAACTTTCTTAGTCTCAGTAATATTTTGTTTCATCCAAGAAAGGAGTGGTGTTTGATAAGACGAGAATTGTGTCCACACATATTCCCATGCATAAAGTCCATCATCTGGAAATGAAAAATAGACACACCCTTGAATTTCTTCACTGCCTAGATCTGTTTGTACAATTTTCGTAGATGAGTAGGCATGAAAAGAAGACAAATATTGATCCCTTGGTGTATTAGGAATATCTGTAAGTCCCTGACCGAAATGATGAAGGAAATAGTGATGCAGTTCCTCTGCCTTTTTAACGACATATGGAAAAGGTTCACCTTGAAATACAGCTATACATAAATAAAATGCTTTATCGTATAAAGACGTTTGATTATCAAACCAACCTTTCACCCGCAGCTCTATATTGACATCAAGAGAGTTGACAAAATGGTCAAAGTTAATTTCATTCAATAATAATGCTTTAATTTTAATAAGCAATTCATTGACTTCTCTCGGATACATAATATTTGGTAATACCTGATTAGCCTCGTTTGTTTGTAGCCATTTGGCTAAACTTGTTCGTAAGTCTTCACCAAATGCATTCCACTTCGCATGATTTTGAATAAGCTTCTTCGTATTTGTCGGTCCCTTCACTTTGGCACTAATCATTTTCCAACTGGATATAGATGTTTCTTCTTTTGAAATGATTACAAGATGGGCATTTTTATCTTTTAGTTTTTGTAAGAATTCTTGAAAGTGATCATGTGAGAATTGGCTTATAATTTGGCTGTTATCCATTTCTAAAATCAAACCAATATTCGGTTTAACCGGAAGATTAATAACCTCTCGAAAATGAATATCCTGAGAGTACTCATACACTTCTTCTTTTCCCATTTCCTCCAATAGTGCCATGGCAGTTGTGTATTTACCTGTATGATGTGGATGATGCAGGAATACAAATTGGTGTAAGCGTAGTTTTTCTAGCACATCATCTTGTGGAATTGAGGGGACATACACAGAACTTACTTTATTAAGAATATCATTATTAATTCGATATAATTTCACTTCGTCTTCGTTTGGAAGTACAACAGGCTCGTTAACTACTCGTTGTTTAGAAAGAAAGTGGTTATTTCGTTCACCTTGATAATTTTCCTCAAGAGCATCACATAAAACTTCCAAACCTTCTTCTTCCATATCAAGCCATTGTGAATCACGCAACAAAAACCTTACATTTTGCGGCAATGTTACACTATCCATTAAAACAGGAATAATTAATTTATTATAAGACTGTGCTGCTATAATTTCTTTGGGAACATATGTGGAATATTTCGAGTTACTTGTAATGATCACAACCATCGCACTTACTATGTTCTCAATATCTTCCTCAATTCTTATGTAATATTGGTCACCCTTCGGTATATTTCGAGGGGCATACCAACAAGGGATATTCCTTTCCTCCAAATAGTTTGCAATTTGTTTTATAACATTAATATCTGCTGACGCATGACTTAGGAAGATAGGTTGCCTTTGTTCACTCATCCTCTCCACCTCATTTTTAGAATCATCTGCATTCATGGGTGATACTCACCTATATAATATTGTTTTTTCCTTTCTTCAAAGTTTAAATTCGAATAGAAAATCCACCCTTTCTCAACATTATAGCCGTAAAAAATACAAATTTAGAATTATGACAATAGATCTAATTTTCCTATTAATCATTATAACTAATTGACTATGAAAATGGGAGGATATTGCCAAGATTTTCTTGAAGATGCTCTAAAAATACATAATAATACAAGTAAGAATGATAGAAAGATTCTAGTGCTTCTTTCCTTTTGCTATGAATCGTTGAACCCATTTCTGTAACGTATTATAAGGAATATCCAGCTCCTTACTGACATCTTACAATTTTACGTCAGCGATCAACTTTGTTACATAATTCCTAAACTCAGGTGCATAATGTTTTTAGGTTTTTTGCCATATTTAACACGTCCTTATTTATATTAGTTAGTATAAAATCATAACACCACTACCTGTGCCCACTTTCTATACTAGAGTCAGTATTCATACTAAAGTTGCTTTTATTCATAAGGTAGTTGCTTGTATTCACACCTAAGTTGACAGTATTCATACTAAAGTTGCTTGTATTCATACTAAAGTTGACAGTATTCATACTAAAGTTGCTCGTATGACAGAAATCCCCATTCGTATTCACCTTAAAGTCGAGCTAATTTCTAAGAAACATACCCTTTCCAACGCTCTCGATATCTTCACTCTATCAAATGGTTATTTGCAACTAAAAAACCGCTAACCCCCCACTTTAAAGCGGTATGTTAGCGGCAAATGATATTTATTTCATACGTTAATGCATTACACTTTAGCTGAGTGGGGGTCAGTCCCCACTTAAGTCCCCCACTTAGGCCCTTTTTGTTACTTTATAATAATCGGATGCTCGTTTAGTGACGACCCAGTTAAGATATCAGGACCATTTTCAGTGATTAGTACGAGATCTTCAATATGATAGCCACCTTTTGATTCATCATCAATACAGATCGGTTCAATGTTTAAAATGACATTTTCTTGAATAATGTCATCATTTAACGGACTAATAATAGGTTCTTCGTGGAGACCTAAGCCTAAGCTATGCCCAATATGCGGCATAAAGAATGGGAGCCCTTTTTCAGCAAACAAATCCTTACACTTGTTATATAAATCCGAATAGCGAATGCCTGGCTTTGCACTTTGAATGACTTCACGATGGATTTCGGCTAACGTACTGAGGACAAATTCTTGTCTAGCTGTCGGTTCACCGACCAAAACAGTTCGAGCAACGTCAGAAAAATACCCTTTGAACTTTCCGCCAAAGTCTACCTTTAATACATCTCCTGATTGGAGAGGGATATCTTCAGCGAGAGGATGAATAATTTGACTTCGCTCTCCTGTTCCGATCACGATAAATTCATGTTTGTCTGCACCTTGATCAATTAGTTTCTTGATCATTAAGGATGATATTTGTTGTTCTGTCATCCCAGGGGAAGCTTCTTGAAATACTTCCTCCATCACGTTCGTTGTAACTGTTGCTGCGTGGCGAAGCTTTTCAACTTCTTCAGGGTTTTTGATCGCTCGTAAATCAAATAAAATAGGTTCAGCTGCAACAATATCTAATGAAGGTAAAGAGCTAGTAAGCTCTTGAGAATAGCGATGCGTTAAATAATCGACTTCCACTGCTATTTTTGCTGTCCCTAATCCTTTCTCTTTTAAATACTCTACGAGAAGGTCGATTGGGCTCTCTTTAAATTCTACATAAGTACGGAGATCGGAAATCCACGATTCCTCTCTTGCTAAGCTTTCTTCAATTCCACATACAATCAAGGTAGCATCGCCAGACTTTGTGATCACTGTTAAAGCTAACCGCTCTCGCAATAATTGTTGCGTAATAATATTCGTGCCTGAAGTATACAGAACATTTTCCGGCGAAACTGAGACCACTGCCTCAACACCTTCTTTTTCCATCAAGTGATTTAATCTCTTCACGTTTAAATTCCCTAAAGTTTGAATACCCATACATCTCCTCCTAAAAAATTAAAATAGTATACTAGGCAGCCAAGTCGTTAGTTGAGGTATATAAGCAACTAGCAACAGGACCACGATCATCACAAGAACAAAACTCCAAATTTCAGTAATTTTAGATACACGCACTTTCGCAATCGCTGCAGCAATATATAATTGAATACCTACAGGTGGAGTTACTGTACCAATTAACATCGCAACTACGACGACAATCCCGAAATGAATCGGATCCCAACCAAAATGCATGACTAAAGGGGTCAGTACGGGAATGAAGATAATCATTGCTGCTAACGCTTCAATAAATAAGCCGACAATGAGTAATAACAAAATCACAATAAAGAGAATGACATACGGATTATCACTAATCGAACTAATCCCGTTTACTAGAGTCGAAGAAAACTGTTGTGTTGCTAGAATCCAACCAAAGATCGAAGCCATTGCTAAAATTAAAATAGGAACAGAAGTCATAACGGTTGCATCAAGCAGGATTTTTCGTATATCTTTCAGTCTAATTTCTTTATAGATAAACATTCCTACTATAAATGCATAAGCACAGGCAATGACTCCCGCTTCAGTAGCTGTAAAGATACCACCTAGTATTCCTCCTAATATGACGATTGGAGCTAATAATGCCCAAAAGGCTTCCTTAAATTTCATGATTACCATTGAAAAAGGGACTTTTTGTTCACTCTTGTAACCTCTTTTTTTCGCGTAGGAATGAACAATCATCATTTGAGCAAAGCCAAGCATAATTCCAGGAATAATCCCTGCTGCAAATAACACGCCTATGGACAGTTCAGTCATCGATCCGTAAATAACGATGACAATACTAGGAGGAATAATTGGACCGATCGTTGCTGAAGCAGCTGTCACAGATGCACTAAAGGACGAACTATATCCATCCCTTTTCATGGCCGGTATCATCGTCGAACCGATGGCAGACGCATCGGCTGACGCAGAACCGGAAATCCCTGAAAATAACATACTCGTAACAACATTTGTTTGGGCTAAACCTCCTGCAAGATGGCCAACTAATGTTCTAGCGAAGTTTACGAGCCTTTCCGTGATACCTCCCACATTCATTAAATAACCCGCAAGGATAAAAAACGGCACTGCCATCAATGGAAAAGAATTTACAGAAGCAAATAATCTCTGCGGGATGATCGACAATGGTACTTCAAGAGTCGTTACGATCGAAGAAATGCTGGCAATTCCCATCGCAAACGCTACAGGCATCCCTAGTATCAAAAGAAATAGAAACAGTACAAATAGTATGATTAGAGTCATGCTCAGAGACCACCTTTAATTATTCAATCACTCGTCTTCACCTCTAATGACTTCAGGAATCACTCTCATAAAATTGATCCCCATCATAAGGAAACCAAGCATAATTGGTAAATACCTTACAGATTGAGGGAAGGGAAGCGTATTTAATGTCATGTGCCAATGACTAATCACCATGTTCATCCCTAAATAAGCAATTAATAGAGAGAAAATTGCCGCGATGACATAGAGTACGAGCTTTAATTTTCTTCTAAACATCTGCGGCAAGTATTGGATAAAATAGTCGACGGCAATATTGCCATGTCTCTTTATGACAATTGGCGCTCCTATAAACACAATCCAGACAAACATTAATCTCGCAAACTCTTCTGCCCACATCATCGGAGAACTTAATACATATCTCGAGAAAACTTGCACTAACATAATGATAATAGCTAGAGCGTATACGGTTACGGCCGTACTTTCATACAACCAATCCACCTTACGAAGTGTTTTTTTCATATGAACCACCTTAATGGTTGTTTTATCTTAACTCGTTAATCAGATCGATAATTTCTTCAGCATCTGGGGCGCGTTCGATAAACTCGTCATACATCGGTTCCACGCTTTCTCGCCAATGATCAATATCATGATTTTCGATGACGGTCATCCCCTTCTCTTCTTCTAAAACAATAATCGCTTCTTCATCTGCTGGTTTTGTAACATTTTCATTTAGATAGTCCACAGCTTCTTCTACAGCGTCAGTTAACAGTGCTTGTTGTTGCTCTGATAAACCTGAAAACAACGGATCATTGATCACAACACTGATTGTGCCAAACATATGATTAGATAAGAATAAATAGTTTGTTACCTCATGGAAATTCATATCGATGATCCCTGAAGCAGGTGACTCCATCCCATCAACAACTCCCGTTTGCAAGGCTGTATATGCTTCTCCCCATGTAACAGGTGTTGGATTTGCACCTAATAACTCAAACATTCGCGTCCATACCCATGATTCAGGAGAACGCATCCCTAACCCATTAATATCATCTAAAGATTCAATAGGAGTTTCATTTGTGATCATATGGCGAAAACCTAAGTGCATATAGCCCATCACACGGATATCACTATTGTCCAAAAGATTTTCTCGTAGTGCTTTACCAGGTTCGCCATTTAACGATTCATCAGCATGATCCCAATCCTCAAAGATGAATGGCAGCGTTTCAACACCAAACACTCCAGAGTACTGATCCATTAAACCAGGTGAGACGATCGACATCTCCATCGTTCCCATATTTACCCCTTCAATCGCTTCCATCTCTTCGCCAAGCTGTCCCCCAGGAAAAACATCAACAGTGATCGCTCCATCACTCTTTTCAGTAGCTAATTCAGATATTTTTTCAGCAAGCTGGTCTACTTGCCCACCTACAGCATGATGGTGGCCCAATTGAATCGTAACTTCTTCTACCCCTCCATCGGAATCGCCCGCACCTTCTTCTTGAGAAGGTGTCTCATCATCACTTCCACATCCACTTAACACCAATGCTAGAGAACCCGTTAATGCAAACAGCGTTTTTTTAAAGCGAAACATCGTTTTTCCCCCTTTAAAGTTTTTAAATAAAGAGAAGACGTAACTTCATTTTTTCTGAATTTTATTCAGTTTTTCTTTGATAAACCGAATCGATTGATTCTCTATTTGAAAATGAACTGGGATGATTTTATGATTGGCAAAGGTATTTTCGTCGTAATGTGTATAGATCTCTGGATTAATAATCACGATATTACATTCCTTCAAGATTTCATTGACTTTTTCGGGCTGGTCGACCGTAGCACTTTGGCGAAAATCTCTTTGATATACAGATAACACCCCCTTAATAATTCTCATTGTTCTTTCATTCGTCGCGATAATCCCAACACTGTCAACTTTGTTAATATTGGATATTTCAGATACGGATTGAATCGATGGAATATGGTGTACTGCGGTGATTTCTCTCGTTTTTAATAATGTTTTTGCTTCATGAAGGTGGAAAAACGTCGTCAATATTAATGGATAAGAGAGGATTTCTCTGTGCTTTATAGGAAGTTCATCTAGCATAAATGGTTTTACAGGAACACCTATTTGCCTTTCTAGATCTTGAGCAATTTCTGTCGCTTCATATTTGTTACACTCTATAAATGCTACCTTGATCGGGCTTACCTCGTAATTGTCTGTAATATAAAGTTTGATCTTTTTCAGCAGTTCTTCTTTAGGTAATTGTGCCAATTTGGCTTGCCAGAGCAAGGGTTCAATAGCTTCTGATATGCTGCCCTCCCATGACGTTTCATCGATTCTTACATCACTGGAAACATAGAAACCTTTCCCCTTTCGAGAATAGATATAGCCTTTCTCTTGTAAGTCTTTATAAGCCAAAAATACAGTCGATTTATTAATATTTAGTTGTTGTGCAATTTCCCTTACACTCGGCAACGGAGAACCCGGACCAAACCTCCCAGATAAAATGTAATGAAAAATAGAATTTGATAAATCATGTACTATTTGGTTTTTCCTCATCATTTTTAACCCCTTGTGTTCCATACTCACAAACAAACTGTTTACTGTTTAGAATCAATATACAGTCAACTTTCATAAAATATGACTCTTAATAGTAAAAAAGCTATTAAATTTAAAAATGGTAATTTATGTATTATAAAAAGTGATGTTATATCTTCTAGTACCTCTTCCTATCATAGATCGTCAGAAAGTAAAAAGGAGCAACAATGAAAAATCAAGCAGGGCCTTATATCGCTTGGGCTTGGGAAGAGAAAGGAACAAATTTCTCTGAGGAAAATGAAGAAGAGGAAACAAAAATGTTGGGTGTAACGGCATTAAGTAATCATTTTGGGGTTTCTAGATTTAGAATGAATCCTATTTTATCTGAACAGGGACTCATACAAAAGAGTGATAATGGCTGGGTGATTACTAGACTAGGAGAGAGTCTCGGAGGAAAACAATTTGAAAATAAAGTCTCTGGTGCTCCATATGTTTGCTGGGGAGAAAGGATTTTATCCAATAAACGTTTGTTTGAAACGATAAAAGAATTACAAGGCAGTAGTTCCGAAGTGGAAAAGAAACAAACCTCTCAATCGAAACAAGGCTTTCGTGAAAAGTATGTAGCAAAATACCGCGCGGCAGATGGCCATTTCGATGTCTTTTCTTCTCACAACCGGATCCTGAATCATAATCACTAATGGTTAGTTTCTCACAACAAATAGCTTAGAACATGTGTCCTAAGCTATTGGTTTTATTTTGTTGTTAAACTAATCGCTTTACGGTACCATAATCAGGAGATACCTAATTATCTATTAGAAAAAATAGATTAACTTTTCCCAGTTAGTATATAAAGTTCATATATTTGAATCAATCGACTTTAAATCCATGTTTAAACGGATCATTTGGATCAATCAAGATATTTTGGAATCCTGATACAAACGCAGTACCCGTAATTTCAGTCACTACCGCATCCATATCCCCTAACCTTTCCCTCCTGACAGCCTTTCCAGTAAAGGTACCTCCTACGAAACCTTCACAAACAACCTCTTCTCCAAAATCCATCTCTCCTCTTCCTACCATTCTAGCTACCATAGCGGTAGTACCAGTACCTCCTGGAGAACGATCAGCTTGTCGATCACTAAAAATGTGTACGTTTTTATAAGTAGCTTCTGGAATTGTTGGTTTACTATAAAATGTTACAATATCAATTTTATCAATATATGGTTTTGTAGGATGTTTAACACTAACTTTTTGGTTAACTTTCTCTTTGATACGTGCAGCTAGTTCTTTTAATCGAGTACCATTTGAGACGTGGATCTCTTCTCCGATTTCGTCTGCATTTACCCACGCAAAGTAATTTCCACCAAAACTAATATCAGTCTTAATTTCACCGATACCTTCCAAATCAATGACTACATCTCTGTGCTCCAAAAAACCAGGTACATTTTCAAAAGTTACAGCTGTTACCCGATTGTTCTCAATTTTTACTGTTGGATATACTATTCCCGCTGGGGTTTCCAACACAAGCTTTGTTTCTGGTTCAGTTGCCTCTACCATTCCCATCTCTACTATTGCAGTTGAAACTCCAATAGTAGCATGCCCACACATATTTAGAAAATTAGTGTTATCCATGAAGATCACACCAAAATCAATTCCTTCCTTCGTTGGAGGGAGAAGTACAGCACCGAACATATCACGATGCCCTCTTGGTTCCTGTATTACGGATCGTCTTAACCAATCATAGTTTTCTGCCATATAGTCTCTTTGTTCTGCCACTGTCTCACCTTTAACCTTTAGTAGCCCTCCATTAATAATTCTAGTAGGTTCTCCAAATGTGTGCGTTTCAATTGTTTGTACCATATTGGAAAAAATCATAATATCATCTCCTTAAGTTATTGTACTAATAATCTTGGAAAGTAAAGCATGACGTCTGGATAGAAAATCATACCAATAAGAGCAACGATTAATACAGAAATGTACCAAATATTGTATTTACTAGCTTTTAACATATTTACTTTAGCGATGGCAGTTGTAATATATAACCCACTAGCAACTGGAGGTGTTTGTTGGCCAATTCCCCACACGATAATTACTACCATTGCAAATTGTAAAGGATCAATTGCAGTGGCTTGAACTAAAGGTAGAAATAACGGAACCAATACTACCACCATAACAGTACCATCAAAGATTAATCCTCCTATAAATAAAATAAGGCTGGCCATAAGCATTATCATAATTGGATTATCAGAAAAAGCCATAAATGGTCCCATCATCTGTTGGCCGATTCCCAAGGAAGAAAATGAGAAACCTAATATCGTAGCGGTTGCTACTATAAACATAACAAGCGCTGTATTACGAACACTATCCTCTAGTGCATTCATTAACTTTTTGAAGGTTAGTTCTTTATATATGAACCCTGCAACTAAGCCACATAATACCGCTAATGCCGCTGATTCGGTCGGTGTAACAACCCCCGTCATGATTCCACCTAGAATAATAGCTGGGACTAGTAAAGCTGGTATGGCATCTAAAAAGGTCTTATAAAAATTTCTTAAGCTGAAAGGTTGTTCTTCAACTACATAATCCTGTTTTAAAGAAACGAAATATGCAACTATCAGATATCCAAAAGCAATCATTAATCCGATTGGAATTCCAGTCAAAAAGAGATTGGCTACGGAAATTCCAGAAATAGATCCATAAAGTATCATTGGAACACTTGGCGGAATAAGGATTCCTAATGAAGACCCTGCCGAAGTTGTAGCTGCTGAAAAGCCTGGGGCATAACCTTTTTTATTCATTATAGGTATCATAATTTGCCCCACTGCAGCACTTGCTGCTGCAGCAGTACCTGTTATAGCTCCAAAAAATACCGAGGCTATCACATTAACAAAAGCGAGTCCACCTCTAACCATTCCAACAATTGATAATGCGAAATTAATTAACCGTTTGGACATTCCACTGTAATTCATCAATGATCCAGCTAAAATAAATAAAGGTATCGCCAGTAAAGGGAAGCTATTAGTTCCTTGGTAGAGTTGTTGAACGATTAAGCTCATTGGTAAATCAGTTAGTAAAAGTAAGAAGGCAACGGCGGTAACCCCAAGGGCAAAAGCGATCGGAACACCCAATGCAAGCATCAACAAAATAATCAATAACATTAATGCTGGGGTCATTACTCTCCCTCCTTACTTGGTTCATCACTTATTTTTCTATTTCTTATTTTTAATGTGAGCTCATAGATTTCCTTTATTAGTTGAATGAGAACTTCAATAAACATAAGTATAAAAGCGAGCCATATCATACCATAGGGAACCCACATTGGTAGTCCTGTTATAGGGAGGGTTGTTTTCCCTGCAGTCTGGATAAATGGATACGCCCATACATTTGTAATAGCCAGGAATGTTAACACAATTCCCTTTGAAACAATAAGAAGAAAGGGTTTAAGTATTGGAGAAAGCTTATCTTCTAAAAATGACATTTTTAAATGTTTATCTTCGAATGTACATTGGTACGCTCCTAAAAAAGTTATCCATATCATTGTCAAAAGTGCCATCTCTTCAGGCCATGGCAAAGGGCTACCAAGAGCCCTTCGAAATATAACCTGAATTAGAAGAATAACAAACATACTGAACAGAACAGTATTGTTTACATATTTAATTACTAGAAATACAGAGCGGTGAATAGTTTTCATCTAGTATCACCCTTATAATTGGTTGTTTACTGCTGAGTTTCGAGAATGTCATCAATAATCTCCTGGGCCTCTTCACCTAACTCCTCTGTTACATTTGTCCAAACAGATTGAGTCAATTCTTGGAAAGGCACAATATCTTCAATTACGTGTACATCCATTCCCCTTTCTTGAAAATCAGCGATCAAACTTTCATCTTGTTCTGCATTCAATTCCCTATTAGTATCTCTCCCTGCTTCTGCAGCCTCAACTAAAATACTTTGCTGTTCCTCAGTTAAACTGTCCCACTTGTCATAATTAATGAATAAAGAAGCTGGAGAATACACATGGTTAGTTATAGTTAAATATTCTTGAACATCATAAAATGATGAACTTTCCACAACCGATAATGGATTTTCTTGTCCGTCTATAGCTCCTTGTTGTAATGCTGTGAAAACTTCTGAAAATGACATTGGTAACGGATTAGCCCCTAATGCTTCAAATGTTTCTATCCTAACAGTACTTTCAGGTACTCGTACACTTAGGCCATCAAAGTCTTCTGGTGAAGTAATCTGCCTAGTACTATTTGTTACTTGTCTAAATCCATCTTCCCAAAAAGCTAAGTGTTTAAGATTATTATCTTCTAAATACCCACCAACTTGTTCACCAATTTCACCGTCCATAACATCCCAGGCGTTTTCTCTGTCAGTAAATATATATGGGAGAGAGAATATTTCTACATATGGATTTATTTGTGCTAACGGTGTAGATGAAATCCCAATGTCAATTGTCCCTAGTTCAGTACCTTCCTGAATCTCCGCGCCAGATCCTCCAAGGGCTCCACCACCATGAATCGCGATTGTAATTGCACCTTCAGTCTCCCTTTCGACTATTTCCTTGAACTCTTCAGCACCTATTCCCCAAGGGTGATCTGTAGGAAGTTCATAAGCAAAACTTAAAGTAATTGGGTCAGTTTCTACATTCGTACTCCCTTCTTCAGAAGAAGTACACCCCAAAAGAAGAATGAACAAGAGAAAAAACGAAAAACTAAGAATAACGTTCTGTTTAATCATTCAAAAATAACCCCTTCCTTGAATTATTATTTAGAGATTTACATATCTTCTAAGACAACGCTTTCATAATCTAGTACACCTTCCAGGTGAATTCTAAAGAGTTCTTCTACTTTATCACTATCTCGTTTTTCTAATGCTTCAAAAATATCTTGATGTTCATAAATAGACCGCTTTACCAAGTCCGGACGGGACATAAAAGAGTAACGAAATGAAATAATATAATCATGCAAATTCTCGAGTAATTTAACAATCCTTTTTAGTTTCGAAGCTTTTAATATCGTGGAATGAAATTCATCATGCGCTTCTATTAAGCTATAAACATCACCTTGTTCAAAGTAATTTACGGACCGATCTAAAACTTCTTTTATATAATTCAATTCATCATCAGTTAAATGGTCTACAGCATCTCTTGCCACAAGCGGTTCAAGTTGAGCCCTTATCAAATTTATTTCATTAATAGATTCCTTAGTAATCCCTTTTACCTGACAGTATCTTCTGGGTTGAATTTCAATTAAATCTTCCAATTCTAATTTGTGTAATGCTTCTCTTATTGGAGTTCTACTAACACCCAGTCGCTCAGCTAATTCAGCTTCGCTAAGTTTATCACCAGGCCTCAGTTCATTTTTTAAAATCATTCCTCTAAGTTGTTTGAAAATAGTTTCACGAATGGATAATGTTTCTATTTTTTTCAAATATCAATGACCTCCTCTTTAATACATTAATAAGCAAAGAGACACATTGTATCCCAGTTATTATATTTATTAGTATATGACACATTGTATCCCAGTTCAATGGTTAATTTAGAATTTTCTAAAAATACAAAATAATATTCTCGATAATCTTAATGTTAAATTCCACTGAATAGACGGTTAAATTGCACATAATTTACAAGCTGTAAATATTTATTGTGACTGCTAAACTAAATGTAACAGTTTCCTCTTGATAAGATTTAACACTTCTTGTCCATTAAGACTCTGGTGACTCTCCAGGAGATCCAGGAAAAATACTACTTTTTCTTCTGAGACACACTAGATATAATAGATTTGTATATCTGAGAGTGTTTAAAGAGGTTTGAAAGGTGGATAAGTGGCAAGTGTTGATATCGTGTGACTAAAAACAGTTGTTGTTCTAATTAATAATCGTGTTTGATAAGAGGTATTACACTTGGCACCAACCGCACCCTATTTCATCCACTTCTATCGTGGTATGCAAGAAACATGAGATCCGTCCATGTACTTCTTATGTACAACAAAAAGCCACTAACATTCCATTCATTGAACAATTGGGAGGTTAGATGTTTTCTATGATTAAATTGATCTGGAACTTGATGACGTTGAAAAATCAGCAAAGGGTATTGGAGAAGCTATGATTCATATTGGTAGAGGGATGGATACATTTATAGGTGGCATTTTAGAGAGGAATTCTTAAAATATAATCGTACCAAAAAAGGCTCCCATATCACCCAAAAGGTAATTCCCTATTATACTTATTATCCTTTTTCCCCGCCGCGAATTTGCACAAGCTTATTCGCGGCTTTCTTTGTATCTTACATCTATACATTTCTCCCTCTATAAAAATAACGGACGAATGAACAACAACTCATCCGTCCAGATTTAAGTATATTATTAGAAGCCGCACTTTCGTTCTTTGTTTTTGGGGTCAGGCACGCTTGCTATAACCCAATAGTTCTTGTTTCTTCTTATTATATTCGTCGTCTGAAATGATCCCCTGGTCTAATAATTCTTTAAATTTTTTGATTTCATCTGCATTTGATAGCTCATTTATTGTATTACCATTATTAGAACTTAAAACTTTCTCTATTTGATCTTCTATTATATTTTTAAACTCTAAAGCTTCTTCATTTTTATTTTTTGCAAAAGCAACGGTATTTTCATCAGAAGCAGCATTTAAATAGCTTGAATATATCCCATCTGTGTTACGGTCACTGCTCCCAACTAAAAACCTGATATAGCCAGTACCTTCCCATGCACTTCCCTTTTTAAAATTAACTGCCGAAATAGACCTTAAAGGAAGCGTAATATCTGATTGACCCATTACAGACTTTGCAAGTCCACGTTTATAAATTTCAATTTTTGATTCATATAGCCTAACTGTAGCAACTTTTCCTTGAAACTCTTTAATACATGGTTTTGTCGTTCCAGTATTAGACGTACTAGCTGAAGAGTTTGATGAATTTTTACGCTTTTTTATAAAAAACCATATAGCCCCAATAATGAAAATAAACAATAAAAACTCAAACATAAAAACTTCCTCCTTTAAATTCTTTGTCCTTTACCTCAATAGCAACATTTCCTTCTGTTATTCATACGAAGTATTCTGCCTCATCCATCGTTTCATTGTTAACATCCTCTGAACATCAAATAAAAACGATCCATGAACATAAACCGAAATAAACCTATGAATTTATCGCCCCTCCCCTACATAGTCAAAACATTCTAACAGTTATAAATTGCACCATAAAATTACATATTTGTAGGTATTTATTCACTGTTATTTGTTATTATATTTTGGAACTATAGGAATTATTATCTTTTACTTTATAAAGTCCATTGACTGTATCCGAGTAAAAAATGTATTCAGTCATATGCATTTAGACCTAACAATACTAGAAGTGGGATTAGGCTCCTCTTTAAAGGAATTCTACTATTTCAAAGCGAAGCTATTAGGAAATAAGTATCAAGTAATTCTTAAGGAGCGTTAAAGAGCAATGCAAATCGATGAACAAAGAATTAAAGAAGTGATCGATTCTATTACCGAAGAGGTCAAAACCAATTTATCGTCGGAAAGTAAAGAATACATACGTTTTCTTCAACAATTAATAGAAGAAGGAATTCCTATACCAGTATTAACCGTTTGTGGTAAAGGTACTCAAGAAATAAGGTTTACGAAGTATTTTACTTATTATTTAGACGAAACACAGTTACATGGTTTAAAGGACAAATGTTTAAAATATGCATTTGATATTGAAGCGAAAGAGGCTGGGCTTTCAGAGGACTGGTATAAAGGGTGTAATGTTTATGCTGAATATAACTTAGGTACGCTCCCTGGTTACAACGTAAACAACTATGTAGATATCCTGATTCAAGGTGAAGGGTTCGTTCTCTGTATTGAACAAAAGCTTTTCAGTGGAGAAAGTAATACAAATGAGTCAAACCTAGGACAATTGAATCGTTATAGTTTGGCAATGGCGAAAAATGAAAACTTCAAGGACCTTCAGTTTATCAAAGTCTACTTAACCCCCAAGGAGTCAATCCCAACCACATCAAATGATTGGATTCCTATGTCCCATGAAACGATCATCTTGCGCCTACTGCCTCTTATGTCGGATGAAAACCTTTCACTCGCTGCTGTTGAGAATGTAAAGCGGCTCTTACTTGATTTCATACTAGGGCCGTATGGTTCAACGACTAAAGTGATCAATCAATTACATACACTGTCCAAAGAAGTAGTCAAGAACGGATTCCCTGTTAGTAAAACAAAAGCCTTTATAGATGCAATCAAAGAGAACCACCTTTTATTAGAAATTCTTAGAGGAGGCAAATATAAATGAAAGTTTTATCCAATGCAGGGCAACTATATTTAAATGAATACTATGCTCTAAAACACGCGGAGCATGAGGTAAATAAATATCTAGATAACTTAACAAATCATACATATCAATACATTGTTACTCATTGTTCAAAACTAGAGGCAAATCAATATACATGGAATTGCCACCATTCCAAACCAGGTCGAATTGAGTTGTATCCTTACTTTTCTAATAATCAAGGGATATTTGAAAGTGACAAAGTTGAATTATCCGTGCTCTATCGAGATGTTCGTGATTATGATGATATGGAAAAAACAGAAAGTGTTCGTTTGTCTATTTATTGTCGAAAGGCCTTAAAGGAAAAATTGAATAAGTTGCCCGAAACTACACTAAATAAAGCCTCGCAATTAGCAGAAAAACACGGCATTAAGATTCAAGTGAAGACGGGGAAACCATTATTCTATATGTACATTGATCTGGACCTTGGTGATGTTGAAAAATCAGCAAAGGTTATTGGAGAGGACATGATTCGTATTGGTAAAGGGTTGGATACATTTATAGATGGCATTATAGAAGATAATTCTTAAAACATGAGCATACCAAAATAAAGGTCTCATATAACCAAAAATTAATTTCCTATTATATGTCCGCTCCTTCTTCTCTGCAGCGAATTTGCGTAGCTTATTCGCGGCATTCCTTGTGTCTTACACCTTCGATCTTTCTTCCCACCTATAAAAATAACGGACGAATGAGACACCTCATCCGACCGCATTTCAATATAATATTAAAAGCCACCTTCGTTGCTTTAGGATCCGTTCCTCCGCCTCTAATCAAACTGAATATAAAATGTCTCGCGATTTATTTCAATTTCCATTTCAACATCTCTGATGTTATCTGATACTTCTTTTGGTACTTCAACATAAATATAAAATAGACGGTCTTCTAAAGGATCAATTCTATCGTTGTGGAAGTTTGAATCACTGGTTGTTGGTGAGCCAAACCGAACATTGTCATACGTAAAATCATTTTTATAAAATGCGGTTCCGCTAAAATCGTTACTAAAGTTACCTGTATCGATCGTACCTGTACTTAAGTTTTTAATCTCACCTGTAAGTAATAGGTAAATATTATTCGAATTATTTAATTCGTAATAACTGTATACACTTGAAGTATTTGGTGGGAGGATTTCATCTACAAATTCAAATTCATCAATCGTAAACTCAGCAAATCCCTCAACTATGTACTGCTTACCAAATTGAAGTGTATCATTTGTATCTTCTTCCTCAACCTTTTCCGCAACTTCTTCCTCTTTTACCTCTTCAACATCACTCTTAATTGACGCCTCAGCCTCTTCTTCTTTACTAGCCAATTCGCTTCTTAGTTCTTCATTCTCTTCTTTTAACTCCTCGATTTGTTCTTCTAACGCTGCTGTCTCAGAGTTTGAACAACCAATTAAAACCAAACTAAAAGATAATACCATCAGTAACTTCTTCATCTAATAAATTCCTTTCGATAACAATTTAATAACATTGTCATTATAAGATAGATGAAGCCAAGAAGAAAGTGGTAGATAGTTCTAAAATACTAGTATCTAAAAACTATTTAATTAACTATATGAGAATGTTTATATCAACTTCCACTTATGTTGATCTCTTTCTTTTGACGATTTGATCAATTAATAAGTACACTCCAATCCTAGCCATTACAAGCCCCCTCGCTCACCTTAACAAACAACGAATCCATCACGATCAACTATTCCTATTACAAGGTTGAAAAACAAATACACCGAACATCATATTGTCTCATCCGCTCCTCGCATCAAACAATGGCCATGACACCGTAAAAATTATAGTAAAACTTCAGTTAAATAAAAAAAGCCGCTAACGTCCCGTTATTGTATAGCGGAATGTTAGCGGCTTTACTTAAAGGTGGACAGAAACTAAGCCCGGCGCCCTTCTATCTCTTGTCATAGGCTTTTATATATATACGAAACATCTTACGTGTTTCTTCGCTCGAAGGGAACAATAAACCTCCCTCCTTCATTAAATACTCTTTAAATATATATATAATTTCATATCTAAAAATGAAAAATGAAGATCAATACTTATCCATTAAAGGCGTCCCCTTCAACTTTACCGCTTTTTCGTTGCAACTCCACATATTGGGAAGGTCATTTTTAATCAAAACCATTTCCCTGTTTCCGTCTTGGAAGCAGAAGAACCGTCCCTACGCTTCAAAGCCAAGCTGTTCGAGGTCGGCGTGCAGTTTTGCAAAGTTCACTCGATATAATTCCTTTGGATTTTTGTTATAACGTGGGTTCGGGCGTTGCTCGATCCAGCCTAATTCTATTAATCTATTTAAATAGTCATTCATTGTATTTGGTGAAACATTTAACATCGTCTCTTCAACTAATTCCTCAGCTGTCTTGCAGAACCACCCGTTCATTGGTGTTAAGTTAGGAGTTCTTCCTTTCTTTTTTTGTTCTTCAATCCATCGATCAAGCTCAGCAGCGTAGCCTGACCAATGTACCATTTGATCTAGGATTACTGCCAATGCAAAATCTCCCGTTAATATGAAATATTCTTCTCTAATAACTGGTTTTCTTTCAAACATTGTAAAACCTCCGCTATCATTTAAGATTTATTTTCATAAGAGTGTGCTATTGTCACGAAATCGCGTATGAGTTTTGCTGATCACATGTAGCTCCGCTATTCACGCGGGACCACTCACTATTCACGCAGCATCACTCACCTCACTTCGTGCGACGTCCCTCAATTCGACAAAATTCGGAAAGTGACTGGCACTCCGCTAGTTTTTTTAGTGCTTGCTTGCGCCAATACTTCACGCTGTTTATGCTCACACCGTACATTTCTGCGATTTCCTTTGGTTTATGTCCATGAATGAGGGCTTCTTTCGCCCATTGGCGTTCCCGCTTCTTCAGTTCTAATCGGTCGAGCCAATCTTCTAACATCATTCGTTGTTCTTCACTTTCTTGGACCGATGTCGCTATACTCGTCATGTCTGCTGGTTCCATGGCAACATTATGGTCACCCCAGCGTTTTTTCGATGTAATCATGTGCCTGATCTTTCCATAAACATAGCTTTTCGCGTAAGCTGCAAATGGACCTTTTTCCGGGTCATGCTTCGACCACGCCTCATATAGCGCGATCCTTCCTACTTGCTCATACTCCTCATAATCTCTTTGTAAATTCCATTTCTTAATGAGCGAATAAACAAGTGGCATGAATGATTCACAAACTTCCTCAAACTCTTTTTCTTTTGAAAAATCCAAGTACATATCCCCTACTCGGAAGCGCGCTTCCACTTATTCCGCGGTAATGCAAATGTACCGTACGATAGAAAAAGAGACGAATCGTTATTTTCAAAAAATTGGTGTAGGCGGAGTGGTGAAAAATGACGTTTCATATAACAAAACTTTATGTACGAGGTCATTTTCTGAAGTAAAAATTGAGGAATCATTAAAATTGAAGCACCGGGACGGTTCCCGTGCTTCCCGCCCCCTTTATTCCCAACACTAAGCAAAAACATGGAAGCAGTAGAACCGTCCCCACGCTTCAAAGTAATAGTTTAATAGATCAATCATATGGAGATACTTATACTAATAACTAAAAAGGAGCGTGCTTTTAAAAATGAGTTTACAAGAATACATCGCCAATATTAATCAAATGCTAGAGGACGCCAAACAAGAACTGAATAATAATGATAAAAAAATACGGGGATACTAAGACCTCCTCCAATTGTTTGAAACTCATCATAATACCTATGCTTCTTATGAAATAAAAAAACTCACCATAAAAAACTGAACAGTGAGTTCTCTAACACGACCTGTATGTTGGAAGCAGTAGAACCGTCCCCACGCTTCCAAAATTTTAAAAATCACCCTCCCCTTTTTTGGAATTTGGATGTATCTATTCTTATGAAGGGGGAGATCAATATGATGGAAAATGGTGAAGTGACACTTTTTGCGGAGTATTCAAAGTTTGAGGATGTAGCATCTTTTAATGAAGCGGTTCATCAATGGCTGGATCAATATCACGACTATTTTACAAAGGGCGAAAAATTAGCTCTTACTTTTTTGACTCGTTATAGTGTGAAAGTTGTCGGTGTTTCAAATGTGAAGATTGCAACGGTCCTTAAAGTCATTCATGAGGAATATAATGGCAATGGTATTTCACGGTCTACATTTAAGAGAATGGTATCGAAAGCGAAGAAAATTGGTATGATCAAGACATACACGCTTAAACGAACTAGCGGCGGCCAGTCAAGTAACTTATATGTGTTCCAACCATATCCGAATGATGGTGATTCACCTTCTCGAAAAAATCAATCTGGACACGCTCAGTCATATGTCCCTGAACGTCGCTTACATTCAAATGAACCACCATACCAGCAAAATTTGAACCACCTAATAAAAACTAAAGAATATAAAACTAATAAATTATTAAATAAACGTAAAGAGTCGTTGGACCACTCGTATACAAGTGACGATGTCCCTCACTCTTTTCAAAAGCTCGTTAAAAATTTCTTCGACTGTGCTGACACGATTGAAAGTTACTGGCGAATGGTACGTATTTGTGCGTATAAAAATAGCTACGAAACCGATCAAAACCTCATGATCGACAACGCTATCAAAGCCTTTAAACAAACTGTTCGTGCCATGAAAAAGAAAAACATTCGTCGTCCGATCGCCTATTTTTACGGGGTGCTACATAAAAAGTTTGAAGACGTTTATATGTTTGAATTAAATGAACTGATCAAACAGCAATAGACGTAACAAGAAACAGGTTATGGATGGTAGCAAATCTTACGTTTTCTTTTAAGCTGATAAAATTCACCATTATACATACAAGTTCTTTTGCTGATTGTATTAAAACCATACAAACAACGCCACAGCCTCACAATCGTCCCAGGGGCAGGCACCGATACCTCCGTCATGTTCTGTGGTTTCATTTAAAAAGGATATCTCACTTGTTACTGGCTGGATCTAAGTTCATCTATCTTTACCGCGGCATGCAAAAGAAGCAGCAGAACCGTCCCCTAGCTTCCCTATGCTCCCTTAACATCCTTTTTCTCTGATCGATCTTCCTCGCGCTTAAAGAAAATCTTATACACACCAATCGTCAATAATGGTAAGGCAAATACGGCAATCATTCCATATGCCATGGCTGTATATCCTGTTGCAATAAGATCAATGATTCCAACCTGAGCTAAAATCACCGCCATTACAAGTGTTCCCACTGCTATGATTCCTCTATGTGCAGCTGTTAGCGTTTTATTCGTCATCTCTTCCATTTGCGATTCCAATCGTTCAACAAACGCATGGATCATTCCAGAAGATGTTTCGATTAACGTCCAGCCAACAACAATTCCAAAAGTGACAATGACCCAAGTTGGGAAGTCATTCAACATCACGAGCCATGGAACAGATGCACCTAATACCTCTTCAGATGGATAATGTCCTAAAATACTAAAGTAAGTTAAGAACCACGGAACTGTCATGAACACACCAGCGATAATACCAGAAATAATCGCTTCTTTACGCTTTCGCTGACGTTCGATCGTAAATAGGGTTGCTGGGTATACAGCTAAGTTATAACCGACATATAAAACCCCACTCCATAATACTGTCCAAATCGAGATCGTTCCAGGCATAAAGCTAGTATCACCAGAACTGAGAACGGCAGATGCACTTTCCCATGTCGTTGAAATGACTAAAATAGCAAATACTAAATAACCAAGCATAAGTGCTAACGTACCAAATGTCTTAAAGCGTTCGATAAGTCCTTTTCCATAAAAATTCAAAATACCAACGACAACAGTAATGAGGATAACACCTACCCAGTAATTTACCCCAAGCGTACTGTTCATAATTTCACCTGTTGCTGATGCCATAATGGCGATAATCAAAATAGCAAGTCCTAAATAAATAATGTCAAATAAAAACCAAAATGGACCAATCAGTTCTTTAAACAGAGATCGATAGTTGTAGGCCTTGAACTTTCGCGCAAATTCAAATGTTAGCATCGCCATTACAGTAAAACCAATGAAGATTCCTATACCGCCTAACCACCCGAGTGCACCATACCTTGCACCGAATTCCACAATTTCACGCCCTGTCGCAAATCCTCCTCCAATTAATACAGATTGCAAAATAATCGCTGGGAGGAGGTATCTCCCAAATGCTCCTTCAAATACATTCTTCATAAAATTCTCCTTTCCGTCTTTGGGTTATATTAAAATAGAGATCGATACCACTGAAATACATTTGATAAATGGAGGGCCGTTAAAAACCGAACACTCGGTAAGCAAAGTTTAACGGACATTATGACTCTTCCAGTGGCTTCAATTTTTCTCAGAAGAGTTTTCAAAGAAGCTACTCTCTATACAATCCTTCAATTAAAGCTGAAATGTTTTCACATCAACTGTGAATTTCTCTAATGCCTCGTCATCGATGTCATAGCCGATTCCGGGCTTATCAGGGACATGAATGACACCATCTTTAACGGTCACTTCTGGCTTAATGATATCTTGTTCCCAGTACCTTGAAGATCCTGCAGTGTCACCAGGAAGAATAAATTGTGACAAAGTCGTTAAAGCAATATTGTGTGCTCGTCCAACCCCTGCTTCCAGCATCCCCCCACACCAGACAGCAATGTCATGGTCTCGACAGTAATCATGAATTCGTTTTGCCTCGGTAAGTCCGCCAACACGCCCTATTTTTATATTGATAATTTTACAGCTACCTAGTTCAATTGCCTTTCTAGCATCTGCAAGTGAATGAATGCTTTCATCTAAACAAATCGGCGTTTCCATCACAGCTTGGAGCTTTGCATGATCAACAATGTCATCGTGCTCAAGTGGCTGTTCAATCATCGTTAAATCAAGGTCATCGAGTTGTTTTAAGTGATCGATATCCTTCAATGTGTACGCTGAATTAGCATCTGCCATAATCGGCGTATCAGGAAAGTGTTTACGAACTTCGCGTAAAACATCGACATCCCAGCCAGGCTTTATTTTAATCTTGATTCGCTTGTAGCCTTCCTGAACGTAATGATCCACTGTGTTGAGAAGGTCTTTCACGGTTGGCTGGATTCCAATACTAATACCAACGTCAATTTCTGTTTTCTCTCCTCCAATTGCTTTTGCTAGAGAAATATTTTTACGTTTTGCATAAAGGTCCCAAATCGCTCCTTCCACAGCGGACTTCGCCATATTATTTCGCTTAAATGGAGCAAAAAGTTCTGATACTTGATCTGGATGTTCAATGTCATTTTCCTTTAATGCTTTTATTAAAAAATCCTCGATGACATGCTCGTTTGTTTTGACCGTTTCTTCGCTATACCACGGACTTGTAAATGCGACCGATTCGCCAAAACCACGATTCCCTTCACGGTCAATACACTCTGTGACAAAGAACTCCTTATCTTGAAAAGTTCCAAAGCTTGTCGTAAAAGGAGCTTTTAAACGCATGTTTAACTTATGTAATTTAATCTGTTTAAGTGGGATTGCCAAAGTAACTACCTCCTAATTGTTGAACGTTTATTTTTTTGAAAAATAGTAATAACTTAATTGACTGGAACGATCATGAATGAGATCTTTCGCCTCATACCCATGGGAATATAAAGCTTGAAAAACCTTTCTTGTTTCATATCGCCACTCTTTTGCGAGTTTAATATTTTCTTGTTTCATTGATTGAAAATTTGCAGGAATGGCGATAAACCATTCATTACTTTCATTAGGGAATTCGTCTGTAAAAACTTTTGTCGTTACCGGATGACCATTGTCCATATCAAGTAATAACTTTGTTTTATCAAAAACGATATTCCGCTTTGGTCTTCCATTCATTTTCCATTCGATGACAATCCGATCCGTTGGTAATCCTTGATTTAATTCATCATTCATCGAACCATAATTATTCTCCTTATAATACGAACCAACCGCGCCGAGTTTGTGTAAGTTTAAATACGCATTCAAGCTTTCAAGTGGATCAAATGTCCATGTGATTTTTGAGTATCCCATCCTTTCTGCAACCTCTGCCTGTTTCAGTTTCATGCAAACTCCTAGTCCGCCTTTACGATATTCAGGCAATATTCCAAGCATATGTGAACAAAGATAAGGTTCTTTGCCGTCAAACCCTGCGAAACTATAAAGAAAACCGATCATTTTTTCATTTGCAAAAGCCCCCAAAATCACCCCACCATTTTTTAATGCCGTATAGGTTTGATGCACGGGAATGGGATGCATGTTCCAAACGGATTTCTCCACATGTTGCATAGTTGTCAACTCTTCCATCGTAGTTAGCTGTCTCATTTCAATTTGTTCTGACATGGAATCCTCCTATGACAATGATCTACGTATATTTTTGAGCCGTCTTTACTAATACATCGGTCATAATCTCCACGGCTTGTGGAAGGACGTCATGATTAAATGTCATGTTTGGGTGATGAAGGCCAGGCTGTAAATCACAACCAATCGCAAGCATCGTTGCCTTTACATTAGGACGTTTAATCGTGTAAAAATGAAAATCATCTCCTCCAGTGGTTGTAATCACCGGCTTTCGTTTTTCCTCTCCTGCACAGTCCCAAATGGCATCACGCATCATCGAACAAGCTTCATCATGAATAACTGCAGCCGCTATATTGGCCTCCGTTGTTAAATCAATCGTGACTTCGTGAAAATCTGCAAGCATCTTGGAAACACGTTCAACTTTATCCGTTAATTCCGCCATCGCTTCATTTGTTTGAGCACGTATGTCTAATGAAAACGTTGCAGATCCTGGAATAATGTTTTTGCTTTTCCCACCCGCTTGAAATGCAGTCATTTTCACCGAGTGCGGAACCATTGGATCAATATAGAGATTATTGAAATGTTGAATCAGTTCACTGCCGATCTGAATGGCATTTTCATTTAAATGAGGGCGTGCCCCATGAGCATCATCGCCTCGGATGACTCCACTTACAAGCTTTGCAGCACCATGTTTTATTGCAGGTGCAAATTGTCCATGTTTTAATTCCTGGATCGGCCTTAAATGCATACCATATAAAAAGTCGACATCATCAATGACACCTTCATCGACAAGCGATAATGCGCCTGTCCCTTTTTCTTCAGCAGGTTGAAAAATAAAGCGAAATGTTCCATTGTCAGGATATCCGTTCTCCAACAGGGTAAATAATGACCCAATCGCAATCGTCATGTGTGCATCGTGTCCGCACGAATGGTTCCCTTGAAATTCCCCGTCAACCTCCTGCCAAAGGGCGTCAATATCTGCTCGTAACGCAACAACCGGTCTCCCTTGCCCCACTTCAACAATTAACCCTGTTGAATGATTTAATGTGGTTATTTTGCATTCATAGTCTTCGAATAAGCCCTTAATATATTTCGTTGTTTCATATTCTTCCCAGCTAATTTCCGGATTTTTATGTAAATAGGAGAAAATCTTTAATAACTTTGGTGTTAACTTTTCAATCGTTGGATTCATGTACAATCCCCTTTCTTACGTCTTATAGAAAAACTCTTGTGCTTCAATCGAATCAAAACGGTCGGCTCTTTCTTGAAACGTTCCTGAATTTCGTAATGAAATGGTAGAAACGATACTATTCATTAATGAAAAAACAACAGGGGCTGCGTCAAGGGTAGATTTTACTTGCACAGGCATTACAAGGTCGGAAAATTCAGAAATCGGCGAAAAAGGAGAATCCGTAAATGCGATGACAAAAGCTCCTTGCTGTTTCGCCAATTTCGCAATCTGAACCGTTTCAACGGCATATCGGTGAAATGAAAAAGCGACAAAAACGCTACTTTCCGTTAATTCACTGATTCTAAGTAGGACATCATCGACATTTGGTTGATAAAAACGTGTACGACCAATGACAAGATCAAGTGCAAACGCGAACCAACTGGCAAGTGCATGCGATGAACGCACCCCAGAGACTAGCACCCTATCTGCAGAAGCTATCGTAGATACAGCCATTTCTAAGTCCTTTTCTGGCAGTTGATCGATTAATTTAGAAATATGATTGATATCATTTTGCATCATTTTTTTAATCGAGTGATTCGCTTCAGAACGTTTCGCCTCGGCATAATCTAATAGACTGCTTTTTTGAAATAAATAATATTGCACGTCTTCTTGTAAAGCTTTGTAACCATCGTAACCAAGCTTATAACAAAATCGAATGACGGTTGTTTCACTAACACCAATTTGCCCACCAACTTGTGCAGCTGAATGAACAGCAAAGATTTTTGGATCGTTAAAAAAGTGGGTCGCAATCTTTTTCAATCCTTTTGAAAAAGTCGGTTGCTGCTCTTTAATCGTGTTAAAGATACGTTCCATAAAGGCCTCCAAATAAAAGTATCATTCATTATGAAGTGTTCCCTTCATTCCCATCCACAAATAAAGGATATACATTTATTAAGAGTACTTTAGCACGTTATAGGAATTTTCGCAATATTTTAAATAAAATATTTTTTGGAAGTGTGGGGACGGTTCGAGACTACTGAAAAAGTGATTATATTTTTGAAGTCGATTATTAATTATAAGAAAATTTGTATAAAGAAGTTGATAAGTGCTGTTTTTAAATAATAAGTAATCGTATATAAAATAAATGTGAAGAGCAAACGGCGCCGACGCCTGCGGGAACAGCACGAGCCGAAAATCACCCAAAATGAACAACGTGAGTTTTGGGAAGTTGAGGCCGTGCCCGCGGCAAGCGTGCGCCGTAGGCGATTCATAACTTTAAAACCATAGTATCTTAAGACTATCAATCATTAGAATGGTTAAATATACAATACTTTTTTGCATAATTGACTTTTTCACTGGTCCCGGACGGTTCCGGTGCTTCTACGTCCCATTGCTTCCTGTACACTTTGTAATCCCCCGGGTGTGAGGGTTAGCCACTGATAAGAAGGCTATCGTTTATGAAAAAAGCAGTTATAAAAAAACTCATTATGAAAAAATTCATAATGAGTTCTCTAAAAAAGTCTTTTGGAAGCAGGAGATCCGTCCCCACGCTTCAAATAGAAAAAACCACTAACACTCCAATTATTGCGGAATGTTAGCGGTTTTATTTACGTGGTGGATAGACAATTAATCCCAGCGCCCTTCTATCTTTCATCATAGGCTTCTTTATATTTACGAAACATCTTACGCGTTTCTTCTTTTTCTTCGTCTGACTTATGACCAATGGCATATCTTCCATTGTCTTTCTTATCAATTTCTGTTGATTGCTTATCAGTGATATTTGATTTTCGTTTAGGTTCGATCATCGTATCACTCTCCTTTGTATAAGTATACTTTAAGTAATTCCATCGAATCAACGGGATGAAACCCCATACGACCAACACCAAACACTTTGGCTCCTAAGTCTTCGTAATATCGAATCATTCGTTCATTCCATTTAATTGAGATAAGAACATAACCTTGAAAACCAATATCGAAGCTTTGTTTACATGCAAAGGCAATAAGAGGAGCTCCTACTTTCAAACCATCTTCTTTTAAATTGTGTGGTGCTGCCTCAAGATACTCCACCAGCACAAAGCCATCCTCATATTCAAAAGACACTAATCCCTCTATGTCATTTGTTCCTTTTATGAGTAATTTGTATACGTGACGTAGTGGGTGACCATATTCCTTCTCCCATTCGAAAAACCACCCTTGCTTAGCAATTGTAGTAACATCCTGAGCACTGATTGGCTTTACAATACCAGGATAAACTTCTTTATTATTCTTTGTATATACACAAAGCAACATTCAAAAACCCTCCTTTAAAGTTAATTATTAGGTATAAGGGAATTTAACGTTTATGCGTATACAGCTAATTTACATAAGTAATCCCCCTCAACTTAACCGCTTCTTCTATCGCTTCGTCTGTGATTTGATCACTCCCGTTTACGTCCGAGATCGTTCGTGCGAGACGAATAAGCTTGATTTGGACACGATTACTCAATCCTTCTTTCGCACATAAGTGTTGGACATTTTGCTGCTGGCTTTCCGATAGAGGTGAGGCACGAATTAACGTTTCAAATGGAACATTTGCATTCCAAGCCTTCGTTCCAAACCTTTCGTATTGTTTCTCTCTTGCTTTCATGACTCTTTTTTGGATCGCTCGAGATGATTCGATATCTTGAAAGTTATGTTCTTTTAAATTAACTGGTCGTAAAGAAAATAAAATGTCGATGCGATCTCGAATTGGCCCAGAGACTCGGTTTTGGTAGCTTTTTATTTGGTTTTCTGTACAGCTGCAATAGTGCTTGTTTGACCCTAAATATCCGCAGGGACATGGATTCATCGCTGCGATAAAAATAAAGTTTGCTGGGTATGTCACGGTTGAATGAACACGACTAATCGTCACTTTTTTGTTTTCTAACGGCTGTCTTAACATATCTAACGTTTTTTTCGTGAATTCGGCGAGTTCATCGAGAAAGAGAACACCATGATGGGCAAGCGATACTTCACCAGGCTTTGGGTTGGTACCGCCACCGATGATGGAAACTGCTGATGCTGAGTGATGCGGTTGACGAAATGGAGGGAGCATAATAGAGTCATAAGGCGCTCCAGCAAGCTGATAGAGGCTTACTTTTTCTAACTGCGCTTCATTTGAAAGCGGTGGGAGGATTGATGGGAACGTTTCTGCTAAGAGACTCTTTCCACAGCCGGGCGGCCCGTCCATCATCACATAATGTCCTCCTGCTGCCGCGATCTCTAGTGCTCGTTTTGCAAACTCGTGTCCAATAATTTGGTTGAAGTCTTTTTCAATCATTGGTTTTTCTTCGACTTTCGATTTCTTTGGGATAAACGGAAAAGGAGATTTTCCATGCAGTTGATCGATGACGTCTTGGAGTGTTGAAATATAAACAAGTTCCAATTCATCAAGATCAATTTGGGGAATGGTTGGATCATAAGGTAAAAACAGTTTCTTCACGTTTAATTTCTTCGCGGCTAAAATGGCAGGGAGCATTCCTTCAACGGGTACAACAGAACCATCGAGCGACAATGCACCAATAAACGCACAATCCGTAGGCAACCGCCTCTTAATAAAATCGCCACTTTTTAAGATCCCTAATGCAATCGCTAAATCAAATAACGGTCCGTTTTTCTTCACTTCAGATGGCGATAAGTTGACGATCACTTTCTTATCAATCAATTGATAACCCATACTATGTAAGGCCGCAGACACCCGCTCCTTCGACTCTTTCACTGAAGCGTCTGGCAAGCCAACGATCACAACAGACTCCATCCCATCCATGACTTGCACTTCGACTTGAACAATGTATCCTTCCAAACCTTTTAAGCCAATACTATTCACTTTGGACGACATGCTTAAATTCCTCCAATATATTTGATTCTTTTCCTTCAACAAATTGCTGGTAATTCAATTTTTGTGGGGGTTGAAAATATGAGAGAGTTCTAGATATAGTAACTAGCGGATTTTCTTGCGATGAAATGTAAGCTCGGTAACTGCTCCATTCATACTCTTCAGGCTTCGTTACCATTTTCGCTTTTTGTGGATTTTGGTGGATGTAACGACTCGTTTCTAAGAAGTATTCATCAGTCTCGATTAACTTGGCCCCATAACGTCCTTGAAACAAGTGACCGGTATAGTTATGTTCCCGATTAAACCAAACAGCATAGCGTGAATGCAGTTCTTTCATAATGTCTTTAATATGGTGATTGATTGTTTCAATTTGCAGGTGAATGTGGTTAGTCATCAAACAGTAGGCGTGTAATTTAAAGGGGTACATTCGTTGGACGTCTTCGAGGATTGCTAAATACGTTTCGTAATCTTCCCTACCTTCAAACAAGTCCGTTCTTCGGTTCCCACGAGCGGTAATGTGGTAGGTTGCCCCCGGATACCAGACTCTAAGTTTTCTAGACATAGCATCACCCTTCCAATGATATGTATTTTTAAAAACTTAGTCTATATTCATAAATATTCTATATCATCTTTCAAAAAATTTCATCAAATTAGCACAAAAAAATTGTGAAATTGCTGGACAATACTTTAACACTTCACCGTCCCGGGGGTCAGGCGCTCATATTATCGAGAAGTAGAGGTGAAGCTTTCAGATCACCTCGTTGAAGTCTTTTTCAATCATATGCGTGTGGCATCACATAAACGATTATACGGGAAGTTTGGACAATCTTCCACCATTCGTGATCACATGCCTGATAATCATAAGTTATACGTGGATCAAACGCCAGAGGCTGCAATGGAATGGGCTGAAACTATCGGAGCATCAACCTTGAGCGTCATACGCTATCTTTTAGATACTTCACAAAATGAAAAACAGGCATTACAGTCCATATTTTCATTGAAAAAGGCTGAGCGCCGTTACACTAAATATGAAATTGAACGTGCATGTAAAATGGTCATTTCTATGACTAAAAGACCAACGGTCAAAAGTATTCAAACGATTTTAAAGAACAATAAAAAAAATGATGCCGAGCAAGAATTGAAACGCCAAACAGATATCAGCAAAAATAATCATGGCTTCACGCGAGGAGCTTCTTACTACGGGGGAACGGGTAAATGATGAATGAACAAACACTAACTAAATTACACGAAATGAAATTAAGCGGAATGGCGGAAGCTTATAAGGAACAATCATCAAATAAAGAATTTCAAAAGATGAGTTTCGAAGAACGTTTTAGTTTACTCGTCGATTTAGAACATTCCCGTCGTAAGAGTAATAAGCTCCAACGCTTGATTAAGACAGCAACTTTTTTGAATTCAAATGCATGTATTGAAGATTTGGAATATCATGAAGATCGAAGACTAGATAAAGATTTGATATTAAAACTGGCCGGCTGCACCTATATCCAAAGCAGTCACAACATCATATTGAAAGGACCTACTGGTTCCGGTAAAACATTTTTGGCAACGGCTTTTGGAGTATCTGCTTGTCGCCAATTTTATAATGTTAAATACATTCGCTTACCGGAATTATTGGATGAACTGTCTCTCGCAAAATTAGCCGCAGACGGCAGCTACCGGAAATTGATCAAAAAATATAAGAAAGTAGATTTACTCATCCTTGATGAATGGTTACTGACAGACCTATCAACGGATGAAGCAGCAATCCTATTAGAAATTACAGAATCTCGTCATAAAGCTGCTTCGACGATTTTCTGTTCACAAATTGACCCTAGTGGATGGCATATAAAGTTAGGGAATGAAACAATTGCGGAAGCAATTCTTGATCGTATTATCCATGACTCCTATCAAATTCTGATAGACGGAGATGTTTCTATGCGTGAGCGTCATGGATTAGGTGGGTAAGTTGAAGATGGCGACTCTAACGAGAAAGGAACTGCGAAAGATAGAAGAATACTATTATTGGAGTGGATACAAAGCCTGGTATCCATTTCCTAAAGAACTAAAAGCAGAGCTTTTGAGTGTCTATGGTGAGGAGCCTTTTCCTCAAACTTGGACGGAGGAGGATATTTGGCAGGGTTCCAGAAAAGTGATCAAGAACTACTTCGATAACAAATCTAACTAATTGAACGTAAAAAAGTCCTACAAGATTATTAAAATGTTAATCTGTAGGGCTTTTTTATTCAATGGTAAACACGTTGGCGTTGTGTGGTAATATCCTTGTCATTCGGTGGTAAAAAACATGGCGAGAGTGGTACATTCTAGTGGCCGTAATCAGTAGAGTCATTCAAAGAAGAAGAAAAGTACTAGGGATTAACCAAGAGGAAGTGGAAAATCGAGTTCCGATGAGCTATAAGTATTTTAGTAAAGTCGAACGAGGCATTAGTAATCCATCTTTTGTGAGTCTCGTAAAAATTGGACAAGCTCTTGAAACAACAGGTACAAAACTATTCCACGAGGCAGAGCAAGAATATTTAGCGATGATTAAAAATGACGAAAAGGAGTAGGAGCCACCCTACTTCTTCCTAAAAACTTCGCGTTACCCACGATTTCTCCAAATCACATTTCATTGATGATTTAAACTTAGCAAAACACATTCACACATAACATGAACACATCATTCTTTTGTATGCGTTCAAGCTCGTTCCCCTATATAGCTCCGCACCAGACCTTCGAAACTTCCACTACTATCTACAGCTAATCCCCGAAAGGAGAATCCACATGACAAAAGTTCTAGAAAACTACGAAATCAATCCAGACACGATGGCCATTCTTCCAGCAAAGGAGGTAGAATACGACACCATTGTGATTGAGAAACATGCCAAGTACTATGTAAAACAAACGCCACTAAAAATGATCAAGCTAGCTTGTCTTGATGGAGGATCGAATTATCAAGGGAGACGAGAGGCTGTTACGCACTTAACAGGAGCCATGCAAAAAATGCCAATCCCGATCAACCCTAACTTAAACATATATGCGTTTCCGACACATTCACCATCCAACATGGACTGCATGTGGCTGTTCTATCAGAACATCCTCCAGTTAAAACCAGCACCACCACATGACACCACGATTACCTTCACAAACAACGAATCCATCACGATCAACTGTTCCTATTACACGATGGAAAAACAACTACATCGAACTTCATATTGTGTCATCCGCTTTTCAAATCAGGCGATGGCAATGACACCGTAAAAAAATATCGTAAAGCATCGTTCAAATAGAAAGAGCAACGAACACACAACACCACATAAAAACAGAACATTCAGTTAATTCCCGTTATAAAAAGTCGCTAACAGGATCTTATATATAACGGAATGTTAGCGGCTATCGTTTGTTAGTTCTTGCTTTTTCTTGTTGATCAATCGGTTGATCATGTGATTAGAATGAGGTCCCCATACCAAGACCGTTCCAATGCTTCATGGAAGCAGTAGTACCGTCCCCTTGCTTCTTCCAACTTGCAAAACGAATACAAGGAAGCACGAGAAACGTCCCCACGAAAGGAGAATTGACATGGCAAAGATTATTCAAGATTATGAGATTAATGAGGAAACAATTGCTTTGATTCCAGCAAAAAGTATTGAGTACGATACGATTGTACTTGAGGAGAATGCTAAGTATTATGTAAAACAAACACCGATCAACATCATTAATAAGGGGTGTTTAGAAGGCGGATCGGATTACAAAGGGCGGCGAAGAGCGGTCACTCATTTAACTGGTACGGTCAATAAAGTGCCGATTCCCATTAACCCTCATTTAAACCTATATGCGTTCCCTACTCATTCTCCGAAACATCGTGAATGCAGTTGGCTGTTCTATCATCATATTCGAAAACTCACACCTGAATCTCCACATGAAACGACTGTAACCTTCACGAATGACGATTCTATTCAAATGAACGTTTCCTATTCGATCTTAGAAAAACAAATTTATAGGACATCCTATTGTGTCATTCGATTTTCAAACCAACCAATGCCTTTAGTAGACCAATAAAAAAATTAGTTTTTCCATGTTTTCACTATTTTCCGTATATAGACGGTGGTTCCTTCTTGTCGTCCAACAGACAATGGTTAAACAAGGAGATTGTTCGTATGGACAAGAAGGAATCTCATAAAAATGTTTTAGGGAATACAATCCGTTACTTTCGAGACCAAAGAGGATATTCACAAGAACAATTAGCCGAATTTTCCAAGTTAAATAGTACGTATATTCGTGATCTTGAACGGGACCTATCAAGTCCTACAGCCTATACTTTAGGGAGAAACTCATCAGGGCTCGGCTTGAATATTTTATCCTAGTAACAGCCCAACACAAAAGAGTGAATATTCAGATATTTAAAGGTATAAAAAATCAATAGCCGCTATTACTCCATTTACAACCGAGTGTTAGCGGCTTTCGTTTGTTAATTCTTGCTTTTTCTTGTTGATGCATTGATTGATCATTTGTTGTATTTCCTCAAGCTTATTGATGTCGCTTACGTCTTGAAGAATATACCTTGCGGTCTTTTTGATTGTTTTAGGATATTCGTTGAAATCTTTCATGTACATCACCTACTTGAGCAAATAAATTACTTCTTAGTTTCCGTTGGATTATGGAGTCCTTCTGCTAACCTTTGTTCGATTAGTTGTAAGACGTTCGTAGCTTGCCAATCAGGTTCTTTATCAGCACGTTGCTTGATTTCGTTCATTAACTTTTTCAGTTCTTCTACTCCCACTATGTTCTTCCCCCTCTAAAAAGAATAACCGGTCAAATACCACTATGGAATTGACCGGCTTGGATTCAATATTTTATTTTAAAATCCGTTGGGCGCTCTTCTAACTTACCAAAATGATAAAGAATTGCATCGACAATTCTTTTTGATGCGTTACCGTCACCATAAGGGTTAGACGCCTTAGACATACTTTCATACGTTTCAGAGTTACGAAGTAAGTCAGTTGTTGTTTGATAGATTGTTTCTTCGTCTGTTCCTACTAATTTGAGCGTTCCTGCCTCAACACCTTCAGGGCGCTCTGTTGTATCACGTAAAACAAGAACTGGCTTTCCAAGGGACGGTGCCTCTTCTTGGATACCTCCAGAGTCTGTCAAAATAATATGAGCTTTTGACGAGAAGTTATGGAAGTCTTTGACTCCTAATGGCTCGATTAAATGGATACGATCATCATCACCAAGAACTCTGTTAGCAATTTCTTTCACGACTGGATTTAAGTGAACAGGGTAAACGACTTGATAACCTGAATTCTCTTCTACAACTCTTTTAACTGTTTGGAAGATATTCTCCATTGGACCGCCTAAGTTCTCACGACGGTGAGAAGTTAAAAGAATCATTTTGTCATTACCAATATCATTAAAGACTGCATGATGATAGTTCTCATCTACCGTTGACTTTAGTGCATCAATCGCTGTGTTCCCTGTCACAAAAATATCTTTACTTTTTTTATTCTCTTTTAATAAGCTTTCTCGAGCTTTATCAGTTGGTGCAAAATGTAGATCAGCCATAACACCTGTTAACTGTCTGTTCATTTCTTCAGGGAACGGTGAATACTTATTCCACGTACGCAACCCTGCTTCAACGTGACCGACAGCAATTTGGTTGTAAAATGCCGCTAGACTTCCGACAAACGTCGTTGTTGTATCTCCGTGAACGAGAACGATATCAGGCTTGACTTCTTTCATAATTCGGTCAAGGCCTTCTAGTGCTCGTGCTGTCACTTCTATTAACGTTTGGCGGTCTTTCATGATATTGAGGTCATGATCAGGTTCAACTTGGAATATTTCAAGCACTTGATCTAGCATTTCACGATGTTGTCCTGTTACAGTAACAATTGATTCGATTTGATCGTGCTTTTCTAACTCTAATACGAGTGGGGACATTTTTATTGCTTCTGGGCGTGTCCCAAAAATTGTCATGACTTTTACTTTCTCCACTTTATTCACAACCTAACTAGACTATGTTTAATTACTACCAACTAATGCCTTATTTAATGAACTGTATAAGTTTCCAAAGTTAATGTATTCTACTTCATTTGGTGATTCTTTGACCACATTCTTTGTGTCGAAAACAACTTTATTATTCATTCCAGCAAAGTATGTTTCGTTAAATTGCTTGAATTCGTTGTGATCAGTAAGGATTAATACTAAATCAGAACCTTTTACCGCTTCTTCCATATCTTTTATAACAAAGTCTTCTTTTACGTGAGGATCATAGGCACGAACCTCTAAGTTACCTTGATTCGTTAACATATGATAGATTTCCATTGCAGGGCTTTCACGAATATCATCTACATTCCCTTTGTAGGTTAAACCAAATACTGTGACAACTTTTCCATCGGCGTTGTTTAGTAAACGGTTGGTGTTGTCAACAACATATTCTGGCATTGAGTTATTAATATTACGAGCCTTTTTGATCATTTGAGCAGACTCAGGTGCTTTCGCAATAATAAAATATGGGTCTACCGCTAAACAATGCCCTCCTACACCAGGTCCTGGTGTATGCAAGTTTACTCTAGGGTGTTTATTGGCCATTTCAATCACATCTAACGCATTAATATCTAATTCATTACATACTTTTGTTAATTCATTAGCGAGTGCAATGTTTACATCTCTAAACGTATTTTCCATGAGCTTCGACATTTCTGCTGTTTTGGCATTCGTTTTAATAATTTCACCTTGTACAAATGTTTCATAAACTTTTGCACCTGCTTCAGTACAAGCTTCAGTAACTCCACCAACAATTCTATTATTGTAAATAAGTTCATGCATAATTTGCCCTGGTAAAACTCTTTCAGGACAATGTACTAAAAAGATATCTTCCCCTATAGTAAGCCCTGCTTCTTCTATAAGTGGTTTCACATGATCATCCATCGTTCTTGGAGCAATAGTAGACTCAACAATAATTGTATTTCCTTTTTCCATGTAAGGAAGTGCAGCTCTTGTAGCACTTAACACATATGTTAAATCACATGACTTGTGCTCGTCCTCTTTATTTGGGGTTGGAACAGCTACAATAAACACATCTGATTTTTCTGGTTCCATTGACGCTTTAAACGTTCCTCCTTCTAATACTTCATTTAATGCATCTTGTAATCCAGGTTCTTCAATGTGAATGGTTCCATTATTTAATGAATCTATTACTTCCGACTTTACATCAACACCAACTACATCAACACCATGTTTAGCAAACATGATCGATGTTGGCAATCCAATATACCCTAAACCTATTGTACATATATTCATGTGTAGGACACCCCTTTACTTTTATAATTTACTTCCTATACCTTCGAGGATATAAAAATTATTAATCAATGTTTATTTTTTCCGTTATGCTTGATTACAGAAAATGTGTTAATCACCGATAATACACAAAGGAACATTTGTGAAAGTACAGTTGCAACTGCAATATAGTAAAAAGCCAAACCAAAATTAAGAAATAACACGCCTAAAATTATGTTCAAACCTAGACTGAGTAATTGTATCTTTATTAAAAAAGACTCCTTGTTTTGCGCTATACTTATTGTATTACTGTACATTGTTACAACATTAAATATTTGCCCTATATAAAGAATTAATATAATTATGATTCCGTCAATGTATTCCACATATAAATTTCTTATAAATATAGAAGAAACGAAAAAGATACAAGTATTAATTACTAATAAAGAAGGAATTAATAAAAAAATGATTTTTTTATATAATATCAAGGCACTTCGGGATGAATCTATGACTGAGAATTTTTTTAATAGCTTGGGATACATTATATAATTAATACCTTGTAATAAAATCATAGTTCCGGCGACTATATTTGTTGCAAATGTATATACTCCTAGTTTTTCTATACCAAAAAAGGAACTGACTATTATTTTGTCAGTGTTTAAAAATAATAAATAATTTAAGTTGTATAATAATAAAGAAATGCCTAATATAAAATGATTATATAAAGCCATTTTACTTTCAGTAAAATGGCTTTTCTTTAGTGGAGAAAGACTTTCTCTAGTTATCTCTTTAGTAGCAAACCTATAAAATAGATTCGACAATAGAACAGCAATTAAGTAAAAGGTTATAATCAAATTTATGTTTATTTTTCCTATAAAAGCTAATATTAATAACAAGTCTATAAACGCGACTAAAAATAGACCTATAGAAATTTTTTTAAACTCTTGAAAAGCCCTTAAGATATTTTCATAAAAAATGTTATATTGTTTTAATATAAGACTTAAATAAACAATAATAATTCCATGGTTAAAAACTGTTTGAATATTTAAAGCAATAATAATAAAAAGTATAAAAAATAGAATATTACTAGAGACTAATATTAATTGGGATCGTCTTATTGTTAATCCTCTTTGTATAAGGTCTGTATGATTAATTGATAGTTGTTTATTTAATGCATAAGTCGACCCCAAAGAAATAAAAACAGAAAATGTTATAAATAACATAAATAAACTATAAATTCCAAAATCCTCTACTGTTAGTACACTGGCTAATAATAAGCCTTTTATAAAAATTGTACCTTGCTTAAAGTATTTAGATATAGATAATACAAATACATCTTTAATAATATCTCTTTTCGTGTCAATTAATCGAGTTACTTTCGATAACATTTTAACACCCTCACTATACACCGAACCCTAAAGATTATTTTAAAACAAAGACTGTAAATAATACCTAAGCCAGTAGAAGAATCAATATATAGTAAGTAAATTTTCTTCTACTAGCTATCCTACTATAGATTAGCATAGTAGGGTTAGATTTGATTATTCACTTTTTTATGAAATTATTCTGGACATTCACTTCCTATTTGAAGACGAGCCGCTTAGCCTCCTCAAGTCAAAACCATGTGTCTCGACAATAATACACTCGACGGAACTACGTATATTGTAGCAATTTCCCATGCTTGAGACCCAAGTGCAGGAGTACTTTAACGGCAAAGGTTTTTGCCAACCTTTACTATTAAACCTTTTGACAAAGAGAAAATTCGAGTCGAATCTAATAGACTCTGGCTCATTGGTTTGTTATAAGCAATAACCAATTCCCCATTCATGCAGTGAACCTGTCTATAGATGTCATTTCGGGACTCTTTCCATAATTCTGAACACCAAACATAGAATTATGGTTGGGTAGTTTAAGTAGTCTTTCGGTACCCTAAGTGGACCTCTTGACGGCAATATTAGACTCTTAGTCATGTGAATTTTAGATTTAAAAGACTCTCTTGTCGTACAACCAACATAAAGGGTTTCTTCCTACTCGAGTTAGTTCCCTAGTCACTTACTTAATTCGACATTTAGAGATGTTCCCATTTTACATGCCTTAGAACCATTGAGCCACGTAAGCTTAGAATTATGAAATACATTTATTTAAACATTTTAAAGGAAACCGGAGTTCCTCTCTTATAATCTTCATTTGCCTTTTTCCCAAGTATATCTTTTATATATTTCGGTGAAAGGCCGTTTCCAGGTCTAATAGATCTAACGTTCTCTTTTGTAAAAATTTCTCCTTCCTTTATATCTTTCACAACAAATAAAGAGCGAGAAAACTGCCTACTTTTTATCTTTTTGTCTGTGAGTTTGTAATCAACACATCCTAATGCTTTCTCTGCATCTCTTACTGAATCTACAAGTTGTTTAAATTCCTCTTTATCAAGGGAAAAACTAGCATCTGGACCACCAATACTCTTATCTAAAATAAAATGTTTTTCAATAACTTTTGCTCCTAAAGCAACTGAGACAATGGGTACTGTCACTCCTAAAGTATGGTCTGATAATCCCACTTCCACATTAAAAGTTTCTTTCAGGTTTTGCATTGTTCTTAGGTTTGCATCTTCAATTTTTGCTGGATATGCAGATGTACACTTTAATAAAATTATCTGATCATTTCCTACTTTTCTACATGCTGTTACAGCATCGTCTATTTCGCTTAGTGTTGCAATTCCAGTTGAAATAATTATTGGTTTCTTCTTTGAAGCAACATATTCTATTAATGGAATATCTGTTATTTCAAATGATGCTATCTTATATGCAGGGACCTCTAAGCTTTCTAACAAATCAACCGCACTATTGTCAAAAGGACTTGAAAAACAAATTATATCAAGTTCCTCAGCATATTCCATCAACTCTCCATGCCATTCCCATGGAGTATAGGCCTCTTTATATAGATCATGCAACGTTCTTCCATCCCATATTGTTCCGCTCTTAATCTTAAAATAATCGTTATTACAATCTATCGTAATCGTATCTGCAGTATATGTCTGTAACTTTATTGCATCAGCACCAGCCTCTTTAGCTGCTTTGATTGTATCCTTAGCAACATTTATATCATGACCATGATTTGCCGAAAGTTCTGCAATTATAAAAGTTGGGCTCTTTTTATCAATTTTAAAATCACCTATATTAATTGACATTTCTTTTCCTCCTGTCATAATTAAATGACTTTATAGTCAACAATCTTCAGTATATTATTCTTACATTTCACGTAATATTCCCCGTTCACATTATTAATGACTCCTATAGGCATATCATGTGCTATCGATTCTTCTACTATTAATTGATTAATGATAATCTTATTTCCATCCTTTAAAAAATAATAAGCACCTGGATATGGCTTTGCCTGAGCTCTTACAAAATTAATTACTTCATTCGCATTCTTGTAAAAGTCAATATACCCCATATCAGGTGTTCTCTTACCAAAAAAACTAGCTTCCTGTTCTTTTTGTTTAATAAGTGGCTTATTATCTGCTAGTTTTTTCAATGAGTTTATTAACAACTCCGGATACAACTCTTCGTACTTCTTCAGTAAACTGTAACCTGTATCGTCACTTTTAATTCTTACAGGAATTTGCTCAATGATATCTCCAGTATCTACAGTTTCTTCTATAATGTGGGAAGTTATTCCACTAAAGTCTTCTCCGTTAATAATACTCCAAACATGGGGGGTTCTCCCTCTATACTTCGGCAACAATGAACCATGAATGTTCAATGCATATTTTGGTAATTTAAAAATCTCTTTTGGAAGAATATATCTATAATTTACACTTATCAAATAATCAATATGTTCTTGAGAGATCGCTTCTTTTATATCATTCATATACTTTCTTGCATCTTTATAGGAGAATTTAATATTATGTTTTTTCGCGAAGGTATCTACACTTTCATTATCTAATTCCTTATGAGTGAGTATAAAAGATATAGCATATCCTTCAGCAATTAGCCTTTGTACACAATCTTTTCCCAATTTCCCAAATCCACAAAAGAGTATACTCATAGTTATCTCACCCCTTTATCATCAACCAGTTTGTCAATAAGTCGTCTCCTACCTAATCCATCGATTATCTCATTATAGCTATGGATTATTTGAGTTCTTTTATCGGCATTTAACAACTTATTGAACTCATCTTCTAATTCATGTAATAAGTTTATATTCTTATAGTCCAGTATTTTTTTTACCAAATTATACTCTTTTAATCCAGCAACATTATTATTCTGATTATCTATAATCTTTATTGGAATAAAAGGTGTTTGTGTCGCTAATAATTCATAAATAGTCTGTCCTGCAGCCGTTATAGCAAAATCAGACTTAAGCATTATAGATTTCATTTCCCTAGCTGTAGCATTCTCATAAAAGTTGACATTCTTTGAGGAAAAACTTTTTATTTCTTTAACATTATTAAACGCATTTCCAATTACTACATTGAAAGTAATTTCTGAGTTGTCATTGCAAAGTTTATTTAGGATACTTGGAGTTAAATTGTGTATGTCAGACCCACCTAGTGTTATTAGTACTTCTTTTACTTGCCAGTTAATATTCTCTCTTTTAACTTGGATGAAAGGGCTTCTCAAAATAATATATTTAGGTCCAAGTAAATAGCAGTTCATATCACTTATAGGATACTTAACTGCTTTAGTACTAAGAGATGGGTTAACTACAATACCTTTTGGATATTCAATCCTTCCAATGTCATCAATAAATAGAGTTTTTCTGGCACGATTTGAAATAACTCGATATAAATCTTCACTAGCCAAGTAAGAGTCTACAATGCAATAGTCGCTCTGTTTAATATAGTTTGTTAAAAATTCCTTTGACAACCAATTAAATATTTTGTACTGCTTATCTTTTATTATTTCAAATTGAGGCGTGTCGCTATTAACAATGAATTCAACTTCAATTCCTCTGTCCGCCAATTCATCATATAAAGAGGTACACCTTGAGATATGTCCTAAACCTATTTGACTACCGCCTTCTGTAAAGATCAACGCCCTCATACTTTTCATCCTTATGATTATTTGAGTTTCTTTTGTTCAATATGTGCATTGAAAGTAAAAAGTTTAGGTTCTTGCTTGAATATCTCTATAATATCTTGAAGATAAAAATCATGTGTTCCTTTATATAGTCTATTATAAATTTCATTTATTAATTCGAAATCCTCTTCTGTATCTAATGTCCACCGATACATAGAATAATTAACATCATTCTTTAAGTAATGTATTTCATTACTGTTTTCATAAATGTAGGGAGTGACATGTTCTCTATGATACTTTTCTCTTCCATTATTAAATGCATCTTCTAATACTTCAAAAGAAAATACTTCTGTGTCCAATCCTCTAGGAAATGTTCTTTGACTTAGATCGGATCCAGCATTTGTTACAATGTCATATTTTTCTTCTAAATAGAAATTAAGAATTTCATCTATTACATTTGCATCAATTACAGGACAATCAGAAGTAATTCTTACAACAATATCAATATTGTTTTCTTTTGCTGCTAAATAGTAACGACTGAGAACGTCTTCTTCACTTCCCCTATATACCTTAGCACCACATTTAATTGCTTCATTTTCAATAATAGTATCTCTTTCTTTTACAGTTGTAGCAATAATAATCTCATCTATTAAATTAGATTGATTAACTCTTTCTATCACATGTGATAGTACGGTTCTCCCTTTTATATCTTTCATTACTTTTCCTGAAAGTCTTGTTGACCCCATTCTAGCTTGTATAATAGCTGCAATTTTCATGTAATTGCCCTACTTTCGATAATTATTTATTACTTTATTTACAGCTGCTATTACATCCATAACATCTTCTTCTGTCATAGCAGGGAAAAGTGGTAATGTAATGATTTCCTCATACAATTTTTCTGAATTTGGACATATACCACGTTGATAACCCAATTGTGTATAGTATGGCAGAAGGTGAACAGGAATATAATGTACGTTAACACCAATATTTTCATTAAGTAAAGCCTCGAAGATTTCTTTTCTATCCCCCAAAAGCTTATCTAAATTTAAACGTATAATATATAAATGCCAGCTTGATGATCCATACTGTTCCTGATATGGTATTTGAACTTCCTTTAACTCTTTAAAAGCCTTATTGTATATCGACACATACTTCTTTCTTAAGTCAACAAACTTATCAATCTTCTTCAATTGACTAGTACCAAGAGCAGCTTGAATATCGGTCATTCGATAATTAAAACCTAAGAACTGCATTTCATAATACCAAGGTCCATGATTTTCAATCAACTTATCAGATTCTCTAGTAATTCCATGGGATCTAAATTGTAATAATTTTTGATAAAACTCTTCATTATTAGTTGTTATGACCCCGCCTTCTCCTGAAGTAATATGTTTTACAGGGTGAAAACTGAACATTGTCATACCACTTAATGAACCTATTTTTTTCTCTTTATAAGTCGCACCCAAAGCATGTGCAGCATCCTCGATTACCACGAGATTATAATTTTTAGCAAGTTGGTGAATTTCATCTATAGCAACTGGTTGTCCTGTGAAATGTACAGGAATAATTGCTTTGGTATTCTCGTTAATTAACTCTTTAACTTTTTTGGGGTCAATATTATAAGTTTTGGGATCTATATCAGCAAAGACCGGCTTGCCACCTTGATAAAGAACACAATTAGAACTAGCGGCAAAGGTCATCGGTGTTGTAATAACTTCATCTCCTTCACCAATACCTGCTGCAAAGCAAGCACCGTGAAGGGCAGCTGTTCCATTCGAAAATGCAACAGCATATTGAGCTCCCACGTAAGAAGCAACAGCTTGTTCAAACTCTACTACTGCCGGTCCTGTTGTTAAATAGTCGCCTTTTAATACATTTACCACTGATTGAATATCATCTTCATCAATCCACTGACGCCCATATGGTAAGTAACTGTCTCTGATTGTTTTAGTATCCATATTAAACTTCCTTTCCATATTAAATAGAGGAAAATAGTGATTACTCTTTTACTAATTGCCTAAGTTCATCAACAGTTAACCAATGGTCATTTACATCACTTATATAGGTGAAGCCTTCAGGTAATGGTTTACCACCGTTTGAATACTCTTCCCTCCACCAAGGAAATTCTGGTTGGATAACATAATAAGTGTCATACTCTAAAGTTTGGCGTGCATCATCTTCATTAATCATTGCTTCATGTAATTTTTCTCCAGGGCGAATTCCAACTATTTTTATTTCACATTCTGGAGCAATTGCTTCTGCTAAATCCGTAACCTTCATGCTCGGAATCTTTGGTATGAAGATTTCTCCGCCTTTCATTCTCTGAAGATTGTCAATCACAAATTGAACACCTTGGTCTAACGTAATCCAAAAACGTGTCATTCGTTCATCTGTAATAGGAATCTGTATTTCTCCTTGAGCCTTAAGTTTTTTAAAGAATGGTACTACACTTCCACGACTTCCTACTACGTTTCCATAACGAACTACAGAAAACCTTGTTTCTTTATTCCCAGCATATGAATTACCAGCAACAAATAATTTATCTGATGCTAACTTAGTTGCTCCATATAAGTTAATTGGACTTGCCGCCTTATCAGTACTTAAAGCTATTACTTTTTCAACACCACGATCTATAGCAGCCTCAATTATATTCTGTGCACCATGAATGTTAGTCTTTACAGCTTCAAATGGGTTGTATTCGCAAGCTCCAACATGCTTTAACGCCGCCGCATGAATGACAATATCCACTCCATCAAAAGCCCTATATAGACGATCTTTATCGCGCACATCTCCAATAAAAAAACGAATTCGAGGGTCAGTATATTTTTGAGCCATTTCATATTGCTTTAATTCATCTCGGCTAAAAACAATTACTTTTTTCACGTCCTGTTCTAATACCTTAGAAATGAATTTTTTACCAAAAGAACCAGTTCCACCTGTTATTAGTATTGTTTTACCATTAATATTCATTTAGTTCTCTCCTTAGCTATAAAATTTTTTATGATAACTAGTCATTTCAAGCAATTAACCTATCTAACTCCTTTTAATATTAGCTGTTAAAATACCTAGAGCCATAATGAATAAATAGTCCAAGTATATTGTATACGCAGTAAATGAATTAATCAGCCCTGCAATTAAATAGAAGAGTAGAATAGTATTTTCAATCGATAGTTTTTTTCTTTGTAACCTTCGGTAATTAATAATAATTATACTTAAAATATACCCATAAATGATAAGTGTATAAATAGGTCCATATCTTGTGAAGATTGCTATTGGTGTAAAGTGAACATTTTTGTGTGCTTCTCGAATAAGGGTACCATCACTACTAAAATATTCATAAGTGTATCCTGCTCCCATTCCAGTAATTAATAAAACAGGATTGTCTATCAAAGGTTTCATAGCATATATCACTTCTCTAACTCTTGCATCGCTTTCTATCCTATTGTACTCAGATAGCGGGTTTACAAACATCGTTTTGTAAAGAAGGGGCTGTATACGTTCTGGAAATTGATTAAACTTATCTGGGCTAAGTGTAAAGAAAATTATACTGGCGAAGATCATAGTAACCGAAATCACCATTAAGGCTCTTACAATTGGTTTCATATTCGCATTACCAAACCCCACTATTAATAAAACAGATAGGACGCCTAGCAATACACCTCTTTTACTAGCTATTATAAGTAAAATAAGTACAATTATAAATTTCAGGTATTGTTTGTTAAACAGATATACTATTAGTGGAAAAACAAAAAAAATAGATGTTCCTCCTACGCTGAATACATTAAATCCTATAAAAGGGGCAACCCAATAACTGATTGTCGAAATGACTAAACCAATAAACATCCAATTTGCAAATTTAATCTGTAGTTCTTTATCAAAATTAATGTTCTGACTTCGCATATAAACTATAAGCATTACAAAAAATAGTGCATTGTAGGTATCAGCAACTAAGTCCCTATACGAGTCATTTATTAAAAATCCAAACAAAAAGTAAATTAATGGAAAAAATAATAGGATTATTTCAACTACAGTAAACCTCACCTTATTTAATTTTGTCATGAAAAATAATACCATCACTAAAGAAATTAACAGACTAGAATATACAGCTAAAAAAGATGTATTATAAATGGCAGTAGCTCTAAGAATAGATAAAATCTGGAATGCGATAAAGTGAAGGAATAATAGGTGTAAAAATATTGTAGCACCCTTGTCCTGTTTAATACTTGTAGTCATATACAACGCCCTTTATTTAAGTAAGCTATTCTCTTATTGTACTATTAGATTTAAAATTCATAATATAGTCATAAACTCTAGATGCTGCATCACCTTGATAGTCTCCTAGCTTATACTTGAGATACTTTTTCCTATTTATAAAATATTTTCCATTAAGCACTCTTAGGTTTTTCAGTTGATTTTCAAGTTCTTGTTTACTAAATACCTTAGTAGTTACATCGTCTTGGATAAAATCAAATTTTATTTTGTGCTTTTTTTGATAGTTAATACTAATAGCTGGAGTACCAATAAATATTGCTTGCATTAAAGTTCCTGAATGAATAGACAAGACTAAATCACTATTTGAAATTAACGTAGAACTATCTACTTCATCAGTTATAATTTCAAGTTTTTGATAGTAATCCTTGTATTTCATAAAAGTTTTTTTGTCTTTCTCTCTAGGATGGAGCTTGACCTTAATATCGAAATTGAACTCATTCTTTTTAATAATTTCTATTATATCTTCTATTATTTTGAAATAGTCTACTTTAAAATCATCTGGTTGTGTAAATATAGAGATTACCTTAAAGTCATTCTTATGTTTTGAAGTGTTAAAATAATCATCATAAGAAATTGGTCCAACATAAGCAAATTCTTCGTCTGATTTTAAAGAATTTAATTTATTGGCAATTTCATTGGACATCATAAACATTACATTATTCCATGAAATTTTAGGTAATAAACGGTCACTAATAGAAACATGCTGAATCCCTACTGAAGGAACTTTCCTCTGTCTAGCCCACTTTGTTTGAAGTGCAGAGTGATACCCGTGAGTCTCATTGTTTATTAATACTACAAGATCTTTTTGCATTGTATCATCGAATTTATTTAATAAGTGATTGAAAACCAAAGTATCAAACCAATATACTGTAAGTTCTTTCATAAGTTTGCTACAATCTAAACTAATTTTATTATCAAAAATGTAGAAATCTCTATTTTGACGTTTTTTGATTCTTTTCTTTATATAATAAATTTTTTTGTTTATTTTAAATAATTTAGAAAAGGTAAGTAATTGATAAAGGTTGTAATTGTTTACCTTGTGTTTTAAAAATTCTTTATGAATTTTATTATTTGAATAATTTTCGAAAGAAAGATATATAGGTGTCATTTCCTTTCTTTTTTCAATCTCCCTATAAATTGGAACTAGAGGGCTAATTTGTATTGGACTTCGCACAACAAAGATTCCATACTTTAATAAACTATCTTTAAAAGTAACCTTAGTTTCTCTCATGGCCTCTAGTACTTTTCTTATTATAAAGATACTTTTCCCTATAGAAATAGCATTCAACTTTATAAACGATAATGTTTTCAAGTAAATAGATGGAGTTTTATTTTTCCATAAAATATCATATTTCGATTTGAACGAATGGTAAATAAAGTTATTCAAAAACCAGTTTCTTTTATATAAAAATCTAAAAGGACGCTCTCCCTCTGCTAATGTTAAAGCTAAAAACTGCTCGCTATCGGAACCGCCGTATATAACTAAACAATTAATATGATATTCCTTTAGATATTTTTCAAGCTGATTAACCATATTTACTATCATACAAATCATATTATATATTTTATTAACTAGTAATTCCGGTGAATAGCTGTAATTGTTTTCCGATATATAATCAATATCTTTAACTATTTCATTAGTTAACTCAATTTTTTTCTCCGATTCCGTTTCAATAAACAAATCCAAAAAAATTATATCATTAAAATCCATTTCCATTAATTCATTATATAACGAGCGATCTGTGACAAAGATTTTTGAATTATCCTCAAGTTTATCGAGGATTAATTTTATTTTTTTAGTGAATTTATTGTCATGGATTATATACCCCTTCATATAACCACCTCAAAGTCGATTCTCATAGCTTATACACCCTATCTACACTTATAATATTTTTCGGATCAAGAATAAGTTTGTATTTAATATTATCCTAACTATTCTTAATATGATCATGTCCAACCATAACAACAAGTATTTCTACTCATTTAAAAAGTCTTCAAAATTTTGCTCGTCTATTCGCCCTAAACCACATTCTCTTTATACGATAATCCATAAGACAAACTTTGGAGACATCTATAATCCTATGCTCTCTCATAATTCCTCCAATACGTCCTAGTACACGTCTTAGCATAGAGTCATTAATTCTTCTTGTTGTTAAGATAAGGTTTGTTAAGTATGGATAATCTCCAAGTAAGAAGCCGGGATCAATAGAAATGCAACGACCTCCAACACTTGACCCTGGTTGTAACATATTAATTCATGGATGCGTATTAGCAGTTCTAATAATCTCATAACATTCATATTATCAGTACAACATATTTGCGCTAATTCATTTGCAAATGCAAAATTAATATCTCTATAAGTGTTCTCTACAACCTTATAAATTTCTGCTGAACTTATATCTGTAACTGCGATTCTGCTTTACAGAAATTAAAATAAACCCTTTAATCTTTTCTTCAATTCCAACATTATCTGACCAATAGTTCTTGGGTTATTTTCAAATTCATAAATTATATTACACGGGATAATCCTTTCAGGTGCACGCATTAAATGGATATCATCACCGCTCATAAAGCCTATTTAGGATCAAGCTTTTTACTTTCCTTAATATAAGGTGTTGGAACTGCCAAAATATAAGTGTGTTTCTCTTGCTTTCCAGTTGAAAACTTAATTCCATTTAAATGGCTTCTTAAAATAAGTCCTGTAATCCCTCTTCTTCAAAAGTAAGCTTGTCAATACCAACTACCTTGATTTCACTTTTGACTAACATGAGAACCCTTGGTAAGCCTATATATCAGAGCCCAATTATATTTATCAAAAGTTCCGTTCATTCCGACTAATTTTGTATAAAGTACCTATTTGTTATTTTAACTCTATATTAAAATTCATACTGTATTGCTTTTCTTCTATACTTCCTTTAACAGTCACACAGTTTATTTCCTCTTTATTTAAATAATATAAACTCCTATAAGCTTCTTGGACCCTCACCAAACCATCTGTTTGTATACTACACATAAGTTGACCTTTATTATAAAGGTCAAACCCTGTCTTAGTCACTTTAACATCACAAGGTGTATGAAAATAAAAATCACACTCTTCTACATCTCCAACCACGACATCATTAACCGAGTATCCCATTTCGTTTTTTTGAATCTTTCTGGTATGTTCATAACCTTTCTGTGAAACCATTGTTCCACTAAAATGCGAGGAGTTATAATCAATGTTTTTTGCCCTACTCCAGTCAAGCACCAAAAATGCCCCTTTTTTTGTCATTTGCTCCTTTCCATCAACCTTTACTGTATTATGAGCAGAAGTAAATGCTAGTTTTTTCCCCTCTGGATCTGCATATGAATAACTGCCAGCATCACAAAAAACATTTATACCTTTATGCCATAGGTCAATATGGAGTTGATCCATATGTGTCGGCCTCGTTTTATTATCTTTTAAAATTGTCATTAAAAAGCTATTATCATTATACCTCAACGTATAAAGTCCTGCTTCAGGGTAACTGAAAGTCTTTCTCTTTATTTCTACCTGTGATATTTCACAAATATCTTTGATATTTGTAAACCATAAGATCTCTTCGTCATATAGCCCTTTATCATATATTCTTTGGTTATCAATGAGTGAATTTATTGTATTAATCACTGGCCGAAAATCACGGTAATTGCAATTTGTAACTGGAAAGATTAAAGCACCGTCATTAGATCCGCGGTTTGGAACATCACCATTTTCACTTTGAATTTGATATAGCTGTTGAGCACTTTTATAAACAAGCGATTGACTCTCCTTTGAAAGGTTTTTCCCTGTTGCATCTCCAAGTGCCATAACACATTCCATAATTTGTAAAGCGAAACGCTGATAGTTTACTGAGTTTTGAATATAACCACCATCGTATGAAAACTGGAATTTTATCTCTTTCTCTAGAAGCTTATAAGCTCTATTTAAAGATTTACTATCCACAGCACACCAGCTTCCTATTATTAAACCAGTGATTTCAGATAAAGTATGGTTGTTTTTAATACAATTTTTTGCATAAAAGAAGTTCGACAACACTTTCTTATAACTTCCTTCTACAAGTTTTTTTAAGTTTCTAACATCTCCACTATTTGGTAAGCCATATTGGGAAAATACAGAGTAATTCATCAACGCTGCTATCATTCGAAGTGTAGCTTCCTGACCACATTTATAATGAGGTCCATAAGGATAGGGGTTCTGCTTTACCCAGCTTTCTAACTGGCTAGAAAACGCATAGTAATATTTTTCATCCTTCGTTAACATAAAAGCTCTTGAAAGATAGAAAAAATGAGTAAACCTTGAGGCTTCCCATATTGCTTTAATATCTCCTCGGTTAGGATCAAAGTCTGGGATTTGAAACCATTTTCTTTGTACATCTACCCTCGCCTTAGTCATCGGATGATAGTTCCACTGAATTGGTGAACCATAATCTAGTTCAACAGAAGAAAATCCCTTAATCTTACCATTAATTGAATTATCTGCTATAGTAATGATTTTTTCTTTTTCTCCAGAATCAATATTCTTTAAAAAAGCTTCAATTGCATCGATATTTATTTCAAAGATATCAATTCTTTTAACGTCAACACTTTTCTCAAAAAGGCGCTCTGAAATAGGAAAACGTTTTAGCATATTTAACTTTGTTGAGTATAAAAAGCGGTTAAATACCCACTTTACTCCATAATCTTTTACTAATGATTTAATCATATGAACCTCTACTTTACTATCTATTATTTTACAATTAACTTTTCAAACTTATCGCTTATAACTTTAACAGTGTGATTCTTCTCAACAAAATCTCTTCCGTTCTTTCCGTAGATTTTAGACATGTCACTGTAGTTTTCATACATATTAAGAACATTATTAGTTAATAACTCAGGATTACCTTGCTCAATCGTAACTCCTGCATTAGCTTTTGTGATTAGGCTCCCCCTAACATTTGAAGCAAAAATAATCGGTTTTGCTGAAGCCATATAATCATAAAATTTATTTTTACTAATTCCGTATTTAAATGCCTTCCTATCCATAAGGCCACAGAAAAGTATTTTTGACTTTTTCAAAATTAATGGGATATTAGACCTTGGTTGTTTATCAATTATTAAAATATTATTTAAATTATATTGCTTTTGTAACGTTAATAACTTTTCTTTCTCTGATCCGCCACCAACTATTACAATCTTAATATTTTCATAACCTTCTAGCTGTTTTGCAGCAAAAATTAAGGTTTCTAAACCTTCACTTTTAGATAAAGCTCCTGTATACGTTACACAGAAATAATTATCGAGGGCCTCATTTAGTTCAGCAGGAAGTACTTCACTACTGTGATTGGTGTTTTCATCAAATTTATTAATATCTATACCATGAGGGATGTAATGAACTTTATCTTCATTTGTGCCAAACTTTTCATCCATATACTCGTATGCAAATGGTGCTGTTGTAACAATTTCATCTGCAATTTTGTAATACTTTTTCTCTAATGATTCAAAAAATGAGAAAATAACCTTCCTCTTTAAACCAGAAAGGTCTTCATACATGCTTAAAGGCCATAAATCTCTTACTTCTACAATAAATTTAGCGTTATACTTCTTACTTAGCTTATAACCAGAAATCCATGCAAACGGGTGTACAGAAGAAGCAATAATAACTGTCGGTTTCTCGCTAAATTTACTGTAAGATGCAGTCAAAATTTTATAGTGATAGTAATTCAACAAACGAGTAACGGTATTTTTATAACCTGGCTTAGTTTTAAACCTGACAAATTTCAAATTATCATTGAAAAAAATTTCATTTTCTTTCTCATTTAAAAGGTATTTTTGTTTCCCATTATCGTACGATGATGCTAAAACAGTAACTTTGTGTCCCCGAGCACTTAAACTTTGCGCTAAATCAAAATGTCTTCCACCACCACCTGTGTCTGGAGCATGTGCATGGTGGTTCAAAATTATAACATTATGCTTTTTGTAATCATCCATTAATTTTCTTCACCGCCTATAGCTTCCAAGTACATATTAATTAAAACTAATTTAATGTCTTAATATTTTCACTTCATTAAATTTCATCATATAAGTTCCTATATCATACTGACCTATTGTATCTAAATTAGCTTTACCACTAATATTATTAATAATCATCTTCGGTATATTTACACCACTTTCATATGCATGCGGATATCCCCCACCGAACCGAGGGTTTACCTCGGAGATATAATATTCATCATTAACCTTAAAAATATCAATGTCTATAACACCTTTATATCCAGTATCATTAACAAAGTCCTCAATTTGTTTTAGTAGTTCCATGTCTTTAACAGAAACCGATTTATCAGTTTCTCCAGCTCTCATTTTTAATTTCTCTTTTAGAAAAATTGAAACAGGCTCTCCTGAAATTATATCAATATATACATCTGCACCGTATTCAATACCATCCATGAACTCTTGTATCATTAAGTTATCAAACCTACTAAACAACAGTTCAATCTCTTCTTTCGATGTTACTTTACTTATATTGACACTAGCACTCCCCTTAACAGGTTTTACAAACACTGGATAGTTAATTACTCCAGCTTCAACGTCACAATAAAAGTGCTCTTTATCAACATAACTTTTAACAGTTTTAAATTTATTTTGAACGCAGAATTCAAACATCTTATATTTATCAAAACACATTTCCACAACATCATAATTTGAGACAATTGGTGTTGTTCCAATATCCAAAAAGGCTTGCTCGTATTTCGCTAGTAGGCTTATTTCCGGATCTATCAGAGATAGAACGCCCTTTATATTATTCTCTTTACATATAGATAGAATAGTATCTAAGTATCCTTCTTCATCCATCCTTGGAACAATAAAGTATTTATCTGCATCATAAAGTGCTGGTGCTAAATCACTACTATCAGCAGCTATAACAAACCCTTTACCTTCTAACTCTTGTTTGAAATAATGAACTATTTTATTTCTTGTTCCACAGCTTAATATTAGTATGTTCAAATCATCGTTCATCCTTCAAAGCCTCCAATTTATCAAAAAACAATGGTGTTCCACCTGTATGGATAAATAATACCTTTTTATCTTTAATGTAATTCTCTTTAATATACTCTTTCATACCCCAAAAAGCCTTACCTGTGTAAGTTGTATCCATTGGGATACCATCAGTAATTAGTACATCCTTGATGGTTTTTAATATTTTATTATTATAGGAACCATACCCTTCTAGTATATAATTATCTATGAATTTTATGGCATCAAGGCTAGTTGGTTCTTTTCCTTGACCTAACAAATAATTATTCACACTTTCAAAAACAATTTGACCACCATATGGGTTTTTTCGAGCGTTGCTAATTCCAATAATTTCTCTTTCATCACCATGTAGGATTTTTCCACATATAAGTCCAGCTTGAGTAGTGCCTGTTCCAGTCGTATGAAAAATGTAGTCAAAATACATGCCTGTTGAGGCTTCGTAGTCCAGAATTTCTTCATATGCATTTACATAAGCCTGGGTTCCGATATCACCATGGCCTCCCCCCTGAATAAAATAGGGTTTATAGCCTTTTTCTCTTAACTCTTCCATCTTTTTATCAATTGTAATATGGACTTCAGATACAGGACAATGCGTAACTATGGCACCAAACAGTTCAATCATTTCTTTATTAGAGGTTATATAGCTAGATTCACTTGGAGAAATAATATGGCACGGTATCCCCTTAGCCGCTGCAATATTGGATATAATTCTACAATGATTCGAACTACTACTACCATACGTAACTACACTATCAGAAGACTCACTCTTTAATTTTTCAAAAAAAAGTACCGCTTTCCTTACCTTATTCCCCCCAAATGATATAGGAAGAAGATCATCTCGCTTTATATAAAATGAGTTGTTATTTAGATTTCCACTTAACTTTTGAATCGGTGTTACTGGATAATCAACTAGTTCCAATTTTCATTTCACCTACATTTTACAGATAGTTTTCCACATCAAGAATATACAAATATCTATCTACATGTTTTCCATTATAAAATAAATTGTTTCTTAGTAGCTTTTCTTGCTCAAACCCACATTTTTCAAAGAGTTTTTGAGCACGAATATTATCGACTTCTGTGTAAAGGTATATTTTCTTAAGGTTAAGTTCTTTATAAGCTTTTTTAATTAAAAGGTCCGTTGCAATACTAGCTATACCTTTTCCTCTAAATTCTTCTCCACCAAGACAAATGTAATATTCAGCTTCCATACTTTCAAATTCAATATTTAGCAGCCCAATTAATCCTGCAGGTTTTCCCGAATACGTGATAGTGTAGTCAATCCTATCATCTCTATCATCAAGAGATTTAAACCATTGTAGAGTCTTATCTTCTCTTAGAGGCAGATCATAATGTAAATATTTATTATTATTCGTATCGTTTATCCACTTTACTTTATATGGAATATCGTCTTCTTGGAATTTTCGAATTGTAATTTGCATATTTTACTCCCTTGTGGTCTGATTAATACTTAGAAGGTTTTCCAGATACTTTTGAGTTATTATGGGTATAAATACTTTCACGTTTAAACAATTTTTGTATTGTTTTAAAAAGAATCTTAATGTCTAACCATATATTAAATTTTTCAACATACTCAACATCAACCGGAATTCTTTCATCCCAAGATACAGAATTTCTAACCGTAACCTGAGTTAATCCAGTCATCCCTGGTTTCATTTCAAAACGCTTTCGTTGAAAGTCACTATAATCCGCATATTTATACGGATGATGTGGCACAGGTGGTCTTGGCCCAACTAAGCTCATATCGCCAATAACAACGTTCCAAAGTTGTGGGAGCTCATCTAAGCTGGTTGCACGTAATAATTTCCCGATTTTTGTTATCCGATTATCATTCTCCGTTTTAACAAACAAACCTGATCCAATCTGTTCAGCATTAACAACCATAGTTCTAAACTTGAGTATCTTAAATACTGTACCATTTTTCCCAATCCGTTTTTGTTTGAAAAATACAGGACCTTTAGATGTTAATTTAATAGACAGTGCTATGATAATAAGGATTGGAGAAATAATAATAACCCCTATTAAACTACCTAATATATCAATTGTCCGTTTTAAAAATAAATTCAAAGTCCTCATCACTTCACCTCCACAACCCCTTTATAATTTCTACAATTTTCTCCAACTGTGCATCCGTCATCTTCGTATCAGACGGCAAACAAACACCATCATCAAACAACTTTTCTGCTACATTCGTTCCTACAAAATCATACTTCTCAAAAAATGGTTGCATATGCATCGGCTTCCAGACTGGCCTTGACTCAATATTCTCAGCTTCCAGTACTTCAAATATATCGATCGGTCTCACTTTACCAGTTAACGTCATCGCACTTAACCAAAAGTTTGGCTCATCCCAATCGTTTACTGGCATAAATTCAATACCTTCTAAAGAACCTAACTCTCTCTTATAAAAGTCAAAGATATAACGTTTCTTTTCAACTCTTTCGTCTAATACTTTAAGTTGTCCTCTACCAACACCAGCTACTACATTACTCATCCGATAATTGAATCCTAATTCACTATGTTGATAGTGCCTCGCTTGGTCTCTAGATTGAGTTGCCCAGAATCTAGCTTTAGCAATTCTTTCTTCATTATTAGAAACGAGCATTCCACCACCAGAAGTAGTAATGATTTTATTTCCATTAAACGAGAAGATACCGTAATCACCAATTGTACCTGTATGCTTACCTTTGTAGTAAGTTCCAAGAGATTCAGCCGCATCTTCAATTAGAACAACGTTATGTTTCTTACAAAGTTCAACTATTTGATCCATATCTGCTGACAATCCGTAAAGGTGTACAACGATAACTGCCTTTACTTCAGGATATTTTATAAACGCCTCTTCTAATGCTTTTGGACACATGTTCCACGTTTCATAATTACTATCAATGAATACTGGTGTTGCATTTTGATAGATAATTGGATTTGCTGTAGCTGAAAATGTAAGTGTTGGACATAACACGATATCCCCTTCACCTACTCCTGCAGCTCTTAAAGCTAAGTGAATAGCTGCCGTCCCAGATGAAATTGCTGCAGCTGCTTTAGAACCGACCTTGTCTGCTAATTCTCTTTCAAACCCATTCACATTTTCTCCAAGAGGTGCAATCCAGTTCGTATCAAATGCTTCTTTTACATATTCCATTTCATAACCTTCATCACTCATGTGTGGTGATGAGAGATAAATCCGATCTCCCATTGTCAACTTCCTTCCTCTTTGCAGTTACTTTTTTGTAACCCCTTCTTTTAGTCTTTTAGTACTTAGTTAGACCTGATCAAACTAACTACTAATTTACTAAACATACGAAAATGGAGGTTACTGTTAGTTCACAAGTTCTACTAACAGTAACACTCACATACTATGCATTGTATTAAAACTTCATTTTTTCTTACTTAACCACACTCAACCTACTCAAGCTCTCGACTCTAAAGTGCGCAATGTCTAACGTTTTTTCACGGAGTGTTTCCGTGCTGTTTCGTTCAAATTCATCGATAAGATCGTAAATGACGTTGATGTTTACTTGCGGTGTTTTCCCGCGATAAATTTGCGGATAAATTTGTTCTTTGTGAACTTCGTTTTCTCCGAGCAGTTCTTCAAACAGTTTTTCTCCTGGACGCATGCCTGTATAGGTGATTTCGATTTCGTCTTCACTAAAGCCAGAGAGACGAATTAAGTTTTTCGCAAGGTCAACGATTTTCACTGGTTCACCCATATCAAGGACGAACACTTCGCCACCTTTTGCAATCGCTCCAGCTTGAATGACGAGTCGTGATGCTTCTGGGATCGTCATAAAGTAACGCGTCATTTCTGGGTCTGTTACTGTGACGGGCCCACCTGCTTCAATTTGCTTTTTGAATAGTGGAATGACACTGCCGCGACTACCGAGCACGTTACCGAACCGAACCGCAACGAACTTCGTGTCACTGACAATATCCATATGCTGGACAACCATTTCTGCAATTCGCTTCGTTGCCCCCATCACACTCGTTGGGTTCACTGCTTTATCAGTTGAGATCATCACAAACGTATCAACACCTGCTTCATGAGAAGCTTCCGCAACGTTTTTTGTTCCAATCACATTGTTTTTCACCGCTTCGTGCGGGTTTCTTTCCATAAGTGGGACGTGCTTATGTGCTGCTGCGTGATAGACGACATCTGGACGATGCTTATGCATCACGTCATTCATCCGTTCTTTATCTTGCACATCGGCAATCTCTGTCACAATCGTAATGTCTTGATACGTGTTTCTTAGTTCCAATTCGATACTATAAATACTGTTTTCACCATGGCCAAGAAGGACGATTTTCTCTGGGGTAAAGTTACACACTTGACGACATACTTCTGAACCGATCGAGCCACCTGCACCTGTTACTACGACCGTCTTTCCAGTCAGCTTGTTCCCGATTTTTTCTGTATCAAGTTCAACCGGCTCACGGCCGAGTAAGTCTTCTACTTGTACGTCACGAATTTGTTGAACAGACACTTTTCCAGACATAATGTCTTCAACAGACGGCATGATTTGTGTACGTACCTTTGTTTTTGAACAAATCGAGAAGATGTCATTAAGATCTGTTTTTGTAAGTGACGGAATTGCAATTAAAATATGGTCAATGTTGTTTTCTTCAACGACCTTTGCTGTATCTCGTACACTGCCGATGACTGGTAGACCCATAATTTCAAGGTTATGCTTCGTTACGTCATCATCAACAAAGGCGACTGGGTGAAGCTCAGACGTTTCACTATTTAATAGTTGACGCGCAACCATGCTCCCACCGTCACCCGCACCGATAATGAGTGTACGCTGTTTGTCTTTTCCTTTATTCAGCTTCGTATCGCGGTATAAACGCCACGAAAATCTCGACGCACCGATCAGTAAAATGTGCAACATCCACGTGATAAGTAATGTACGAATGAAGAATCCTTGAAAGCCAATAAGTAAAATCACCGCAACGGTTACGATCGATAGCGTCACCGCCTTAAAGATCGCCGTCAACTCTTGAATACTCGCATATTGCCACACACGTTGATACAGCTTGTAGCGATGTGCAAAAATATGATGACAAACAAATAACGCAATTGAACTGACGATGATTGCTGTTGGTACGATCGTTGCAGATGAACTTAACAGCCAATAACCAACATAAATTGAAAATAAAACAATGATTGAATCCACTAAAATAAGTAATCCTAACCTCGTCTTAAACCCCATTACTGCTTTCCCCCTTCAAAATCAAACATCTATTATCTTACATATATAAATACTGTTTTCAGCCAAAATTTAAATCTAGTCACCGATAATGCTACCTAGCAAATTAAGAGAGCGCTCATCAATAGCCCTCAACGTCTATTGTGATCTATTGATGAACGCACTTTCATTCTTCATTCTATTAACCATTATATAGGCTTGGTCATTTCGCACTAGTGAAAAATAAAACTAATAGTCTTTCACTCGATTCTACTTCACTCTTTCTCGATCACTTTTGTAAATACACAAATACTTTTACGCTTTTTCGACAAAACTCTATGAAAACTCATACATTTAACCTACTTATTGAACAGAAGTTTTGCACTCTGTGAAAGTCTTATGATATACTTTTGTCGAAAAGAAAAACAAAACTCGTCACGATTCGACATATGCTTTTTTTAGTTACGCGTTCAAACACCCTCAAATAGGGTACATACATTGCGAATATATATAATGTATTCTCCTTAGCCCAAAAAGAGCTCAATTGGGGTGACATAAAGATCAACCAAATCTTTTACCCAATTTTCTCGAACGTCACCTACAAAAATATGTAGGAAAGGCATTTAACCTAACCTCACACCGTACCAATGGCGACAGAGCGCCTAAGGACTTGCTTGGGCAAACGATCCCACAGCACGGCCGAGTGCCTCCATTGATAAAGGTAAGGAGACATTACCTATTTCTAAAAATCAGCATATTTTTGCTCCATATGTAGTCGAAGATGCCCTTCTTACAAAGAGCATCCCGTTTTTTAAACCTTTAATAATAAACCAAGAAACTTTTTTTGTCGAATTTTTTCCGGACGTTCGATCATCACATGTCCATGTTCAAGAACAATTTCGGCGTTCTCACGAAAAAAATAAACCAAACTTTCACCAAATTCCTCTTCGATGTCATCGTAAGCTGCGAGTAAGTGATAAGAACGGTTTGTCGTGTTATGTGCATCAGAGGCAAGAAAATGTGTTAAGTTCGCTTCAATCATATCTAGAGAAAAAGTTCGAATCTTTTTCCCGAACTTCCCTGCAACACTGCCTGCGGTTACTTGTGTTAAGCTCCCGTCTTTTACAAAGTTATAAAGCATTTCCGGCTTCTTCATAAAAACTTGGTTACGCTCTGGGTGAACAATCACCGGCGTTAACCCTTTTAATTGAATATCATAAAGCATTTGTTTTGCATATCTTGGGACTTGTGCCGACGGAAACTCTACAAATAAATACTGACTGTTTGCCAAAGTCATCACTTTGCCAGAATCATAGTCTTCGAGAATTTCTCCATATAAACGACATTCTTGTCCTGGAAGAATACGAAGAGCAAACGATTGCTTCTTTAACTCTGCATTCACTTCGCTCACTTTATCAAGAATTCCTTGTTTTTCATTGATGTACTTCCCATTTTGATGATGCGGGGTTGCCACGATTCTTGTTATCCCTTCTCGTTCGGCAACTTTTGCCATTTCTAGCACATCTTCCATCGTCTGTGCCCCATCATCAACTCCAGGTAGTATATGACAGTGGAGATCAATCATTGATTGAGCCCCTTTCTTTTTTTGTAATTATATGAAACCAATACCAAAGTAGTACTTATTTCACCCGAATGTAGTCCATTATACCATTTTATTGGGTATTTTCTACCTCGAATCTAGAACTTTTTTATTTTTCACCGTAATAATAATAGTACTGCGAATCTTTCATATCACAATCATTTAGCACAGCACCTAGAATATTTGCGTCAACCTTATTTAATGATTCAACGGCCTTTTTTGCAAAATCTTCTTCTGTCTTTCCACTTCTTACAACTAAGATCGCTCCATCACAAAAACGTGACAAAATCTGTGGGTCTGTTACAACATTCACTGGTGGTGCATCAAATAATACGTAATCATAATGCTTTTCAAGCTCTTGAATGAACATTTCCATCGCTTTCGTTCCCAGCAATTCACTCGGATTTGGTGGAACTGGACCAGATGTTAACACATCTAAGTTCTCAACCGCTGTTTCATGAACCGTATCGAAGAATTCCGTCTGTTTTGCAAGAACGGTCGTTAACCCTTTTTGGTTCGGTAGCTGGAACGTAAAGTGAACCGTTGGTTTACGTAAATCAGAGTCAATAATTAGAACTTTCTTCCCTTGTTGCGCGAGTACAACCGCTAAGTTTGAAATCGTTGTCGATTTCCCTTCTCCAGGTGTTGAAGAAGTAACCATGATCGTTTGGATTTTCTTATCGATCGCGGCAAATTGAATATTCGTTCTCAGCGTTCGAAATTGCTCTGAAATTGGAGATTTCTTATCAAAGTGTGTGACTAAGTTTCGTTGTTTATCTGATACGACTTGTTTTTTTCTTCTACGCGCCAAAGTTCTCACGTCCTGTTCTTGATTGACTTCTTGATGGACCAAGTTTTCCCGCTTTCACTTCATTAATGGTAGAAACGGCAGCTAATACTGGAATCCCTAGTTTTTCCTCAATATCATCTTCTGTTTTCACCGTATTGTCTAAGAACTCAAGTAAAAATGCGAGTCCTACCCCCGCCATTAATCCAACAACTAAAGCAATCGCCATGTTTAATGTCGGATTCGGGTTAACTGGACTTGGATTTTCTGAAAGCTCCGCCGCTGACAAGATCGACACATTATCTACACTCATAATGTCGACAATATCACGTTGGAACACGGTTGCAACGGTATTTGCAATTTGCACCGCCATTGCAGGGTTCGTATCTTCAACAGAAATACTTACGACTTGCGAATCCCCTTCACTTCTAACACTAACCTGGTTTCTTAAATTACTAACAGATCGTTCCAAGCCTAACTCTTCTTGAACTGGTTCTAAAATACGTGGAGATGTAATAATAACGTTATACGTATTAATTAACTCTCGATTTGTTCGTAAGTCCCCTTGGGATATAGGTTGGCCGTCTTCTTTGGATTGGTTAACGAGTAATTGCGTTGAATTTTGGTAGGTTGGAGTAAGCATAAAATACGAAACAATTGCACTTGCAGCAACAGCAACGGCTGTTATTACGATAATTATTTTTAGGCGCTTCTTTAAAGTATGAAATATCTCTTTTAAACTAATCGTCTCTTCCATTTTGTCCTCCTAATCACATGCATTCATTACCTTCTCATGCTATATCATTTAATGATAAATGTAAATATTTTGTGGAAAAATGAGAAAAATAGAATATTTTTGTAGATTGCTAAACTTTCTCGTAATGACTATACTAATCTTAATCAATCGTTTATAATTTTGTAACTAGGAGAGTGTTTCCAATTGAGTTTTTATGAAACGATTTTCCTATAAAGGGCGACGAAAGTTACAAAAGGCCAGATTTGGCTATTTTATATTAAAAGGAGAAACGAGAAAAGATGAAAAAAGCTCTTATTATTATCGGTTCATTTATTGGCGTTCTTATTTTAGCTGTCGCAGGTTATGCCTATCATCTATACAGCTCTGTGCAAAGCACGGTAGACGACCAAATGCACGTGTCGATTGAACGTGAAAAATCAGCAAAACGTGCAATTGAAGTCGACGTAGAAGCAAAAGAGCCACTCGCCTTTTTACTATTAGGAGTCGACACAAGTAATGTCGAAAGCGGACGTTCCGACACGATTATGGTCATAACGGTTAACCCCGAAGACGAATCAATGAAAATGCTCAGCATTCCTAGAGATACAAGAACTGAAATTATCGGACGCGGCTTTGACGACAAAATCAACCACGCATATGCTTTCGGTGGTCCAGAAATGGCAATGGACACGGTCGAGAATTATTTAGACATTCCAATTGATTATTTCATGGCAGTCAACATGGATGGCTTCCAAGATATCGTTGACGCACTAGGCGGTGTCACTGTCGATAATCCCTTTTCCTTTACACAAAGCGGTCACCGATTTGATGAAGGAGAAATCTTTTTAGAAGGCGAAGAAGCGCTCGCATATGCTCGTATGAGAAGACAAGATAGCCGCGGTGACTTAGGCCGTAATGACCGTCAGCGCCAAATTATGACAGCCATTATTGATGAAGGTGCCCATTTATCTTCTGTAACAAGAGCACAGTCGATTTTAGACGCAATGGGTAACAACATCGCAACAAACTTAACATTTGAGCAAATGATGAAAATTCAAAGCAACTACCGTAGTGCCAGACATTCAATGACAACTCTCGAAATTGATGGCCACGGTGATCGGATTAATAATATTTGGTATTATATCGTTCCAGAAGAAGAACGTCAGCGCGTTTCTGGTAAACTACAAGCTCACCTAGATTTAGAGCGAGCAGTCGCTAACAACACAGATAATGACGACGAAGACGATGACGCATAAATAATCGAATTTGCTTCGCACCTCCCGCTCCGGGAGGTGCTTTTTCATGCAACCGCAGTTCCGAAGGTACCTTGAATACAAGCAACTTTTTTCATAATACTGGCAACTTATATACAAATACAAGCAACTTTCTACCTAATACTGGCAACTTCTTGCTGAATACTGGCAACTTCTTGCTGAATACTGGCAACTTCCCTTCCAATACTAGCAACTCTCCCTCCAATACAAGCAACTTCGCCTTTAAAATAACCTCTTTCGTGACCAGTTTTTTGCTTTTTCAATAATAAATTGTTTCAAGTCGTACTTCCGGTTTTTAAAAGTTCCTTGAAATGGGAGGTTTAAGCGACGGAGGCTTCTTGAGGCAAGAGAGTCGCAATGGAGGTCGGCAAAGTCTTTAAATTCACGTTTAGTGATAGATGTCGATTTTAATAACCCGAAATCTACTAATGTCTCTTCATAAACATCCTTTGATTTTTTATTGCATTTTTGACAATAAAAGGTGCCGTAATCACGACTTAACGGGAGATACCCGCATTTGAGGCAGCGGATTCCGATTGAAAGGTCATCAAGGGGAACAGGGGTTTGCTCAAAATCTGAAAGCCAAGGATCATGTTCTTTTATTAAGTGACTGGCTATATTATGTAAATCTCCAACCGGGGTTTTTCTTGAATAGCTCTTGTCCAAAGTCCGCAATTGATAGAGGATATTCCAGCTACGAGTAACAAAGTCGTTGACGGTCTTATCATCCTGGTCACTTTTTATAGCGGCGTTTCTATTCGTAAGAACGACTTTCCCACAAATAGGTAACGGAAAATCAATATTGTACGATCGGAAAAATTCACTTAATTGCCACTGAAGATTCTTCACCTGGTTTATCGGGCATTGGAACACCTCCGTTTTTTCCGGTTCATCTTCGAGTTTGAGCTTACGAATGAGTTGATAGTGCATGTGTTCAAAATAAAGGTCCCCAGTTATATTTTTCACTTCATAAATCATCGCGTATCTCGGATTTAATAACAGAATGTCAATTTGAAAGTGGCGGCCGTTTAGCGGTAGTTTGAGGTCATGGAGAATCAAGTTGTCATTCGGGAGTGAGCGCAAATAGTAATCAAGCGAAATTTCACCTCTAAAACCAGCTAGCTTCCGCTGATACATTTGGTTCAGATCTTCCCATTGAAGGTGGGCCCTATCCAATCGACTGAGGATCGCTTCTAACCGACGGATCTCTAGAGGCAACGAAGGAGGTTTAACAATCAACGTGGACACTTCCTTTATTAAGTTTTTTGATGGAGTCTCGCAGAGGAAAAATCTACCTTTATTTTATAAAAAGAAGCAGAATTTGTGAAGTAGAAAGAGCGTATTTTCGGGTGAAATTGACTTCTCATCACATACGAGCAACTTTTATTGGAATACTGGCAACTCCCCGTCCAATACGAGCAACCTCCCTTCGAATATTGGCAACTCCCCATTCAATACAAGCAACTTCTCTTCGAATACGAGCAACTTTACCCAAAGTACAAACAACCTAACAAAAGAGAAAAATTACCTTATAAACGGTCAGAAAATTAAAAAAATATCCGAATAATATGTTAAGAAGCAGTGGATGAGGCCCTGCCTCTTTTTTCCTACCGCCCTATCATCTAGGCTCATTTTTCGTCGATAGATTAGGACCGATGACACGACAAGTTTCTCCTTCTTTTTCGCATGTATCTGATAGAATTAGCAGTAACAAAATACACGTTGAGGTGATAAGCATGTCATTTAATCTCGTACTAGATGCTATTTTAGGTGAGCGAATTACTTTTTATGAAGTAGAATGTTTAGCATGCGGCTTTAACGAAGTGTATTATGCAGATCCTCATACAAATAAACAAATTGGCAGAGCCTGTCAACATTGCGATTCGATCCAAGTCTTCGATCGTAACTTGGAAAAGAAACAAATGGTTCAATTAGATGGGTTACCATAAAGAAAACGCGGCGATTACCAAGTCTTTTACGAAGGGAAAGCCTCAGTTGCACTAGTAGACATAAAAATTTTGGCTACCTAGAGTCAGCTTAATTGTTAAAATTTATACTTTCCTTTAGTGTAAAAAGTGCGCGGAACTCTCGGAGTTTCGCGTTTTTTATGATGTGCGTGTTGACCGGAGATTTCCATTTGCCATGATGCATGGGTGTTGAATCAAGTTGACTATATTTGTGCTAAAAGTTGCTTTTATTTTAACTGAAGTTGCTCGTATTTTAACTAAAGTTACTAGTATTGTTACTCAAGTTGCTTTTATCCTCAACAAGGTTGCTTGTATTTCCACCAAAGTTGATTGTATCCTTAACAAAGTTTGAGCATACTCCTTACATCTATCTACTATTGACTCGATGTATCCCCCTTTAAGTTTTGCGATACTTCCGCCTCAGCTATTTTTTTAAATGTTTTCGCGCGTGATTTGATGAGTGTCTGCATATATCTTTCCAAAAACAGCTTGTCGGCGAGTATGCCAACTAGTCCGAATGGGGATCGGTATTCGAGCATGCCGACCATCATAGTGCCATCCGACACTTCAAAAAACTCTCGTATATGCGTATAGGTTTGGAAGGTGCCGCGAACCATGATAACGAGTTTATGAGGGCTGTCCATAAATGAAACCATTGCTGTCAGTCTTTGTTTTATCCCAAAATGTTGTACCTCCCAGGTTACATTGTCCCCTTCTTCCAAAAGGCCTTCCGTCACTCCGCAAACAGCTTGATCTTTTGTTATTTGCATATGAATATCAACATTTCTTGCCAATTCGAAACAAACTTCCATAGGTGCTTGAATTAACTGTTTATACTTAAACTCGGGCATGTCATGTTCTCCTTTTTTCCAATCATTATCATTAGTTTTTTACAAATGATGGGATTTTATGACATGACTGAAATGGAAGAGATAAATAATTGGAGGAATATGTTTCCCATTTGCCCAAGATTTTGTTTTTTCACCAAAAGATTACAAATATTACAGGGCGTTTAATATTTAATGACGTATCAGCTGAGACTATTGTTACATTTGCTAGATTTATATACACTATTGTTGTAACAACTTAGAGAAGAATTAAGGGGAGAGGAAAGTTTATGAAAAAAGTTGTATTAAGCGTTACGTTGGCGGGTAGTTTGTTTATCTTACCTAGCATTTCTGAGGCAGCACTCGGAGATCAAACTTTGCGTGAAGGAATGCGTCACAATGATGTTGTCGAATTGCAGGAGGTTTTGAGAGACAAGGGCCACTTTACCTTCCACACATCGACAGGTTTTTTTGGGGAAATTACTCGAAGTGCTGTTCGTGATTTTCAACGCTCAGCAGGAATCCAAGTCGATGGTATTGTGGGACCTCAAACATTTGGAGCTCTTGAAGTAAGTGGGACAAGCTCGAACGGCTCTAGTTCAAGTAGCTCTAGTTCAACTGCTTCCAACTCAAGTAGTTCCGTTACATTCGAAACGACATTGAGAAACGGCATGCGCGGCAGTCATGTACGTGCACTGCAAGACGCATTGAGAGATCGAGGGTTTAGTGCTGGATCGTCTGGTATTTATGGGCCAAAAACGATTGCAGGTGTCCGAGATTTCCAACGCGCAGCAGGAATCGGCGTTGATGGCATTGCTGGCCCTCAAACGTTTGGAGCATTAAATAATGGCGTTAGCAGAGAGTCTAACGAAACGAACATTTCTAGTAGTTCAAGCAGTAGTTCTAGCTCTGACTCTAGCTCGTCTACTAATCTAGCATCCGGTCTTGAGTCCACTGCTAAGGATTTAATCGGAACACCGTACTCATGGGGAGGAACATCACCTTCTGGTTTTGACTGCAGTGGATTCTTAGGATATGTATTCAGCCAAAATGGTGTCGACATTCCAAGAACTGTTTCTGGAATCCATAGTGCAAGCTCAAGTGTGTCTTCACCGCAAAAAGGTGACTTAGTCTTCTTTGAAACGTACACTTCAGGACCATCTCATGCGGGAATTTACCTTGGTAACGGTGACTTCATCCATGCAGGTACATCCACTGGTGTAACAATTTCAAACCTAAGCCAGTCTTACTGGAACCAACGTTACTTAGGTGCAGGACGTATTAACTAAAATTTTTCTTTGAAAATTGTACAAATAACAAAATGAAACACACATATACTCAAGTTTACAACTTTATATGTAACTACTATCCCCCTATATATAAACTACTAAACATACTTATAAGAAAAAAGCTTAAAGATTTGATCATCTTTAAGCTTTTTTTGTCTTATAGTTATTCTATCGGTGAACAAATTCATTGAAGTTGCTTGTATTTCGTAGAAAGTTGCTTGTATTTGAACGGAAGTTGCTTGTATTTCGTAGATAGTTGCTCGTATCCTTACCAAAGTTGCCAGTATCCTAACAAAAGTTGCCAGTATCCTAACAAAAGTTGTTCGTATTCTAACAAAAGTTGCTCGTATTCTTACAAAAGTTGCTCGTATTCTAACAAAAGTTGCTCGTATTCCAATAAAAAGTTGTTCGTATTCTAACAAAAGTTGTTCGTATTCTAACAAAAGTTGCTCGTATTCCAATAAAAAGTTCGTCGTAGCTATTCGCACATACTGAAAAAGCCTGGTTCCGAGATGGACCAGGCATTTCTTTTATTCTAAATTTCCTATAAATTCATTGACGAGGTCGACGACGTAGCCGCTACCTCCTTTATTTTCCACATTTTCAACCACCACTGTGACGAGGAGGTCTTCCTCTTCATAATCGAGAGCAACGTACCAGCCGAGTTCTTCATTGGAATCATCATCGTCTTGTGATTGTTTGAGCTCGGCTGTGCCCGTTTTTCCTGCTAGATTGCGGGTATGACCTAAGTTTTCACGAAAGGCGGTTCCGTTTCGGTCTTCCACGACGGCAATGAGACTGTTTAATACGGTCGTTGCCGTTTCTTCTGAGATAAGATTTTCTTTCCACATTTCTTCGCTCTCATCGTCAAATAAGCGTGGCTGTGGGATGTTTCCGTCATTAACAAACATCGTATAAAGACTTGCTAAATGGACGGGGGGCATCTGCACTTGTCCTTGGCCGTAGCCTGTGTCAGCTAGAAGGACATCAGAAGTGATTCCGTCATTTGTAAGCGTTGAAGCGTACATCGGAAAACCAAATGGCATCGGTTTGCCGAATCCGAAACGCTCCGCCCATGCTTCCAATTGCTCAACACCGAGTGCTAACGCTTGCTGGGCAAAGTAAATGTTGTCCGAGTACTCCATCGCTGTTTTAAAATTGACTTCATTGACATGTTCATTAACACGCGTCACCCGGTAGTTCCCCCAGCTTTCATCAGCTTGCCACTGTTTGCCATCGATATGGATCGTTTCACCAGGATCCAAGGTGCCTTCCTCAAGTCCTGCGGCTGCTGTAAATGGTTTAAAAACAGAGCCAGGTGAGTATGCTTGTTGAAACCTTCGTGTCAGTAACGTGTTCGAATCATCGATGTCTTCTGCTCTTGGGTCAGGTAGTCGCAAATAACGAAGGTTTGAGTCGTAAGCAGGTAAACTAGCAAGAGCAAGCACTTCGCCGGTAGATGGATTCATGACGACACCTGCTCCTGCATTATTACTGAGTGTTTCAGCGAGCTGACGTTGCAGGTGCGCATCAACCGTCAACGTAATGTCTTCTCCATGAACGGGATCTTCTTTAATAATGATATCTCTTGTGTTTCCTTCATTGTCGAAAACGGTAACCGTCACCCCAGGCTTCCCGCGTAACTGTTCTTCGAGGACGATTTCTAATCCTCTTTTTCCGATAACAGAATGGGTTTCATACTGTTCACCTTCACGTTCCTCTAGTTCTTCCGCGGTAATTGGACCGATATAACCAATGAGATGAGCGAATTCCTCTCCGTACGGATATTCACGCCCTTCCTTACGGTTAAGTAGAACACCTGGGATTTCCAGTAATTGTTCCGTTCTTGGGTCTGTTAATGACAGTTGCTGAACGGGTGCGAACCAATCAGGATTGTCGGGATAATTGTCGGCGAGATCGCGAACGGTATCGATATTGAGGTTCAAAATTTCCGCAAACATTTTTGTTGCTTCATCAAAATCGTCCAATCGCTCAGGGACAAAGCCTGCTTCATAAATTTCACCATTCACTGCGAGTTCTTGGCCATTGCGGTCATAAATCGTCCCACGTTCCGGCGATTCCGTTGAAATGTGGATTTGATCATTATTTTCTTGGAGACCAATAAATAAATGCGATGGGTGCCACTCAATTTTCCAAACATCGACTTCCTCGTCTTCGATCGTTTGAACCGTTTTCAAAAGTGTGATATTCGTAGAGTAGGATATGTCCCCAAGTCTTGACTTCATCTGAACATTCGCATCGTAATTGAGTGTATCAATTTCATCTAAGTCGATTTCTTCCTCCTCAAAATTAATCGACTCAAAATGGACATCAATCGCTTCGATTCCTAAATCTCCATGAATTTTTTCAAAACGCTCTCTAAACTCCCAATCATATTCATCTTGTGAGTCTTCGCTCAACGCATCCTCCATCGCCTCATAGTTCTGATTTTCCCAGGCCGTGATGTAATCATTTATAGTATCTTCTGGATTTACTTGTTTTTCATCTGAACATGCGGCAACGAAGGCAACTGTTATAATTACATAAAAAATGAAAGAAAGCCTCTTTCGCATTGAAATCCCCCTAGTAAGTTTCTCTCTCTGACATGATTGTGTGTGGACACTTCGTCCTTATTACAAATTTATTCTACCGCATTTGGAAAAATGAGTTAAATAAAAACACTTACCGTTTCTCGCTACGTGTCGTTTCATATAAGAAGTTGCTTGTATTCACACTAGAGTTGCTCGTATTCCACAGAAAGTTGCTTGTATTCTTACCCGAGTTGCCTGTATTTTTACCCGAGTTGCTCGTATTCCACAGAATGTTGCCTGTATTCTTTCCCGAGTGCTTGTATTCCAACAATAGTTGCTCGTATTCTCACCTGAGTTGCTTGTATTCCAACAAAAGCTGCTCGTAACCCCCTCCTGTAACTGCGCCTCACCTTCTTAACAAAGCATATTTCATGCAATGGAAGTGATCAACATGCTAAGATTTTACATAATCATTATTGTCATCATGAATATTAATGATATATAAGGAGGTTATCTCGATGGCTCAAAGTAAACGCCTTTCGGATATAGATTTTTCGATTTTGGATTTAGCGCCTATTTTAGAAGGTAGCACGGCTGCTGATTCTTTTGATAATAGCTTGAAGCTCGCTCAGCGTGCAGAGGAGCTCGGGTACAACCGTTTTTGGTTAGCCGAGCATCACAGCATGCCAGGAATTGCGAGTTCTGCGACATCTGTCGTAATCGGGTACATCGCTGGCGGAACGTCAAAGATCCGTGTTGGCTCAGGTGGAATCATGCTGCCCAACCACGCTCCACTTGTGATTGCCGAGCAATTCGGAACACTCGAGTCCATGTATCCAGGCCGGATCGATTTAGGGTTAGGGCGCGCCCCAGGGACCGATCAGCAGACAGCTCGAGCACTCAGACGGAATGCAAAAACCGATGGGAGCGAGTTCCCGCAACAGTTAACTGAATTACAAGAGTTTTTCCGCCCTACTTCACCAAGCAAGGTACGAGCGATCCCAGGTGAAGGGTTAGACGTACCCGTTTGGTTGTTAGGCTCAAGCGGCTTTAGTGCGCAGCTCGCAGGAAAACTTGGCCTTCCGTTTTCACTTGCTAGTCACTTTGCACCTGATTATTTACTACCTGCGCTGAAGCTTTATCGTGAGAGCTTCCAGCCTTCCGAGGTGCTAGACAAACCCCATGCAATGATCGCAGTGAACGTGATCGCCGCTGACTCCGATGAAAAAGCGAAGTGGCTCGCAACGTCACAAGAACAAGCCTTTTTAAATATCATTCGAGGTAAAAATGGGCAATTGCAACCGCCCGTAGAAAATATGGATGAATTATGGAGTCCTTATGAAGAATCGCTCGTGCAAAAGATGCTTCACTATTCTGTCGCAGGGAGTCCTTCTGTTGTGAAGGAAAAACTAGAGGAGTTCCTCGTTGAAACTGGGGCCGATGAAATGATCGTGAATACGCACGTTTTTGATCAAGCCGAACGTATTCGATCATATGAGCTGTTAGCAGATGTCGTAAAAAATTAAGTAGGTGGGCGGATGGACCAAAGCGTTTGGCTTTGGTCTTTTTTAGTGGGGCTAGATGGTTATACGCTCGTTTATTCATGTATTGAACCCTACAAATTTGAAGCTGCTTCTCGTGAACCTGCTTCGATTTTGTAGGGTTCAAAACTTAAGAAAATGAGAGCCCTCCAAAGTTTTTACGACGTCAGACAACCACACCATCACCGCGAGACCAACAACCCACTATCCGCCTACTCCCCACCTTATTTTTCCTCACTCTCAATTTCATAACTATGAAAAAACACCCTCCCCATACGGAAAAGGTGCTCCCCTTACAAAAATCGTTTCCTTATTTCAGGTGACGGTAAAGTGCAGCTTTCTTTTTTGCCGAACCATTTGTACCTATTTTTTGCGAAGATCGTATAAAAGAAGTCGCGAATCGGCTTTGGGATAAGGGTGAAGATGTAAAAGAGTTTCCATCCGCCACTTAAATGTTTACATATGTTTAGAGCAGCGGACGATTTCGTGTACCACCGGTTACCGTCAATCACAACGAGGCTATCGAGGTTTTCAGGGATGCGATAGTTGCGTAACATTTTCTGACCGCTCTCGCTTTGCAAGGATGCGAACTTGAATACCGCCCGTTTGTCTCGTTTAATGATGAATTGTACGCTGTGGTCGCAGAAGTTACATTCTCCGTCAAATAAGATGACTTTGTACATGACTGCCCCCTTATAAATATTATCTCGTTCTGATAATTGTCGGAAATGATAAAACAACGTTTGTTCCTTCACTAGGTCTGCTTTGGATATCGATTGACCCTTCCATAATTTTCACGAGGCTATAGACAACCACCATGCCGAGGCCTGTTCCACCATCCTTCGTTGAGTAATATGGGGTACCTAGACGTTTCAATTCGGCTTCATTCATACCTGTACCATTATCTTTTATTTTAATATTACAGTCACTTTGCTTACTCCATGTTTCAACTTGCAAAGTTCCCCCTTCTTCCATCGCTTCGATACCGTTTTTCATGAGGTTAAGAAGACACTGGTGAAGCTTTGCTTTGTCGCCTTGGATAATCCCTGATTTTTCAACGGACATTTTGACGTAAATCCCTTTCATCTTTGCTAACGGGGTTATCAAGTGGATGGTTTTTATTACTTCTTGTGATAAGTCAATTGGTTCAATCCGATCAACCTGTGGTTTTGAGAGTGTCATATAATCAGTTAACATTCGATTTGCTCGTTCGAGTTCTTCGATTGCAACTTCAAAATAATATTGTTGTTTTTCTTCTGGTATTTTATCCTTTTGATTCATGACGAGCTGAATTATGCTCCGTGTGACCGTAAGTGGATTTTTAATTTCATGTGATACGCTTGCAGCTAGTTCACTGACGACTTTTAGCTTCTCTGTTTTCACGAGCTCTTCTTGGATTTTCGTAATTTTCATTAGTAGTTCAATAATATATGTAACAAATAACATCCCTAAAATATTGATGGAAAAGATTGTGACCCATTCGCCAAACGTAAAATGAAAATCGTGTTGAAAGATGTATTTGTAATTAAAGACTACAGCTAGCTGAAAGAGAACGATGATGAAAGGAGGGATGAAAAGCCTTCCTTTTAAAGACGATTGCTCAAATTTTTTCACAAGTAATGCTGTTCCAGCAAACAGTGCTAAAAATAAAATGACGGTTACAACAAAACCGTCGCCACCTATGGAAAAACGGTAAACGGCTGTAATGATCAATACGAAAAAACCAACGCGATGCCCTGCATATAGAAGTGTGAGCGTAAAGGGAAGAACACGTAAATCATAATAAAAGCCTTCTACCAACTGTATGGAGTAATTCATACACATGATGATTGAAAGTGAAGAAAATATCGTGATAATCGTCGTTTTCAAATGACGATGAAGATCTGGCTTCAATGAAAAAACCATATATGTTAAAAAGATTGGTAGTAGGATGAATAGAAAGTTTAATAGTAGTGCGTCGATATCCATGTATGGTCTCCTTATATTCTACTTTATGGTAATTATAACTCATTTTTCTAGGTAATTCGAGATGTGGTAGGTAGGTATTTTGGATACACATTTTGTATGTTTATTCATCTTGTGGTTTTTTATATTCGTTATTTCGTTCATTTATGCATGAATTGAGTCCGCCATATTTGAGTCCGGGTCACGTGAGTCAGACTTATTTTTGTAGGACTCAATCATCGAGGGGAAAAATACTAGCAACTCTATGCAGAATACGAGCAACTTCAGTAAAAATACTAGCAACTCTATGCTAATACGAGCAACTTCAGTAAAAATACTAGCAACTTTATGCTAATACGAGCAACTTCAGTAAAAATACTGGCAACTCTATGCAGAATACGAGCAACTTCAGTAAAAATACTAGCAACTCTATGCTAATACGAGCAACTTCAGTAAAAATACTGGCAACTCTATGCTAATACGAGCAACTTTAGTAAAAATACTGGCAACTCTATGCAGAATACGAGCAACTTCAGTAAAAATACTAGCAACTCTATGCAGAATACGAGCAACTTCAGTAAAAATACTGGCAACTCTATGCAGAATACGAGCAACTTTAGTAAAATACTGGCAACTCTATGCAGAATACGAGCAACTTCAGTAAAAGTACTAGCAACTCTATGCAGGATACGAGCAACTTCAGTAAAAATACTGGCAACTCTATGCAGAATACAAGCAACTTGCTGAAATGCATTCAAAGAAAAAGCTGATTGAACAATTCAATCAGCTTTTTCTACTTTATTTACGAATGTACGACTGCTTTTTCCACTTTTTCGTCGGTGCTGTTTTTTGATAGATGTTGGTCGATTGATAGGAATTTGCTGCCGTGTAACACAAGGTTTATTGCCATGACCATTAATGCGATATCATAAGCATAACCGTTAATGAATCCTGCGCTAAATTTCACCGACACGATTGCTCCTACCATTAACAAGGCAAAAAAGACAGATACGATTTTTGTCCCAAAGCCGAGGATTAAAGCGACTCCTCCAAACAGTTCAAGGAAGGCAACCCCATATGCGACAAAACCAGGGACGCCCATTCCTTCAAAGGAGATTGCTATATTCGTGAGCCCTTCCTGTGTTTTTACAAACCCGTGTACAAAGAAGATGATTCCTAAAGCGATTCTTACAATGAAAGTACCGACTTCACGTTTTTGTTTCATCATTCAATTTCCTCCTATTCTTTTCTAGCTCTAGTTTTAACAAGAAAATCAAATTATAAAACTGTGAAAAGTTCTTTTGAGCAAAAAGAGCGAACTGTTAAAGTTCGCCCTTGTCCGTTATAAAAATGGTGGAACTCTTGTGACGAGTGGTTTGTAGGACCCTGTTCGACGCGTTAAAATGAGTTTTTCTTGATCGAGCCACCAGTCAGTTTTCATCGTTTTGAAGTCGTTCATCAGAACTTCCTCGTTCGTTTCTGATGCAATGACCGTTTGGTCGTTTAAATAATTTTGATCAAGGTTGTAGATCGCGCTTCGCCCTTTAAACCCTCGCTCTGTACCAACAAAGTTAGCAACGATCGTGTAAGATTGAGCACCCTTTGCTACGGCATCCCACGTCGTCATGGAGCCTTCAGGATATGGCTTCGGATACACTTTCTGATTTATTGCAATTTCTGTACCATACTCACCGCTCCAGTTTGTCGGAATACAGATCATATCGGCACGTTTCACGGTAAGAACACCTGCTACTTCTGGGAATACGGCATCGTAGCCAATCATCAACCCGATTCGGCCAAAGCCGTTTACAGGGGTGACGGAAATTTGCGTTCCTGGTGTTGCCCATGGCTCATCCCACTCGTTTAAGTGGATTTTTCGGTGTTTGCCGATTACTTCTCCTTCAGGACTGATTAAGATCGCCGTATTATAATAGTTCGGTGCTTCTTTTTCGACGAAGCCAAAAACGAAGTAAGCTTCTGATTCACGGGCAAGTTGTTTCATTTCGCCGATCGATGGTCCATCATCAGTTTCTGCATAAGGAATGATGCCCTCTGTTTTCGTTGTCTCAATTGGACCGATTAATGACAGTTCAGGTAAAACGATGAGGTTTACTCCTTGATCGACTTTTTCTTTGACGAGTTGTTTTACCTTCTCTAAATTGGCCTCTTTATCACTAATCACTGGTTCATATTGAATAGCAGCCGCATGAACATGGCGTGACTCTGTATTTTTCGTGTAATCCCACGGACCTAAGAAAAGCATTAAGTCTTTATACGTTTCCATACGACGCTCAAGGATTCGGTCCTTTGCGAGGTTATCATATTGCGTTGGATCAACCTCTGCCTCAACGATTCTTGATTCATCTTTTGTCTCATCATTTGCTTTTAAATATGGCGCTTCCGCTAATTTTTTTCCTGATGGGGACCAGATTGCACTTAAGCCGACCATATGGAAGTCTTCTTCTGTATCAGAACGATTTGCACTGACGACATATAGTCCATTCATTTCTGCCCAGTGCTGTAAAAGAGAGATTGATGCGCCTGACGAATTCGTCGGGAAGCATAGAATATCAGCACCATTTACAGCAGCAAGTCTTGCCGATTCAAAGTACGTAGAGTCCTGGCAAATGATCATCGCGATATTCCCTATCTCGGTTTCATAAACAGGACAGCCGATATCCCCCCAACAGGACCAATAATTTTCTACCCATTGGTGGATTTTGCGATACTTTCCGATGTAGCCTTCTGGTCCGACGAGAGCTGCCGAGTTGTAATAGAGGCCACTCTCTAAATCGTGCTCAGCCATACCGATGACAATGTGTGTATTGTACTCTTTGGCGATCTGAGCAAACTGAGCCGTTGTAATCCCAGGGATCGTATCAACATAAGCGGAGATTGATGAACGATCAAGGTAATGGTAACCAGTCGTTGCCATTTCTGGTGTGACAATCAACTTTGCTCCACTTTCCGCCGCTTCACGGACAACCTTCATTAGTGCACGTATATTCGTGTTGCGGCGATTTAACTTCGGGTTAAATTGGATTGCTGCAACTTTAAATGGTTCTCTTACTTTCTCCATCTAATCACCCTCTCAAAAAGCATCTTTTACTATCATCAACCTTAATACAGCTATTTCATTCCCGTCTAACACTTTTATTTTATTTCCCCTCCCTATTCGTCGTTTCTGTAAAGTGACACCTTCAAAAACTAAGCGTAGCCCATTTCTAATGTAGAAAAGCTCATACTGGACGTCCGTTTAATAATATGTACTATCAACTATAGAAAGTGGGGATTTTATGTATTACGATCGTACGCACGACCAAATGGACCAAAGTTTCCAGCATGATGATTATAGACAGCATTTTGACCCTAGTTATCACCATCATGGTCAGCATCACCAATGGCATCATCCATACCATCACCACCATCACCATGGTCACCACTGGCACCATCCACACCACCATCATCATGGTCACCACCATCCTTGGCATCACGGGCATCATCATCACCACTGGCACCCATGGAGACCAAGACCTTTGTGGATCCCTTGGGGTCATCATCGCCCTTGGTGGTAAAATTGGAAGCCGCATCAGAAGAAGGAAGCCGTTTCAAGTGCTCCCTTCTTCTTTTTTATTTGACACCTTACAAATGCGAAGGATGCTAATCGAGACGGAATTTCCTGAAAAATAGTCTACCGTTGTCGAAAAAAAGTTAAACAAACGTTTATTTAAGTTACGGTTTTTGACATGATGTACGAGTAATGGTTAAAAAGTGATGTAAACATCAAAAAGAAAAACCCTTCATGCATCGTGCGAGCATAAAGGGTTCTAGCATCGAAGGTTATTTCAGGCTTCTAGCGCCGAGGTACCTCGGACCCCAGTAGCTATTATTTAAACTTGCGATGGTTACACCAGTTGATGAACCGCTATGAATGAACTGGTTATTACCAATATAGATACCGTTGTGGGAAGGACCTGGCCGGTATGTTTCAAAGTAGACGATATCCCCTACTTGTGGTTTTGATACAGATTTCGTAGCATTCCATTGTTCAGCAACGGTTCTAGGGAGATTCACTCCATTTTTCTTGAAAACATATTGTACGAATCCACTACAATCAAATCCCGTTTGTGTCGTACCACCCCAAAGGTAAGGAACGCCGACTAAATCAGCTGCATCAGCTATTACGTTCAATGTATTAAATGATTTTTCAGCTGATACTTGAGGTTCTTCCATATGGATGGAAGCAATTTCTTCCAGTTTCTCCCATGTCGACTTTGTAACAGTCCCATCTGAATTCAATCCCCAATCTTTTTGAAAAGCCACTAATGCATCCTTCGTGATCGGGCCAAAATAACCTGTGGGCTCTTGTTTGAAGTGACCAATTGCTTTCAGCATATGTTGCAGCTCTTTGACTGACTCCCCGCGAGAGCCTTTTTTTAGTAGCGTATCGCTAGACGACTCTCCAGAGTCTGAAGATGATGATGAAGACTCAGTTTCTTTTGGTAGATTTTTTTCTAACTGAGCAAAAGTTTGCGGGCCAAAAATGCCATCAATATTTATGTTTGTTTGGCGTTGGAGCTCGCGTACTGCTTCTACTGTTTGTGCGCCATAGGTACCAGAAATATTACCGTTATAGTAGCCTAAATCTTTTAATCTCGTTTGTAGTGTCTTAACATTTTCGCCACGAGAACCTTCACGTAAAATGACATTTGAAAGGTCTACTTGATTACTAGAGGTTGAACTGGAGGATGATGAATTTGAATTACTAGACGACTCTTCTTTACTAGCCCCCGTGTCCTTTATTTCTTTATTCACTTTCGTAAGCGTTTGTGGACCTGCTAGCCCGTCTATCGTTAAACCTCGAGCTTGTTGAAAACGTCGTACTGCTTTTTCTGTTACGTTCCCATAGTATCCAGTCGCTTCATGATGATCAAAGAAGCCAGCTTTTTTCAAATATAGTTGAAGACGTACAACGTCCTCTCCCCTAGCTCCTTGTCGTAAAACTTGGTTTGCATTTCTAATAGGTTCTCCGTTGTATGTATCAGTTGATGTACTTTCAGTGGTTTCATTTTTTGTTTTCGGCTCATTTGCTTGTTTTTTCTTTATAGCATTTTCATTTAATGCACCAAAAGTCTGCGGGCCAACGATTCCATCAACTGTTAGGTCATTAGAACGTTGAAAATCACGTACGGCCTCTCTCGTAATCTCTCCGAAATAACCAGTTGCAGTGTGAAATTGAAAATAGCCTTTCTCTTTAAGCAGTTCTTGAAGCTCTTTGACATCAGGGCTTTCCATTCCAATTCTTAGCGTCTGATCACCAAACGAAGCTTCTGCTAGATTAGGTGCGACAAATATAGCACTTGTTGCTGCAGCAGATACAAATATAGCAGAACGAACTTTCGAATCAAAAAACGACATAGATCCACCTCTCTCTCGTAATATTTGAAAATACGGTGACAAATGACGCAAAAATACTACATATTTTATCCAATATTATCAATATATTAGTAAATAAAGTAGGTACTAACGGACTATTTAACTATATAATTATGAATTTTTTGTTGAATTAATATGAGTTAAAAGAGAGAAAAACTGCCTAGAGAAAGTCTCTAGGCAGTTTTAAGTAGCTATTATTGTGCAAATAGGTTTCTTAGTTCTTCATAAAGATCAGCTGATACAGCTAATTCTCCACCAAGAACAGTTAATGTTGTAATTCCATTCTCTGTAACATACGTTTCTAGTTCATCATGGACTGAATCCCCTACTAGCAATATACCAGTATCTTGCTTTCCAGCAAGTGCTGCACCTGCTAAAGCATCATTATGGTCTTCAACAGTTGCTACATAGAAATGATCTGCACCTGGATCAAATTGTTCAACGACCATCATTGCTGTATCCAAACGTGTTTGACCACCAATTCGTTCGCCACCAGGTAATGCTTCAAAGACTTCTTCAGACATAACAAGGTGTCCGCCTAATGCATAAGTCGTTTCAACGTTTAATGATTCGAGTACATCCGCAGTTTCTGAAGGTAACGTTTCATTATCCGTTAAAAGTATTGGCATACCTTGAGCTGCAGCATAAGGAGCTATTGCTAATGCATCTGGGAAGTCATGCCCATAAACAACAACCGCTTCATCCGTTCCGTCTGGAGCAACCATTTCAGCGATCATTGCTGAAGTTTCCCATCTAGTTTGTCCTGCAATACGATTTACAGTTGGTACTAGAGTTTCTAGCTCTTCTTCTACTGAGTCATCTACAGCAAGGTGTCCACCAAGAATCACTACTTCTGTTGCACCTAAACGGTCGATTTCATCGATTGTTGCTTGAGGTAATGAATCTGTTTGAGTTAGTAAGATTGGCGCATCATATTTTTGTGCTAAAGGAGCACCAGACAGTGCATCTGTAAAGTCATCAGCACGAGTAAGGATTACTTTGTCCGCACTATCCCAGCCTTCTTGACTGACTTCAACTGCAGTATCAAAACGAGTATGTCCTGCAATTCGATCAACGGCTGGTCTTTCAATCGTAACTGTTTCCTCTGTTACATTTCCGGCAATATCATGAACTTCAATATCAAATTCATTGATACCGTAATCAAGATCAACAGTTACTTCAAATTCCTTCTCAAATTCGCGTTGTTCAAATGCTCCTCCGAATGGCTGATGATAGAATTCATCGCCATCGACTAAAACTCTAATTCTGTCAAAGTTATCTTTGACATCAAATGTGAATGTTGCTTGTGGATCAAACGTTTCTTCTGGTGATTCTACAACAGATACTTCAGCTGGAGTAGTATCTACAATAACACTTCTTGATAATGAAGTATCGTTACCAGCGACATCCTTAATGTTGAAAGGAATATCATATACACCATCAGATTCTACAGTGAAAGTAGTATCGAAATAGTAGCGATTAGCCACCTCACTATGTTCTAATTCGACATCTTGTCCATTCACTGTGAATTCAGCAATTTCAGTGGCATTTTCTACATATCCACTTAATGGAACTTCTAATGAATCGTAAATTCCACGGTGAGAAGGCTCATCAATAAACATTAATGGGTTTTCAGTATCACCAATAACTTGAACTGCTTCACCAGCATTTTGTGCATTGTCATATGCTTTTACTGTAAAAGTTGCTACTTCTGGTAAAGCTGTAAATTCTATAGCATACTCATTTTGGTCGTTCACAGGAATAACCTGTCCTTCACCAAAAATATTTCCTCCGTCCAACAGAACTTCAAAGTGCCTTAATCCACTATGATCATCTGTTGCAGACCAGCTTAATGTATTCGTTTCTTCATCAAACTCTGAAGTTACTTCTGGTGCCACTGTATCAACAAGTACAGGGAACTTGAATGATTGCCATTCAGCACCTTCAAAATCAGCTACTGCCTTAACTTCATAATAGTAAAGACCATCTTCTACAACATTGTTTCTTACTGTTCCATCCCATGCTGCTGATCCTATAATTTGGGCTGCAACACCAAGTCCACGGTCAAAGAAGTTCTTTCTTACATTTGACTGTGTATAAATCGTGCGTAAATGGTTTTCATCAGCATCTAAAATGCTGTATTGTACTTCTGATGCATTACGCAAGAATGATAGATATGGAGTGATTGATGTTAGCTCAGGTGAGAAAGCATGTCTTTCTCCAGCTCCTTCTAAGCCTGGTCCTGGCTTAAACCCTAAGTGGTAATAACCTCCATCTTCACTATAAAGTAAGTTGGCAACTTCATAGAAACTTCCTTCTTCATAAAGTGGTTCGTCAAGGATTGGTACTTCTCCCCAGTCTCCGTTAAAACCAACGAACGGTACACTTAATGTTGGGTGAGTATCTTGAGGGTCTACAAATGAAACGAACCCTTCAGCAAAATAGCCATTTTCAAAGAGAACTTCGAGGCTTTCGCCGCCATAAGCAACAATTCCTTCCGATAGGTCAATATCAAATTCCACTGTTACTGATGTACCTTCAGGAATTGTGATTGATCCAACCTCGGCCCCATCTACTGAAGCTGTGAATGGTGCATTAAGAATCTCAACGGCTTCTAGCTCATGTACGTTAAACCCAAGGTAATATTCACCTTCAAAGAATGGATCTACAAAATCTGTTAGAAGCTGTGTCTCAATATCATAAGTTACTTCATCATCACTAAAGTTTGTCACTTCCAGTTCGAACGAAACTTCATCTGAAATTTCACGTAAAGCAACCTTTGCTTCACCATCTACTGGATTTACTGCATATGCTGGTGTACTGCTTGCAGCATGCAAGTCCATTTCACCTGCACCTTGACGACGAGGTGAGAATGAGTTCTCCCAACCTAGTGCTGCGTTAGCAAATCCGATATCTTGTTTCGGTTTTGCAGTGTTCATTAATAGTTTCTTTGCAAGTAAAGAACGGTCAGCACCTTCTAGACCGAATTCTTCATCAACACGTTCCAGAATAAGTGCTGCCCCTCCAGCAACATGAGGAGCTGCCATAGAAGTACCGCTCATTAAACCGTATTTGTTATCTTGTAGTGTTGAAAGGATGTTTCCACCTGGAGCTGTGATTTCTGGCTTGAAATCAAGGTTTGGAGCTAATCCCCATGATGTAAAGTCAGACATTGCACCTGCTTCAGGGTTTAAAGCAATCGTTTCGTCACCATTAAAGCTAATCGTAAGGTTCTCTTCTTCATTCTCACTTAAGTCTCTTAAAAATTCACCGCTGCTTTTGTCCATAAATAAATATGGAATTTCAATCGCAGGATCGTCTTGCATATTCACGTAACCAGACACATTATTGAAAATAATGACAGCTGCTGCACCATTTGCTTGTGCATTTAGCCCTTTATCAACAAACGCAAATTCACCACGTTGAACTAATGCCACCTTACCTTCAACATCGAGTCCTTCATATTCTTCTTCGTACCCTAATCCAGCATAAACAACTTCAAGTTCACCATCTAACGTTATCGGATCAGTAGTACCTGATACCAAAAACGGTAGTAATTCTTCAGGGTAGCTAGAAGAATTAGCTACTAATGCATCCATAGCCATATAATCATTCTCACTTGATGCTACACCTATAGATTCATAAGATACTGATGGAGATCCAGTCACACCAATATCCGGATTCGAAGCATAAGGTGCTTTTGCAAATCCGTTAGCAAAGTGAGCTGAGTTACCAGCTGAAATAGATACAACAACTCCACTTTCTTGTGCACGTTTTACCGCTTGTTGCTCAGGGTCATGTGGACTAACAAAGCCAGCTACTGAACCTAAACTCAAGTTTAATACGTCAACTCCTAATTTAAGTGCGTCATCCATAGCTTTTACGTATACATCCCCATATGTAGAACCAAATGTAGGATCATTACCAAAAACTTTTAACGCTAATAATTGTGCATCAGGAGCTACACCTTTAATTCCACCATCTCCTTCATCACCGTTTGCTGCTGCAGTTCCTCCAACATGCATTCCGTGATGAGAGAATGGATCAAGGATTTCGTTGTTTCTATCCATATAGTTGTAACCGTATGGTACTTTATCAGTAAACCATTTACCCGGTACGTCTAAAGATTCAACAAGCTCTTTGTCAATTTTCAATTCTGTACCTTCAGTTACTTCCATATCACGGTGCCATGGGTCAATTCCTGTATCGATGATCCCGATAACAAGGCCTTCACCTGTGTAATCATAGTTATCCCACGTTTTTTGAGCATTTATCATCCCTTTACTATAGCTCATATCAAGTTCCGCTTCAGGGCGTTCATACTCATTTACTACATGAACCATTTTTACACCAGCAGTATTTTCAATTGTCTCTATGTCACCGAAAGTAATTTCAGCACTGAAACCATTTGTTACTGCTGTGAAGTTATGAATCACATCAATGCTGACACCTTGTGATTTAATGTTTGATTGAACAGCACTTTGAACTTGTACTGCTTCTTCATGCAAGCTTTGTTGTTCAGAACTAGGAAGTTCATCATACTTCACTCCTGCTTGCATCGCATGGAAAACACCTGGTTTCTCTTCCATTTCAACTAATACACGAACTTGGTCATTTTCATTGTAAAACGAATTTAATAACTCTTCATCTGACACATTAACACCTTTGTCTGAATCAGCAGTTGTTAAGTCGGTCTTAATTCCTAAATCACTCGTACCTTCTGCATTTGCACCACCAACAGCAAATTGTAAGTTAGAGGTCACAAGTAATACCGCCATTAAGCTAATAAATACTTTACGTAACTGCTTCAATGATACTCCCCCTATTCTCGTAACTTTAATATTTGACACTTTTTCAGAATTTTCCCTCCTTTCACACTAATATATTTAATTTTACAAAAAATTTAAAATTCTATCAATACTTTCTTCCTATTTTTACATTTAATAGCAAAAATTAATGATAGAAATCAAGAAAAAATGATAATCTAATTGCTTGATTCTCCCCTTTTTTACAAAAAAGAAGTGCCAGGAACTCATTACAAATGGTAATTGTAATGTTTTCCTGACACTTTAATAGGTATTATGATTGCTGAGATAAAACAAATTCCGCTAACGCATAAACTGCAAGATAATAGTTTTGTAGTTTATTACGCGGATCACGGTAGTCTCTATTATATTCAACTTGCATTGCCTGAATACCTAATTCGTTTTTTGAGTAGTTCGCAACCGTTGCTGCTCCTGATGCTGTAAATGTATGGTTTTCATAAACACTGTGAATTCCGTGAGATTGATTAATATTTTTAAAGTTATTGATTGTCATTTGGTCCACAAGTGACCCACCGTCCGTTCCAATATCAACATCAAAAGGCCTGCTTCTTGCTGCCCCATGTAAGTCAATGACTAACGTTATCGGATAATTATCAATTATTCTCGATAACTCTCTTTTAAATGCTGTATCATTATAATAGTTTGCATCTTTCGTTTCTTTTGTTTGATATAGAACATGTGCATTCGTATATTCATGGATGGAAAGTGCCATTGCACCAGTATAAATATCAGCATCCTTAGGATCGCCTTCACGTGTATGTATCGTTGAATGTGGAGCTGTGATTAAAATATTTGAATGCCCCTCTAAGAAGACATACTCTCTGTCAGAGTGAATTGCTCCTCGATTATTGTTTTGTGCAAACTTCGATTGGTATTCGATCGTTTTTGAAAAATATAAGCCATTATTATAATCCTCTGTTATTTGTTTTAATAAAAAGAAGTTAGTATCTTCACTGATGACGGTTTCTTCATTTGTCTGTTTCTGCTCTTTTTCATCAGTTTCTTCTACGTTCTTTGTCTCCTTCATAACTTCCTTCTCTTGTACTTCTTCATTTATACTTTTTTCTTTTTTACTCTCATCATTTTCTAGTTCTGTCTCATCGGTTTGAAGGTTTTCTTGTTCCTTGAAATCTTCCCCTTCTTGTTCACCCTTAGTTTGAACATGTTCCAATGAATCTAATTGGACAGCTTCTAGGAGATTTGATTCAACATTCCTTTCTCCCCACATGACTCTTAATGGCATGTCTCCCGCTATTTCCTTATCACTAGACTCTGCCTCAGCACTGTTTAAATCAACAGATTGAACCATTATGTAGATAAATACTACACTTACCAGCCCACTTAATAGATATTTTTTCAATTCGTTCCTTTGCCTCCTTTATTTTCATATTTTAATAGTAGCAAAGTTTTCCTCTTATAGGACTTAGTAAAACTTACCACTCTGCGGATTGAAGGATAAAAAAGCGTTAAAAAAAGCACCTGGCAATAGCCAGCTGCTTTCTAGTCTCAGTGTTTAAAAGGTATGAAATTAAGAGAATTTTAGTTTTGCAGATAAAGGCGTGTGGAACATTTGGATCAGTGGTCCAATCGCAAATACTGAAAGCAGTGTCCCTACTCCAATTGGGCCACTAAAAATAAATGCCATAATTAATGCGCCAATTTCAATGATTGTTTTAGATACTTTCATGCTTTTCCCTGTACGGTGTTGCACTGCTAGCATTAAGCTATCAATTGGGTTTTTCGCAAGGTCTGCAGGTAGGTAAACCGCAATCCCTAGCCCCATAAACGTGATCCCAACAAGAACCATGACGACACGTAACATAAAGGATGCGATCGCCATTTCTGGGAAGACAACCAATAACCAGAAATCAATAAATAACCCTAAAATAAACATTGTAATGAGCGCTGTAATATCTGGCCTTTGTTTCATTAAATAAGCATTTAATAGAATAAGTAAAAAACCTACGATAAAGATCCATGTTCCAACTGTTAAACCAATTTGAATTGATAATCCAACGAATAACGCGTCCCACGGCCCTGCACCAAGGTCTGCGATAACCATCATGCTAATTCCAAATGATAAAATCAATAAACCTAATATATATAAGCCTGTGCGTATTGATAAGTTTTTCATAGATGCACACCTTCTTTTCATATAATTAATAACCAGAAATATTTTAACACGTTTTCGTCAAGACGTCTAATGTCATTAATTGTAATTAATTACAGATTGATAGACGAATAAAAGGTCGATAATAGAACTATCATGCCATGTTAAATGATGAAGCTATGAACTGAGAACCCTCGAAAAACACTTGTAAATGTAGATAAATAGTTAAACAAACGTTTGTTTAAGGTTCATGATTAGACATCATCGACTATGTACTACGTGATTACTTCAATAACAGACAAAAAACCTTTATGCGTTGTTTGCACGCATAAAGGTTTTAGAGCAAATTACGGAAACGTCAATTTTCCCATTACGGTCGGCTTGTCAGCTCCTGTAGCAGAAGGTAAGGTGTTTGGTTGATTTCGCAAAAATTCATTTCCTAAAATCGCAAACGCAATCGCTTCTTTTGCATCACTTGAAAAATCAATTCTTTCCATTGATTGTACTGGGCGAGAAAGTTCTTTCTGTAAACTTCCCATTAAAAATGCATTATGAACTCCGCCCCCACCAACGAATACTTCATCAATCTTATAGTCTGGATCTATTTGTTCTTTGACCGTACTTACAATCGCTATTACTGTGTAATAAGTGATCGTAGCGACAATATCTTCAAATGGATAATTTCGCTTTATACCAGCATTATACAATTCTTTCGCATACGTCCTCGTATATAGCTCACGACCTGTGCTTTTCGGGTAAGGACGTGAAATAAATGGGTCACTAGCAATAATCTCATTAAGCCAGCTCTCATGAACGGTCCCTCTAGCACCAATTTTCCCACTTTCATCGTAATCTAGCTTTCCGTTTGTTCCAATCCGAACCATTTCATCGATTAAAACGTTTCCAGGCCCAATATCGAAGGCGTATATCGTTTGATCTGTGTTCGAAGCATTTGCCGGTAAGACTGTCAGATTACTAATTCCACCGATGTTGATCAACACTCTTCCTTTATGTTCATCTTTAAAAAGTATTTGGTCAACAAATGGAACAAGAGGTGCTCCTTGTCCGCCAGCAGCTAAATCATTCGGACGAAAGTCACCGACAGTTAAGCAACCTGTTCGGTTGGCGATCACGGCAAGCTCTCCAATTTGTAGCGTCGCATATTTCTCTGGCATGTGATAAATGGTTTGACCGTGAGAACTGATGAAATCTATTTCATCCATAGACTTTTCTGAATTTGAAACGACTTTTTTTGCCGCATCCGCCATTTTTTCTCCTAAGAGCACATTCATTTCACAAATTTCATCGACCGATGACGTTTCTGGCTTACAAAGCTGTAAGATGCGCTGCTTTAGGTCTTCATCATATTCGAGCGTCTCGAATTTCAATAGATTCACTTTCGTATTATCAGCCGATCCTTCTATTTCAACAAGTGCTGCATCAACACCATCAACAGACGTTCCAGACATTAGTCCAACTGCCAGAACTCGTTCTTTTTTTAAAGGGAATTGAAAGTCAAACGTCATGGTTTCCTCCACTGTTACGGCCATTTTTACTCTGCTTTTCTTGAATAAATTTAATAGCATCACGCGTCTCATCAAGATAATTGATTACATTATCATACGCTTGGTTTGCGACACTCATAAACAACATATCAATGACATGAAGTTGCGCGATCCTTGACGAAGTTGCTCCACTTCTAAATGTCGCTTCCTTTGAGATCGACGTGCGTAAACAAATTTGCGAGACATCGGCAACAGGCGACGGACCAAAGCGCGTTAGTCCGATCGTTGTTGCGTTTTTCTTATTTGCTAATTCAAGAATTCGCTCTACTTCAAACGTACTTCCAGAGAAGGAGATTCCACAAACAACGTCTCCTTCTTTCACATTGGCAACGTGCATTGCTGCGACATGAAAGTCTGGAAATGCGGTTGCCCGTTTATTAATACGAGAAAACTTCAGCTGGGCATCTTGAGCAATAATACTTGAGGCTCCGACACCGAAAAAGTGAATGTTTTCAGCATGAATCATCGCTTCCACTGCTTGATCTAAGTCTTCTAAATCAAGGATCTCTGCTGTTTCCCGTAACGTTTGAATGCTGTTGTTGGTCATTTTGGAAACAACTTGTGAAGACGACTCTCCAGGCTGAATATCACGATAGCCTTCTTCTGTGTTTTTTTGCAAGTCACCTGCTAAACGAAGCTTTAATTGTTGAAAGCCTTTAAAACCGAGTGATTTACAAAGGCGAATAACCGCTGCACTGCTCGTTAAGCTACGTTCTCCTAACTGTGATGCCGTTAGAGAAATCGTTTCGTTTGGATGGTCCATAATGTATTCAGCAATCTTCTTTTCAGAAGGTGCTAAGTCGTTCAACATTTCTTTTAAGATCATAAGTGCTCCAGATGTGGAAGAAGTCACGTAAGGTCACATCCTTTTTTATTGTTAAAATTAATTCATTTTCGTCCTCTTTTAGACTCTTATATTTTAGCAAGGAATGATCGAATAGGAAAAAATAAGGTACCTTGTCAGTAATCATGTGCATCATTGAACAATAAAACGTAAATGTTCACCATTTTGAATTTAAATATTATTTGTTATTGATAGAGACAGGCTGCTGATCATACCATCAACAGCCTGTTATTTATACCTTTAATGTTACCGGTGAGCGACCATTTACATCTATTTTTCCATAAATAGCCTTTGCGGCAAAGCGAAGAGCTGGTGTCGTAAATTCGTACGCTGTGACGTATGCATCTACTTCTGGTAAATAGTTAATGTCGTAAGGACTGCGCATCGCAACGATCACCATCGTTTTGTTTAACATCTTCAAACGTTTCACTACATTTTGCTGATGACTTGAATTTGCTGCAGAGATTGTACCGATAATCAGTGTGTCGTATTGTTCTGCTTGTTTGATTAATGCATCAATACTTTCCTCATCATCACCGATAACAGCAGTTTTCGCATTCTCGTCATTTTCTTGAATGACTTGCCCTAGGGCGTGACTTGAATAGCGTTTATCTTCTGCCATCGTTAAGTAGCCGTTTTCAGGATAAATGACGAGTGTCTTTTGTTCTGATGAAGTTCCTAACGGTAACGTTTCACCTTTATTTTCAACCACCGTCACCCCTTGTTGGAAGATTTCATCTGCTTCCTTTTTATGCTGATTACAACCGACAATTTCAGGCACTTTGACTATGTCACGATCTAATTGAAGATCATCCCATGATAAGTATTTTTCTTTCGCTAACATCACACGCTCATACGATGCTTCGATTTGGCCGAGGCCGATTTCGCCGTTCTTGAAGCTATGCTCGATCTTCCTCAATGCATTTACTTGAAGGTCATAGCTTAGCGAGATCATAATTAAATCAACACCGGCTTTCATAGCTTCAACGGCACCATTTGCGGTTCCTATCGTGTCAGCGATTGCTTTCATCTCCATGCAATCGGTCGTAATTAATCCGCGAAAATCTAACTTATCACGCAGTAAACCGGTTAAAACAGAGCGTGAAAGAGTCGCTGGAACACCTTCTCTCGGTTCAAGTGCCGGGAAGTAGACATGTGATGTCATGACAACATCTGCTCCATTTTCAATACACTGTTTAAAAGGGATGAGTTCTACGTTTTCAAGCCTCTCCATCGTATGCTTGATCGTTGGCAACTCTAAATGAGAGTCGAGATCTGTATCACCGTGACCTGGAAAGTGCTTAATCGTAGTCATGACCTCGGCATCTTGCATTCCTTTCATTGCTTGTTCAGAAAATTGTGCGACGGTTTTAGCATCCTCGCCAAATGAACGAACACCAATCACTTGGTTTAGTGGATTGTTATTAACATCAACAACAGGTGCTAAGTTCCAGTTAATACCGAGCGCCTTCAACTCTTTCGCTGTTAAGCGCCCTGTTTTATAAGCATTTTTTGGTTCTTGCGTTGCTCCTAAAAGCATCGCTCCTGGAAAAACTGTCGTACCTTCTCCTAAGCGACGAACGACCCCATTTTCTTGGTCTATTGTAATAAATAACGGATGTTCATGCCCTGCATCACGAGCAATGCGCTGTAATTTATTTGTTAATGTCAAAATGTCTTTAGGTGTCCCAATATTTCTGCCAAACAAAATAACCCCACCGACATGATGCTTCTCGATCATTTCCTTCATTTCATCTGAGACCTTTGATGGGTGGTCGGCGTTGAAGCCGAACACCATCATCTGACCTAGTTTTTTCTTAATGTTGTTATTCATTACTCCTTCACTCCCCCTAATGTTAGTCCTTTAATAAAGTAACGCTGGAACATGAGGAAGAAGATAATCATTGGAACTGCTGCAATTGTTGCCCCGGTCATTAGGAGTTTAAAGTCAGCTAAGTTTGCATCTTGTAATGTTTTTAACCCCGCTGGTAAGGTCATTAAGTTTTCGTCGTTAATGACGATGATTGGCCATAGGAAAGAGTTCCATACGAGAACAAATGTAAAGATTCCAAGAACGGCCATTGCTGGTCTTGCAAGTGGTAATACGATGGACCTAAAAATTCGCCATTCCGACGCACCGTCAATTTTTGCGGCTTCGATCAGTTCATCTGGGATAGATAATAAGAACTGCCGCATGAGAAAGACCCCGAAGGCGAGTGCCAGCATTGGGAAAATTAAGGCCCAGTGGGTGTCAAAGAGTTGTAAATTTTGAACGATTATAAAGGTTGGAACAAGGGTTACTTGTTCAGGGATCATCATCGTTGAAATAATCACCCAGAAGATGATCCACTTCCCCGGAAAGTTCTTTTTCGCTAAAACGTAGCCGGCCATTGTATCAATTAAAACTATGGCGGCGGTGGTGACAATCGCTATATATAAACTATTAAATAACCATCTCGGTATTTGGGTTCGCTCAAATAAATATGTGAATGATCCGAACGTTTTCTCTCGAACTTCTGTCATTAATGAGGAATGGACCTCTGCTTGTTCGTAATCACCGAGACGTTCTGCTTCACGCTTTTTTTGCCATTGTGAAAAGTATTCTGTCACCCCAACTGGGTAGAGTTTCGGAGGTGATGATTCAACATAAGAAACCGGGCGGTCCATCTCTTCGTTTTGATAACTTGGTAGCTGTAAAGCTGTTACGAACACCCAATACAATGGAAGTAAAGAGATAAGCGCTAACACCGTTAAGATTGAAACGATGATTGTTTTCTTCATTCTTCGTTTTAAAACGGAGGTTGATTGCATGTCTTGTTTCACCTACTTCCTTATTTCTCTGTTCGTAGCGTTCTAAATTGGAAGATCGCAAACGCCATGATAATAAAGAATAAAATTACTGATTGGGCCGACGCTAAACCGAAGTTAAAGTCACGGAAGGCTGTTTTATAGATGACGTGGACGAGAGTTTCTGTTGCATACCCTGGTCCACCACCTGTCATCATAATAATTTGCGTAAATACTTGGAACGAACCAATTGTACTTAAGATCACTAAATAAAGCGTTGTTGGCTTTAAGAGTGGAATGGTTATGCGGAACCATTTTTGAAGTGGAGACGCCCCATCGATATCTGCCGCTTCATATAGTGATGGACTAATGTTGTTCATGGCTGCTAAATAAATGATAATCCCAGCACCTGGTGGTATAAGTATCGCCATGATCATAAGTGACGGTAATGCTGTCGCAGTTTGTCCGAGCCAGTCAACTCGCTCAAACCCGAAAAACTCTATAATATAGTTAAACAAACCAAAACGATAGTTATACATCCAGCGCCATACCATCGCAATGATAACCATTGAAGTGACGGTTGGTAAGTAAAATGCTGAGCGAAAAAAGGTTTGTGACCACTTGCCTAAGGGATAAATTAAAGTAGCAATGACAAGTGCGGTAATAATAAAGGCAGGTACAGTCACGATTGTAAATAAGAACGTATTCCATAATGCTGCTCTAAAAATTGGACTTTCAAATGCGACAAGATAATGTTTAAAGCCAACCCATTCAACATCAAATACACCGCGATCCTGAAATGATATGAAAAATGCCCATACGATTGGAACGAGCATAAACGTAATGAAAAAGACGAGCTTTGGTAAGAGAAAGAAGTAGGCGACTTTATTTTCTACAATTTTCTGCCACAGCGTTTTCTTTTTCAAAACGATTTTTTTTGATGTATCAAATTGAGTTGACGTATTTGGTTTCGTTTCCGTATTCAATGTTCTTCCCCCTTACACTTCGGTAAGTGTCCATTCGTAAAAAGGAGGAGGACTCAAAAGTGCCTAGCTCTCTCCACCCTTCACAAGATGTAGACCTAAACCTTTTAGCTCTGTACCTTGTTTTGGATGTGCCTGGACTTTGTTTTTGAGCCATCCCCACCTTCATTTTGATACTATTCGTTTAAGATGCGCTCTACTTCACTACGAGCATCTGTTAGAGCCTCTTCTGGCGTTTTCTCACCATTAGCTGCTAGTTGAAGCTGACTTTGAATGACTTCATCGATTCGTGCCCATTCAGAGTGCATTGGAATTCCAACTACTTGATCCGCTAGTTCTTGAGCATCTGCCATTGCTGGGTTATCAGCAAATGGTTCCATGTCTGCCGCTGATTCACGTGCAGGGAATGTACCGTAGTTCTTCGCAGTTGTATACTGTTCTTCAGTATTTGTGATGTGCTTTAAGAATTCAGAAACCATCATCTTCTTCGCTTCATCTTCTTGTGCGAACATAACATATCCGCCAACTCCACCCATTGTGACTGGCTCACCTAAGTCACCGATTGGGTATTCAGCAACCATGAAATCCATCTCATACTCTTCTGTTTGAAGAGAGTTGATCGCCCATGTTGCCCAAGGTTGAACAGCAACTGTACGCTGGTCTAATGCTGCAAATGCTTGGAACGTTCCACCTACATCAGAGCCACCCATTTCTTGTGGTGCCACTTCATGTTCGAACTTTAGATCAACTAGCTTTTGTAAACCACTAATTGCTTCTGGTGAATCAAATGTATATTCTTCTAGGTCCTCACTTAGCGGGTATCCACCATCCATTAATAGGAACGGCCACGCTTCATAGTAATTTGGCATAATATATGTTGAGAAACCGTAAACCTCATCATCAGTCAAGGCTTTCATCGTTTCTACGAATTCATCGTATGTCCAGCGTCCATCTTCTGGAGGCTCTACACCTTTTTCTTCAAAAATCTCAAGGTTTAATAGCATTGTTTGAACACTTACAGACGTTGGAACACCGTAAAGAGAACCTTCGTACTCATATGCTTCTAATGTGTTTGGATAGAAATCTGCCCACTCATCTTCAGTGAAGAGATCATCTGTTGATTCAATCACGCCTTCTTCGATATGGTTTAAGCTAATTGCTCCACCACTAATATCGATTGGCGCGATGTCTGGCCAGTTATGTCCAGCAATTGCGACACTTAACGCATCACCAAGTTCTGCCCAAGGCTGCTGTACGATGTCAATTTCAACTCCTGGATACATATCTTCAAATTCTGCAACTTTGTCTTCAATCCAGTGATATTGGTTCTCATCTTCGTCTTGCCACCTAGGACCATCCCAGATGGTAATTTCTCCTTCCCAATCTTCCCAGTTATCAACATCTACACCACTTGACGAGTCTCCTCCACATGCAGTCAACGCTGACAAACTTAAAGCGAAAACACCCGTTGCCACCAATGATTTCATTTTCTTCATGTTTATCCCCCTTGAAAAATAATGATAATGTTTTTAAACCAAAGAAACGGTTATCCGTCTCTTTGGTGGAAAACTAAAGTAAAAACTCTCAGCCTTAGATAGCGCTTTCATATTTTCAGTTATATACCTTGTCTTGTATTAAGTGATACTCATCAAGACAAGTAAATTAATGCACTTGAATCAGATTTATCCTTTAATTTCCTTCAACAGATTCGATTGCTTTGCGGACGAAGCCTTCATTTTGAATAAGGAGCTCCTTCGCCTCGTGGACATTGACGTTCGCTTTTAGCATGACGATGGCCACCTTCACATCATTTTCTGCTTCCTTCAATGTTGTGGCAATCTTTTCATCAGAAACATCTGTTACTGATTTGACAATACTTTTTGCGCGTTCCTTAAGCTTTAAGTTACTCGCATTTACATCTACCATCAAGTTTTCATAGACTTTACCTAGTTTTACCATGCTCGTAGTTGAGATCATATTCAATATCATCTTATGTGCTGTTGCAGCTTTCAACCTCGTTGAGCCTGTTAGGACTTCAGGGCCGACTTCAACTTCGATCGCTTCTAAGGCAACCTTGCCAAGTTCTGAATTTTTGTTACATGTCAGAGCAATTGTTTTTGCACCTAGTTCATTTGCATAATTCAGTGCTCCTATCGCGTATGGTGTTCTTCCACTAGCTGCGATGCCAATAACAACGTCTTTGTGTGTAAGTCCAACTAGCTTTAAATCTTCCGCACCTTGTTCCACGCTGTCCTCTACACCTTCTACAGCTCGGAACATTGCTCCTTCGCCACCTGCCATAATTGCTTTTACAGTGTCAGGAGATGTTCGAAATGTAGGTGGGCACTCAGAGGCATCAAGAACTCCTAACCTCCCACTAGTACCTGCTCCAATGTAAAATAATGTACCACCTTGCTTTAAAGATTCATACACGTATTCAACTGTTCGTTCAATGTGGGTCAATTCATGATTTACAGCCTGGGCGATCGTCTGGTCTTCTTCATTCATCAACGTCAAAATATCGATCGTTGACTTTTGATCAATGTTTTTCGTTTTTTCATTTCGCTGTTCTGTCGTAAGAGCAGAGAGATTTACATCCATCTCATATCACCAAACTTCATCGGTTGTTTTGAAATTTTCTTTCAATATTAATCTTAAAATAACTGTAATAATATTTCAACCAGTTTTTTAATTTTTTGAAATGTTTTTTTATCATTTTAAATTTAAAGAAAAATAAGAGCCTGACAATGATGTCAAACTCTTAATTGACTATTCATATTTTAATAGATTGTATCCAAGTCAATTCCTTGATAATAGTGCTTTAAAATCTCTTCATAATCGGCTCCTTTTTCTGCCATTCCGACTGCGCCAGTTTGTGACATTCCTACACCGTGGCCCCAGCCACCGCCATATACTTCAAAGCCGACCACTTCCTGTTTTCCCATGATAGGTTCAATAAAGAACAGTGTACTTAATAGTGGGCTTAAGTTACCTTGAGCGTTAAAGTATTGCAATGCCCAGCGAATTTGGTCTTTTGATTCAGAGAATGTGCCGTTTTCTGTTACAAACTCAATTTCATAGACTCTCCCTGAGTCAGAGCGTTCTAATACATTAATTTCGTAAACTTTCCCGACATCGGTATTAAATCTAGCACTCAATGACTCTGTCATTTCCTCCATCGTCCATTCGAATGTCCAACGGTGATATCTAGACCAGTCAGATTCGTAGGCACCTTCATTCATGCCGCGTAAAGATTTTGCATTACCACTATTTTTAAACACTTCAAGTGTTGGAACGTTATCAAATGCATTTCCTCGGTTTGCATCTGGTGCTCCACGTAAGTATGGAACTGCCTCTGTATTCCACACATCTTCATTATTAGCAGTAAAGCCACCACTTGTTGAGTGATAAACAGCTGTAATTAGCTCCCCATCATACGTTGCGACGACTCCTCTTGTTTCATCAACTGCACTATTAGAAATTGGGTGCTCTGCCCCGTAACCTCCATAAACTTGGTCAGATGTTGTTGGAAGTAAATCATATCCATCTGAGCTACGCTTTCCTAAGTTCGAAAGTGCATACGTCCTTGCAGCAACCGCTTGTGTTTTTTGTGCTTCAAGTTCCCCATAAGGTACTGGTGGTAGCTCATGAGGGACAACCCCATATAAATACTCCTCTAACGGAAGTTCGTTAATTGCAACGAGCGTACCTGCGCTATTAAATTCTACTTCTGCAAAACCACGGTATGGTTGACCATTGACAGTAACAAGCCCGTTGTCTGCTCGAAGCACAACAGCCCCTTCATACGTTAAGTCATCACCGATGCTGATAGAAGATTCACCTTCAGACGTTGTAATCTGGCGCCAAAATGCATCGCTACCAGCAAGCCCTTTGTCAATTAACTCTTGTCGGAAAGCTTCCCGCTCTCCCCATGAAGCATCAAGTGAAAATGCCCCTGCTAACATTCGGTAGCCATCATTATGTGGTTCAACATACGTTGGATAACCTTCTTCCTCTGCTTGTGTAAGCCATTCCGCTAATGCAGATTCGCTACTTATCCACCCAGTTTGAAGACGGAATAACGTTTCAATCGTACCTTGTGACTGAAGTTCGACTGTCACTTCCTCGCTTTCTCCTTCATAAAGAACGACACCTGTTTCTTTTGATTCAAGTTGGTAAGAGGTTTCACTTCCAACAGTGAGTGACGTCGCGTTCGGAACGACTCCGACACGGATCATTTGCTCTTCATCATCTGCAAATGAAACTAGCGAACTTGTCGCCATAAATGAAGCGCTTACAAAAAGAAAAACAAAAAACACCTTTAATACCTTACTCACCTATACCACTCCCTATAAAAATTTTTCACAACACACCCATTCGGTGACACTGTTGAAAAAACCTTTTAAGATTTTTCTGTTTTTTCTAAAATTTAATTTCAGAACTTACGAACTATATATTTTTATGAAAATAGGTATAGGTTTATGGAATATCATGGTATTTATAACCTTGTTTTTTCTAACTGATCATACCGCCAAATAATCTCGAAACCGAATTTTTGGTAAAACTCAATGAGCTCTGTCCAATCGATGATGAGATGGTCGACTTCACGTTTTTGTAAAACAGTAATTGCAGCTTGAACAATCCCTAACCCATAACCGTGTTTGCGGTATGCCTTGTCTATCCCTAATGGACCAATACCTCCAAGTCTCCCATTAAAGCGAGGTGCCCAGTACGTGTTTTGGGCGATCATTGGTGAATCGGCATCGTTTACTCGACAAAAGCCAATAATAGCTCCACCCTGCTTCATTACAATGTATTCTCTTCCACTTCCACCAAGCTCGTAATACTTCTTCGCTTCATACTCCCATCTTCCCGGGAACTTTTCGTGCATAAATGTAAGAAAATCGTTTTGATCTTTAGGAGAAAGGACATTTATTGAGACTTCTGGAAAAAACGGCATTTCATCATAACCTTCCTTATCTTCATGACGGATGAAATCTGATACCGTTTTCGAATACTTATAACCTTTCCCTTCAAACCATTTCCGTACTGCCGGCATCGATACAGGAATACCAGGAAAGTAATGAAACGGGTCACGTCCTCCAATCACTTTCTTTGCACCTTGATCTTTTAAAGCAGCTTCTGCCTTTTTTAGAAGCTCTCCACCAATTCCTTTGTTCCGAAATGCTGAATCTACAAGCATCCATTGAATCCATCCGACTTCTTCAGCAAGCAATCTTTTTACCTCTTCAGTTTGACATATTTTTGTAACAATAGCGCCTATACATTGCCCTCCATCGTTTAACACAAAGAATGAGCCTGATATACATACATTTTCGTCATCAACACTGTTTTGTTTAAACAATGATTCTCTCATCGGAAACTGTTCCCCAATCTCTCGGTTCCATAGTTTACATATTGCTAGAATATGCTCCTCGTTTAGCTCATCCCACGAATGAAATTGCATCTTACATTCCCCCTTTTTTTCGTAATAAATAGTCTATTTAAAAAAAGAAGTGCCAATCTCGCTTTGACACCTCCCTTTTTCCGATCAGTCATAAAGTAAATATGGCTTTCTTTTTTCTTCAAACTGCTTTGCTTCTTCTCCCTTCCCACGAATCCAATTCACTAGTGAATCACCACGGTCACCTAGCCTTCTAACTTGATCGGTACCGCTAATAAGATCAATAAAATAACGTCCATTAATCGGAGCTGTCCATTGAAATTTATCTCTGTATAAGACAACAAGTGAATCGATGAGGCCTAATGATGTTTCAATAGGCTCAAATTCGTCTTCATTGTAAATGTGAAGGTCGAGTCCATAGCAAACTTCCCCTTGATACTTTGATATAAGTGGGGTGAATGTAACCGGTCGTACTTGTACTCCTGGTAGGGCGAGTTTTTCAAATTCTGCTCTCCATTTATACGCATCGATCCATGGTGCACCGATCCATTTAAAAGGAGCTGTTGTTCCACGACCTTCGGAAACGTTCGTTCCTTCGAAAAAACACGTTCCAGGGTAAAGTGCCGACATCGTCTTTCCAGTTGCATTTGGTGAGGGCATAATCCAAGGTAAACCGGTATCATCATACGACATGGTTCGCTTCCACCCTTCCATCGTCACAACAGTTAATCTCACATTCATGTTCAACTCACGATTGAAGTATTGTGCAAGTTCTCCAACTGTCATGCCATGTCTAATCGGTAAACCATACTTTCCAACAAACGATTCAAATTGAGGATCCACGATATTACCTGTTACAGTCGCCCCATTAATTGGGTTCGGACGATCCAGGACGTATACTTCAATTCCCCGCTTCCCCGCTTCCTCCATGCAATATGCGAGCGTGTAAATGTATGTATAAAAGCGGACACCGAGGTCTTGAATATCAAAAATAAGAACGTCAATCTCTTTTAGCATCTCACTTGTCGGACGTTTTTGTTTACCGTAAAGGCTATATACCGGAATATTCGTTCGTGCATCTACTTGATTTTCAACTGTTTGTCCAGCTGCTACATCACCTCGAACTCCATGTTCTGGTGCGAAAATCGCTTTTACGTTAAATCCAAGTTCAACTAGCATGTCTAAACTAAGGTGGAGATTACGATCAACAGATGTGTGGTTCATTATTAAGCCTATTTTTTTCCCTTTAAGTACATGTTCCTTCTCTTCAATGAGACGATCTAATCCTGTTTTCACCATTTCCGTCACCCTCTCTTCAGCCTCGTTGCAAAATCACTCAGTCCATGATCCCCGTCCGCTTCCTTTTTTGCTGCAATAACAGCACCAACGACTGGCTCATCTTCAGCAACTTGCCAATCAGTGTCCCATCTCTCTTTTAATCGTTGTAAAAACAGTTCCTTTCTTTTCATTAGTCCACCGACGAGCACGACTGAAACAGGCGCTTGATAGCCTTCCCCAAATAACTGTGGCGTTAATGTTTTCACAGATTCGGCTATATCAGCACTTGCTTGATCGACAAGTTCATTCGCCTCAACGTTTCCACGTGTCGCTTCGTCTAATATAAGTGGTGCAAGAGACGCGATGTTTTCACGAGATCTTTCCTTGTCATAAATAAGGGGAATAAGATTTTTCGGCTCAATGACTCCGAAATGTTTTAGAATCAATGATGATAAAGGAGTTAATGGTAATCCATCGTCACTCTCGTGAAAAAGACGCTTTAATGCTGCTAAGCCTATTCCATATCCACTGCCAGAATGGTCAAGTAAAAATCCCCAACCACCAACACGCTTTTCTTCACCTTTTTCATTGACCCCAAACGTAAGGGACCCTGTCCCTGCAATATTCACAATCCCGGGATTGCCGTTTGTGCCTGAATAAAGCGCTGTGATTGCATCATGAGAAATTGTGATGACTGTCTTTGTACTTGTTGCTTCTCTAAAAATCTTAATTATCCGATCTTCATTCGTAAGGCGAGAATACCCAGACATCCCTACGAATATTGTTTTTACGTGAAGAAAATTAATGTTTGGTGAACCTCTCAACTGATCTAGTAAACGTTGAAATCTTATTTCAATGGTTTCTGTACTCACAGTCGTTGGGTTCGTTGCTCCTTCAATAGCTTCACAGAGTTGATTGCCTTGTTCATCACAAAGAAGTGCCGCAGTCTTCGTCCCACCACCATCGATCCCAATATAATACATCATCTTCCCCCTTTCTTGTCATCCTTTATTCTACTTTGGTGAAATTTTATTTTATGTTAATTGTATTGTTTGTGTAATTTATTTTCAAGTTTATTTATGGATAAGTGCTAGGCACAGAAGATACCTAGCACTCTATTACGGCTTTATAAATTATGCTTCATGACGTGAAATTTTCTCGTAATCTGAAATACTAACTTTTTGTATAAGTGAGCCACTGGAGTTTTTGCACCTGTCCATAAAAAACAAGCATTATGTAGTCCTTCCTGTTTCATCTGGGGGATCCTTTGATGGAAACGTTGATCATTGCACGTGACCCTGAAAAAAAGGTTGCCGCCTTTGCTGTTTATGGAGCTTATGAAGGGGTCTGGAACGCTTTGATCCATTCGGTGTTGATGAAAATCAACGTGGTAAAGGACTAGGGAAAGTCATTTTAGCAAAGACACTCGGTACTGCAAAATCCCTTCTCTTATCACGCTGCTTTTACAAGGTTATGAAATTGCTCACGAATTGTTTTCATATCAATGTCTCGACCGTAGTGAACTCGGTTTGTTAAAAGTATGACACCAATTTCATCAGCAGGATCAAACCACATGCTTGTCCCTGTAAAACCTGTATGCCCGTATGATTCATCAGAGAAATGTATTCCTGATGCATCGAATGAATCATTCTTTAACACCCAGCCTAAGCCTCGATTACCATTTTGTGTTTTCGTATAATTTTTTGTTGCTAGGTTAATTGTTGCTTCTGATAAGATTTCACGCCCTTTGTAAGCGTCATCATTTGTAATCATGATTAAATAACGAGAGAGGTCTGTAGCAGTTGTGAATAAACCGGCATGACCACTCACCCCGTTTAACACCCGTGCTGTTTCATCATGTACTTGTCCCCACACCCATTTTGACTGTTCTTTATCATATTCTGTCATTGCGATTCGATGTTTTTGTTTTTCGCTTGGGCAAAAGCAGCTCTCAGTCATGTCTAAAGGCTGAAATATTTCATCTGAGGCGAGTTGTTGGAAGCTTTTCCCCGTTACTGTTTCAATAATTTTTGATAGTAAAATAAAGCCGAAATCACTGTATAGCACCGTTTCACCAACGGGATTTTCCATTGCTGATTCGTAAATGTATTGGAAAATATCTTCTTTCTTCCAACCATGAACACTCTTTTTTATATGTGTCTTCATTCCTGAGGTATGGGTTAATAAATGCTCGATTGTTATCTGGTTTTTCTCATCCGTGTCAAACTGTGGTATAAACGTTGCTACTCGATCACCTAAATGAAGTTCACCTTGCTCAATCAGCTTTAAAGTTAAAGGTAATGTTACACAAACTTTCGTTAACGAAGCAGCATCGAACATCGTTTTCATATCTACTTTAAGGCTTTCTTTCTCTACGCTAGTCATTGCATCAGGATCTTTAATGTAGCCAGTATAAAACGTTGCCAAGTTTCGTCCCTTTTGGGTAATAACCGCTGTCGCACCTGAAAACTGTTTCTCGATTCGTTTTGATTCTAAATAGTGAAAAGCTTTCATTAGCCGATCCTCATTCAGATGGGAATCTCCGAAATTTTCAAACTGAACATTCACAATTCCACTTCCCTTTATCAATATATTTGAAATTATCATAACATAATTGAAACTTCGCCGATTTAACTTCGATAGACCACCAAATATAAAAAAACACCTTTATGCAAACCAATGCATAAAGGTGCCTGGCATAAAGGTGCCTGGCACCTAAGGTGTGAATGTCTTTGTTTTCATGTCTTCTGCTGTTTGTTTGTTGTATATCATTGGATAAAGATTCCCTTCTACCCATGTGTCTACTTGGTCTGCGTAGAATGGGGAGAAGAGTTGTCCGGATTGACCTGGTATAACGATATCGTACATTTCTTCTGTAGAGCTTAAGTCTGCGACGAAGCGCCAGCCTGCGCCGTGGTTGACGTTCCCGCTCTCACGATTATAGCCATTCGCTCCTGGTGTATTGGAACTTCCACCGAGTTCCCATGTGCCGACATTAAATAAATGGTTAAGTGGCCAGACAGAGGCAAGTGGATGTTCCACGGTCATTTTATGCCACTTCCCCCATTCCCAATTTGCTGCATTTGCCCCTTGAATGTTTTCCGCTCTTGTCACGACATTTGCAAACGTCATTCTAGCAAATTCCGATAGTTCGCGGTGGTATTCTTCTGACAAGTCACCGAACAGTATTTTTTCCGTATGCTCGTGAGCGTCAATAAGTGCTTTATGAACCGCCAGCTGGTTTCTGTATTCAAAGCCGAGCACCTCTTCAAATAGCTCAGGCCCTAAATCATCTTTCCATAAGTTCCAGACGAAAGCGGCTCCAGATTCGGGTGCTTCGACATAATCCCAGCTTGCCATCATCTCGTAGACTTCTTTTTCAAGTGCAGTCAACGTCCCCCCTTGCTCTCCTATTACTTCAAGTAATACAGGTAAGAGTGAGCGCGCTTGTGTATTTAAAAAGTCGACTTGCATCTCTTTCATATCTTCTACGGTAAACAGTTCTCCAGCAGCGATTTGGGTTTGGATCAATTCATCGAGACGCTCTGCACGATAAGGATGGAATGACCTTCCGATTTCATACGCATAATCATCATCAACAGGTTTGTTGTTCGCTGTCATGATGTACCCTTGTTCTGGATTCATCAATTGTGGAAGCTCCTCTGGTTCAATAAAACCTTGCCATTGATAATCAGGGTCCCAACCTGGTACAGGGAGCATCCCATTCGATTTTTCCCGAACTGGCAATCTCGCTTGTCCGCGGTAACCGATGTTTCCATCACGATCTGCAAATACCCAGCTAAGTGCAGGAGTGACAAAGTTATCAAGGCCTGCCAAAAATTCATCAGCGTTTTGTGCGCGGTTCAGCTTTAACACACCATTTAACTCTTCCCCTGCTTCTCTTCCTGTCCAACGTAGAGACATCGCTTGATAAGGGCTATCGCCGATCGTCTCACCCATTTCAAAATCTTCATCGATGATTTGATTGATGATCGGCCCGTTTCTCGTTACTTCAACGAGCTCAACATGGGTTTCTCCATCACTTATTTCGATGACTTCTTCAATGATTTCAGCTTCTTCCCACTCACCGTCATATAAATAATGGTGTGGTTTTTCAGAGTGTCTCTGTTCTAAAAAGAGGTCTTCTTGGTCAACAGACATTGACGTAACACCCCAAGCTAACTGTTCGTTAGATCCTAAGACAACTCCTGGTACTCCTGGGACAGTAACTCCCATCGAATGAAAATCACCTTCAAGGTTGAGGTGCGTTTGATACCAGACACTAGGTATCGCCAGGCCTAAGTGAGGATCATCTGCTACGAGTGGATAACCTGATTCTGTATACTCCCCGCTAATCGCCCAGTTGTTGCTTCCGTTAAATTCAGGAGGGGCAAAGGTCGCTAGTGCATGAAGTTCTTCTTTTGAAAACGGACTTTTCGCCTCAGCCGTTTCTTCATAAATCGTTGGGAACCGATCATCTACGTGGTAATCAGGGATGATGTGCTCAGCATCTTCACCAAATTTTTTTACCATTAAATAATGGTCTAGTTCACTTCGGAAGTTTCCTGACAGTGTATAGCCCATATATTTAACGACAAGCGCTGAATCTTCAGGTGTCCATGGCTCTGGTTCATAACCAAGAATCCGAAACTCAAGAGGCTGATTCCCCGCTTCAAATGCTTCTTCCATATATGTGTTCACCCCATCGGCAAACGTATTTACCATTGTCGCTGTCTCGTCATCGAAAAGTTCAACCAATTCAGGGGCAGCTCGATGCATACCATATGTTCTAAAGAAAATATCGGTATCAAGCGCTGCTTGACCAACGACCTCAGATAATCGACCGCCTGCTAATCGACGCGTCATATCCATTTGAAAAAGTCGGTCCTGCGCTGTCACATAACCTTGAACAAAAAATAAGTCCTCGAGGTTCGTCGCATTGATTTGTGCGACACCACGTTCATCGCGAATCACTGAGACTTCATCATTTAGCTGAGTGAGTTGTTTCTCACCTTCTAAGTTTGGGAGTGGCTTTGTTGCAAACCAATATCCGAACGCTACCGCCCCAATAAGTAAAAGGAAAAGTACACCTAACAATATCGCTACAACCTTCACCCATAGCCTTTTAAAAAAAGGCCGCTTTGTTTCAGTCACCACCGTTGTATTCATCATATATCTGCCCCTTTTTATATAAACTGACGTTTTCTGTCATTTTATACATTCGCTCAAGGGCTGCTAAACTCCTCTTTTGCTAAAACACCCCCACTTTTATTCCCAAAAAAAACAAAGTGCCTGGCACCTGGAATTCGATTTCCAGGTGCCAGGCGCTTGGTATAAAATTGGAAACTCACCTTGTTGTTACTTCTTATTTATAGCAATGGCACGATTTCTTCCCTTGCCCATCGTTCGTGCTTTGCTTCATTCGTTTCATGAACGCCATCAAACCTTCGCGTTTCTTTATAATCGGCAAAATCTAATTGCTCAGCAATTCTTGTAAAGTCGTCATCAATCATTGTTTTGACTCGCTCAGATTCCGTCATATAAAAATGCTCAGCAGTTGTACGTTCTTTCTCATCAAGAGTGAGATCCTCATATAACGCTTCATTTAATAGCAAATATGTGAAAAAACGACCGCGCGAATCGTAAAATGCATTTAACGCATTGACTGTTTCATCGATAAACTCCCGAACGGTAATCCCTTCTTCATGCAGAAGTCCAACATCAAAAATGACGACATCTGGTTCAAGACTTCTCAGTGCTCTAGCTGATGGGACATACGTTTTTTCGATTTCTCCAGGTTCATCTGTATAAAGCGGTACCGCACCCTTCCCCGTTTCCTCTGCTTCCTCGATCAACCAAATCCCCTCTTCAAATGTTTCATTCGGAAGCCTTTTTTGAAAAAAATCAGGTGGCAATACTTCGATATGGACAAATTCATGACCATAATCTGCATGTAACCAATCCATCGCTTTGTCCCGCCACATACCTTCTCCTTGATCCATTCCTGCTTCTACATAGAAAGAGGGAGAAGGCAAATAAACAACATTCAAGACTTCTTGACGCAATATGCGATGAATAACTTTGCTCCTTAAAGGTGGAACAAGCCCTTCTGTATTTTCTCTTAATTCATTTGGAATATTTCCGTAAATCACCCAATCTTCATTATAAGTGGCCAACTCGATCGACTCTCTTGCCGCATGAGTCAACTCATCTTCATGACGAAAAGCAAACATAAAGAAAAACACCAGTGTAAAAAAAAGTAGTGGAAAAAGTCGCCTCATCCATTTTTTTCTGTTCATCATTGCTGTTAATCCCCTTCATAGGACCGCGCACCAACGATATCGGAGTCCCAAGAACCTCCTCTACGAGGGTCTGCTTCTCCGGAAATTTGTCTATTTACGACATCATGGATTAACGTCTGGATTCCTCCGAAATACATCGCACCTCTCTCGACAGAGATCGGATAACCCCGCTCTTGCAAGCCTTGTCTTAATAGTTCATAATGCTCGCGATCCCTTAATTTCGATTCCACCCTTACTTCATATTGTTGGTTTGTTTCGTTAAAATCATACTGGAACCGAGGGATGCTTATTGCTTGCGCGAGGTCCATTCCGTGCAGATTGTCATACATTAACACTTGTGCCATCATCATCGGAATTCTCGCTCCACCAGGAGAACCTAATCCAATCACTTCTTCTGTTTCGCCACCATTATTTTTCACTAAAATAGCTGGAGTCATAAAGCTTCGCGGTCTTCTTCCTGGAGCTGGTTCATTAATCGATCCTTCTGTTTGGCTGAAGTTACTTAACTGATCATTTAAGAAAAAGCCACGATGATACACACCTGAACCAAAAAAGTTACTAAGTGTATGCGTCGCTGAAACCATTCTTCCTTCAGTATCAATGACAACGAAATGTGTCGTATTATTATGCTGCTTTAATTCTGACCTAGCGTCATAGTATGGATGAGCACTCGCGAATAGAGACTCTACACCTTTTTTTGGCCGAAAGAATGATTCAGTTCCTTCTTCCGTCAGTTCATCATCATCTTGGAAAAATTGACGCTGTCTCTCCTCTAATGCATCTCGCCACTGGCTAACAAGCTGATCCGCATACTCACGCGTTACAATCTCTTCAGCAAGGACCGCCGCTTCTTGAGACGTATTCGGATCACCAATATTTAAAAGCCTGTCTCGGTACGTCAAATCATTGACAGCAAGCATTTTTTCCATAAAATTAAGATCGTCTTCCACAATTGCAGGATCAAACATTTCTTGAAGGTCACGCTCTTCAACCGCTTCTTCCTCTTCGATATTAAAAAAGTTTAACGTATGATCATCCATATCTAGCGCTTCAGCCATATGGAGCGCTTGAACAAGTACCGGACCTGCTAATGGTGGAGGTGCCGCATAAACGTCATATTCCTGAAACGCCCCAACAGAAGGTGTCTGATTCGTCAACACTTCATATTGCTCGAAATCCTCCGTCGTTAAGCTGTTAAACCTCGCGACCATCTCAGGGGCAAATTCGTTGTAAAAATAATCTTCAAAGCCAAATTCACTAATTTCCTCGAGAGTTTCCGCCAATTCATTTTGAACTAAAATATCTCCTTCTTGAAGGAAGCGGTTCTCCGGGAAAAAGTGCGGAATATCTGCGTGGTGAAGTCGATTTTGCGCAAAGTAAAAACGTTCGGCTAAATACGTATCAACCGTAAAGCCATCATTCGCTCGATCAATCGCTGCTTCTACTAGAAGCTCTTCATCAAGTGTCGCGTACTCTTCATGCAAATACGCCATCCCTTTTAAAAAACCTGGCACCCCAAAATATTGTCCATTTAGAAGTTTTGCTTCATTTTGAGCAATCACGTATTGATTATTTTCATCTTCAACTGGCTCTTGAAGCTGTAATGGTGCGGTCTCACGATAATCGATATATTCTATTTGGTTTTCGGCTTCATCGGTTGTAGGGTCATAAATTAACATAGAACCTCCCCCACCGATTCCAGACCCATAAGGCTCTACAACACCTAGCATGAAAGAGATCGCAATAGCAGCATCAACGGCGTTTCCTCCATTTCGCATCACATCAAGACCAACTTCAACTGCATGCGGATTTGCCGCACTTACAGCAACACCATTAATCGATGACGTATATGAAAGTTCACGAGTCTCTTCAACACCTTCTTCTTCTTGAGGCGACACTTCAATCACTGCAGCAATAACAAAAACGAGAATTAACGGAAGTCCAATAATGTTTGTCCATCTTCTAAGCCACATGACAAGTCACAACCTTTCTTCTTCAGACGCTTGTTCAGGTCGGTTGAACAGTCGCTCATGATTGACACGAAACTTGATTGAATTGCCGTCTGTTTCCCATTGATCTTTATTTAAAAACTTCGTTAACATCCGATGAATTGATGCTTTTCTATACGAGAAGTTCGTTACTGGACGAGGCTGGCCTTCTTGGATGACAAAAGGAACAAGTTCGACTTCTGCCTCTCCGTTTTCGTATAAATGGTATTGGGCAAGCGCTGTTTGCTTCGTCCGTGTCCACCCTTGATCAAAAATAAAGTTACCGAGACTGTAAAAAATGATCGTATCATTATAAATTTCGACAGGCGACAAAACATGCGGGTAATGCCCAATGATAATATCAGCTCCAGCATGTGACATCGCATGAGCGAGCTCCTGCTGACGGCTTGAAACGTGAGAGTCATATGGCTCACCCCAATGTGTATGCACGACCACAAGATCTGCCTCTTTACTCGCATTTGTAATCGCATGAATGGCATATCTCGGTGGGTCAAGTGGCATAATGCCAGGACGAAAGGTTGTCGCAATCGAATTGGCAGCCGCAATATCTGTCATTGCTAACGTCGCAATCGTTAATCCATTTTGCTCTGTGTAAACGGCATTATCAATATCTTCTAAATCAACCATCGCCCCTGCTGCTTGAATGCCTTCTTTTTCTTCAAAAAAATCTATCGTGTCAAGAAAAGCTAAATACCCGTAGTCATAAATGTTATTGTTGGCAATCGATACAGAGCGAAAGTTCCTCTCTCTCAACACGTCGACTGATTCAGGTGTCGTTGAAAAAATAATACTTTTATCAATCGGATCGCGCTCTTTAATTAACACAGGGTGTTTAAAGCTTCCCGTCGCAAAGTCTGACACCTCAAAGTATGGGTCTGTATATGTAAACAAATAATCATAACCACGATGGTTAATGACATCTCTCACATGACGGCCAAACATCATATCGCCAACAAATGTTGCCGTGAGAACAGCTTCTTCGTCTTTTTCGACATGCGGGATCGCCGTATGTGTCCATAGGTTCGACGTCATTAACAACACTGCAGCTACAATGGCGAAAGCAGAAGTATGTAACGTCAGCTTTTTCTTATGTTTTTTTGACCATTTGAGGATGTTTTCTTCAAATGAGAGCTGGCGTTTCATCTAAATAGCTCCTTTCTATAAAAAGAAATAGTAGAAGGTCATAATGGCAAACGTAATCCCACTTAATACCATCGTACTTGTCACGGTTATCACGACCCCTTGTTTTTGAAAAGAGTTTGCAATAAGTCCTGGAACGATAACCCCAATTCCTCGAAGTTCATAAATTTCAAAAGGCATGACCGGATAGAAGTAGTCAAATGCTAGTTTTAAAACGACTCCTGTTAAAAGCATTGCCGCAAATTTTCTCCGCCCGTAAAGAATGGTGAATCGTGCAAAAACATGGATGACGAGTAAATAAATTAAACAACTAATAAAAAATATCGACATGATGAAAAAAGGCTGATCGAAAATAAGTGCTAAATAGCCTGGAACGATAATTCCGCCCGGAAGGACGCCGGCTTTCTCTGCATAAAGTAAGCTAATGACTACACCGACAACTAGCGTAATATATAAATCTGCACCAAACATGCTAAGTGCCTCCTTTTGCTATGCTGTATGTGGCTCTTCGTTTTCTTGTATTTTTTCCATAAGTTCCTCAGCAACGCCGTGAATGTTGCCAACTCCGAACATGACATCGCCATTTACTAATGAGAGTATCTTTTCAAAGACTTCATTTGTTTTTTTTCCGTCAAGATCAATGACACGGTCGGCATCGATGACCCCATCTTTATGCGCTTGAACAATAGGACTCGTTACACTTCCAATGAGCACTAGAGTGCCTATCTCCATTTTTGGCAGGACATCATAGGCGAACTGTTCCGTACGATCAACGCGATCTTCACGACAATTCATAAGTATAATCGGGTGCTTACCTGAGTATCCGAGCATTTGCACCCGCTCCCAAATCGCTAATGTTGAATGAGCATCATTTGCTGCAAAGGCATTGATAAACGGGGATGTATGTCCTTGGTTTTCGACTGTCATTACCCGTAACGCACCAGGATCCGGGTGAGAATGTAACATTCCTTGTCGTGCGACTTCTTCATCGATGTTTAATGCTTTTGATACGGCTAGAGCAAGGGCTGCATTTTCTGGAAAAATAATGTATGGAAACTGGCGCAAATAGTCTTCTGTAATTTGTGACGTATCTGCAACGATGACTTCTGTGTTTCTCTTTTCTGCGATCGATCGATACATGTCTGTATACGGTGAATCGTTTAAAATTAAGTGCCCGTTGTATGGAATTGTTGCTACAAAAGCAGAAGCAACATCATCTAGCGAAGGTCCGAGTACGTCCATATGGTCCTCTAATACATTTACGATCACACAAATGTTCGCTTGGAGTAACACCTCTTGAAAGGTCACTTGATAATCGGGGTTTACAGCCATACATTCACTAACAAGAGCATCTGCTTTTGTTTCGGCGACTTCATCAATGACTCTTTTTTGCTCTTTAATGTTCGGTCCTTCAGGGTCGCGAATGATCGGTTTTTCCTCTGAACTGTTCCAGTAAATCATCCTTGCAGACGTACCGGTTGTTTTCCCAACCGTTTTATAGCCCGCTTCTTTTAAAATGCCTGTCGTAAGCCTTGTGACCGTTGACTTACCGCGAACACCATTAATGTTGATTCGAACGGGTATCTTTTCAATATTACGTTGGTGCCTACGGCGTTCAACCGTCCCTAAAAGTAAAAGCAGGACAGCAGTCAGTGATATCGGAATTAGTAACATATGATAAAAGTCCTCCTATATTGAAGTTCATCATACAGGTGAATGACATCATTCTATTTCATGGCAGTATTGGCAAATTGAACGATTTTGTTTAGTATTCACGAGTTTCCCATTTTTTTTGCATCATCCCTATATATAGATGACTTCCATATAAAACCAAGTGCCAGGCACTTGTCATAAAATGGTATTTTTTGCCCATAAAAAAATTGGTCGATGAGGTGGTGGCTCCTCATCGACCAAAAGCTTCGTTCAAAAAAATATATATTTAAGGGGAGTAGTGGGTGTCACAAAGTCATTAGGAATTTTCCTAAACAACTTTGTGAACAATGCTGTATCCAGCATCTTTTGAGAAGGATCGCTTCTCTAATCCATGAGGGAAAGGTGGTGGCTATCACTTTTCCTCACTTCAATATATTTCATGTCTCTTTGTGGCTAAGAAAGAGTCATGAGGCAACGATTATTTGATCCTGCTGATTCGTTTCAGCCTAGTATTCAAATCATCGTTTGCTCAAAAATTCATTAACGGGATGTTAGGGTTTCGCTACTAACGTTCCTAACTAGTTCACACAGTTTTCAACAAAATAAGGAGAGAGTTATTTAGTCAAATTACATGTCTTCTTCTTCGTCTTCATCTTCTTCATCATACATATCGTCTTCAACGTCATCATCTAGTTCTTCATCATCTTCAAAGTCATCCTCGAAATCTTCTTCGTCAATGTCGCCGTCAAAATCTGCGTCATCTTCAAAGTCATCCTCAATGTTTACATCTTCTTCAATTCCCGTTTCTTCTTCTAGTGGCGCTTCCTCTTCAATGTTTTCTTCACCGCAAGCTGCTAATACGCCTACTGTAAGAGCACCTGTCATAATTGATAGCATTAATTTCTTTTTCATTTTTATTTCCTCCTGTTGTTTCTTATCTTGATGTTTGGAATGAATGATCATACATTCCCTATCCGCAACGCTTATTTGTTAAGTGATGCGATGGAAATAATCATATCTTGCTTTTAAAAAAGCTGCAATTGATTTCGGAGCTTTTTCAAATTCTTTGACAATCGACCACATTGTTATGAAATTTTTCCACAACTTTGTGATAAAGATCAGATTGCACTGCCAGTTAAGCGTTTTCCGTCATAACCAGCAGTACATTCCAATAGGTGATCTTCATTTGTTATTACATGTCACCATCTAAATCATCGTCACCAAAGTCACCTTCATCTTCCATCATTGGGTCGTCTTGCATCGGTTCATCTTCTACATCTCCACATGCTGCTAATACCCCTACAGTTAACGCTCCTGATAATAACATTAATAATGCTTTCTTTTTCATTTCAAATTCCTCCTTTTAGTTTTTCACATTGGTTTTGAATTGGCAGGATAAAAAACGTCAACAACCTTTGCAACAATCAGTTGATCTATGTGAAAAGAGGTCGGTGATGCTCTTGACACACAACCTCTTGTTGACTTAGTTTTTACAAAAAATCATTAACTCACGGTTGCCAACAAAGTAAATATTTTTATCTTTCCTTAGACGAGCAGATTTCATCGATTATGAATCTCCACCGCCAACTGGGTCTTCACCATCTTCCATCATTGGGTCGCCTTCTTCTTGCATCGGATCATCTGCAACATCTCCACAAGCAGCTAGAAAGCCTACCGTTAGTGCACCTGACAATAAAGTGAGTAATACTTTCTTTTTCATGGGTGATCCCTCCTAAAGTCATTATGTCATTGCACTTATTTTAAACAGGAACTGAAAAAGCCATACATGAAAAAGTCATGATTTCTTGCTTTTATTCATCATAGTCATCGTCATCATCGTCAAAATCGATATCATCGCCTTCGTCTTCCACGTCAATATCTAAATCTACATCGTCACCGCCATCATCAGTTTCAACTCCACCTCCGCCAGTTCCGTCTGTTCCGTTATCATCGATATCTACATCTTGATCAGCACATGCTCCTAATACACTTGCCGCTAATAATGTAGATGCTACAGTTAAAAACGCTTTCTTTTTCATCAGTCATTCCTCCTTGTTTCTCCATTCTCTTTTTCACTATGTCTAAGTCTTGTTTATTTCTAAATGTCGATCAAAAGGGTACTTGAATGTTCTTTACTCGTCATCATCAACCTCTACATCGACTTCTGCATCATCTCCGCCATCTTCTTCAACGCCGTTTCCATCAAAGCCATCATCTACGTCTATATCCTGATCAGCACATGCTCCTAAGATGCCTAATGCTAACACTGTCGATGCAGCAGTTAAGAATGTTTTCTTTTTCATGAGAACATTCCCTCCTTAACAAGATTTGTTTTTTTGAATTTGCTAAATATTGCTTCAGCAGTGATTCTATCAGCCCTATTTCACCAAAACAACGGACTCAAACCTATTTTCGATCTTTTTTACAATCTCTCATAGTTTTCCCACATAGTCACAGATTCTCACCATAATAGGGATGTAAATCCCTTTATACCAGACACTAGCCAATGAAAATGCTTCATTTGATTTTTCATGATTGCGATACTCATATATGATTTACGGCGGTTACCATTGTAGAAAAAACTCGTCTTACACGATGTCACATGACGCAATATATGAAGGTTTAAAGTAAAAAAGAGGTAATTTTGTCTAAATAAAGTTAAACAAACGTTTGTTTAGTCCGTACCTCTTTCCTATCACCAAGCTAAACATAAATAAAAAATAATATATCTATTTAATCCCAGGTGCCAGCCATCTGGGATTAAATGGTATTTTGTGTAAAATGATGTTTCATTGGGGTAAGCCTTAAAACTACATGAGAATGTTTAGCAAATAGAAAAAAGCCAAGTATCGCATCAGCGATACTTGGCTTTAAAAGTAACTCTTATTCTTCTTTATCAGAGAGAGCAAACATCAATTCAGCTTCAGCTACAGTTTTTCCTTCTACAGTTGCGACAGCTTTTCCTTTTCCGATCTTCCCTCTTAAACGTGTCATTTCAACCTCAAGCTTAAGCTGGTCTCCAGGTTTTACTTGTCCTTTAAATCGGCATCCATCAATACCTGCAAAAAATGCAAGCTTTCCGCGATTTTCTTCTTTCTTTAACATCGCCACAGCCCCAACTTGAGCTAATGCTTCAATAATCAGAACCCCTGGCATAACAGGGTAATCTGGAAAATGCCCATTAAAAAAGTCTTCGTTAGCACTAACATTTTTAATCCCTACTGCTCTTTGTCCTTCTTCGACCTCTAAAATTCGGTCCACTAATAAAAACGGGTAACGATGAGGGATAATCTCTTTAATTTCTTCAATTGTAAGCATAAAATTTATGACCTCCTATAATATGTAGGTTCTATGTATTCTCTATCTAGTTTACTTTAAGCATCGACTGATTTACAAGAAGGAATACAAAACAGAGTAGAAGAATCAACATTTCACACATAAATATGAACTTGCCTATATTGTCAACCCTCCCCTTAAAATTGTAGGGGACCAGGTCCCGCACAATTTTGTGTGAAATTATGAAAAAAGCTCCAAAGGAGAAATACTATCCCCTTTGGAGCTTGATCATTCTTCTTCTGTTCGTTCAAGTTCTGTTTCTTGATAAATAATATCGTAAATATGGTACCAGGTGTCACGTTCAAATATATCAGATGGTTCACCCTCACCGACGATCCCATATCCAAACATTGTACCTACTACTAAACTCCCAGCTAATAATAACAATAAAACAATGACTCGTATCCATAAAGGAATTAAACGAATCCTTCCTCGCTTTTTCTTCATTTTATGGTTCGATTCCTCATTGGCCTTCTCTTTTTTTAGCTGTTTACGTGTTTTCACTTGCTTGTCCATCGATTCATCCTCATTAATTTCTGAACGTCGATCTTCCTCTTTTGTAACAAGTTCATCGTTCGGAGGAATTGGATTAATCTTTTCTAACTGATCATGTGGTTGTTTCTTATCTGATACATGAGTATCTGTTAAATGATGATCTGTTTTTTTAGAAATAGACTTCTGTTTATCCCCTAAAGAGAATACCGATGTTTCATCATTACTTATATCGGACTGACTACCATCGGTTATCTCTTTTCTATCAGACTGTTTATCCTTTAATTCATGGCTATTTTCAGTTGTTTTGTGAGAAGAAGCTTCTTCTCTATTTATCTCGTTTCCATTGTCTTTATTCATGACAAACCCCTCGTCATATTCGGCTTTCTAGCCTATTGTATCCTTAACGAATACTGTTGACAAGCCCCATCATTTCATCTGATATAGAAACTGCTCGCGCATTAAATTGATAATTTCGTTGTGTGAGGAGCATTTCACTAATTTCACGGCTCATATCAACGTTTGACATTTCTAGTGACCCTTGCCTAAAAACGTCTGTTCCAACTGCTTCCTCTAGTACATCTCCAAATTCTAAATCAAGATCGTCGAGGTTTGGAAAAACATAGGCATTGTTTCCAATTGAATTCAATAATTGTGGTTTCGTGATATTCACTAGTTGCAACTGACCAACAACCTCAGTCTCATCACCATTTATTACAATTTGAATTGTACCTTGGTCAGTAATTTGTAAATCTTCGTAATTTGCTGGAATAACAATTGGCTCTCCGTCCTCACCTAAAACGTAGTCGCCGTCCTGGTTCACTAAATAGTTTTCACCAGCATTGTTTGGGTTCGGTGATAAGTAGAAGGCTCCATCACGAGTAAAACGTCGTTCACCATCTTCTGTTGGAGCTAGTTCAAAAAAGTACCCTTTTTCTGTTAAGGCAATATCTAGAGGACGATCGGTCTGCTGCAACGCTCCTTGTTCAAAACGCACAGCTGTTTGTGCTAATGCTGCCCCAGAACCTGCACGAATTCCATTCGGTGTTAAACGACCTGTTTCCTGTTCTGCAACGACTTGGTTATTCACTTGCTGAAACAATAAATCGGAAAAGCTCGCATCGCGCCTTTTATATCCCGTTGTATTTACATTTGCTAAGTTATTACTCGTTAAATCCAACTTCTTTTGCAGCTGTCCCATCGTTACAGCAGCAGAAATCATTGATTGATTCAACACCTTCACCTACTTCCAATTCAGTCAACCTTATTTTCTTTCATTTTATGTCTTAACCTAATCTTCCTACATCGTTTACTGCTCGTTCCATACTACGATCATATGCTTGTAATACACGCTGATTGGCTTCAAATGCCCGCATCGCACTCATCATTTCCGTCATTGTTTGAGAAGCATCAACATTTGAACGCTCAATAAACCCTTGTTGGATTTGATAGGTTACATCATCATTGTCAATCGCTGAAACAATGTCAGCTTCCCCTTCATATCTAAGGAAGCCACTTCCTTCTTTCACCAGTTGTGCAGGGTCAGGTACGACTGCAACATTTATCTGTCCGAGAAGTTCCTCTTCTGCGGAGAAAACTTCACCGTTTGGTGCAACTCGAATATCTTCATTTTGAACCTCGATACGCTCACCATCTGCATCAAGAACATAATGGCCTTGAGATGTCGTTAAAAAACCCGCTCCATCGATCGTGAAATTCCCATTTCTCGTAAAACGGACATCACCTTCATCATTTTCAACAGTATATAACAACATTGCATTTTGCCCTGTTTCCTCATCCGTCGGAACAACACCTTGAAGTAGAGCCATGTCGGTTGTATTCCCAGTCTCATGAATATCTCCTTGGCGAAAATCGGGAGTCCCCTCTTGTATATAGACTCCTGTTGCGAGTTCACCAATATGGTTCGATCCGTACTTTTTCATATGATCGGTTCCCATTGCATTTAAAAGCATATTCGGAAACGTCCTCATTGACGCTTGATCTGCTTTAAAACCTGGTGTATTCGCATTTGTTAAGTTATTAGTCAGCATTTCTTGGCGCCTTTGTTGCGCGATCATTCCAGAGCCTGCGGTATACAATCCACGAAGCATTCCACTCACCTCAATTTAAACCGTACCGGTCCAATTTCTTCTCATTATTATATCGGTTTTTGTCTAGGTCATTTTTACAAATTATCGATATATGTGACTGTTGACCTATTTATTTACAGCATTTATGTAAAAAAGTATTGGCAACACTCATCTATAAGCTTGTCCCACTTACTAGGTTTACACTTTAATTTTTTGCTTTTGTACACGATCTAAGTTTTCTAGTAGAATTCCCGTACCGTTTGCAACACAATCCATCGGCTCTTCAGCTACAAAAACAGGTACTTTCAATTCTTCTGCTAACAGCTGATCAATGCCGTGCAAATAAGCCCCGCCGCCTGTTAAAATGACGCCACGATCAATGATGTCTGCAGATAGTTCTGGAGGAGTCTGTTCAAGGACGTTCTTTGCAGCATGAACGATATGGTAAACAGATTCTTCTAAGGCTCCACGAACTTCATCAGAATTCACTGTAATCGTTCTTGGTAACCCTGATACCATATCTCTTCCTCGAATGTCCATTTCTGCATCGCGTGCACCTTCAAATGCCGTTCCTACATTAAGCTTTATATCTTCAGCGGTTCGATCACCAATTAAGAGCTTGTACTCTTTCTTAATGTAGTTGAGGATCTCACTGTCAAAGCGATCCCCTGCAACTTTGATGGAAGAGGCGGTGACGATATCTCCCATTGATAATACAGCAACATCTGTGGTTCCACCGCCAATGTCTACCACCATATTCCCACTCGGTTGGTAAATATCCATCCCTGCACCTACGGCAGCAACTTTCGGTTCTTCCTCAAGGTAAACGTTTTTACCACCGCTTTTCTCAGCAGCTTCACGGATCGCTTTTTGTTCAACTGAGGTGATATTCGTTGGGCAGCAAATTAGGATTCTCGGTTTTACAAATAAGCTTTTTACCTTCACCTTGCTTAAAAAGTGCTTTAACATTGATTCTGTTGTATCGAAGTCAGCAATGACACCATCTTTTAATGGACGAACAGCAACGATGTTCCCAGGTGTCCTTCCTACCATACGGAATGCTTCTTTCCCTACAGCTAAAACTTTTTTTGTCGTTGTATCAATCGCCACAACTGACGGCTCATTTAGAACAATGCCTTTTCCTCTAACATGAACCAGTACGTTGGCCGTACCTAAATCAATACCAATATCCCTTCCAAGCATTTTTGATATCCTCCCTGAACTGATTCGCCTTATGGCTTTAGTTTTATCCGTTTCTACATATAAGTTGTATCTAATGAATCATTTTATCATAATTTGTCAGAAAAAAGTGGGAGGAATTCATGAATTTTTACACTTTCGTTTTTACTGTTTTGTCTGGTTGAACATCTGTTTTGCGATATTTCACTTTCGTCGCTTCTCCTCCACGAAGGTGGCGAATCGACTTATGGTAATCCAAAATCTCTTTCACTTCATTCGCCAGCTCTGGATTAATTTCCGGCAAGCGTTCTGTTAAATCTTTATGGACAGTGCTTTTTGAAACGCCAAACTCCTTTGCAATTGTTCTCACTGTTTTCCTCGTCTCTACGATGTACCTGCCTATCTTGATTGTTCTCTCCTTGATGTAATCGTGCACACCTCTCGCCTCCCTAGTGTTTCTGGAGTTCAAAAAGACGAAGAAAGACAGCACACCTATACGTTGACTGATCGTGTTGATTTGAGCTGCGTTCCTCGTTAAATTCAGGTTGCTTGTGACCCTCCTCAATCTCCTTGAACGACCTTTCATTGTGGTAAGGTTTGTTAAATTTTATTAGGGGAAATCCTTAGATATGCCTAAAAACGAAGATCTGTACAAAAAAAGACGAAATATTCAAGAAATAACAGGAGTAAAGAAAGTGGGAGTTAGATCACAAATCGAGTGGAAAATACGAGCAACTCGAGTGAGAATACGAGCAACTTTCATGTGAATACGAGCAACTTTCATGTGAATACGAGCAACTCGAGTGAGAATACGAGCAACTCGAGTGAGAATACGAGCAACTAGAGTGAGAATACAAGTAACTCATGCTAATCGAGTAAATGTAGGTGAACTTTTTACTTAATTGTTTTTCTAAACAAAGGTTCTATGAACGATTCTTGGCGACTCCTCTTCTTATTTTCATTCACATTGGCACCAGACTACATAATGGCAAAGAACTCACGTACTTCGTTCTACTCCTAAATAGATTTATATGCTCGGACACAAAATAATTTCATTGAATCGTTTAGTGTATCCTTTTTTCACACAGGAAAAACAAAACTGCCAAGACGTTAAGTCCTGACAGTTTTGTTATGGGCGGGAGTGCTATTAGTTTTTTTCAATCTACTTTTTTTCTTCACTGATTATGATTCTTGTTTATCTGCTTCTGACTCTTCAGGCATTTCTTCTGATCCTGGTTCATCAGCAGCTTGATTTGGTTCAATCTCAGGTAAAGATGACATTGGTTGTTCCATGTAATCTAGTGGATTTACTGGTACACCTTCTTTTCTGATTTCAAAGTGTAAGTGAATCCCTGCGTCACTGTTGTATAGGTTTCGACCAGCTCGTGCGATAACATCGCCTTGCTTTACAGTTTGTCCTACCTCTACTTGAACACCTTCTAAACTTTGATAGATTGAAACAATGTCTTCATCATGTTCGACGTGAACAACATTTCCAAATAGGGCATCTTCTTCTGCTTTGACAACTGTACCGCTCATTGCTGCGATTACATCAAAGCTTTCACCCTCTTCTGAAGATAGATCAATGCCTCGATTTTGATAGTAATAGTTGTTGTATCGAATAAGGGCATTTTGCTGATCTTCTGCAGAAGCTTCGTAGTCATAGAATTCACCAACAACAGAAACTTCGTTTTCGTCTAACACTGGCATTTCAAACACTTCATTGCTTGCTGTAACTGGAACCGCTTCTTCTTCATCGGTTAATGCTTGATCTTCGTCCCCAGGTTGATCTATATCAAACTCTGAGTCTCTTTGATCCTCTGCTAAGTCTTCGCTAGTACCAGTTAACCACAAGAATGTTGTCAAAAAGATTGCTGCTAGTGTTAGATAAAGTGCGGGCACCGCCCAACGCTTTTTCATTAGACGTTTCAATTTCGCCTGTAATGGCTCCCTTTTGGAAGCTTGTTTTTCCTCGTTATGATTCATTTGATCACCACCTCAGCAACCATTCTGATCAAATCACGAGGAGTTTATACATTATTTTGAAAATTTTCTTTCTTCGAATCAATTTCATAACTCAAAACATGATGCCAAATTCAAAATGATGGGCGTGAACTCCACTTCAGACGGGCGCTTTCCCGATGGGTCTTCAGCTAACTTAGGCTCGATCACTCTTCGCCTAAGTGGATCTTCAGCTCGTTGCTCCTGCGGTTACTCGTCGCAGATAAACAGTGCTCCTGCGGTTACTCGTCGCAGCTCGAAGCAGTTCGAAGAAGTATTGCTCGTCGTTGTTCCTGCGATTACTCGTCACAGATAAACAGTGCTCCTGCGGTTACTCGTCGCAGCTCGGAGCAGTTCGAAGAAGTATTGCTCGTCGCTGATCCTCTGGGAGTCTCCGCCTTTCGTTACGATCACTTCAAAATAACACATACATTTAATAATAAATTAATAATATCATTTGTTGAATTGCACAAAAACGGAATTTGGAAATTGATTCCTTTCTAATCCATTTCGTACTTTTTTTGTCTTAAAGTCTGCCCTGAAAATTAGTGGTTCAGTTTGACAGTTTATGTGCTCGCTTTCACCTCTAGGCACAAGCGCGACATCCATTCAAGTTTCACTTCGTTCACTTTCATGGTGTCTCCTTTGCCACGGGCACGGCACGGGCTTCCCAAAACTCACTAAGTTTGTTTAGGGTGAACTTCGGCTCGTGCTGTTCCCGTCAGAGTCTCGCACAAACTGTCTAACATATTTCAAAATGAAAAAATTTTTTCATGTCTTATGGCGCTACCAATAAAATAAGCATGGAAGTCTATCCTGAAAATACATTTTACGTATTAAAAAGAGACATATTTTCAATAAAATTTTTTGAAAGTAGAAGCTACTAACTTTCGCTTTGCAAGGTGCTTCCATCCTTATCTAAAGCAACAATACATTTTGTGGGCATCAAGTGTAAATCATTAGCATGGTTGTTTACCACCAAAGTTTCCAAAGTTAGTTTGCAAATGCTTGTTCTTCTCCATCACCTTCACCATTTTCTTCAGTTGGACGATTTTTATGTGCAATGATAAGCCCAAGTACATCTTCTGCCTCATCAATTTCTACATCTTGATAATAATGAGAGATAATCTCCTTATAATCGTACCCATCCTTTGCCATTTGGTCTGCACCAAATTGGCTCATTCCAACGCCATGACCCCAACCTCTTGTTTCAATTCGAATCATATTCCCTTGTCGTTCCCAATCAAAGTCGCTTGAATCAAGATCTAGTAAATCTCTCACTTCTCTACCTGTAAATTCTATACCGCCTATATTTACTTCTGCCACTCTTCCACCAGTGGTTCTACTCATGATTTCTCCTGGAGGACCATTATTAATGTTTACATTCAATTCTTTTTCGAATTCTTGTACTGAAAGGATTTTTTCACCTGCATAACGAGGCGACGACTTATCCCAAGGACTTTCTACACTTCGTAGATAAGGAATTTCATTCTTCCAATATTCTTCGGAGTTTTCCGTATAACCGTTACTCGTCGAAAAATAAGCTGCAGTAATTGGCTCACCATTATATGTGATGATCTTTCCTCCAGTTTCGTAGACAGCTTGCTTTACACGCGCCATCTTCCATTCATAATCTGATCCCCAGCGCTCTATTAACTCTTCTTTATTTTTATATACTTGATGCATAACAGTATCTGTCACATTTGCTCCATCCGGTAAATTAATATCTGTACCGGTTGTCAAAAGCTTAATAATATACGTGCGGGCAGTAAGCGCCTGTGCCTTTAATGCTTCCATTTCATAAGTAGCAGGCATTTCAGAAGCGACTACCCCAGCTATATATTCTTCAAATGGAACATCCTCAATGATTTCTTGTTCAGCTCTAAAAACAGAGATATACTCTACCTCTTCAGCTTCTCCCATTATAACTGGCTCAGGTTCCTCATCATTAACCCTCTCGTATGTTGACAGTCCCGGTTCATCTTTTTGAAAAGCTACAACTAATATTGATGGAATAACTAACAAGACAACCATTAATAGTAGTGTAAAAAATACTAGCTGTTTCATCACTTATGATCTCCTCTCCTCAAGGTGCTTGTTCAACGCTCTATACAACAATATCTATGAACGTCTATTACTAGTTAGAACAAAAAGAGAGAAGAATATACTAGATTTTAATAGAATTACTAGAGCAAATTAAATTGAGTGAAATGGAATCAATCGTGTTGGTCTTTCTCTGACGGAAAAAACTGAAATTGCTCGTATTCTCGCCCTAGTTGATTGTATTTACACTAAAGTTGCTTGTATTTACTCTGAAGTTGCTTGTATTCTCAACCTAGTTGCAAGTATTCACTCAAAAGTTGCTTGTATCCTCACCCTAGATAGCTATTTCCGTCAAATTTCATAACCATATATTAAAACCCCTTGATCATCGCAACCTTTTGATGATCAAGGGGTTTTAAGGTGTAACTTTTATACTACATTTTCACTATTAAGCAAAGTTTGGATCCATTTTCAATGGTGCTGGTGCTTCAAGGTTTTCTAACTCAGTATGCTCTTCTTCATACACGCGTTCAATGTCTGCACCTAAGTTTTTCAGTTTACCTGAAAAGTTTACGTAGCCACGATCCACGTGCTTTAATTCTGTGACACGTGTATAACCGTCTGCAACGAGTCCTGCTAAAATAAGTGCTGCACCAGCTCGAAGGTCTGTAGCTGATACTTCTGCACCTTGAAGTTCAGTTGGTCCAGAAATAATTGCTGTTCTACCTTCAATTTTAATGTTTCCATTCATGCGACGGAATTCTTCTACATGCATAAAACGGTTTTCGAATACTGTTTCAGTAATCACACTCGTGCCTTCAGCACATAGCATTAGTGCCATCATTTGTGATTGCATATCTGTTGGAAAACCAGGGTGCGGCATCGTTTTGATATCGGTTGCCTTAAGCTTTTCTGGTCCGATGACACGTAGACCGGTACTTTCTTCAAAAATGATGACACCCATTTCTGTCATTTTTGCAATTAATGGACGTAAATGCTCTGGTAGAACATTTTCAATGAGTACATTTCCTCCGGAGATTGCAGCTGCAATCATAAACGTTCCCGCTTCAATTCGATCAGGAATAATCGTGTGCTCTGCTGCTGTTAGTTCTTTTACACCTTCAATACGAATTGTGCCAGTACCTGCACCACGTACTTTTGCTCCCATTGCATTCAAATAGTTGGCAAGATCAACAATTTCAGGCTCTTCTGCTGCATTCTCAATGATCGTTGTACCTTTTGCCATTGTTGCTGCCATCATAATGTTTTCCGTGGCCCCTACACTTGGGAAATCTAAATAAATTTTTGCGCCACATAACTGATCTTTAACTTTTGCTTCGATAAATCCATTACCGATTTCTACTTCGGCTCCCATTGCTTCAAAGCCTTTTAAGTGTTGGTCAATTGGTCTTGAACCAATTGCACATCCTCCAGGTAAAGCGATACGTGCATGACCCTTACGTGCTAATAAAGGGCCCATCACTAAAAATGATGCTCTCATTTTACGAACATATTCAAACGGTGCTTCTACGTTTAGATCACCTTCTGCATTAACAGAAAACTGACCGTTTTCATAAGAAACATCTGCATTTAAATTTCGTAAAACTTCGCTGATTGTGTATACATCAGCAAGTGGTGGTACATCATATATTGTGCTCTTCCCTTTGCTGGCCAAAATGGATGCAGCGATGACCGGCAAAACGGCATTTTTAGCTCCTTCAACTCGGACAGTGCCGTTCAAGCGCCTGCCACCGCGGACGATGATTTTTTCCAAAGTATTCCCCTCCGCGTCCATATTCTATATTATTAATATTCAGTCGTAATAATTGGTGTGCCAATTGTAACGGTTATTTCGCCGCCCAATCGTAATTCTTCTCTTAATGCTACTTTAATTTCATCGATTGTCCGTTCGTTTCAATTGAATTAACCAAAAAAGATGTGTATGCTGATAATGAAACGAAAGATTTCTCGAGAAGTTGTTCAACGTAATCAGCCTCAAAGTCTGTGACAATTTCTGTTGCTCGTTCATTAATGCCTGTTTGCCATTGCCTCCTGCTACTGTCCCTTCAACGGATCGATGGATTGTATGCAGCGATTTACCCGTGGCGAACAGAGTGGAGAACGCGGTTTCCCTATTAGGTACGGGAATAAACGAAGCTTCATATATTATATACGCTTTTTAGTGATGGTTGTTTCACTTAAAAGTGCAAAATTGCCACTTTTTTTTGAAGCAGTTAAGTTGCATCTCAGTTTAGCGACTCTTGCCAAACTAGATCATCTGCTTTTCGTCAACTATTTAAGAGATGTTATGCGTTGCTCAGCATATTTATAAAGTTCATTTGCTAAAAGAAATCACTCTTCATACAATGACGATATAAATAAGTGCACTGTTGACGAACAACCGTTCTGTGAATTGTTACATTCTATTATGCGTTTTTTTGTCACATCAGTGGATAAATGTGCCTCATTTTCATTAGGTCGACTTTTGAATCGCTAATAAATACCAACTCTAAATTGATAAATGAAATTTCCTCTTACCTTCTCCCAAGACGCTCTTTCCAACGACTATTTCTTATTTAAATTGTTGCCTCTTAGGAAAAAGACATACATGGAAGTATCCACTAATTAATGACAAGAGCGACTAACCATGGTGTAATTACTTTTTCTGTTAAAACAGATGTCTTAGCATCATAGACCAATTCAAATAATTGAGTAAGAAGCTGCTTACTAAGTGGGTAATACTAAGAGTAAATAAAACTATAAATGCTTTTGCCTTTACCCCTTCTGGGTTCTTTAAAAATAAATCGAACTTAAAAGACTGGATTGACCACCAGACAACGATAAGCACTAATAAGTTAACAATAATACTCAACAATGCCTGTTGACCCATAGACTCAAGCATTTTAACCCCTCCACATACATTCGTAACAGCTTCAATGTTTACGACGACTTTTTTATCTCCCCTCATTTATACCATTTTGCTTAACCACTCATTTGTTAAAAAGGGCTAACCTTAAATGAATAAACGGGGACAAACTTAATGATACATAAAAGTGGCTGAAAATGCTATGGTTAAATTCCCTAATTTTGTAGGATTATACTCCTGTTTGTTGCATATGGAGGATATTTGTTTGTTGCTGTCGAATGAGCTCAAATCGACTTTGTATTTAAGTACATAACCCAAGATGTTTGCTTGTAAACCTACTCCAAGAAAAAACTTCAATTTTCTTACAGAGCTACTTTGTTAGTACTTATTTTCAACAGCCACTCTTGAGAGATTTCTTTCCTCCATTTAATTTTTTCAAACATTTTTAACACCAAAGTTTATTTAGTGCCTTGAAAAAATCGAGTGCCTCCCCTGAGCTTTTTATACTAAGCTTATCGCCAAGTCTGATCATAAAAAAAGCCCCGCCACTAACACACTCAGTAAATAGTGCGTAAGCAGGGGACTTTTTCTGTCCGTCATACAAATCTTTTACATAAACATTGCCATCCAGCCTATGTTGTTAAAGTAATTCGTTAACAAGTTTGGCAAGATTCCTAAAAGAATCGTTCCCACAAGAGAAACGGTAACAACTGCTGATAAGGCAGTAGGTACTTGAAGTTCTCTATCACTTTCTTTTGGTTCACGCATGAACATTTGCTTGATGATCCCAAAGTAGTAATAAAACGAAACGATACTTGTAACAATCATGATCACTGCAAGCCATAGCATATCAGCTGTGACAGCTCCGTATAAAATATATACTTTGCCAAAGAATCCAGCTGTAAGTGGTAGCCCGCCGAGTGAGACGAGAAATACGGTCATGGCAATGGCCATATACGGTGAACGGCGATACAGCCCTGAAAAGCTTGTGATGTCTTCACTTCCCGCTTTTTCTGTAACAAGCGTAATAACCGCAAATGCACCTAATGTCATTAGTACATAAGCAACAGCGTAAAATGCCACCATACTTAGTGTTGTATTTAACGTTAAAGCAGCTGCAATTGGAACGAGTATATATCCCGCCTGCGCAATTCCAGAATAAGCCATAAGTCTTTTTACATTCGTTTGTGTTAAAGCGATAAAGTTTCCGACAATCATTGTCAGAGCCGCTAAAATTGCGAAAATGAAAGCCCATTCTGTATATACTGAGCCAAATCCTACGAAGAAGACGCGTAAGATGATCCCAAATGCTGCAAGCTTGGAAACAACTGTTAAAAATGCTGTAACCGGAGTCGGTGACCCTTCATATACGTCTGGAGCCCACATATGGAACGGAACGATGGCAATTTTAAAGCCAAAACCTGCTAACATAAATAATAAGCTAAGTGTGACCATAAACGTATATTCTTCAAATAGAGTCGGCATTACTTGCCCAATCTCTACAAGACTTGTCGTTCCTGTTAATCCATATAGGAATGACATTCCGTATAAAATAAACGCTGACGCTGCTCCACCTAAAATCACATATTTTAAAGCAGCTTCTGTTGACTTCTTCGTATGCTTTTTAAACCCGGCTAAACAGTACGAAGAAATACTGAGAATCTCTAGACCGATGAATAGCGTAATTAAGTCTGCTGAGGAGACCATAATCATCGTTCCTAACGCTGCAAAGAGCATAAGTGAATAATATTCTCCTTGATAGACATCTTCATTACGGTCTAAGTAGTACATACTTATTGCGATAACGAGCGCTACTCCTGAGAGGAGAATGACTTTAAAGATCATCGCAAACGCATCAATATAGAACATATCAGCAATACTAGCTGTTTGATTATTTGTCAAAATCACGAGTACGATCGTGATTAAAAGGGAAATGATACTTAAACGCCCAATAAAAGGCTTTTTCCCATGGATCCCAGTCATAAAGTCGATTGTAAAGATAATCAGCGCCAGAGTAGCAAAAACAATTTCCGGAGTCATTAAAGACCAGTTGGCATCAAAAGCTGACATTGTCTTTAACCCCCTATCCTCGACACGAAGTCGATTACTGTAATGTTGATGACGTCACTTAAGATGTTCGGGTAAATTCCAATAAGGAGACTTAATGCTAATAGTCCTACCATCGGAATATATTCCATTGGCCTTGCATCTTGGAGACCTTTATATTTCTCATTCATTTCTCCAAATGTTGTGCGTTGCATTGCCCAAAGGAGGTATGCTGCGGTTAAAATGATTCCAAGTCCTGCGATCACACCAATTAATGTTGCTGCTGGAATAATTTCAGCCGGTGCACCAAAGATACCGATAAATGCTAACAACTCACTGACAAAGCCTGATAACCCTGGAAGGCCAACTGACGCCATCGCGGCTGCTAACATAAAACCTGCAAGTATAGGAATTGATTTGGATAAGCCGCCAAGTTCTGAAATCGTTCTTGTCTTTGTTCGTTCATAAATAGCACCGACCATAAAGAATAGTAAGGCAGCTATGAACCCGTGCGAGACGAGCTGGAAAATCGCTCCTTGCATTCCTGATACAGTAACTGATGCAGCTCCGAGTAAAACAATACCCATATGACTAATACTCGAGAAGGCAACAAGTCGTTTCAAATCGGTTTGAACGAGTGCGAGCAATGCTCCATATATAATGTTGATAACACCAAGAATTGCAATGAGAGTTGCAAATCGAGCTGCTTGATCTGGCAAAATACCAAATGCGATTCTTAATAAACCGTAACCACCCATTTTTAATAACACACCTGCTAAAATCATACTCGCAGCAGTTGGTGCTTCAACGTGTGCATTTGGTAACCACGTATGGAACGGGAAGATCGGTAGCTTAACGGCAAAAGCAACGAATAAGGCTAAGAATAACCCGCCTTTAAATGTAGCTGTTAATGCTTCTGGGTTTGCCGGATTCGCATAAATTTCCGCTAAGCGGATCATACTAAAGGATGTTTCTTGGAAATTCATCGCTTCTGCGCCTTTTAAGTACATCGCAATAAAGGCAATGAACATGATCGCACTTCCAAGCCCTGTATAGACTAAGAACTTAAATGATGCATATTCCTTCCCTTTTCCACCCCAAATTCCGATAATGAAAAACATTGGAATTAGCGTTAGCTCAAAGAATAAGAAGAAAAGGAACAAATCTAAAGAAACAAATACACCGAGCATCCCTGTAAGAAGAACGAGAATCCAAACGTAAAATTCTTTTACTCGTTCCTTAATAGAAAAGGATGCAAAGATTGATAGTGTCGTAACGACGGTCGTTAATACGAGAAGTGGCATTGAAAGACCGTCAACACCCAATTCATAGTTTAATTGAAGAAAGCCGATATCAATCCACGGAACAAATTGTTCAAATTGTAATCCTGAATAGCTTCGATCAAATCCATGCCAGATAACAAGTGATAAGACAAGCGTAATGACACCGGTTCCTACTGCTAATGAACGAATGACATTTTGATTCTCTTTTGGAATGGTTAAGATAAACAGCGCCACAATGAGTGGTAAAAACACGAGAATTGATAGAATATTTGGGATCATCCTAAATACCCCCTTAACACGAAGGCAAGAGCAATGATCGCTATTCCTCCGATGATCGTCACAAGGCCATATGTCTGAAGCTGACCGTCATGACGTTTTCCAAATGTTCGCCCTGTATTTTTTGTCAAGCGTCCAACGAAGTTTACGATCGCGTCAATAAAGTATCGATCAAGCTCCCATAATACTTTACCAATTGCGACTGTCGGACGAACGAACACTTTTGCATATAGCTCATCCATATAATATTTATTTAATAATAATTTATGGACAGCCGGAGCTTTTCCAGAAACGGCATCTGGTGAAATGGATCCTTTATAGTACATCGCCCATGCAAGGAGAATCCCTCCACCTGCAACAACTAATGAAAGAACCGCTAACCATAGTTCACCGTGAGGTTGGCCGCCAATGTTTAAACCTTGCATTAGAAACCCTTCTAGCGGATACCCTGCAAACGGTGCATTTACAAGCCCTGCAGTAACGGCTAAAAATGCTAACACCGCTAACGGCATTGTCATTAATTTCGTATTTTCATGTGGTTCATGATCGCCACGGAATTCACCTGTAAAGGCTTTAAAGAATAGTCTAAACATATAGAAAGCTGTCATAAACGCTGTAACAATAGCCATTGTAAATAGTAAGGCGTCACCATTTAACCAAGCTGCTGCTAAAATTTCTTCTTTACTCCAGAAACCAGCAAATGGGAAGACCCCTGCAATAGCTAGTGCACCAAGTAAAAAGGTTACAGACGTTACTTTCATTCGCTTCCAAAGACCACCCATTTCTCGAATATCTTGTCGGTGGTGCACAGCGTAAATGACACTACCTGCTCCAAGGAAAAGTAACGCTTTGAAAAATGCATGTGTCATAAGGTGGAACAGTCCTGCAACATAACCGGCTGTACCAAGTGCTAACATCATAAAACCTAGCTGACTAATCGTTGAATATGCTAATATTCGTTTAATATCTGTGTTCACAAGTGCGATCGTTGCTGCAAATAACGCGGTAATCGCCCCTGTGTATGCAACGACTGTCATTGCTGTGCTTGATGCTAGGAATAATGGATACATGACCCCAACTAAGTACACCCCAGCTGCTACCATCGTAGCTGCGTGGATTAACGCACTAACCGGTGTAGGCCCTTCCATTGCATCAGGTAACCAGACGTGAAGAGGAAATTGTGCTGATTTACCGACAGCCCCTAAGAAAATACAGATCGCGATGATCGTAATCATCGTATCATTGACTAACCCTGCTTCAACTGCAGCAAAAATTTCTCCATATTCGAAACTTCCAGTTGCATTGAAGAGGAGAACAAGACCAATAAGAAGTCCAACATCCCCAATTCTCGTCGTTAAAAAAGCTTTTTTAGCCGCTGCTGCCGCTTCAGGCTTAAAGTACCAAAATCCAACGAGTAAGAAGGAACAAAGACCGACTAGCTCCCAAAAGATAAATAGTTGTAAAACGTTTGGAGCTAAGACGAGACCAAGCATCGAAAATGAGAACAATCCTAAATATGAATAAAAAACATGGATTCTATCATCTTCATGCATATATTCTTTTGAGAAAATGTGGACTAATAAACTTACAAGAGTTACAACGATAAGCATCATTGCATTTAATGGAGTAACTTCATACCCCATGGTAATTGTACTACTGCCAAATGTAATCCATTCAACGACATATGTGTAAGTTTCTCCGCCAATCCGTTCAAACAGTACGATCACTGAAAGAATGAAAGAAAGGGCCAAGGCTGTTATTCCAACGTAGGAAGCATTCCGTTTAAGCGTTCTTCCAAAGAACAACAGGATGATGAAGGCGATTAGCGGAAAGACCGGTATTAACCAGGCGTTTTGTATCATACCATCACCTTTTCTTCGTTTAGTCTCATAAAGATGGTGTTCAAATCCTTACCAGCGCAGTAAATCATGTTTAATGATGTCGATTGACTTTCGATTTTTATAAAGCGCGATGAGGATAGCTAAACCGACAGCTGCTTCAGCTGCTGCGACGGTTATGACGAACAGTGTAAATACTTGCCCTGTAATATTGGCAAATGGTCCAATACTAGAGAAAGCAACTAAATTAATATTGACTGAGTTAAGCATAAGTTCAACACATACTAAGACTATGACTAAATGACGTCTTGTTAAAATTCCGTATAATCCGATACAAAATAAAATGGCTCCTAGTGCTAAAAACAGCGTAATTGGCACCATATTATTCAGCCTCCTTCCGCGCGATAACAATCGCTCCCACAAGGGCGGCTGTTAATAAAAACCCTACAGCAATGAAGGCGATGATATAATTCCCGTATAATTCGAGTCCAATACTTTCTGCTGTACCAATGTAATGGTCTTCGTTTACCGGCAAATCCATGCTTATTATTCCGTAGAGCATTGCTCCTAAAAGACCAGATACAGCGATAAAGCTTAAGAATTTATGAACTTTACGTGGGTTGCCTCCAAACGATACATTTCTGTGGTCTGTCATCATCATACCGAAGATGAATAGGATCGTAATCGCCCCAACATACACCATAATTTGAACGATCCCGATAAATTCAGCACGAAGCAAGAAGTACAGACCTGCTATCGCTAAAAAACTAAACGCCATCGAAACAATACGGTGAGAAATCTTCTTAAAACCGAGAACGCAGACCGCACCAGCTATTGCAACAATTGCTAAAATGAGAAAAAAGATCATGTGGACATTCACTTACCTTCACCTCTTCCTTCAGGCTCCGGCACTGGATCCGATTCTTCGTAATTTCCATATATGTGGTTATCAGAAAGCCATTTTATATCTTTAAAATGTTCAGACCTATTAAAGGTACACAAATTGTCATACCGCGCTGTCATAACAATCGCATCTGTCGGACAAACTTCTGTACAAAAGTCACATAAAATACAGCCTTGAAAATCGATATTGTACGTATCGATCACTTTCTTTTTTGGATTTTCTTCGCTCTTTTTCCCTGTTAACGTGATGACATCTGTTGGGCATGCTTGAACGCATAAATTACAAACGATACATTTATCAGGGAAGAAACGGTGAATCCCTCTGAACCTTTGAGGCATAATTACTTTTTCTTCTGGATATTGGATGGTGAACTTCTTTTTTCTGAAATAGTTCAGCGTTACACCGAAACCTTTTAGTAAACGAAACATTTTATCACCCCATCCACACTTTAATAATCGACGTTATAACAATGTTTAGTAACGCTAACGGGATGAGTACCTTCCAACCGAATTTCATTAAATGGTCGACTCTCGCACGTGGTAATGTTGCACGTAGCCAATACCAGATGAACATGAAGATACACATCTTAAGCAAGAACCAAACAATTCCTGGTAAAAATGCTGGGCCTAACCAGCCTCCAAGGAATAGAATCGTTGCTAACGCAGAAATCGCAAGAGCATATGTGTATTCTGCGAGCATAAAGAAAGCAAAGCGAAATCCGGAATATTCCGTATGGTAACCAGAAACAAGTTCTGATTCGGCCTCTGGCAAATCAAATGGTGATCGGTTTAATTCAGCAATTGAAGAGATTAAATATACGATAAACGCTAAAATTTGTGGGACGATAAACCATACGCCCATGCTTTCTTGATAAAATACGATATCTCTCAAATTCAAGGAGCCTGCAATAATGACAACCCCTAAAACGGATAAGACGAGTGGAATTTCGTAACTTACCATTTGAGCGACACCGCGGATAGAACCTAATAACGAGTATTTGTTATTTGAACTCCATCCTCCCATTAATACACCGAGCATCGTAATCGATGATAACCCTAAAAAGTAAAGCAGACCGATATTTAAGTCCGCGCCGTATATGTTTTCGCTCCATGGAATAACGGCCAAAACACCAAAAGCAGGAGCAAATGAAAGGACCGGCGCTAAAATAAAGATCTTTCTATCTACCGCTTGCGGAATGATATCTTCTTTCAGCAAGAGTTTCATTACGTCAGCTATTGTTTGAAACATTCCCCAAGGACCGTGTCTATTTGGTCCTACTCGAATTTGCATATAGCCGATTACTTTTCGTTCAAATAATATCGCGAACGTAACTGCCCCTAGTAATAATTGAAGAACGATGACCGCGTAAAGGATCATACTTAGTAAATCCATCACGCATCAACCTCCCCGAGAACGACATCTAAACTTCCGAAAATCGTAACGAGGTTTTGAATTGACTCTCCTACTAACATATCTTGCAAGATCGAGACGTTTACAAAGGATGGTCTACGAAGCTTTACACGGTATGGTTTATTTTTTTTGTTACTTATGATATAAACACCAATTTCACCTTTTGAAGCTTCACAGCGTTTGTATACTTCTCCAGCAGGAGGTTTAATCATCATTAATCGCTTTCCTTTTTTATGAATGATGTCCCCTTCTGGTATTTGATCGCACGCCTGTTCAATGATCTTTAATGATTCATGCATTTCTGCAATTCTCACTTTATATCTTGCAAAAGCATCTCCCTCTTCACGTACTGGTACATCGAAGTCGAAGCGGTCATATATCGAATATGGCTCTGTTTTTCTTAAATCGATACCGACCCCACTTGCTCTTGCGATTGGTCCTGTTAGCCCCCAGTTAATAACATCCTCTTTTGATAACTTGCCTACCCCTATCGTTCTCGCCTGGAATATTTCATTTCCAGTAACGAGCGTGTCATACTCTTTAATATTTTCACGAACTTCTTTTACCGTTTCTATTACCTTTTCGATCCACCCGTCTGGAGCATCCCATTTCACCCCACCGATACGCATGTAGTTAAAGGTCATTCGAGCACCACTAATTTCATTTAATCGATCTAAAATCAAATCTCGGTCTCTAAACGCGTAAAGGAATGGGCTTAATGCACCGATATCTAGTAAATACGTTCCCCACCAAACAAGGTGACTTGCAATTCGGTTTAATTCCATCGTAATGACTCGTAAGTACTCTGCGCGCTCAGGTATCTCCCAACCTAGCAACTCCTCAACACCAGCACAATAAATATAGTTATTTGTCATGGCATTTAAATAATCGAGTCGATCTGTGTAAGGGATAAACTGCGAATACATAAACCCTTCAGCAAGCTTTTCAGACCCGCGATGTAAATAGCCCATAATCGGTTCTGCTTCACGAATGGTCTCTCCATTAACTTTTACTTGCAAACGGAAAACACCATGTGTACTTGGGTGTTGCGGCCCCATATTCAACGTCATTTCTTCTGTTTTAATCGCCATGTACGTAGCACCCCCTAATCCAAGCCTAGGGCTTTCTTGTCTGTGACGTAGTCTTTCCTTAACGGATGACCTTCCCAATCATCTTCAAGCAAGATACGCTTTAAATTCCAATGTCCAGGGAAGTCTATTCCTAGTAAGTCATATGTTTCTCTTTCTAAATAATCAGCTGTTTTCCATACCGATTCGACTGAGACAACTGACGGTTTTTCACGAGGTGTTTTTACTTTGACATATAAATACTGATCTAATTTTGTGGAGTAAAAGTTGTAAACGACTTCCATATGTTCATCGTAATCAACCCCAGTAATGCAGGAGAGAAAATCAAATTGAAGGTCGGAATCATCATGAAGGAATTTTGCTAGTTTCAAAGACCAATTAGAGCTTTCTAGTATAATCATCGGTTTATCAAAGTTCAGCTTCGCTTCTGCGACGACTTCATCTCCTTGGAAGTGATTTACCTTTTCAACGAACATGTCTAAAACTTCCTGATTCGGATGCACTTCAACTACTTCTTCTTGTTCCTCTTGTTCTTGATTTTGTTTGTTGTTTTTTTCTTCTGTCATTCTGGACTCACCTTCTCTCCTTTTGCTTCAAGGCGAATCTTCTCACGTAATTTTTCAACACCATCTAATAATGCAGGAGGAGTTGGTGGACAACCAGCAACGTAAACATCAACTGGAACAATTTTGTCTACACCGTTCAATACACTATACGCTTCTTTGTATGGACCACCACATGTTGCACATGAGCCCATCGCAATCACCCATTTCGGCTCTGGCATTTGGTCATACAAAGTTCGTAGAACAGGTGCCATCTTAGAAGTAACAGTTCCGGCTACGATCATGACATCAGAGTGACGAGGTGACGCTCTAAAAATGACCCCGAAACGGTCAAAGTCATATCTTGCTGCACCGGTTCCCATCATTTCGATCGCGCAACAAGCTAAACCGAACGTTAATGGCCAAAGTGATGATGTTCTTGACCACGCTTTTAACTGTTCAACTTTCGTAAAAAATACATTCCTCTTTACATCTTCCAATACTCTCGGATCATAGTGTTCTAAATCTTTAAACCCTTTTAGTTCCATTCCAGCACCTTCTTTTTCCAAGAATATGCAAGCCCTAATCCTAAAATCGTAATGAAGATTAACATTGCATTAAGACCTACCCACCCTAGCTGATCTAAAGCAACAGCCCATGGGTACAAGAAAACGGTTTCAACATCAAAAATGATGAACTCAATCGCTACAATGTAGTAGGCGACGTGAAACCTGACTTGAGCATCTCCCGTTGGCTCGATCCCACTTTCATAAGTCGTCAATTTTTCCTTATAGGGATTTTTCGGTCGAACAAACCGGCCAAACGTGAGTGCTACGACTGGAAGCGCAACTCCTAGCAAAATAAAGATAATGACATACACCAAACTGTCATAATAAACTCCCAGTTCCATATGTTCACTCCCCTCCATTTCATGATACTGTGTTACTCCAACTCACACCCAAATTATAACAAAGTACATCAAAAATTGTCTATATTATTCTGAATTCTCAGTTTTCTAACGTTGTTATAGTGATTATGTTGTTAATTGGGTGTTCAATAAATCATAATCGTTTACACCCGTTGATATGAAAGAGTTTTTTTGAAGTCAAGCCCGCTAAATTTAATTAAATTAAATATTATCAAATAATCATTATTTTTATACATACTTTCCTTGTGTTATTCTTAAGTAAATTATCTGTTTATTCTGAATGGTTTTTATTCCCAATTCATCTGTGTGATTTTTTTCAGATGGACAATGAGTGACACTTTGAAGCAGCTCAGATTTCCAAGCATTCCTCCTTTATAATTGGCATCTAGTCTTCTTTACAAAGACTATAACAGTTGTGGGGGTATATATATAACAGTTCTATAAACAAACTTAATAAATAACTTTGTTTAAAAAGTGTGTCCAAAAAATGAACTTTTCACATATTTTGTGAAACACGGTTTGGACATCTCGTTATTTATTTATATAGAACAAGTCCCTCCTTTACTATTGAATTCATTATCTGAAATAAATATGTCTTGATTTTAAAAAGAATTTGTTACAAGTTTTTGAAGTAGATCATTGAAGATTCTCTATGAAGATTTATGGAGATCATTAATAGGATCCGTCGAATTCTACAGATTTCAAAGGGACATGTTTCACCAATTACCGAGGGAATAGGAGATTTTTTCACAAAAAGTGCTGCAAGTTTTTTCTACTGTTAAAATAGGATTGAAACGTGCAGACATTCGACTTTTTTCTATTTATAAAGAAAACTCGCCGATTGGCGAGCCTTTTAGGCGAAGACAAAGGCGTAGTTGCACTTATACTATACACATAAAAATTTTCACTACGCCGAAATTGCTTCTTAGCTAAAATTTTATAAATTCTAACGTGTAAAAAGCGAATCAATTTCATAACTCAAAATATGATAACTAATTCCCAATAATGAGCGTGACCTTCACTTCAAAATAAAACGTACACTTAATGATAAATTTATAATATCATTCGTTTCATTGCACAAAAAACGAAATTATGAAATTGATTCAAGCAACAACCTTTTAAAAAAGGCTTTGTTCAAGTCTAGTGTTGATTTCACAACAAAGTTGAATCAATGAAAAGCTTGCAAAAAAACACCCGCCAGCAAATTGCTGCGAGTGTTTTTAGGGTATTTATCTATCTGAAACTTCAAGGCGATTAATCGCACGTTTCAGAGCTAATTCTGCTCTCTTGAAATCGATGTTATCTTTTTTCGCTTGCTCTAAGCGGCGCTCTGCACGTTCTTTTGCTGCACGAGCACGAGCTACATCGATATCTGATGGGAGTTCAGCAGATTCAGCTAATATATTTACTTCGTCAGGGCGAACTTCCATTAAACCGCCACTGACAGCAATGAGCTGAACCTTTGAATCTTTTTTTATACGAACGGCACCAATGGATAGTGGCGAAACGAGTGGTAAGTGATTGGCCATAATCCCCATCTCACCATCTAAAGTTTTCGCGACAACCATTTCTACCTGTCCTTCAAATACACTGCCATCAGGAGTGACGACATTTGCTTGCATCGTCTTCACGGTTCACCCTCCTCCTTTAACGAAGTGTTCATAACATGGAAAACATGCATTTAACCATGTTATAAGTCACTTCCTATTGCATTTCCTTCGCTTTCTCAACAACTTCTTCAATACGGCCTACGAGACGGAAAGCATCTTCTGGAAGGTCATCGTACTTACCTTCAATAATTTCTTTAAATCCTTTAATCGTCTCTTTAACAGGTACGTAAGATCCTGGCTGACCAGTAAACTGTTCCGCCACGTGGAAGTTTTGAGATAAGAAGAATTGAATGCGGCGGGCACGGTGTACCGTTAACTTATCTTCATCTGATAACTCATCCATACCTAAGATTGCAATGATATCTTGTAATTCTTTATATTTTTGAAGTGTTTGCTGTACTTGACGAGCAATTTCATAATGCTCTTCACCTACAACTTCAGGTGAAAGGGCACGAGATGTAGATGCAAGAGGGTCTACCGCAGGATAGATACCCATTTCAGATAACTTACGCTCTAAGTTTGTTGTTGCATCTAAGTGAGCGAATGCTGTCGCTGGTGCAGGGTCTGTGTAGTCATCGGCAGGTACATAAATTGCCTGGATCGATGTAACAGATCCTTTTTTCGTTGATGTAATTCGCTCTTGAAGTTGACCCATTTCTGTTGCAAGTGTTGGCTGGTAACCAACGGCAGAAGGCATACGTCCAAGTAAGGCAGAAACCTCCATACCAGCTTGCGTGAAACGGAAAATGTTATCGATGAAAAGTAGTACGTCTGCACCTTTTTCATCACGGAAGTATTCAGCCATTGTTAAACCAGTTAAGGCAACACGCATACGCGCTCCTGGCGGCTCATTCATCTGACCGAATACCATTGCAGTTTTTGTAATAACTCCAGAGTCTTTCATCTCGTAGTAAAGGTCGTTACCTTCACGAGTACGTTCACCTACACCAGCGAATACAGAGATACCGCCGTGCTCTTGGGCAATGTTATTGATTAACTCTTGGATTAATACGGTTTTACCTACACCGGCACCACCGAAAAGACCAATTTTTCCACCTTTTACATAAGGAGCGAGAAGGTCTACTACTTTAATACCTGTTTCTAGAATCTCAGTTGTTGTCGATAAATCATCGTACTCTGGTGCTGAACGATGAATTGGGTCACGACGAACATCCTCTGGAATTGCTTCATCTAAATCGATGTTATCCCCTAATACGTTAAATACACGTCCTAATGTATTATCTCCAACAGGAACAGAGATTGGCTTTGCTAAGTCCATAGCTTCCATGCCACGAATAACTCCGTCTGTAGAGTCCATAGCGATTGTACGTACAGTATCATCTCCAAGGTGGAGTGCTACTTCTAACGTAAGGTCAATGTCCACTTCACCAGAAGCTTCGGCTTTATGTTGAACTTTAAGTGCGTTATAAATTTCAGGTAATTGTCCGCGTTCGAATTGTACGTCTACAACCGGACCCATTACTTGAGTGACGCGTCCTTTATTCATCTTCTTTCCTCCTTACTTCCTATCTGACCACTTGTCTTTGAGAGGGTATGTATTCACTCTCACCAACTCGAGCTATTATTCTAAGGCAGCTGCACCGCCGACAATTTCGTTAATTTCTTGAGTGATCGCCGCTTGTCTTGCTCTGTTATAAGATAGCGTTAAACCGTCGATCATTTCATCAGCGTTATCTGTCGCAGAACGCATTGCTGTCATTCGTGCTCCAAATTCACTTGCCTTAGCATCTAACAATGCCCCGAAAATTAAGCTCTCTGCATAATGTGGTAATAACTGTTCTAAAATGACTTCCGGATTCGGCTCATACATGTAGTCTAATCTAGTAGTCGCACTCTCATCATTACCGTCATTCCCATCAAATTCATTTAATGGTAAGAGTTTCGTTTCCGTCACTTGTTGGCTGATCGCACTAACAAAGTGGTTGTAGTGAATATACACTTCATCAAATATTTCATCCGTAAACATTTGAACAGTGGTGGAAGCAATATTTTTTATATCCGAGTATTCAGGCTGATCGGCAAGCCCTATGATCTCTTGATAAATTGGCATTCCGCGTTTTTTGAAAAAATCACGACCTACTCGCCCAATCACAATGATTCCGTATTCATCTTCTGATTGATGCCGCTCTTTAATTAAATTTAATGTTTGACGTAACAAACCACTGTTATATGCACCACACAAACCACGGTCTGATGTAATAACGACATATCCTGTCTTCTTTATTTCATCTCGTGTTTCGAGCATTGGATGGGACGTTTCAGTATCTCCATTCCCCGATGCAATACTACTAACAACTTCACGAATCTTTTCCGTATAAGGAAAAAAGGCAGTTGCTTTAGATTGGGCTCGGTTTAACTTTGCAGCTGAAACCATCTCCATCGCCTTCGTGATTTGTTTCGTTTTCTTTTTTGAAGTTATGCTCGTTTTTATATCTTTCATTGAAGCCACTGTTCTTCACCACCTTTGCTTAAAAGAGGTTGTTTAAAAAGTCTTAGAAAAACTGAGTAACGTGGTCAGCTTTTATCTCCTTTTTAAACACACACTTGAATTACTTTATGTTATCCGTGGTTTATTTCGAAGAGCTAAATGATTCTTTAAATGTACTAATTGCTTTTTTCAGCTCATCTTCATCCGGCAGATTACCAGTTTCTTTAATTTGTGCAAGAAGGTCTTTATTATTGTGTTCTAAGAATGTGAACATCTCAGACTCAAAACGACGCACGTCTTCCACTTCAATATCATCTAAGAAACCTTTGGTTAATGCATAAAGGATAACAACTTGTTTTTCAACAGCTAATGGCTGGTGAAGTCCTTGCTTAAGTACTTCAACTGTACGTGCACCACGGTTTAGCTTTGCTTGTGTTGCTTTATCTAAGTCTGACCCGAACTGAGCAAACGCTTCTAGTTCACGATAAGATGCTAAGTCAAGACGTAATGTACCAGCAACTTTCTTCATCGCTTTAATTTGTGCAGAACCACCTACACGAGAAACGGATAGACCTGCGTTTACTGCTGGACGTACCCCAGAGAAGAATAAGTCAGATTCTAAGAAGATTTGCCCATCAGTAATGGAAATAACGTTTGTTGGAATATACGCTGATACGTCACCAGCTTGTGTTTCGATGAAAGGAAGTGCAGTTAACGAGCCTGCGCCTTTATCGTCACTAAGCTTTGCTGCACGCTCAAGTAAGCGAGAGTGTAAGTAGAATACGTCCCCTGGGTAAGCTTCACGACCTGGCGGACGGCGTAATAATAATGATAGCTCACGATAAGCTGATGCTTGTTTTGTTAAGTCATCATAAATAAGGAGTACGTGCTTACCGTTATACATGAATTCTTCACCCATTGATACTCCTGCATATGGGGCTAGGAATAAAAGAGGTGCTGGTTGAGATGCACTTGCAGATACGACAATCGTATAATCTAGTGCACCGTGTTGACGAAGTGTATCTACAACTCCTGCAACAGTCGATTCCTTCTGACCAATTGCAACATAGATACAAATCATATCTTCATCTTTTTGATTTAAGATTGTGTCAATTGCGATTGCTGTCTTACCCGTTTGACGGTCACCGATAATTAACTCACGCTGACCACGTCCGATCGGAATTAATGAGTCAATCGCTTTTACACCTGTTTGTAATGGTTCATGTACTGATTTACGATCCATTACACCTGGTGCAGGGCTTTCTATTGGACGAGTTTTACTAGTTTCAATAGGTCCTTTTCCATCAATTGGCTGACCTAATGAGTTTACTACACGCCCTAGAAGTTCTTCACCTACTGGAACTTCCATAATACGACCTGTACGACGAACTTCGTCACCTTCACGAATGTCTGTGTAAGGTCCTAAAATGATAATACCGACAGTGTTTTCTTCAAGGTTTTGTGCCATCCCCATAACACCGTTTGAAAACTCTAAAAGCTCTCCGGCCATAACATTTTCCAGACCGTGAGCAACAGCAATTCCGTCACCGATTCGGATAACGGTACCAACATCATTTACTTCAATCTCAGATTGGTAACCTTCAATCTGTTTCTTTATAAGAGAGCTGATCTCATCGGCTCTGATGCTCATTACGTTCACCCCTATCTACTAACGTTCCCTTGTATCATCTGCTGTTGAATATCATTAAGCTGCCTAGCGATACTTCCATCATAAATACGATCACCGATTCGTACCTTTAACCCACCAATAATCGATTTATCAACAACATTTTCAATTAACAGCTGTTTCTTTCCAGATGCTTTAGTAAAAACTTCTGCAACTGTGGATTTCTCATCATCTTTTAAAGGCTTCGCTGTTGTTACAGTTGCCTTCGCAATACCTTGGTCTTCATTGATAAGAGAATCAAATTCATCTTTTATCGCAAAGATCGCATCTTCTCTTTTTCGATCAACGAGAAAGAAAAGCATATTCAGTACAGTTTGGCTAATATGCGCAGAAAAATTGTCCTGAATGAGTTGTTTCTTTTCTTTATTTGAGACCTTTGGGTGTTTGAACACTTCGTCAAGAAGTTTCGTATCATTTAGTACTTGTGTAACCGCCTCTAATTCCGCAGCTGTTTGATCTACTGATTGATTACCTTTTGCAATGTCATAAAGAGCACTTGCATAAGGAAAGCCTACTTGATGCCTTCTCATAGATCTTCGCCCACTTCTTTAAGAGTTTCTTGGATCAGTTTTTCTTGCTCCTGTTCATCTAATTCTTTCTCGATCACTTTACTTGCCACAAGAACAGACAAGGTAGAAACTTGCTCACGAAGCGCGGAAATAGCTTGTTCTTTTTCCTGAGTGATTTCGGCAAGTGCTGCTTCTTTTATACGATCTGCGTCTTTTTTTGCATTCGCAATAATATCTTCAGCTTGTTGTTCACTTAGCTTTTTCGTTCTTTCAACGATTTCTTTTGCTTCCGTACGAGCACTTTGAATCGCTTCACGTTGCTCGGCTAAATACTTCTCTGCCTCTTCACGGTTCTTTTCCGCTGAGGAGATTTGATCAGCAATATGATTTTCACGCTTTTCCATCATCTCCATAATTGGACCGAGAGCGTATCTTTTCAAAAGCCACATTAACACTAGAAAACCAAAAATTTGGTATACCGCATCTAAGAAAGTAAATGTGTCTCCAAACAATGCTTGCAATGATTTCGCCTCCTTCGCTTTCATCCTTATCAAAAGGAATGGCGAAGAGTGTTATTTAACGTTCTCCGCCATTTAAGCTTGTTGTTACACTGGTCTAAGCTGCTTTAGTATGTAAAGCACCTTTGTGTAAGGTTGTCCAAACGAAACGTCTGAACCTAACTAATAATTGTATTCAATTATCCCATTTGACCGTATAACATGAAGGCAATAACGATCGCTAGGATTGGAATCGCCTCTACTAACGGTGCACCGATGAATAATAGTAATTGAATTGGACCTTTCATTTCTGGTTGACGACTAATTCCTTGTACAACACTACGAACTACAATTGCAACACCAAATGCACCTGCTAGTGCTGCAAGACCTGCTACGATTGCTACTGAAAGAGCGAGCATACCCATAATAAAAATCCTCCTTTAGATTCTTAAAAAATTTAGTTTAGTTTTATTTTGTAACGCCCTATAAAAAAATAAGAGCAAAATTACCATTGATATGGATTTGAAAAAATGTTTGTTTCATATGTTCTTTCATTAATCAATAAAACAATTAATGTTCTTCATTAACCTTGTGGGACATGTACACCATCGTTAACATACAGAAGATAAACGCTTGTAGTCCCCCAATAAATGTACCGAAAACTTGCCACGCAACCATTGGTAAGAATGAAAAGATCCCCCACATGATAGAAGATGTTCCCAATCCAACGAGCATGACCATCAACACTTCTTTTGCGTACACGTTACCATAAAGACGCATTCCAAGTGTCAAGGTATTAGAAAAGTCCTCGATAATCTTAAATGGAAATAGAAACCACACTGGGCGGAAGTAATCTTTCCCATATTCTTTCGGGCCTTTCAGCTTAAGACCGTAAATATGAGTCATTACTATGACCATTAATGCTAAGGAAAGAGTAAGCATCGGATCTGATGTCGGTGATTTCCACCAAACAATTTTTCCTTCTTCCGTGTACTGGCCAAATTCAAATGGAATCCCGGCCATGTTCGATACAAAAACATATAATAACAAGGAGACCCCTAGTACAACAAAGTGCTTCCCTTGCTTCCAGTCCATCGTACTACTAATGACATTTTTAATGAATTGGACTAAATACTCTAGAGCGTTTTGTGCACCTGTTGGATACATTTTAATTGTCCTAGACATAAAAAACAGGAGAAAAAACACGATTGCAAGAGAAACCGTAACCATGAACACGTTTGCTAAGTTAATCCCTAAGTGTGGATTGCCAAATAAATAGACAACGGGTTCTGTGTAATTACTTCCCAAATACTCTCACCTCTTTTCAAAACTTTTTTGACGCAAAACGTCAGTTTGATCTTAGCTGTTTCACGTAAAAAATGGGTTCTATTAATATGAAAACATAGGTAATCATTAAACCTATGATTACACCCGTCATATCAAAATATGCTGGGAATTGCATTGCAATAAAAACAGCGATAACTGCTGTAACAATCCGCGAGACCGTACCAAAGGTCCAAGCTACAGTACCACCTGTTACCATTTCTCCGATCACTTTCACTTGCCTATATGTACTTAATAAATTCAATAAACTAAAAACTGCTCCTAGGGCAAGTCCAAAGTAAAAAGATTTGTTTACTGCAAATTGAGCTATCACTAAAAATACAATGATGAGGATGATCGTGTAAAGAGAATACCTCTTTGCAACAATGCTATAATCACTCATCAGAATCGCCTCCTAAAAAACGGCGAATGGTAAAATAGATCCCTGTCACCGCTGCACTTAATCCCAACAACAACCCTGTAACTAGGAACAAGCTACCTGTATCAAAGTAGTTGTCCATCCACCTCCCGCCAAATATTCCAACGAGGGTACAGCCTACGAAATAAGAACTGATCGTTGTCATGAGTGCAAAGAACTTCATCGTTTGGCGAATTTTGGAAGGGTCAATCATCTTCTCCCACCCTTAATGTGAATTCCTTCATTTCTAGTTACAGCTAAAAAAACTGAGAACAGCACACGCTTTGTAATCGTACAATAGCAAGGGAGTTATGTCAATAATTTTCAGAATAAAAACGCTTTCATGCATAAAATGAAAGAATTATCATAAAATAGACATTTTCCTTCTTTATTATACATAATTTTCTCTTGAGTGTCTTTGGTAAATTAGAGAAAATATATTTTCCGAAAATTACGACTAGTAAGCCTCGCTTTTTATTATTTAATGTAACCAGGGCAGGGCCGTACGGGAGATGAAATTAAGTCTAAAATCAATGACTCCAACAACCTTCTTGAGGAGCCATTGATTATCATTACCACTCTCCGATAAATACATCTCTTTCGATTGTGTCTTCGTGACCATCTTTTTCTGCAAAAATAAGCGCTTTATAAATACCCGATGGTACATCTTCAATTTTTATTTTCTTCTCAAACATTCCGCGCTCTATATCTTCTTCTACATCAATATACTTAATAAACCTAAATGTATCAGGATCATATAAAGCAATTCCAAAAGTTTCTGCTCCGCCTGGGAAGTACACTTCATACTGATAAAGATTTTCCTCTGTCGATTGTTCAAGCATAAATGCCATTAATCTCGGATACTCAGGCTCTTCAACAAAAAACAAATAAGGAATTCGAATCGTTTCATCTTCGCTTTTCACTTGGATTTCATCATGATATATCCCTTCCTCAAACACTGATGGAAGTACATCAATTGATATTGTTACAGTCTTCTTTTCACCTGGTTGTAAATATAATGAAAATGGCACTTTCCATTGCACACCATCTGGAACCTCAAATGGGGGTTCAACTGTATATCGTTTTCTCCTATCGGAGATGTTCTCAATTGTGACCTCGACTGTTTTTTCCAAGCGGCTATCATCTCTTGACCATTTTCCAAATGAAACGGTTCCCGGATAGACAAGAGATTCTGTCGTTAGCGCTTTGTCGATCTGAATCCGCCCCGTCCCTTGTATATGTGGGGGATATTGGTTACCATCTTGGTCAGCAATTGGTAGTGCTGTGTTCATCAATGCAGCTTTCACTTGTTCGGGATTCCAATCAGGATTCTTTTGTTTAATTAAAGCTGCTGCCCCTGCTACATGAGGAGCTGACATACTAGTACCGTTCAAATCTAAATATCCTCTTGGGACTGTACTATCTATTTTTACTCCTGGTGCTACGAGATCAGGTTTTATCGACCACGTATGTGTGACAGGTCCTCTTGAACTAAATGGTGCCATTAAATCTTCTTCTTCGCGATAAATTGTTCGAATGTATATTTCCTCTTTCTCCATTTGTTCTTTCAACTGTTCGCCAACTTCTTTCGAAACACTTACTACAGGGAGCTCGGTCGGTTCTTCTAACATACCTGCAAATTCACCATCTGTATGATTGTAGACAATCAATGCTTTCGCACCTGCTTGTTTTGCTAGTTTTGCTTTAAACGTAAATGAAATCTGCCCTCTTTCTGCAATTACGATCTTTCCTCGCACATCAACATTATGATAATCCTCTTCTTTACCTAGTCCAATGTAATATGCGGGATAATCTCTTTTTAACTCCCATGGTAATGCCTTTTGCATAGGAATGACTGGAATCTCCACGTCACTATTTCGTTTTGTCATTAAATAAGGAACTTTGATCGGAGGAGTAGAAGCTCCTACAGATATTGCTTTTGAAGACGTCCCAGGTGATCCGACAGTCCATAAATTCGGACCGCTATTTCCGTTTGATGTCACCGCAATTACACCATTTTCAACAGCTTTGTCTAATGCAATGCTCGTTGGCCAATCCGGACCATTAACTGTGTTTCCTAACGAGAGGTTAATAATATCTGCACCATCTTCAACAGACTTTTCAATTGCTTCTATCACTTGTTCAGTTGTCCCCATCCCAGTCGGCCCTAGTGCACGGTATGCATAAATTTCAGCTTCTGGAGCGACACCTTGAAGCCTTCCATTGGCTGCAATGATTCCAGCGACATGGGTTCCATGTATGGTTGGCATCCCTTCACCTTTTAACGTTTCCATTGGGTCATCATCTTCATCGATGACATCGTATCCGCCATGAAAATTATCTTTTAAATCTGGGTGACGGTAATCAATCCCGGTGTCGATCACTGCCACTTTTACACCTTCTCCTGTAATTTTACTACCATCACTTAAATATTTATTCAAAAGTTGTTCATTACGAATAAATGGAATGCTTTCATCTAATGTCGGTTCGTAATACGCCACTTCATCTACACGGTTAATTCCATCTAATTGCTTTAGCTCTTCTGCTACTTTCCTTGATGCTTTGATTGAAAAACCGTTGTACAACTTTGTAAAGGTTTTACGCGTTTCAATAGTTGGGAAAGTTTCCAAGACTTCTTCTAACGTTACTTCCGGATTCTTCGCAGCTTCTACGATAAATATTGCTTGTTCATTCTCATTTGACGGCAATTCTGGTCTTTCTGGAAAAATAACAGGTGTTGTCACTGGACCTATTCCATTACTAGAATTTTGACCTTGAACGAAACTCGGTGTGATAGCTACTACAGAAAGGATGGTTAATAAAGTGATAATGCTAAACCTTTTAATAAACAAGGCTCTATGTACTTTTCGAAACATTTTCATTACGTAATAAAATAAAGAAAATAAATTACTTATAACACTCATGTACGTCTTCATCCCTTCTCCTCTACTTGTCTATTCTTATGTGTGATAAACGCATGGTGCGTGCGATCATTCCGTCTCGCGTGCGATCATCTCGTCTCGCGTGTGATCATTTCGTTTTGCGTCGATTTCAGCCTTCCTCACGTTGGGAATCCGTCTGAAGATCCTTTCTTGAACAAATACCAATTACGTTTTCCCTTATCATGCCAAAGAAAGAAGCCTTTCATTCAAACAAAGAATCTAATTTTCTAGTCGCAAAAAAAGAGCTGCCGCAAAAAATGCGACAGCTTTTTTTTTATGGACGAAACGGTTCAGGTCGATCTTCTCTTTTCTTGAAATAATAGCGAATCGCTTCAATAATTCGTTTTGAAGCTTCTCCATCACCATAAGGGTTGGATGCACGCGACATTTCTTTATATGCCTCTTCGTCGGTTAATAATTGCTTGGCATAGTCATAAATTTGTTCTTCATCTGTCCCAGCTAACTTTAATGTACCAGCTTCAATTCCTTCCGGTCGTTCTGTTGTATTTCTTAAAACAAGAACCGGAACTCCTAAAGACGGTGCTTCTTCTTGTACTCCCCCTGAATCCGTTAAGATAATATGCGCACGGGAGGCGAAGTTATGAAAGTCACGTACACCAAGTGGGTCGATGAGGTGAATTCTGTCATCATTACCAAGAATGTCATCTGCCGCTTCACGCACGAGTGGGTTTAAATGAACAGGATAAACAACTTGTACATCATCGTGTTCTTCTACTAATCGTTTAATTGCTCTGAACATATTCCGCATTGGTTCGCCTAAATTTTCTCGGCGGTGTGCAGTAACTAAGATCATTCGGTCATCGCCAAGCTTCTTTAATACGTCATGTTCATATTCATCCGTAACTGTTGTTTTTAATGCATCAATCGCTGTGTTACCTGTAATATGAATGCTTTCTTCATTCTTCCCTTCAGCTATTAAGTTAGCCGTAGCTTTTTCTGTTGGGGCAAAATGCAAATCACTGATTACACCTGTCAGTTGACGGTTCATTTCTTCTGGAAACGGGGAATACTTGTCCCACGTACGTAAACCTGCTTCCACATGCCCTACAGCAATTTGATTATAAAAAGCTGCTAAACTTGCCACAAATGTTGTCGTTGTATCTCCATGAACAAGTACGATATCTGGCTTTACACGCTTCATTACTTCATCAAGACCTTGTAAAGCTCGTGTTGTTACATCGGTTAACGTTTGGCGCGATTTCATAATATTTAAGTCTTCATCAGGTTTTACATCGAAAATTGTTAACACTTGGTCAAGCATTTCACGGTGTTGTCCAGTTACTGTTACGATCGATTCAAAATCTTGTGTATGTTTTTCTAATTCTAATACGAGTGGACACATTTTAATCGCTTCAGGACGAGTCCCGAAAATCGTCATTACTTTAATTCGATCAGTCATTTTTTTACCCCTTTCAAATAACAAGGTGTTTATATTCCTATAAAATTCGTTGTATTTTCCTCTAGCCGCTTTTTATAAAGTGAGGATCCGTTCACTAGCCCAAAGCGTCACACTCTACAGCCTGCGTGTTATTAGGACGTCGTGTGCGTTTGAAGCAGACGTAGCTATTTCATGAAAAAAATAGCTGCAGGCGCTGCCCTTATCAACACTTACCTTTAACAAAGCATTATAAAAAAGAAAAAGCAATGCTGCTTTTTCTTTTTAATTTCCTATTTATTTCGTGCCAAACAAGCGGTCTCCTGCATCTCCTAGACCTGGGACAATGTAGCCTTTTTCATTTAATTTCTCATCCATTGCCGCTAAGTAAATATCGATTTCAGGATGTGCTTTTTGTATTTCTTCTACGCCTTCTGGAGCAGCTACTAGACACATAAGTTTGATGTTTTTCGCACCACGTTTTTTAAGTGAGTTAATCGCTTCCACCGCAGACCCACCAGTTGCTAACATCGGATCAATAACAATAAGTTCACGATCTTCAACGTCATTAGGAAGCTTTACATAATATTCTACTGGCTTCAATGTTTCAGGATCTCTGTATAAACCAACATGCCCAACTTTTGCTGCAGGGATTAATTTTAAAATGCCATCAACCATACCAAGTCCCGCTCTTAGGATTGGTACTAATCCTAGTTTTTTACCAGCAATCATTTGACTTCTTGCCGCACTTACAGGGGTTTCAATTTCAATGTCTTGTAACGGTAAATGTCTTGTTATTTCAAATGCCATCAAACTCGCCACTTCGTCTACAAGTTCACGAAACTCTTTCGTCCCTGTATTTTTATCTCTTATGTAAGTTAACTTATGTTGAATTAACGGGTGGTCTAACACGTAAACGTTGTTCATCGTACCGCTCCTTTTTATTTAAATTTACTCCATGATTAAATGGTCCTTTTCAAACACTCTTTGAAAATTCTACATAAAAAGCAACAACGATTCAAGCTGTTTTTGAAAAGAATAAATGTATGAGTTAAAAAGTTTTTGTCGGTCTTCATTAATCGGAGTGCCAACCTTTCTGGATGGCTTGGTCTTCTTCAATAACGATCGAGGTGGAAGGGAAGGTTATGTCCCCCCCTCTTGTTTCTTCGTCATATTATTCGTTTTCGTATAATGGGAATTTGCCCGTTAATTGCTCTACTTTCGTTTTTGCCTCTTGTAAATTCGCTTTATTTTCTACGTCTTTTAAAACGGTTGCCATTATGTTTCCAATCGCTTTCATTTCCTCTTCTTTAAAACCTCTTGTAGTCACTGCTGCTGTTCCAAGACGTAAACCACTCGTTACAAATGGACTTTCTGGGTCATACGGAATCGTATTTTTATTCGTTGTAATCCCTACTTGATCAAGCGTTTCTTCTGCAATTTTTCCCGTAATCTTTAAGTTACGTAAATCTACAAGAACAAGGTGGTTATCTGTCCCCCCTGAAACAAGATCAATTCCTTCACTCTTTAGGGCATCCGCTAATGCTTGGGCATTTTTCTTTACTTGCTCTGAGTACACTTTAAATTCGTCTGACAGTGCTTCACCAAAAGCCACAGCTTTCGCTGCGATAACATGCATGAGTGGCCCTCCTTGAAGACCAGGGAAAATTGCTTTATCAATTTTCTTCCCATACTCCTCTTTACACAAGATCATTCCACCACGTGGTCCACGTAATGTTTTATGTGTCGTTGATGTTACAAAGTCTGCATATGGAACAGGGTTCTCATGAAGCCCTGCTGCTACAAGGCCGGCGATATGCGCCATGTCTACCATTAAATATGCATTCACTTCATCTGCGATTTCACGAAACTTTCGGAAGTTGATTTCTCTTGAATAAGCACTCGCGCCTGCTACAATTAACTTTGGCTTATGAGCTAGTGCTTTTTCACGGACATCCTCATACACAATTGTTCCCGTCTCTTCATTGACCCCGTAATCTACGAATTCATACTGCTTCCCGCTGAAGTTTACCGGGCTACCGTGTGTTAAATGACCCCCATGGGATAAGTTCATTCCTAAAACTGTGTCACCATGCTCTAAGACTGTGTAGTAAACGGCCATGTTTGCTTGTGCTCCTGAATGCGGTTGAACATTTGCATGTTCTGCACCAAAGATCTTTTTTGCACGATCTCTAGCTATATCTTCAACAACATCGACATGTTCGCACCCGCCATAATAACGTTTGCTTGGGTAGCCTTCTGCATATTTATTCGTTAACACAGATCCTTGCGCTTCCATTACTGCTTTTGAAACAAAGTTCTCAGAAGCGATCAGTTCGATATTTGCTTGTTGCCTTTTTAGTTCTGCATCCATTGCGGCGAATAGCTCTGCGTCATTTGTTCTAATTTCTGATAGTGAGTCAACTTTCATTGTTGTCATTTTTATGTCCTCCTTTTTTGTTACGAGCTTCTATTATATTAAATATATGTACTATTTAGAGGTTACATGGTTTGTCTATATGAACGATTTTTAACACTTTTGTCATTTTGCTTTAGTCTATCCTGAAAATAGTGTTTATGGTTTGACAGCTTATGTGCTCGCTTTCACCTCTAGGCACAAGCGCGACATCCATTCAAGTCTCACTTCGTTCACTTTCATGGTGTCTCCTTTGCCGCGGGCACTGCCTCAACTTCCCAAAACTCTCAAAGTTCGTTTTGGGTGATTTTCGGCTCGTGCTGATCCCGCAGGAGTCTCGCACAAGCTGTCAAACATATCTCAAAATAAAAAATTTCATGTGCCATGGTGCGAAAATCACTTCGCATGGACGTCTACCCTGAAAATAAATCGTTAGTTGGGAAGCATTTGCTGCTTCGCTTTCACCTCTAGGCACAAGTGCGACATCTGCTCTAGCTACGTTCCACTGGCTATCACGGTGTCTTCTATGCCGCGGGAAGTATGGGCTTCCTAAAACTCATTACATTTGATGTCTACCTTGAAAGTATGGTTAATCACATGTTCCTTCCTCTTCGGAAATGGTATACACAGCCCTTTCTCCACCAATAAGCTTCGGCCGTGTTCTCGCATATGTGACATGGGCCTCGCCAACTTGATTGATTGAAGTTCTTACAGGTACAGCGACACGTTTTAAATGCATTCCGATAAATGTATCACCAATGTCTATGCCTGCATCAGCTTCAATTTGTTCAATAAGAACGGGTTCATTGAAGTTTTTGTAGGCATATGATGCCATCGATCCTCCAGCTTTCGGAACCGGAATTGCATGCACAATTTCAACGTTATTTTTTTCAGCGACAGTTTTTTCTAGTACGAGGGTGCGGTTTAAATGTTCACAACATTGAAATACAAGATGAATCCCTGTTTCTTTCTGAAATGTCCTTAAAGCGCCCCAAATTGCTGCAGCTATTTCTTCTGTGCCAGCTTTTCCAATATGCTTTCCACTCACTTCACTCGTACTCGTTCCAATTACGAACGTTCGGCCTTCTCGTAGCTTTGCAGATTGTTGAAACTCTCGTAGCCCTTTTAACAAACTACGTTCAACCTCTTCAACGTTTGTATCCATGAACATGTCTCCTCCTTACAGAAAAGATCCTTATGTATAGAAAGGAATGAAGGTCGTGCCCTTCATTCCTTAATTTTGTTCATATTGTGTAATCTTGTTGACCCGATTTTCGTGTCTTCCACCTTCATATTCGGTACTTAACCATACACGTGCAATTTCTACTGCTAGTCCAGGACCGATAATACGTTCACCCATCGCTAAAACGTTAGAGTCATTGTGTTCACGAGTCGCTTTAGCAGAAAATAAATCATGAACGAGTGCACAGCGTACACCTTTTACTTTGTTAGCTGCGATTGACATACCAATCCCTGTGCCACAGACCACAATACCACGATCAAATTCACCGTTTGCGACTTTTTCTGCTACAGGAATACCGTAATCAGGATAATCAACAGAATCTTCACATTCACACCCGACATCGACAAAATCAATATTCATTTCCTTTAATACTGTTTTAACTTCTTCTTTTAAGCTGTATCCTCCATGGTCAGAACCGATTGCTACTTTCATAATATCCTCCTTCATTTATACAGAAAATTGTTTGATCGTTTGCTTTAGTTTATCCGCTTGGTCGCCTAAAACTTCAGCAGATGCTGCGATTTCTTCCATAACACCTGTTTGTTCTTGCGTTGATGAAGTGACTTCTGCAGCTCCTGCAGACGTTTCTTCTGCAACTGCTGCTACTTCCTGTGATTGACGAGCGGTATTTTCAATTGATGTCATTTGACGATCGACTAATTGAAGAATTTCATGTACGGATTTCACTACGCCATCGACTGATTCTGTCATTTCTACGATCGCTTCATTTGTCTTTGTTCCCTTTTCCGCTTCACTATTTGCCGCTGACACTTGATCAGTGATTTGCCTAACAACATTTTGCACTTCCTGCTGAATGTTTTGGATTAGCTCAGATATCCCTTTCACTGCTGTACCACTTTCATCAGCTAGTTTCCTTACTTCATCTGCTACAACTGCAAAACCTCTTCCTTGTTCTCCAGCTCTAGCTGCCTCAATGGAAGCATTCAATGCAAGTAAATTTGTTTGTTCTGCAATATCACCTACAAGAGAAATAATTTCTTCAACTTTTTTCGCATGTGTTTCTAAACGATTCACGGCAGTAAGGGAATCCTGATTGTTGTTTGCTAAAGTTTGAATGCCTTCAACAAGCGATTGAATCACTGCTTTACTTTCAGTTAACGTCTTTACCATACCATTCGAGAGTTCATTTGAATGCTTTGCGTGGTTTTGTACAGTCGTTGCAAGTTCAATGACATCGTCAATTGATTCGACTGTTTCTTGCACTGCGTTTGCTGAACTGTCTGCACCTGATGCAATTTCCTCTACTGTTCGTGAAATGTTCTCTGCCTGATTTGCAGCTGCATTTGATGCGGACTTAATTTCAACGACTTGTTCATTCGTTTGTTCAAAGTTGGTATGAATGTCTCGCACCATAGATCTTAAGTTACTAATCATATTGTTATACGCTAACGCTAATGCGCGAAGTTCATCATCTGATTTTGGAACTTCTACATCTTCAGTAATATCCCCTTCTGCTACTTTGCGTGCAGATGTTTCTAATTCATTCAATGGTCGAACAATGATCGTTGCTCCAACAAAGCCAAGGATCCCACACCAGATGATCCCAAGTAATAATGTTAGTAAAGTAAAGACATTTTCATTTACCCCAAGCGTATTTGCTAATATTTCACTTAAATAAAAAATAAAAACGGCACTTGTTGCGTAAGTAATCGCAGCTACTGTACAAATGCCTATGACCATTTTCTTCCTTAAACTAAAGCGATACTTTTTACCCTCCATTGACGTTTCTCTCTCCCCTTGAATTTCCATATATTATTTTAGTTTTTTTAGCAGCTTTTCAACCGCTTTTTCAATTTCTGTGAGTGTTTCATCATATCTTTCAACATCTGCACCAAATGGGTCGCTAATATCAAAGCTAGGGAGCTTTCCTGCAATTTCATCAATTACGTTTTGGTGAGGGATGATTTCGTCTAACAATTGTTTTTCAAGTTCTTGTTGATTTTGAACATCATTTGTTTTGTTGTATTCTTCAATCTTTCCTTGGTTATCAGCAATAAATTTTGCTCTTTTTAATTCAAGGTGTGCTTGTTGATCTTTCAATTCCTCTACTAGCTTTGTTGTTTCAGGGTCATCGTGGACAAATTCTTTTAGCGTATATATCTCATTCACCTTTTCAGGAAACTGCTCAATGAGTGTTCGTTTATGGCTTTCTGTCATTGTTAAAATAACATCTGCCCATTTCAGTAACGATGGATCAACAACTTTTGCTTCATGCTTATGGTTAAACCCTTTATTCTCCAATACTGTTTTAGAGTGCTCGGATATTGGCATCCCTTCCATCGCATGAATCCCCGCTGATTTTGCTTTCAATTCATCACTTGTCTTTTTATGTTCAAAAACCGCTTCTGCTAAAGGGCTGCGGCATGTATTACCCGTACAAATAAATAATACATTTTTCATGTATACATCCCCTTTCTACGCATCACCTTATTTGACTTAAATACTCGGTATACAAAGGCTTGTCATTATCATTTCCAAGTCGACATATTCTAACAATACCTACCCTCAATTTTATCATAAAAAAACGAAAAATCCTCCTCAAATGGAAAATCTTTCGTTTCTGAAATTAGTTACTATTGAATGGATAAAATGATTTTAATACCAAATGAAATGAGAATACATCCCCCTAGCCATTCACTGTATCCTCCAAGCCAACCGCCTGCTTTTTTACCAATTAATAGTCCAATACAAGTTAATAGTCCACTCATTACACCGAAGCTGACAAGTGTAACGAACGTTTTTGCACCAAGCATTCCTAAACTTAACCCTGCTGAAAAACTATCTAAACTAACACTCACTGCAAATAACAAAATTCCAAAAGAAGTTATTCTTAGCATCGAGCCTTGCTCCTCTTGAAAAGTGGATAGAATCATTTGGGCACCTAATAAGATGAGTAAGCTGCCCCCTAAAATAAACGCAAAAATCCCAATATGTTGCGATAAAAGTTTCCCTAGTACGAGGCCAATGAGGGGCATCCATACGTGAAACAGACCTACGACAGACCCGATCATTAAAATGTGTCGGTACCTCAAACCAAGGAGTCCCATCCCAATTGATAAGGAGAAAGCATCCATACTTAAGGCAAAAGCCATAATTCCGATCGTAAAAAACTCTGCTAACACGAAATCACCCCTTGGACCAGCTATATTAAACCTATGCACGTCCAAGGGGAATTATTTTTAAAATATTGTTATTTTACGTTTTCGCTTATGATTGTCCCACCTGCAGCTTTTCTAAGCCGATTCATAATCGCAGAACCAATCGTTGTCTCAGGGTAGACTTGTGAAAAAATAATATCTATTTTATAGTCTTCAAATGCTCTTAATGAATCATACAGCTGGTGAGCTACTGTGGATAAGTCTTCAATGGACCCTGCTAGAACTTCAACATCAACATCAGGGATGCCCTTCCATTCATGAGAAACTAAAGCGCCGATGGTTTTTCCATCCTGTTTTGCTTCCTTTACTTTTTCTTCAAAAAATAAGCGAGACCCTTCTATAAGAACAAGAGGAGCAACAGGGGCATAATGCGTATATTTCATTCCAGGCGAACGTGGAGCCATGTTTTCTTCTATTAAAGCTGGGTCAACGTTCACCTTACCCACAACGGCTTCCATTTGTTCTCTCGTGATGCCACCGGGCCGTAAAATCATCACTTCATTATTCGAACAATCCACAACTGTACTTTCCAATCCAACCCCAGTTTCTCCACCATCAATTATTCCAGCAATTTTTCCGTTTAAATCTTTTGCCACATGCTCGGCGGTTGTTGGACTCGGTTTTCCTGATGTATTCGCACTTGGCGCAGCTAATGGAATTCCCGCAACTTCAATTAACGCTAGAGCAACCGGGTGATCTGGCATCCTTATTCCTACTGTGGATAAACTTGCTGTCACCTTTGTGGATAACTTGTTAGTATGTGGTAAGACGATCGTTAATGGTCCTGGCCAAAAGGCTTCGATCAGTTTTTCTGCTTTTTCTGGAACGTTAGTAACATATTCCTTTAACTGGCTTTCATTAGAGATATGTACAATTAACGGGTTATCTTGAGGTCTTCCTTTCGCTCGGAAAATCCGATCAATCGCTTTATCATTTCTTGCATTTCCACCTAGGCCATATACAGTTTCTGTTGGAAAGGCAATGACTTCATTTTTTCTCAATATTTCCGCGGCTTGGTGAATTTGTGGATCGTTACTTATTTTTTCCACAGCTTTATCCACAATCCACATGTTTGTTTGCTTTTCATTCATTTGTTGCTTCCTCCTTTAAGGAGTGAGTCATATTTATATTATCAAAAATAATCGTGCAAGTATGAGGCATTTCATAATGTATGATACGATCTTGTTCCGAACGATCCCTTTAGTTAAGCATTCTTATTTTTTCTTATTATTAGGCTCTGTTAAAGTTAGGTGTTGATTTTCGTCATTATAGGTGGATGCTTGCACCTCTGGGCACAAGTGTGACATCCGTTCATGCTGCACTTTGCTTGCATTCACGGTGTCTTCTTTGCCGCGGGCACGACCTCAACTTCTCTGAACTCATAAATACTCGTTCAGAGTGATTTTCGGTTCGTGGCTCCTGCGTTTACTCGTCGCAGCTCGAAGTCGTTCGAAGAAGTGATGCTCGTTGCTGTTCCCGCAGGCGTCACCACCTGCCATTCCTCAAATCCCAAGATATCAACATTGAGCTTTAACACAGCCTATTATTAAAGAAGTTAACAAAGATTCGTTAATGCTATATATTTTGCTTTGATGCGGACAGAATGTCAACGAGTATCTTATCATTTGTACATAAAAAGGGGTTATCCACAACTTTGTGTGAATAACCCCTCTTACTATGTGCATAAGTTGTGAATAATTTGTCGATTAATGAAAGTGATGGACGTACATTGGTCCGTCATTGGATAGATGTTCTGTAATATCGTCATGTGCTTCCAATGTTTCCGGCAACTCATTTTCGTGACATTTCGTAAATCCGAGTTGCTGTAGAAAGCTTGACGTTTTCGCCGCTAATAAATAAATTGACTCTAGTTTTTGCTCTTTTGCATATTGTAAGGCAGCTTCCACAAACTCTAGTAAAAAATATGTTGTCACTTTATCAGTATCTACAATTAGCTTTCTTAACAAACCATTTCCTTCACCGACAGGTTCGATGGCTACAATGGCCACACATTCATTTTTATCGTTTTCCGCGATTAAAAATGAATCCCAATCTACAGGTTCTGTTAGTTTATCCACACTTGCTTTTGCGACAAAATGTCTAATGGTCAATGCATCTCTATCACTTGCTTGTCTTACGTAAAAACTCATTTGCTCCACCCTCTCTCTTGCATTCTAGTAAATTGTATGCAAAGAGAAAGAGAGATATGTTGATAACTTTATAGATTTTTTATTATGACGTAACTTTTCCCCATAAATTTGTGATTACTTCTACAACAAAGAACTTTACTTCAACTTCTTCCTCTTCTGCAGCTTCGATTTCTGCTTGATCTGCTTTCCCTTCATCATTTGAGAAGTCGAGAAAACATAGTGGCGGGAATAAAACGCACCACCAATTATCCCCTTGTCCATCACCTAAAGTAATTTTAACCGCTTCATATTGACCTTCTGGATAAAGACGGTTCCCATAACGCTTTGTTGGAAATGACGTTTCTTCTAAACCTACATCAAAAGATATATTTTTTCCTACCTTTTCAAGCTCACTTGCAATTGTTTCTTCTAATTTTTCAATGTTTTGTCCGATATATTCATGAGCCTCTTCAAACTCATCAAAATGTTGCACCCATTCAGTCACTTGCGTGTTCACCGCATCTCTTACGTTAAGTTTCAACGTTTGATCGATCGGTGAATTACTATTACTTAAGATTCGAAGTCTAATAGATTCTTCAGGGATCACTTCACTATTTGCTGCTTGAGCAGGTACGAGATAATTTCCTTCCCAAGATAAAATAAGTACTGTTAAACATAACATTAAGTATAATTGCGTTCTTTTTAATAACATTTCCTTCACCTTCCTCTTAGTCCTCATTGTTGTCAGGCAAGGAATAATATAAACATAGATTTGTCCGACAAGTTGTGACATAGAGAATCGGTTGTTGAAAATGATAGAGTTATACACAGATAATTGTGCATAAGTTAACTACTCATGGTTAATCTCATGGAAAACTAAATAATATGCGGGTTTTCCATTGGTTTCAGGTGAATAACAACCTTTTTTTATTAACAGTTGTGGATAAACTTTGTTAATAAGTTGTTAATAGATAGGAGTTTTTTTGGTTTTGAACGTTTATGTATACTTCAACTTACCTCTTAATACTTGCACCATTCAATATACGTTTGTTTTTGTTCGCCTTCATCTCCAGGAAATTGTGAAAGAATTGGTGTCGTGTTGATGATCGGGTGTTGTTTCTCGTCTATGAGAGTGGACCGAAGTTCGGGATAATAATGAGAGAAGCTGCTCCAACGATAGTCTTTCGGAGTTTCACAGAGGTTTGCCTCTACGGGGTTGTAGTGGATATAGCGACTTACAATGAGTAATCCTCGTTTTTGATAAATTGGCTTTGCTTGAAAACGCCGTTCAAAAACATGTCCGGTTAAATTATATTTACGATTGAAGTAGCGGGCGTAGAGCTTATTAATATGTTCCATTATTTTCGATAATGAATGTTTGAATGATCGGATCTCAAGGTGATAGTGGTTATTCATGAGGCAGTAAGCAATTAGTTCAAATGGATATTTAACTTGTGTTTTAGAAAGAAGTTCTTGAAAAAATATGTAGTCGTCAACATCGCGGAATAACGTTTCTTTACGGTTCCCCCTTGAATAAACATGGTAGAACAGGTGATCCTTCCAGTTTCTATTACCACTCATTTCATCTACTCAATCCTTCCTATATATATTTCACTTTTTTATTCGACAAAAGCTTTATATTTCCTCCTTTTAAATATTTGTATTTTTATTCAAAATAGAGGGTGGTTTTATACATGATTTCTCTTGTTTATTCATAAATTGAACCCTACAAGTTTGAACCTGCTTCAACTGAAGCTGCTTCAATTTTGTAGGGTTCAAAAACCAACTAAAAAATAGAGGTCCGACCTCACCAAAGGCAGACCTCCTCTACTTAGCACGTTCATCCGCACCAAATCAAAACAAACAAGCTTTGCATATAACTGAATATCAGCTATCTAACCTTTATTTTCGCAAAAACAATTCGTTCATTACCGTTAATATCATTGTGGACGGACACTTCAGCTTGTGGATATGTGGATAAAACCAACTTTCGTACGTCTTCTCCCTGGCCATGTCCGATTTCAAAGCCGATTAATCCTGGTAATGCTAAAACTTTCGGGATTTCGGCAATGAGCCGTTTATAAACAGCGAGGCCATTGTCATCTGCAAACAGGGCTAGGTCTGGTTCGTGATCACGGACATTTTCCTTCAATTCCGTACGATCTGACTCTGGGATGTACGGCGGATTTGAGACGATGACATCGGCTTTTTGGCCCGCCTCAATAAAAGGGCTCAAAAGATCACCTTCGAAAAACTCGACAGATGCACCGAGTTTCTCGTTATTTCGCTTTGCTACAGCTAAAGCATCAGGTGACAGATCGACCGCACTTACCCGAGTATTGGGTATCTCTAAGTTTAGAGTGATCCCAATTATGCCACTTCCTGCGCCGACATCAATGATACGGGCCGGCTCAGGAGATGAACTATGTAACTCACGAATATGACCAATCATGAGCTGAACGAGTTCTTCTGTTTCGGGGCGTGGGATGAGGACATTTTTATTTACTTCAAATGAACGACCGTAAAACTCTTCTTCACCGATGAGGTGCTGAACAGGAATTCCTGCTGCTGATTTTTTTACATCGGCGATAAAGCTTTCATATACATTTGCTGGTAAGGGCGTTTGGAGCTCTGACAACAGCTCCGCCCGTGACCAGCCCGTATGGTGAATCAACAACCTTTCTGCAATCGTAGATTCATAACTTGATTTTTCTAAAAAAGAAGAAGCCCACTGAAGGACTTCGTATACTTTGTTTGTTGTTTCCATTATTTATCGGCTTCTTCCATTGCGCGTGATTGTTCTTCAACGACCAGTGCATCAATGATTTCATCGAGCTTTCCTTCAAGGATTTGCTCGAGCTTTTGAATTGTAAGGCCAATACGGTGGTCTGTTACTCGGCTTTGCGGGAAGTTGTACGTTCGAATTCGTTCGGAACGATCTCCGGTACCCACCGCAGATTTACGAATATCTGCGTATTCTGCTTGTGCTTCTTTTTGGACCTTGTCAAAAATACGGGCACGAAGAACTTTCATCGCTTTTTCTTTATTTTTGATTTGTGATTTTTCGTCTTGGCAAGACACAACGGTTCCTGTTGGCATGTGTGTTAAACGAACGGCAGACATGGTTGTATTTACACTTTGTCCGCCTGGGCCACTTGATGCGAATGTATCGACACGAATATCTTTTTCGTTAATGTCGATTTCGACTTCTTCGGCTTCTGGTAATACAGCAACAGTTGCTGTTGATGTATGAATTCGTCCGCCTGATTCTGTTGCAGGAACACGTTGAACACGGTGAGCGCCATTTTCATATTTCATTTTGGAGAAAGCTCCGTTTCCGTTAATCATGAAAATGATTTCTTTAAATCCGCCTACACCCGTTTGACTTGATTCGATCACTTCTGGTTTCCAGCCTTGTGCTTCCGCGTAGCGTGAATACATACGGTATAAGTCACCAGCAAATAGAGCCGCTTCGTCTCCACCTGCAGCAGCGCGAATTTCCACGATAACGTTTTTGTCATCGTTCGGGTCTTTCGGAATAAGTAGAACTTTTAGTTTTTCTTCCAACGGTGGAATTTGCTCTTCAAGTTCATCCATTTCCATTTTGACCATTTCAGACATTTCATCATCGAGATTATCTTGAAGCATCTCTTTTGCATCATTGTATTGCTGCTTAACTTCCTTATACTGACGGTACGTTTGTACAGTTTCTTCTATGTCTGCTTGTTCCTTTGAATACTCACGTAATTTTTTCGTATCACTAATGACATCAGGGTCCATTAGTAATTCATTCAGTCTTTCGTATCGGTCTTCTACCGCTTCTAAACGATCAAACACGTTATTCACCTCATTTATTAACGCTTAACAGTCTTATTATAGTATAGGTGGATGCAAAAGTAAAAACAAGGCCTCGTTTCATGTTGTTCAGTGCCTGGCACATGGAATTCAATTTCCAGGTGCCAGGCACTTGGTAATTTTTGGTTGATGTTTTTGTTTTCTTATTTTGTGGGATATTGTATATAGAATGAAACAAATGTGTGAAGGAATATACGGATTTATCTAAGGAGGCTTTTAAGATGAAGGTCGTAATCATTGGTGGCGATGCTGCTGGCATGAGTGCTGCGATGCAAGTTGTACGTAATGATGAACAGGCTGAAGTAACGGTATTAGAGAAAGGGAGTTATTATTCGTACGCCCAATGCGGATTACCATATTTCATAGGTGGACTGGTCGAAGATAGCGGAGATCTCATTGCTCGAAGTCGTGATACCTTTCGTGAGAAGCATGGAATTGATGCACGAATATATCATGAAGTAACTGAATTAGATCCAGAAAATAAGGTCGTTAAAGGAGACAACCTTGAAACTGGTGAACCTTTTGAAATGACTTATGATAAATGCCTCGTTGCCACAGGTGCTTCACCTATTTTCCCTCCATTTGACGGCAATGACCTTGAGGGAATCCATGTCTTAAAAACAATTCCTGATGCGAAAAAAATCGTTGAGGATATGAACGAACAAGTCACTCAGGTCACTGTCATTGGCGGAGGTTATATCGGACTGGAGGTTGCAGAAAACTTCGTAGAAAAAGGGATGAGTGTGCGATTGATTGATTTAGCTGAGCGAGTTGGAACGGTTTACGATAAGGAAATCAGTGAAAAGATCGAAAAGGTAGCAAAGAAACAAGGGATTGAGCTTGTTTTAAACGAATCCGTAGAGTCATTTGAAGGGGATCAGCGAGTAGAAGAGATTAAGACAGATAAAGGCAGTTACCAAACTGATATGGCCGTTGTCGCTATTGGTGTTAAACCGAATACATCGTTTTTAAAAAATGCTGACGTTCACCTCCACCAGACCGGGGCAATGATCGTGAATTCTTATATGGAAACGAATGTGAAAGATCTTTATGCTGCTGGTGATTGCGCGACACAATATCACAGGATTAAAGAAAAAAATGACTACATCCCATTAGGTACACACGCTAATAAACAAGGGAGAGTCGCAGGAAGTAATATTGCAGGTGTGACAAAAACATTCCAAGGAATTGTCGGCACATCGATTATGAAGTTTTTTGAGTTAACCGTTGCAAAAACTGGGTTAAGTGAAAAAGAAGCGGAAGACTTAAATATCCCATTTCAATCGATATTATTTGAAGGACATACCCATGCAGGATACTATCCAAACAGTGAAAAAATCTTATTTAAAATGATGAAGCATAAAAGCAATGGTCAATTATTAGGGGTACAAGCGGTTGGGCGAGATGGTGTCGATAAACGCATTGACGTGGCTGCAACAGCGCTTTATCATAACATGACGATTTCTGACCTAGAAAACTTAGATTTAAGCTATGCACCCCCTTATAACGGAGTATGGGACCCATTACAACAAGCAGCAAGAAGGCTCTAATATTTATCTCAAGAAAAACTTCATTATAGATGCCTTTAAGGAGGACAGTTAGCGAGCCACTAATTTGTTATTAACCTAAGATAAAAATCAACACTAGCCTCGTTGAATCCTTACTATAAAAAAAGCAATCAGTAAAAACTGGTTGCTTTTATAGTATTTATTCAGTTTTGAAAACGGGCACTTCATGACTTATTGAAACGTATTTTCAATAATTCTGTAATGATAACGAGGGTTAGCATCGTAGAGACGGTCCTCGATTTCCTCTATGAGGTCTTGCTTTTCTTGCTGTTCCATTCCACGTTCAAACATCACATTGACCCAAGCTTGTCCTCCAGTAATAATCACCATTCCTGGTTCTACGCGGTCCATCTCATATATGATCGTCTCCATAATATCTTGGTCGTCAGCAAGCGTTTGACGGCTTGCTTCTGGAGAACGATAACTTGTTCCTGTCGTATTTAGCTCACTTACATTTGTATGTCGTTCCGGTCTGTCAGTCACATTACCGTAGTTGATCGGACCTGGACCAAATAAGCTCTCTCCCCAATCTTTTCTTGCTTCACCTTGATTACCTAATCCTTGAGCTTCTGGTGGATCCATCTCAGTACAAGCTGTGCTACTTAATAAGAGGAAAAGAAGCGCTAATCCGCTTAAGGTATACTTCAACATAAACACCTCCTACGAATATCTTCTCCTTTTTTACAACTTTGAATACAATATACGCCTCACAATTATTAACAACTGGGCACTCAAATACAAAAACAGAAGAAAAAAATAAGATTAGCTCAAGCGCAACTTAAAACACACCATATTCGTCGAGCCAATTAATAAGTCATTATATCCGTTCAAAAATTCCTTCGCTTTCCGCGGGCAATGCCTCAGCTAAACAGGGCTTAAGCCCTGTTGGATCTTCGCCTATTGCTTTTCCCGCTGGAGTCTTCGGATTTTTGACGGATATCCTTTTATCAAATGTTTTTCAGGGGTCTCCCTCTGCTAATTTTAGGTGGTTTTCAGTTCGTGCTGCGTCCGAAGGAGTCTCGTGATTTTCAAAAAATCAACAATGAACGATAACAGACATCCTTGTGAAGTTACTTTCGCACCATGGCGCATGAAAATTGTTTTGTTTCTATATTTAAGGTGAATTTGGAAGCATGTTGCAAGATTCCAGCGACAAGCATCCCCTTCACAAGTAGGCTTTGAGCTATCTCGACGGATATAGCATCAAAGCATTGCTATATGAGGAAGAGACAGGAACGAGCATGACTTCTTAGAACGACTTCGAGCTGCGACGAGTAATCGCAGGAACAACGAGGCAAAAAACACCCAAAACGAAAGTAATGATTTTTCGGGAGGCCCATGCCGTGCCCGAGCAAAGAAGACACCGTGAATCCGAACGGAGTCAAGCATGAACCGATGTCCTACTTGTGCCTTGAAGTGATAACGAGTGGATAGAAGCATCAAATGGAACTTATTTTGCTTATTTTCAGGGTAGAACAAAAAAACCAGGGAATATCCCTGGCAACAAAATTATATTAATGATGTATATGAGTGCTTTGCTTTTACTTCTTCTTTCCCTTTTAGCTTTCCAGGTACTTCGTGACAATGACGGCAACGTGGTTCATATGACTCAGAAGCCCCAACTAAAATGATTGGGTCATCGTAAGAAGCCGGTCTACCATCGATTAATCGTTGTGTACGACTTGCTGGTGAGCCACATGATAGGCAAATCGCTTGAAGCTTTGATACTGATTCGGCTAAAGACATTAAATGTGGAACTTGACCAAAAGGCTCTCCACGAAAGTCCTGGTCTAACCCAGCAACAATAACACGAATTCCGTTGTCAGCTAAATCTTGGACGACATGTAATACGTCTTCGTTAAAAAATTGAACTTCATCGATCGCTACAACGTGTGTATCCTTTTCAAGCAAATCCCAGATTTGAGAGGCCTCTTCGATCGGTAGAGCATATACTTTCGTTCCATTATGAGAAACAACTTCTTTTTCACTATAACGGTTGTCCAGTTTCGGCTTAAACACTTGTACTTTTTGGCGCCCAAAACTTGCTCTACGCACTCGGCGAATAAGTTCTTCGGATTTTCCGGAGAACATGCTTCCGCATACAACTTCTAACCAGCCTTCTCTCCTTGTTAAATGCATGTAACGTCTCTCCCTCTTACATATTGTTAACAAACGTTCATAACGTATGTATATTATCGTTAGTGTTCCATCTATTTTAACTATCTTTTATTATAGTTTGATTGCAATATTAAAAACAATACTTTTCCACCTAAACATGACATCAATACGATCTTATCATATTTATGTAATATTTTGGAAGTTAGGGCGAAGTATTGGATATCTCTATTTATCTTCTTTGAGTTTAACAAAACTTGGCTTATCGCCTAGTTCTCCTAAGGATCTTTATGCTAAGTTCGATCGCATGTATTGTGGTCAACGTCGAAGTCAGCAGATCGTGTGTAGGGGGGGAAGCCTTCGTTTTTACACTCTTTATGCTTTTGTAAAAAGACTCTTTTAAGTAAAAAAACAGGCAAGAAAAATTCTTGCCTGCTTTGCTTATCCGGCTTCTTACTTGATGTTGTATTTCTTTCTGAAGCGATCCACACGTCCACCAGCATCGGCAAACTTTTGACGACCTGTATAGAATGGGTGTGAGTCAGAACTTACCTCAACAGCGATTAACGGGTACGTGTTACCGTCTTCCCACTCAACTGTTTCGTTAGAAGTTCTTGTAGAACCGCTTAAGAACATGAAACCTGTACTTGTATCCTTGAATACTACCTTTTTGTAATCAGGATGAATTCCTTGTTTCATTCTTTTCATCTCCTTCCGCCCTGAATCTTTCGAAACAGAGTTAAATGTCGATGCGTAAACATCAATTCACACATGTCGAAATTATATCAAGTGTCATGGCAATTTGCAACTACTTAAGCCATAATGTTTCTCTTTGCTAAGAATTACCTTACACACCAAATTAATTTTTCACACGCAGTTTACCGTTCTTTTCCTTTTCAAACGAATCGAAGAATTCATCATTTGTCTTCGTAACTTTTACTTTCTTAAGGAAACGCTCTAAAAATTCAGGCTGGTCATTCATTGTTTTTCTCATTGCCCATAAGTTTTCAATTTGTGATTTCGGTAATAATAAATCTTCACGACGTGTGCTAGAACGACGTAAGTCAATCGCAGGATAAATACGACGCTCAGCAAGTTTACGATCAAGGTGAAGCTCCATATTTCCTGTCCCTTTAAATTCTTCGTAAATGACGTCGTCCATACGAGAACCCGTATCCACTAATGCTGTAGCTAAAATCGTTAAACTTCCGCCTTCTTCAATGTTTCTTGCCGCACCGAAGAATCGTTTCGGACGATGGAAACTTGCAGGATCTATACCACCAGATAACGTGCGACCACTTGGTGGGACGACTAAGTTGTATGCTCTTGCTAGACGAGTAATACTATCCATAAGGATGACAACGTCTTTTTTCGCTTCCACAAGGCGCATTGCACGGTCTAAGACAAGTTCAGCTACTTTAATATGATTTTCTGGGACCTCGTCGAATGTAGAACTAACGACTTCTCCTTTTACAGAGCGTTCCATGTCCGTTACTTCCTCTGGGCGCTCATCTATGAGTAGGACCATTAATTCTAAGTCAGGATGATTTTCTGCAATACTGTTTGCTACTTCTTTTAATAATAACGTCTTACCGGCCTTTGGCGGAGCAACAATTAACCCACGCTGTCCAAAACCGACTGGTGAAATCATATCAATGACACGTGAAGAAATCATGTTCGGCTTATATTCTAACGTCATTTTCTTTTCTGGATAGAGCGGAGTTAATTGTGGAAAATGTGGACGTTCTCTCGCAGCATCTGGGTCTTCTCCATTTACCGCTGCAACTTGAAGTAACCCATAATATCGTTCATTTTCTTTTGGGCGACGCACCTTACCTGAAACACGGTCACCATTACGTAATTCAAACCTACGGATTTGTGAGGCTGAAATATAAATATCTTGTGAACTTGGTTTATACGTATTTGAACGTAAAAAACCGAATCCTTCCGAAGGAACAACTTCAAGGATTCCTTCCATAAACATTAAGTCTTCTTTTTCTGCTTGCTTTTGTAAAATTGCAAAGATCAATTCTTTCTTTGTGAGCTGGCTATAATAGGATACTTTGTACTCTCGTGCTAGCTCGTACAATTCCTTTAGCTTCATATGCTCCATTTCGTTTAATGTCGCACTCATATATGTTCACACCTTTACTAAAATAATTTGTCATTCATTGGACTTCAAAAGTTCCGCGTGTACTGAACATTCAGAATATGTATATTTCTTCTCAAATTTTAATTAAGTTATAGTCACTAGTAAACAATCTACTGGAAACGTCATTCAATTCATTAAGGTTAATATGATATATCCGTTGATCATCATGAAGAGATTTTTGAAGTCATAAGAAGTAACTTGAGGTAAATTGCTTGAGTATTCACTATATAAATGAATCATCCACTTACATCTTACTTGCATTTCGCATAACTCAATAAAAGCATAAATCACATTAATAATCAAGGTGTTTTCGAAATTTCATCACCTTATTTATTGGTGATTCCTCGATATAGAACAATGGCTCGAGGAGGCATCACCTCCTCGGTCCGGAGTCTTTCCTAACGTCTTAAAGAACGTTAAAATTATGCTTTATCTAATAACTAAATCAGGTTTTTTATTTAACATATGTTTTCCGTCAATAAAACGAACTGTACCAGATTTTGCTCTCATAACGACTGATTGTGTTGTACCAGCTGTTCCTTTATACCGAACACCTTTTAACAACTCTCCATCAGTGACACCAGTTGCTGCAAAAATAGCATCATCGCCACCTACAAGGTCTTCCATTTTTAACACTCTGGTGATGTCTCCGATCCCCATTTTTTCACAACGAGCTGCTTCTTCTTCATTTTGTGGAAGTAGCTTTCCTTGAATTTCTCCACCTAAGCATTTCAGAGCAACAGCTGCAAGGACCCCTTCTGGTGCCCCACCTGAACCTAATAGAATATCTACACCCGTATCATCGAAAGCCGTGTTAATCGCAGCTGCAACATCGCCATCTTGAATGAGTTTAATTCTTGCGCCTGTCTCACGAATTTCTTCGATCATCTTTTCATGTCTTTTTCTCTTTAATATCGCAACAACAATGTCATCGATATCTTTATTTTTGGCTTTTGCTACTGCTTTTAAATTTTCTGCAACCGGGGCGTTAATATCAATTTTCCCAACAGCATCAGGTCCTACTGCAATTTTTTCCATATACATATCAGGAGCGTGAAGTAAGTCGCCATTATCTGCAATTGCAATAACAGCAAGAGCATTCCAATCTCCATTTGCTACAATGTTTGTTCCTTCTAATGGATCAACAGCTACGTCGACACGAGGTCCGTAACCGTTACCTAGTTTTTCTCCTATGTAAAGCATCGGAGCTTCATCCATTTCCCCTTCTCCAATGACAACTGTCCCTTTCATTGGCACAGTATCAAACACATCACGCATTGCTTCTGTCGCTGCTTGGTCTGCTGCTTCTTTATTACCTCTTCCCATCCACCTTGCTGAAGCTAATGCAGCAGCTTCTGTTACTCGAACTAATTCCATCGATAAACTACGTTCCATATTGTTTCCCCTCACAGTTAATTTTTTACGAGACATCTTTTCCACTTTCAGTCTTCGTTTTGGTCTATTTCTTTCAATAATCTATCTATGAGTTCTCCACTTCTTCTGCTTCTGCTTCTGTCAACTTTTCACGCCAAGTTTTTGCACCGAGTCCATTTAACTTCTCTTCTAAGTTAGCGTAGCCACGATCAATATGGTCTACCCCTGTAATTTCTGTAATTCCATTTGCCATTAATCCAGCAACAACAAGTGCGGCACCAGCGCGCAAATCACTCGCTCGTACTTTAGCACCTTGCAATCTATTTCCACCGTTAATTAACGCAGATCTACCTTCAACCTTTATATTCGCTCCCATTCTACGAAGTTCATCTATATGTTTGAAACGAGCATTATAAATTGTATCTGTCACCATACTTGAACCTTCAGCACTCGTTAATAAGGAGGTGAATGGCTGTTGAAGATCGGTAGGAAAGCCTGGATAAACGAGGGTTTTCACGTCAACTGCATTTAGGTTTTGTTGTGTTCGGATAAAAACTTGGTCATCGCCGACTTCAATCATCACACCCATTTCCCTAAGCTTAGCAATTAATGATTCCACATGGTCAGGGATGACATTGTCGACTAAAACGGATTTTCCCATTGCAGCAGCTAAAATCATATACGTCCCGGCTTCAATACGGTCTGGGATGATCGAATGACGGCACCCGTCTAATTTGTCCACGCCGTCAATACGAATGACATTTGTTCCTGCCCCTTTAATATTTGCACCCATACTAGATAAAAGTGTAGCCACATCTATAATTTCTGGCTCTTTCGCTGCATTTTCAATGATCGTTCTTCCTTTGGCTCGAACCGCTGCAAGCATGATGTTAATCGTTGCACCAACACTTACTACATCAAGATAAATACGTGCACCAATCAGCTCGTCTGCCTGTAAATAAATGGCACCTTGTTCATTTGTGACCTTTGCACCAAGCGCTTCGAAACCTTTTATATGTTGATCGATCGGCCTTGGTCCAAGATTACATCCTCCTGGTAAACCGATCACTGCTTTTTTAAACTTCCCTAGCATAGCACCCATCATATAATAAGATGCTCGTAGTTTTTTCACACGCCCATTCGGAAGTGGCATAGCAAACATATCTTCAGGGTGAACCGTCAGCGTATCACCGTCATGTTCTGTCCTTCCGCCAATTTCTTCTAATAATTCTGCTAATATCCCTACATCAGAAATGGTTGGAAGATTATCAATAGTCACAGTTGAGTCTGCTAAAATCGCTGCAGGAATCAATGCGACTGCACTGTTTTTTGCGCCACTGACTTGTACGGTCCCTTCTAAATAATGACCGCCCTCAATCAATAGTTTTTCCATAACCATCTTCCCTTCTATAAATCTTAAACATACGAATCAAGATTATATTTACATTGTATTGATAATGGATACCTTTAATACCATCATATCCGTTCCCTATTTATTTTACACTTTTTAAGATTATAAATTTTTGGTATCAAGTATAAGGGGAATGGCATTCAGAAATCATCTCAATCACTTGTCAATTGGTAGGCAACCTTTAGACTTGTAAGTTGAGACCCTTATCCATTTCCTATAATAAAAAAGACGACGATGAAACCGAAAGACTGCCTCATCAGTGACTACACTCCATCGCCAAGATGATCTCGCACATCACTGTTAGGTTTACTGGAGGTACTAGTCACTTCATATTGAGACAGCCTCTTTTAAACTTTTAAGTTGAACACTCCCCCAAATCTTATAAAAGAATCAGGCTTATGTATGATTACATGATAATAAATGGTTTATCGTGTTTCGTCTGTCGAGCATTTTTTTGCAAAATAGCGGCCATATCGATTGAATAAGCTAAATCTTATTTCAACAATTCGGTCGTATTATTTTTGGGCACTTTCCCAGTCTGCTAAAAACTTTTCGATCCCTTGATCTGTTAACGGGTGCTTCACTAGTTGGTGAATAACCTTTATTGGAACCGTTGAAATATGAGCGCCACGAAGGGCCGATTCTGTGACATGCTGTGGATGACGGACAGATGCGGCGATAATTTCTGTACCAATACTATGCATATCAAATGTCTCGGCAATTTTCGAAATTAATTCCAGTCCATCATGTCCAATATCATCTAAACGACCTAGAAATGGCGATACATACGTTGCTCCAGCCCTTGCTGCAAGGAGAGCTTGGTTTACAGAGAATACTAACGTAACATTTGTTTTAATGTTGAGTTCGCTGAACGTCCGAACAGCTTTTAACCCATCTAAAGTCATCGGGACCTTTACCGTAATATTAGGAGCAATCGCTGCTAATTCTTTCCCTTCTTTGATCATTCCTTCTGCATCAGTTGCAATCACTTCTGCACTTACAGAGCCTGAAGTAACTACATCGGTAATTTCTTTTAACCGTTGATGGAAATCAACGCCTTCTTTGGCTACTAAAGAAGGGTTTGTCGTAACCCCTGATAGAATCCCTAGTTCATGAGCTTCTTTAATTTCGTCTAAGTTTGCTGTATCAATGAAAAATTTCATCATAACACCTCTTTTTTTTGATATGTTATGCTATATACGTGATTAAAGTACCTGCAAACCCTCACTCTGCCTTTTGTTAACGCTTTCGATTATCGAAAGATTTAGACGAAAGTGGGTAAAAATGAAAGTTGGAAGAGCCTCATAAATTATGAGACAAATCCAACTTCCTTTGCTTTTATATTGTTAAGTGTGCTATTACGCTTTATTTGAAGAACCAAATTCACGCATTTTACCGATAACTGTTTCTTTAATCGCATCACGTGCTGGCCCTAAGTATTTACGTGGGTCGTACATTTCTTCGTTTTCAGCAAGAACTTCACGCACACGTTTTACAGAAGAAATTTGGTTTTCTGTATTTACGTTAATTTTCGCTGTTCCAAGAGAAATTGCTTTTTGGATATCTTTTGTTGGGATGCCTGTACCACCGTGAAGAACTAGAGGTACACCCGTTAATTGAGATACTTCTTCCATACGGTCAAAGCCAAGGTTTGGTTCACCTTTATATGGACCGTGTACAGAACCTAATGCAGGCGCAAAGCAGTCCACATTTGTTTCACGTACAAGCTGGTCACACTCAGATGGAATCGCATATGCTGCTTCTGCATCATCTACGATTAAGTCATCTTCTTGTCCACCGATACGGCCTAATTCAGCTTCTACAGAAATTCCTAATGTATGAGCCACATCAACAACTTTCTTTGTAAGTGCAATGTTTTCTTCTAATGGGTGATGAGAACCATCGATCATAACAGATGTGAATCCTGCATACATTGCTTCTACACACTTTTCAAAGCTTGAACCGTGGTCTAAGTGGATTGCTACAGGAACCGTTGTTTCATATTCAGCCATTAGGGCTTCTACAATTGTTACAACTGTGTGGAAACCACCTATGTAACGTGCAGCCCCTTCAGACACTCCTAGAATTACTGGAGACTTTTCCTCTTCTGCAGCTTGTAGAATTGCTTGAGTAAACTCAAGGTTGTTAAGGTTGAATTGTCCTACCGCATACCCCTCAGCTTTTGCAGTTTCTAGCATTTCTTTCATTGATACTAAAGGCATTCTTAAAATCCTCCTTTGAAATTCACGAACATTATGCATCAACTATTCATGGTAACTATACATACAAACAATAATGATAGTATTTGTACTTTATGTAAAAATATCCTTACCATTTGTATGAAACGGACGTTTACGTGAAAAAAGCCATAACCAAATTGGTCACAGCAAAATGAAACCATTTCGCAAGTTGACTCACACTTGTATTATAGCATACGAAATTGGTTTTTCACGAATATATGCAAAGAAATCTTTGATATATTACGTGTTTACTTGCAAAAGCTTCACTAAACCGTCAAATAGTTACGTACTTTCTCCTTCACTTCATCAATATCAAATGGTTTCGAAAAATGTGTTAATGCTCCTAATTCCATCGCTTCATTAATCATTTCTAACTCACCGTATGCTGTCATCATAATGACATCCGACTTTGCCCCTGATTTTTTTATTTCTCTTAATATTTCTAAACCGTCCATTCCTGGGATTTTCATATCTAATAAGATAATATCAGGTTCATCTTCTTCCACAATTTTTAATGCTTGTTTTCCATTAGATGCTTGTAATGTTGTATATCCATCTTTTTCAAATACTTCTGTTAATAACACTCTAATCCCGAATTGATCATCTACAATTAATATCTTTTTAGCCATGATCTCTGATCCTCCTCATTTGTTTGCCACATACATACTCCCCTTGTGTAAGATATAATTCGCCAACACTTTCTGTTTTCCTCCCCTTAATGTACAGGAAAAGAGGAAAACTTTCAGGTTTTTTGTTAAAATTCGTCAAACGTGACCATTTTATAATCATCTCTTTCAAATTGATGACAGTTTAAAAATTTGTTTTGTTTAAAACCCTAATAATTTGCATTTTATTTTGATTGCAGTTGAAATACACTTCATTTTCATGGTGTCTTCTTTGCAGCGGGCACGGCTTCAGCTAACTTTGGAAAGGAAACTCATTCCTTTCCAAAGTGGACTTTTAATCATTTTCCTGTGCGATACCTTACAATGTTTCACTACGCAAAAAACGTAATTATGAAATTGAATCTAATAAATATCACTGACAATTTCTCGCTGATTTATTATCTTTCCTTTATAACTCGTACCATTCATTGCTACACTATAAACAGTTGAATTACATAAAGAGAGGAAGTTCGTCATGAAAATTTTTCGTACACAATTACAAAATTTCATTAACAGAACGGATGAATATGAAGAACAATTTGAAGATGCTGCAAGAATCATTGCCCAAAGTATCATTAGTGATGGTGATCTTTGGATTTATGGGGAGTCAGAACTAGAAGGAATCGTATCACAAGCAGTAAGCGGTGTCGATCCGCTCCCGACTATAAAGGTAGCTAATACGAATACAGCCTTTACCCATTTAGATACATTGCTTGTTTTTTCGACTGACCCTGCAAGCACCGGTACGAAAACAATTGTTGAAAAAGGAAAAAAAGCAGGTTGTGAAGTAATTGGGGTTAGCTCCCATAGTTCGCAAAGTGATCAAGAACAAGAATGGATAACGCTTTGTAATTTTCATTTTTCTACAGGATTAAGCCAAGGGTTAGTGCCAACCGATGACGGTAATCGTATAGGAACACCACATTTACTAATTGCTCTTCATATTTATTACGCTTTATACTTCACTCTTCAAGAATATTTAGAGGAATATGATATGTAATGATATGACCCAATAGCTCACCTTACTAATCTTTGTGAGGTGAATTTGGGTCTACTTCCCCTCCTCAAGTTAACGTAATGTTAAATCAAATGAACTTGACCATTTTTATTAATGTTTCTACTTTTCCTGAATATAATTGTAAAAAAATATAGACGAACACCCAATTTCGAGATAGAATTTTCAGTATATTCATAATTAACACTTTATATAAAAAGGAGTTGGTTTTATGGAAGCTGTTGAAGAGTTTATTGGCACCGTCAGTGGGTTTGTCTGGGGTTTACCACTGATCATTTTACTTGTTGGTACAGGTCTTTATTTAACATTTCGTTTAATGTTCTTCTCATTCCAACAACTACCGTATTCTTTAAAACTTGTTTTTTCTAAGAAGGATGAAAAATCAAAAGGGGATATTTCTCACTTCCAAGCTTTAATGACTGCTTTAGCGGCTACAGTCGGTACTGGTAATATTGCCGGGGTTGCCTCTGCAGTTGCAGTTGGTGGTCCTGGTGCAGTGTTTTGGATGTGGCTAACGGCATTTGTCGGAATGGCAACAAAATATAGTGAAGCCATACTTGGTGTTAAGTATCGAACTGAAAACTCTAAAGGTGAGATGTCCGGTGGGCCGATGCACTATATTGAAAAAGGACTCGGCATGAAATGGCTCGCTGTCTTATTTGCGTTCTTTGCTGCCATTGCTGCTTTTGGGATCGGAAACATGGTGCAATCACATGAGGCCGCAGGTGTTGCAAACTTAAACTTTGGAATTCCAACTTGGGTCACAGGACTTATACTTACAATTTTAGTTGGTCTTGTTATTATTGGTGGAATTAAAAGTATTGGAAAAGTTGTCGGCTTTATCGTACCAATTATGATCGTTTTTTATCTTCTTGCAGGTTTAAGTATCATTATTTTAAATGTCTCTTATGTACCTGATGCATTTGTTTATATCTTTACGGATGCATTCAATGGTCAGGCAGTTGCAGGGGGAGCAATTGGTGCAGTAATCCAACAAGGGGTTGCACGAGGAATCTTCTCCAACGAAGCTGGTCTTGGTACCGGTGGTATCGCTGCAGCTGCTGCAAAAACGGATATACCTGCTCGTCAAGCATTAGTATCAATGACACAAGTATTTATTGATACGATCCTTGTTTGTACAATTACAGGGCTTGCGCTCGTTATGGGGCAAATGTACCTCGTTGAGGCAGATAGTGCTGCACAATTAACATCAATGGCATTTGAAAACTATTTACCTGGTATAGGCGGATACGTCGTAGCGATTGCGTTATTATTCTTCGTATTCTCCACGATCGTTGGGTGGTCTTACTTTGGTGAGAAGTGTTTCACATACTTATTTGGCGATAAAGTCTCCATGTATTACCGAATCGCGTTCGTTGCTGCATTATTTGTTGGTTCCGTTGTTTCTTTAGATATCGTTTGGGGCTTCGCGGATGTCATGAACGGTTTAATGGCCTTTCCGAACTTAGTGGCCCTCCTCTTATTATCGGGAGTGGTTGTAGCTGAAACGAAGAAATTTAAAGAGAAGCGAAAACAAGAGAAACAGCAACAGCTCGGTGCTTAGATTGTGTTGCTCAGATAACAATTAAAAATTGTCTGCCATGCCTTTGCAACATGGTGAATGAAAATGGGTCCATATTTTACTATTATGTTGAGTTTGGAAGTACGCTACGAGACTCCTGCGGGAACAGCACGAGCCGAAAATCACCCAAAACGAACAGAATGAGTTTTGGGAAGTTGAGGCCGTGCCCGCGGAAAGCGAAGTGGCGTGTACTTCCAAACATGAATAGAGTTTTTTCCATTAAGTCTCATTTGAATGAGATTCTCTGTTAAAGGAAAGTGTTGATTCCCATTGAGTTTGAAGATTCGAAGGCGACGACACAAAGTTTACTAGACGCAAATTGCTTCGAGGTAATAATCAAAATTTAATTAAAAATAAAAGAAGAGGCTGTCGTTCGGCCTCTTCTTTCTTTTTAATTATTTCCCTAAACTAGCACGAATAAATTCACGGAAAAGCGGTTGTGGACGCGTTGGTCTAGAGACGAATTCAGGGTGGAACTGTGAAGCGACAAAATACGGATGATCTTTCACTTCAACAATTTCAACTAATCGTCCATCTGGACTTGTTCCAGAGAAGATAAAACCTGCTTCTTCCATTTGTTCACGATACTCATTATTAAACTCATAGCGATGACGGTGACGCTCATAGACGACTTGCTCAGAGTACGCTTCATAAGCTGCTGTTCCATCTATTAGTTTACATGGGTAAAGCCCTAGTCTTAATGTCCCGCCGTAATCTTCGACATCTTTTTGTTCAGGTAATAAATCAATGACAGGATACTTTGTTTCTGGGTTTAACTCTGCAGAGTTTGCTCCTTCAAAACCTAAAACGTTTCTTGCAAATTCGACAGACGCTAGCTGCATACCTAAACAAATCCCTAAGAAAGGAATTTTATTAACACGAGCATGTTCAATCGCTAAGATTTTTCCTTCAATTCCTCGATCACCAAATCCACCTGGAACAAGAATACCATCAACATTTGAAAGCTTTTCTTTCACGTTATCTCTTGTGACTTCTTCTGAATTAATCCACTCAATCTCAATATCTGAATCAAAAGCATAGCCTGCATGCTTTAGTGCCTCAGCAACAGATAAGTATGCATCTTGAAGAGCAACATATTTTCCGACTAAGGCAATTTTCGTTTTTGTAGAAAGATTTTTTACTTTATCAATGAGTCCTAACCATTCGCTCATGTCAGCTTCATTACACTTTAAGTTCAAATGGTTACAAACATATTCATCAAGCTTTTGCTTTTGTAGTTCAATCGGTACTTCATATAAGGTTTCAGCATCACGAGCTTCGATAACTGCTTCTTTTTCAATATCACAAAATAGGGCAATTTTGTCTTTCATATCTTCTGGCACAGGACGCTCTGTACGAACAACAATAACATTCGGCTGGATGCCTAAGCTTCGGAGCTCCTTCACACTATGTTGTGTCGGCTTCGATTTCATTTCTCCAGCTGCGCCAAGGTAAGGAATTAATGTACAGTGAATGTACATCACATTCTGCGCTCCAACATCACTTTTAATTTGACGGATCGCCTCTAAGAACGGAAGACTTTCGATGTCCCCAACTGTTCCACCAATCTCTGTTATAACAACATCTGGGTGCCCCTCTTTTGCTGCACGGTAAACACGATCTTTCAGTTCATTTGTAATGTGTGGAATGACTTGAACCGTTCCACCTAAATAATCACCACGACGTTCTTTTTTCAATACAGTAGAATACACTTTTCCTGTTGTAACGTTACTATATTTACCTAAGTTAATATCAATAAAGCGCTCGTAGTGTCCAAGGTCTAGGTCTGTTTCTGCTCCGTCATCAGTTACAAACACTTCTCCATGCTGATAAGGACTCATCGTCCCTGGGTCAACGTTAATATATGGATCAAACTTTTGAATCGTTACCTTTAGTCCTCGGTTTTTTAACAGGCGCCCTAAAGATGCCGCTGTAATCCCTTTTCCTAATGATGAAACAACACCGCCTGTAACAAAAATATACTTGGTCGTCATGTTCATAGTCCCTCGCTTTTTCTCGTAGTATTAGGGGGAAAATCAAGAAATAATAGCAACTAGCCTTCCCTTGTATACTGATACTAGTGACAACATTTCATGTATGTCTAAATAAAAAAAAACAAAAGTACCCACCTCTTTATAAGGAGGGGGCACTTTTGTTTTTATGGTTTCAATCGATTATTTGCATTTACTATAAGTAAAGCCCAAAAAGAATTTTAGCGATAAGTGACGAAAAAGTCAAGATGAGAGTTTAAATATACGAAAAGAAATATTAGAGGTCGTCCTCTTCATCCCCATCTATATCCTCTTCCACATCATCATCCATCTCGTCATCATCTTCGTCGAGATCAGAGTCCTCTTCACTTGCTAGTTCATCAAGTTCATCTTCAAGATCTTCAAATTCATCGAAATCTTCTTCATCTTCAAAGATTCCTGCTTCCTCATCTTCATCACGTTTTTTCTTACGTGCTCTGTTCGTTTGAGAAAGCTCTTCTTCTGTTTGATCAAAAGGATACCATGAGCGAAGAGCCCAATTATTGTCGCCAATATTTACGAAGCGACCGTCCATTGACATCTCAGTATAGAGGTGTGCAATACGCTCTTTCACTTGTTTTTCTGACAACCCTTTTGCTTCTGCTACTAGCTTTAATAGTGCATGATAGTTATAAGAGGTCTTATTCTCCTTTAACAGTTCATAGGCAATTTCAATCATTGCCAACTCCTTTAACTGAGCCTCACTGTACTGTTTGATGCTCACATCCGGCACTTCCTTTCAAAGAAAATTCTATCGTAATTCATAATAGAAAAACGTAAGTTATGTTCAGTCTTCTATGCTGCTAATCATAATTGCTATGCTAAGTAATCGCAAGTAGCGACGATAAATTCATACCTTTCATTATAAACACATCTATTATTATTATGCCAGTCTAATCCAATGTTTTGAAGAAGTTTTTTAATTATTCTCTGCTAATTGCCTTTATCCTTTTCAAGAACACACAATGAAGTTCATAAGTTTGGGAAACTCGTAGCTATTAGAGGGAAGAATGTCTTTTTGTGTTGTTTGATGAATCGCTTACGGCGCACGCTTGCACCTCTAGGCACAAGTGCGACATCCATTCTAGCTTCACTACGTTCGCTTTCACGGTGTCTTCTTTGCCGCGGGCACGGCCTCAACTTCCCAAAACTCACCATGTTTGTTTTGGGTGATTTTCGGCTAACCTGCTTCTTCCTCTACAAGTTTTGCTTTGTTGTTGCGTGCGTCGAAGCAGCTCAGAGTTATTCGAAGAAGTTGTGTTTGTTGCTTCTTCCTCTACTATCTTTGCTTCGTAGCTTGATGCGTCGGCGCAACTCACAGTTGTTTCACGAAGCTTTGTTCGTCGCTGTTCCCGCCATGCAAGAGCGATAACCTCTACGAAAACACATCGATTTGTCTCGACGGATAAACTTCGAAGCGTTGCTTGTAGAGAAAGAGACAGTCGGCGCCTTTCGCTCTTCACCATTTTAAATCCCTAAATTTATATTTATCAAACAATGAAGGATAATAAAAGATCAATTAATTAAAAGTACTCGCTTCTAAATGATGTGTTTTAAAATTTGCCGCTGAAAATTAACAATGTCTTTTACCTAAGTCTTTCTTGCAAGCTGAAATATATAATGTAGGTACAGTGTCGTGTTCAAGTCGTATCCTTTTTTAGCGTGGGCATTAATTTTTCGGTTTAAACATCGTAAAAGGCGGAGGTTTTCTGTTAAAGGAGGAATAATAAATAGCAACGTTCTCGTTTTAAACCAGTCGGTATTTATGGTGGATTTGTTTGCGATTTTTCTCTTTTACTTGCGACTTCCGTAATTTTTCATAAAAAAGGAGCCTACGAGAGGCTCCAATACGTCTACTTATAAATTTCTTCTATATTGACCCCCGACTTCGTAAAGGGCGTCGGTAATTTGGCCAAGACTTGCAACTTTCACTGCTTCCATTAACTCTTCAAATAAGTTCCCCCCGCTTAAGGCAACTTCTTTTAAACGAGCTAATGCTTTTTCTGATTCGCTAGCATGTGATTCTTGGAAATTGCGTAAATGCTGTATTTGACCTTCTTTCTCTTCTTTCGTTGCACGAGCTAGTTCCATATCAAAGTCATCTTCTTTTGGAGTGTTAGGGTTCAAGTAGGTGTTAACTCCAATGATCGGTAGATCTCCGTTATGCTTTTTCGTTTCGTATAATAGAGATTCTTCTTGAATTTTTCCACGCTGATATTGTGTTTCCATTGCCCCTAACACTCCACCGCGGTCGTTCATGCGCTCTAACTCCATAAGGACAGCCTCTTCAACAAGATCTGTTAACTCTTCAACGATGAATGAACCTTGCTGTGGATTTTCATTTTTCGCAAGTCCCATTTCTTTTGTGATAATGAGTTGGATTGCCATCGCTCGACGGACACTTTCTTCCGTCGGTGTAGTGACCGCTTCGTCATAGGCGTTCGTATGAAGTGAGTTACAGTTATCATAGATTGCCATTAACGCTTGTAATGTTGTACGAATGTCATTAAAATCAACTTCCTGTGCGTGCAATGACCGCCCTGACGTTTGGATATGGTATTTAAGCTTTTGGCTTCGCTCGTTTCCACCATACTTATGCTTCATCGCAATTGCCCAAATGCGTCGAGCAACTCGCCCAATTACCGTATATTCTGGGTCAAGCCCGTTACTGAAGAAGAACGATAAGTTTGGTGCAAAGTCATCAATGTGCATACCACGGCTCAAATAGTATTCCACATACGTAAAGCCATTTGCTAACGTAAATGCTAGCTGACTAATCGGGTTTGCTCCCGCTTCTGCAATATGATAGCCAGAAATCGATACAGAATAATAGTTTCGCACTTTATGATCAATAAAATATTGTTGAATATCGCCCATCATTCGAAGGGCAAACTCCGTACTAAAAATACACGTGTTTTGACCTTGATCTTCTTTTAAAATGTCTGCTTGAACGGTTCCTCGAACCGTAGACAACGTTCGATCTTTAATTTCTTCTTTTTCGGCTTCATTCGGTTCTCTACCATTTTGCTTCGTGTATGCTTCAATTTGCTGGTCAACCGCCGTGTTCATAAACATTGCTAAAATGATTGGCGCCGGTCCATTAATTGTCATTGAAACAGACGTTGATGGTGCACATAGATCGAAGCCATCGTAAAGTTTCTTCATATCATCTAGCGTACAAATGCTCACACCACTTTCACCGACCTTACCGTAAATATCAGGTCGATATCCTGGATCTTCACCATATAAAGTTACCGAGTCAAACGCTGTACTTAAACGTTTTGCGTCGTCGTCTTCTGATAAATAATGAAAGCGTCGGTTCGTTCTTTCTGGGCTTCCTTCACCAGCGAATTGACGTTTCGGGTCTTCCCCTTTTCGCTTAAATGGAAAAACACCAGCAGTATAAGGGAACTCACCTGGAACATTTTCTTTTCGAACCCAACGGACGATTTCACCATAGTCCTCAAACTTTGGTAACGCAACTTTCGGAATATCTAAACCCGAAAGACTTCTCGTCTTTAATTCCGTGACGATTTCTTTGTCCCGAATTTTTGTAACGAATTGATCTTGTTTATACATTTCCTTTTTATTTTCCCATGTATCGAGCGTTTCCTTTGTTTCTTGAGTTAGTTCAGACTTATATTCTTCTTTTAGCTCGATTAACCCGTGACGGTCATCATCACGTTTTTTCTCGTTTAACGCCTCAAGCGTACCTTCAATTTGGAAAAGCCGACGCGCTTTTTTCATTTCTTCTTCTGTTTTTTTATGATAAGAACGAACGGTATCTGAGATTTCCCTCAAGTAATGAATTTGTTCAGATGGAATAATGACTTTTTTTGTTGATAATTCATCTGTTTTTCCGAGGTTTGTTTGCCAGTCGCTCTCGCACTTTTCATTAATGATCGTGATTAGTTCATAAAATAAGCGGTTTGTACCTGGATCATTAAACTGACTCGCAATCGTACCGTAAACTGGCATGTTTTCTGGTTGCTCTTCAAATAACGTATGGCTTCGTTGATATTGCTTACGTACTTCTCGAAGCGCATCTTCTGATCCTTTTCGGTCAAACTTGTTTATTGAGATGATATCGGCAAAATCAATCATATCGATTTTTTCAAGCTGTGATGGTGCACCGAATTCACTCGTCATGACGTACATAGAGGCATCTGCTACATCGGTAATTGCTGCGTCTCCTTGACCAATTCCACTTGTCTCAACAATGATCATGTCGTATCCCGCTGCTTTAACGACATGGATCGCCTCTTCGATTGCTTTCGAAAGCTCTTGACGGCTGTCTCTTGTCGCTAAAGAACGCATATAAACACGCGGTGAGTGAATAGCATTCATACGAATTCTATCACCAAGCAATGCACCACCTGTTTTTTTCTTCGTTGGGTCAACAGATAAGATCGCTAATGATTTATCATCAAACGCATTTAAGAACCTTCTTACAAGCTCATCTGTTAATGAACTTTTCCCGGCTCCTCCCGTTCCTGTAATTCCAAGGATCGGTGTGTCTGGCATATTTTTAGAAAGGATTTCTTCTTCAAACAGGGTTTGCGCTTGTTCATTTAGTTCTTCTTTAAATGCACGTTTTTCTGCAACACTGATCATTCGTGCAACAGAGCCCATTTCTCTCGTTTCAATTTGTTCGCCTGAAATTTTTGAGACATCATCAAGGGCAAAGTCACAAGTCTCTAACATTTGATCAATCATTCCTTGAAGGCCGTGTTTTCTTCCATCTTCTGGAGAAAAAATTCGAGTAATCCCATAGTCATGGAGCTCACGAATCTCGGCAGGAATAATGACTCCACCACCGCCTCCAAAAATTTGAATATGTCCTGCTCCTTTTTCTTGAAGCAAATCATATAAGTATTTAAAATATTCTACATGTCCGCCTTGATATGATGAGATCGCAATGCCTTGGACATCTTCTTGAATTGCTGCTTGAACGACTTCATCCACCGAACGGTTATGTCCAAGGTGAATAACTTCAGCTCCTGAGGCTTGAAGCATTCTTCTCATAATATTAATGGACGCATCATGACCATCAAATAAACTTGATGCTGTTACAAAACGGATTGGATTCTTCGGTTCGTATCTTATCATACTTCTCCCTCCGTACCTGTTGTGTGCAAAGAGGATGCACTTTTTTCATCTTCCAACTGAAACCCATGAAATAGCTGGCTCATTTGCCATTTACAATATTGTTCAATGTTATATTCCTTTTGAACTGCCCACCTTCTAAACGTCCACATATGTCCTGCAACGAGAATGTTGTGACAGGCAAGCGTCACCTCTTCTTCATTTAAAAGGAGTATTCCTTTATCCATACAAGCGCGAATTTCTTTTTCAAACATTTCTTTCATATTTATTTCTTTTTGTAACACATAATTTAACGATTCTTTCGGTAGCGATTTCGTTTCTTGATATAAGACTAGTACTTCATCTTGTAAATCGTCGACGACATTGAAGTAAGATTCAATCACTTGCTTCAAACGCTCAATACCTTCAAGATTTACATCCATTAATTGTTCCCACTTTTCCATGACCTCGTCATAGACTGCGTCACAAACTAAATAAAGAATATCTTCTTTGGATCCGATATATTCATATAACGTACCTATACTAAAACCAGACGCTTGAGCGACTTCTCGCGTCGTCGTTCCGTGATAACCTTTTTCGTTAAAAAGCTTTACCGATGCCTTTACGATCTGCTCCCTGCGTTTATGAACAAGCCGCTGATCTTTTACCATCGATGGCACTTGTTTCTTTTTCATACTTAGCCCTCTCCTCTCTTCGTGCCTTCACCCTTTTTCCATAATTGGAAAATTTTCTCGGAGGTTTCATAAGGATCTTGTTCTAACACCTCTTGATGGGTGAAGTATCGATCTAATAGAGGGGAAATTTCAAATAAAAATTGTTCTTGTAAACGGCGTGTGACTTCTTGTTTTCTCTGACTGAGTCGTCGTTCAGTTCTTTCACTCGATGAAACCAAGAATCGAAAATGTTCATCAAGCTTCTCAACAACTTCGTTCATTCCTTTATTTTCTGTTGAAATGGTTTCAACGATAGGTGGTGACCACTTTCCGAAACGCTCAGAAATGTGTAATAAGTCTTCAAGTTCTCCTTTTAGTTGATCGACGCCAGGTAAATCTGCTTTATTAATAATAAATAAGTCCGCAATTTCCATAATTCCTGCTTTAAATGCTTGAATGACATCGCCACCTGAAGGGTATAAAACGAGTGCAACAGAGTCAGCTGTTTTCATAATATCGAGCTCTGACTGGCCTACACCAACTGTTTCAACGACCACTAAATCAAAACCTGAAGCACTCATGAGTCGCACAACATCCTGACATGCTTCAGATAGTCCCCCTAAGCTACCTCTTGTGCCTAAACTTCGAATAAATACACCATCATCTTCTTCATGATCTTTCATTCGGACACGATCACCAAGTAATGCACCACCGGAAAATGGGCTTGTCGGATCTACAGCTGCTATCGCAACAGTTTTTCCTCGTTTTCGCCACTCTTTTACAAGCATATTGACAAGTGAACTCTTCCCAGCTCCAGGTGATCCTGTCACACCAATAATTTGTCCTTTGTTATTTTCATCGTATAGGCGGGACAAAAGAGATCGGTACCCATGCTTTCTATCTTCAACAATCGATATTGCTTTTGCTAATGCACGTTGATCTCCTTTGCGAATTTTTCCTCCTAAATCCATATATCCCGCCCCCATCTATTAATCTTTTAATAACATTTTTGATATTACGAGCCTTTGAATTTCGTTTGTTCCTTCGTAAATTTGTGTAATTTTTGCATCACGCATATAACGTTCCACTGGGTACTCTTTTGTATAACCGTACCCTCCGAATACTTGAACTGCTTCCGTTGTTACTTCCATTGCCGTGTCACCAGCAAATAGTTTAGACATTGCTGACTCTTTTCCGTATGGGAGGCCTTCGCTCTCTTTCCATGCCGCTTGATACGTAAGGAGTCGTGATGCTTCAATTTTTGTCGCCATTTCAGCAATTTTAAAACCAATTCCTTGCTGAGCTCCGATCGCTTTACCAAACTGTTTTCGTTCTTTTGCATAATTAACAGATGCATCAAGCGCCCCTTGAGCGATCCCTACCGCTTGAGCAGCAATCCCATTACGTCCACCATCTAGTGTCATCATCGCAATTTTAAAGCCTTCTCCTTCTTCTCCGAGCATGTTTTCTTTCGGAACTCGGCAGTTATCAAAGATGATTTCTAATGTAGGTGATGAACGAATGCCGAGTTTGCTTTCTTTTTTGCCCATTGAAAATCCTGGTGTTCCTTTTTCTACAATAAAAGCGGAGCAACCTTTATGCTTTTTCTCTGGGTCTGTCAAAGCAAAAACAACGTAAATGTCTGCTTCACCTGCGTTTGTAATAAAGATCTTTGATCCGTCAATAATGTAATCATCGCCATCACGTTTAGCGATTGTTCTCATATTTGCTGCATCACTACCAGAGCCAGATTCTGTTAGGCCATATGCCCCCATTTTCTTTCCTTCAGCCATTGGACGCAAAAACTTTTGTTTCTGCTCTTCTGATCCAAACGTATAAATCGGCCATCCGGCTAATGAAATATGAGCTGATAATGTTACTCCCGTTGATGCACAAACACGTGATAATTCTTCGACTGCAATGACATAGCTTAAATAATCAGCTCCAATTCCGCCGTATTCTTCTGGCCACGGGACCCCGGTTAACCCTAATTCTGCCATTTGATCAAAAATTTCACGGTCAAACCGTTCCTCTTCATCTCTTTCTGCTGCTGTTGGTGCAACTTCATTTTCAGCAAAGTCACGAACCATCTTACGAATCATCTGTTGCTCGTCTGTAAGTTGAAAATTCATCTTCTAAGTCCCCTCTTTCATGTCATTACTTTAGGGCTATGTTAAAGTTGGTTGCCCCTTCCTCTACTTGCAACACACAGTAGTGAATGCGTCGGGGCAGCTCGAAGCTGTTCGAAGAAGTGTTGCTTGTTGTTGATTTTAAGCTCCACTCTCGGTGGACGCTCTCCGCGGGCACGGCTTCAGCTAACTAAGGAAAGAAAATGATTATTTCTTTCCTAAGTGGATCTTCACCTCGTGCTTTTCCCGCTGGAGTCGCCACCTTCGCTCCTCACAAATGAAACAATTGTAAAATAACACTTCTTATCAACACTGAACTTTAACAGCACCTTACTTTAAAAGCTCTTTACTAATCACAATTTTTTGTATTTCGGATGTTCCTTCATATATTTGTGTTACTTTCGCATCTCTAAAGTAGCGCTCTACAGGATACTCTTTCGTATAACCGTAACCACCGAATACTTGTATCGCTTCTGTCGTCACATCCATAGCTGCTTGAGAAGCAAAGAGTTTTGCCATGGATGCCTCTTTATTACACGAAATCCCTGCCTCTTTCATTGATGCTGCTTGATAAATAAGTAATCGAGCCGATTCAACCTTTGTCGCCATATTCGCTAATTTAAAACCTAGCCCTTGCTGAGCTCCAATTGGTTTACCAAATTGTTTTCTTTCTTTTGCATACGCTGTTGCTGCCTCAAGTGCTCCTTCAGCAATCCCTAATGCTTGTGCAGCAATACCAATTCGACCGGCATTTAAATTGTATAGGGCAATCTTAAACCCTTCCCCTTCTTTTCCGAGGAGGTTTTCAGCTGGCACTTTCGCATCATCAAACGATAGTTGAGTCGTATTCGATCCGTGAAGACCCATCTTTTTTTCCTTAGCTCCGACAGAAAAACCAGGTGTATCTTTGTCGATAATAAAGGCACTAATACCTTTACTTCCCTTTTCAGGTTCTGTTTTCGCAAAGGCAATGTAGACGTCGGCTTCTCCACCATTTGTAATAAATACTTTCGATCCATTTAAAATGTAATGATCGCCCTTTTTTTCTGCAGTAGTCTTCAAGCTTCCTGCATCACTTCCTGATCCAGGCTCTGTCAATGCAAAGGCCCCTAAATTTTCTCCAGTTGCAAGCTTCGGTATATAGCGCTGTTTCTGTTCTTCAGTCCCAAAATAAAGAATTGGGTTTGTCGCAACTGAGGTATGGACAGATAGAATAACACCAACTGTCGCACTCACTCTTGAAAGCTCATGAATGGCAAGGATATAGGAAGTAAAGCCCATTTCAGATCCCCCATACTTTTCCGGGATCGGGATTCCCATGAGACCAAGCTCTCCCATTGCTTTTATAATATCTTTTGGAAATTCATCCGTCTCTTCCATATGAGGAACGGCTTTTGCTACCTGCTCCTCTGCAAATTGACGAACCATTTTCCTCATCATTTCTTGTTCTTCTGTAAAGGTTAATTCCAATGATGTCACCTCATCTTAGACGATACTTTTATGATTTACATGCATTACACACGCTCTTAGCATCTATTCGTACTTATAAAACCCACGTCCAGCTTTCTTCCCTAGCCATCCTGCTTTTACATATTTTCTTAGGAGAGGACATGGGCGATATTTGTCATCACCAAAGCCTTCGTGGAGCGTTTCCATAATATATAAACATGTATCTAAGCCGATAAAGTCAGCAAGCGTCAACGGCCCCATTGGATGGTTCATCCCTAACTTCATGACTTCATCGACGTCTTCTGGTGAAGCTACCCCTTCATAAACAGTGTAAATGGCTTCATTAATCATCGGCATAAGAATACGGTTTGACACAAAGCCAGGGAAGTCATTTACTTCCACGGCAGTTTTCTTCAACTCTTCTGCCATTGTTTTTACCGTATCAAACACTTCATCACTAGTCGCTAAGCCGCGAATCAATTCTACTAGTTTCATAACAGGTACTGGGTTCATAAAGTGCATCCCGATGACTTTTTCTGGACGCTTTGTGACAGCAGCAATTTCAGTGATCGGTAAAGAAGACGTATTTGTTGCAAGAATCGTATGATCAGGTGCGATATCATCAAGCTGTGCAAATACGTTTTTCTTCACTTCCATGTTTTCCAATGCTGCTTCAATAACGATATCTACATTTTCGGCGTTTGATAATTGAACAGAGGAGTGTATTCGTCGTAAAAATCGATCCATATCTGCTTCTGATATCCGTTCTTTATCAACTTGACGTTGAAGCTGTTTTCCAATCCTTTGTAACCCTCGTTCTACGTATTCTTCTTTCAAGTCATGAAGGATGACATCATAGCCGTTCATGGCACAAACTTGTGCAATTCCTGAACCCATTTGACCTGCTCCAATGACCATTACTTTATTGATTTGCATGTATATCCTCCCTTTATCGAACGACAAAATCTAAATGTCTATCAATTCGTAATCATGTGGGGAAGCACATGTTGCTTCTTCCTCTACTAGCTTTTGCTACGTAGCTGGATGCGTCGGCGCAGTTCTCAGTGGTTCGACGAAGCTGTATTTGTTGCTTCGCTTTCCGTGGGCACGGCCTCAACTTCCCAAAACTCACCACGATCGTTTTGGGTGATTTTCGGCTCGCGCTGGTCCCACTGGAGTCTCGCAACGTGCTTCCATAGACACCTTTAAAAATTACATAAAACAACTTTTTGTTCTTCATAGTGCAAAAACATTTAACATGAAACCACCATAAAATAATGCCTTCATTTATCACTCTGCTTGTGCACCATTAAATGCACTTTGCCATTAAACTCTAATAAATGTCATTAAACTTGAATCATGACTGCATCGCCTTGGCCTCCGCCACTACAGATCGCTGCAATACCAATTCCGCCTCCGCGACGTTTTAATTCATAAGCCAGTGTTAAAATAATTCTCGTTCCACTAGCTCCGATTGGGTGACCTAAAGCAACAGCCCCGCCGTTTACATTGATTTTCTCAGGATCTAAATTTGCAATTTGACCACTTGCCAGAGATACTGCTGCAAAAGCCTCATTTACTTCAAATAAATCGACATCTTCAAGCTTTACACCTGTTTTATCAAGAAGCTTATTAATCACTAAGCCTGGCGTTTTAGGAAAGTTCTCTGGTTCAACAGCAAGTTGTGTATGACCCATGATCGTTGCTAGAGGTTCAACACCACGTTGTTTCGCTTTCTCTTCATTCATTAATACAACGGCTGCAGCACCATCATTTACTCCAGGTGCATTACCTGCTGTAATCGTGCCATCTGCACCAAAAACAGGTTTTAATTTCGCTAGTCTTTCGACCGTCGTCTCTGCGCGCGGAGACTCATCGTCTTTAACAACGATTGGATCGCCTTTACGCTGTGGAACTTCTACCGAAACGATTTCTTCAGCTAGCTTCCCTTCATTTATTGCTGTCACAGCTTTTTGATGACTATTAAAAGACCACTCATCTTGTGCTTCACGAGTAAGCTCGTGTTCTTTTGCAACATTATTTCCGTAGTTCCCCATATGAACGCCTGTAAAAGTACAAGTTAAGCCATCATGAATCATCATATCGTGAAACTTTTGCTCACCCATTTTAAAACCAAATCGCGCTCCTTTAACAAAAAACGGTGCTTGGCTCATCGATTCCATTCCACCTGCAACAACCGTTTCCTGTTCACCAGCACGAATTAAAATGTCTCCTAATGTCACACTGCGCATTCCTGAAGCACAAACCTTGTTAATCGTTTCTGTTTCTGTTTCCCAAGGGATTCCTGCTTCGTGCATTGCTTGGCGTGATGGGAGTTGCCCTTGTCCCCCTTGTAACACTGTCCCCATAATGACATGGTCAACCTCTTTACCTTCTACTTTTGCACGATTTAACGCTTCCTTCATTGCTTTTCCGCCGAGTTGCGATGCTGTAAATCCTGATAGTTTGCCTCCTAAACGTCCGATTGGCGTTCTCGCTCCACTAACAATCACTGTTTTACTCATGAAACTTCCTCCTTTATATTGATAGTTACTTTGTTTTACTGATTTACTTTGTTCACAACAAAGCAAAAAGACATAACTCCAAACAGGTCATATCAATCACATTCAAGCTCGATTGAACGCTCGCTCAGGATAACGCCAATAAATGTTAACGCTTCCAAAACAAAAGACGCGTTTTAAACATACATATTCGGGTGATCGCAAAATATTTAGGATCACCCGAAAATTTAGAATTTTCCTTCTAGTCTACTTCGTCATGTTGTCACAAATTCCTCTTTTGTTTCCAAAGATTTTTCTAAAATTTCTACAATATCCATCGTTTTCACGTCTTCTTCTACTTCTTTCGCCTTTGTTCCATCACTTAACATCGTTAAGCAATATGGACAACCAGAACCGATAATTGATGGAGATACATCTAATGCTTGTTCTGTTCGTGCTTCGTTGACACGTGTCCCTGTATCTTCTTCCATCCACATCATGCCTCCGCCTGCACCACAGCACATTCCGTTTTCACGGTTACGTTCCATTTCAATAACCTTAACCCCTGGAATTGCATTTAAAATCTCACGTGGTGGGTCGTACACGTCGTTATAACGTCCAAGGTAACATGAGTCATGATACGTGATCGTCTCATTTACTTCTTTCGTTGGTTTAATGCGTCCCTCTTTGATCCATTCATATAGAAGTTCGGTATGATGATAGACTTCTGCTTCTAAACCGAATTCAGGATATTCATTTTTAAACGTATTGTACGTATGTGGATCCACCGTTACGATCTTCTTCACATCATTTTTTTCGAACTCTTGAATGTTCGCTGCTGCAAGCTCTTGGAAAAGGAATTCGTTACCGATACGACGAGGCGTATCACCAGAGTTTTTCTCTTTGTTTCCAAGGATGGCAAATTTAATGCCTGCTTCATTCATAATCTTTGCGAAAGATTGAGCGATTTTTTGGCTTCGGTTATCGTATGATCCCATTGAACCTACGAAGAATAAGTATTCAAATTCTTCACCTTTCTTCTTCATCTCTTTTACTGTAGGTACGTCAATATCTTCTCGACCTTCACGCCACTTTTCTCTCTCTTTACGGTTAATCCCCCATGGGTTACCTTGGCGTTCAATATTCGTAATTGTACGTTGAGCTTCTGTATCCATTTTTCCTTCTGTTAATACTAAATAACGTCTCATATCAATGATCTTGTCGACATGTTCATTTAAAACTGGGCATTGATCTTCACAGTTACGGCAAGTCGTACATGCCCAAATCTCTTCTTCGGTAATCACATCACCAATTAGGCTTACATCATATGCTTCAGCTGTTGCTGCTGCTTCATCACCTGCTATACCTGCTCCAGCTGCAGCTAGTTGATTTCCTTTTGTATTGTTAAATGCATAAGTTGGCATCCAAGGCTTTCTTGACGTAACGGCTGCCCCTTTTTCTGTTAAGTGGTCACGCATTTTTACAATTAAATCCATTGGTGAGAGCATTTTACCTGTTCCTGTTGCTGGACACATATTTGTACAACGGCCACACTCTACACATGCATATAGATCTAGAAGTTGTTTTTGGTCAAAGTCTTCAATGACATTTTTCCCAAACTTCTCTGCTTCTTCATCTTCAAAGTCAATGGAATTTAACTGTCCTTTATTATGTGTTGGTCCAACCCAAACGTTTGCTGGTCCTGCAATTAAGTGAGCATGCTTTGATTGTGGAATGTACACTAAGAAAATCAGTAAGAACATTAAATGCATCCACCAGAATACGAAGAACATAGTTGCTGCAGTAGTTTCACCAGCCCCACTGAAAACGGTTGCAATACTAGATGCAATTGGCTCCGCCATTGTCACTTCTTTTCCTAGCCAAATCATCTCCATCCCTTTTGCAAAAAGTTTAGAGATCATCAGTCCTCCGATGAAAATAAGTACTAAACCGGATTTGAAATTCCTCTTTAGGCGAACGAGCTTTTCAACATAACGTCGGTGAAACGCCCAAACGACCGCAACTAAAATCATTATGACAACAATTTCTTGGAAGAACGTAAAGTAAGGATAGAGCGGGCCAAAAGGTAAATGTCCACCTGGTGACAACCCTTTCCAAATGACATCAATTGCACTAAATTGAACGAGGATAAATCCGTAAAAGAACAATACGTGAATAATACCGCTTTTTTTATCTTTCAATAACTTTTTTTGTCCAAAGACCATCGTCTTGAAGTCTTCCCAGCGTTCCTTTGTTGTTTTTATGAACTCTGGTTTTTGACCTAATTTAATGTATTCGATTCTCGTTTTTACAAGCGTGGCAAATAAATAGAGCGCATAGCCTGTTACAAGAAGAAAGGCAATCCAGTTAATCATGATTAAATCCATTAAAAACAGCTCCTTTCATAGTTGACTTTCATTAAATATTGGCTTTGTTAAAGGTTAGTATTGATTTTCAAAAATACACTCGCTTGCACCTCTAGGTACAAGTGCGACATCCGTTCAAGCGTCACTTCGTTTGCTTTCACGGTGTCTTCTTTGCCGCGGGCAAGGCTTCAGCTAATTGGGGAGTTCCTGTCTCTTCCTCTACAAGCACTGCTTTGAAGCTGTATCCGTCGAGACAACTCGAAGCCTATTCGTGAAGCCATGCTCGTCGCTGGCGTCTCGTAATTTTGAAAATCAACAATGAAGATTAACAGAGCCTAAAGATTCAATAGTAAATCGCTCTTTTACGTTCCTCCTTCTCTCTCGTTGTCGATTGATGCATTTTTAGTGCTTACAAACAATAGAATACATGTTTTTCTCGCAGAAAAATACACCCTTTTCTGAAAATAATTTATATTTAGTTTTTATTATAGCACAAAAAATAATGAATGAGTATTCATTCATACATTTCTTTTGAAAATTGGTTGAAATGGATTTTAGTGGGGAATAAGAATAAAGATTAGTAAATCAATTGGTTATTGCACAAACTTATACTTACAATGAGTCTATTTGTTATGTTAGGAGAGGTCATCCTGTGACAGTCTTTCTCACCATTCTCGTTATGATCCTTTTATTTTTTGTGTGGGTTACAGTCGATATATGGATCGGACGGAAAATCCACAAATCAAGGGTCATTCCATATAAACCTTCACCTGAAAGAAAGAGTGATGCTCATTTCTTTTCACATGGCGATAAATTATTCGATGATATGTTAAAAGAAGTATATGATGCTAAAGATCACATCCATATGCAATTTTATATTTTTCGTAATGATTCAATAGGTAATAAAATGTTAATGCGTTTAATGGAAAAAGCACGTGAAGGAGTAGAAGTGCGCCTGTTAGTTGATTGGATCGGAAACAGTTTACCAAAAGAAAAGGTAGAAGAGTTAAGAAAAGCCGGAATTTATTTCACGAAAGCAAATGCTCCTCAATTCCCTCTTCTTTTTTTTAGCTTGAATTTCCGGAATCACCGAAAAATCACCGTTATCGATGGCGATAAAGCGTATATCGGCGGATTTAATATTGGTGATGAATATTTAGGCCGTGACCCTAAAATGGGCAGATGGCGCGATTACCATTTACGTGTGACTGGCGAATCTGTGGCTGATTTACAAAAACAGTTTTTACTTGATTGGGAAAGAGCGAGGAAAGAAAAGGTTGGACAAGAAGATCGATATTTTCCGCCCTTAAGAGAGGGACCACTTACAATGCAAATTGTTCCAACTGACGGGGCTCATGTCATTGAAAAGATTTTAACGATGATCGACCAAGCAAAAGAGTTTGTTTTTATTGGCACACCTTACTTCATTCCTGAAAAACAAGTGCTAAATAAGCTCATCTCACTTTCAAAAAATGGGGTTCGAGTACAAGTATTAATACCTAAATATCCTGATCATCCCCTCGTGAAAGATGCCGCATTCAATTATATTAAGACACTTTTAAATACTGGCATTGAAATTCGACAATTTTATGAAGGGTTTTACCATTCAAAGGCGATTATCGTTGATGATAAAATTGTCGATATTGGTACAGCCAATTTTGACAAACGAAGCTTCCATTTAAATCATGAAGTCAATTGTATTATTCATGACCTAGATTGGATCAGGCAAGTAAAAGAAGAAATTGACGACGATTTTTATAAAAGTAGTGAAAAAATTACATTTGACCATATAAAACAACGGTCTATTTTTGATCATTCAAAGCAAATAGTAGCCAAAGTGTTATCTCCTCTTATGTAAAGCAAGTGAAACTTCCCTCAAACAGGAAGTTTCACTTTTTTTCGTTCGGGATATATCATTATAAATAATCATTATTATCTAATAATCAACTTATTTAAAACGATTATAAATTATTGGCAATTTTTTTTGCCTTACTGAATAAAGATATATTGACCACCTTTTTTTCAATAACTCTGTTAAAGTTTAGTGAGCTTCGAGATACCTCGTCCATACACGAATATGTGTTGCAAGGGGCGACAGACTTTAACAAAGCCTTTCCGATAATAAGAAATACATTGATATAAAGCTGAAAATTGAAGGATGTAAAACATGATTTATTGCTGTCACCATTTAGGTGACAGCAATTTGTACTTTCAAAGGGGAATGAAGATGATTCTATTTCTCAATTAGAAGAAAGGGGTAGGAACATGAATACATGTACACATAAGAAATCCACATTTTTTGATGGCAACTCTAATGTTTGGAAGCATCGGCAATTGATTCTTTCACTTGCTGGCGGGCTATTTTTACTTATCGGATTTTTATTTGACCAAGGAAACATGTACACGGCAGCCGTATCATTTTACATTCTTGCTTATGCGATTGGAGGCTTTTACAAAGCAAAAGAAGGCATTGAAGATCTTATCGAAGACCGTTCATTGAATGTAGAGATCTTAATGATTTTAGCTGCGATCGGAGCCGCATCCATTGGCTATTGGAGCGAAGGTGCGATATTAATCTTTATCTTCTCATTAGCTGGTGCACTAGAAACATACACGCTACAAAAGAGTGAACGTGATTTATCAGCTCTAATGAAATTAGCTCCAGAAGAAGCGAATTTATTAGATGAACAAGATGGAATTCGTACGGTGTCAGTTGATGAACTGCAAATTGGCGATCGAATATTGATCCGGCCTGGTGAACGCGTTCCTGCTGACGGAGAGTTGATATCAGGTGAAACAACTGTTGATGAATCAACCTTGACCGGTGAACCGATTCCAGTTAGTAAAGTTGAAGGCGACCAAGTATACAATGGGACGATGAACGGAAAAGGATCCATGACTGTAAAAGTAACAAAACGCAATGCAGATTCCTTATTCCAAAAAATGATCAAGCTCGTCCAAGAAGCAAAAGCTGAACGCCCTCCCGCCCAACAATTCATTGAAAAAATCGAAGGACCTTATGTCATTACTGTATTAGTAGTTGTTACTCTTATGCTTATCATTCCATTTACTTTTTTAGGGTGGCATTTTGAAGATACATTTTATCGGGCAATGGTCCTGCTCGTTGTTGCCTCCCCTTGTGCTGTCGTTGCTTCGATTATGCCAGCGCTTCTTTCAGCGATTTCTACTGGGGCTCGAAACGGTGTTTTAATGAAAGGAGGCGTTTATTTAGAACAATTGTCAAAAGCAAACGTCATTGCATTTGATAAAACCGGGACAATAACAACCGGCAATCCAACGGTCACGGATGTTTACATCGAAGGTAATGATGAAGATATTTTTGAATCAGTCGCCGCGATCGAACAACAATCGAACCATCCACTAGCAAAAGCTCTCTATCAACATTCGATCAAACAGTCGGCAAAATCATTGCCTTCTATTTCAACCATTAACGATTTAACTGGTTATGGTGTTGAAAGTAGCATTGATGATGTGAAGTGGACGATTGGTAGCTCGACGCTTATGGCCCGAACGATATCAGGAGCATTCCCTCGCGACTTCACAAATCTCGAAGAAGAGTGGAGGAACTCAGGGAAGACCATTGTCTACATTGCACGAAATGATCAGTTTGTCGGAGCATTTGCGATTAAAGATGAAATTCGTAAAGATGTTAAGCAAACATTAAAAGAATTTGAAAAGCTCGGGATTAAGACAGTGATGATTACAGGTGACCAAGAGGAAACAGCTGCATTTATCGCGAAAGAAGCTGGACTTAATGATTGGATCTCAGAATGTCTTCCAGAGAAAAAAGTAACAGAAGTTGTAAAACTTAAGGAAAAGTATGGTTCTGTTATTATGGTTGGAGATGGAGTTAACGATGCTCCCGCTTTAGCAAAAGCAAACATTGGTATTGCGATGGGATCAGGGACTGATATTGCCATTGACACCGCTGACTTTGTACTCATGAAAAGCGAGCTGAATAAAATTCGACTCTCTTTTCAACTATCCAAAAGGTTAAATCGAATTATTAAGCAAAATCTTGTTTTCTCAGTCTCTGTCATTTTGCTGTTAATCATTGCGAATTTTGCCCAGCAGTTAACGTTACCGTTAGGTGTCATTGGGCATGAGGGAAGTACATTACTCGTGATTCTTAACGGGTTAAGGCTTTTAAAAGCTTAGTCAACCATGAAAATAAGCAATCTCAATAATAGAAAACATATTATGATAATTTATGAAGGTAATTGTTATTCGTTCGCTACAGTCACACTCGCTTTCACCTCAAGGCACAAGTGCGACATCCGCTCTAGCTGCGCTCCACTTGCTATCGCGGTGTCTTCTTTGCCACGGACGATCCGCAAGCCTCCTCGTCCCGTAGCTATTTATGATGATTCATTCAAGTCTGCGCGGTCTCGCCTGGCTCGTTGTTCCGTCATGTGCCATGGTTCGAAAATCACTTCGCATGGCTGTTTCGATGCTAGTTGCTGTAGTCTCGCAACGGGCTTCCAAGCTTAGTTTAATAATAAAATTGAGTCATTTTCAATCGCCATAGTGCGAATGTGATTAGTACGCTAAAAAGCGGTTGACCGCAGAAGTGCCACGCACTTGTTGGTCAGCCGCTCTTTTAATTGATATTTCTAATAAATTCTTTCATTATGTGGTTTAAAGCATGTCCTTTTTTGGTCGGTACTTGATGACCTGTTTCTCCTACTAAAACCATTGATACATCCGTTTTACAATGAATTCGAAATAAATGACGGTAATGATGTACATAGTCATCTCTTTCACCGTAAATGAGAAGTACCGGACATTGAATATCTTTCAATCGTTCTGTTGATTGGTATGCTAGCCCCATACGGTAATACTGCTCTAATACTGCAGGAGACGTTCTTCTGACGTAATCTCTTAATTCTGCAAGCTTCTCTTTATCTTTTTCGTGAGCGATTGCTAGAACGTAAGAGATAAGTGGCATTTGCTTTAGCCTTGTGGCAACTATACCAGAGCGGAATTCATTACGTAGCAAAAAGCTATTCACCTCAGAAAAGGCACCAATCATAATGATACCCTTTACTCGAGATGGATGCCGAATCGCTATTTCTTGTACAATCGACCCTCCGTTTGAATAACCACAAAAAAAGGCACACTCAATTCCAGCATGATCCATAACACGGATAAGGTCATCAGCAATGAGTTCCATCGTGATCGGACGATCGTCTAATCCACTCCGGCCATTTCCCCGAAGGTCAACTCCGATAACCTTAAAGTCTTTTTGTAAGCCTTGCTTTTGCCTACGAAAGGTGACATGCCCCATTCCTGGTGGATGGATAAAAACGATTGCTTTTTCTCCTGAACCTTCTACTTCATAATAAATATGAGCTTCATTAATTCCTTCTGTCGTTGGCATACGTTCAACACTCCTCGCACACTTCCTTGACTTTTCATACTGTCAGTAGTTTGTGCGAAAACATGAAAAACATGCCGATTCCACTTCTATAAAAGAACAATTCTCAAACGTTTACTTCTTTTGTCTGAGGGCCGCTTTCTAAAAGATTGTTATTTTTAGGTTATCCCATGAATTGACTTACCCACTGGAATAGCTTGTATCCGAAATAAATACCGAAAATACCCATTATTCCCGGCAATGCTGGTGGTGCTGGAATCGGTAGCTTAATAAAAGCAAAAACAAACCCTACAATTAATCCAGCTAATAACGCTAATAAAACTTCTTGCATAACAATCATCCTTTTTGTTTACGTTTTCAAAAATACATTGATTTCTGTTTAGTTTGGAACTTTTTATCCTATTCTATCCTAACAGAAAGAGGTACGTACATCTACACTTTTTTAAGTGTGTTCTAAATTTGTTCATCGCTTTTACTAGTTTGTTCACCACTTTCTTGATTTGTTCACCACTTTCTTGATTTGTTCACCACTTTCTTGATTTGTTCACCACTTTCTTGATTTGTTCGTCACTTTTTCAGTTTGTTCACCTCTTTCTCAATTTGTTCACCTCTTTCTTGATTTGTTCACCACTTTCTTGATTTGTTCACTGCCTTCTCTCTTTCATATAAAAAGCCTCATCGAGCTATATAAAGCTCAATGAGGCCATTTTTCATTCTATGATTACATTTTTTCTGGAGCTTCAACACCGACAAGTGTTAATGCGTTAGAAATTGTGCGTTTCACTGCTTCCATTAATGCTAGGCGCGCTTTTGTTAGTTCAACGTCGTCTTCATTAATGACTTTCTCCGCGTTATAGAAACTGTGTAATGCTTGTGCAAGTTCGTGAACATAGTTTGTAATGCGGTGAGGGGCACGCTTCTTTGCTGCGTCAGCAACAGCGACAGGATACTCACCTACTTTTTTCATTAGCTCTATTTCTTTTTCTGCAGTCAGTCGCTCAAAGTTCGCATCTGCGTTTCCTTCAAATCCAGATTCTTTTGCTTGGCGTAACATGCTGCAAATTCTTGCATGAGCGTATTGGACGTAGTACACAGGGTTTTCATTTGATTGAGATTTTGCAAGTCCCATATCAAAGTCTAAGTGTGTATCGGCTGCACGCATGGCAAAGAAGTATCTCGTTCCGTCTGTACCTACTTCATCCATTAAGTCACGCATTGTTACAGCTTTACCAGTACGCTTACTCATTTTCACACGCTCACCGTTTTCAAATAAGTTGACCATTTGGATAATTTGCACATCTAACTGATCTTTTTCAAACCCTAACGCTTGAATTGCTGCTCTCATACGAGGAATGTAACCGTGGTGGTCAGCTCCCCAAATGTTGATGAGTTCTTCAAAGCCGCGAGCAAACTTATCTTTATGATAAGAAATGTCTGGCGTTAAATATGTGTAAGAGCCATCTCCCTTAATTAACACACGGTCTTTGTCATCGCCATATTTTGTTGATTCAAACCAAAGCGCTCCATCTTTTTCATATGTTTCTCCGCGCTTTTTCAATTCCTCTAATCCTTCTTCGACTTTACCTGATGTGTAAAGCGTCGTTTCTGAATACCAATTATCGAAAGAGACACGGAAGCTTTCTAAGTCTTCTTTTAGTTTATCTAGCTCTCTTTTCAACCCATATTCTCTAAAAAATGCGAGGCGCTCTTGGCGATCATTATCTTGAAAACGCTCACCATACGTTTCAACGATTTCTTTAGCGAAACCAATGATATCTTTGCCATGGTAGCCATCCTCTGGCATTTCCATTTCTTCTCCTAACTCTTGGAAGTAGCGTGCTTCAAGAGAAAGAGCTAAGTTTTCAATTTGATTCCCTGCATCATTAATATAATATTCTCTTGCAACTTCAAAGCCTGCTTTTTCTAAAATGTTACAAAGAGAGTCACCCACTGCGGCTCCTCTTGCATGACCTAAGTGTAACGTTCCTGTCGGATTTGCAGATACAAACTCCACTTGAATTTTCTTTCCTTCTCCGACATTTACTTTGCCGTAGTCATCACCTTGTGTAAGAACACTCGCGACAACATCAGACAAGTAAGCTTGTTTCATAAAGAAGTTAATGAATCCAGGCCCTGCAATATCAAGTTGTTTTACACTTGCAGCTTCTTGATCAAAATTGTTAACGATATCTTCTGCAATCATTTTTGGTGCTTTTTTCGCAATTCGAGCAAGCTGCATTGCCATATTTGTTGCAAAATCACCATGCTCTTTATCTTTCGGTGATTCAATGACAACATCAGGCATCTCATCTTCTGTTGCTAGGCCTGCTTTTGTTACTGCTGCGACAATTTCTTGTTTTAATTGTTCTTTTAGTTGTTCTACTTGGCTCATTGTCGTTCAACTGCCTCCTTTATATTTACGCGTAAATCATATTCCCCTGTGTTTTCGCCTTGAATCTCAAGTGTGTATGTGAGTCTGATTGCACCTTCTGCTTCTTTTTCATCCCAATGAAAGCTAACTTCGTCTGTTTTCGTCAACATCGACATTGCACCTAGTGGGCTATTGTATACCCCCTCGGTCGTCGTTCCAGCGATAAAGCGCTGGTTCATCGAGAACGCACCTTTTCTAATAACTCTCATTTCATTGTCTTGTATTTTAACGGTTTGTGTCGTTGCTTCATAATCTTCATCTTGTTTTGGTTCGATAAATTTCAAATAAACAGAGGAACCTTTTTCAATGATTTGTCCGTCAACACAAAATTCATTTGTTTCTTTTTCCTTTCCGTCACGAATCGTCGTATTCATTGTGATCGTGACTGGACGTCCGATTGAAGACATGCTTTTCCTCCATTCTAACCAATTAACTAAATAAATAATGTTTTAAAATATTCTTCTTATAACTTAAGTATTATATCGAAAAAACCGTACTAAGTTCAAGCATTCGGAAGGAATGAAGGGAGTTATTTTTTCCTGTTATAGGCTTGTTTGCCCCTTTTTTATACTTATACATTTATTTTTGTTCGTTTAATAACTTGAAGGAGAAGGTTTGAAGAGGTGTTTTTGGATGGCAGTTGTCTGACCTTGCTTATTGACTCTTCCACTCTTTTTTTCTTGAGAATTGAAGGGTACCTTTTTGAACCTGCTTCAGCTGAACCTGCTTCAAACCTGTAGGGTTCAATTTATGAATAAACGGAAGAAATCACGAATAATAACAAACCGAAAGTGAATAAATATACACCAAAAATAAAATGTAAAGGCGGAACCCACCCGCCTTCACAAAATATTATTTCGTCCATCCTAAAAGCATTTCACGTACAAATTTACTTGCAGCAATCGCCGTTTGCTCTGAGTGATCATATGGCGGGGCAACTTCTACTAAATCACAGCCGACAACATTAATATCTGAAGTAGCAATTGCTTGAATGGCATCAAGTAACTCTTTAGAAGAAATGCCACCTGCTTCTGCCGTACCTGTCCCTGGCGCAAAAGCTGGATCTAGAACATCGATATCAACCGTGACATAGGTTCGACGTCCCTTTAGCTTTGGCAAAACTTCCTTTAACGGTTTTGCGACTTCATACTTTGCCATGTACATTCCTGATTCTTTTGCATATGCGAACTCTTCCCGCATTCCAGAACGGATCCCAAAGGAGTAAACATTCTCTGGGCCAATTAACTCACATGCTTTACGGATCGGTGTGGAGTGAGACAACGGCTCCCCTTCATACTCTTCACGTAAATCGGCATGGGCATCGATATGAATAATAGCGAGGTCTTCATATTTTTTTAACATCGAACGAATAATTGGCCAACTAACTAGATGTTCTCCACCTAATCCAATTGGGAACTTTCCATCTGCTAAAAGCTTGTCCATGTACTCTTCAATCATGTGGATGCTCTTTGCTGCATTCCCAAAAGGAAGGAGCATATCACCGGCATCGTGAAAGCGCACTTCCTCTAAATGACGGTCCATATAAGGGCTATATTCTTCTAATCCAATTGAAGCTTCCCGAATGCGGTTTGGCCCAAAGCGTGAACCTGGTCGGAAACTAACCGTATAATCCATCGGCATACCGAAGATGACTACATCACTTTCTTCGTACGTACGGTTTCCCATTATAAATACTTTTCCTGAATATCCTTCGTCAAAATACATCGAATTTGCTCCTCTATTCCGTTAAGTCTTTTACGAATTTAGGCAGTGCAAATGCTGCTTTATGAATGTCTTTTGTATAGTATTTCGTATCAAGATCATGAAAACGATCTTCAGTAACTTCAAGTGGATCATATTTTTTGGACCCGATCGTAAACGTCCATAATCCACTCGGGTATGTTGGAATGTTGGCTGTATAAAGTCGTGTGATCGGAAACGTTTCTTTCACATCACGAAATGCGTCTTTAATGAGGTCCTGATGGAACCAAGGGTTGTCTGTCTGTGCAACAAATACGCCATCTTCTTTCAAAGCTTTGGAGATCCCTTCGTAAAACCCCTTTGTAAACAAATTCACTGCAGGTCCAACTGGCTCTGTTGAATCAACCATGATGACGTCATACGCATTTTCACTTTTTGCAATGTGCATAAACCCATCATCAACTTTCACTTCTACTCGAGGGTCATCTAACTTTCCTGCGATTGTCGGCAAATATTTTTTCGAGTACTCAATGACTTTACCATCAATTTCTACGAGCGTTGCTTTTTCCACTTCAGGGTGTTTTAAAATTTCGCGAATAACACCGCCGTCGCCACCGCCAACGACAAGGACATGCTTTGGCTCTGGATGAGTAAAGAGCGGAACATGCGCAACCATTTCGTGATAAACAAACTCATCTTTCTCTGTTGTCATAACCATTCCATCTAACAAGAGCATATTGCCAAATTCGGCTGTCTCAACCATATCAAGCTGTTGGAATTCTGTTTTTTCACTATGATACGTGCGTTTAATTTTTGCTGTAATACCAAAATCTTTCGTCTGCTTTTCTGTAAACCAAAACTCCATGTTTTCTTCACCTCATTATCATCTTTCCACTTATATAAACATGCAACACATTGAATTGATACCTTTATGTTCCAAAAAAAAGTATAATGCATCCACTTAAAAATAGGAATAGTTTTCTCTTCTTGGAGTATATTGCCCATCCAGATGTGGAAAACTGTTTAAGCAAATAGATGAAATTTTTTCCACATCGTGAGGTGGGCACCAATGGAAGTATTAACGCGCAAAGCATATCATAGACGAAAACGATTAATTGGTACGATTTTAAAAACAACAACGCTTTTCTTAACATTAAGTTTAGGGGCTGTTGCTGCAACAATTGCCTATGCGTATCAGATGGAACCTCCATCTTTATCTGTACCTGAAACAACCGTCATGTATTCAAGTGATAGTGAAGTCATTGGTGAATTACATAGAGGACAAAATCGTCACTGGATCCCGATTGAAGATATGGGAGAAGAAATTATCGAAGCGACATTAGCAGTTGAAGATCGACGCTTTTATAATCATTATGGGTTTGACTTTTTCCGAATTGGTGGAGCCGTGCTTACAAACTTAAGGTCAGGAATGAAAGTGCAAGGAGCTAGTACGATTACACAGCAATATGCACGAAACTTATATTTGCATCATGATAAAACGTGGACTCGGAAGTTCCATGAAGCGATGTATGCCTTAAGGCTTGAGCTTCATTATACAAAAGAAGAAATTCTGGAAGGGTATTTAAATACCATTTATTACGGACATGGAGCATATGGTATTGAAGCTGCTGCTAACCTTTATTTTCAAAAAAATGCAGATGAATTAAATGTCGCAGAAGCAGCAATGTTAGCAGGAATTCCAAAAGGGCCGAGGATATACTCTCCTTTTATTAATGAAGAAAATGCAAAAACTCGTCAGGAAACAGTATTAATGACGATGGAAGAAGCATCTTTTATTACAAACAATGAGAGGCAAACATGGAGCGAATATTCATTTAGTTTTGCAAGTAACGAAGAGATTCAAGCAAAAAAAGTGGCTCCATACTTTCAAGAGATGGTAACGAAGTGGCTTGTGGATGATTTAGGATTAGAACCAGAAGTCATCGATAATGGCGGTTTGGAAATTCATACTACCTTAAATGTTGACATGCAAAAAACGGCTGAAAAGTTAATAGAAAAACAGCTCGCGAATAAAGAAGATCTCCAAACTGGCTTTGTTGCTCTTAACCCTCGTAATGGAGAAGTACTCGCTCTCGTTGGTGGAAGAGATTATGAAGAAAGTCAATTTAATCGAGTAACTCAAGCAAGTCGGCACCCTGGTTCAACGATCAAACCGATTCTTTATTATGCCGCATTAGAAAACGGTCTACGTCCAAATTCAATGCTAAAAAGTGAAGAAACGACGTTTATTTACGATGAGGGAAGAGAAGAGTATTCTCCAAGAAACTTTAACCATAAATTTGCCGATGATTATATTACAATGCTTCAAGCACTAGCAATTTCCGATAACATTTTTGCAATGAAGACACACTTTCTACTTGGATTTGACACGCTTATTAAAACGGCAGAACGTTTCGGAATTGACCGAGAATTTACACCACTTCCTACACTAGCTTTAGGATCTCAAAATGTCGGAGTTTTAGAAATGACAAACAGCTATAGTCCATTTGCTAATGGCGGTTTTTTAGTCGAACCTCATTTTGTAACGAAAATTACTGATCGGGATGGTGAGGTATTGTATGAGGCAAATGTAAATCGGAAAAAGGAATTAAACCCTGCTTATACAGCTATTATGACAAATATGATGGAAGGAATGTTTGAGGCGAGTTTAAATGCTTCACACGCATCTGTCACAGGCGGAAGCCTTGCACACTTGTTTGATCGACCAATCGCTGGAAAAAGTGGATCAACTGACGCAGACAGTTGGATGATTGGCTTCACCCCTCAACTATTGAGTGGCGTTTGGGTTGGTTACGATGAAGGTCAATGGTTACAACCAGGTGATGAAGCCGTAGCGAAAAACGTCTGGGGGCATTTTATGAAAGAAGCTCTCGAAGATGAATTAAAGCTATCTTTTCAAAAGCCACAAAATGTTGTTGAAGTAAACATCAACCCTGAAAATGGCCTACTTGCTACAGATGCTTGTCCAGTCAGTCGAAAAACCGCTTTTTATGCCGGGACAGAACCTACCGAGCATTGTTCAGAGCATATTGATTCTAGTGAAATAAAAGAGGATAAAAAGTTTGATCCACAGAAAAAAGAAGATGAGAAAAAAGAGAAGTTCTTGGACCGACTCATTAAATGGTTTGAGTAAGAAAACTTTAGTGAAAAAACAATCAATAAGCCGCCTGAAAATAACGTATAAGTGTATAAAAAAACAGACGAAGGAAAACTTCCCTTCGTCTGTCTTTTTGTCTTAGTATTTCATGTGTCATTTTTAAGTTTACTCATTTTCCTCATTTTTGACAAGATTACTTTCGTCTGTTCACAATTTGTTCACATTTTGTTTTTGTGCAAAAACAAATTGATGCTAAGCGTCCAAGTCTTCTTTCAATTGATCATCAGAACGTTCCCACATTCCTTCATCAAAAGATTTTAAGTATTCTTTAAGAATCCCCTTAGATTTGTCATCCATTTGTGAAACGATAATTCGTCCTTTTAACGATTTATCCATGTTATTGACATGCTCAGGAAGACTCTTATAACCACGGCGAATTTCACGGTCGACTGTCAATTCACATGCTGTTACTCCAACATAGGCTGCTCCGCCATTTTTCGCATCTGTTGTCACCCAAACGAGCCAGTAAGGCTTTCCGTTTGGCACTTGGTCTTTTTCATTTAAAAATTTAATTCCCTTTTCAACGGAGCTTCTTGCATGGAGCGCGCCCATATCAACAAACGCTTCTCCCTCTTCCACGTCGATGAATAAAGGAGTTACGTTATTTAAATTTAAAACACCTGCTCCATAACCTCCGTGGCCGTCTGTTGAGTCATTGCTTAATATGTTAAAGCCTTGGCCTCTTTTTTCGCCTTTTTTCTTATCAAATAAATCCATTTTCGGTCCCTCACTTTCTTTTATAAAACGTTTTTTTCTAGTTTATCATAGAAGTTTTCATGTTACACACATTGGAAATGTAATATTGCTATCTGTATAAGTCCATCAGTTAAAGCTTGCCTATAAAAGTCTATCCTGATAAACAGACATGGGGAATTTTGAGTTGGTTTGCTTAAGATGTGGTACGATAAAGAAGGAAGTTTTACATAAACAAAAGGAGCGATTGAGATGCCGATTGTAACTGTAAAGATGATTGAAGGTCGTACTGATGAGCAAAAGAAAGCACTCGTAGAAAAAGTGACTGAGGCCGTTAATGAAACAACGGATGCGCCAAAAGAAAAGATTGCTGTCATCATCGAAGAGATGTCACCAAACCATTACGGCGTTGCTGGAAAACGTATTAGTGACCAATAAGTAAAAGTTACGATAAAGAAAACTCGGCGATTGCCGAGCCTTTTGGCGAAGGGAAAGCCGTAGTTGCACTTATACTTCACACTTAAAAATTTTCACTACGTCGAACATATTCTTCGCTAAAATTTTATAGATTCTGGTGTATGAAATAATGTAATTACCAATAAAAAACATAAAAAATCCCCAGCGACTTCAAGTAAGATTAAAGTACCTGACAAGGAACTCAATCTCATCACCCACTCACAAAAATGGAGGTTGAAGTCATATGGGGACTAGTAAAAGTTATCATATTCAAGGCAAAAAAGGAAGTTTATTTCGAGATCAATTGAGAGGAGTGGACTTAGAAAAAGTACTCATCGTCTCTATTGATGCAGCGAAACTTCATCAAAAGGCCTTGATATGCAACTACTTTGGCGATGTTATTGAGAAACCATTTTTCTTTTCTGTCAATACAGATGGAATATCTTACTTATGTTCAAAGATTAATAATGCGATTACGAACAATGACGCTCAAAGAATTTTCCTTGGTGTTGAAGCTACTGGACATTACTATGAGGATATTGTCCGTGAGCTTGGCTATAAAGGATTTGGTGTTAAAATATTCAATGCTTATACTACCTTCGAGGAGCGTGCTAGCGCACTGAATTGGTGTAAGACAGATGATATAGACCTCGTAGCCCTTGCCCACTGTATTAAGAATAATAAAGGCACTGAATTTACTTTGGCAGAAGGTATCCAGCGTCAACTTCTTACCTTCACAAGAGTGAGGAGACAAGAAATCAGAAAGCGCTCTTCTCTTCAAATGGAGATCCGGGTGTTAATGGATCACATTTGGCGTGAATTTCAAGGCTATGCCGTCCAAGAAGGAAACAAACGGAAAAAAGTTAAAGTTTTTAGCGACTTTTGGGGGAAGTCTTCCCTCTTCTTCATGAGTCATTTTCCACATCCTTCTTATATCCTTGAGCTAGGAGAAGTAGGGCTTCTAAGGCTTTCTAAGGAACACAATTTGAAATTGCGTAAGAGTACAATTGAAAAGCTCTTGTATGTGGCAAACCAGGCCCTTTCTCGCTCGCTTGCAGAGCTTAGACCAGAACTAGTTGTACTTAAAACTAAGCTGGAAGATCTAGAAAGGGTAAACAAAAATATCCGTTCATTTGGACAAGAGATTGAAACACTCCTTCTTCAAACGGAGGGCAAGCTCCTTCTGTCTACTCGTGGTATCGGCGTGGTCACCGCTGCAGAACTTTATAGCGAAATAGGTGATATTTCTCAATACGAGAACCCTGGACAAATCATTAAAAAAGCTGGAACTAATCCTATCATGAAACAATCAGGTGGTGGAAAAGGGTATTTTGGGCGCATTTCGAAGCAAGGAAATCCTCACCTTCGTTATATCATTTATAACCTTGGTCGTTGCCTATCTATGCACAATAAAGATCTACAACCATTTGTAGCGAGATTAAAAGAAAAAGGAAAACACGCTCGTAAAGTTTTTATTGCCTTAGGGAACAAGTTTATTAAAATTGCCTTTGCGATGCTTCGTGATAAAAGGCCATTTATTTCGAAAGTAACACCATATGAAATCTTAGAAGAAATCAATAAAAAACTATCATACAACTGTCTGATAAGTACAACTAACACAAGTCATAAAACTTTATCAGCTGCATAATTAAAAAACAAATAAAGTTACCACTGCTTCTGAGGTCGAGGTGAGATCGGATCAAAATTCTAGAGGCATTCAGACCTCGAAGTTAAGCAATATCCACCTCGTCCTGTAAATGCGAATTGTACGTTAATGAAATCAAAAGATTGTACTTATGCCAGAATGCATCCCTACAGTATTGAACACGAGGATAACGACTTCAGACTTGAGAAGTAGTGGTTAACTTTCATAGGGTTCTTTGTCAGTCGCTTTCTTATTACCAATTATCACCAATTATTAAGACGGGTTTATTTGGTATAAACAAAAATCTAAAAAAAGTATTTGACATAGTACGCTTAACGTGCTAAAAAGAGGTTGTCCATAAAAGGTGCAAGCACTTACGGACAACCTCGTTCTATTCTGGTTTAATTCACTTCACGTAATGATTCAATAAATTGATACGCTTCTTCAATTTCTTCATCACGATAATTTGACTTTGCTTTTAAAGTATAGACCTTTTCTTTTACTTCATCTTTTGGTAAATCTTCAAAGTATAAGACCGTTGAGACGAGCTCAAGAAATCTTGAGCTTTGCTCATTTAATTGATTTAATACTTCCCTTTGCTTCGGTAATTCGTAAGGAGACATTGCTAGGAACTCGTCCCCTTTTTCAGAAAGGCCATATCGATATTGGTAATAGCCACTCTTTTTTTCCTTTATTTCTGATACAAACTGTAAATGACACATCTCTTCCATACGCAATGTTAGTTCTTCGGAGTAGGGTCCATAAATATGAAACTGATATTTTTCGAAAAATGGAAAATTTAATTTTTTCGCTATATAAATAAGCTTCTGTAGTTTCTTTCGTCCAACGACCTCACCTGTTTGTTTAAATAAAGCCAAAAGCTTGGCATGTTCTTGTAACAACGTTATCCCCCCTGAGTCATTAACAAAGTTAAAATCTGTTTTTTCTCATCTTCAAATGTACGAAAGTCTTCTAACAAGTCTTTTGGAAAATATAATTTATGATCCGTTCTTTTTTTGCCGGAAATGGCTTCAACGACATCTGATTCACGTGACAATTCACGAAGCTCTCCACTCGGTTTTAGTAGATGGATTGGCAGACGCTCTTCCTCTTCTCCAGGACGATAAAAATCGTATGGAAGATCTGATGAAGAATCAATGACTAAGTAATACGCAGGGTCTAAGCCGACTTTTGAAAAAAGTTGCATGAGCTCTGGCCATATTTTCATTTGTTGACTTGGGTCACATTCCACATACTTAAATAACCTGCGATTCATATAACGAACACATAGATCTCGTAAAATTTCATCTTCTTCGTCTTGCCACTCTTGGAAATAGTATAAAATAACAGATTCATCAAGTCTTAAATAATCTCTTAATGTGATGCTTCCGGAAAAGAGCGAGTAAAAATGTTTTGGCTCGTCCTTAAACGTATACCCTTTTTCGTACAAATCTTTCGCTCTGTGTAATATTTTGCTTAAAATGACCTCAGCACTTCTTGTTACAGGGTGAAAGTACACTTGCCAATACATTTGATATCGGCTCATAATGTAATCTTCGACAGCGTGCATCCCACTTTGTTTAAACACAGCTTGGTCTTCTGTCGGACGCATGACACGTAAAATTCTTTCCATGTCAAAATGACCGTAGCTTACACCTGTATAAAATGCATCTCGTTGTAGGTAATCCATTCTGTCGGCATCAATCTGGCTAGAAATTAAACTAACTACTAGCTTGTTCGGGTACGTTTTCGCAATAACATCAGCTACTTTTTTCGGGAATTCATTACTGACTGTTCTTAAAACGTCATTAATTTCCGTATCCCCTAAGATAATTTCTTTGGTCCATTGTTCATGATCCATATGAAAGACTTTTTCAAATGAGTGAGAGAATGGTCCGTGACCAACATCATGAAGTAAAGCCGCAGACAAGCAGACGAGACGCTCTTCTTCATCTAACGTTTCTTTCTCTTCGATAATCTCGACCATACGTTTCATAATTTCGTATACACCAAGTGAATGGTTGAAACGAGTATGTTCTGCTCCATGAAACGTTAAGTATGTTGTTCCTAATTGACGAATCCGACGCAGCCTTTGAAATTCGCTCGCTCCAATTAACTTCCAAATGAGTTCATCACGAACATGAATATAACGATGTACTGGATCTTTAAATACTTTTTCTTCATCTAACTTTTTGAAACGGCTCGCCATGACGAGGCTCCTCCCTACTCTACTTTCTATCTATTCGTTCGTGTGATTTCCTAAGTTGTCGTACACTCTATTGATTTCATTATACTAAAATCCAATACGAAAAAAAGAGAACTTTCCACAAAAAATTTCAATTATTGACAGAGAAAGCATGAACACTGACTAAAAAAAATTCGACATGAGTTAATTTGGAAAGTGAGTCATTATTGCGAGTATGGGTTTGTTATCACGTGCAGGCGGGGCCGTCTTGCGTACGATGGTCCTGTCTCGCGTGCTATGACGTTGCCTCACGTGCGATGACCCCGGCTCACGTGCGATCATTCCGGCTCACGTGCGAAGCCTTCCACATAAGGAAAAGAGGCTGACTTATTTTTAAATAAGAACAACCTCTTTGATTGGCCACATTATTTCATTCGCTTTGTCACTTTTTCCATTAGCTGTTCTTCGTCTAATGCTGCGACAGGTCGGTCATTGACGAAAGTAAATACCTTCTTACGTCCTGGTCCACAATAAGACTGACAACCAATTTTTACATCTGCTTCTGGATCGAGTTTCTTTAAACGGGGAACTAATGTTTTTATATTTGTGGCCTGGCAATCATCACAAATTCGAAATTCATTTGCCATTGTTCACCACACCCTTTATGATAAGCTTTGCGCTTTTGTTTGTTTTTTACACTAACGAACATTTTACAACGTATTCGCCTAAGATTCAACGGTAAGGTTGTCCATTTTTTCTATCATTATGGTATACTCATGTAGGAAAAATGACAGATATTACTTTTATGATGAGGAGACATGAGTGATGAAAACTGTTCACTCCCCACTTTTTCGAAAAACATGGTCTATTCTCGATCAATCCAATACAGGTCTTGCGATGAACCCGATGCAATCATTTGCATACGATGATACGCTTTGTCGACTCGTTGCTAATGAAGATGACATAGGGATCGCGCGCACGTGGGTACATGATAAAACCATCGTGTTAGGCATTCAAGATAGTCGACTACCGCATGTTCAGGATGGGATAAAATTCCTTAAAGAACACGGTTATGAAGTCATTGTTCGTAACTCAGGTGGACTTGCAGTCGTTCTTGACCCTGGTGTATTAAACATTTCTCTTTTGTTTAAGGATGGAAAGGATATGTCGATCGACCGCGGATATGAATTAATGGTTGAGCTTATGAAGGGGTTACTCTCTGAATTTAAAGAAGACATTGTTGATGGTGAAATTGCGGAATCTTATTGTCCAGGCCGTTATGATTTAAGTGTACATGGTCAAAAATTTGCTGGCATCTCGCAACGACGAATCCGCGGTGGTGTCGCTGTGCAAATATACTTAGCGGTTTCAGGAAGTGGTTCAGATCGTGCTGAACTCATCCGGAAGTTTTATGACCACGCCGTTCAAGGAGTTCCAACAAAGTACACTTATCCTCAAATCATTCCTGAAAAAATGGCTTCGATATCTGAAATAACAGGAAGAAAATATACAGTAAATGAACTTACCCATCAATTGTTACTCACACTTCAATCATTAAGTGAAAAACTAGATACATTCCAAGTCAAAAATGAACATTGGAAAATATATGAAGAAAATTATGAACGTATGTTAAAGCGAAATGAAAAGTTGATAACTGATTAAATGAGAAAGGGCTGAACCAAAATTTGGATCAGCCTCTTTTTATTTTTCTATTTCTTAAAATCTCTAAACCACTCTGTTGAAAAATCAACCGCATCAACGATTGAAAATAAACGAGCGTTTGCCATGCCAACCTTGCCTATACACACTAGGTGTTTCGATTCAAACTTTTCGCCAACTTTTTCAAACATTTCATCATCATATTCGATCTCTTGATAACTTTTCCACGTACGCTCCCCGCGATCTATGACAGGAGCACATTCCGTGACTACGTTTCTATTCCCTGCTCGGTATTCTCCTAAATGAAAACACGTATTCGTATCGTATGTTGTTCCAATAAAAAGGACTTTCGCATCAAGGTCATAAAGCTTCGCTAAGGGGGATTGTTCGCCTAACCCAAAATCAAGACTATGGTTCGATACAACACGCTCTTTATATTTTCCCCATGCAGCAAAGGATACGGACGGATGATTGCTTCGTTCTACTTTAGGGAATGACCGAAAAACATCAACAATTGCCCCCATACCGTTCGTTGGTGTATACGCAGGGTCAAATGCTGGCATCGTGTCACGAATCGTCTGCCACCAGCTATCTGGTACTGGAGGGTTTTCCCATTTAGCAGGATCACTTAAATCCCCGCTATGAGTAGGCATAACGATTGTCCCTTCTTCCGTAATGATATCCATTAATGCCTGCACGACAGATACGGATCCTCCTACTGTCCAGCCTATTGAAGATAATGAAGAATGAACAAGAACTGTCATTCCCGGTTTTAAGCCAATTTTCCCAAAATCTGACGCGAGGGTACTGACTGTCATTGGCGTTTCGGTATTTTTTATCACATCACTCATTGTTTCTCCTCCATAAATCTTTATTTTTCACAGTCTAATAATCTTTCCAAATTTGAATATAGATCTTCTCGTTCTTTTTCAAGAGCTTCCTTTTCTTCATACCACTGTTGCAATGTTTCGACATCATTTTCTTGCATGAGTTGACGATCAAGTTCTTCGATTTTTGTCTCAATCCTTTCTAAGTCAGTTTCTACTTCAATAATCGTCTTTTGTTTCTTTTTTGGATTTCTCTTTCCCTTATTTTTCTGCTCATTTTTGAGGTTTTTCTCTTCATCTGCTGGAGGTTGACTAGTTTCTTTTTTCTCAATAAACTTTTGCCTCGCGTAATCATAATTACCTTTGAAAAAATGCATCTGTTCCTCACTAATCCAATACACTTGCTCAAAAAGTTTATTTATAAAATATCGGTCGTGAGATACCGCTAAAATCGTTCCTTCGTGATCTTTTAACGTGTCTTCTAACACTTCTCTAGATTCAATATCTAAATGGTTTGTCGGTTCATCAATGACTAAAAGATTCACTTCTTGATGCATCAACTGAGCTAGTCTAAGCCTCATCCGTTCACCACCACTCAAATGGCGAAGCTTTTTATAGACAGCATGGCCATAAAATAAAAACTTGGCTAATAGGTGCCTAGATTCTGCTTCTGATACGTCTACTTCTTCACGGAATGCTTCAATAATCGTTTTCGTTTCATCTTGAGAGCTGAAAACATGTTGTGCGAGATAGCCAACATTGACTTGACTTCCAAGTTTGACTAACCCATGATCGGGCAACTCCTCTCCCAACAATATTTTTAAAAAGGTCGATTTGCCTGTACCGTTATCACCGATGAGTACAGCACGGTCCTGATAACGAATATGCATATCAACATTTTTGAATAGGACCTTTTCACGAAATGATTTGGAAACGTCGTTTACAACAATGGCGTCCGTCCCGCTCCTCCCAGAAGATTGTAAATCGATATTCATTTTCTTTCTGTTTAAGATGGGGCGTGGACGCTTTTCCATTCGTTCAAGTGCCTTCTCCATACTCCGCGCTCGTTTATGCAAGCTTTCATTTGGAGGGGTGGCCTGATTCGCCCACTCTCGCAACCGTTTAATAGCTTCTTTCATTTTCTTAATTTTCTTTTGCTGTTCTTCATATTTTTGAAACTCATTTAAGAGATTCTTCTCTTTTTCGACGACGTAGTTTGAAAAGTTCGTATGGTAGACGTTTAACTCCCCACCTTCTATGTCAAAAACTTTCGTGACGACTTCATCTAGAAAGTATCGGTCATGTGAAATGATGATGACTGTTCCATGAAATTCATTTAAAAATCTCCCAAGCCATTCTACTGCCTGTATGTCTAAATGATTTGTCGGTTCATCAAGTAGTAATAAGTTTCGATTTTGTAATAATAAGATACCAAGACTGACCTTCGTTTTTTCCCCTCCGCTTAAGGTATCAAACGGCTTTTCAAGAAGATTCGTCATATTTAACCCATGCGCTACCCGATCAATATTGGCACTCATCTCATAACCATTTTTCAATGTAAATTGCTCTTGCTTATTTCCGTATCGTTCGACTAACTTACTCAGTTTCTTTTCGTTACGTTCGAGACTAATTTCTAGTTCAATCTCATTCATCTCTCTTTCAAGGTCTACCAAATCATTAAACGCTGTTTTTAATACTTCAGCTACTTTCATTCCTGCAGGGAAGTTAGGTAGTTGCGTTAAGTAGCTGATTGACAACCCTTTTTTCCAATGAATTTCACCTGAATGAGGCGATTCACGCTTTGATAACATATTTAATAGCGTTGTTTTGCCACTTCCGTTACGACCGACAATTCCGATACGATCTTTTTCAGATACTTCAAATGTGACGTTTTCAAGAATCGCCTCACCGCTATACTTGATATTTATATGATTTCCACTACATGCAATCATTGTAGAACGAACCTCCTTTAAAAATAGGGTTTGTTACAGTTGGTTTCGGAGAAGCGAATGCCTTGTGCTCCGCTCCCGGTGGGCACTTTCACCTCCAGGCACAAGTGCGACATCCGTTTCTCATAAATGAAACAATTGTAAAATAACACTTCTTATCAACACTGAACTTTAACAGCGCCTAAAAATAAAAAAGACCATAAGGAAGAAACTCCTCATGGTCCCAAAATTTCTAATATGTCATATCATTTTACGCTAACAAAAAGGGCGAGCTAAGAAGCTCCCCCCTAAAATTACGTTTTATGAATGGGATAGAGATGTCCTTGCTGAATTTAATCTTATGAAATTGCTAAAAAAGGACATACTTGTCCCTTGGACAGCAACACCATAAAAAACAGCACGAACAATATATAAAAACGTAATAAATCGTTGACGTGCCAGTTTAAAAACAGCTTTATTCATCTCTATCCACCTCCGTTCTACATTTGTTACCTTTTATCATATCCAACCTTCACCATTCAGTCAACAGAAAATTGCGTTAATTTAAATGAGGCTAAGAGGCAACAAACAAAATAACCAGGTGCCTGGCACCTGGATATTTTTGTAACTCGTGTTCCTTTAATTAGCTTAACCTTCAAGCCCTTGCATTGCAGTAATTAATGCTAGCTTGTATACATCTTCTGCATTACAGCCACGTGATAAATCATTAACTGGTTTATTTAACCCTTGAAGAATTGGTCCAATTGCTTCAAAATTTCCTAAACGTTGCGCAATTTTGTAGCCAATGTTTCCTGCTTCTAGACTTGGGAAGATAAAGACGTTTGCTTCCCCTTTTAATGGAGAATCTGGCGCTTTTTTCGCTGCCACAGATGGAACGAACGCTGCATCAAATTGGAATTCTCCATCTAATACAAGCTCAGGTGCTTTTTCTGTAGCAATTTGTGTTGCTTCAACGACTTTTTCTGTTTCTGGGCTAACAGCTGACCCTTTTGTTGAGAAGCTTAACATCGCAACTTTCGGATCGATATCGAATACTTTTGCAGTTTTTGCCGCTTCGATTGCTGTTTCAGCTAAGTCTGTGCTATTTGGTGAAATGTTGATCGCACAATCCCCGAAAATATAACGCTCATTATCTTTTACCATCACAAAGACACCTGACGTTTTCTTTACGCCTTCTTTTGTCTTAATAATTTGTAGTGCTGGTCGCACCGTATCACCTGTTGAATGTGCGGCACCACTTACAAGTCCAGCAGCTTTCCCAACGTGAACGAGCATTGTTCCAAAATAGTTTGGAGTTTGTAAGATTTTACGTGCATCCTCTTCCGTCGCTTTTCCTTTTCGACGCTCAACAAATGCCTTCACAAGCTCCTCAAAGTCACCGTATGTTTCTGGGTCGTAAATTTCTAATGCAGATACATCTAGTTGTAAGTCGGCTGCCTTTGATTTAATTTCATCCTCATTACCGACAACAATCGGATTTAAAACCCCTTCACTTTTTAAGCGAACCGTTGCTTCTAAAATTCGTTCATCCGTTCCTTCCGGAAATACGATGGAAGGCTGTGTTTGTTGTACTTTATCAGCGATTGCTTTAAACATATCACTCATGTAAAATTCCTCCTTTATTTAATCAATACCCTCTACTACTAACAAGGATACTCCTTCTTGAAATAAAAATAAATCGAACGAGTACGTTATGGTCAAAGTTTAAATTTTCTGAATGTACACTCCTTCACAAACATACTTAAACCCTCACTATTAAAGAGTATTTAGACAATTACCAAAAATACTCAAGCATCTGGCACTTGGGTATTTTTGGCAACCGTTAGGAGGGTTGTTATTGCATCCTTAGCATTCCCGACTTATAATGAATGAATAATCAGTCATTTTGTCAGAGTATTTTGATGTTTTTGTATTTTTCCTTAAGACAAGAAGGGGGATAATTATGGGTTGTGAAGCAGTTTTTCAAGAGACGCAAGTGAAATCTTTATCGATGAGAAGCCGTGTAATCATGGGTTCTATGCATGTTGGCTTAGAGGGACTGGACAATGGCATAGAGAAGTTAACGGAGTTTTATAAAGCGCGTGCCCGGCACCACGTGGGGCTTATTGTTACAGGGGGTGCTGCCGTTAATCCAGAAGGCAGCGGTGGCTTAGACTTTATGACCATTTATGAAGAGGAAGATGTCAAACGTTGGAAACCGTTGACAGACGGTGTTCATGAGGAAGGCGGAGCGATTGCACTACAACTTTTTCACGCAGGAAGATATGCATACAAAGCATTGACGAAGTACGATCCAGTCGCCCCTTCTCCTATTCAATCACCTATTAACCCAGACCAACCAGTTGAAATGACAGAGGAAGATATCGTACGCACCATTCATGAGTTTGCTGAAGGGGCAAGAAGAGCGAAAGAGGCTGGATTTGATGCAGTAGAAATCATGGGGTCTGAAGGATACTTAATTAATCAATTCACTTCCCCTGTCACAAATAAACGCTCCGATCAATGGGGAGGCAGCTTCGAAAACAGGATTTCTTTTTCACTAAAAATTACAGAAGCTGTACGTGGAGCTGTAGGGCCTGATTATCCTGTCTTCTTCCGAATGTCAGGGCTAGACTTAATTGAAAATAGTACGACTGAAGAAGAAACGATTAAATGGGCACAAGCACTCGAACATGCTGGTGCAGATGTGCTAAATGTCGGGATCGGCTGGCACGAATCACGTGTACCGACGATATCTATGAAAGTCCCAAGAATGAAATTCGTTCCTATCGCTGAAAACATTAGACAAAACGTTTCGATTCCAGTCGTAGCTAGTAACCGAATTAACGATCCACGTGATGCTAATAAAATCTTACAAAAAGGAACCGTTGACTTCGTTTCAATGGCTCGCCCATTCTTAGCAGATGAAAAAATCTTGTCAAAAGCTTTCGAAGATCGGTATGACGAAATAAATACGTGTATCGCTTGTAATCAAGCTTGCCTCGATCACGTATTTGAAGGGCAACCTGCCTCTTGTCTTGTCAATCCCGTGGCAGGAAGAGAGACAGAATTGAAAGTAATCCCTACTACTCAAAAGAAAAAAATTCTTATCGTTGGGGCTGGTCCTGCTGGATTAGAAGTGGCAAGGGTCGCTGCAGAACGAGGCCATGACGTGACGCTTGTCGATGAAAAAGAGGAAATCGGTGGACAACTAAATTACTCAAAGAGAATCCCAGGTAAGCAAGAATTTTATGAGACGCTTCGTTATTATAACGTTCAACTCGAACTTCTTGGAGTTACGGTGCGATTAAATAAACGTATCGACGCAAACGACCCTCTCGTTCAAGAAGCAGATGAAATCATTTTAGCGACTGGAATTGTCCCTCGCACACCTGAAATTAAAGGGATTGAGTCGTCTAATACTGTTTCATACCGAGACGTTTTCGAAGAGAAAGCAAACGTTGGAGAAAAAGTGACGATCATCGGTGGAGGCGGCATCGCTTGTGACTTAGCTTTGTTTTTAAAAGAAAAAGGAGTGAAAGAAATTACTTTACTCCAACGTAGCAAGTCTTTTGCACGAGGAATCGGAAAAACGACGCGTTGGGCTACTATTATGGAAGTTCGCCAAAAAGGGGTAAAAATGATCGGTGGGATTGACCATTACGAAGAAATAAACGATACGACAGTCACGTTTAACGTAAATGGAGAAAAACAAACCCTAAAAGCTAACACTGTAATACTTGCTGCAGGTCAGCTCGTAAATAATCAATTATTGTCTGAGCTTGAAGGAAACGGCCACCATGTACGTATTATCGGCGGCGCAAAACACGCTCACGGATTAGATGCTAAACGTGCCATTTATGAAGGTGCCGTTGTCGCACGTGAACTATAAAGGAGGATTACTATGACGCTCAAAAATAAAACTGTTTTATATCAGGTTGAAAATTCTGTTGCTAGGATTACAATGAATAGACCTGAAGTAAAAAATGCGATTAATAAAGAGATGCACGAAGAACTTTACGAAGCCTTTCAAGCTGCCCGCCATGATCAAAGTGTTCGCGTCATCATTTTGACTGGAACTGATGGTTCATTTTCTAGCGGTGCAGATATTAAGAGCATCCCCATTCAAGAGCTGGATTCATTTGATCACGGAGACTACTTAGAAGAAACTTATAACCAACTTCTATTATTAATCGACGAAATTGAAAAGCCGATTGTAGCCTACATCAATGGTACAGCTGTCGGTGCAGGATTAAGTTTAGCTCTCGCTTGTGACTTTCGATATGCAGAGCATGATGCCAAAATCGCCTTAAGCTTTATCCAAATCGGATTAACCCCGGATGCTGGATCCTCATATTTCTTACCTCGATTAATTGGCTTAGGTAAAGCCCTTGAGTTATCACTTGGTGAGACGATTACGGCAGAGGAAGCATTACGTATTGGACTTATTAACCAAATCGGGGTACCAGATGAATTCATTAAAAAGTTAACGAGTGTGCCCCTTACTGCATACTCATGGATGAAGCATAATATGAAAGCAGGGATGCACCTCTCCTTAAGAGAAGTGCTTGACCTAGAAGTAGAAGGACAACGTGCTTCGGGTATGTCGAACTTTCACCGAAAAGCAGTCATGCAGTTTGTCAGTGGCCAAAAATAAATTTGCCTTTTTAATCGGGACGTTCTTTAGACGTCCCGTTTGGTTTTTATAAATAGTAATTGTATAATAGATTTGTACAAGCGTTGAATGTTTCAATGGAAATGATACATACAAGAAATGGAGTGACTTTTCAATGAGTGAAGCAGCAAAAACGTTAGATGGATGGTACTGCCTTCATGATTTTCGTACTGTAAACTGGGCAGAATGGAAGAAGCTAGATACTGAAGAGCGCGAACAAATCATTGGTGAATTTTTAGGCCTTTTAGAAAAATGGAACGTAACAGAAGAAAAACGTGAAGGAAGCCATGCGCTTTATTCGATTTTAGGACAAAAAGCTGACTTCATGGTTATGTTATTACGTCCAACAATGGATGAGTTAAATGAACTTGAAAACGCATTTAACAAAACTCGTTTTGCTGAATTTACGGTTCCAGCTTATTCTTATGTTTCTGTCGTTGAACTAAGTAACTACTTACCTTCAGACAAAGATCCTAACGAAGATCCAGAAATTCAAGCACGACTGAAGCCAACATTACCGAAATGGCAATACGTTTGCTTTTATCCGATGGATAAGCGTCGTGAAGGAAACGATAACTGGTATATGTTATCCATGGATGATCGCCGCTCATTAATGAGAAGCCACGGCATGATTGGTCGTCAATATGCTGGAAAGGTCCGTCAAATCATTACTGGTTCTGTTGGTTTTGATGATTGGGAATGGGGCGTAACATTATTTGCGCACGACGTTTTACAATTTAAAAAGCTTGTCTACGAAATGCGTTTTGACGAAGTTAGTGCCCGCTACGGCGAATTCGGTTCATTCTATGTGGGGACGATCCTTGAACAAGAAAAAATCAAATCATTTTTACACGTTTAACTAAACGTATGAGTATCTCAATAAAAATTTGAGGTACTCTTTTTTTCTAGTAAAAGGCATACCTTATCTAATGAAACATACATATGAAAATAGCGGATTACGAACTCATAAAGTCACCTTGGTAACGACGTAAAGGAGGTGTTCGTGTGGCCGTTATTAAAACAAATGAAAATGATATAAAATTACTTGCTCGTTTAATGCGTGCTGAAGCTGAAGGTGAAGGCGAGTTAGGCATGCTAAAAGCTGGAAACGTTATGGTCAACCGTGTAAGAGTAAGATGCCTCGACTTTGAAGATATCAATGATGTTGAAAGAATGGTCTATCAGTCACCCGGAGGATTTGAAGCTACCCAAAAGGGTTACTTTTATCAACGCGCTAGAGAAAGGGAAAAAAGACTTGCGAGAAAACTTGTGCAAGGAAATCGATATGGGCGAGCTGAATTTGCACTTTGGTTTTTCCGTCCAGATGCCCCTTGTCCAGAAGAGTGGTTTGGGCAGCCGCTTGTTGGTCAATATAAAGCTCACTGCTTTTATCAACCTATCTATGCTGATTGTCCAGAAGCATTTGGTACTTATTAGAGCTTCATATTCTTATTAATAAAAAGGAGAGGGTCACATGTATTCAGGAGGACAATATTCACCTTACACAGGAGCGTATGGCGCTAATCAATTCCAGCAGCAATCAGGACAAAATTTCCAAGGGCAGTACCCAGGAGGATTCCCACCTGGTGCAGTCGTTCCGCAACAGCATCAGCTTATGCAACAGCAACGTCAACAACCATTTTTTGATATGCCTGGCATGTTACCAGTTGAACAATCCTACATCGAAAATATTCTGCGCCTAAACCGAGGAAAAGTGGGTACGTTTTATATGACGTATGAACAAAATGAAAAATGGAATGCCAAAGTTTTTAAAGGGGTTGTTGAGGCCGCTGGTCGTGACCATATCATCTTAAGTGACCCCCAGACTGGAAAAAGATATTTATTACTCATGGTCAACTTAGACTATGTAACGTTCGATGAGGAGCTGGAATACGAATACCCGTTCAATGATATCGATCCTGCTGAAGCACTTGCAACATATCCACCTCGTTAATAAGCGTATTCTTCAATAAACAAAACTTGGCTTGACGTTAAAGAGATTCTTCGTAAGCGAAGTGTGCTTACATAGAAGCTCTTATGCTTTAGTGCAAGTATGAACTCGATATAATTTCGATCACGTCGTGTGATCAACGCCGAAGCCACCACATCCTGTGGAAGTAAGCCTTAGTTACGACAAGCATAACTCCATTGATTAAACTACGAGTTGCGACGAGCAAACGTAGCGGCGCAGGAGCACAAAGCTCTACATCCAAGAGCCTTCTTCGACCTGCGACGAGTAACATGGAACACAGCCTTACTCCATTTATATGTTGAAGTAAGGCTGTTTAACGTTCGTTTGGTTAGACAAATTACCATAACTTACGTTCATTATTATCAATTAAATTTACAATACATCAGCAGGGTCAACGTCATTAAAAGGATAGTCGTACTCAATTTCCTCATCAAACTCAATGTAATCTAAATAAACCATTAATAGCAGGAACCATTCTCCTGTTTGCGGATCACTAATAATAATATGGTCTCGCCCTGCTTCTTCTACTAACCCCTCAAAAACTCGAACAGCATCATCTGGTCTGCCTTCAAAAGTCATATAAACACGTACATTCTTTCCTCTATTTAAACGTAAGATGTTTTCAATGAAAGATAGCTCTAGCGGAAGCATACCGTTTGTAGGTACTTGTGGCAACGTAAATTGTTGACCTGGCATCGTTGGTTGTTGTTGACCTGGCTGAACTGGCATTTGTCTTTTACTACCGCAAGGGATTTTCAGTTTCTTAGCTTTTTGTTCACTATCTTCTTGTAATGCTTTTTGCTCCGTTTCCTCGATTTCTTGGGAGGTATTAAAACCTCCTGTATCAAATCGTTGATCACCTTGGTCAAAATTCACATTTTCTTGGACTTTCGGTTGTTGAAATTGACCTTGTGAAGGCTGCTGTGCATATTGATGTGGTGTTGGATAACCTGCATAATTTGCATATGGAAAATAAGGTTGGTTGTAATAATACATGAGACACTCTCCTCTATTTTTTTCTTTTACCCCTCTTTTGAAAAGGTGGTTTAAAAAGTTGAGTATACACTTGGGCAATCTGATTGGGTTGGGCTAAAGAAACAATGGGATTTATATCTCCCCGTGTTCCACTGCCCAAACCATTGTTCAGGGCACGGACCATCAGGTCGGAAAAACCATAAAGAAAAATCCGCTGGAGCATACCGATTCCCTCTAATCACTTTGCGGGCTAAACGAATATCCTTTTCACGAGCCCTTTGATAGAAATATCCAAAAAGCGTCGCTTCAAATCCACCTGGTTCTTGATAAACCATTTGTGGAACCGTCTTAATGTTTTCAAAATCTAAACAGTCAGCTCTGACACGATTGACCATGACATTCCCGGATGTAAGCATTCCCATTTCACCATCACCTTCAGCCTCAGCACGCATCAATCGAGCCATCATTTTTACCTCTTCTTGATTCGCCTTAATAACCGCCATTTCTTCACCCCTTTATTGGGAAAATACATTAATAACATATTATTGGACGTATTCATTGGTGCAAGCGTTTAGAAAAAATTACAAATATAGACTTCTGCCTAGGTCGTTGCTTAATTAGGGCGAACTCTTATGCGAGCTGGGCAAACACGCCCGCGTGCGCTTACTCCGTTTCACGTGCTATTATCCTGGCTCACGTGCGGTCAATCCTTCTCACGTGCGATCGCCATTCCTCACGTATTACGATAGCACTCCCCTTTAAGTATATGGGCGAAACAAATATGGGTTTGGATAAACACCTATTTTTACAAATCAAACATAAAGAAAGCTGGCCGATTGGCGAGTCTTTATGGCGGAAACCGAGGCGTAGTTGAGACGCACAGGATGTGCTAGCACCGGCGTTCCGACAGGACGTCGAGTCTTTAGCCGATAAGCCTTACTTTACACATTAAAATTTTAGCTACGCCGAGTAATCCACAGTTCTAAATTTTATACATTCGTATCAATTTCATAATTCCGTTTTTTTGCGCAATGAAGCGAATGATATTATAAATTTATCATTAAATGTACGTTTTATTTTGAAGTGATAGTAACGAAAGGCGGCGACTCCCAGAGGATCAGCGCAGTCTGAAGATCCACTTAGGTGAAGAGTAATCGAGCCTAAGTTAGCTGAAGACAAGCCCTCGGGAAAGCGTCCGTCTGAAGTGAAGTTCACGCTCATCATTCGTAATTTGGCATCATATTTTGAGTTATGAAATTAATTCATTCTTAAAAAACGCAAAAAAGGACTTAGAAAAAATCTAAGCCCAATTCCTAAAATGATATTTAACTGTTTGAATTATAGTGATAAAGCAGCAATAAAAAGCATGACCCAGCCCGCTAAAAATGCGAGTCCTCCGATTGGGGTAATCGCGCCTAATACACTAATCCCTGTTAAACTTAACACGTACAAACTTCCTGAGAAAATCAATATTCCGATAAAGAACGCCCAGCCTGCGCCATATAAAAGGCCAGATGCTCCTAGCTGCTGTATTAAAATAGCAACAGCAATGATCGCGACTGAATGGATCATATGGTACTGCACACCTGTATTCCATGTTTCAAGGTGTCCTGTCGCCTCTAGTTTAGGCTTTAAAGCATGGGCTCCAAAAGCACCTAAAGCAACAAATAAAAATGCCATGAGACTGCCAATCATTAAAAATAATTTCACTTGGAACACTCCTTTGTCCAATTTACTAACTGAACAAAGAATATCATAACTTCATGAGCGATCCAACAAATTAGCGATTATTGACAAAGACCTTTAAAGCTTGCTCCATTCGGTCCGCTTCTTCTTTTGTTGGACTATGAACAACAATGTGATCACCATTTACTTCTAAATTAACGTGCTTAAATCCTTGTTGATGCAAAAAGTCAGAAATTGCATGAGCATCTTCTTTTTCAGCAAACATCGTATGATCACCGACATAATGATGATTTACATATAGCTCATAACGGTCATCATTTAGTTTTGCCGACTCATCGCCATCTACACCGAAACGAAAAAATATTGGAAAACCAACATTCCCTGTATTTCCAAGCACATGACCACTCCTTTCATTTTAGTCATTTCCAGTTTGTGAAAATAAATGTACATATTCCATTGCTCACCTAAAAAAACTTCGATTATAATCAATTTAACCTCAGTAGGAAAGGAGCGGTCTTAGAATGTTAAAGAGAGTAAACGTACGGTCATATTCCGTTGAGGATTTCGATTCCTTACTAACGATTCAAAAGGAAGCCTTCCCGCCTCCTTTCCCAGAAGAGCTTTGGTGGACAAAAGAACATATTCAAGCACATGTTGAGTCTTTCCCTAATGGTGGTCTCCTAGCTGAAATTGATGGAATGACTGCAGGATCGGCAACGTCTCTTCGTATTAATTTTGGTGGTTCATACTTGGGAAGAAGTCGCAGACAATGGTTTCATTAAAAAGAGTCACCAGCCAGATGGAGATACTTTATACGGGATTGATGTATGTGTTCGGCCAAAGTTTCGTGGAGAAGGGGTAGCAAAAGCTCTTTACGAAGCAAGGAAAGAGTATGTCGTACATCATGGCTTAAAACGTTTTGTCGCTGGTTGTCGTATACCTAATTTTCATGAACATGCTCAATCAATGCCTGTAGATGACTATGTGGAAAAAGTGGTTGCAGGTGAAATTGAAGACCTTGTTCTAAGCTTTATAATAAAACAAGGTTTACGCGTCAAACAGATCATTCCTAACTATTTAGAAGACGAAGAATCACACGATTACGGTGTCATCGTAGAATGGAAAAACCCAAACCTTAGCTAAAAAGGTTTGGGTTCTTCGTTACGTTTAAAAATCAAATAGACTGTCACTTTGTGGTTCGTCACCATCGTCATAAATACTTTGCTTTCTCTTCGCTGGCTGTTTCTCAACACGTGCAGCTTCATCTTTCCCTCGTACATCCGCTACAGAAGCATGTTGTACTTTCGGAACCTCTTGAGTACGAACACCTTCTGAAGATAACAACAACTCACAATACGATTTCATCGTTGCTGCATGTTCACGGTAGGTCGGTGAGGAGGGCTGTTCTTCAATAACAGCTTTCAACCGTTGTAACTCTTCCTCCATTTTTTCGATGACAATCTCCGCTGGAATATTCATCCGACCTTCACTCCTTTCAATGAAACAATTATTGTTCTGTTAATTCCATAAATGTGTCTAAATCTTCCTTAATTAAATCAATTGCTTTCTGCCAAAATTCTGGGTTTGTGATGTCTACATCTAAATGTTTCTGTGCTAGGTCTTCTACCTCCATACGTCCTGTATCCCGTAGTAAGGAAATATAACGATCCTCGAAGTCTTCTCCACCTTCAGCAGCTTTAGCATATATCCCCATACTAAATAAGTAACCGAAAGTATACGGGAAGTTATAGAACGGTACACCAGTAATATGGAAATGAAGCTTTGAAGCCCAGAAGTGTGGTGAATATTTGCCAAGTGAATCACAATATGCCTCTTTTTGCGCTTCTAGCATCAACTCATTTAAACGGTGAACACTCACAAGTCCTTTTTTACGCTCTTCATAAAATCTTGTTTCAAACAAGAAACGTGCATGAATGTTCATAAAGAAAGCAATACTTCGATTTAGTTTGTCATCTAGCAGCTGTATTTTTGCCTCTTTCGTTTTCGCATTCTTCACTGTTGCATCAGCAACGATCATTTCTGCAAAAGTAGAGGCCGTTTCTGCTACGTTCATTGCATATCTTTGCGCCATTTGCGGAAGATCATTCATTACGTGCTGATGATAAGCATGTCCTAATTCGTGAGCCAATGTAGCAACATTAGAAGCCGAACCATCATACGTCATAAATATACGGGATTCCTCGGAAACTGGGAAGCTCGTACAAAAACCTCCTGGACGTTTACCTGGACGACTTTCAGCTTCAATCCAACTTTTTTCAAACGCCATTTTCGCAAAATCAGCCATTTTCGGACTGAACGAGTGAAACTGCTCTGAAATCATATCAGCTGCCTGATCATAACTAACTTCTTCTACATTTTCTGATAATGGCGCACTAATATCAACCATATCAAGGCGCTCAAGACCAAGAAGTTCAGCTTTACGCTCTAAATATTTCGTAAATGCAGGCTTATTTTCGGTAATCGTATCCCACATCACTTCGAGAGTTTCCTTTTGCATACGATTAATTTGCAGCGGCTCTTTTAATACATCTTCCCAGCCTCTCGCTTCGTAAGTTTGCAGTCTGAATCCAGCTAAGTGGTTTAATGTATTTGCAAACAGCTCTGATTCTTTTGCCCATGCCTTTTCATTTTGTTCAAACACGTGTGTTCTTACCGCTCGGTTTTTATCACCCATTTTATTTTGCGCTTGTCCAACAGATAACGTTTTTGTTTGACCATCTTCTTCAATGTCAACTGTCATTCGGCCAACAATCGTGTTGTAAAAGTCTCCCCATGCATGGTATCCGTCTACAGAAAGGGCTTGAATAAGTTTTTCCTTATCACCAGGTAGCTTATCTTTCGCATTTTCTCGACGTTCATTTAAATTGTAAATAAGAGGTTTCATATCATCTAATTCGATGAAATGCTCCCATTGTTCGTCGGAAAACGCCAACAATTGCTCATCAATTGATGTTAAAACGGCAGAGTAAAGAGAAGACAATTGTTTAATTCTCCCTGTTAATAGCTTTGCGTCATCATCTTTTACATTTTGAGCAGTGAGACAGCTTACAAATGCTCCACCTTCACGGACTTTCTTACCAATTTCTTGTGTTTCTACGATCATTTCAGCCCACGTTTCAACATTTGTTTCACCTTTCAACTGATCTAATTTTTGTTGAAATGAAACTAACTCTTTTTCTAGCTCTGTTAAAAATTGCTGATATTCTTTTGAACTGCTTCCCCCAGGGAAAATTGTATCTAAATCCCATACTTCACTAAATTTATTACCCATCTCCGTTCTCCTCCTCAATTTTAATCGTGAAATAATACTTGGCCGAGCTGTCGGATCTTGTCTGATTCGTAAATGTGGACACCTTTACTATCTTCTTTAGCAATTGCGCACATGACCGCTGCTACATAGTGAGCTTTAACAGGCTTATATTTTTCAAAAGGGCCAGCGAGAAAAAGTGAGATTGGAGCACTAACATACGAAGCCATCTTTTCTCCTGGTCGGAACTCTTCTCTCTCACCTGTTAAAAGCGACGGTCGAAAAATGTGGAGTGATGGAATATTTACTTTGACTAAAGCCTCTTCTAATTTGCCTTTGACGCGGTTGTAAAATAATCGCGATTCACGATCTGAACCAATTGCGGTAACAGTCAACATCTTATTGACTCCCCTTTCTTCAGAGAGTGTTGCGATCTTTAATGGATATGTAAAGTCGACTTTCATAAACTGTTTTTTTGTTTTTGCCTTTTTCATTGTCGTTCCTAGACATACAAAAACGTCATTAATACCAGCAAAAAGGTGTGCATATTGATCTAGTTCTTTAAAATCAATAATATATTCAGTAACCTTTTCATGTTTAAATGGGGTCTTCTTTCTTGTTATTAAGCGGATTTCATCGTACTCTTCCCTTTCAATTAGCTGCTGAACGACGTGTTTACCGATAAGTCCTGTTGCTCCGGCAATTAAGGCTTTTTTCAACCGTCTACCCTCCATCTCCTACATTTTATTAATAACAATGTATCACGAATAGATGTAAAAATAAAAGAATCTGTCGCTTTTTTCTGAAAATATGAACCCGGACGCTTTCACCTCTAGGTACAAATGTGGCATAACACACACCATCTTCGTTGGAGCCAATGAATAAGTCATTATATCCGTTCAAAAATTCCTTCGCGTTCCGCGGGCAATGCCTCAGCTAAACAGGGCTAAAGCCCTGTTGGATCTTCGCCTATTGCTTTTCCCGCTGGAGTCTTCGGATTTTTGACGGATATCCTTTTATCATATGGTTTTTAAAGGCTCTGCTCGTTTTAGGTGATTTTCAGTTAGTGCTGTTCCCGCAGGGAGTCTCGCAAGGTGTTTCAATAATAGATTTAAAAACAGAAGCACTCTTTTCCAGCTACGAGTTAGCATAGCGGCGCATGAGCACACATCCTTACAGCTCTGAGTCTTCTTCGACCTGCGACCAATTTTAAAGAGGTGAATTATGAAAATAGCTCATATATCAACATAAACAAAGGAGATAATTCAGGTGCGAATTACCTCCAAAATGAGCTGATATTTCAATTTTAAACGGAACTACTTACCTTATGATCAGCCTCTCTTATCGTTACTTTCTTAGTAAAGGTAACCGAACTGTAAATGTCGTACCTTGTCCTTGTTGTGATGATACAGAAATTGATCCATTCATTTCATTTATTATTCTATAGCTAACTGTAAGGCCAAGGCCTGTTCCACTTTCTTTCGTCGTATAAAATGGTGTCCCCAATTTGTCTAACGTTTTTTCGTCCATTCCGGCCCCTGTGTCTTGGATAGAAATGACCACTTGTTGCGATTGGCGAACATAATTCGTTTTAATTGTTAGTTTGCCATCATCGTCCATTGCATCAATGGCATTTTGGATTAAATTAATAAAGACTTGTTTTAATTTGTTCTCATCGTATAACCCAATCGGCACTTTACCTGAGAAAACCTTTTCAACGTCAATCCTTCGATGCTTTAGTTGGGTTACATAAAGAGTTAATAAGTCATCGAGCAACGTTTCAATGTTTGTCTCCTTCCGTTCTACTGAAGGTGACGGGTTTGCTATATTTAAGAGGTCGTTAATAATTGAATTAACACGGTCAATTTCAGTAATGATTATTTGATTATATTTATTGTCTTTATCCTCTGCCTGTTTATCCATTAATTGAACCATACCTCTAATTGTCGTTAATGGATTTTTGATTTCATGAGCGAGTCCAGCTGACATTTCACCTGCGACTTTTAATTTTTCAGAACGGAGCAGTTCCCTTTCCATGATTCGCTTCTCTGTTAAGTCGGAGAAAACAACAAGCATTTCATCATGAATCATTGGATTTTCTAAATTTGGTAAAGTAGTCACACTTACAAAAAAGGATCTCCGCTCATCTTCACTTGTAAACTCAATTTCAAAGGCCTTCTTAAATTTATCTCCATCAAGCTCATCAATTAAATTTAGTTGCTTCATAAATTGTTTAAATTGATCAGATTGTTCAGTTGCAACCTGCAATGGATTCTCTATTACATTCCCCCTGCATAAGGAAAATATTTCCTCACACGTTCGGTTAAACATCGTTACTTTCTTCGTTTTCCGATCAATTGCGAAAACACCATTATCGGTCGTTTCAATGATTAATGTTGATTTTTTATGGCTCTTCTCTCGTTCGCTAAGCTTTTGTACCATATGATGAAATGTACGATTCAATTGGTTAACTTCTTCATATGAATGAACCTCGTTCTTTGGCAACTGTTTACCAAGTGCAAAGTTATTCGTTGATTCAACAAGTTGCTGAATTGGACGCACTAGATAGTTAGATAACCGAATGACAGCAATTGTCGTAATAACAAGGGCTAAACCAAAGACTAATAGATATTGCATTAACAGCCTTGATAGAGGCTCATATAGCTCATCTTTATTTACAGCAACTCCTATATACCACTCTTGTTGGAAACCCGGTACCCTTTCTATTTTCGAAAACGCATGCACTTCGTTATCAGCTTCGACCGTTAGTATGTCTTGGTTTGTTGCTACTTCATTGATGGTTTGTTTTTGAAGTCCATATTCATCAAAATAGTTAATATTAAATACTCTTTCTTGATCTGGATGTGATAAAATTTCTCCTTTCGCGTTGACTAAAAATGCATAACCTTCAGAATCGACAACCCGCTGTTGTTCATTATATTCTCTTATCGTCTTATACAAGGCATCAATATCGAAAGTCGGCGCTATGATTCCAATAATTTCTTCTTCATAGTTATATACAGGTGCGGCAACAACAAACAGTTCTTGAAAAAGGTATTCTGAATGATAAATATCTGACATATATACTTGCCCTTCTAATACTTTTGAAAACCACGGACGCTTTGTCACATCAATACCAAGTAAGTCTAAATCGGAATCAGCAACGATAAGACCATCAGGGTCAACAAAAATACCACCTGAGTAAATTTGATGAATATCCAGAAATTGATGAAACTGCTCACGAATTTCTAGATTCGATCGTTCCTCATCTCTTAATACTGGATTTCTCGCTTTATAACGAACATCGTTCAAACGTTCTTGAATAAAGCTCTTTATTCCTGCTGATAAGCTTGTACTATGCAGAGATAAAGATAGCTCCACATTCTCTGTCAAATCATTTTTCTGTGTATGATAACTCATCATTCCTACTACAGTCATTGGTATAAATGTAATGATAAGAAAAAAGACGAGCAACTTCGACCTTAATGTCTGAAACATCTTGATACCCCTTTGTGATCGCTCATTTATTTAAATACATCAAATGTAAATATGTAACCTTCGTTTTATTAATATGTACATTCAAGTATTATAGTATAAAATTCAAGCTGTTTGTCGAATAAATCGACATCCTTTTCTTTTTATCGACAGAAGGAGTAATCCATTTTTCCTAAGTAAAAAGGATAGAAACGTTAAAGAACGTCCTATCCTCTCATCCAGTTGAATCATTCATAGGCTAAAGGTAATATACTGATCGCTTTTGACAATTATTTCATATAATATTTATAAAGAGCTTGTGTTCCTGCATTTTCTTCCCCTTTTTCTACTAGCTCTTCATATAACTGCTTCGCTAGTTTTAACCCAGGGGTTTGTATACCCATCTCATCTGCGGAATCAATCGCAATCTTCATATCTTTAATAAAGTGCTTAATATAAAAGCCAGGTTCAAAGTCTCCTTTAATCATCCTCGGTGCTAATTTACTTAATGAAAAGCTACCTGCTGCACCTGTTTCAATGCTTTTAAGTACTTTTTCTTGGTCAAGACCTGCTTCTTTAGCGTAAACCATTGCTTCACTAACACCCATCATATTACTAGCTATCGCAATTTGATTAGCCATCTTCGTGTATTGTCCAGCTCCAGCTTCGCCTTGATGTTGGATATTTGTTCCCATGAGTGTAAGGATCGGAAGAATATGTTGAAATGCCTCTTCATCCCCGCCCACCATAATAGCCAGCTTTGCCTCTTTTGCTCCTATATCACCGCCCGATACCGGGGCATCAAAGGCAAACATTCCTTTTTCTTTCGCTGTTTTGTCTATCTGTTTAGCAAGCGTTGGTGTGGACGTTGTCATATCGATAAGGTGAGTTCCTTGTTTTGCATGATTAATAATACCATCTTCACTTAAATAAACGGCTTCAACGTCCTTTGGATAACCAACAATCGTGATAATGATATCAGAGTTTGTAGCAAGTTCCTTCACCGTCCTGCACCATACAGCTCCTTCTTTAACAAGTTCATCTGTTTTTGATTTTGTACGATTATATACATTTACTGTATATCCCCCTTTTAGAAGGTGACTTGCCATACTTTTTCCCATCACACCCGTACCGATAAATCCTATGACCTTTTCTTTGTTCATCTCTTTTCCCCCTATCACTATTAGACAAATTCGTCTGGATCTGGTCCAAACCGTTTATTTTCATTGCATGCATTCAATTTTTCTATATCTTCATCACTTAATGCAAAATCAAAGATATTAGCATTCTCCTTAATTCTAGCAGGTGTTACCGACTTTGGAATGGTCACAACTTCATTTTGTAAATCCCAACGTAAAATGATTTGTGCTTCTGATTTGCCATATTTGTTACCGAGCTCAACTAAAACTGGGGCACCAAACATTCTACCTCGTGTAAGCGGACTCCACGCCTCTAGTTGGATATTATGCTTTTTACAGTAGTCATGAAGTTCTTCTTGAGTTAGTAGTGGATGATATTCAACTTGGTTAACTACTGGGACGACGTTTGCATCTCTTAACAAGTCTTCTAAATGATGAATGTTAAAATTACTAACACCAATTGCTCGAACTTTCCCTTCTTTGTAGAGCTTTTCCATTGCTCTCCAAGTCTCTTTATACTTTCCTTTGACAGGCCAGTGAACTAAGTATAGGTCAATCACATCTAGCCCGAGCTTTTGACGACTTTCTTCAAATGCTTTTAATGTTTCTTCATACCCTTGATCGTCATTCCATACTTTTGTCGTAACAAATATCTCTTCTCGAGGAACTCCGGATTGGCGAATCGCTTCTCCTACACCTTGTTCATTATAATAAAACGCTGCTGTATCAATGCTTCGATAGCCTATCTTTAAAGCTTCTTTTACAGCTTCCTCTACTTCGTTTCCACCATCGGCTTTGTAAACACCAAGACCTAACCAAGGCATCTCAACCCCATTATTTAACGTTACAGTCGAATGAATATGTTTTGTCATTCGCTACACTCCTCTGCTGCTTGATTTGTTGTAATTTCGGTCGGTAATGACCAATCGATTTCTTTTGAACCGATCTCTCGTAAAAATACATTCGTTGTTGAAAATGGTCTACTTCCAAAAAAACCTCGATTTGCTGAAAATGGGCTCGGGTGTGGGGACTTGATTATGTAATGTCGGTCGTTCGTAATCAACTTCTCTTTTTGTTGAGCGTGTTTTCCCCAGAGGATAAAAACGACTGGTTTTTCCCGTTCATTTAATGACCGAATCACTTGATCAGTAAATAATTCCCAGCCTTTTCCTTTATGGGAGTTAGGTTCACCTTCTTGAACTGTAAGGACTGTATTAAGAAGGAGTACACCTTCTTCCGCCCATTTTTGTAAATAACCATGGCTTGGAATCGGACACCCTAAATCTTGTTGCAATTCTTTATAAATATTCTTTAGTGATGGTGGCGTTTTGACACCTGGCTTTACCGAGAAACTTAAGCCGTGTGCTTGGTTTGCTCCGTGATAAGGATCCTGGCCTAAAATGACCGCTTTCGTATTTTCGTAGGATGTCGTAAGTAATGCGTGAAAAATATCGTTCATGCCTGGATAAATCGTCTTTTTTTCGTATTCAGTCTTCAAAAACTCACGCAGCTTTTGGTAGTAAGGTTTATTAAATTCCTCTTCAAGTTGTTCTGCCCAATCGTTTGTTAATACTGACAATGATGTCCACCTTCTTGCTTTATTTTTTTCTATATTTTAACACGCAATAAGACGGATTGTTAAAGACAACGGTTGTCCAAGGAGATGGTTCGCGTAATATTACTGGTGATTTGTCTTGTTTACTTGCAACTTTTTATATTCTCACGTTTTATATGCTTCAATCCCTCACGTACACTTAATTTTGATAACTGTTCTTTTTCAATAAAAGATTCGACGGTTTCAGGGGCGGTTTTTGAATACTCCCGCAATGCCCAGCCAATTGCTTTTTGGATAAAAAACTCGTCAGAATGACTATTTAACTGAATAACTTGAAAGAGTCGTTTCGCATCTGTTTGTTCTTTATATTTTAATTGATACAAAATGGCCGTTCGTCTAAGCCACAAGTTTTCGTGACTTGACCATAATGGAACATACATGTCATTGAGTTCACTTTCTTTAAGAAATAACGATCCAATAATATTTGAGGCAATCGTATCGACTGTATCCCACCAAGATTTTGTCGTGACGAGTGTCTGAAGAAGTGGAACATGATTGTCATGTAATAGCTTTCTCTTTCGATAAAGGATATTTAGTGCCGCATATTGATACTCTCTTTCCGGTAGGTTCCATAATTCTTCAATGACTTCTATCTTGATTTCCTTTTCTTTTAAAATACCCGTTTCATGAAAGAATGCTTTCAAATGCTGCTTTAATTCAGGAGATTTAATCCCTAAAAACGGAAAGTGATTTTTCATATATTTTTCCATAGGTCGTGCATTTTCTTTATTAGCATGTGGTTCTAATCTTTCCTTGAGCTTTTTTACATACATGAAATCCCCTCCTGCATCGTCTGCCTCACTTCTCTCAACTCCTCTATTCGTAAACATTCCTCATCAAATGAAAAACTCCTGCCTTTTTACAAAGCAGAAGTTTTGTCATCTTTTATTCTGTAACTTGTTTCATATCCCATTTCTGAATTGTAACTGTTGTATCTGTTGAAGCTCTAAATGTTATTTCTTCATTTTCAGGTGAAGGGAAAAAGCGTGATGTAAATACCTCTTGTCCATCATTAATAAAAATTTCTACTGAGGAAGAATCGACATAGGTGCGTACCGAATTTAATGATTCTAAATGACACTGTCTTTTTTCCACAAGCCTCGTCGCAAAACTAATTCGCTCAAACGTAAACACTTGTGCTTCGGTGTCATAAACCATTCTAGCACTACCTCTTAGAGACACTTCAAACGTCCCTTCAAGATTCTCGAAATTTGACAATTGTAATTCCAGTGATTTGCCGAAAACACCTTCATATGCCGTTTCATCTTTATTGACGACAACGTTTCGATGAGAGACTTCATTTTTTCGTAATGCCTTTAGTTCTTCAACGGGCTTTTGAATCACTCGATCCGCGCGAATATGCAGTTCACGTGGGAGTGTCAAACTATGAATCCATTCATTTTCTCTTGTCGGGTGCAAATGTTCATCTTGATCGGGCACTCCCATCCAGCCTACAAGAATTCTTCGCCCTTGATCATCTTCTGTCGTTTGTGGAGCATAAAATTCAAACCCTCGATCCAGTTCTTCAAATAATCCATGATGGAAGATTGGTGTCTTACTGTCTAACTCACCGATTAAATAACCAGCTTGATACGTATTATGATACTTCATCCCTTCAGGTTCGAGTCCTTGCGGTGACACGACTAAGACGTCTTTTCCTTCTAAATGAAAAAGGTCAGGGCATTCCCACATGTAGCCAAATTCATCAATCGAGCCAATACCAGCTCCAGCTACTGGTCCCGCAAATTCCCACGTTTTCATATCTTGAGAACGGTACAACAATACAAGTCCTTTTTCGTCTTCTGTTTGAGCACCGATAACTAGAAGCCATTCATTTCCGTCATGCCATACTTTTGGATCGCGGAAATGAGCAGTATACCCTTCAGGTAACGTATCAATAACAGGGCCTTCTTTTGTAAAGGTGACACCGTCTGTTGACGTAGCAATACATTGGTATGATTCGCGTTCACCTTGCTCACCTTTTACATTCCCAGTATAAATCAGTTTAAGTGTACCTTCATGATCTACGGCACTTCCTGAATAGCAACCATTTTTTTCATACCATTCACTCGGTGCAAGAGCGATGGGCTCTTCTTTCCAATGAACGAGGTCGGTTGACGTATAGTGCCCCCAAAATTTCGCCCCGTGAGCGGTTTTAAACGGGTTCCATTGGAAAAACATATGGTATGTGCCATTCCATTTTATCCAACCATTGGGATCATTTAGAAGTCCAACAGGCGGCATTAAATGATACGTCAAACGAAAAGGATCACTCTTTACCGTATCTTCATGCTTTTTGATTTCTTCCATTGCCTTCCTTTGTAACTCTCTCTCTTTTTCAGTCATCACTTAGAACTCCTTTAAACACTTATCTATTACGAAGAATTCGTTCTACTTCCTCTAAAGTCGGAAGAGCAGTCATTGCTCCTTTTGTAGATGCAGCTAATCCACCTGATACCGATGCAAAACGAGCGAGTTGAGCAGCTTCATCACTTGATAGTTCAGATAGAGGCTTGTCTAATAAATGTAATTGATATAACATACCGGATACAAAAGCATCCCCTGCTCCTGTTGTATCAACCGCATCAACCTTCATCGGTGGTACATGTACAGATTCTTTGCCATGTAAAAATACATAACTTCCTTCTGCACCTAATGTGACAAGAATTATTGAAATATGATTATCCTTTAACTTTTCAACACCGGCTTCTATATTCTTCTCACCAGTTATAAACTCTAATTCTTCTTCTGATATTTTTAATATATCCGCTTTATTTAACATAGAAACGATGTTTTCACGTGCTACGTCTTCATTTTCCCATAAGCCTAGCCTTAAATTAGGGTCATATGAAACGAGCAGTCCATTTTCTTTTGCTAATTGGACAGCTTTTTTCGTCGCAGACTTCGATGGCTCACTAATTAAACTAATCGAACCGAAATGTAATAACTGATGATCTGTAAATAAATCCTCAGTTATTTCTGCTTCACCCAAAAAGCGATCGGCACTCGGATCAATATAAAATTCGAAGCTTCTTTCTCCACCTTCACCTAATGTGACGAAAACGACACCTGTTCGCACGTCTTTCGTAAAGTGCATATGATCTGTATTTACCCCATAGCTTTGCAACGTTTCCTTTAAAAACGTTCCTAAAACATCGTCACCGACTTTTCCTAAAAAGCTGCTTTTTGCTCCTAATCTTGCTAGTCCAACAGCAACATTTGCAGGGGCACCTCCTGGACTCTTTTGAAATGTCTCATTTTGATTATCAAGAGGAATAAAATCGATTAAAGCTTCACCTAAACTAATAACTCCTTTTTGCAACCCTTACTCACTCCTTATGTAAAATCCACTAGTAAACATAATTAATTTCTTATTATACGTATTTGTGAAGGAAAGAACAATCTTAGCTTGTATATTCATGTTTCTCTTTTTTATTATTCATACCTTGATCTAAATGAATCCATTTCTTAATTCATTTTCTTAAAAATGATGACAGTCTCAGAATGTGTTTTTTGATTTTTTAAATTTGTACACCTTCTATTTTTGAAAGCAGTAGAAATACACTTCGCTTTCCGCGGGCACGGCTTCAGCTAACTTTGGAAAGAGTACACATTTCTTTCCAAAGTGGATCTTCACCTCGTTGCTCCTGCGGTTACTCGTCGCAGCTCGAAGCAGTTCGAAGAAGTAATGCTCGGTGCTGTTCCCGCAGGAAAGAGGGTTACTTCTCCGAGGTGCATCGATTTGTCTCTACGGATAAAACATCAGAGCAAAGCTAGTAGAGGAAGAGACAGTCTACGTATATTTCTACTGCTTCTAGCATCTATTATCTTGTTCATTCGTATATATGAGTCTTCCTCCGTTCAAATTGATTGCTTTTCAATTAATAAATTCGATCATTGGGAAGGTACTTCTTTTTTCATGTCATAAAACCGTTGAGCCTCAAAGGCTCGGATTTTTGAAACTCATTCAAATAAAAAACGATGTTCATGTAGACATCATGCGAAGCTATTTTCGCACCATGGCACATGAAAATGGCATTAAATTTATATAGGTACGTTTGGGAGCAAGTTGCGAGACTCCAACGGGATAAGCAATAGCCGAAGATCCAATATGACGATAGTCATATTTAGCTGAGGCATTGCCCGTGGAAAGCGAAGCAACAAACACAGCTTCGTCGAACCACTGAGAGCTGCGCCGACGCATCCAGCTACGTAGCAAAAGCTAGTAGAGGAAGAAGCAACAAGTGCTTCCCAAACAAATGATACATGGTATAAATAGTAAAAGTAGGCTAAGAGACTCCAGCGACTAGCATCTACTTTCAAAACAAATACAAACTTTCGTTATCTTGTGCTTTTGTTATTTACTGTTACAATAAAAGAAACAATGCCGATTAATTTTGTCGGATATATATGAAAGGCGGTTAAATGATGGCTAAAGTTTACGTAATTCACGAAAATGAAGAATGGTGTGCTCCATTATTTTCAGCGTTAGAAAATGAAGGGGTGCCTTATGAAAACTGGCATTTGCATGAAGGTATCGTTCCCTTAGATGATATTCCACCACATGGTGTTTTTTATAATCGAATGAGTGCTTCCTCTCACTCGAGAGGCCACCGTTATGCTCCCGAGCTTACACATGCGATGTTAACATGGCTTGAGGCACACGGCAGAAAAGTTTTAAATGGTCGAAATGCATTAGGGCTTGAACTGAGTAAAGTTGCACAATATGAGGCATTAAAAAAGCATGACATCACTATTCCTAAAACAACTGCTGTCGTTGGAACAGACCAGTTACTTCAAGCAGCCGAGTCGTTTCCAAAGCCGTTTATTACGAAACATAATCGCGCGGGTAAAGGATTAGGGGTTCACCAATTCCAATCAGTCGAAGCACTACAACAATTTGTTGAGACTGGACAATTAGTGCCATCTGTGGACGGTGTGATGCTTTTACAAGAATACATTTATTCTCCAGAACAAACCATTACACGCTGTGAATTTGTTGGAGGGAAATTCATGTATGCTGTAAGAGTTGATACGTCAGAAGGATTCGAACTTTGCCCTGCGGAAGCATGTGAAATTGGCGATCAGTTTTGCCCAACTGATGGCACATCTCCAGAGACTATGCGGCCAAAATTTGAAATTCTAAAAGACTTTAACTCCCCATTAATTCAAAAATACGAACAGTTTTTGCAAGCTGAAGGCATTTATTTTGCCGGAATCGAGCATATTACTGACGCAAACGGAAACACGTATACGTATGACGTGAACACAAATACGAATTACAACCCCCAAGCTGAACAAGAGGCTGGGATTTATGGGATGCAAGAAGTTGCTCGTAAGTTAAAGAAGGAGTTGTCTCGCATTTGACTAGCAAGTTTTGAGACATAACTCGTTATTTTTAGTATGATTGAACGTAGAAGTTGTTTTAATGTGTCAGGAGGTCATCCATTTATGAAACCAATTGATCCGCAACAAGCTCAAGAAAAACTTACAGCTTTAGCAGGGAGAAAATTATATATTCATTTAGAAACAACAAACGGGGCATACGCCTCCCATCGTGACCAGTCCTTTTTTTCAGCTGGTGCATTTATCCGAAACGTTCAGCTGTCATTTATACAAGGAAAGATTAAAGGAGATGGCCCTTACCGTATTGGTCTTGAAACAGAGAACGGCTGGCTTTATGCTGAAGGATTGACAGACATAGAAGTCGATAAAGAAGGACGGTTACTTTTTGCTGGCCATGATGCCGACGGCAAATTAGCGATTGCCCTCGAACTTAGTGAAATCCCTTTTAAGAAATAGGCTCTGTTAAAGTTCAGTGTTGATATGCAGTATTATTTTACAATTGTTTCATTTGTGAGAAGCGAAGGTGGCGACTCCAGCGACGAGCGTAGCATCATGAATAAGCTGCGAGTTGTCTCGACGGATGCACTTCAAAGCATTGCTTGTAGAGGAAGAGACAGGAACTTCCAAGGTGAGCTGAAGCCGTGCCTGCGGCAAAGAAGACACCGTGAATGCAAACGAAGTGAAGCATGAACGGTTGTCGCACTTGTGCCTAGAGGTGAAAGCGTCCACCGAGAGCGGATCACAAAATCAACAACAAGCAACACTTCTTCGAACAGCTTCGAGCTGCCCCGACGCATTCACTACTATGCATTGCTAGTTGAGGAAGGGGCAACCAACTTTAACAAAGCCAAGAAATAAAGACACCTGTTATTAAGTCTAATGAAGGAAGTGATTGAATGGAGCGACATGTGCTCGTCGTTTTCCCCCATCCAGATGATGAAGCTTTCGGAGTTGCTGGAACGATTTTATCACATACAACAAAAGGAACTCCTGTAACATATGCCTGTTTAACGCTCGGTGAGATGGGAAGAAATATGGGCCGACCGCTTATTGCAAACCGAGAAACGTTACCTGAGATCCGTAAATCTGAACTACAAAATGCTTGCCGTTTACTCGGCATTGATGATTTAAGAATGTTTGGCTTACGTGATAAAACAGTTGAGTTTATGGACCAAGAAGTCTTAATCCAACGCTTTTCAGATTTAATTCATGAGACAAATCCATCATTAATCATTACGTTTTATCCAGGTTATGCCGTACACCCTGATCATGATGCTACTGGAGCAGCTGTGATTCAAGCCGTCCAGCGTCTACCAAAACAAGAGCGCCCAACCGTTCATACCATTGCATTCTCAGAAGGATGCGAAGATGTGATCGGACCTCCAGATATTATCAACGAAATCGCTCAGCATGCAGAACAAAAATTAAAAGTCATTGCAGCTCATGAATCACAAACAGCTGGAGTTATTGAAGGTATGAAACAACGTTTTTCAGATAAAGAAGAAACGGTTATGGACAGACTTACTACAGAACGTTTTTGGACATATCCTTTAGACAATTGAACAAATGACATATTACAATATAAGGCTGCCAATTCTTTTTTTCCTTTACAATAGAATAAGGAATCATAAGAAGTTGGCAGCCTTTTATGATCTACCTATTAGCATACAAAGTACCTGATACATTCAATGTGGAGCAATCATGTAAGTTAAACGCTATAGAGCGGTTGGAAGGATTTGCAGTAACGATTCAAGATGGTTACATCAAAAGCATGATCATAACTTGAAGGGTTCAAATGAGGTTTGAAAGACTAACTTTGTACTTTACGACTTTCAAATTGATATGGAACAGACTGCTCCGTTCTTTTTTCTAATTCATCAGAAAGTTTTTTCGAAGATATAATCGAGAATGCAAACGTTCGATATCTATTTGGGAACTTTGCAATTAACTCAACCATCCGTCCATCAAATTGATACCTGACGACGTTTTCCAGTTCTAAAATTGTTTTGACTTTAGCAAACAAAGGGACAAATAAACAATAGTTTTTTGTGACTACTAAATAACCTCTTCTTTCTAAGCTATGTCTTACCGCATCAACAATAAGAGTCGGTTCTTCTTTAACAATAGCTTTTACTTTCCATTTCACGATAATAGAAATAATAAAATCTATTCCAAGCGACAAAGTTAGTGCAGCAACTAAGCTGAACAAACCATAAATAACTCCCCATTGACTGAGGTAGATCGTCCCAAACAAACCAAACAATAGCCAACTAACGAGATACCTAAAATATTTATCTGTAAACGGTCCTGCCAGCCCATACATTTTCTTTCACCTCCTTTATAAGTACATATTTATATATAGTTAAATAATATACCACAATGTGACTAATTATTAAACTGATTTTTCTAATTTTTCTAACAGTGGTGTCGTAAACCTTTAAAGTTGGTATATACCCGAAGAAAATAATTTAAAACAAAGCTGCCTCCACCACCAACATAGTTGGACTTAAGAGACAGCTTATTTCTATTTAAACCTCAATAAATCTCCATATATAATTTTATCTGAGTAAAAAAGCTCCCATTCTCCTCTATCTCTTGCTTGAATGCAATGGTCCATTGAAATTGCGTCTCCGGTTTTATTTTCATAACATGTTTCTGAAGTATAAATCACTTCATCGGTAATCACTGTACCGTTACGCAAAACTGCAAAGTCATCGCGGTTTTCATTTAATAAATCTGATCCAAACATGACATGTTCATCTGCTGGAATACCTAGTAAATTCATTAAGGTTGGCATTACATCGACCTGACCTGACACCGTATCGAAAGTCTCCCCTTCCACTCCTGGCACATGAATAATGAGAGGTACACGTTCTAGTTTGACAGATTCATAAGGGCCTATATCTTCTCCTAAAAATTTGCTTAATTCATCATAGTGGCTTTCTGCAATTCCGTAATGATCACCATACATGACGAGAATTGTATTTTCATAGAGATCGGCCTCTTTTAACTCATCGACTAGCACTTTCATTGCTTCATCTGTATAACGAACTGTTGGAAAATATCGATTCACAATTTCACTTTCTGAATCAAAGGGCTCAATAAAGTGGTCTTGTTCATCTAACTCATATGGAAAATGGTTGGTTAGGGTTAAAAATGTCCCATAAAAAGGTTCAGGCAGTTCCTCGACATATTTCATTGATTGCTCAATCCAATCAATATCTTTCATTCCCCAGCCAACCGTATTCTCATGATTTATTTCGTAGTCATCAAACGCGAAGTACTCGTCATACCCTAAATTGTTATACATCACATCGCGATTGTAGAACGTTTCATCATTGGCATGAAATGAAGCTGTGTAATAGCTATTGTCTCTCAACGTTTTAGGCAATGCATCATATTCATTTTCATCATGTGTATGAAACACAGCTCCTCGCCCTAGAGGATAAAGAGAGTTATTAATTAAAAACTCTGCATCTGATGTTTTCCCTTGCCCCGTCTGATAATAGAAGTTTTCGAAATAGAAGCTGTCATCAATGAGCTCATTTAAAAACGGTGTAATCTCTTCTCCATTAACCTCTTCTCCAATGACAAAGCTTTCAACAGACTCCATGGAGACCACGACAACGTTCATATCTTGTGCAGCTCCAAAATATTTATCATTTGATCCGACCCGATAAAGGTCTAAATGCTCTTCTATTGACACCCAATCATTTTCATTTGCAAATACAGTCTGTGTACTCGTCGATAAGTGTACAAAAGCATCATAAACATAAAAGTTGTATAATCCAATCGATTGAACGAGATGATCCCTATTAAAGGAGTGAGCTCGGTTTTCTGAACCTCCAATACGATCAGCTTGACTTGTCCCTACAATGGTTAAAGCAACAACTGCAATAATCGCATATTTATGCTTACTTTGTTTAAATGGTGCTTGATGAACGGTTAAGAATTCAGGCTTTTTTAGAAGGAAAAACACGACTAAGGTCAAATCGAGGAAGAAAAACACATCATACCACTGGACCAACTCTACAATACTAGTACTTAAATCTCCCATGTTCGCACTCATTACAAGCATCGGAAGTGTAATAATATCACTAAACTCTCTATAATAAACAGCGTTCGAATATAATACAACTGTTAATAATAAACTTACGATAAAGTAGTATTTTCGCTGAACACTCGGTATCATTAATAACCCGATACTAAAAATCACGAGCAAAAATGCTAATGGGTTTAGTGCAAAAGTGACTCCTTCGATAAACTGGTTTATCGTTAATTGAAATGTTGTAATAGAAACAACAAACGTCTTAAGCCAAATGATAACAAGACACATGATCATAAACATATGGTCACGGACAAAAGCTTTCATATGTGCCATCCCTTTCACTTTTTCAAAATATAGGAAATCGTATCTAATCTATTCTACGAAATTGAACGATCATGCAACAATAATTGTTTCACAATTACATTTTTTTATAGATTTATAAGATCATCTTCCCACATTTTAATCATTTTTAACCCACTCGTTTGTAATCGCTTACAACCATGCCGTACATAGCTATCCCGAAAGTTTCATAATTCTCTGGAAGCTGATACAATGTAATATGATGACTACATAAAAAAGGGAGATGTACATGGGACAATTTGAACAGAAATTAGAAAAATACGCAGAATTAGCAGTGAAGATCGGTGTAAACATTCAAAAAGGACAAACATTAGTCGTGTCTGCCCCCGTTACTTCTGCTGATCTTGTAAGAAAAATTGCAGAAAAAGCGTATGATACAGGAGCAAAAAATGTTCACGTTGAGTGGAATGATGATGAATTAACACGTATGAAATTTGATAAGGCACCATTCGATGCTTTTAAGGAATACCCGACTTGGAAAGCTAAAGGGTTTGAAGAGATGGCGGAAGATGGAGCAGCTTTTATGACGGTCAAGTCAACTGATCCAGATTTATTAAAAGGTATCGACCCAGAACGTATCGCAACAGCAAATAAAACAGCAGGCCAAGCAATGGATACGTTCCGTAAATACATACAGTCAGACAAGTTGAGCTGGCTCGTCGTCGCAGCACCATCAAAGGCTTGGGCAGCAAAAGTATTCCCTGAAGCTTCAGAAGAAGAACAAGAAGAAAAGCTTTGGGAAGCAATGTTTGATGCGGTTCGTGTAAACACAGCTGATCCGGTTGCTGCTTGGAAAGAGCATGATCAAACGTTACAAACGAAAGCACAATTTTTAAATGAGAAAAAATATAAACAACTTCATTACCGCGCACCAGGAACAGATTTAACAATCGAACTTCCTGAAGGCCACATTTGGAAAGGTGGCGGAGGCAAAAATGAAGATGGCGTTCATTTCGTTGCCAATATGCCAACAGAAGAAGTCTTTACTGCACCGAAAAAAGAAGGTGTAAACGGTTATGTGACAAACACAAAGCCACTAAACTACGGTGGTAACTTAATCGATAACTTTACATTAACGTTTGAGAACGGAAAAGTCGTCGATTATAAAGCAGAAGTTGGCGAAGATACGTTAAAGCATTTGCTTGATACCGATGAAGGTGCGAAATTCTTAGGGGAAGTAGCATTAGTTCCACATAGCTCACCAATTTCTCAATCCGGTATCCTTTTCTACAACACGCTATACGATGAGAATGCATCAAACCATATTGCATTAGGAAGTGCATACACATTTTGCGTAGAAGGTGCAACAAAATTGTCCAAAGAAGAATTAGAAAAGGTTGGTTTAAACCAGAGCCTTACACACGTCGACTTCATGATCGGCTCGGCTGAGATGGATATTGATGGTGTAAAAGAAGATGGCACGACTGAACCAGTATTCCGTCAAGGTGAATGGGCAGTTTAACCAGATAGTATTATCAAAGAAAGCTGACACAAGTGAGACCTAATGTGTCAGCTTTTTTTATCCTGAAATGGACAATGAACCTTAATATACATAAAAATATAAATCATTTTTTGATTATAGAACGATTATTTATGCGAATTTATACAAGTCAATTCAACTATTTTCGTTAAAATACGGATATTTTTCATTAAAGAAACGAATATTATACTTGATCATTGCGTTTACATGCATTAAAATAACAGACTGTGAATAATTATTTAGAATAGGTGATAATAATGGATTCAAAATATAACGAACAAATAAGTTCATCGGCATTATGGAAGTTTATCATTCCTTCCCTACTAGGTATCGGGTTATTCATGATGCCCATCCCAACAGAAGAAGGAATTACAATTCCTGTCGCAATTCTTTCTGGAGGATTACAAGACCTTCTAAGCACTGCATTACCTGCAATTATGACTTATATTATTTTAATTAGCGTTATTGGAGTCATCGTCCAGAAAACAATCCGACCAAAAGGTATGGAAAACAGTACATTTTTTAAAGCGTTGTTTGACATTCACCCTTTTTGGTTTATTACACGTATTACTGCGGCTATATTAGCATTTATGACGCTTTATCAAATTGGACCTGAATGGGTACATGATGATTATACGGGGGGGCTTTTACTTAACAGTCTTCTTCCTACTTTATTTGCTGTATTTTTGTTTGCTGGACTCTTTTTACCGCTACTTTTAAACTTCGGTTTATTAGAGTTTTTCGGCTCCTTATTGACAAAGCTAATGCGTCCTTTATTTACATTACCTGGTCGCTCTTCGATTGACTCCTTAACCTCTTGGTTAGGTGACGGAACAATCGGGGTACTTCTTACAAATAAACAGTATGAAGAAGGCTATTACACGAAGCGAGAAGCTGCAGTTATTGGTACAACGTTCTCTGTCGTATCGATTACGTTTTCTCTCGTTGTCATTTTTGAAGTTGGCCTTGAGCATATGTTTGTGCCCTTTTATTTAACAGTATTTATATCCGGTTTTATCGCGGCGGTTATTATGCCGAGAATTCCACCGCTTTCTCGTAAAAAAATGGAATACATTCACGGCAAAGATGGTCAGCTTGACGAGTCGGTGCCTAGTGGGTATACATCAATCAGTTGGGGATTTAAAAAGGCGAAAGAACGAGCGGATAAAAATACGAGTGTTGTTGATTTCTTTAAAGATGGATCAAAAAACGTATTAGATATGCTAGTCGGGGTTGCACCAATCGTTATGGCTTTCGGTACAATCGCAGTCATTATTGCTGAGTTCACTCCAATCTTTACATGGCTTGGTGCACCGTTTGTACCGATCCTACAACTAATGCAAGTCCCTGAAGCTACTGCTGCTGCTGAGACATTAGTCGTCGGTTTTGCTGACATGTTCTTACCTGCCATTTTTGCATCTGGTATTGAAAGTGAAATGACAAGGTTTATTATTGCTTGTGTCTCTGTTACACAGCTCATTTACTTGTCTGAAGTTGGGGGGGTTCTGTTAGGTTCAAAAATTCCTATTAGCTTTAAAGACTTACTAATTATTTTCATTGAACGTACAATTATTACGTTACCAATCATTACGTTAATTGCACATATGATTTTTTAATTAAAAGCTATTGTTGATTTTCAAATTCGCTTGCACCTCTAGGCACAAGTGCGACATCCGTTCAAGCTTCACTTCGTTTGCTTTCACGGTGTCTTCTTTGCCGCGGGCAAGGCTTCAGCTAATTGGGGAGCTTCCTGTCTCTTCCTCTACAAGCTATGCTTTGAAGCCGTATCCGTCGAGACAACTCGAAGCTTATTCGTGAAGCTGATGCTCGTCGCAGGCGTCTCGTTATTTTGAAAATCAACAATGAAAATTAACATAGTCTAATCATAAAAGTAGGTAAGGGATCAAGCTCATGTTTGCTTGATCCCTTTTTGATGTGAAATGGTTAGTTTCTGTTAATGAACATTGACGACCTTTACTTTAGAACATAAACAATCACCTTAAACGAACTGAGGCCATTGAAAAATATTTGATAAAAGGATGTCCGTCAAAAATCCGAAGACTCCAGCGGGAAAAGCAATAGGCGAAGATCCAACAGGGCTATAGCCCTGTTTAGCTGAGGCATTGCCCGCGGAAAGCGAAGGAATTTTTGAACGGACATAATGAATTTTTCAGTGGCTCCAACAAACGTGGTGAGTTTTGAAAAGCCCGTGCCGTGCCCGTGGAAAGCGAAGCAGCATTTGCATCATCCAAACCAGTATTATGCTTTTCTTGCGATTACTTCTACTTCTACTAATGCATCCTTCGGTAGACGAGCAACCTCAACAGCACTTCTGGCTGGATAAGGTTCCTCGAATTGCTCTGCATACCATTCATTCACTTGTGCAAAGTCGTTCATATCTTTCATAAAGACCATTACTTTAATGACATCATTCATTGTCACACCTGCTGCTTCTAAAACAGCACGCACATTTGCAAATACTTGTTTCGTTTGTGCTTCAAGACCTTCTCGCATTTCCCCTGTTTCTGGGTCTAGCCCGAGTTGTCCTGATGAATACACTAAATCTCCTGAAATGACCGCTTGTGAGTACGGGCCAATTGCGCTAGGCGCTTCATTTGTTTGTACAATTTTTTTCTCCATGTTTCCATCCTCCTCGATTATTTTCCATGTAAGATTTCAATTTGTTTCCATTTGTTTTCTCGCTCACGAAGTAATTCATGAGCGCTTTTGACGGTTGTTTTTTGAAAAGATATTGTTTGTCCAGGTAACAGTTGAGCGATCTTCCATAAATCAACCGAGATAATCGTAGCAATCTTTGGATATCCGCCAGTCGTTTGCCGATCTGCCATGAGAACAATTGGCTGTCCATTCCCTGGCACTTGAACAGAACCTTTTACAACAGCGTCAGTAATGATCCCACTTTCTTCGATATGTGATAGCTGTTTTCCTTCTAAACGATACCCCATTCGATTCGATTGTGGCGTTATTTTATATTGTACACGATAAAACGCCTCTTTAGCTTCTTCTGTAAACATCTCTTCTTGGGGACCTTCTATAACACGCACCGTCTGATGTGATTCATATGTAGGGATGAGAGTGCTGTGCAGACGAACGTTCCTTACGTGGTGCTTATGAGAACTTTCTCGCACCGTTAGCTTATCCCCGGCTTCCAAAATTCGCCCTTCCTTCCCTCCAAATTGGCCAGGGATATAGGTTGACTTGCTTCCCATAATCTCATCTCCATCAAATCCGCCTGCGACAGTTAAGTAAGCTCTTGCTCCAGCGACTGGCTTTCCGAAACGTAGTGTTTGTCCCTTTTTTATCAAAACGGTTGACCACATTGGAATCGTATTTCCATCAATAGTGGGCATGATATTTGCTCCAGTAATGGCAATAAGAAAATCGTGCTCGGCTCTCAAGCTAGGACCAATCATGATCATCTCTAGAGCAGCAGCATCACGACGATTTTTCACTAATAAGTTTCCAAGAACAAGCGCATCTTCATCCATTGCTCCTGAAGGTCCTACACCATATTGTTGGTAGCCATATCTACCCCTATCTTGAATAGTCGTATGTAGTCCAGGCTCTATTACATCAAATGCTTTCATTAATAATTACCTATCGCTTTAGCTTCAATTCCTTCATTCTTAAAAAGCTCGCGAATCGTCTTCACAAACTGAAGAGCTTGAGGACTATCTCCATGCACACATAATGTGTCTGCTTGAATCGCCACCTCTGTGCCATTTGTTGAAGTGACTGTTCCCTGTTTTACCATTTGTAACACTTGAGCAACCGCTTGATCGGTGTCATGAATGAGTGCATTTTCTTTCGTTCTCGGAGTTAGTGTTCCATCTTCCTTGTAAGTACGATCGGCGAAAACTTCTTCAGCAGTCTTTAACCCTACTTCCTTCCCAGCCTTAATGAGTTCACTATTAGCTAATCCGTATAAAATTAACTGTTTATCTGTTTTTATAACAGCTTTGGCGACCGCTTCAGCGATTGAATAATTACTGGCGGCAATATTATATAGAGCTCCATGAGGCTTTATATGGTGTATAGGAACTCCATATAGGCTTGTAAATCCATTTAATGCATTCATTTGATATACAACCATATTAAATACTTCTTGGGGAGAGAATTCCATATAGCGTCGTCCGAATCCGGCTAAGTCAGGAAGTCCTGGGTGAGCTCCAATTGCAACCTCTTTTTCCAATGCGAGTTTAACCGTTCGGTGCATCACATTATAATCTCCTGCATGAAAACCACATGCAATATTTGCAGATGTAATGTCATTTAACACTTGTTCATCTTCACCTAACTTATAATGACCAAAGCTTTCACCAAGATCACAATTTAAATCAATCACATGTTTCAATTAAGAACTCCTCCCTTCTTTTATGGTTATTTCAGGTTTATAGGTACCATCTTTTACTTCAGCCAGAATTTCTTTATACCTTTCTTCTTCAATCGGTATAAATTTAATTTTATCACCTGCTTCGATCAAGAAAAGAGGGTCACTTGTAGTGTCGAATAACTTTACTGGGGTATGGCCAATAATTTGCCACCCACCCGGGCTTGTTACTGAATATATTCCTGTTTGTTTTCCTGCAATACCAATAGAACCAGCTTTAACCTTGGCTCTCGGTTCATCTCTTCTTGGTGTCGCAAGTGTGTTAGACAGTCCACCTAAATAAGGAAATCCAGGAGAAAAACCTAACATATACACATAGTAGGTCGGATGTGAATGTTGTTTGATGACTTCATCTACCGATAATCCATGAACATCAGCAACTCTACTTAAATCAGGTCCAGCGTCCCCCCCATATAACACCGGAATTGTAATGACCCGTTGTTTATTAGTGAATGAATCGCCACACGTTTTTATTCGACTACGTAGTTCATTTACGACCTTTTCATAATTTATTCTTAAAGGATCATAGTAAACCGTCACTGTTGTGTATGCAGGAACTAATTCTATAAAACCTTGAAAAGGTGAAATTTGAATAGACCTTGCTAAAGCTTGAACACGTTCATTGACTTGTAAAGAGACGGTTTGTTCAAACTCTATTCGAACAGCTCCGTCCCCTAAAGGAGACAGCTTTATTTCTTTCACAAAAACCCTCCTCTTCGTAAAGACGATATTTCTTACATTATAACAACAATGGTTGATTCTTTCCTTTCCCAAGAATGTACTCTGCTTAATCGCTTGGTTATATCATGATAATCGAAATATAAATTCCATATATATCGAACAATATTTGTTTTATGGAATCGACAATCACAAATAGGACTACTCCGCTAACAACCTTTTAAACCCTCTTAGTACACTTTGAACTTCTTCCTTGTTTAATTCATAGTAGACTCTATTCTCTCTTCTTATTGATTTAATTAGTCTTTGTGATACAAGCGAACTGAGATGATGAGACATCGTCGAATTTGACACACCTAATTCCTTTGCAAGTTCATCTCCATACCGAGGCTGCCCCTTTAAAGTAATAAGAATGTTATAACGCCGCACATCAGCCATGATACGAATAGTATTTAATACGTCTTTTTCTACTTTACTTTTAAATAGTGCTTCCATATATCTCGTACCAATAATCAGAGTCGTCACTGAAGGTACTACTGATTTAAAAACTAAGTATTCAGTGTCTATAAAATTGGAGGCGAAAATAAACAAGGGCTTATCTGAACCTCCTCCACACTCAGAATCAGGTAATATTTCTTTTAAATAAGAAGGTTCCCCTATTTGGTTAGCACTCTTTAATTCATCAATTAATCTTTCTTGAGTCTCTACAACTTCCTTTTCAAACGGCTGGAAATATTGATAATAAAATCTTTCTACCAGTTGAATAAATCGCTTCTTCGTTTTTTCACCACCGAAAATTAAATAACTCAATTTCCATTTTTCACGTTCTGGTAAATTTAGTTTTTCCAAAAAACGTACCACTTGTTGTGGGTCATTATAATCAGAAACTTCCTCTAGTTCGTTAGTGCCTGCATGAGTAAAATAATAAAACAACTCACTCAAACTCATCTGATACAACATACTTATAAAAGAATGGATATCTTGACGCCCATCCTGCGTTATTACACAAGGCACCAACGTAAGACCCAAAGAATTTTCACGATTGAAGAAAATAAGTAATTCATGAAACAGTTCTTCAGGCATACTCTCTTTCGTTTTTTTCACCCAAGCATCCACTTCACTTGATGAATGATGAAGATGCCTTTCACCCTTAGTTATCGCATCATACGCCCCAATCCTATGCATACTTGATAACAATTCTATAACGGGAGATACCTCATAGTTTATTTGATGTTCCATTTTCTACACCCTTCAGATTAATTAAATTCTATTCACCATATTCAAATTCTATAAAAAGAGGCATTCGACGTCAATCAAATGTCAATCATACTTTCAAAATATTCACAATTGGATTTTTCACACTAAATAAAGGATTGAGTTTCCATTCCTAATAAAAAAATGAAGAAGTAATGTTGGAATTAAAGCAGATTTTAATAAAAGGCCTTCTAAAAATTCAATTTCTTAATAAAATGTTTAGCAAGTTCACTTTCCTTGTCTAAGTTTTCTTAAAATTTATAATCTTTTGTTGATTAATTGCGGTTAGTATAGTATTTTACTATATAACCCATCCATTTCGATTTCCTATAAAAGATTTGAAATGACGATAAAACACTATATGAATAAAAAACAAACATATCTTTTTCCAAACATCTATAGAGATTCACACTACTTCTGAGATTTACATCCTCGTACGTTTTTCACACCTATGAAGAAAAGCAAAACATCATGTATTAATTAACAAAGCTTTTTAACAACAGTATATACACTCTTGTCATGATAGATTTTCACTATTATTTTTTTACATATATATAAAAGATGGAGTGATAAGGAAATGTCTAAGCCCGTTTTAGAAGTCCGCAATTTAGAAACCCACTTTTTCACCGATCGAGGTGAGGTTCCCGCAGTGGATAATATCAGCTTCGAGATTCACGATGGAGAAGTTTTAGGTATTGTTGGTGAATCTGGGTGTGGAAAGAGCGTTACATCTTTATCAGTCATGGGGCTTGTTCCTAGCCCTCCAGGGAAAATTGTTGGAGGGGAAATTCTTTTTCGGCAAAAACAAGCTGCCAAGGCAAAAGAAGAAGACCTCGTTCATATAAGTAAAAAGAGAATGAGAAGCATTCGCGGAAATCAAATTGCGATGATTTTTCAAGAGCCTATGACGTCTTTAGATCCCTTATATACGATCGGCTTTCAAATCATTGAAGCATTGAAAAATCATTATAAACTATCAAAAAAAGAAGCGCGTCAAAAGGCAATAGATTTGCTTAAACTTGTAGGTATTCCAAGATCTGAGGAAATCGTTGATGAATATCCTCATCAATTGTCTGGTGGAATGCGCCAACGCGTCATGATAGCCATTGCTATGGCATGTGACCCTGAAGTTCTTATTGCTGATGAACCAACGACAGCACTTGATGTTACCATTCAAGCACAGATCCTTGCTCTGATGAAAAAGCTTAATAAAGAAAAAGGAACAGCAATCATGCTCATTACCCATGACCTCGGTGTTGTAGCTGAAATGTGTAATCGAGTTGTGGTTATGTATGCAGGAAAAGTCGTTGAAGAAGGCGATGTTCGAACGATCCTGAAAAATCCCAAACATCCATACACAAAAGGACTCATTCGTTCATTACCAAAGATGAGTAAACGAGAAAAAAGATTATATTCTATCCCTGGCAATGTGCCTAAACCTGGCTCGATTAAACAAGGTTGCCGTTTTGCCGCTAGGTGTGGGGAAGTATTTGATCGCTGTTGGAAGGAAGATCCTGAGCTTTTACAATTATCAAATGGTCATCAGTGTCGCTGCTTCCTCTATGCACAGGAAGAGGAGGTTACTCATGTCTAAACCGCTATTAGAAGTAAAACATTTAAAGAAATATTTCGATGTTACCGGCGGTATTTTCTCAAAAAAAGTTGGAGAAGTAAAAGCCGTTGATGACGTTTCATTTGATGTATATGAAAAAGAAGTATTAGGAATTGTAGGGGAGTCGGGATGCGGAAAGTCTACAACAGGAAAAACGTTATTAAGACTTTTAGAACCTACCGAAGGTGAAGTTGTTTATAACGGCAGTGATATTACTGAGCTAACTGAAGAAGAGATGCGAAAAATGAGACGGGATATGCAAATCATTTTCCAAGATCCATACGCTTCCTTAAACCCAAGACATAAAGTTGAGAAAATACTTAGTGAACCCTTAATAGTCCACGGTATTGGTGATGCAAAAGAGCGCTTGAAAAAAGTACACGAAATTTTAGAGGTTGTTGGCTTAACAAAAGAACACGCCAAGCGTTACCCCCATCAATTTAGTGGCGGTCAACGGCAAAGAATCGGTATTGCACGAGCATTAATTGTAAATCCAAAATTAATTATTTGTGATGAACCCGTTTCTGCTTTAGATGTTTCCATTCAATCGCAAATTCTAAACTTAATGGAAGACTTGCTAGAGAAGTTTGGTTTGACATATATCTTTATCGCACATGACCTCAGTGTAGTAAGGCATATTAGCCACCGAATAGGTGTGATGTACTTAGGTAGATTGGTCGAGTTAACAGATAATGAGGAACTATACGAGAACCCGCTACACCCTTATACGAAATCGCTTTTATCAGCAATTCCAGATCCGGACCCGGATTTTAAAAGAGAACAAATGATTTTAGAAGGCGATGTTCCCAGCCCTTCAAATCCACCTGCAGGATGCGCATTTCATACGAGATGTCCTGAGGTCATGGATATTTGTAAATCAGTACGACCTAAGTTTCAAGAGGTTAAGGATAAACACTTTGTAGCTTGTCATTTATACAACGATGAAGGGCAAAGTTGACAACTACAAGTTTATTAAAATATGAAAACAATTTAAGGGGGAAAAGAAATGAAGAAAAGTCTTTGGATGTTGCTGTTATCTCTTGTTCTAATCATTGCATTAGCAGCTTGTGGTGGAGACAGCGACGAACCTGCTGATGCAGAGGATCCTAGTGATGAAGAAACAGAAGACGATAGTTCAGTAGATGATGGTGCTGATGATGGTGCCGATGATGCTACTAGTGAAGCTTCTGGTGACCAGACGCTAATCTTTGCTCGAGGCGGGGACTCTGTAAGCCTGGACTACGCAAGTGTTACAGATGGAGAGTCATCTCGTGTCACAAAGCAAATTTATGAAACATTAATTGAGTTTGATGAGGACTCATTTGAGATTGGTCCTGGTCTTGCTCACGATTGGGAAGTTGATGACGATGGACTTCGTTTCGTCTTCCACTTAAGAGAAGGTGTTAAGTTCCATGATGGAACAGACTTCAATGCTGAAGCTGTAAAAGTGAACTTTGAACGTTGGGCTGATCCAAACCATGAGTACAACTTTGGAGATGAAGGTTATACGTACAGTGTTTACGGCATGCAATTTGGTGGATTCGCTGGTGATGACGGACACGTGATTGAAGAAATTAATGTCATTAATGACCACGAAGTTGAATTTATTTTGAATGAGCCTTTAGGGTCGTTCCTACAAAACATGGGGATGAGTTATTTCGCGATGACTTCACCTGCGGCATTTGAGGAATACGGAAGTACAATTAATGAAAACCCTGTAGGAACTGGTCCGTTTAAGTTTGTTAGTTGGAACCGTGACGATAGCATTGTTTTAGAAAAATTCGATGATTATTGGCAAGAAGGACTTCCAAAGCTTGACCAAGTCATCTTCCAAGTAATTCCGGATAACTCTGCACGATTAACAGCCTTACGTTCTGGTCAGATCGATGTTATGGATGGTTTGAACCCGGACGATGTTGAAATAATCAATGCTGAAGATGGATTACAAGTATTTGAACGTGCAACAAATAACATTGGTTATCTTGGTTTCCATGTGGAAAAAGAACCATTTGATGATCCATTAGTGCGTCAAGCCTTAAACCACGCAATCGATAAAGAATCATTAATCGCTGTGTTATATGCTGGAATGGCTGAACCAGCGAAAAACGCAGTACCACCAGGTTATTTAGGCTATAACGATGAAATTGACCCTTATGAGTATAACCCTGAAAAGGCAATGGAGATGCTTGCAGAAGCTGGTTTTGAAGATGGGTTAGAGCTTGACCTATGGACAATGCCGGTTGCTCGTCCATATATGCCAGACCCACAACGTGCAGCTGAAGTTATGCAAGCAAACTTAGCAGAGGTTGGGGTTACAGCAAATATCGTTACACATGAGTGGGCGACATACCTTGAACTAACTGAACAAGGAGAGCATGACCTCTTTATGCTTGGCTGGTCAGGTGTAAATGGTGACCCTGATTACTTCTTAGCGAACCTATTACACGGTGATGCAATTCCTGGAGGTAACCGTAAATATTACTCTAACGATGAAGTAAACCGATTAATTGATGAAGCAAAACGAAATGTTGATGATGATGTTCGAGCAGAGCTTTACATGGAAGCTCAACGCTTAATTCATGAAGATGCGCCACATATCCCACTAGTACACTCAATTCCAACATTAGCTGGAAGTGAGCGCGTTCATGACTATGTTCCTCACCCATCGACAAGTGAATCACTAAAGAACGTATATTTGACTGAGTAGAAATAATAGAGAGCTGGGGGTGCAGTAAGCAGCCCCTCCTCTTTATTCATATTTTGAGTTTTCGCTTATTGCATAATCAAAATATGTACCCTCATTGAAACTAGAGGTGAAGGATATGATTTCATATACAATACGAAGATTGCTCATGCTGATTCCTGTACTAATCGGAATGTCCATAATCACCTTTTCAATCGTCCACCTCATCCCAGGTAACCCTGCTCAGACCATTTTAGGAGAGCAAGCATCTCCGCAGGCCATTGCCGACTTAGAGGAACGATTAGGATTAAACGAACCATACTTCGTTCAATACGGAAAATATATGTATGGCCTCATTCAAGGAGATTTAGGCACCTCACTTCGGACAAACAGTGCGATCGCCGAAGAAATGTGGCCTTACTTAGCGGCAACAATTGAATTAACCATATTTGCTATGATTTTTGCTGTCATTATAGGTGTGAATGCAGGAATCATCAGTGCTTGGAAACAAAATTCTTTGTTTGATTATACAAGCATGCTCATTGCACTTATTGGAGTTTCAATGCCTATTTTCTGGCTGGGGCTTATGCAACAGTGGATCTTCGCCCAGGAACTTGGATGGCTACCGGCATTTGGGAGAGAGAATCCACGAGATCCAGTCAATTCGATCACCCATCTATATTTACTAGATGCCGTTTTGAACGGTCGACCTGACCAGTGGTGGACATCCTTTAAGCACTTAGTTCTACCAGGAATAGCACTAGGTACGATCCCAATGGCAATTATCGCAAGGATGACACGTTCAAGCATGCTAGAAGTGCTACGTTCTGATTACATCCGTACAATCGAAGCAAAAGGATCTAAAACGGTTGCTGTTATTTACCGGCACGGTTTTAAAAATGCCGTCATTCCAGTACTTACTGTTGTCGGCCTGCAAACAGGAACACTTCTAGGCGGAGCAATTTTAACAGAAACGATCTTTAGCTGGCCTGGAATCGGACGTTATGTGTTTGAAGCTATCGGAAACCGTGATTATCCCGTTATTCAATCTGGTATTTTGGTGATCGCAACGATGTTCGTTTTCATCAACTTAATCGTGGACCTTTTATACAGCTACATTGATCCTCGTATTAAATACTAATTTGGGGATGAAAGGAGGAGCAACGAAATGGAAACTGTTCCAACAAAAAAACAACCAATGCCAGGTCCAGAACACCAAGATCCAGAAAAAGTGAAAGATGAAGAAGCGGTATCGCCTTGGAAAGAGGCATATTGGCAGCTTAGAAAGAATAAACTTGCCATCATCGGTTTTATTATCATTTTATCTTTTATTATCGTAGCCATTACTGCGCCATTTTTAACGAGTTATACATACTCGTCAATGAATGCAGCTGACCGGCTCCAGCCCCCGTCATCTCAATATTGGTTTGGCACAGATGATTTAGGAAGAGATATCTTCACACGTATTGTTTACGGGGCAAGAATATCATTAATGGTCGGCTTTTTTGCAGTAACTGGAGCCCTTGTTTTCGGAACTTTGCTAGGTGTGCTTGCAGGTTATTATCGCCGTTGGGTCGATATGTTAATCTCACGAATTTTTGATATCATGCTAGCCTTCCCTAGTATTCTATTGGCCATTGCTATTGTTGCTATTCTTGGACCATCTCTACAAAATGCTTTAATAGCGATTGCTATTATTAACATTCCGATATTCGGACGCCTTGTTCGTTCAAAGGTTATCTCAATTAGTCAAGAAGAGTATATTATGGCTGCAAAGGCTCAAGGGATGAAAAACGGCCGCATATTGTTTCACCATGTACTGCCAAACAGTATAGGCCCGATTATTGTTCAAGCAACTCTCGGATTTGGTACAGCTATTTTAGAAGCTGCTGCTCTTGGATTTTTAGGCTTAGGTGCTCAAGCTCCTACTCCTGAATGGGGGCGAATGCTCTCTGATGCAAGGCAATATATCCAGAGTGCTCCTTGGACTGTACTATTCCCAGGTTTGTCTATCATGCTTGTAGTACTCGGGTTTAATATGATTGGTGACGGATTACGTGATGCACTCGATCCAAAAATGAAGAACTAGGTAACTCCAGTGTACCTAGTTCTTTTTTTATTTCTTTTGAAGGTGGTAGCTTGCACCGTAGAAATTCTGTTTGTCCGTAAGTTTTTGGGTTTGTCCGTGATAATTCTAGTTTATCCGTAACTTTTTCGATTTGCCCGCGAAAATTCTAGTTTATCCGTAAGTTTTTTGGTTTGTCCGCGAAAATATCAATTTATCCGTAACTTAAATTAATTATAAAAAACATAATAGTCAGCATGACCATTATGTTTTTCATAGTAACCGATTAAGTTTTACAACCGCTCGATGATCGTCGCATTTGCCATCCCAAAGCCTTCGCATATAGCCTGTAGTCCATAACGGCCACCTGTTCGCTCTAGAGCATGGACGAGCGTTGTCATCACTCTTGCCCCACTTGCTCCAAGTGGGTGTCCTAATGCGATCGCTCCACCATGAATATTTAACTTTTCGATATTGGCTTTCATTTCCCGTTGCCAAACAAGTGGTACAGGTGCGAACGCTTCGTTTACTTCATATAAATCGATGTCATCAATTGAGAGGTTTGCTTTCTGCAACACTTTTTCTGTTGCTGGAATAGGCCCTGTCAGCATCAGTGTTGGGTCTGAGCCAACGACGCTTCTTGCTTTTATACGAAACTTCGGTTTAAATCCTAGTTCTTCTGCTTTATTACGGTCCATGAGTAAGATTGCGGATGCGCCATCGCTAATTTGAGATGCATTCCCCGCTGTAATAACACCATCTTCTTTGAAAACCGTTTTTAATTCCCCAAGCTGTTTGACAGACGAATTTCCACGCGGTCCCTCATCTTCATCCATCCATTCTTTCTGTCCATCTTCTAGCGTCACTTCAATTGGTAGAATTTCATTTTTGAAGGCACCATCTTTTATCGCCTTTACTGCTTTTTGGTGGCTTTCGTACGAAAATTGATCGAGTTTCTGGCGCGTCATGCTCCACTTCTCTGCTATTCGTTCTGCCGATAACCCTTGGTTAATGATTTCATATTTTTCCGTTAAAATAGGACTATGTTCTGTTCCTTGCATCGCAGAAAACATTGGTACACGTGACATACTCTCAATTCCCGCAGCTACAACGATATCCATATCCCCGCTTTCAATTGCTTGTGAAGCGAAATGAACGGCTTGTTGACTTGAACCACATTGCCTATCGATTGTCACGCCTGGGACCGTTTCTGGGTACCCTGCCATTAATGCTGCTGTGCGAGCAATATCTGGTGCTTGCTCACCTGCCTGTGTCACACACCCTGCAATAACATCTTCAATAAGTGCTGAGTCAAGATTTCCTCTATTTGCTAAGCCTTTTAATGTTTCCGCTAGTAATTCATCTGGACGAATCCCACTTAATTTCCCTTTTCTTCTGCCAATTGGCGTTCGTACTGCTTCTACAATAACTGTTTCGCGCATGTTACTCCCCCATTTATAAAGACGTTCTTAATCTAAGTTATTATGTTTTGTGGCGAAAAATCCTGCCTGATTTTGGAGGAATTTTTTAGTGCATTTTTATACAATTTCCGGTTTGATTTATTCGTCTTTTCTTTTGTTTATTCACGAATTGAACCCTACAAAAACGAAGCAGGTTCGAGTAAAGCAGGTTCAAATTTGTAGGGTTCAAAAAGCTAGTATAATTGAGGAAATACTTGAAATGACGAGGTCTGTTGTCTAACCACACCCACATCCCCTCAACACTCTATCAATTAACCTCCATCTGCTAAATATGCCTCTATTCCATATGTATAATTACAGAAAAAGAGCCTCATCCAATTAGTGATGATATAAATGTTTCCAAACCTTTTCCAGGTGCCTGGCACTGGGAAAAAACTTGGAATATGCAGTCGAGAATAAAGCAAAAGTACCTCACAAGTGCTCTACACTTATGAGGTACTGCTTTTATTGACTTATTTATGATGCTTTATTGAAGATTTTCTCCCAAAATCGCTCGCGAGTTTCCTCAATTTGACGCTCTCTTACTGATTCATTGCGAATATTTTCAAAGTTACTAATAAGCTGTTTTTTTACATTGTAAAAATGTGCTTGTTTTTCATTAAAGCCATATTCAATGTCATTCTCACCTCTAGGCTTCAATTGAATTGTCTCACCAAATTTACCTGACACTCCCGTTACTTTAATGACGTCACCGTTTTCGTAAGAAAAGTCATCATATGATAACCCTGTGCGATTATCGACTCTTACGAGCACACTAGTTCCATCTAATAATGATACGGCATCAAATTCAAACGTACCGAAGTTGTTTACGGAAGCTAAGTTTTCAATTTGAACGTATTCTAATTCAACTAGCATTCCTTCGTTGTTTTCACCTAGCTGACTCGGTGAAAGGCTCAATGGCTGCGGTACTTCTGCATCACCTAGAACTTCAACATCTGTGACATCAACCAGCTGTTTTTCATCGTTAAAGCTCCCAGTCACCCCAGTTACTTTAACTTCTTGTCCAGCTGAAACTTCAATGTCATGTTGGAAAACATATATTCCTGCTTCTTCATCTTGCATATAAAACCCTTGTGCACCCCAAGCACCTGAGTTTGAAGTTGTTACTCCTGTAACTGTAACAAGCTCGCCTTCAGCAAGGCTACGTGCTTCTGCAAGCGAAACTTTTTGAGGTTCAGGCTCAGCAGGTGACTCTACATCAATAAAGGTCATTGCACTTGGCGATTGCAGTCCTGGATGATTAAAGTATGCTTCCAAGCTCCCATTGACCTCGACTTTTTCTCCAATAATTATAGGATTTGTTTCAAGACCGAAATCACTGCGGTACTCAGCTGGGATTTGGACGTACAACATTTTATCTAAATCTCTTTCCTTCGGATCATCAGCAATTGCCATATTAAAATCATTTGTAAACGGTGCTTCAAAGTTTACATTTGAGCCAGAAACAACATGCCCAACAATGTACCCCGCTACCGTTCCGTCTTGCCCTTGGTTTGCAATTGCTTCCTCAACTGTCATCACACCACTAGGGTCACTTGGCTCTTCTTCGGTAAACTCAATAATATCTAGTTCACCACGTGGCTTTAATTGCGGTGTTCCTTCGTATTGGCTTGAAACACCTGTGATGTTTACAACATCGCCATTTTCAAATGCAAAGTCAACGTAAGAAAGACCTGTTCGGTTATCAACACGAATGAGTACCGACTCATCCCCTGATACAGCATCAAATTCAAACGTGCCATAACCACCGACTGCTTCAAGATTTTCAATCGTTACTTCGGATAACTTTAGAAGCTGACCTTCATTTTCTTCATTTACATGAGCTGGTGTAAGAACTTGTGCGTCTGGAACATCTACTGATCCAACTACTTCTAACGAGCCGACAGAACTAAGCTGTTTTTCACCATTAAACGAATCACGCTTAGCCGTTATTTTTACGACGTCACCTTTTTCAACTAAATCTGCTTCTAACTGGTACACATAAATACCAGCTGTGTCATCTTGCATATAAAATCCTTCTGCACCCCAAGCACCAGGTGTAGACGTGACGATACCTTCAACCGTAACTTCTGTTCCATCAGTTGCATCTCTAGCTTCTGAAATAGAAATAACGTCGCCGTCTCCATCTACAAATTCATAATCATCCGGACCTTTAAGACCAGACCTACTGAAATAGGTTTCAAGATTACCGCTGACACGAACGGCTTCTCCTAATTTTTCTGGGTTATCTATAAGGTTCAATGCGCTACGAACATCACCTGTTGGTAGCTCTACAGGCAACAACTTATCGTAGTCACGTTCATAAGGACTGTCTGCTAGGACGATGTTCGTTCTCGTTGTGAATTCCCCTTCAAATTGAAAGGAATTCATTCCAGATATCGTCCCTACAATATACCCTTGTACGGTTGCTTCGCCATCGTTATTATCGATTGCTTCTTGAACACTAATCACACCTTCAGGAAGATCAATTGGATCTCGCTCAGCTTCTTGAATAGAAATCCGTTCCCCTTCTGTGTAATCAATAGGTGCGCCGCCTTCTGGATCTGATACTTTTTCAATATATTCTAACGTTGCTTGCGTTACAGTGCCGAGCTCCGCAATAACATTCTCACCTAAGTTATAAGCAAAATGCCCATGCATATAGTCGTTATAACCGACGGCGTAATCATCGTCTAAACTAAAATCAGAGCCGTCTGGCAAGGTAATTTCAATATCACCAAAAAGGTCCTCACTGTCAGGGTCCTCAATTAATGAGTAATGAAGCCCTGCTACTTGCAAATCAACACCACGGTGGAAATTTGCTTGCGATAATAACACATCAGCAATATCCTCACCACTAGCGTTCACGACAACTATTTCATTGCCGAATCGATCTAATGCTTCAACTTGCTCATCTGTAATAAAACCAGGCGGGACCTCTCCATTCACAGATGAACTGTTCAATAACGAAATGTCTGCTTCTGTTTCAGAAACAATCGCATCTGTATACAAATTCCCAAGTCCTACATCACTTTCTGCCTTATTATTTGAATATAAACCGCTTTCAGTTGTTCCGATAATTTCTCCTGCTGGCGGTGCATCAGGATCAATTTCTGTCGTGACACGCCCTTCAGATTCGTAATCGATTGGGTCATCTCCATAAGACTGTGCGTATTCGATCATCGCGTCTGTAAGTAGCATTTGCTCATCTTCGTCGACGACTTCACCGACGAAGTTATAACCACTACCGCCCGTTCCAATGTAATCTCCGACAGCAACACGATATGTTTCATCCATGTCTAGCTCTTCACCACCAAGAGTGAGCTCTACGTCGTAAAAACTTCCAGTCGTGTCTGTTATGACTGTATAATGTAGGCCTGAAGACTGTAAATCAATTTGGTTACGACGTGAGTAAGAGTACTCAATGACATCACGAATCGCTTGCCCTGTCATCTCATAAACCATCATTTCGTTACGGAACGGTTCAAGCATATGAATATCGAAAACACGAATGACTCCAGCAGGAATATTTGCTCGAAGTCCCCCATTGTTTGCAAAGGCCATGTCGGCTTCGCTAAAATGGCGCATCGCATCTGTGTAGAAATTCCCTAACGGAGCATCGCCGTTGTACCTTCCATCTCGGGTCAGGCCAGTGTTCGTAGACCCGATCACTTCCATAATTTCTTCTTCTACTTCAGCAATGTAATCCTGTACTTTTGCATCAATCTCTTCATCGACCTCTTCAATATCATTAACGTTTTGTAGTTCACTACTCGTAAGGCGTACGTTGCCTGTTTCTTTCCCAATCTCGAGTGTTAAATTCCCGACATGGCTTCCGTATGAACCAGCTTGAACATATGGCGTATGCTCGTCATCATTTGCTGTATACGTACGATGACTATGCCCTCCAACAATCAAATCATAAAAACCAACTTCTTCAGCAATTCGTTGATCTTGTTCATGACCAATATGTGTTAGAGCAATCAAAACATCTACTTCATCTCTTAACCAATCATATGAAGCAGCAACCTCTACTGGATGGTCAAAATCAATTCCTTCCACATTAGATGGAGATGTCGATGGTGGTGCTTGGGTTAGTCCGACAATTCCAACCTCTAGATCGTCACCTAGTTCAAGAACAATATGGCCATCGAAATGATCGTCATCACTAATTGCAATATCTTTATCAACGACAGTAACATTTGCACCTAACCAAGGAAACTCAGACTGCTCACTACGCTCAGCAAAAATCTCCTGACCGTAATCAAACTCATGATTTCCAAAAGCTAATGCATCAAGGCCGATATCATTTAATAAATCAATCATCGGCTCACCGTCTTGAAAGTCGACGATCGGGTTTCCGCTAAAAATATCCCCACCATCTAAGTACAATGCATAATCTGACTTTTCGCGTTCTGCTGCGATGTATGCTCCAATTTTTCCGAAGTCTTCAATGTACGAGTGTAAGTCATTCGTATGAAGAATTCGTAATTCATACGTGTCTTCGGTCGGACCTGCCATGACCGCGCCCGTGTTGAGCGAAATCGGTGAGACAAGTAATAGCACAGCCATAAACATAATCAAACGTTTTTTTAAATAAGCTGCATTTAAAAACATGTTTCTCCCTCCATTTCATAGAATGTTAGATGCTAAAAACTAGGATAAACATACGGGTTACTAGGTGCTGAAACTTCAGTGATGTCTGTGACAACAACAACTGGAATGTCCCAGCCATTTACGTTGTTCATCACAATTTCGCCTGTGACCCTCAACCAATCATCGTTTTCATAGCTTAAAATATCGCCCCCTTTAACTGGTAATCCATATAGTGAAGAATCTGCTGTACAGCAAATCATTGCAAACCTCGATAGAAAGCCTAGCCCCTCGTCTTCAAAGTGAGCATCATGAAACATGAATCCAGTAATCTCAACTTCTTGGCCAATCAACTCATCTGGATAAGCTTGTAACGCATTTAAAATATCGATATAACTTTCATCATCAATAACAATTCGTTCATCCATCGCTAAACTTTGAGCAAACCTTTCAATATATAAATCTTCCATCGAACTTCTCCGAACATTTGCATCCTCTTCATACTCATTTGCAAGCTGGTACGTTGAGACGCCACCGATATTTACCCCTCGATTTTCTGCAAAACTACTGTTCAACCCAGCCTCTGGAAGAACAAACCCTAATAAAAGTGGCGTAAGAAAAATGGAATAAACTAGCGTTTTTTTCAACAATGATCCTTTCATTTGATGGTTATGCTCACAGTGGCAACCATCATCTGCAGCTTGTCCTCTCGGCGTACTTCGCCAATATTGAATCCCCGACAAAAATAGAAACATCGCTAATGCAAAGTAAACGAAAATCATCATTCTCGGAGCGATATATAAATGAATCGAATTGTTCACAATCATGCTAATCATTAATAGAGAGAACCCAAGAAAAATCGTCCCTCTTAAAAATACATGGAAATCCCATTGCTTCTTTTGAGTCTTTTGTTTTGCCTTCTTGTTCACAGGTCACCCCTCCTAAATCACTGTAAATTGAACGATAAGTACGGCTAAAAATACAACAACCGTTACGACAGAAATAAACGTAATTACAAACCGCGCTTTAAAAACGGCAAAAAGCATAATCGTATTTTTTAAATCAATCATTGGCCCATATACGAGAAACGCAATAATTGATCCTACGGAAAACGTACTTCCAAACGATGAAGCAACAAATGCATCAGCCTCTGAACATAATGAGAGAACGTAAGCAAATGCCATCATGACGATCGTTGATGAATACTCGTTGGAGCCAATATCTAAGAGTAACTGCCTGTCCATAAACGTCTGAAAAATCGCAGCAAAAAACGCACCGATGATCAGGAACTTACCCATGTCAAAAAATTCATCAGCTGCATGGAAAAATGTTTGTTTAAATTTTGACTGCTTTGCTTCTTTATGCGAATGATGAGTATGTACAACCGGAACAGTTGACTCTTCTTTTAACTGCTTGGAGTTTTTAAAAATGATGTAGAAAATTCCTCCGATAATCACTGCAAGTCCAAACGCTAAAGACATCCTTAAATACAGCACCGTTAAGTCGGTACGAAATGCATAAAAGGTAGATAAAGCAACAATCGGGTTAAGGATTGGAGCTGCAACGAGGAAGATCACACCAATATGTAAAGGCATCCCCTTTTTTATTAATCTTCTGACAACGAGAACAATGGCACACTCACATATAGGGAAAAGTGCCGCTAATGCCGTAGCTGGTATAAGTGCAGCAAACGCGTTTTTCGGTAAATATTTTTGAATCACTTCTTCTTTTACATAAACTTGAATAAGTGCCGAAACAAAAACTCCGAGCAAAATAAATGGGATCGCTTCAATGACAATACTTAAAAAAATTGTATTTGCATTTACCCATTCTGCTGGAACCGTTAAGAAAGGGTTGTCCCCTTTAAAAAAGTTGTAGCTAAGAAATAGTAGAACCATGACTCCTAAGATAATAAGATTAAAATCCGTACTATATGATCGAATCGTTTCCTTCTCCCTCAACATAACCACCTCACTTCCACAAGCATCTCTTACACGTTCTTTAAGGGTATCAATGAAGTATGAATTCAACATAAAGATACTGTAAAACTATTGTAAAAGTATGCAAAAGAAATGTATATATTATATACAGTTTCGAATCATTAGCCCTATAAGTAGGACATATTTAGACATATTTCGTCTATTAATCGACAGTTATCATAGGTAATAAAGCATATAAAACACCCCAAAAATTTTCCCACATTATTACCAGGTGCCTGGCACCTGGTAATGAATTGGAATGGATGTTGTTGTAGGAGGGAAAATCCGCTAATTTTCGGGTTGTATTTTTATACAAAAACCACTTACTTATATTCGTTTTCCCTCTTCTTTATTCATGAATTGAGTCCTACAAAAACGAGTCTGACTCACGTGAGACAGACTCAATCTTGTAGGACTCAATATTCAAGAAAAATATAGATAATACACGAAAAAAGGGAGGTCTGTCATCCAACCACCCCTCCACACGTTAAACTCACCCTTAAATTACCGATAACTTTTTATAAATCTCCCTCTCCCTATTGTATAAATACTATCACCATCTTCTCACCGCGATTGAATCCGAATGTTCGTGTTGCGTACCGAACGTTTAACTGGTGGCTCATCTAATATAGACGTACATCTTGGGCACCTCACCGCCCGCAATGGAATATCTGAAAAACAGTGCGGACATGTTTTTTGCTTTGTTGCGGCCATTGGGACCCGACGTAACTTATTCATTTGAATGATCACAAGGTAAGCCGCAAAGGCGATAATTACAAAATGAAGGACCGTTTCAATGAACATCCCGTAATTAATCGTTGCAGCCCCTGCCTCTTCTGCTTCCGCTAGACTACGATAATTTCCACCTGATAAATTAATATACATATTTGAGAAGTTCACTTTTCCTAATATAAGCCCGAGAGGTGGCATAAGTACATCTGACACAAACGAGGTTACAATTTTTCCAAATGCAGCCCCAATAATAACCCCAATACCCATATCAACGACATTCCCTCTTACAGCAAACTCTTTAAATCCTTGAAAAAAAGACATGTTCTCTCCCCCAACTAAAGCTTGTCTCGTTTACATGTATGATTTCGATCCGTGTAACATGACGATGTTTTCAATCATTGAATAGAAAAGATTTCCTTTGAGAATAAATAGGAAGTAGAACGTATTTTTTCAACTAAAGGAGGAACGATTATGCCAGGAATGTCCGGACCTTTTGGTGGGCTGCCTCAATATCCTGAATCATACTGGTTAGACTCTGTAAAAATCCCGTCCTTTGAAAAAATGAAGGACAATATAGAATCAGATGTGTTAATTGTCGGTGGGGGAATCACTGGAATTACGACAGCTTACTTGCTATCGAAGGAAGGAGTTAAAGTCACCCTTATCGATGCGACAACTCTATTCAATGGTACAACGGGTCATACAACTGCAAAAATCACGTCACAACATGACCTTATTTATGATGAACTCATCCATCATTTCGGAGAAAATTTTGCAAAAACATACTATGAAACAACAACGCATGCAAAATCATTTATTAAGGAAACAATTGATCGATATGACATCGATTGTGGGTATGAAGAGAAGGATGCTGTCCTCTATGCCACAACAGATCAATACAAAAGAAAGCTAGAAAAAGAATATAAAGCTTATCGGAAGCTTGGTATTCCTGCTGAAGAGCTAGATTCACTTCCGTTTCCTGTTGAGATAACAAAAGCGATTGCAATGAAAGACCAAGCACAATTTCACCCTTTAAAATATTTAACGAGGTTAGTTGAGGAATTCATTGCAAATGGTGGAGAAATTTATGAACAAACAACTGCTGTCGAGATTATGGGTGAATCTGCGACAGGACAACACCTCAGTGTCGAAACACGTGATGGTCATCATATTACTTGCAGTTTTGTCGTACAATGTACTCACTTTCCGTTCTTTGATCATGAAGGCGGATATTTTGCACGTTTAAAGGCAGACCGATCATATATCGTCGCTGCAAAAGGAAATGTTGACGACCTTCCAGGGATGTATTTAAGTGTAGATGAACCAAAACGCTCCGTTCGAACCGTACAAATAAACGGAGAAACTCATTTGCTCTTAAGCGGCGAAAATCATAAAACCGGTCAAGGCATCTCTACAATTAAACATTATGAGGCTTTACAACAATACGGAATGGACATTTTCGACATAAATGAAATTCCTTATAGGTGGTCAGCACAAGATTTAACAACCCTTGATAATGTCCCTTATGTCGGACCAGTATCGAATGACCACTCAAACATATTTGTTGCAACCGGGTTCCGTAAGTGGGGGATGACACATGGTACTGCTGCAGCCCATGTTTTAAAAGACTCAGTTTTACAAAAAGATACCCCTGCAATGGAACTATACTCACCAGAACGCTTTCACGCAGATCCGAGCATTAAACACTTTATACAACAAGGCTGGGACGTGACAAAACAATTTACTAAAGGTAAACTCATGCCTATAAAAAAGAAAATTGATGACGTGGAAAAAGGTGAAGGTGCCGTTGTTGACTTTAACGGTAATCGATTTGGCTGCTACCGAGACGATGACGGTGAAGTGCACCTCGTAGATACGACCTGTAAACATATGGGCTGTGAAGTGGAATGGAACTCAGGTGATAACACATGGGACTGCCCTTGTCACGGCTCTCGCTACTCGTTTGACGGTGAAGTAATCGAAGGCCCTGCGAAAGAAGGATTAAGAAAAGGCGAAGAATAACAACACAATCTAAAGAAGCCACTTTTATAAAATGGCTTCTTTTTTACGTTTGTTTTTGTATTTTTATGTTATAATTCGTATTAATATTAACAAAATCAAGGAGGAACAGACGTTGAAAAATATGATTATAGAAACGATCGATCAACTAAAAAATGACTTTTATAACGTTAGCCAATATATTGGTCAAAATCCTGAACTCGGTAATGAGGAGTATAAAGCTTGTAAAATACTGACCGAAACATTAGAAGAACATCATTTTCAAGTCACAACAAACGTCGTAAACGTACCAACTGCATTTGAAGCCGTTTATGACAGTGGTAAGCCTGGTCCTCACATTGGTTTTATGGCAGAATATGATGCACTTCCTGAAATCGGACACGCTTGTGGACATAACTTAATTGGAACAATGGGTATTGCAGCAGGCATCGCCTTAAGTAAAGTCGTAAGTGAAACAGGAGGAAAAGTGTTTTTGTACGGTACACCTGCTGAAGAAACACGCGGGGCAAAAGTAACGATGTCAGAAGAAGGCGTCCTCGATCATTTAGATGTTGCCTTAATGGCCCATCCAAGCGGTGGTTATCGAAAAAGTGGCAGTTCTCTCGCGATGGATGCTTTGCAATTTGCTTTTTACGGTAAAGCTGCACATGCTGCAGCATCACCTGAAGATGGAATCAATGCGTTAGACGCGGTATTACAAACGTTCCATTCGATTAATGCATTAAGACAGCACGTTACCTCTGATGTTCGCATTCATGGCATTATTCCAGAAGGCGGCCAAGCTGCAAATATCGTTCCTGACTATGCCGTTGCCCAGTTTTACGTTCGTGCCGAAAAGCGCTCATCGTTAAACGATGTCGTAAACAAAGTGAAAAATTGTGCTGAAGGAGCGGCACTAGCAACAGGTGCCCGCCTTGAAATATCAAATTACGAGTATTCTTATGACGACATGATTACAAACGAAGAACTTTCCGACTGCTTTACAGAAAAACTGCTAGAAGTCGGTATTCCTAATGAAGATGTCCTTGAAGCGCGTGGCGGTGGATCACTCGATATGGGGAACGTCAGTCAACGCGTTCCTTCCATCCACCCGTATATCCAAATTAGTGACCAACCAATTACTGCTCACACGCATGAATTCCGCGAAGCAGCACTAAGGCAAAGAGGCTTTGAAGGAATGATTGTTGCAGCAAAAGCACTTGCTTTAACAGGGTATGAAATATTAACGAATGACGATGTCCTCGCAAAAATCAAAAAGGAATTTGAAGCAAATCAATCATTGACTTAAAGATTTGATCACCACCGTATGAATTGTACATACGGTGGTTTTTAATACGTATTAAAATAATTACTTGCAGAATATTCCGTAAAATAGAATGAGTTCCTCTTTTTTCTACTCTATTTCATTTTTTCATATTAAAATAAAAGTAATACTACGCCAACGAAGGAAGGGGTTACAATGGCCCGTTTTATAACGTTAATTTTCTTCTCATTTTTATTTATTTTCATATTATCATTGATTGGTTTAAGACCGATTCACATCATGATTCTCACGTTTATTCTTCTATTAATCAGCCTTTACTTGCCAACACTCTATTACGTATATTTTTCTAGAGATGTAGACAAGATCAACCAATTTTTATTAAAGCGTCAGCATTCACCATCTTTTAAACTTTTATACTCTCTTGCAAACAATGATGACATAGGGATCGAAGAAGCACTCGACACACTCATCCATCGTCAAAACAAACAAAATACGGCTATTTACGAAACCCTTTATTATGTTTATAAAAAGGATTTTTCAAGAGCCGAACAAACTGTCAAGCAAATAAACCATAAATTGTACCGAACTTATTACGAAGTATTGATCATTATTCACACAGGCGATAAAAACGACGCTCATGCAGCGATTGAATCTGTTCCTAATGGATGGATGAAAGATGCACTCTATACCGAGTGGTACCAATCGCACAATGAACCATTAAAAGCGCGTGAGCATGCACAAGCTGCTCTACACAAAGTAAAAGGTTTAAATTATTACTTACTGTATAAAACATATGTAAAGGAGGGGTTATATGCGCTATAAACGCGAAGAACCGCTACGATATCAATTTGCTAAACCAATTCCACTTACTTTTTCCATTACGAAAGTTGAAGGGATTGAAAAAGACTCATCCAACGGCGAAGGGAAAATTCTTGACCTTAGTCCTGGTGGATTGAAGTTCGAAAGTATTTTAGAGCTTCCTATTCGTGATGATGTTGAGTTCACCTTCACATTTCAAATGGGTGAAGAAAGCTTTGAGGAAAAAGGCGTTGTGAAATGGAAAAAAGATTTTCGAGATCAGTTATATCAGTATGGCGCGGAATTTTTAACAGAAGACAGCGAAGCAAGAATTATAGAAGCAATAAAAGGTATTGCCAATTCTGAACGATCGTAAAACACAACCACTGCTAATTTGAGTTTGAAAAAGAACTTTTGATACACTTATTACATCTCTATCGTTAAAGACGAACCATAGTAAAAATATAAACGTATAACAGAAAAGGTGTTTACTTTGAAAAAATATATTGTTGTTGGTGCTGGAATATTAGGTGCTTCCGCTAGTTATCACCTTGCCAAGTCTGGTGCACAAGTGACCATCGTGGATCGTTATGATGACGGACAAGCAACCGAAGCCGCAGCTGGAATCATCTGCCCTTGGTTAACACAACGCCGAAATAAAGCGTGGTATTTCTTAGCCAAAAATGGCGCGAAATATTATCAGCATTTAATCGAACAGCTAGAAGAAGATGGCGAAACGAATACAGGGTATGCTAAAGTCGGAGCCATCAGCTTACATACCGACGATGGTAAATTAGATAAAATGATCGAACGCGCTGAAAAACGGCGAGAAGATGCGCCGGAAATTGGCGATATTAAAAAGCTATCCCCGGATGAGACAAAAGCACTCTTTCCTCCCGTTTCAGAGGAATTTGGTGCGGTTCATGTAAGCGGTGGTGCTCGAGTAAACGGAAAAGCATTGCGAAAGGCATTAATACGAGCTGCTGAAAAACACGGAGCAACTGTCATTGACGGCGATGCAACTTTAACGTTTACTGATCATCATGTAACAGGTGTAAATGTCGGAAATGAAGTTTTGACTGCTGATCAAGTACTTGTAACTGGAGGGGCTTGGGCAAAAACACTCCTTGAACCGCTAAATGTTGAGTTTTTAGTCCGACCACAAAAAGCACAAATTGTACATCTTGAAATGCCAGAAATAGAAACGTCCCACTGGCCTGTTGTCATGCCACCAAATAATCAGTACCTCCTTTCTTTTAGTGGAGGAAAAATTATTATCGGTGCAACCCATGAAGATGAGAAAGGATTTGACCGACGAGTAACTGTTGGTGGTTTGCATGAGATCATTGGAAAGGCAATGGATGTGGCACCTGGATTAGCAGAATGTACGGTGCTCGAAACAAAAGTCGGCTTCAGACCTTTTACTCCTGGTTTCTTACCTGTTATTGGCCCTTTACCTAGCTATGATGGTATTCTTGTTGCAAACGGCTTAGGAGCCTCTGGATTAACTGCTGGACCTTATTTAGGCGCTCAACTTGCAAAGCTTGCACTTGGTGAGCCATTAGAACTTGACCTTGCGAATTATGATATTGAAGAAGCTTTGAAGACCGATGCCTAAATCAGTTCTTTTACGCCTGCTCATTTTTTAAGAGCAGGTTTTTTTGTGGTCTTTTTAAGCATTACAACCCGTGTCACGTTTTAATTTATATACTTCGGGAATTTGTTGTATGTAGCTTTATAAAATAAGGAGGCTTATTTATGTCTAAACGCATACTCATGGTCTGTACAAGCCATTCGACAATCAATAATCAGCAAAAAACGGGCTTATGGCTTGAAGAATTTGCAACGCCATACATGCTTTTTAAACAACATGGTTTTGAAGTAGAAGTCACAAGTGTCCAAGGCGGGCCTGTTCCTCTTGATCCTAACAGCATACCCGAAGAGAATAACCAAAATTGGCGAGAAGCTGAACAAGCCTTGAAGGAGACAAAAAAGCTAAAGGTTGAATATGCGAATGGCATTGACGCCATCTTTTTACCAGGGGGACACGGTACGATGTTTGATTTCCCTAATAATGAAGTACTACAATCTGTCATCCAATCTGCTGCTGAAAGAGAGAAGATTATTGGAGCCGTTTGCCACGGTCCTAGTGCTTTCGTTAATGTCACATATAAGGATGGTACCCCCATCGTAAAAGGGCACCAAATGAACAGCTTCACAGATGCAGAGGAAAAGGAAATGGGGTTAGATTCAGACATGCCATTCTTATTAGAAACGACGTTACGGGAAAGGGGCGCAGACTTCGCCTCAGGAGAAGCATGGAAGGACTACTCAGTTAAGGATGGCCATTTTGTCACAGGCCAAAATCCGATGTCGAGTGAAAGCACAGCAAAAAAAGTGATCGAAGCACTTGAAGGATAACAGTGTTTTAGAAGCCAGGAGAGTACGCCTGGCTTCTTTTTTTGTTATTTCCACTAAATGTGTGGTGTTTGTTATCCCGAGATAATATATACAAAATTTATTCGTTTTTTCTCACTATTATCCATTTATTGAGTCCTACAAAAATGAGTCTGACTCAGCTGACCCGGACTCATTTTTGTAGGACTCAAAACCAAAGAGAAACAAAGAAAACAATAGATAAAACCAGGTCGTACCTCCTACAACAAGTCCAACAACCATTCTCCGGTCCTCCCGCCTACTTCCGACCGGCACCATAATGAATAAACAAAAAAAAGCACTTCAACGAGCATCATGTGCTCATCAAAGTGCTTACCATCAACTATAACATTACAGCTTAAAAGAACTTTTCAACTCCACAATACGGTTAAAGACGAGTTCCTCGTCTGTTGTCGCAGCAGGGTCTACGTTAAAGTAACCGTGACGGAAGAATTGGAACTTATCTTCTGGTTTTGCGTCAACCATATTTGGCTCAACGAAACCATTAGCTATTTCAAGTGAGTTTGGATTCACTTGATCCATGAAGTCGTCACCTTGGTCATCTAGAATCAACGAATCATATAGACGGAATTCTGCTTCTTTCGCGTGTGTTGCTTCCACCCAATGAAGCGTCCCTTTTACTTTACGACCTGTAAAACCAGTGCCAGACTTCGTTTCTGGGTCATACGTACAATGGATTTCAACGACATTCCCTTCGTCATCCTTAATGACATCCTCACATTTAATGAAATATGCATGTTTTAAGCGTACCTCATTACCTGGGAACAGTCTGAAATACTTCTTCGGTGGGTTTTCCATAAAGTCACTTTGCTCAATGTAAATTTCACGAGAGAAAGGAATTTGTCTTTTACCCATTTCTTCATTTTCAGGGTTAATATCCGCATCAAGCCACTCAACTTCCCCTTCAGGGTAGTTTGTGATGACGACTTTTAATGGATGCAATACAGACATTGTACGTGGTGCTTTTAATTTCAAGTCTTCACGAATGAAGTGTTCAAGCATGCGTACATCCACGATATTATCAGACTTTGCAACACCAATTTCACGACAGAACTGCTTAATTGCCTCAGGTGTGTAACCGCGGCGGCGCAATCCTGAAATCGTTGGCATACGTGGATCGTCCCAACCATCAACAAAGTTCTCGTCAACGAGCTGCTTCAACTTACGCTTACTCATCACCGTATTCGTTAAGTTTAAGCGAGCAAATTCAATTTGCTGTGGTTGTGCTTCCATTTCACAGTTTTCTACGACCCAGTTATACAGTGGGCGCTGATCTTCAAACTCTAGCGTACATATGGAGTGTGTAATACCTTCGATCGCGTCTTCGAGTGGGTGTGCAAAAGAATACATCGGATAAATACACCATTCATCCCCTGTGTTGTGATGTGTTGTATGTGAAATACGATAAATTACAGGATCACGCATATTAATGTTCGGAGAGCTCATATCAATTTTTGCACGGAGAACTTTCTCTCCATCAGCAAATTCACCGTTTTTCATACGTTCGAAGAGTTCTAAGTTTTCCTCGACAGAACGGCTTCTTGCCGGACTTTCTTTTCCTGGCTCTGTTAATGTACCACGGTACTGACGAATTTCCTCTTGTGATAAGTCCTCGACATATGCAAGACCATTTTTAATTAGTAGGACTGCTCGGTCATACATTTCGCCGAAGTAGTTAGAGGCGAAGCGAAGCTCATCCCACTCATAACCAAGCCATTCAATATTATCTTTAATCGAATCAACGTATTCTTTATCTTCCTTTAATGGATTCGTGTCGTCAAAACGTAGGTTTGTTTTCCCACCAAATTCATCGGCTAATTCGAAGTTCAAAACGATCGACTTCGCATGCCCAATATGTAAATAGCCGTTTGGTTCTGGAGGAAATCTTGTCATAATTTCATTATGTTTTCCTGATTCTAAATCTTTTTTTACAATGTGCTTTATAAAGTTAGATGATGTTTGATTGTTTTCTGTCATCATTACTCACCTTTCTGACCGGCAATTTTCTCACGTTCATAGTGAACTCATACTTGAAGTTATATCATAAATGAATACATATATCCATGCATGAGGGGATTTTTGAGTAAATCTTTCCATCCCATTATTATAACACGCTTTGCCTTTATTACGCACATTCTCCATTATAAGTAAATCTATCGTTCATCATTCATCAAAGGATCATTTTCATCATATGTTTTTTAATGGCTGTTATTTTTACGGTGGGAGGGTAAAAACAATGCGTGATGAATTATTGTTTGAACTGGAATTTTGGTTACAAGTTCTTGGTGACCACAGCAGGTTTATTTATGAATCACTATCTCCTGGTGAAAGGAATTATGTCGCTCGAGCTGAAGGATTTATTGATTCGTTTGACGAGCTTTTAGGTGAGGCGAGAAGGTTTCCAAATGAGCAAGCATTAATGACGTTATTAAGACAGGCTAATGAAGAAACAGAAAAATTACGTGAATTAAAGTTAGCGATCATCCGTGAACATTTAGAAGGTGATATTGCAATTACATTACCTCCTTCTTTTTTAAACCATATGGTAAATGAACTAGATGAAGCATTGAGGATCTTCTCTTATTTCTTAAAAGGTGAGCGGCCACCGAAGGTTCACCCACTTCACCACGACCTCATTTGGCTTTTGGACGCTGCAGGACATGCGGCAGCAATTAGTAGTAATATGGATCATGTCGAATACGATATTCGTGAAAAAAGTGATTACTTTAAAGAGGAATGGGAGGAATTTTATATTAAAGCGGTCGAGATGGCTGGGTTCCTCCGAGCAAATGTTTCTCAATTTCCCGCTCTAAAGAGATTCCATCGCGATATTGAACTAGAGATGGAAGTTTTCAAAGCTTTTTTAAGAGAGTTAGAGGAAATGCAGCTAACGAAAGAATCTCTCGGTGTTCTATCACCACTAATGGCTGACCATATGGCAAGAGAAGAGTGCTATTACTTAATGAAGTTAGCTGAAACGACAGAGGTCGTGCAAATGCCTGATTGCGATCCAACGAAACCTCGAACAGAAGACTAAGCATCTCCTTAGTGAAGAAATGCTAGGCCACTCCTACTTTAGAAATGAAAACGTAGCGGTGTGTGCCTAGCATTTTATGCATAAGAAGCTATTTGCGTAGATGCTCATTATATTCATGTTCTAAGTCTTCAAGCGGCACTTCATACAGTTGTACATCTCCAATTTTGTAGATCCCTAATGCTAGTAGCTCTTCAATCATCTGTTCTTTTTGTTGCGATTTTTCGGTCATCGTGTATGTCTCCTCCCTTAGTCTTCGTACTCCTAAAGGGGCAAAAAACCCCCTTCTAAAAAGAAGAGGGCGAATCTTGATAACGTTCAAAAACATCGTGTTACTTTGAACAACGTTTCAATACCTCTTCTCATTTTTCGGCGAATATTGCCGCAGGAATTAGCACGGTGTTCTCCTAAATGAAAAATCCGTTGCCGAGGCTTCGATGGGCCAGTCCCTCCACCTCTCTACATAAGAAGTTCTCTGTTTGTTACATTTGGTATAATATACCATACATCAATCTTATGATCATGTCAATCAGTCGAATGATACACGATCTGGGTGCGTATAAACATTAAAACGCCCCCCGCGAATAAATCCCACTGTTGTAATTCCTAAGTCTTTTGCTAAATCTATGGCTAAAGTCGTCGGAGCCGATTTTGATAGCATGATTCCAACTCCCATCTTTGAAACTTTCAACAGCACTTCTGATGAAATTCTTCCGCTAAAAACAATCACCTTATCCTTTAGTGGGACTTTATTTTTTAGACAGTAGCCATACACTTTATCAAGGGCATTATGACGCCCGATATCTGAACGGTTTACAATCAATTCGGCGGTTGTGCATAACGCCGTATTATGCAAACCTCCCGTTTGTTGAAAATTAATTGCGTTTTCTTGCATTTCTTCCATTAAGTTAATGATTTGTTCAGCATGAATATCATGCTTTGTCATCACCGTCTTTGCCGTCCGTACGTCGTTTTGGAAGTAAAACTTTCTGCTTTTTCCACAACATGACCCGATATATCGCTTCGTTGCATACGAATCAATCGGTACATCTTCTTTTTTTAACTGCACATAAACATACCCTTTTTCTTTTAGTATTGATAAAGAATCAATATCTGAAGGTGTGAGGATCACACCTTCTGAGGCTAAAATACCAATCGTCATTTCTTCGATGTGAGTTGGGGTACACATCATCGTTCCAAATTCAATACCGTTTACAAGGATCGTTATTGGTACTTCAAGCGCAATGGTATCATTTATTTCTGAAACTGCCCCATTATTATATGCAATGATCGGCTGATCCTTCATCACGTCATGATTCATAGCGTACTCCTTTTAACTGATTTCTGTTTCGAGTTCTTCAATTCTTCGTTCAACATATTTCGTATCTTTATGGGCATGGTACGTTTCCGCTTTTTCAACAATGACAGCCGTATTATATTCAGGGATACCGGCAAATTGTTCGTAAACCCCTTTTGGAATCAGAACATTCCCTTCTGGCCAGTAAACAGAGATGTTTCCTTGTTTTGTGCGGTCGTATTTTGCTCGACCGTGAAACGTTCCATATTTATTGTATACGACGATAGCTTCTCCTTCGTTAATCCCAAGGCCTTTTGCATCACTTTGATTGATTAGCACATCGAAACGATCGGCATTGTTATTTGGATCTCTATCACTGTAAATCATCGAGTTAAACTGCTTGCCACGTCTCGTTGTCACATAGAAATGACCCTCTGGTTTACGCAGTTCTGGAAGCTCAATCGGGAGCAATTGGCCTTTCCCGTCTTCTGTTGGACATTCCCCACCTTCACATAACCAAGCGCCTCCCCATTGGAAGACATCTCCTTTATTCTTTAAATGCTGAACCCCGTCGTATTTCGGATGTGCAATTGCTATTTCATCACGAATTTCTTGCGCTGTCTTGTAATCTATGACACTACTTCCCTCTGGTTTAACACGTTTAGCCAGATCGACGTAAATCTCCCATTCAGGCCTTGCTTCACCGATCCGTGGTCCTTTAATTTCTGGTGAAAAATAAACCATTCTTTCCGTCGATGTTGACGTTCCTCCACCAGGTTGTTCGTAACGTGTCATTGCAGGAAGAACAATGACTTCTTCTTTTGCATCCACAAGTGTCGACGTATTTAAAATAATGTCTTGATGAACACGAATGTCGACATTCTCAAGGCAGCCTTTAATGAAGTCAGGGTTTGGCATTGTTTCCAAGAAGTTTCCTCCGGATGTATAAAACACTTTAAGTTTTCGCTCATGATCTTCCGGAAGTACCGCATTTTCTAAAGACACACCAACGATGTCACCTTGCCAGTCAGGTATATCGAAGTTCCAAACCTTCTCTACACGCTCTTTGTTTCTCGGCTCAAAATCACCGCCAGGTAGAACAAATGGATCTGCCCCCATTTCTCCAGAACCTTGTACGCCTGAGTGACCGCGAATTGGCATGACACCACAGTACTTGCGACCAAGAAATCCACGAAGCATGGCTAGGTTGGCAACTTGAGAAATGTTATCTGTTCCAAACCTGTGTTGGGTTAACCCCATTGACCAGACGAAAACACCACTTTTCGACTTGGCGAGAAGCTTTGCGAATTCTAGCATTCTTTCTTTTGAAAGCCCGGATGATTTCTCAAGTGTTTCCCAATCTTGTTTTCTTACATGTTCTTTTAACTCTTGATAGCCTTTCGTATGCTCATTTACAAATTGATGGTCAATGGCGGATCCACGTTCTTGTTTTTCCATGTCAAACCAATGTTTGATAACGCCGTTCATAAAGGCAATGTCGCCACCTATATTCACTTGGTAGACGTCATCTGCCATTTTTGTACCGAACAACGCACTTTCTGGTACAGATGGAATCCAATATTTATCCATCGATGGCTCATGATAAGGATTAATAACGATAATTTTTGTCCCTTTTCGCTTGGCAGCATACATATACTTGGTGGAAACTGGTTGGTTGTTTGCTGCTACTGATCCCCAGAAAACAAGGACATCTGTGCCAATCCAGTCTTGGTAATTACAACTTGATGCACCGATTCCAAGCGATCGCTTTAAAGCTGTTTTACTTGGTGAGTGACAAATGCGTGAAGCATTATCAATATTGTTTGTTCCAAGAAAGCGCGCAACTTTCCCAGCAACATAGTAAGATTCATTCGTAATTCCTCTTGCTGTTAAAAAGAAGGCAAGTTGTTTTGGATCAATCGCTTTCACTTTACTTGCGACACGATCTAAAGCATCGTCCCATGAAATTCTCGTAAACTTCTTTTCGCCAGGCTTTCTTGATAGTGGATAAGGGATGCGTCCTAATTCTCGAAGCTCTGAACTGTTTAGCTTACGTAGTTCATCAATATCTTGATGAAGAATTTCCTCTTTTATCTCTGGCATCGTATTTAACCTGAGCACATTAAGCCTTGTCGTACAGATGTGAGGACCAGCTAACGTTTGGTCTTTTAAACCAGCTACGCCTAATGCACAGCCGTCACATACACCTTGCGTTAATATTCTTGTGGCATATGGAAGGTTATCTTTATTTTCCCAAACGACTTTTGCCGTATCTCTTATATGTTTCGGCTTCACTTTTCCAAGCCCAAAAGGAACCCAACTTGCCCAATGCTTCGGCTCTGGTTTTTTCGGAAGTTTCATTGGTCCTTGGTGCTCTGATTTCCCCATTACATATTCCTCCTCTAACCTTCTAAAAAATAAAGCGCTTTCATTTTTCGCTAATATTATAGATAAGCACTGTGTAAATGTTAGTTTCATTATAACATCTATTTCAAAAGATGCGTGTTTGAAAGCTTGAATTGTGCGGCTGACATCTTTCAAAAAGGGGGAGTTTTGATGCGAAAAAAACCGGTCCCACATTTGGAACCGGTCTTCTTACGTTTATTTTTGCGACAATGTTTCTCCAACAGGTGAGTTTTGCTTGTAGACAGATTTGGAAACAAGCGTTTGAAAGATTAAAAATAGGCCACCGACACTCCAATATAATGGAAGCGCTGCAGGAACACTAAAGGAAAACACCCCCATAATGATTGGCGTAATATAGCCGAACGCAGCCAATTGTTTTTGTTGTTGCGGGTCCATACCTATTTGCGATATTTTAAACTGGACTAGATACACGAGAGCTGCAATAAATGGTAACACACTGTCTGTTTCTCCTAAGCTAAACCAAAGAAATGAATGTTCAGCAATTTCCGGTGTTCTCATGATGGCGTAATAGAAGCCAATGAGAATCGGAAATTGGATCATCATTGGTAAGCACCCCATCGAAGTTAGCGGATTGAAATTGTGCTTTTGGTATAGCTCCATCATTTCCTTTTGCATCTTTTGCTGGCTTTCTCGATCTTTTTTCTCTTTATATTTCTCTTTCACCTTATTAACTTCTGGCTGAATAACACTCATCTTTTCCCTCATATGCATTTGATTTTTATATTGCTTCATCATTAGTGGCATGAGAGAAACTCGAAGCATAAGTGTCATTAAAATAATCGAAAGACCATAATTTCCATCAAACATGGAAGCAAAAAACTTCAGTAAATATGAAAAAGGGTAAATAACGTAATGGTTAAAAACGCCTGTCGTATTCGCATCAATTGGCTCAGAAGATGCTTGGCATCCGCTTAAAAATAATAGAGCCGTTGTAACAATTAACAGTCCGTATGTTTTAAAGTGTGTGAATACAGATGATTTTTCCATTGAGATCCTCCTTGTTTTAATTCGCTTTTAAACAAGAAGGGGTGAAAATCTCCATCGTCTTCTGGTGCTTCTTTTCGCTTTGTCATACAAGTAATCCACGTTTGCCTACGATTGACAACACTTAGTACAGTCGTATTTACTTGAAGCTTAGCTTTGACAATTTGCACTCTCTGCCTTGTTAACATGCGGTGCTTCAAAAAGTCAGAAACCGTGATGTATTCGGCGATTTTTAGGCCTGCGATTGTAAAAAGGATACTCATCGTAAACAATAGCGGAAGCATGTCTTGGAATATCTCAAATAACATCTGTATTCACCACCTTTCATTTGAATTTGTAGATCTATCATCGTTTATTTAAAACCGAAAGTCAAATTTTGTAATTTTTTTATTAGGTCAAAGGGAAGAAAAGGTGTATATAAGGTCCAATATTAAACTAAATAAAAAAACTGCCCTGACAAGTGTTTTGCTTGTTAGGACAGCTTTTTTTCACGAGTGTCGATTCACTATTTTGAGTTGCTTATCTTTTATTGCTTCTTATCTTCAATTTTTAACCCTTCAGGACAGTAATGCATCTTTACATTTGTAATAACCTCGGAAGCCCCTTCCTCTACCGCTACTTGTTGAACTTTTTCAAGGAGTGTGAACACATCAGCTGTCGAGCCTTCCACAACCGTTTCCATCGGTCCGACCTCATGTTTTAAACCGGAGTTTTCCACGACTTTAACGACGTTCGGTAAAATCCCATTTGTATCCATATCTTTTCCATTAGGTAACACTTGAAATCCTGCCATTACTGTTGCCATTTCTCACCCTCCATTAATACGATTTCTATTCCCGTACCTTTTTTGAAAATAAATTAAACATGCCTGACCAACAGAAACCTTTTACAAACGCTATACTTTTTGAACGCCTACTTCCATAATGTCAACCCTTTCAGCAAAAAGTTCGGGGACCTGGTCCCCGAATATTTTGTGGCATTTGGTTGAAATTAACGTTAGTGGATTTTTTTATTTTCGCTATGTGAGGAAGGAGTTTTGTTAAATGAAGAAGCGTTGGTGGGCAATTGGGGCTCTTTTAGTGGCGATTATTGCTGTTGGAGTCGCTTCCGAGCTTGAATTTGAATATGCTTACATACCAGATGGAGACAAAATATTAAATGACCAATATGGCGATTTTGACGGTTATGATTTGTGGGGAGAGCGTATCGCTATAGATGGAGATTTGGCTACTGGCCTTGCTCACTCAAACATGGAAACTCATCAACTATCACCAGAGAATGGTGCTGTCCGTCTGAATGAAGAGTTTATTCAGTTTGGGCGCGAACAGTTTTATGCTGAAACGTTTAATAATGAAGAGTATTTAACTGATATTCTCGGTGTTCTTGACGGGGGAATCACACTACCGAAAATGATGAAAGCTCTTGTTAAACTTCGCGGTGAAGGGACGAACAACTTACAAGTAGAACTTGCAAAAGATGTGACGATTGGCGATAAAACGTATAAAAAAGGGGAGTTAATCGATACCGGTTTAGATGTACCGAAGGGCGCTTTTGCTCCGCTTGGTATGCCTGTGAGTTACTCTAAGGGGCGAATTCGCGTCGGTGCTAGCTGTGCATCATGCCATGCAACCGTTGATAGAGATACTGGAATGGTTGTTGAAGGTGCACCAAATAACAATTTTGATGCCGGAATGCTCCTAGCTTTAGCACCTAACTCAACAGCTTTTTTTCCAAATACAGAAGTTGAAATTTTAGAGGCGTATATAAATGACCAAAATCGTACGGTTAAAACAGAAGGAGATAGCAAAGGAGTGCTGCCAGATCCAGAAAAAATTGAAGCAGCTGTCGATCAAACATTAGCGAGTTGGCCAAAAGGAAGTTTTGATTCGACGATTGATTTAGAAAGCAACCCTGCACAAATTCCTGACTCTTTTACGCTTGGAGATCATCCATATGGTTGGAATGGATTTGCATCAATTGGACCATTTAATGGATTGAGCTCTTTAAATAACAACGTTCATGCACAAAATTCCGATTTACTCGCCCAGTTTGAACAAAGTAACGAACTGTTTGATATTGATAAAGAAGTGTATATCGGTACGATTTTGCAAAATGCGGCTAATGATGAATATCGATATCAACCTGGGTCAGGAGTTAAACCCTCGACATTTTTTGCTAAGCTAGATGACAGCCCGGAAGTGCCAGGGGTCAATGAGATGGTGAAACCTCCGCACTTTCCAAAATTATCGTTATTTTCACCAAATGGAACTGTTATCAGTTCTCCCGGCTTCAATTTTGCTGAACAGATAAATGCGATGTCGGCTTATCAAAATTCGTTAAGGCCTCCTTCAACCGTTAAAGGAGCGACGGAAAATAGCTTAGAAGGAGAACGAGTGTTTAGCGAAGCAGGATGTACGTCATGCCATGCAGGAAAAGGGTATACAAACAACCGCGTCATTCCTGTAGAAGATGTAAAAACTGAAGGCTCTCGAGCAAAAGCGTTTCGAGACACTGTAAAAATAATGGATGAACCATGGATCTATTCGTTTGATACACCTGTTCCGATACCGGAAAACGCGAAAAGAATCAAGGTCCCAACAGATAAGTTAGATCCAGAGCAACTAAAAATTACATTAGCACAAGGAAATGAAGGTGGTTATAAAGTCAAAGGTTTGATCGGATTAGCATGGTCACCTCCATACTTACATGATGGCGGTGTTTCGGTTGGTCCAGATGAATCAACCGATCTCGGTGTTCCAGGAACGCTTAGAAAAGGGATAGATCCTGACGCGCGGAACAGCTTAAGAGCTCTCCTTGATCGAGACCTTCGTGAAAAAGTCATCGAAGTAAACAAAAGTGATCCATCATTAAAGCACGTGCATACAACAGGAGAAGGACACGAACACTGGGTTGATGAGAAAGCAGGCTTTACCGAAGAAGAGCGAGAAGCCTTAATTGACTACTTAATGTCACTAACAACCATAGAAGACTAACGTTCACAAAATTGTGCGGGACCTGGTCCCGCACAATTTCCGTATACTTATTGAATTTAAAAATATTTATGGTAAAGTAGATTAGTTAGCGGAGTTCGAAAACCTCCTTCGCTATATAAACAAAAACTAGGGGGATGATTATATGAATAACTCAATAGGTTTTGATGCGGAGAAGCAGGGAAAGCTCATCTTTCTTGTAGCGATTTTCTTCACGGCTTTATTTGTTTCGAATGTGATCTCTGCTAAGCTTTTCACGATTGGTGGGGTCGTTTTAACAGCAGGAATTATCACATATCCGCTTACTTTTTTAATCACAGATTCCATTTCAGAAGTATATGGGAAAGTGATTGCAAGAAAAGTTGTCTTGATCGGACTACTTACAAACGTGCTCATGATCGGCTTTTTCTATCTTGCCATTATGCTGCCACCAGCAGGTTATTGGCCTATGCAAGAAGAATTTGAAATGATCTTAGGCGCTGTTCCTCGAATTGTCATCGCTTCACTGTTAGCTTACAGTATTTCACAGCTATTCGATGTGCACCTATTTCACAAGCTAAAGGAAAAAACGAAAGGGAAGCACTTATGGCTACGTAACAATGTCAGTACATTGGCTAGTCAAATGCTCGACTCCATTGTTTTTGTTGTCGTCGCCTTTTATGGAACGATGCCGTTTTCCACAATCCTTGTGATGATTGGGACACAATATATCGTTAAGCTGCTATTTGCTATTGCAGATACACCATTTATTTACTTAACAGTAAAGTGGTTAAATAAATCATCATTAACAAATAAAAAGGAGGCTGTTTCTCATGTCTCATGATAGAAGCAAAGAAGTTCAAGCATTAGGAGAAGCTGGAACACAATATAACTTTAACTACGATCCATCTGTATTAGAATCATTTGATAACCTTCATGCATATCGTGATTACTTTGTAAAATTCAATTGCCCTGAGTTTACAAGTCTATGTCCAAAAACAAATCAGCCGGACTTCGCAACCATTTACATTAGCTATATTCCTGATAAAAAAATGGTAGAAAGCAAGTCCTTAAAACTTTATTTATTCAGCTTTAGAAATCACGGCGATTTCCATGAGGACTGCATGAATATCATTTTAAATGACCTTGTTAAACTCATGGATCCTCGTTATATTGAAGTATGGGGGAAATTCACCCCACGTGGTGGCATTTCAATTGATCCATACACAAACTATGGGAAACCAGGGACGAAATGGGAGAAATTTGCCGAACAACGACTTCTCCAACACGACTTATATCCAGAAAAAGTAGATAATCGTTAAAAGGTCTATAAAGGCGCAGTATACAGGGGACAAACACCTCTTATACGGCGCCTTTTCTTTTTTCTAAAAAAATCCAATCCTATAGTATTCACTACGATATCTGACTAAATAAGTAATATATAGAGATAACCTGTGCTAATACACGATAACCGTAAGATACACTGTATTTTATAATCGTTTCAATTTTGCAGGAATACATAATTTTCGTTACAATTATTAGCGTTTGATGAAGGTGCTCGAAACAAGTCGAATGGAGTTGAAAAATTGATATTAGTTACACTAGATGACATCAAGAAGACAGAGCTAGAGAAACTAAATAACATTTGCCACCCAAAAAAACTACTATATGTCACTTCTCTCGAGGAAGTACCACAAAAAGCCTTTTCACAAATCGAGATTATCATCACATATGGTGAAGAGCTTTCCTCTAATCTTATTGCAAAAATGCCTAACCTTAGGTGGATCCAACTATTTCAATCTGGTACTGAAAGGCTACCGTTTCAAGCCTTAAAGGACCAGCACATCACTCTTACAAATATGAAAACGATTCATGCAGTACCTATGTCTGAATATGCACTGGGCATGATGCTGCGGCATACGTTGCAACTCGAGAGACTAAATCAAAATCAACTTGATAAGTATTGGGATTCTTCTGCAATGATCGATGAAATATACCAAAAAACAGTTACTATTTTTGGTGCAGGTGAAGTCGGATCGGCCATAGCAGAAAAATGTCATTTAATGGGGATGAACGTGATTGGCGTTAATCGTTCTGGAAAGCTACGGCCTCATTTTAACCGAATGGTTACACTTTCTGAGCGAGATACCGTCATTCCAGAAAGTGATTTCATTATCCTTACTATGCCGGTTACCACAAACACAAAAAAATGTTTTGCAACAAAAGAGTTTGATCTGATGAAAGAAAATGCACTTTTCATAAATTTAGGGCGCGCACCACTTATTGATGAACAAGCATTAAAAACGGTGCTCTTGTCAAATAAAATTGGTGGAGCAGTTCTTGATGTCTTTCATCAAGAGCCACTACATTCGCAAAGTGAACTTTGGGGGATCAAGAACTTATTTATCACCCCTCACGTCGCTGCGAAGTCTCCTCATTATATAAGTAGATGCCTGAATATTTTTGAAAATCAATACCGCGCATATGTAAACAACGAACCATTACAATTTAAAGTTGACCTTCACTCAGGTTATTAGAAAAGGGGGAAATAAGCTGTGAAAGACTTAACTCATTCTATTGACAATAAACGAATTGAACTAAAACAACGTTTAGCTGCGTCATTCCGTCTTTTCTCTAAATGTGGCTTCGATGATGGCTCTGCTGGTCATATAACAGTAAGGGACCCAGAGTATCATGATTGTTTCTGGGTAAATCCATATGGCATCCACTTTAGCCAAATTAAAGCTTCTGATCTTTTGTTATTAAACGAAGACGGAGAAATACAGCACGGCGAAGGAGAAGTAAATGGCGCTGCATTTGCTATTCACTCTGAAATCCATAAAGCCAGGCCGGACGTCCATGCAGCTGCCCATTCGCACTCTTTATATGGAAAAGCCTTTTCTACATTAGGAAAGTTGTTAGACCCAATCACTCAAGATGCGTGTGCGTTTTATGAAGACCACTCACTATTTAACGACTATACAGGAGTCGTCTATGAAAAGTCAGAGGGCCAACGCATTGCTGAAGCTCTTGGTAAAAGTAAAGCTGTCATTCTTCGTAATCACGGGCTTTTAACAGTAGGAGGCACAATTGATGAAGCTGTGTGGTGGTTTATCTCAATGGAACGTTCATGCCAAGTGCAAATGCTAGCCGAAAGTGCTGGGTCTCCAATATCAATCGATCCAAAGTATGCAAAACATACACATACACAAGTCGGCACACCAGAGTCTGCAAAGGAAGACTTTAAACCTTTGTATGATCGTATTGTTAAAGAACAGCCCGATTTTATGAAATAGTATTAGAACAATCAGCAATATTTAAGTAATGATTTTCATTAAAAACAAGATACTTTCACTGAGTATAGCTAATGTAGTCAAAAAGTATTTGTTTTCATAAAAGCTTGTTAACTTGAGAAGCCAAGTTAACACTGGTCTAAAAAAATTAAGGAGGAGTATTAAAATGAACTTTTTAAAAAATAACATGATTAGTAAGTATTCTATTACATTTTTAGCTCTATTACTTCTTGTCTCTTTAGCAGCATGTAATGGCGCCAATGGTAATGGCGATGGAGACAAGCCAGAGATTGTCTTAGCAGAAGGTGACTGGGGAAGTTTTAGATTCCACAATGCAGTTGCGCAATTGATTATTGAAGAAGGGTATGGATACCCAACAGATGTACTAATGGGCTCTACACCGAATAACCTTGTAGGTATTCGTGGTGGCGATAGTGACGTTATGATGGAAGTTTGGGTGGAAAACATTCAAGAAGAGTATGACGATATGATTAATTCTGGTGATGTCATTGAGCTTGCGATAAACTTCGATGATAACGCACAAGGATTCTACGTTCCACGTTTTGTAATTGAAGGTGATCCTGAGCGCGACATCGAACCACTTGCACCAGGTTTAGAAAGAGTAGATCAGCTTCACGAGTATTGGGAAGTATTTGAAGACCCAGAAGACCCTAATAAAGGCCGTATCCACGGGGCTATTCCTGGATGGGAAGTTGACCAAACAATGCAAATAAAAATGGAAACATACGGTTTAAATGAGTACTATAACTATTTCTCACCTGGTTCTCAAACAGCATTAGATTCTTCAATTATTCGTGCTTATGACCGCGGAGAAGCTTGGGTTGGATACTACTGGGATCCTACTTGGGTAACAGGCATGTACGACCTTGTTTTACTTGAAGAGGATGAGTACGATGAAGAGCAATTCAATGAAGATTATTCTACAGCTTTCCCTTCCAATACAGTAACTGTCATTGTTAATGAAGGTATGGAAGAAAAAGCTCCAGAAATCGTTGAATTCTTAAGTAACTATGAAACTAGTTCTGACCTTACTTCTGAAGGTTTAAGTTATATGGAAGAAAATGATGCAGACCAACACGAAGCTGCTCGCTGGTTCCTTGAAGAACATCAAGACCTATGGATTGATTGGGTGCCAGAAGATGTTGCAGAACGTGTTTTAGATGCACTGAAATAACAGTAAAATTCTGTAATACTTCGTCTATGATTGGTTAAGGGATGGGTTGGTTATTGCAATAATCAACCCTCCTTTTCCTTATCAGATCACACCATGAAAATAAGGAAGCGAGGTGAATCTGGTTACCATAAACATATATAAGTAACCAGAGAAAAATGTTTGAATTTCCCGAAACGTTAAGATTAGATTTAGGGATTTATGTTGACCACTTTATCAACTGGATCACCGATACATTCGCCGGATTTTTTGACGGCTTAGGATCCGTCATTTTGTGGTTTATGCTTGGAATGGAAAATATACTCGTTTGGATTCCATGGTTTATTATTATCGCTTTTGTCATTTTTATATCATGGAGAATTCTAAATCCGATGACCGGAATTATCTTTGGTCTATTATTAATGCTTATTGGAAGCTTTGGTTATTGGGAATTGATGATGTCAACATTAGCGATCGTATTAACAGCTGTTGTCATTTCGTTAATCTTTGGTGTACCAGTAGGTATTTGGATGGCCTATAACGATACAGTTGAAAGATTCGTTAAGCCAATACTTGACTTAATGCAGACAATGCCAAGTTTTGTTTACTTAATTCCAGCGGTTATGTTATTTAGCTTAGGTCTTGTTCCTGGAGTTTTCGCGACCGTTATTTATGCAATTCCTCCTGTAATTAGGTTGACAAACCTAGCAATACGTAGAGTATCAAAAGACATGATCGAAGCTTCTCATTCTTTCGGTTCTTCTTCATGGCAAACTCTCAAGAAAGTCCAGCTCCCTCAAGCTTTACCGACAATTATGACCGGTATTAACCAGACAACAATGATGGCATTAGCAATGGTCGTTATTGCTTCAATGGTTGGAGCACGAGGACTTGGAATGGAAGTATTAATTGCAATTAACCAATTGGATATTGCGCAAGGGTTTGAAGCGGGTATTTCCATTGTAATTTTAGCAATTATTATTGATAGACTATCTCAAGGCATCGCTGAACGCTATAAATATGCCGAATAATAAGGGAACTTAATAGAAAGTGGGCGTAAACGATGGCAGTAAAAGTAAAGGTTGAACATTTATCGAAAGTTTTTGGTAGTAAGCCTAAAGCTGCTTTAAAGTTAGCCAACAAAGGCCTTACCAGAAATGAAATTCTTGAAAAAACAGGAAACACATTAGGAATATATGACGTATCTTTCGATGTTAACGAAGGTGAAATCTTTGTTATTATGGGACTTTCCGGAAGTGGAAAATCAACACTCATCCGCTGTTTAAATTTATTAAACAAACCTACCGATGGAAAAATCATTGTAGATGACGAAGATATTGTTCAGTTTAATAAAACTAAATTAATGGAATTTAGACAAAAGAAAATTGCAATGGTCTTCCAACATTTCGGGTTATTTACTCACCGAACAGTTTTAGATAATGTTGCTTACGGTTTAGAGGTTAAAGGCATTTCAAAAGAGGAACGTTATGAAAAGGCCAATGAAGTGATACAAACAGTTGGTCTTGCAGGTTGGGAGAATAAACTTCCAAGCGAGTTAAGTGGTGGTATGCAACAGCGTGTAGGTCTTGCAAGAGCACTAACAAACGACCCGGATATTTTATTAATGGATGAACCGTTCAGTGCATTGGACCCACTCATTCGCCGCGATATGCAGATGGAATTGTTAGACATTCAATCACGACTACAAAAAACGATCATCTTTATCACACATGATATTAACGAGGCATTTAAGATCGGTGACCGTGTAGCTGTTATGAAAGATGGTCTCGTTGAACAGATTGGAACACCTGAGGAAATTTTAGACTCTCCACAAAGCGAATATATTCGTGATTTCGTTCAAGATATTGACCGATCAAAAGTATTACAAGCATCAAATATTATGTTTAAGCCTGTAACAGTTTTACAAAAAGAAGGCTTAAAAAATGCAGTTAATGAAATGCGCTCGAATGGGATATCAAGTATCTTTGTTCTCGATTCCAACCGGAAGTTGCAAGGACTGATTACTATTGACGATACGATTCAAGCAATTAAAGATAATAAGAAGATAAGTGATATCTTACGTGATGAATACCATACGATTGACCCTGATGACTATATACAAGATCTTATACCAAAAGCAACAGAGTCCAAATATCCACTCGCTGTTGTTGATGAAAGCGGAAAATTCCAAGGAATTGTTTCCAGAGTTTCTGTTCTCTCCGCATTAGTATAAAAAAGCTGCCAATTGGCAGCTTTTTTGTATGAAGTTTAAAACGTCTCAAAAATTTGAATGATTGCAGGTCCTAACAGAACAATAAATATACAAGGGAAGATAAAAAGCACTAATGGAAAAAGCATTTTAATCGGTGCTTTCATAGCGGCTTCTTCCGCTCGCTGCTTTCTTCTTTCACGAATTTCATTTGATTGTACTCTTAATATTTGTACCATCCCTACACCTAATTGCTCAGCTTGAATGATACTCCCTATCAAAAGTTTCACATCATCAACTTCAAGTCTTTCGCGCACACCAGAAAGAGCTTCTTTTCTTGTTTTCCCTAACCGCATTTCTTCAAGACAGCGTTGAAATTCAGATGAAAGAACGCCTTCTTTTTTCGCAACGACTTTACTTAACGCGGAATCAAATCCTAAACCAGCCTCAATGCTTACCGTCACTAAATCAATGAAATCTGGTAACTCACGAATGGCCTTTTTATTTCGTTCTTCTGTTTTTGACTTTAAATAAAATACGGGAAAATATAAACCCGCAACAAAACTTAGCAAGACGACAAGAACCATCCGTCCACCTGACAGACCTAGTAAAATACTAAGACCTGTCGCTGTTAAAGGGAAAATTAAAAGAAATAGCACTTGGACGAGACGAAACTCAAACGGTGTCATGCCAAATGGCTTTCCAGCTTTCAAAAGCTTTTGCTCAATTTTTTCTTGCTTCTTCTGCTCGACATTTCTTTGGAAACTTCGTTTAAATTGCTTCCAAAATGGTTCAATCATCCGTTTGAAAAATGATTGCTTAGTTTCATCATCACGGCCAATGGTGTTATTGGTACCTTGTATAAGCTCTCCTTCTCCAGTGAGAAGCGAAATCCTCTTGGAAATAGCTTTCTGGCGTTCCTTCCGCCAGCTCCACAAACCGACAAGGAGTAAAACAACCGTTATTACATATAACAATATCAACATTATTTACACCTCAATCGTTGTAACTTTGCGAATAAAGATCAGTCCTAGAATCGAAGAAACAGTCGCAATAACTAATAGCATTAAACCGATAGGATGTGTGAAAAGAACTAACATGTATTCAGGATTTACAACAAATAAAATTGCGCCAAGTATAACTGGCAATAGACCGACAACTAAACCAGACATCTTTCCTTGGGCTGTCAACGTACGAATTTGCCCTTGGATTTTAATTCGATCACGAATGGTTTCCACTATTTTTTCTAATACAATCGCTAAATTTCCACCAACTTGACGCTGAATGACAATTGCTTGAATCATTAAATCTAAATCTTCACTAGGCATTCGTTCTTTCAAACGCCCTAGAGCCTCTTCAAGCGGTGTGCCATATTGCATCTCTTTTATAACAACGGCAATTTCTTCTTTCATAGGTGATGGTGACTCTTCCATAACCGTCTTTAATGCTTGCGGGAAACTAAATCCAGCTCGTAATGCACTAACAATTGTTGATATCATTTCTGGTAAATGATCATTAAATTTTCTCATTCGATCTTTCTTGCGCATATTTAAAACGAGCTCTGGGATCGCATAACCGACCGCCGCTCCAATTGGCAAAATGATAAAATGATCAACAATTAAATAAAGAATCCCTCCACCAAGTGCAATCGAAATCCATTGAAACATAACAAACTCCTCAGGCGTAAGTGGTAATCCGGCCTGGTGAAGTCTCATTTCTATTTGCGTACTTTTGTCCTTTTTCTTTAACCTTTTACGAATTCGCTCTTTCGTTAAGCTAAATTCTAAGCTAAGCTGAAAGGTTTTCTTCTCTTTAATATTTTCCTCAGGTGCTCCGCCTTGTAAATATTGTTCAACCCTACGTTTAACTTGTGTATCTTTGTAAAATAGTTTTTGTAAGAGTGCTAAAAAAAATAGAGAGGTTGTAAAGAGAACCATGATCCATATTAACCAATCCATTCCCTTCACTCCTCTCTTTCTAAGAATACATTTGGTGGGATATGAATCCCGGACGTTTCAAGCTGTTCATAAAACTTTGGACGAACGCCCGTTGGAACGAGTTTACCTTTTACTTTTCCAAACTCGTCAATACCTTTTTGTTCAAATGTAAAAATATCTTGTAAAACGATGACATCGCCTTCTAATCCTTGGACCTCTGTAACCTTTACAATTTTTCGCGAGCCATCTTTTAAACGTGTCTGTTGAATAATGACATCAATCGCTCCAGCAATTTGCTCACGAATTGCCTTTACTGGGAGGTCAACCCCAGCTAGAAGAACCATCGTTTCAAGCCTTGAGAGCATATCTCGTGGGCTGTTTGAGTGGCCTGTTGCAAGTGATCCGTCATGTCCTGTATTCATCGCTTGCAGCATATCTAAAGCTTCAGCTCCACGTACCTCGCCAATAACAATACGATCAGGGCGCATACGAAGTGAGTTCCGAACAAGGTCACGGATCGTAATTGCTCCGCTCCCTTCAATATTTGGCGGGCGTGATTCCAATGTCACAACATGGTCTTGCCCAAGTTGAATTTCTGCGGCATCTTCAATTGTTACAATCCGTTCATCGTTAGGTATAAAACTGGATAACACATTTAATGTCGTTGTCTTCCCTGAACCTGTCCCGCCACTAACAAACATGTTCAGCCTTGCCTTAACACACGCATCAAGAAACGTTGCCATCTCTTCTGATAATGTACCGAAGGAAACTAAATCGTTAATTGTAAACGGATCTTTTGCAAATTTTCGAATCGTAATCGTTGGACCATTTAGCGCAAGTGGTGGAATAATGGCATTTACACGAGAGCCGTCTGGTAGTCGTGCATCTACCATTGGACTGCTCTCATCAATTCTTCTTCCAATTGGCGCAACGATTCGTTCAATCACATGAAGAACATGCTCATTATCACGGAATTTAATATCCGTCAGGACGAGCTTTCCTTTTCGCTCGCAATACACCTGATTTGGTCCATTTACCATTACTTCTGATACATCATCGTCCATTAATAATGGATTAATTGGACCAAACCCCGTTAAATCATTGATAAGTTCCTCTACTACTTTTTTACGATCGACATGTTTTTTTAGGCTATCATTCTCTTTAATAAGTTCTACAGCTATCTCATCAATCTTTGGAACAATCTCTTCTACATCATTAACCTTTTTCATTTCTTGTAAGATTTGTTTATGAATTAAACTTTTTAATTCATCGTGCTTCTTATTTTTTGTTGGCTGTGTTTGGATTGCTTTCGGTAATTCTACATTTGGTTTCGGATCTTTTTTTTCTTCCGTTTCCTTTATATCTTTTGCTATTGGCTGTTTTTCAACGTTGTCATTTTCCTTTTCCTTTATAGGAGAGGACTTAGCCGGAGTCTCTGTAGATTTTGGATTTTGTTTATTTTGTAAACGATTTAACAAACTCATCTTGCTCGCCCTCCCTTATTTTTTCTTTGGAAAGACTTTTCCGAATAAAGATTTTTTTTGGATTGGTCTATCTGTTTCACGATTTGATATTATATTCTCTGCCATTTTAAAAATACTCTTCGAAAGATCCGATTTACTTCGGCTAGATACAACTGGTATGCCTAAGTTTAATGATTGGGCAGCAATTTGAAAGTTGTTAGGCATATATTCTACTCGTATTACATTCATCATATTTGGTACTTCTTCTGGCTTTAATAAACTCTCCATATTGTACCGGTTCATCACAAGTCTCACTTTTTCTTTCATCTCAAGTTGTTCAAGGGTTCCGATCATCAGTTTCGTGTTTTTTAACGCAGTCATTTCTAAACTTGTTACAACTAATAATTCATCAGATATATCCATCAAATCGACGGTCTCACTTTTTAATCCATGACCTGCATCAATAACGATAAAATCAAACGCTTGTCTTAGTACGTTAACGATACTGATGAGGTGATCACTAGTAATGAGCTCTGCAAACTCTGGACTCTCAGGTGCTGGAAGCACTTGTACTCCTGATGAATGATCCGTTAAATAACTAGTGACACTTCCTTCATCAAGGCTTCCTGATTCATCAATTAAGTCTTTTATCGTAAATGATGGCTTTAAGTCCATTGCCAAACTGACGTCACCAAACTGTAAATCACCATCAATCAAACATATATTTAAATTTTTCTTTTTTAGAGCTAATGCAAGGTTTACCGAAAGGAGGGTTTGTCCGATGCCTCCTTTAGCACTGCAAACGGTGATCACTTTCCCTTGATTCACTCTAATGGAGCTTTCTTTTTCAGCCATGTAGAGTGACCTCCTTTACCGTAAATGTTCACTCTTCTTCATTTTCTGTAGTTTCTGCAATATCATCCGTAAGATCTTCTACATTTTCAGTCCGCAGCCTGGACCGCAGAGTCATATGAATGCTTCCAGTTTCAAATGCATGTACTGCAGTTATCGTATCTTCAGGTGCTAGTTCTAATGTAATCGAACTATATTCCACATAAGGCTCTCCTTCAGACACTTCAACCATTTTTCTCCCTACAGCTAAAACACGTACATTGGAAAGAATGATTTCAGTTTCAATTTCAGCGTCTTCTCCTGTTGGAGCTGTGTATATTACATCGACATAGTCTTCAGGCTCAATTAAATTTGAGACAGATTTAACAAAATCGACACCTAGAGCAACTGCTCGGAAGCCCTCTTGGACTTTACGAGAAACGAACTCCGTTTCATCCCTTTCTGACCTTAACCGATGAGAAAGTATGATTTCTCCTTGATCAATAAAGGTCGTTGCAAACTTGCCTTCCACTTCACCAATTTGTCTATAAGCTGCTGGGTGCACTTGATCTTCCGGCACTTCACGTATTTCAATCATTTCTCTCGTAATGGTTTGGTTTAATTCAATCGTTTCAGTTGCAGCGACAACTTCTACTTTTTGAACCTCTACCTCTTCAGTTTTTGTACCCTCTTGCAAGTTTAAGAAAAAAAGAAGAGTGGTTATCACTCCCATGACAGCTGCCAAAAGGAATATTGTTCTTGATCTCATGTTTTTCACCTACTCTGTTAATCTAACAACAAATGCTCCACGTTCTTTAGCAAGTTCGCTTTCGAAGCCTGTTCCTGTTCGTTCAATAAACACGCCACGAACGACCGTATCATTACGTGACATCGGTTCTGAAATATAGAAATAAGCAAAGCCCGTTACCTTTACTTGCTTGAGCTGATTTTGGTCATGGTTATAAGGCTTATAAACCGGCACTAATAAAATACGTCTGCAGTCTCGTTGATTCATATCACTGCATGAGTTAACAAGCTCATTTACAGCCTCTCTCGTCGGGCCAGCAATATTTCCTGTTTGTGTATTTAAAACATCACCGACAGATATTGCCTCTTGATAGCCATATAATAAGTTATCCTTATACGTCCGTGCACCTGGTCCCTCAAGCGCGAGAACCCCAAAATTACCAGTGTCAACTTCTGTTTCGTCAACTCTTAATTTATACTCAACGCCATATTCTAATTCAACCGATTCTTCTATTCCTAAAGGTGCAGCACCGACTGCATTTCCCATTACTCCTACTCTCGCTATAGCTGATGCCTGTACGTTTACCTCTTCCACACCAAATAATGATGCAAACGTTAATGGAACTGGTTTTTCAAGTCGAATGGAAAGACGGTCTCCCATGGCTACATGAAGATCATAAAAAGAGTCTGTTTCACCATGTGAACGAAGAATGTCATCAACGACAGACTTCGCCTTTTTATCATTAGGAGCCATTAATTCTTGAGCACCAGAAAGGACTGCAGCATTGGCAGTCTTTTGTAAGTGAGTTTGTTGCATATAAAGCATCCCCCCATCAATGACAAGACCTGTTATACCGACAAGGCCGGTAAATACCATTGATGCGAGGACCAGTGCATGACCATCTTCTTTTTTATATAAGAATTTTTTTAAAAATCCCATTAATAATTGCATGTTATATCCCTCATTCAACCCGAATTGTCGATTCAGCCTTTAAGTGAATGGGCTCTGAAAACAAAATGTTCACAAAAGGGGTAAACGGTTCAACTGGATATTGCAAAGTTACCGTCACATAATCTCCTGACCTACGAAGTTCTTGTGACGGTGAAACGCTCACTGTTAATTGAGAGCTGTTGCCTGCATGATAATTGTTTTTAGCAAATTGAATAATATCTGCATCTGCTCTACCGAATCCCCCTAATCTGACGGTCTCTTGTGCTGTAAAGTGCAAAGTGCTATACGAATAAAGCATACGGCCAATATCGAATATTCCGACAATCAGAATAAGCAAAATCGGGACAATTAGAGCCATTTCAACAAGTGATTGCCCTTTTTCGTTACGAAGCATTATAGCATCACCCCATCAGACAAAAATGCTACAAACGCACCAGCAACAATTGCCACACCATAAGGATATGTCTTCTTCATCGCTTCTTGATCAATAAAGGAAAATTTCATTCCATATTTCATGCCACACAACGAGTAAAAAGCTGACTTCAATCTTCCTAATAACCCTTTTCTAAATAGAAGTACGCCAAGCGCAATCAAGCCACCAAAAACAGCCATATATATTGCTGTAGTAAAAACAAATGCCGCTCCTTTTACTGCACCGATCACTGCTAATAGCTTGACATCTCCAGCTCCCATGCCGCCCATCAAATATGGAATGAGTAGGATCAAGAGTCCAACCAAAAATCCAAGTAGACTGCTTAACAATCCTTCCCATCCAAAGAATAAAGCATTTAGGAGGAAAGCCGCAACAAGTGCTGGATAAAGGACTTTATTATAAATTTTTCTGCTTTTAATATCGGTAATAATACAAATGATAAGAACAACCACTAATAAACTGTTTAATAAAGTCATTCACACTCTCCTCCATTTTCTATCTTTTATGATTAAACTCCGCTTGTGTCTCCGCCAATTCTTTCTGTTACATCTTTGAAAATATCCATGATTGTGTTTCCGAAAATCCCTAAGATTGCTACGACTCCTACTGCAATAACTCCTAATACTAACGCGTACTCGGCCATTCCTTGTCCTTCTTCTTCTAAAAATAATCCTTTAATAAACTTTTTCATGTTTTACACGCTCCGCTCTTTTTATTTTTTTATTAAACTCCGCTTGTGTCTCCGCCGATTCTTTCTGTTACGTCTTTGAAGATATCCATGATTGTGTTTCCGAAAATTCCTAAGATCGCTACGACTCCTACTGCAATAACTCCTAATACTAACGCGTATTCCGCCATTCCTTGGCCTTCTTCTTCTAAAAATAATCCTTTAATGAACTTTTTCATGTTTTACACGCTCCGCTCTTTTTATTTTTTGATTAAACTCCGCTTGTGTCTCCGCCGATTCTTTCTGTTACGTCTTTGAAGATATCCATGATTGTGTTTCCGAAAATTCCTAAGATCGCTACGACTCCTACTGCAATAACTCCTAATACTAACGCGTATTCCGCCATTCCTTGCCCTTCTTCTTCTAAAAATAATCCTTTAATGAACTTTTTCATGTTTTACACGCTCCGCTCTTTTTATTTTTTGATTAAACTCCGCTTGTGTCTCCACCGATTCTTTCTGTTACGTCTTTGAAGATATCCATGATTGTGTTTCCGAAAATTCCTAAGATCGCTACGACTCCTACTGCAATAACTCCTAATACTAACGCGTACTCGGCCATTCCTTGTCCTTCTTCTTCTAAAAATAATCCTTTAATAAACTTTTTCATGTTCACACGCTCCTCATATTTTTTATTCATTTATAGATAACACGTCTCCAACTTTCGTTTGCGAGTGAGATACAGTACCAACAGGAAGTTCTACCACTGACCTTGCATATTTATAATGCTTTCCTGCTTTATTAGGCTGTAAGTTCTCATTTATAGCGACAACTTTATTTCCTTCACCTAAATAAATGACATCAATGGCGTAGTTCATAAAAAACGTATGAACGGATCGACAGGGTTTTAAATGGATTGCTTTTCCTGAGCCAAGCTCTTTTGTAAACATTAATCCTTTCAAGCGTTTCAAAAAACTGTAGGCTTGTTTTACATCACTTGCGAGCACATTTTCATTGCTCAGGTTTACAACCTTCACTTTCTTCACCTCCAAAATGAAAATACCCCACCTTTACCGAAAGGTGGGGTATCTGTCATGCAGTTGTACATTCATATAGAATAGGATAGAAATAGATCAAAAACGAACTATTCCCATCATCTTACTCCATATTAAATATACAAAACTGCCCCAAATCTTTCGGTAGCTGGCTGGCATTGCGCTTTCGCACAGAAGCCCCTAAAGCTTTGCGTCACTAGTTTTCACTAGTTTTGCCTTTATCGAGATCGAGAATGGTTATTCACGTATCAGATCTCTTAAACTCATCATAATGGACTAGACAAAAAATAAATATCCATCTGAAGGTCTATCTTTCGACATTTTCATTGTATCTCGATAAACCCCAATCTCCTTTTTGTAGTATAAACGGACTACCAAAACCCAAATTAATGTAAAATAAATGAGTAAAAGTTTAATCCTTCATAAATTTTCCCATAACCGTATGCTATCAAGCCTATTTCATTTAGCTTATTTATGAAGTAATTTTCTGAATATTATTTCTCCAGTGCTAGATAGTTTTCGACAATACTGTTATATGGACTTTTCCACTCCTTATTGCATTAAATAATAGTTCTGATAAATTATTTTAGAAATTGAATCCATTCATTCATAATTGTTGCTAATTGTAGAAAGCTAGAAAAAAGTGGAACATAAAGGGGAATGGAAAACATGCTTCAAACATTATCGGACTCTGCCGTTGTTTTAGGACGAGTCGTCACGATCTTTCCATTATTATTGGCTTTTGCACTTTTTATGGGGAAAAGAGCCATTGGTGAAATACCCGTATTCGATTTTCTCGTTATTATTACAATTGCAAATGTTGTTGGTGCAGACATTGCCGACCCAGAAATTCAACACATCCCTACAGCATTTGCGATTGTAACAACTGCCTTGCTTCAACGACTCGTTGCAAAATTAAAATTATCCAACCGGAAAATAGGTAGATTACTTACATTTGAACCAACCATTATTGTCTATAATGGAAAGATTTTAAGAGAAAACCTAAGAAAGAATCGTTATTCGATTGATAATTTATTACAAATGCTTCGAGAAAAGAATGTATTTGATGTTAATGATGTACATCTAGCGGTCCTAGAAGCAAGTGGTGGTTTAAGTGTATTAAAAAAAGGGGATAAAGAAACCGTCACGAGAGAAGACTTGCAAATCAAGAATAAAAAAATGGATATTGCTTACCCGGTCATTGTGGAAGGAAACATTTATTCGTCCGTACTTAAAGATTTGTCACTTACTGAATCGTGGTTGTTTGAACAGTTGCATGCCCGTGGAATACGAGACCTACAAAAAATCTTTTATGCATCCATTAATTATGAACATGACCTACACATTTCGTTAAAAGACGAAAATCCAAACCAAGCCCCAATTATATATCATTAATTCACCCAAATAATTCCAGTTGCCAGGCACATGGAATTATTTGGGTGTTCATTAGAGCGCTAAATTTGTGATGAAATATATCATTTCTGACTATCACTAAAAGACTTTTATTAATTCGTCTTTTATATGCAACTTCATCTTCTTTTAACTCTTCACCAAAAATTTTCACTGATCCTCTATAATTTTGGATTAGCTCAGCATAATCTTTACTGTCATACTTTCCCCTGCTCGATTCAGCCCAATATAACCAAAAATTTCCCTTCCTCTACTTCAAGGTCTATATCATTTAAGATCATTTTACTTCCAAAACGTTTTGTTAACCCTTTTATCGAAATAATAGGATTTTTATGATGTTCGATTATAACCACCCCCTTTTCCCATCCATATTTTAACATAATTGAATTAATTTCATAACTCAAAATATTATGCGAAATTCCGTATGATGAGTGTGAACTTCACTTCAGAGGGACGCTTTCCCGAGGGCTTGTCTTCAGCTAACTTAGGCTCAACAATCTTCGCCTAAGTGGATCTTCAGCTCCTTGCTCTTGCGGTTACTCGTCGCTGATCCTCCGAGAGTCGCCGTCTTTTGTTACGTTCACTTCCAAATAAAACGTACATTTAATGAAATATTTATAATATCATTCGTTTCACTGCGCAAAAAATGAAATGATGGAAATTGATTCAATTAAGTGAAGTGGAACGTATTAACTGCTCAAAAATCTAGTCTCGTTTGTTTTATCAGCCATTTCGTGAAAGAATATGGATAAGCTTTAAGAAAAGGATGAATGGAATATGAATGAAATTCGAATAAAAATTAAACAACGACATGCAAATAAATATAAGTCAGGTTACCCGTTACTTTTCAAGGAAGCAATAACAAACCTTGATTCGCTGAAAAGTGAAGGCTCCTTACTTTACTTTGAGGATGAAAAAGGTTCGTTTCTCGGCCGCGGTTATTACGGAAGACAAAATAAGGGGTACGGCTGGGTACTTACACAAAAGCCAAATGAGAAGATTGACCAAATGTTTTTTGAAAAAAAACTAGCTAAAGCTCTCGCAAAACGCGCTTCCTTTTATGAAGATCCTAACACGACTGCTTTTCGCTTGTTCAACGGAGAAGGAGATGGAATTGGTGGACTGACAATTGATTACTTCGATGGTTATCTCCTTTTCAACTGGTATAGTGAAGGAATGTATACATTTAAAGATACGATCATCGAAGCTATACATTCAGTAAGTGATTTTAAAGGAATTTATGAAAAAAAGCGCTTCAAAACAGGTGGAAAATATATTGACGACGATGACTTTGTTACGGGGGAGCGAGGTGAATTCCCGCTCGTCGTGAAAGAAAACGGTGTAAACTTTGCCGTCTATTTAAATGAAGGTGCGATGGTTGGCGTATTTCTCGACCAAAGAGAAGTAAGGCAATCGATTCGTGATAAATACGCGAACGGAAAACGTGTTTTGAACACTTTCTCCTATACAGGAGCTTTTTCAGTTTTCGCAGCGATCGGTGGTGCTGAAAAAACAACGAGTGTCGATCTTGCTAATCGAAGCTATGAAAAAACGATCGAACAGTTTAGTATGAACAGCCTTGATTATGAAGCACATGACATCATCGTCCAAGACGTTTTTGACTATTATAACTATGCGGTAAAAAAGGGGCTTTCTTTCGACTTAGTCATTCTTGACCCGCCGAGCTTTGCCCGCTCAAAGAAACGAACATTCAGTGCCGAAAAAGATTATAAGCACCTTTTAAAACAAACGATTGATATTACAGAAAAAGGTGGCGTTATTGTTGCATCAACCAACGCTGCCAAAGTACCAATGAAAAAATTCAAAGCATTTATTGATGAAGCTTTTAATGAAAAAGGTCAGAAATATAGTATTCTAGAGGAACATTCTCTCCCAAGCGACTTTCAAGTTGTCCCTCAATTCCCCGAGGGCAGTTACTTAAAAGTGTTGTTTATTCGTACCGGGGACTTGTCGAAAAATCGATAATTTTAAAAAGGCTAAGGTGGCGAACCTTAGCCTTTTTAAGTTTGCACTTATTTTACACCCTCAAACTGCTCTTCTTCTGTTGAATTTTTTAAAGCTAATGTTGAAGATGCTCCTCCTGTAATGGCTTGAGATACTTCATCAAAGTATCCTGTTCCAACTTCTCTCTGGTGTCTTGTCGCTGTGTACCCCGCTTCTTCTGATGCGAATTCAGCTTGTTGGAGCTCTGAATATGCTGCCATTCCCCGCTCTTTATAATCGTATGCAAGTTCAAACATACTATGATTCAATGCATGGAAACCTGCTAATGTGACAAACTGCAATTTATACCCCATTTCCCCTAACTCTTTTTGGAACTGCTCAATCGTCGTATCATCAAGCTTCTTCTTCCAATTAAAAGAAGGTGAACAGTTATAAGCTAATAGTTTTCCAGGGTACTTTTCATGGATCGCATTAGCAAACCTGCGTGCTTCATCTAAATCCGGTTCACTCGTCTCACACCAAATGAGATCCGCATAAGGTGCATAAGCAAGCCCTCGAGCAATTGCTTGATCAAGCCCTGCCTTTGTACGATAAAAACCTTCAGCTGTTCTCTCACCAGTTAAAAATTCATGATCATAAGGATCAACATCACTTGTAATTAAGTTTGCTGCATTTGCATCTGTTCGAGCGATAATTACGGTGGACACTTCCATTACATCGGCAGCTAATCGTGCTGCTATTAAATTTTTGACTGCTGTTTGAGTAGGTAATAGCACTTTCCCTCCTAAGTGGCCACATTTCTTTTCTGATGACAATTGATCCTCTAAATGAACACCGGCTGCACCAGCTTCAATCATAGCTTTTGTTAATTCAAACACATTTAACTGTCCACCAAACCCTGCTTCCATGTCAGCAACAATTGGCGCAAACCAATACGTATCTCCTTCACCTTCCGCTTGTTGAATTTGGTCTGCTCGTTGAAATGTTTGATTAATTCTTCTTACAACTTGGGGTACACTGTTTGCCGGATATAAACTTTGGTCAGGATACATCTGGCCAGCTAAGTTCGCATCCGCTGCTACTTGCCAACCACTTAAATAAATGGCCTTTAATCCCGCTTTCACTTGTTGCATGGCTTGATTGCCGGTTAATGCTCCTAAAGCTGCGACATAGTCATCATCTTGCATTAAATTCCAAAGCCTTTCTGCCCCCATTTTTGCTAACGTTTGTTCAATAACAATTGATCCTCTTAATTTAACAACTTCATCTGCTTGATATGGTCTTTTCACACCATCCCACCTGTCATTCTCCCAAGATTGTTCAACTTCTCTCGCTTGCTCTTTTCTTGTTAACATAAAACACCCTCCTTGTTAAAATACAATTCATATATTTTTTATTTGTTGTATAACAGAATCGCCAAAAAAATTAATCAAGAAATGCACAGCATTCTAGTACAGCTTTCTCATCGTCATGGTCCAAACCACACGATCTACAAACATAACCTAACTCTTTTTCTTCTGGCAGACGAAAAACAACGACATTATTTGCTTCCTTCTTATTTGTTTGAAATCCTCCATATCCATCAGTACTCAATTGGAAAATTTGATTACCAAATACGAACATCGTCTCATTGAAATCTTCAACAGATTTCCCGAAATGAAGTTGTTGTTCCACCCAGCGATCAATCATTTTTTCAGCACTTCTCATTTGCTTTAATTCCATCGATTTCATCCTTTCATTTTTATTGATAAACTTGCTTCCCTAATGATTCCTTATATTCTTTCCTTTTTCGATGAAGAATCGGTTCAGTGTAACCATTCGGTTGGTTTTCGCCCTCAAGAACTAACTGTAAAGCGGCATGAAAAGCAACAGATTTATCGTAGTCATCTGACATTGGCGTATAGGCAGGATCTTCCGCATTTTGCTCATCAACAACACACGCCATCTTTTTCATTGTTTCAATGACTTCATCCACTGTACAAATACCGTGATAAAGCCAATTTGACATATGTTGACTCGATATTCGAAGTGTGGCCCTATCTTCCATAAGTCCGACGTGATGAATATCAGGTACCTTCGAACAACCAACACCGTGTTCAACCCAACGAACAACATAACCTAGAATACTTTGTGCATTATTTTCTAGCTCTTCTTGAATCTCTATCTTTGACCAGTTAACTTTATGTTGTATAGGGACGCGCAATAGATTTCCTGTTAAGTTTGTAAATCCTTTCCTCAAGTTTTCTTGAATCGAATCTACTTTTATTTTGTGATAATGCAGTGCGTGCAGTGTTGCTGCAGTCGGCGACGGCACCCAAGACGTATTCCCTCCTGCAATTAAATGTTCCTCTTTCTGTTCAACCATCGCTTGCATTTCATCTGGCATTGGCCACATGCCTTTTCCAATTTGTCCTTGTTTATCTAAACGAACTGATAATCCGACTTGTACGTTAGATTTCTCATATGCATGAAGCCATGTCGCTTTTTTCATATCCTTTTTACGAATCATCGGACCTGCGTAAAACGAGCTATGAATTTCATCTCCCGTGCGATCTAAAAAACCTGTATTAATAAAGAAAATCCTGTCTTGCACTTCACGAATACATTGTTTTAAGTTAAGGGATGTTCGTCGTTCTTCATCCATCACCCCGATTTTCAATGTGTGTCGCTGTACCTGTAATAAATCCTCAACTTTATTAAATAACTTGTTAGCAAACGCGACCTCTTCTGAGCCGTGCATTTTCGGCTTAACGATGTAGACAGAACCTTGTCTTGAGTTTTTGTAAAGACTGTTTCCTGTCAAATCGTGCATTGCAATGACACCAGTGACAATAGTATCGATGATTCCTTCTGGTACAGGAGATCCATTTTCATCTAAAACCATTTCTGTCTTCATTAAATGCCCAACATTTCTTACAAGCATTAAGGAGCGCCCCGGTAAAGTAAGAAGATCCCCTTCCTTTGAAATAAATTCTTTATTATCGTTTAACGTTCTTGTGATTTTTTCCTTGCCTTTATGCAATGAAGCAGACAACGTCCCTTTCATAAGCCCTAGCAAATTTCGATACACATGCACTTTATCTTCCGTATCTACCGCCGCAACAGAGTCTTCAAAGTCCATAATAGTCGTTAATGCTGCTTCAACAACAACGTCCTTTACCCCAGCACCATCAGCTGCTCCTACTGGATTGTGGCGATCAATTTGAATCTCAATGTGTAAGCCGTGGTTACTAAACAAAATGTTGGTTGGCTCTACCATTATTCCTCGATAACCTTTGAATTGTTGTCGGTCGCGTAAAACATCTTTTCTACCATTTCGTAACATCACTTTTAAGTCTTCGCCTTCAATGACATATTTCAATACGTGCTTATGACTAGAAGATTTTAAAGGCACAAATTCATCTAAATATTCTTTCGCCTTTGTTACAACCTTTTCTCCACGAATCGGATTATATTTATCAGAAGTGCGAATTGCACCATCATCTTCATCTATGACATCTGTTCCATAAAGAGCATCATATAAGCTCCCCCACCTAGCATTTGCTGCATTGAGTGCATATCTTGCATTGTTTACTGGAACAACCAGTTGTGGCCCAGCTTGCACCTTCAACTCGTCATCGATGCCATCTGTTTGAATCTCAAAGTCATCTACTTTCTCCTCTAAATAACCAATTTCCTCAAGATAACGTTGGTATTCTACTAACTCTTCTGTTCCTTCTCTTTCTTTGTTCCACTTGTTTAACTTAGACTGTAACAGTTCCCTCTTTTCAAGTAGCCGTTCATTTTCAGGAGCAAAATCAAATATGAGCTGCTGTACTCCTTCCCAAAAAGCATTTGGGCTAACATTCGTGCCCGGGAGAACTTCTTTTTCAATAAAATCACAAAATACGTGATCGACTTTTAGCCTCCCAATTTTTACAAATCCCATCATACAAACTCCTTTCGAAAAACCTTTGTTTTATAACAGTGTTTCTTTATCTCGTTTTATTATATAACAACAAATGGATAATGCAACCACTTTAATAAAAAATTCTGAAAAATTATTTTTGTACCAGGGACTTGTCGAAAAATCTTCCATTAGAAAAGAGGTTGACTTATCAGTGCCTAGCACTCATGAATCAACCTCTTTTACTTATTAAGAATCTGTTTTAGTTCGTCTTTATTGATGAGTAAGTCTTTCAATGTATAAGAATCAAGTACGCTTAAATAAGCGTTTAGTGCTTCATTTAAGACTCCTTTTAAGTTACAAGCAGGACTAATTCTACAAGTATTTTTCTCAGGGTCAAAACACTCGACAAGGTTGATCGGACGCTCAGTATGCCGAACAACTTCACCTAAATTAATTTCAGCAGGAGCTACAGCCAACCTAATACCACCATTACGCCCTCTGACAGTTTCTATAAGACCTAGTTTCCCGAGCTCATAAACAACTTTGCTTAAGTGATTGTTAGATATGTTATAGAAGTTTGCAATTTCTTTAATATTTGATCGCTGGTCCTCAGGCTGAATCCCTAAATATATAAGAACCCGCAACGTATAATCTGTATAAATCGTTAACTGCATGATCATCACCTTCCTTCATTTTTAAAAAACGAAAGTGAAATATTTCTTACACTATAACATAAAAATATACGAACTTGCCTCACTGCGCCCTCAATAATAAATGTGAACATTTTGTAAACATGTATTTAAAATATTGCTTTTCTCACGAGAGCACCCCTATAATTAAACATATATTTTAAATACATCTTTTACATAGTGTAAATAGTTTTAAAGGAGAGGGATATAAATGACAACGAGTACGGCACAGTTAGATCAACAAACGATCGATATTGTAAAATCAACGGTCCCAGTTTTAGCAGAACACGGTGAGGCAATTACGAAACGTTTTTATGAAATGATGTTTGCAAATCATCCTGAACTACTAAATATTTTTAACCATGCGAATCAAAAACAAGGAAAACAGCCGAAAGCATTGGCAAATACGGTTTATGCCGCAGCACAATATATCGATAATTTAGAAGCGATTTTACCTGTTGTAAAACAAATCGCTCATAAACACCGAAGCTTAGAAATCAAGGCAGAGCATTACCCAATTGTTGGCGAGCATTTACTTCTTGCAATTAAGGATGTACTAGGGGAAGCTGCAACGGATGATATTATTGAAGCTTGGGGAAAAGCATACGGCGTCATCGCTGATGTCTTCATTCAAGTCGAACGCGAAATGTATGAAGAAACAGCTGCAAAAAAAGGTGGCTGGAATGACTTTAGAGAGTTTGTCGTCGTGGAAAAAGTTCCAGAAAGTGATGTCATTACATCTTTCTATTTAAAAGCAAAAGATGGAGAGCCCATTTCTGACTTCACACCAGGACAATACATCAGTGTAAGAGCTCATATAGAGGGGGAACAATATACACACATCCGCCAATATAGCTTGTCTGACTCTCCTAGCAAAAACTACTACCGTATTAGTGTAAAACGTGAAGAGAATGAGCAGGTTCCTGATGGCGTTGTATCAAATTATCTACATGATCACGTAAAAGAAGGAGATGTTCTCGAAGTAACCGCTCCTGCAGGGGATTTCGTGTTAAATATGGATCAATCTGAACCTGTCACCTTAATTAGCGGAGGTGTGGGCTTAACTCCAATGATCAGTATGCTGAACACCATCGTCGAAAAACAGCCCGAACGTAAAGTTACATTTATACATGCTGCGATTAACAGCAAGACGCACGCAATGCATGATCATGTTAAAGAAATATCTAGCAAAAATGACCATGTCGACTATTACGTTTGTTACGAAAAACCAACAGAAGAAGACCACTCTGAAAAACGATTTAATAAAGAAGGATATGTAGATGTCGACTGGCTGCAATCCATTGTTGGTGAAAATAAAGGTGACTTTTACTTCTGCGGACCTGTGCCATTTATGAAAGTAGTCAACAGCGCATTAAAAGAAATGGACGTTCCTGAAGCAAAAATCCATTTTGAATTTTTTGGACCTGCAGATGAGTTAAACTAAACATTTAAAAACGAGGTGAGAACATTCCCACCTCGTTTTTTTACACATTAAGAAGTTGTAAAAATTTAGCAATTATGTATCTCGACCTCATCAAACAGCATATCAATTGGTATGCTGTTTGATGTGATCTATCAATATTTTTCAATAAATTGGAAGCTAAATAGCAGAACTAAAATTAATAGGGTCAATGGTTATTGTCACTGTGCGAATTGGAGTGCAATTTATTATATTAAATTGACCCAAAATTCAAAGGGAACACTGTTATATCAATAAAAAACAGAGTGCTAAAACCCTTGCGATTTAGCACTCTGTTTTGCTTGTTATTTCGTATTTTCTCCACTATAACGGAACTACTTAGGCATAGCCGAGTTTTCTTTATAATATTTTTTCTAAAAAGTCTTTTGCACGATCTGTCTTCGGTTCACTGAAAAACTGTTGGGGGGTTGCTTCTTCAACAAGTCGCCCTTCATCTAAAAAGAGGAGTCTGTCAGCAACTTCACGGGCAAATCCCATTTCATGTGTCACAATAATCATCGTCATCCCCGAGTGAGCTAATGACTTCATAACATCCAATACTTCTTTAACCATCTCAGGGTCTAAAGCAGATGTTGGTTCGTCGAAGAGCATTGCTTTTGGTTCCATCGCTAATGCACGAGCAATCGCTACACGCTGCTTTTGCCCCCCTGAAAGGCGGCTTGGATATTCACAAGCCTTATTTTCAAGGCCTACCTTCTGTAACAACTGAAGTGCCTTTTCCTCTGCTTCTTTTTTCGATTTTCCTCTTACCTTCATCGGTGCATATGTTAAGTTATCAAGCACACTCATATGAGGAAACAAATAAAAATGTTGAAAAACCATTCCGATCTCTTCTCGAATTTTCATCATGTCTGTTTTCGGATTCGTTAGTTCTTTATCCGAAATCCAAATATGACCTTTCGTTGGCTCTTCTAATAAGTTTAAACAACGAAGAAACGTAGATTTACCTGAGCCAGAAGGACCAACAATCGTCACGACTTCCCCATCATGAACCGTCGTAGACAGATCCTTTAAGACTTCTGTATTTCCAAATGATTTACATAGATTTTCTACCTTAATCACTTTGCTTCAATCTCCTCTCCAGCACTTTCCCTAGAAGAGTTAATCCCATCACCATTAAGTAATAAATAATCCCTGCAATAATTAATGGTTCAAAGAAGGCATATGTTTGACCACCAACGATATATGATCTACGCATAATATCCATAACACCAATGACTGTCACGATCGCAGATTCTTTTGTTAATGTAATAAACTCATTCATTAATGCTGGTAAAATGTTTTTCATCGCTTGCGGAAGAATAATATCTTTCATCATCTGGCTGTAAGGAACACCAAGTGCAACCGCAGCTTCTTTTTGCCCTTTATCAATCGCTTCAATTCCGGCACGAATAATTTCTGAAACATAGGCTCCGGAGTTCAGTCCAAATGCGATGACAGCTGCAGCAAAAGCTGGTATATCAATCCCTAGTACTTGGGGCATTCCGTAATAAATAATCATTAATTGTAAAACAAGTGGTGTCCCGCGAAAAACAGAAGTATATGCATCTGCTAACCATCGTAACGTTTTTATTTTTCCTATCTTCAATAAACTAAGAAATATACCGATAATAAACCCTAATACCGCTGAAACGGCAACAATTTGTAACGTTACCCATATCCCCTGTAAAATATAGGGGATTGAGGGCACGATTTGTGAGAAATTCAAACCCATGCCCACAATTCATCCTCTCTTTTATAAACTTCTATTATGATTGTGGAAGCTCAGCATCAAACCATTTCAAAATTAATTCTTCGAGCTCACCATTTTCTTTCATTTCTTGAATCACTTCATTAAATTCTTCTACAAGTCCACTACCCTTTCTAAAGGCAATTGCATTACCATCTTCTTCTGTGACACCTTCAAGGACAAAGCCAGTTAACCCTGGATTCTCTGCGATATGATTAAGCGCAACCGTCTCGGCAATGATCGCTGCATCAAATCGGTTTGTATGGATCTCTTGAATAAGCTCTGGAATTCGATTTCTTGAGTCAATTGATACATCGCTTACTATCTCAGCAATATTCTCTGCTTGGCCTTCTTGAATGGAACCTAATTGAACACCTAACGTCTTCCCTTCAAGGTCTTCCATCGTTTCAATTCCACTTTCTTCTGATGTAACAATCATGTGTGCACCTACATAGTAAATATCTGAGAAATCAGCGTTTTCTTTACGTTCTTCTGTCGGTGTCATGCCCGCTTGAATGAAATCAATTCTTTCCGCATTCAGTGCTGGAATCAGACCGTTAAAATCAATATCAACAATTTCCAATTCATAACCTAATTCTTCTGTTATCGCTTTTGCTAGATCAACATCAAAACCAATAATTTCATCACTCACTTCGGTTTCTATAAATTCATATGGTGGATAATCAGCCGAAGTCCCCATGATTAATTTGTTATCACCTTGAGCCTCGCCACCACAAGCTGCAAGTAGTGAAAAAGATAAGAATGATGCCATTAAATATACAAGTTTTTTCATTTTAATTCCCTCTCCCTATTTTTTATTATTGGATTTTTATTATTAAAGATTAATTTTTATTCATATTAAGCATTCTATCATGCATGAATATTTTTTCAACCCTCTAGTTAAATGTTTGAATATTCTGTTTATAGAAAACGCTGCCAATATAGAGTTATATTTAGTTTATAGCAGGTTTTATCACGCTTTTTTCAGAACGATAAAGATAAATCTCGCGACTTACAGAACCTTTTCCCTATGCATAAAAATGAATCATCACACAATATGCACTAACTGTAATTCCATTCACTCGAATTGTATAAAGTGTGCATATTATGAGAATTAAAACGATAGATTGATTTAATTTAATGTATTTAAACAAATAAAGAGAGGTTAAAAAAGATATAAGGGCAATAAAGAGGGATTTATTACACACGTGGGAATTGGTTCATAACCTTATAAAAACTAACAAATCATTTAACTATTATAATATAGAAGAAACTAGATCTTCTTTAATAAGAGATGATCTCTAAGGGATACTATTTTAAAAGGAAATATCGATACGGAAAGTAAAAGAGCCTACTAGTTAAAGTAACGGGTTCTGTTTAGGGGGGCAAACAACTTAATCACGAAGGAAAACGCATTGATTTTCACACAGGAAATCACATGCGTTTTTTATTGATATATCAATGTTCTATCATCAAATGGTTGGGAAAAACCATAGTAATTCACACTGATATTCATATGGTAAATAATAAATATTTCTGTTTTGTGATTTCTTTGCGATTTATAGTGAGAAAATAGCTGGGAATGAAAAGCATTTGGATATTTATGTTAAAATTATTGAAAGGAATGTATGCACTTTGTGAAGTAATGTACTTAAAGAAACGGGGAAGAGTTAACAGGCAGGTTCCTCTGTTTTAGTGCTTATTGGCAGTTTAGTAAATATTTAAAGGAGACAGTTATGGGTACTCTAACTAAATTTGGAAAAATAAACGTTCTAATTGGTTCATCCCTTATTATAACTGGCTTTACACGTTTAGTAATTGACTTGGCTAAAGGTGAATTTACATTAACTTCTATTACTTTTATACCAGTTGGTTTAGCTATTTTAATAAATTTATCACTTTTTAAGTCAATGAATTTTAAAACTAAAACAGAACTTGATGAAGAAAACAACTAATCATTTCACTATATCTAAAATGTCCTGCATTTTAACAGTGAGGAAGCATTGAAGCCGCTATAACATTTGTTACAGAACTAAACTTACTTTTAGTGAAAATTTCTCACTGCCCTTTATGTCGCCAACGTGTAGCCTTAGTAAAATTTCGAGTTGCCATTTTTCAGCTCCTTTTCCACCCATAAATTGGAAAATCACAACAAACTAAATGGTGGTATACAAAAAAGGGAACTCCTTTTAGGGAGTATGCGTAATAATATTAATGCTAAGTATCGAATGACATTAGACTTAGTGATATTTAATATTAGTACTATTATTTGGCTGTTTTAATAAGAAATAATAAAAACATGCCGAATACTTCCTAAAATGCTTAGAAAGGTTGATTAATATCTTTTACTTTGCAGCAGTTGCAACGGGGTGTACTTTAATAATCATCTATATTTTAGTTTCTATTTTTATATTAAATAACACACTGGCTTTTATATACATAATGTTAATATCGGGAGTTCTCTCATTTCTCCCGATTATTTCAATGAGCTTGCTCACTTCTAAGGTACCCAGTCCAACCATCTATGGGAAAACAATTCCAAAACTTCCAAAGCAGATTCAAGATAAGTTTTATTTCATTTCCAAAAATGAAAAAGTCAGTATATTTACTATGCTCATGGGCATTCCTCAGATTTTTCTATTCTTTGTATTTATATTATGGAGTATGCTTTAGGAAAATAATGAATACTTTGCGTGAAAATATAAATTTATTGATTAAAACTAAAAACTAACCATCATCATATAGAAGGGGATTTCAATGGATACGAATATAAAACGCTTTGATTTAACTATTCCAATCTTAAAAACGTCCAGTAAAGAAATAGATGTTTTTGATGAAGAAGGTTTATTATTTGGTGTAATACAAAGAAAATACCAAAACTATTTTCTATGGATGTTAGGTAAAATCGCTGAGGTCGATGTTGGAACAGTTTTTAAGGTTAACAACCAAGTAGTAGTATCCTCAAAAAATCAGCCGCTTAAATCTATATTTTCAAGGTACAAATGGAAGGTTGCTGATTCCAGGTATGAGCTAGAGTATGAAGTGAAAGAAACTAATAAAATAAGGACGAACTGGAAATTCGAATTTATTATTAGTGACGTGAAGTACATAATGACAGGAAACATGGGTGTTACTAATGTCCATTTATATAAAAGCGATAATCAGATGGGGGTCATGAACTTGTCAGCCTCTGTCCCGCGCAAGGCTTCGCTGGAACTATCTGAAGATGAGAATTTAAACTATGAGGCACTTATTTGCTTATTTTATACCGTTTACTTGGTCATGTAGTTGTTGATGCTCTTGTTCAACAAACGAAGAGCGTTAGTAAAATTTTGAGTTGCAGCGTTGCAGCTCATTTTTTGTGGCAATAATCTGGAAAATGATGTTAAACTGATGGGGCGTTCCTTCGATAAGGAGTTATCCTTTATTAGACGAACGAAGCAGTAAATAAGAAAGTCACCATTACCTTAAATACATAGTAGTCGTATTATGCGTAAAAAAAGATTTAATGGTCTTTATTAGGGTTGGTTTTCTGTTAGTTTCATGTGTTTGGTATTTAAAAATAATTTCGTCTAGTTCTTGACTGTATTTAATAGTATCAGGGTGATTGAAACCTTTTGTATGAGCTGTAGAGATCATACGAATTCGTAGTGTATCAATTTTATTTTCAATATTATAGAAATTAATTAAATTTTTTGGTAATATTTAACTATATTTTAATTCTGAGGAGGTGTGGATATAACGTGAAAATACATATTAAAATTACTCTCATCACGGTATTATTCATATTTCCTTTATTAATGGCGTGTAATTCACAACAGCCCGAAACGATCGGTGATGAAGCATGGATAATATCCAACAAAGCAACCGATTCGATTATTAATTTTTATGAAAATAATGAAGAACTTGACACCGAACCCTTACAAGATTTAGATGAATATTATAGCGAACATGATCAAGGTCTTAGTGCTGATTTAACGACTGACGAAGCCGTCTTAATTACTTTATTATCAAGACTCTCCTCAGACATTTTATACCTTAATGAACATGGAAAAATTATTTTTGACACAATTGAGGAAGACTTGCAATTCATAAAAAAAATTTTAGGAAGAACTTAAAGATGATGCGAGGTAATTACTCCTAAGTGGTTAAATTTTGTGAAGTGATGTACTTAAAGAAACGAAGAGCGTTAGTTGAACAAGCGAACGTGTTAACCCAAAGGACGAAGAGCATATTCTTCGTCCTTTTTCCAATTCTATTTATACTGTGATTTTAGTGTGAAATTTTCGTGATATTGCGTGTGAATTTGTATGTGATTTTCCGTTTTGCACCTCATAATGGAACCCGTTATAGTTAAAGTAAGCTCTTTTCATCTTCAATAACTATACTATTTTTGGCGTTACGACCTTCTCTTAAATACTTAAGCCCATCGCCGACATTACGTACTAGTAGTTCTCGTAAGTAAACTTTGAACTATGAAAAAATGCTATTGACTTGAATTCCTTTATTTTAACCAGCCGATTAGCTCTGGCTCTTTATTTCTGAAAACTTGCTTTACTTCTGTATATTCTTCAAGACCGATACTCCCTAACTCACGGCCGATTCCAGATTGTTTTAAATCCACCCCCACGGTGCTTGTGCAAAGTATGAATGGAAATCGAAATACACACCTTCTGCTTTCGCAATATCATTTGACCATACCGCTCCAGCAAAGCCATAGATTGTATCATTCGCCTTTTCAACAGTCTCATCGGCAGTAGGGAATGTCTACCGTTAGTACAGGCCCAAATACTTCTTCCTGAATAATTTTCAAATCAGATGTACAGTTTGTAAAAATCGTCGGTCATAGAAAAAACCATCTATACATTTTTAAATGTCAAAGAGATCTCCCTCTTTTTGGAATCTTCTTTGTAAATATTATCTATTAATATCATTAAATTTTTATTTAACGTTGTTAATTTTATTAAAATAACATAGTCAAAATTGTCTGTCAAAAAAATGTACACACTAAAAAAAGTAAAAATTTTTTATCAATTGGTATGACGAGGCGAACAGCTTTTTTAATAAATTTTATGTTTTGACTTTTTTTTTAGTTCCGTTAACATAAAGATTGTATGAAAAATATTTAACTAATTTAATACTTCGTGAAGGGGGTTGTTATATGAATCCAAAAGATGATCTAGCGAAACAATCTATTGATCATGCTAAGGATCTCGTTATTGAATCAATTGCCGAAACCATGGACTTATACGGGGTAACAAGAAGTGTCGGAAACTTGTATGGCACGATGTACTTTGAAGAAGATATGACATTAGATGAAATGCGTGAAGAGCTTGAAATGAGTAAGCCAAGCATGAGTACTGGTGTCAAAAAGCTTCAGGAGTTTGATATTGTAAAGAAGACTTTTAGAAGGGGCAGCCGTAAGCATACATACGCTGCTGAAAAGGACTTCTTTCGTTTCTTCAATAAATTTTTCACAAAAAAATGGGAGCGTGAAGTAAAGCTTAATCTCGAAGCTATTGAACGCGCTCAAACGGAACTCGATGAAGTCATGCAATCAGACGATACCTCGGAAGAGCTAAGAAAAGAAGCTGAAATAATATATGAGCAACTGGAAGTTTCTAAGCCTTACTATCTTTGGTTAAATAAGCTCGTTAATGGGATTCGCAATGGAGAGATTTTTGAAGCCTTTCCAATTGAAACAGATAAAGAATAACAACGATTTTAAAAAAACACGTTGGACTGTTCAGCATAAAATCTTTATGTTGTTCTAAAAAGGCGTGTTTGTAGAAATAAAAGACTGAATATAAGGAATGTTCTGACCATACTGAGAGTGACATGAATGACAGAAGCACAGAGGAATTCGTACAGAGTAATTGGTTTTATCGCGATTTTTGCAGGGCTGTTTATTTTTTAGCCCTTTCAAATAATGATATGCATTGGGGCGGTTTCATTTCGATGCTTATATTTTATGCTCTTATTTATTATGTTGGAGCATTTGTTGCAGCCAAAAATACAAACTCATTAAGCGACATGATGGTTGCAAAACGTAGCTTACCGCTTGGTGTTGCAATGTTTACGATGGCAGCAACTTGGGTTGGTGGCGGTTACATAAATGGTACTGCTGAATTTACGTACAGTGATGGTCTTGTGTGGGCACAAGCACCTTGGGGTTATGCATTAAGTTTAATTATCGGTGGTATTTTCTACGCCAGGAAGATGCGTCGTTATGAATTTATGACAATCATCGATCCACTTGAACAGCGCTTTGGGAAAAAATTAGCTGGTGTACTTTATATCCCCGCCTTACTAGGAGAGCTTTTCTGGAGTGCAGCAATCTTAACAGCACTTGGAACGACCTTTGGAACGATATTAGGAATCGACTTTACAACCTCGATTATCATTTCTGGTGTGATTGCGATTGCTTATACCGTTCTTGGCGGGATGTGGGCTGTTGCCTACACCGATCTTATTCAACTTGCTATTCTTATTGGTGGACTTTTCTTGGTCATTCCATTTGCCTTGCAGCATGTCGGCAGTTTGGGAGGCAGTTGGAGTGCATATCAAGCAGACCTTGCATCATATGCGAATTTATTTCCTCCATTAGATGGATTGCGCCATGATGACTGGGGCAATTGGTACTGGCACTGGTGGGACTATGCATTACTATTAATTTTTGGTGGTATTGCATGGCAAGTATACTTCCAACGCGTCTTGTCATCGAAAAATGAAAATACGGCAATGTGGCTATCCATTACAGCGGGGATCATTTGTATTATTGCAGCCATTCCTGCTGTACTAATTGGTGTAATCGGTTACAGTGCAGACTGGGCTGCAGTCGGGGCGACAGATCCAGAAAACCCTGCTATGATTCTCCCTTACGTTTTACGATATTTAACGCCTGAATGGGTCGCCGCCATTGGTTTAGGAGCATTAGCAGCAGCCGTTATGTCGTCAATGGACTCCTCAATTTTATCTGCATCATCAATGGCTGGTTGGAACGTTTATCGTCCACTTGTGAAAAAACGCGTTACTGACGAACAAGTAAAGAAAATGATTAAGCGAAGCATTATTATTGTTGGTACAACTGCAATGATTATTGCGTTAAATGTTCAAAGTGTTTACACACTCTGGTATTTAGCATCGGACCTTGTGTATTGTATTTTGTTCCCTCAGTTAACGATGGCACTCTTTTATCGAAACGCCAACTTTTATGGTGCATTAAGTGGATTAATCGTCGCAGCATTTTTACGATTCGGAGGCGGAGAACCTGCGTTTGGTATTCCAAACTTCCTTCCGTATCCAATGATTGAAGATGGAATCGTCTTATTCCCATTCCGAACGTTTGCGATGATTATGGCCTTTGTTACAATCTTCGTCGTTTCTGAGCTAACAAAGAGCAAGTGCAAGCCACTCCCTCTGTTAATGCCTCATGAACGTGATCGCAACCAACCGAAAGCGGGTTAACAAAAGAATTAGCTCTTGTCGCTAAGACAAGGGCTTTTTTTCTGCCCATTTTTTCAAGATAACTTCAGTATTTCGATTCGTTATCTTTTTGGTTTTTCCGAGTACCGTCACCAACCCCATGATTGATTACTTTCCTCGTATAGAGAAAGAATATAAATGAAAAGCTATACATGTTAATTAAATGATGGAGGGATTGAAATGAATAAAGACCGAGTCATGGAGATTTTAGATTCTCCAGATATGATTGAAGTGATGTATAAAGGGACACCCATCTTTATTGAACAAGTCGATGAAAGTATCGAGCAAGCTAGAGTGTATCCATTAGATGACCCTACAAAACATATGGATGTTGAGGTTGAAAGCTTACAAGAGCATTAAAAGTAGATAGGTTCACTAACTGTACATCGAAATTTTGTACAAATAAAAAGATGACTCAACGGAAAAAAGTGATTGAGTCATCTTTTTCAAATTATTTTTCACTGTCTTGTATTACACCAAGCTTATCTTTTGCTAATTCCAACTGCATTTTCACTTGCTCGGGCGACGTTCCTCCGTAACTATTCCTTACTCCCATAACATGCTCTGGGGCTAAAACCTCAAAAATGTCCTCTTCAAATAATGGACTAAATGCTTGATACTCCTCTAAATTCAAATCTAATAAATACTTTCCTTGCTCAATCGCGTTTAATACAATTTTTCCAATCACTTCATGAGCTTCACGGAAAGGCATACCTTTTGTGACAAGGTAATCAGCAATATCTGTTGCATTTGAATAATCGTTATTTACAGCTTTACGCATCGTATCAATATTTACGTTCATCGTAGCAATCATCGGCGCTAACAGTTTTAATGAACCTTCAACTGTTTCCACTGTATCAAACATTCCCTCTTTATCTTCTTGCATATCTTTGTTATACGCTAACGGAAGCCCCTTCAAAACAGTTAATAGGCCGACTAGGTCCCCATATACACGCCCCGTTTTTGCTCGCAATAATTCTGGAACGTCTGGATTCTTCTTCTGTGGCATAATACTAGATCCTGTACAAAAAGAATCATCGAGCTCAATGAAATTGAATTCTTCACTGCTCCAAATGACGAACTCTTCAGAAAGACGCGATATGTGCGTCATTAAAATGGATGATGCAGAAAGAAATTCAAGAATAAAGTCACGGTCACTCACTGCATCCATACTATTTGGGTAGACTTTATCAAAACCGAGTAGTTCTGCTGTCCGCTCTCGGTCAATAGGGAATGTCGTTCCTGCCAATGCCCCTGCACCAAGAGGTAGCCAATTAACCCGCTCCAAACTATCGAGTAGTCGCTCTTTATCACGTTGGAGCATCCAAAAATAGGCCATCATATGGTGGGCAAATGAGACTGGCTGCGCTCGCTGCAAGTGTGTGTACCCTGGAATGATCGTCTCAATATTATCTTCTGCTTGCTGTACGATCGCTGCTTGGACATCATCAATAAGCTTTATGATATCATTTGTATGATTTTTTAAATATAAATGCATATCTGTTGCAACTTGGTCATTTCTGCTTCTTCCTGTATGAAGTTTCCCTCCGACAGGGCCAATTTCATCAATTAAGAAGGCTTCAATATTCATATGAATATCTTCATTCTCGACAGAGTATGTGAGTTCACCCTTTTCAATTTTTTCCCCGACTTTATTTAAGCCTGCAGTAATGGACTGCATCTCCTCATTTGTAATGATGCCGCACTCGGCAAGCATTTGAACGTGCGCTAGACTTCCTTGAATATCTTCTCTTGCTAATTTTTGATCAAAGGAAATGGAAGCTGTTAACTCTTCCACAAGTTTGTTTGTATCTTTCGTAAATCTTCCGCCCCATAACTTAGACATCGACACTTCCTCCTTAAGGAATTGGCTTTGTTAAAGCTTGTATTGATTTCACAAAAATACACTCGCTTGCATTCACGATGTCTACTTTGCCGTGGCAAGGCTTCAGCTAATCGGGGAATTCCTGTCTCTTCCTCTACAAGCAATGCTTTGAAGACTTATCCGTCCACCGGGCAAAACGCCACGTCCTGTGGCATGCCCGGTATTAGGACGTCCTGTCCGTTGAGACAAACCGATAGAGTAGAACTTCGACTAAAATCCCCACGTCCTGTGGGGACGTCGAAGTCACCACATCCTTGTGGAAGTTCGTGAAGCCATGCTCGTCGCAGGCGTCTCGTGATTTTTGAAAATCAACAAATAAAATAAACAGAGCCAATAAATTTAATAATCAATTTCATAATTCCGTTTTTTGCGCAATGAAACGAATGATATTTTAAATTTTTCATTAAGAGTAAGTTTTGTTTAGAAGTGAACGTAACAAAAGACGGCGACTCCCGGAGGATCAGCGACGAGCAATACTTCTTCGAACTGCGACGAGTAACCGCAGGAGCACTCTTTACCTGCGACGAGCAAGCGTAGTGGCGCAGGAGCAACGAGCTGAAGATCCACTTAGGCGAAGAGCTGTCGAGCCTAAGTTAGCTGAAGACAAGCCCTCGGGAAAGCGTCCGTCTGAAGTGAAGTTCACGATCTTCATTCGGAATTTCGCATCTTATTTTGAGTTATGAAATTGATTCAATTGAAAAATGATTTATTTCGTTACTTCTGTTTTTGTATTTACTTCTGAATACACTTTCGTTCTTAGTCCCCAAAGCTTAATGAAACCGACAGCTGCGGTATGGTCAAAGGCATCGCCTTTTGAATACGTTGCAAGCTGTTCATTGTATAAGCTGTGATCTGACTTTCGTGCAACGACATCAAAGTTCCCTTTATGCAATTTGACGCGGATTTTTCCAGAAACAACTTGTTGTGTTTCATTAATAAACGCATCTAACGCATTTGTTAAAGGTGAATACCATAATCCGTCATAAATAATTTGCGTCAGCTGTTCGTCTACTTGTCGTTTAAACTTCGTTACTTCGCTTGGCAGTGTAAGTAATTCAAGTTCTTTATGAGCTTTTATTAAAATGAGTGCAGCTGGGTTTTCATATACTTCACGTGATTTAATCCCAACGAGTCTGTTTTCAATATGATCAATTCTGCCGACACCATGTTTTCCACCAAGTTCATTTAATGTTTCTATAAGATCAACGAGTGAAAGCTTTTCACCGTTTAAAGCAACAGGTTCACCTTTTTCGAAATCAACCTCTACATATTCAGCTTCATCAGGTGTCATTGAAATTGGTGCAGTCCAATCAAACGCATCTTCTGGTGCCTCTTTCCACGTATCTTCAAGTACACCTGCCTCGCATGCACGCCCCCAAATGTTCGCGTCGATAGAATACGGTTTTTCAAGATTTACTGGAACCGGAATTCCCTTTTCTTCGGCATAAGCAATTTCTTCATCACGGGTCATCCCCCACTCTCTGACAGGTGCGATGATTTTTAGGTGCGGCGCAAGTGCCTGAATCGAAACATCAAAGCGAACTTGATCATTCCCTTTTCCTGTACAACCGTGCGCAATCGCGACTGCCCCTTCTTGCTCAGCTATTTCAACAAGCAGTTTTGAGATAAGTGGTCGAGATAAAGCTGATGAAAGTGGGTATTTTCCTTCATAAAGACAATTTGCTTTTAAAGCCGGTAGAAGATATTCCTTTGCTAAGAGTTCTTTTGCATCAATTGTGATTGCTTTTTCTGCTCCTACTTCAAGTGCCTTTTCCTTAATGGTGTCAAGGTCTTTCCCTTCACCGACATCTAATCCTACGGCAATGACATCATACCCGTATTTTTCTTGTATCCATTTAACAGAAACGGAAGTATCTAAACCTCCGGAATAGGCTAAAACCACTTTTCCATTACTCATGATTAATTCGCTCCTTTGATTAAATATCTACATTGAAGAATTTTTATACATCGAATTTTAAAAAAACTTAGTCTCCCATTAACACTTTTAATAAGGCTTTTTGCGCATGTAATCGGTTTTCAGCTTCGTCAAAAACAACAGAATGTTTCCCATCTATAATTTCAGCTGTTACTTCCTCGCCACGGTGGGCTGGGAGGCAATGTAAAAACAAGAAATCATCTTTTGCCTTATCACAAAGGCTTTCATTTACTTGATAAGGGGTAAGCTTTTTTACCCGTTCTTCTTGTTCATGTTCCTCTCCCATACTAGCCCATACGTCTGTTACGATCACATCAGCATCTTCGGCAGCTTCTTCGGGTTCATAAGTAAAATGAAACGAACAGCCTTGACGTTCGGCTAAATCCTTTGCTTTCTCATAAATCCCTTTATCTGGCTCATAACCTTCTGGGCTCGAAACTGTCATATTCATGCCCGTTTTAGCTGCGCCTTCTAATAAGGAATGAGTCATATTGTTATTTCCGTCGCCAACATAACATAGTTTTAGCCCTTTTAACTGGCCTTTATGCTCTTTGATCGTAAGTAAATCAGCTAATACTTGAGCAGGGTGATGTGAGTCTGTTAATCCGTTAATAACCGGAATACTAGAGGCCTCAGCGAACTCTTCAATCGTCTCATGGGAATACGTTCGAATCATCACCCCGTCTAAATACCTTGATAAAACTTTAGCGGTGTCTGAGATCGATTCTCCCCTGCCAATTTGAAGATCATTCGAACTCAAAAAACTAGCATGACCGCCTAGCTTTAGCATTCCAATTTCAAATGACAACCTTGTACGTGTTGATGATTTTTCAAAAATCATCCCTAACGTCTTTCCTTTTAAATATTCATGAGGAATATTTAGTTGTTGTTTTCTCTTTAACTGACTAGCAACCTTTAATAAATATTCAATCTCATAGGAATTGAAATCAGCTAGCGTTAAAAAGTGTTTACCTCGCATTTGTTTTTCTAGTAAATATTCATCCACGTTTATTTCATGCAAAGTCATACTTCCACCCCACTTTTTAGATTCAATTGGCGATACTCCCGTAACGATCTTTGTTTTGGACTTGTGCTGTTTTTTGTATGCATGGAGGAATCAATCATTGCATTGGCCGTTTCAATACTTGTAAAACAAGAGATATGATACATTACAGCAAGCTCTCTTATATAAAAACCTATCTTTTTTTGATCCCGTCCTGCATTAGCGACATTAAGAACAAACGCTATTTTATTATTTTTAAAAAACTCAGTGATTGCTCCTTTTTCTTTTTTTACTCCTTTTACATCTATACCATTCTTTTTAAGAAATTGCGCTGTGCCTTCAGTGGCAATAATCTCATACCCGTTCATTTCGAGTTTCTTTATAAGTGGAAGACTTTCTATTTTTAAACGATCCGCAATCGAACAGAAAGCAACCTTATTCTTCGATGTTTCGCCTCCCTCAAACACCTTTGCAAATGCGTCTTTCGGTGTGAACCCTATTCCTAATATTTCTCCAGTCGACTTCATTTCTGGACCTACTACATGATCAACACCCTTTAGTTTGGTCGCTGAGAAAATAGGGGCTTTCAAAGAATAGTAGTTTGGTTCAGGTAATAATCCAGTTGAACGACTTAGTTTTTCTAAGGACTCTCCTAATTGCACATATGTTGCCCATTCAATCATTGCAACTCCAGTTACTTTACTCATAATTGGGACCGTTCTAGAAGCCCTTGGATTGACTTCAAGAACATAAACGACATCTTCATGAATAACAAATTGAATATTCATGATACCTATAATCGGTAATGTTTGTGCTATTTTCTTTGTATAGTTAATGATTGTTTGTTTTGTTTCTTCCTCTAGAGATACTGGTGGAAATAGCGTCATGCTATCTCCTGAGTGAACGCCTGCTTTTTCCACGTGTTCAAAAATACCTGGGATCACAACCTTGTTTCCGTCACTAATGACATCGATCTCGCATTCAAGTCCTGGAATGTATTGATCGACAAGGATTGGCCAAGTACGTTTATGACCATTGGCAGCTATTCTTTCTGCGTATTGCGTTAACTCCTTTTTGTCGTTACAAATATACATCGATTGACCACCAATGACGTATGATGGGCGAATTACAACAGGATAGCCAAGTTCATCGGCCTTATTTAATAAGTCACTCGGGTTATTGGCAGTGCTCCCTGCAATGTGCGGGATATTTACGTCGTTTAAGAGCTCATAAAATTGCTCACGATCCTCTAACTGGTCAATTACATTTGGTGTTGTTCCGAAAATCGGTACACCTTCTTCTTCAAGGGCATTCGCTAAGTTAATTGCCGTTTGGCCGCCAAATTGGATAAGCACACCTGCTGGTTTTTCTTTATCAATCACAGCTAATATATCTTCTATTGCCAGTGGCTCAAAATACAATCGATCTGCGACTGTATAATCGGTACTCACTGTTTCTGGGTTATTGTTAATAACGATCGCTTCATATCCCTTTTTCTTAACAGCTAGTGCCGCATGGACTGAGCAATAATCAAATTCAACCCCTTGCCCAATCCGAATTGGTCCTGAACCGATAACAACAACTTTTTCCCGCTCCCGCTTGACTTCAACTTCATCTTTTCCTTGCCAAGTTGAATAATAATATGGTGTCATCGCTTCGAACTCTGCCGCACAAGTATCAACAAGCTTATATCCAGGCTTCATATTCAGTGACTGCCACTTTTCCCTTACTTGCTTTTCACTTATTTCATAGAGTTCTGCAATCCGTTGATCACTTATATTCATTTGCTTTGCCTTAAGTAATACTTCTTTAGAAACATCCTCCCAGCTAGAGCTTACTAATCTGTTTTCGTAATCGAGAATACTTTTTATATGGAAAAGAAACCAATGATCAATGTCAGTATCTTCATGAATCTGTTCAATACTGAAGCCTCGTTTCATCGCTTCGGCGATTGCAAAAATTCTTAAGTCTGTTGGTTTATATAGTAAAACTTGTAGCTCAGCAGTTGACATCGATGAAACCTTCGTAAAATTAAGACTATATACATTCAATTCAAGAGAACGTAATGCTTTATTAAATGCTCCTACGAATGTGCGATCAATCGCCATCACTTCTCCTGTTGCTTTCATTTGTGTTCCTAAAGTTCGATCTCCTTCTGAAAACTTATCAAAAGGAAAGCGTGGCAGCTTCACAACAAGATAATCAAGTGCCGGTTCAAATGATGCAAACGTATTTCCTGTAATTGGATTGAGGATTTCATCTAAGTGATAACCTATCGCACACTTTGATGCAATTCTTGCGATTGGATATCCCGTTGCTTTGGATGCTAAAGCGGAAGACCTGCTTACTCTTGGATTGACTTCAATAATGTAATATTCATTCGAAGCCGGATTTAACGCAAATTGAATATTACACCCTCCAACGACATTTAGTGCTCGAATTACTTTTAATGATGAATCACGAAGCATTTGATACTGAACATCTGATAATGTTTGCGAAGGTGCAACAACAATTGAATCTCCTGTATGAACACCTACTGGGTCCATATTTTCCATATTGCAAACGATCGTACATGTATCATTCTCATCACGCATCACTTCATATTCGATTTCCTTCCAGCCTTTAATACTTTTTTCCACCAGTACTTGGTGGATTGGACTTTGGGTTAAGCCTTGCTTTAAAATCATTTCCAGTTCATCATCATTGTAGGCAAAACCACCACCAGAGCCACCTAACGTATATGCTGGACGAATAATCACTGGGTAGCCGATCTGTTGAACAAACTCCACACCCGCTTCATAGTTTTCAATAATTGCAGACTCGGGAATGGGTTCACCAATTTGTAGCATTAAATGACGAAATTGCTCACGATCTTCTCCTTTTATAATTGATGAAACAGATGTTCCTAAAAGTTTTACTCCATACTTTTCGAGAATTCCTTGTTTATCAAGTTCTACGGTTAAGTTGAGCCCCGTTTGCCCACCTAATGTTCCAATGAGGCCATCTGGCTTTTCTTTTTTAATAATTCCTTCAATAGATTCAACTGTTAACGGTTCTATATATACGTTGTCTGCGACCATCTCGTCTGTCATGATCGTTGCAGGATTATTGTTAACAAGAACGACCTCAATGCCCTCTTCTTTTAATGCTAAGCAAGCTTGCGTGCCAGCGTAATCAAATTCTGCCGCCTGCCCTATGACAATCGGACCTGATCCAATGACGAGGATTTTATTTAAGTTGTTATGCTTCGGCATAGTTTTTTCCTCCTAAGCAAATCACGTCATGCAGAAATTGCGTAAAGATATATTCTGTGTCACTTGGTCCAGGGTGTGCTTCTGGATGAAACTGTACCGACTGAATTGGTAAGTGATGATGCTTTAACCCTTCAATTGTTTTGTCATTGACATTACGGAAAAGAATTTGAAAATCATCACGATTGATACTTTCGTCAACAACAACATAACCATGGTTTTGCGCAGTCATCCGAACCTTACCTGTCATTAGATCTTTGACTGGATGATTTCCACCTCGATGGCCATAGTCAAGCTTTGCTGTTTTCGCTCCAAAGCTTAGAGCAATTAATTGATGGCCTAGACAGATTCCTAAAGTTGGATAGGTTTCTGTCATTTTTTTAATGTCAGAAAACCATGGTTTTAATGACATTGGATCTCCAGGTCCGTTACTTAATAAAATACCATCTGGCTCTAAAGCTTTTACTTGTTCGAATGAATAGTGATACGGAACAATCGTTACTGAACAATTTTCCTTCAATAATGCGTGTAAGATCGATTTTTTATAACCATAGTCCATCAAAACGATGTGTGGACCTTCATTTTTAAACGTGACAACGTCTTTGACCGAGACCTGGTCGACGAATAATTGTGTTTTATTTGGAGACTTTACTTGGACAGCAGGCTGTTGTTTATCGGTAATTATTCCTGAGACGGTCTCATATTTTCGAATCACTTTTACAAGTGTACGTGTATCGACATCCGTTAAACCTGTTACTCCTGATTCGAGTAGTTGCTCAGAAAACTTTTTTGTCGTTTGAAAATGACTCGGGGCTTCACAGCTATTTCCGATAACCACCCCTGAAAGAGCCATTTGAACACTTTCATTGTCGAGGTCATTGATTCCGTAATTACCGATAAGTGGGTAGCAAAACGTAAGTATTTGCCCCGCATAAGATGGATCCGTCATGATTTCTTGATATCCTGTCATACTTGTATTAAATACGAGTTCCCCAACATGGCCGTTTATTTCACCGAGAAGATTCCCCTCAAATATTTCGCCAGTGTCTAAAATTAAGTAACCTTTAGTCAAAAAGCTCCCTCCTCACTTTCAAGTTACCGTTGTGATTTAATTCATCATTATACTCACCTATACATTTTTATGCAATATATAACAAAAAAATAATTGTGAATAATTTTTAATTACTCACAATTCCATCCCTTATATTTTATCCATATAGTTTATAACCATTGTGTATATTGATTATTAAAGACAAATAGGGATAGGGATATATGAATAAATCGATTAGTTGCTTTCTGATCCGCCCATCACAAACTTAATAATTATACAAACACCCGCGTAGATCCGAATGTTGTCAAATCCTATTTAATGCCTTATATTCCTTGCATAATAAGGAGTACACAACGGTATCATGAAATTCTTTCCCATCATAATCGGTTTGACGTAATGTTCCTTCTTTTCGAAATTGATATTTCGCTAACAATTTTTCCGATCCTTTATTTCGAGCAAAAGTGTCTCCTACAATACGGTTTAATTTTAAATCATTAAACCCATATGATAAAATGCTCTCCATTAGTTCTGACATCACTCCACGCCCTTGCCACTCTTTTGCAATAACGACTCCCATCTCTGCTTTTTTATGCCATAAGTTCAATTTGTGAAACCTAAACAAACCTATAACCATACCACTATCCTTATCCACAATCACCCATGGAATTTCTTTTAATTCACGAAATTTCTCTAAATACGTGCGAGTTTTCCACTCCATTTCTTCGATTGTTTGAACAGGGTGAGGCGTGATAAACTTCATCGTTTCCTTATCAGACATAATTGGAAACAGTTCGCCTGCATCTTCTTGTTTTAAAACTCTTAGAAAATAATGCTTTGTATCAAGGTTAGGGATTTTCTTTAATACTCTCCTCATATACAGAACACCTCGCCATCGTTTAAACTATACTTTAAGACATGACTCGACAACTCTTCGCCTAAGTGGATCTTCAGCTCGTTGCTCCTGCGGTTACTCGTCGCAGCTCGAAGCAGTTCGAAGAAGTATTGCTCGTCGTTGCTCCTGCGGTTACTCGTCGCAGCTCGAAGCAGTTCGAAGAAGTATTGCTCGTCGTTGCTCCTGCGGTTACTCGTCGCAGCTCGAAGCAGTTCGAAGAAGTATTGCTCGTCGTTGCTCCTGCGGTTACTCGTCGCAGCTCGAAGCAGTTCGAAGAAGTATTGCTCGTCGTTGCTCCTGCGGTTACTCGTCGCAGCTCGAAGCAGTTCGAAGAAGTATTGCTCGTCGTTGCTCCTGCGGTTACTCGTCGCAGCTCGAAGCAGTTCGAAGAAGTATTGCTCGTCGCTGATCCTCCGGGAGTCGCCGTCTTTTGTTACGTTCACTTACAAATAAAACGTACATGTAATGAAACATTAATCATATCATTCGTTTCATTGCGCAAAAAACGGAATTATGAAATTAATTCACATATTGAACATTTGACTTTTCATCCCTCTTTCCATCGATAAAAATGACTAATATCAGTAAAGGATGATGTATATGGGTAGCAAACTTCGTATCGGAATCATTGGCACAGGAGGAATTGCTATAGGAGCACACATTCCAAATTACATCAAGCATCCATCAGCTGAAGTCGTTGCTGTTGCCAATCACAATATTGAAAAAGCAGAGGCATGTGCAAAAGAACTTTCAATCTAATCTTATTACGCGAACTATCAAACGATGCTTGAAAAGGAAAACTTAGATGCTGTAAGTATTTGTACACCGAATAAATTTCATGCCGAGCAAACGATTGCTGCACTTCATGCCGGGTGCCACGTTCTTTGTGAAAAGCCTCCTGCAATTTCTGTAGAAGAAGCTAAAGCGATGCATGAGGCTGCCAAGAAGATGGGCAAAATTCTCACTTACGGTTTTCACTACCGTTACACACCAGAAGTAAAAACATTAAAGAAATTCATGACTGCAAATGAATTAGGGGACATTTATGCGGCATCTGTATATGCAGTCCGCCGTCGCGGCATTCCTGGCTGGGGCGTTTTTACGAATAAAGATTTGCAAGGTGGCGGTGCACTCATTGATATCGGGGTTCACATGTTAGATACCGCACTTCATTTAATGGGTTATCCTGAGCCAGATCAAGTTCTCGGTGCGACGTATCAAAAGTTAGGAAAGAAAAAAGGCGTCGGCTTGCTCGGTGAATGGGATTACGAAAACTTCTCCATCGAAGATATGGCGCGGGGAATGATTACGTTTAAAAATGGCGCATCGATTACTTTAGAATCAGCATTTGCAGCTAACGTAAAAAAAGATGATGTTATGAATGTTTCCCTTAAAGGTGACCGTGGTGGTGCAGACGTCTTTCCATTAAATATTTATCAAGAAAAACACAATACGCTACTCGATGTAAGCCCTGCCTACCTTCCAGATGAGAGTCCTCATACCAACCTTATAACAAATTTCGTTGATTGTTGTGTGAATGAAACAGAACCTTCATCAACAGCGGAACAAGGGGTTATCTTACAACAAATTATTGAAGCTCTCTATCGATCCGCTAACGAAGGAAAAGCTATACAAATATAACAATATTTAAAACGACTCTTAGTTTTTAACCTATGAGTCGTTTTTTTATTTATTAGTTTGTAAAATCAACACTCGCGTTTGACACAGCCATTTATTAAAGTACACCTGTCATCCTCGTATATTTCATTATATTTATGAAAAAATAACATAAACGCCTTTATAAAGGAGGAAACAATGAATAGCCAGCGCGCACAAGAAATTATTAACTCTCAACAAATGATCAACGTCAATTACCACGGCGTACCTGTTTATATTCAAAATGTAAATCCGAATGATGAAACAGCCACAGTTTTTCCTCTTGATGAGATGAAGAATGAACAAGAAGTCGATTTAGAAGGACTAATTGAAGAAGGCCCTTAAAGGTTTTGTGCTAAAGGAGGTTGGAACATGAACAGACATCGAGCCGAAGAAATTTCTGAATCACCAATTATGGCTAATGTTACGTATAATGGGACACCGATTTATATTCAACATGTAGATGATCAAAATGAAACAGCGCGTGTGTTCCCGCTCGACGATCCCCAAAATGAATTCGTTGTACAAGTTGATAACTTAGTCGAACACTAAAACCTCCTAATTAAGGAGGTTTTTAAGTTAATTGAAAAGGCGATTCTGTTACTTGTATGCACAATTCAGATCAAAAAAGTTGATGAAAATGGAGTGCTCCTGCGGAAAAACGAGCGAGTTGAGATCCCTGAGAGCAGAAGCTCGAAGTAGCTCAACCGTTCGTCGGTGTAAAGCGAGTCTAATTTTCATCAACGATTAGGTATAACAAAAAACAGGATGTTGAGGTGGTTTTTCATAAAATATTCTCTTCCTTTCAAAAATCCTCGTTTAATTTATTTATCATAAGGTTATTACAAAAGTGAAACGAGTTAATTAGACATTGAAAAATTAAAGGAGGAGGAAAAAAAGTGAAAAGATTCATTAGTATCCTTACTGTTTTCATCCTAGTATTCAGTTATTCTGCGTCAGCCATTGCAGATTCTCACGGTGAGCCACCTATCGAGGAGTTAGAGGAGCAATTCAAAAATTTAATTGAAGTAGAGACAGATGATGACCAAAAAGTTGTTGAATTTGATTCAACAGAACAATTCGAACAAGCTTTCCATCAAATTATGAGTGACGAGCTAGCTGACTTTTATTTAGGTCAATATTTTAAAGAAGATGATGATGGATATTATCATTTACCCCAAGATGCCCCAGCCTACATTGATTTTGAACAAGAATATACATTAGAAGAAGTCAATAATAACCAATATCACCTTACACAATCACGCGAAGATGCACTGAGAGGTGAATTCACACTAACGGTTCATTATGAGTATGCGAATGACCAATGGATTATTGCAGATAGGAATGACCTAGCTGATGTTGAAGAAGGTGGAGAGCTTCCTGATACAGCTACTTCTTATCCTTTGTGGACAATAGCTGGCTTGATCTTAGCAGGAACAGGAGTTATTTTAATAACTCGCAAACAATTAGTAAATAATCAGTAGTGTTAAACTTACTTTTTTGCTGTATGGCGAAGACAGAGGCGTAGTTGCGACGCACAGGATGTGCTAGCATCGGCGTTCCGAGAGGACGTCGGGTCTTTAGCCGGTAAACCTTACTTTACACATTAAATTTTTAGCTACGCCGAGTGACTAAGCCACAGTTCTAAAATTTTATACATTCTTAAAGTGTTAAAAAGGAGAATATCAAATGAAAATACTCGGTCTCCTTTTATTGTTATCAGGGGGTATGATTTTTTCTTATAACGGTTATACATGGCTCGAACAGCGAAACTCTGTTGTAGACCTTTCAATGCAATCAAATACGCATGCTATGGACTACCAACTAGTAGAAAAAGAAAGCTCAACAAACATTGAAAAGAGTGAGCCAGAAAATATTCCGTTGCTTGAAGAAGGTTCCCAAATAGCTGAGTTAACCATTCCTAAGCTTGAAAGGTTGTACCCTGTTTACTGGGGAACTGAGTCAACTTCCTTAAAAAAGGGAGTTGGAATGTATGATAGTCAATGGACAGTCACACCAGACATTGTAGGTCATACAGTTCTATCTGGACATCGAGACACAGTATTTAGAGACGTTGGAGATTTAGTAGAAGGTGATCAATTACATTTGAAATTTGAAGGGACCAACTATATTTATGAAATCGTAGATATTTGGATCACAGATAAAAATGATCGTACGGTTATTGTAAATAAAGATAGCTCTATCTTAACTTTAACGACTTGCTATCCCTTCAATTACCTTGGGAATGCTCCAGAGCGTTATATTATCCAATCAGAACTTATAAGAAAAGAAAAGAACAGCTAGATTTAGGGGTTGTTTCATGTTGTTTGACATGGAACAACCCCATCTTTTCACCCATATTTATCATGGATTCATTCTTACATTCACGCCTTTCTTTATGATTGATCTTTTAGTCGTCCATACTTATCATGTAATAAGCAAATCACCTTTTTACTTAGGAGGTAAACATGAACATTACATTTTTAGGAACTGGGTCTGGCGTACCTGCAAAACATCGAAATGTTTCTTCCTTAGCTTTACATTTGATGAATAAGCAAGCTTCGATTTGGCTCTTTGATTGTGGGGAAGCAACACAACATCAAATATTACATACCCCCATTAAGTTAAGACGAGTGGAAAAAATCTTTATTACTCATTTACACGGTGACCACATTTTTGGATTACCAGGTGTGTTAGGAAGTCGTTCCTTTCAAGGTGCAGAAACACCTTTAAACATCTATGGACCAAAGGGGATCAAGGAATTTATTGAAATTTCTCTTAAAACAAGTGGCACTCATTTAAGGTACCCGCTGTATATCGAAGAATTTAATCAGGAAGGAAAGTTATTTGAAGACAATGAGTTTCTAGTGTCGACTGCCAAGCTCGTTCATGGTCTACCATCTTTTGGATTTAGAGTACAGCAAAAAGACCTCCCTGGTCCGTTATTAATGGACAAAGTAAAAGCAGCACAAATTGAACCTGGTCCTATTTTAAAAAAATTAAAAGATGGTCGATCGATCACTTTGCCAGATGGAAGAACTGTAAATGGGCAAGACTTTATCGGACCTCCTAAAAAAGGGAAGGTTGTTACCGTCTTAGGTGATACACGGTTCAATGAGAGGTCGATTCCATTAGCGAAAAATGCTAATGTGCTAATTCACGAAGCTACCTTCGCAAAAGAGGACCACCTTCTAGCCAATGAATATTTTCACTCAACAACCGTGGAAGCAGCGACAATCGCAAAACAAGCTGGGGTAAAACAACTTATCCTTAACCACATAAGTACACGATACCAAGCTGAAGATATTAAAACATTATTAAATGAAGCAAAAGAAATCTTCCCTCATACGTTTGTTGCAGACGATTTTTCTACATTTAAAGTGCCAACTTCTTTTTCATAACCCTTCAAATCATTATTCAATCGTTTTAAAGCTCACCAATTGGTGGGCTTTTTTACTTAAGTGAAAATAATATCACTTTAACAATGAGGCTAACTCAACGTAACCATCCATTATTTCAATGCTTAGCAACCGCCGAGTTTTCTTCATGTATAAAAATCATCTGACAGGAAAAGATTAGTAATATATGTATCTATGAATGTAAAAAATTGTTACTAGTTTCACATATACAAAAAATGGAGGAGGAAAAACCTTTGTCTATTCACCGTTTAGCTTTATTGACTAGTTTTATGACATTTGGATTAATTGTTTTTGGAGGTTTCGTCGTTTCAACAGGTTCTGGAATGGGGTGCGGACCTGAATGGCCCTTATGTAATGGGGCAGTCATTCCTGAGTTATCCGGGGCAACTCTTATTGAATTTGCTCATCGTGTGATTGCACTGATCGTGCAAGCTTTATCAGCTCTTTTAATGCTAAAAATTCTTCGTGAAAACCGTTCTGTCATTCAAAAAAATGTGGCGATCGGTATGATGGGTACACTCCTTGTACAGATTCTTCTCGGTGCAATCGTTGTATTCCTGCATGTCCCTGCAATCATTGTTACAATCCACCTAATAGTTGCGATGGTATATTTAGCTAGTTTAATATGGATATGGCGCTATTCAAAACCCACATTTATTCCATATCACAATGAATATCGATTACCTTTAAATAGACAAAAACGGATGAAATATCATTTAAATATCGTACTAACCATGCTTTTATTCACATTTGGAATAGGAGGATATATTAAACATCAACACGGTGTGAATCGAAATGCGTTTGAATGGTTATTTCTTTCAAAGCCGATCCCACAAAACATGGTAGACACTCTTGAAGCTGTACACTTTGTGCTTGCTGCAGTTGCTGCTGTTTATATTTTCACCTTAACCGTTGTCGCATTTAAAAATGGATGGGGTGAAAAAATCGAGAACCGTTTTGCTCTTACCTCCATCATTGTTTTTGTACAAGCAGTTATCGGACTTGTCATGATTTGGTTTGAAATGCCTGTCTCCCTTGCTGTACTACATTTAGCGTTTGCTACGCTGATTTTTGCTATCATCGTTGAATCACGTATTACATTAGACATTCTTTCTGATCGGAAGATAGAAAATATTAATCAAATCGGATAACCCTTCGTCAATTCTTACTATGGTAACGCCCCTGTAGAGGATGACTCAATAGAAAGTGCCAGGCACCTCTTTTGCAAGATACATAAAGACTTAGAAGGTGGAGAACTTGTATCTTGTAAAGGATGGAGAGAGCTAGGCACTTATGAGTCACAAATTGAATTAAATGAATATCCATCTAGCTCAAAAAAAGAAAAAAATTAAAAGTAGAGAATGAACTCTACTTGAATTTCATCGTTTCTTCTTCAACTAACGGTAGTTAGCAATTAGATGGAAAGTTTCACTTCATGAGATGAGAATATCTGCTCATTTAACGAAGTGAGTGACAGCGCTATCATTGACAACTGTATGAACGTTTTTCTAAAAATGTGTGAATCCTTTCGTTTACAAGGAGAAAACACTTTTTTTTATTTACAGGATCTCTATAATTGAAAGTATTCATTTATTGGTCACCAGGTATAACTAGAGATGGAGGAAAATAGTGTGGAGACGCTCATACAATTATTGCAAGAGCCGCTTGTGCTCCTTTTTGTTATTTTATTTCTCGGCTCACTTCTTGGACAGGCAAAAATAAAAGGACTTAGTCTCGGTACGTCGGGTGTGCTGCTTGTGGCCATGGTATTCGGCCATTTCGGTTACCAGATCTCATCGGTGGTACAAAATCTCGGCCTCAGTCTTTTTATTGTTGCCGTCGGGCTGCAGGCAGGTCCCAGGTTTTTCAGAATGATGAGAACTTCCGGGATTATTTTTGGCATTATTGGTTTGCTGATTGTACTGATCGCTTCTTTGACAACTATTTTAGTTTCAAAACTACTAGGACTGTCGCCCGCTTTAAGTATCGGGCTTATGACAGGCGCTCTTACCAGTACGCCGGGTCTTGCCGCTGCCCTCCAAGCAACCAATGATCCACTCGCATCAGTCGGTTATGGGATTGCTTATCCGTTTGGTGTGGTGGCTGTTGTACTGTTTGTCCAACTTTTCCCAAAGCTGCTGCAGATTGATTTAGAAAAAGATTTAAAACGGAAAGTGGGACCTGTAAGACATAAAGCTTCTCCGGAAGTGATGACTATTGAAGTGACACAGGACCATATTCATAAAAAAACGCTGAAGGAACTAAAGCTTGCACCTAATAGTTCAACTGTGGTCAGTCGGGTCATAAGAGGAGACCGTAGCATTATCAGTTTAAGCGATACAGTCATTTTAAAAGGCGATCTACTTGTGGCTGTAGGTATACTGCGCGACCTGGAAAAATTATGTGAGGATATCGGACGGAAAGTTTCCACTGATTTCTCCAATGCCGACCATATTAAACTGAGAAAGGTCACCGTGGATGCGGAAGACATGATAGGAAAAAGTATAAGGGAGCTGCGGTTACGAAGCAAGTTCGGTGTAACCGTCACGCGAATGGAGCGGGGAGGCTTTGAGTTCAACCAGAATCCTGGCTGGCGTCTTGAACGTGGTGACATCTTAACCGTCGTAAGCAGTGAAGACCGTCTGAATGAAGTTGAACAGATTTTCAGTAGGAAAAAACTCGCTGTTACTAATGTGCACATTTTTTCATTAAGTTTAATTTTGCTTATAGGCATTTTGGTCGGATTAATGCCGATCTATTTGCCGGGACTTGGAACATTGTCGCTCGGTGTGGCGGGTGGTCCTTTATTCGTTGCCTTAGTTATCGGTCACTTCGGAAAACTCGGCCCTATTCAGGCCAGATTCTTCCAGCCTTCCAATCAGGTGATCCGTGATATAGGCCTCGTCCTGTTTCTAGCGGGGGCCGGTACGACAGCAGGTGAGGGTATGGTAGAGGTCGTCATGGCAGAAGGGCTTCGTCTTGTTTTTGGAGGGGCGCTTATCACCATTTTGCCCATATTGGCCGGATTTTTCATTGCAAAAAAAATATTTCACTTAAGCATTCTTCATTCGCTCGGTGCCCTTTGCGGAGGATTAACAAGTACGCCGGGGTTAGGAGCTGTTAACCAGCTTACTAAAGGAGATGAGCCTGCTATAGCTTATGCCGCCGCCTATCCGTTTGCACTTATCTTTGTAGCTATCGCGGCACAGATTCTCGTCTTTGTACTTTAACCATTTTCTGAATAAGTATATATATCTTTCGCTTATCTTTTAATCAACGCCTCACAGGCCGGCTTTACACCGATTTGTGAGGCGTTTTTTTGTTAGCTGTTCACAGAATGCTCTGAAGGATTTCAGATAACTTATTACACGCCTAGCAACATAACCGATATAACCACTACAATAAAGTGACAGTACAAACTAAAGTAATATAAAAATCCTCTTATAGCACTTCTTGAAATGTATTTCTTATTTAATCATCAGGTAAGCGTTTGATGTTATCTCCAGCTTTAGAGAAAAGACGTATGACCTCCCCTACATTTCTGTTTGACGATTTCGTCTCCATGCACTTTTGTATGTTTTATATGGCAGTGGTTAAAGTAATAACAAGGAGGGAATCAATATGGACAACGAAACAACACATGAGTTTGTAGAAAATTTACATGAGCGCCAAGCAAAGGACGAAAAGAACAAGCAACGTCAAGGACATCGTCATGCGAGTAAACGGTTACCCGCTAAAAAACATAATACGAATAAATAAAACTGTGACTAGATAAAGCCACGGTTATCTCAGCTCAATAAGAAATAGAGGATAAGCGTTTCGCTCATCCTCCCTCCTTTTTAGCTAACCGTTGTTTCTAAATCAGCAATTGGCTTTTCAAGATATTTTGTATCTTTTCGTGCATTAAAACGATCTGCCTTTTCAACTTTTACTGCAATATTGTAGTCAGGCATGCCGGCAAACTTTTCATAACGACCTTTCGGTAATAAAAAGTTTCCTTCTGGGAAGTGAACGCCGAGGTTTCCTCTTGCCATCGACACGAACTTTGCGCGGCCTTGGAAAACACCAAATTGATTATAAACGACAATTCCTTCTCCTTCTTGAATACTTAATTCTTTTGCATCTTCTTCGTTAATTAATACATCATATCTCTCTGATTGGTTGAAAGGATCTGTTTCACCATAAACCATGGAGTTAAACTGTTTTCCTCGTCTTGTTGTAATATAGAAGTCACCTGGTTTTTTATTTAAGTTCGGAATATCAACAGTAATTAAGTTTCCTTTTCCGTCTTCTGTCGGACAAATGCCATCTTCACATAGCCATGCACCGCCCCATTGGAACACATCACCTTGATTTTTCAAATGTTGAATGCCTTCATAGTTTGGGTTTGCCTTCGCAATTTCATTACGAATCGCTTGGCAATCTTCAAAGTCAACTAGGTGTGCCGTCTCAGGCTTCACACGTTTTGCTAAATCAATGTATATTTTCCACTCAGCACGCGCTTCTTCTATTTTATTTTTATTCCCCTCAATTTCTGGAGAGAAATAAACCATTCGTTCCGTTGAAGTAGACGTGCCGCCGCCTTCTTGCTCATAACGCGTTTTCGCAGGAAGAACAATAACCGCTTCTTTTGCATCTACAAGTGTTGACGTATTTAAAATAATATCTTGATGCACACGAATATCTAACTCTGATAATGCCTGTTCAACAAACTCTGGCTCTGGCATCGTTTCAATGAAGTTTCCACCAGATAAATAATAAAGTTTAATTTTTCTCTCATGATCTTCTGGCAGGAGTATGTTTTCAAGTGTAATTCCAACGATATCTCCTTGCCATTTCGGAAGTTCAAAGTTCCATAACTTTTCGATGCGCTCCATATTTTTCGGCTCAAAGTCTCCCCCTGGAAGAACAAATGGATCTGCACCCATTTCCCCGCTTCCTTGTACAGAAGAGTGGCCACGGAAAGGCATTAATCCATTATATTGACGACCTAAGAAACCGCGTAATAAAGCAAGGTTTGCAACTTGTGAAATGTTATCTGTTGCAAATGAATGCATCGTTAACCCTAATGCCCAAGCAAAAACAGCATTTTTACTTTTAGCTAGAAGTTCAGATAGTTCGATGATTCTTTCTTTACTGACACCAGAAGACTCTACAATATCATCCCAAGATTGCTCTTGAACTTTCGCTTTCAGTTCGTCATAGTCATTGACATGCTCATTTACGAATTGATGATTAATGGCTGCACCATGCTCAGTTTGTTCCATCTCAAACCAATACTTCATAATTCCATGCATGAAGGCAATATCGCCACCGATATTTACTTGGTAAAAATCATCAGCCACTTTCGTTCCAAATAGTGCAGACTCAGGAACGGACGGCACCCAATATTCATCCATAGAAGGTTCTCTATAAGGATTGATAACAATGATCTTTGTTCCTTTTTTCTTCGCTTCAAGCATATATTTTGTTGATACTGGTGAAGAGTTAGATGCTACACTTCCCCAGAATAACAAGACATCGGTTCCAATCCAGTCTTGATAGTTCGCCGTCGATGCCCCAACACCAATTGAGCGCTTTAGTGCTGTTTTACTCGGTGAATGGCAAATTCGAGAGGCATTATCAATATTGTTCGTTCCTAAAAAACGAGATACTTTTCCTGCTACATAATAGGACTCGTTCGTGATCCCCCGTGACGTTAAGTAAAACGCATATTGCTTCGGATCTAACTTTTTCATCTTATTTGCTACCATATCCATCGCATCATCCCAGGAAATACGTGAAAACTTTCGCTCACCTGGTCTGCGGATCAATGGGTATGGAATACGTCCTAGTTTACGCAATTCTGTACTAGAATACTTTCTTAATTCATCAATATCTGCGTGAAGAATATCTTCTTTAATGGCAGGCATTGTATTTAACCGAAGGACGTTAAACCTTGTCGTACAAACGTGAGGGCCTGTTAACGTTTGGTCATATAAGCCAGAAACCCCTAATGCACACCCATCACAAACACCTTTTGTAATAATGTTTTTCGCATAGTTTAAGTTATCTTTATTTTCATAAATCGTTTTAAAAGAATCGCGAATATGTTTTGGCTTTACTTTTCCAAGACCAAATGGGATTGGGCTCACCCAATGCTTTGGTGCTGGTATCTTCGATTTTTTCATCGGTCCATTATGTTTTGTCTTCCCCATTTGTAACACTCCTTACATCAATTAGTACCTTTTGTTCCTTCTATGGCTACACTGAAAATAAGGTTTATAATTGACCATTCGCTTTCGTCCACTCGCTTTCTGTGGGCGTCGCCTCAGCCTCCTCGAACTCTCAAGTTCGTTCTACGGGGTCTTCACCTGACGCTATCCCACAAGAGTCTCGTGGACTTCGCTCATTCAAACGATCAACACTTATTTCATCGTGCAAAATTATTTCGCATAAAAATCCACCTTGTAAAATATCAATCTACAAGTTTTAACAAGCATTTTCTATAAAAAACCACCGCACACTCCCCATTCAGAAAATGTTGCGGTGGTTAAGTCTTGAGCAGGACCGCTGCTAAGTGCCAAACCTTATATAGATTTATATTTTTGCTTTTAGACAAGAATCTAGTACTTTACACTTATCTACTTCGAAGCAGAGAATTTTTGTTCGATATCTTCGTCAAAAACGAATACGGACATTCCGAAATCACGGTCGATATCAATATCAACAAACAAATGTAAAAACTTACATCCCAGAAACTCTTCCATTTCTATTGGCGGATTTTTCCTGTACATATCCTTGACCATTTCTGTCCGGGCTGCACGAAGCATATCTTTTCCTTCATCTGCTGTTGCAATAAACTTTTCAACTGGAGATAGATTTCCTTCCATCTCGCAAATAGCCCAGCTTTTACAAAATGTTGTGTTGATTTTACTAGGTCCTTTTCCCATATGCTTTTTTCGAAAAGAACGAACTAAGTTACTAAATTCAGCTTCAAATTTATTCATTTCCGTCAACCCTTTATTTTTATCTTAATAAGAGGTTAGTCTTTACACTTTTAAAAGTCAACTTGCTAACTCTTCCTCTTGCTCATTTTTCGCTCTTAATTGTTTAATATCCGCACGAATGAATAAAGAAACAGCAAAGGCTACAATAAACATTCCACCGAAAATATACAATGTTAGTGCATAACTATTTGTTACTTCACGAATCCAAGATGCGATAATTGGCCCTGCTAAACCAGCAGCTGACCAAGCAGTTAAAATGTACCCGTGAATCGCACCAAGTTGCTTCGTTCCAAACAAATCTCCGATGTATGCTGGAATCGAAGCAAAGCCACCACCGTAACAAGTGATAATTAAAAAGAGCACTAGCTGAAAAATCAATGCGTGTGTAATGCTTGGCAGTAATAAGAATGAGACAATTTGAATGGCAAAAAAGGCTGTATATACATTGGGGCGACCAATATAGTCTGAAATAGAAGCCCACCCAAGGCGACCAATTCCGTTAAAGAGACCCATTAATCCAACCATCGTTGCCGCTGCTGCTGCAGAAAGACCTGCAATTTCTTGCGCCATTGGCGACGCTAATGAAAGAATTGCAATTCCGCATGTAACGTTAATAAATAACATGATCCATAAATAATAAAAACGCTTTGTTTTCACCGCTTCATTTGCAGTTAACTGTGATAAGTCAGCAACAGCTGCTTTCTCTCCTGATGCGACTTTCTCTTTAAACCCTTCTGGTGCCCAACCTTCTGGTGGTCTCTCAAGATAAAGTGCCGATAGGACCATAATCGCAAAATAGACGACTCCTAAAATATAAAACGTATTGGCTATCCCAGTTGAACTAATTAAGCTTGCCATAATTGGACTTGCGATCATTGCTGCAAAGCCAAATCCCATAATAGCGAGCCCTGTTGCAAGTCCGCGGCGATCTGGGAACCACTTTACAAGCGTTGAAACCGGTGTAATATATCCAACTCCAAGACCAATTCCACCTAAGGCTCCATAAGTAATGTAAAATAAAATTAAACTCTCAATGCTTATTGCAAAACCAGCACCGACTAAACCGACACCGAAAAAACTTGCCGATACCAGTCCAGACTTACGAGGCCCATACTTTTCTACAAAGTGGCCCATAAAGGCAGCAGATAAGCCTAAAAATGCAATTGCAATACTAAATGTTAAAGAAATTGCACTTAAGCTCCAACCAAATTGTTCATGTAATGGATTTGTAAAGACACTCCATGCGTATACAGAACCGATTGAAACGTGAATCCCAACTGCAGCTAAAGCCATTAACCAACGATTCTTTACTTTCCCCATGTCATTCACTCCTTCTCTTTCTAGTAACAACAAAAAACCGCCGCATCTTCTTGTAGTCAATAAAAATAAAAATTGACATAGAAAATCATGCGCCGGTTAGTATCAAACAGGTTCCCTGTTATAGGACCAACTCGAAATCGCTTTCATTAAATTGGTTAACATTTATCATTGACGACAGGTTCGCTATCTCATATCATAAATGTTACAATTTCGTGAACTTTTTGATATAAAAAGAATACCTTTAATTTTTATTTTACGCAATAACTTTTTCAATTTTTTTGTTTATAAAGTCTTCTTCATTTTTAAAAACTGTCTTTTATTAAGAGGATTATGTTGGATATTGAATAGGTTCATATTTTCATAAGTAAACTAAGGTGATAAGTGGGTGAATACATTGAGTGAAATGAGTAGTCAAAGACCTATTGTTAAATTTAGAGATGGACAATTTCATTACGAAAACGATGAAATTGTCACTGAGTTCCCTTTAACGATTTTTGTAAATGATAATGAATTTGCAACAATGGTTTGTACTCCGATGTACTTTGAAGAAATGGTTGTTGGGTTTCTAGCTTCCGAAGGAGTGATCCGTTTTATAGATGACATTAAAAATATGAGAATTGATAGAGATAAGGGCATTGCTTATATCGAATTACATGCAGAACAAACGGTAAGCCAACAATACTATTCAAAACGCTTTATCGGATCTTGTTGTGGAAAAAGCAGACAATTTTATTTTTATAATGATGTCATCACAGCAAAGACGTCCACTTCAAATATGACAATTGAGGCGGGAAAATGTATTCAATTAATGAGTCAAATGCAAGAAAGTAGTAATGTTTTTAAACAAACAGGTGGCGTACATAATGCCGCTATTTGTGATTCAGATGGCATTATTGTAAGCCATACCGATATTGGCAGACATAACGCACTTGATAAGCTTTATGGACATTGTTTAATGAATCGAATTCCTATTAAAGATAAGGTGCTCGTGTTTAGTGGCCGACTCTCTTCAGAAGTATTGATGAAAGCAGCGAAAATAGGGGTGGGAATTGTCCTTTCAAAATCTGCGCCTACAGATTTAGCGATCAAATTAGCTGACGATTTAAATATTACAGCAGTTGGATTTATTAGAGGGACAACCTTTAATATTTATTCACACCCGGAAAGAATTACTGCTGAAAAAACCTTTAACAAGACCGAACAAACAACCGTTTCTGATGTAACCAATTCATAAACACCCATAACAAAGGCACATTATAGGAATTTTCATTAATATAAAAACATGTAAACAAAAGGATACGGATGAGAATCTTTTCTCAGGTCCGTACCCTTTTCCATCCCTCCACACTTATTCAAGCGCGTACCAATTGATATAACTTCTTTTTCCCATTTTCATACTTCATAATTTCTTCTTCATATTTTTCTGTAACTCCGATATCGTCCAATCCGTTTAATAACATTTCCTTTCGATAAGCGTCTGTATCAAATGCAAAAGATAAGCCAGAATCATCAATGACAAGTTGCTTTTCCAAATCAATCGTGAGCCTTAATGTGTTATTTTTTGCTTTATTAAACAGTACGTCAACCTCTGCATTTGATAATGCAACTGGAAGAATACCATTTTTAAAACAATTATTATAAAAAATATCAGCAAAAGATGGCGCAATAATGACTTTAAATCCGTAATCAAGAAGTGCCCAAGGAGCATGTTCACGTGAAGAACCGCAACCGAAATTATTTCTTGCTAGCAAAATGTTTGCTTGCTTTAATTTTTGGTGATTTAAAATAAACTCCTCATTTTTTTGTTCACCGTCCTTATAGCGCCAATCATAAAATAAAAATTGGCCAAAACCAGAACGTTCGACACGTTTTAAAAATTGCTTTGGAATGATTTGATCTGTATCTACATTCGCTTTATCTAAAGGGGCTACTAATCCTGTCAATTTTTTAAATGGTTTCACGATGGCCCACTCCCTACTGCCGTTAATTCATGGACATTACAAAATCTCCCTTTAATTGCGGTGGCTGCTGCAAGTGTCGGGCTAACTAAATGTGTTCTCGCTCCTCTACCTTGGCGACCTTCGAAGTTACGATTCGAAGTAGAGGCACAGCGTTTCCCTGGAGGAACGACATCAGGGTTCATACTTAAACACATACTACACCCCGACTCTCGCCATTCAAACCCAGCATCTTTAAACACTTGATCTAAGCCCTCCTTTTCGGCTTGAACTTTGACTTGTTTAGACCCTGGAACAATTAATGCTGTCACATTTTCATTTACGCTATGACCGGCTACGACATTCGCTGCTTCACGTAAATCTTCTAACCTAGAATTCGTACAAGATCCGATAAACACATAGTCGACCTCTACATCAGTCATTTTTGTACCAGGTTTTAATCCCATGTAATCAAGAGCATGATACGCCGATTCTCGGTCGATACTGTTTTCCATTTTCTCAGGATTAGGGACAATATCGTTAATCCCGATTCCCATGGATGGATTCGTTCCCCAAGTCACTTGTGGTTCTAAAGAGGACACATCGAAAGTAATGACTTTGTCATATACTGCTCCTTCATCTGTTTGTAACTGACGCCACGCTTTTACTGCTTCATCAAATTCTTTTCCTTTCGGCGTGTATTTTCGGTCTTTTAAATAGTTGAACGTTGTTTCATCAGGTGCGATTAACCCTGCTCGTGCACCAGCTTCAATCGACATATTACAGACCGTCATTCTTTCTTCCATACTCATCGCTTGGATTGCTTCACCTGTATATTCAATGACGTATCCTGTCCCAAAATCTATACCGTAAGAAGCAATTAATCCGAGAATGACATCTTTTGCTGTTACTCCGCGCTGTAATTCGCCTTGAATGTCTACTTGTAACGTCTTCGGTTTTGATTGCCATAACGTTTGCGTAGCAAGTACGTGCTCTACTTCACTTGTACCAATCCCAAAAGCAAGTGCTCCAAATGCGCCGTGGGTCGACGTGTGACTGTCTCCACAAACGATCGTTTTCCCTGGCAACGTCAATCCTAATTCCGGACCAATAACATGGACAATTCCTTGTTCATCACTTTGCAAATCAGCTAATGGAACGCTAAATTCTGTACAGTTTTTTTCTAATGTACTTATTTGTTTCGAGGCGACTTTGTCATTGATAACGAGTGGATTTACGGTTGGAACATTGTGATCCATCGTCGCAAACGTTAATTCAGGTCTTCTTACTTTTCTACCTGCCATTCGTAATCCTTCAAACGCTTGAGGTGAGGTGACTTCATGGACCATATGCAAGTCGATATACATTAATGTCGGTTTGTCTTCTTCAGCTTTGACGACATGTTGGTCCCATATTTTTTCAAAAAGTGTTTTTTTCGTCATGACTGTTTCACCTTCTCTTTTGACCGTTTATTCAACGTAATTTCTCGGTAGTGAACTCGAACGACTTTCCCCATCTCTTCTGTCGATATGACCTTTTCTCCGTTCCTTGCAATATCTTGTGTACGGTATCCTTCTTCTAGCGCCGCTTCGATTGCTTCTTCAATCGCATTTGCTTCTTCTGTTAAGTGAAACGAATATTTCAACAGCATCGCTACAGAAGATAATGTCGCTAAAGGGTTGGCTTTGCTTAAGCCAGCAATATCTGGGGCTGAACCGTGAATAGGCTCATATAGGCCAGGACCAGATGCACCTAAACTTGCAGATGGTAACATTCCTAATGAACCTGTGATCATTGAGGCTTCATCACTTAAAATATCTCCAAACATGTTTTCTGTTACAAGTACATCAAATTGATCCGGATCACGGATTAATTGCATCGCAGCGTTATCAACGAGCATGTGCTCTAACGAAACATCTTCATAATCTTTGGCTATACGTTCTGCTGTTTCTCTCCATAACCTACTACTCTCTAAAACATTTGCTTTATCAACAGAAGTAACTCTTTTCTCTCTTAACCTAGCAAGTTCAAAAGCTTTACGTAATATTCTTTCCATTTCAGCTTCTGTATAGAAAAGCGTGTCGACTACTTCTAACCCTTGCTCTGTACTTCTCCTTTCTCGAGGCTCCCCAAAATACAATCCTCCCGTTAATTCCCTGACAATGAGTAGGTCTGCCCCTCGAACAACCTCAGGTTTTAAAGGTGATGAATCAAGTAAAGCCGAATACACATTTACAGGGCGAAGATTTGCAAAAAGCTGTAAAGATTTCCTTAGATCTAGTAAACCTTTTTCTGGCTTACGCGATGGGGCTTCTTGATCCCATTTAGGCCCCCCGACAGCCCCAAGTAAAATGGCATCATTTTGTTTACAAAGCTGTACCGTTTCTTTTGGAAGTGGTGTTCCCTCTTCATCAACAGCCACTCCCCCGATCTTGCCATATTGATATTCAAACGAATGTCCATATTGCTTTCCGACCTCTTCTAAAAGTAAAACAGCTTCTTTTGTTATTTCTGGCCCAATGCCATCTCCTTCAAGAATCGCAATTTTCTTCATTAAAGGGAGCTCACCCCTTTCTCTTGTTCACCAAAGTATTCTTTCACTTGAATACGGTTAACGGCATCTAAATACGCTTTTGCCGATGCTTCAAGTACATCGTGTTCTACCCCTCGGCCACTACTTGATTGGCCAGCGATGTCAACTTTCACGTACACTTCTGCTAGCGAGTCATTGCCATCTGTTGTTGATTGAATACGATAGTCTACTAACGTAATTGGCTGTTTTAAAATCCGATCGATCGTATTGTAGACAGATTCAACACTCCCTTTTCCAGTCGCCGACTCTTGTAAGACTTCGCCATCTGGTGTACGAATACCAATCGTTGTCGTCGGGATAACACGGGAACCGTACGCAATTTGTAAGTATTCTAATTGATACGTTGGACTTGCCCCTTTTATAAACGAATCGTCCATCATCAATGCATAAAGGTCATCTTCTGTTATTTCTTTCTTCTTTGCTGTCAATTCTTTAAATGCTACAAACAGTTTCTTTCCATCTTTTTCATTTAAATAGATCCCCAATTCTTTACATTTTTCGTGGAAGGCATGACTACCAGAATGTTTTCCTAAAATCATTTTGTTGGAATATAAGCCGACCATTTCTGGTTCAATAATTTCATAGGTTTGCTTATTCTTTAGCACGCCGTCTTGATGAATACCAGACTCATGTGCAAAAGCATTTGCCCCAACAACTGCTTTATTTTGTGGTACAGCCATTCCAGTAAACTTACTGACTAATTTACTCGTACGAACGGTTTGATTAAGTTGAATGTTTGTTTCAACTTCGTAAGCATCTTTGCGAATTTTTAATGCAACAGCAATCTCCTCTAACGAGGCATTTCCTGCTCTTTCCCCGATACCATTGATCGTTCCTTCAATTTGATCGACCCCATTTTGAATTGCCGACAATGAATTGGATACAGCCATACCTAAATCATCATGACAATGTGCCGAGAGCTTGACTTGATCAATATTTGGTACATGTTGTTTTATATATTGAAATAACTTTCCGTATTCTTCTGGTGTCGTATAACCGACTGTATCTGGTAAATTAATTACTTTTGCACCAGCTTCAATTACCTTTTCAATAATTTCTGCTAAAAAAGGCCACTCACTTCGAGTAGCATCTTCTGCTGACCATTGGATATGGGAAAAAAATTGCGAGGCATATTGCACAGACTCTACGGCTGTCTTAATAACTTCTTCTGGTTCTTTGTGAAGTTTAAATTGCATGTGTACGGGTGAGGTGGCGATAAAAAGATGAATACCTGGCTTTTTAGCTCCTTTTACTGCTTGCCAGACGGCATCAATATCTTTTTTTGTGGAACGAGCTAGACCTACGACTTTACAATTTTTGACCTCTTCCGCAATTTGTTTAACCGCTTGAAAGTCGCCTTGTGAAGAGGCTGGAAAGCCAGCCTCTATCACATCGACACCGTAGCGCTCTAGTTGATGAGCAATCTCTAGTTTTTCATGAGGGTGCAGATTTACTCCCGCAGATTGTTCTCCATCTCTTAACGTTGTATCAAACACATCAACCTTGCGCATTAACAGGCACCCCTTTCTTCCCTTTAATAAATGGCATTTTTTCACGTAACTCCTTGCCAACGACCTCAATTTGGTGTTCGTTTTCTTGTTTATTTAATGCTGTAAACATCGGACGATTCACTTTATTTTCTAATACCCAGTCTTTTGCAAATTGACCGGATTGAATGTCAGATAAAATGTTTTTCATTTCTTTCTTTGTCTCTTCAGTAACAACTCTCGGTCCAGCCGTAAAGTCTCCCCATTGAGCTGTATCAGAAATTGAATAACGCATTCCTGCGATTCCTTCTTCGTATAAGAGGTCAACGATAAGCTTTAATTCATGTAAACATTCGAAATATGCAATTTCAGGTTGATAGCCAGCCTCTGTTAACGTCTCAAAGCCTGCTTTAACTAGCGCGGTAGTGCCTCCACATAACACCGCCTGTTCACCGAATAAATCTGTTTCCGTTTCTTCTTTAACGGTTGTTTCAATAACAGCTGCTCGCCCCGCTCCTATCCCTTTACTATAAGCAAGGGCAATGTCTCTTGCTTCACCTGTTGCATCTTGATATACCGCAAACAATCCTGGAACACCGCCACCTTCTGCAAACACTCGTCGGACGAGGTGGCCCGGCCCTTTCGGTGCTGCTAAAAAGACATCGACATCATTTGGAGGAACGATTTGGTTAAAGTGGATATTAAACCCGTGTGCAAAAGCTAATGCTTTCCCACTCGATAAATTGGGTTCAATTTCGTTTTTATAGATGTCTGGTTGATTTTCGTCTGGTAATAGAATCATGACGACATCACTATCTTGAGTAGCATCTGCTACAGATTGTACGGAGAAGCCATCATTAACAGCCTTTTCCCAAGACTTCCCTTGCCTTAGTCCAACTGTCACATTGACACCATTATCACGTAAGTTTTGTGCATGAGCGTGACCTTGTGATCCGTAACCAATAACCGCTACCTTTCTACTCTTTAGTGGGTTTAATGAAAGATCTTTGTCATAATACATATTTACCATTTTCCATTCTCCTCTCTTTAATTGAAGCTGTTTTATCGAATTCAAAAACATTGCTACTTTCTCGTTTTCATTAGGCTGTATACGAAAAAAGCCTTTTTAGTGTTGTTGCGCTGTTAGTTTAGAAAACTGCTCTGATATATCCGTAATATTCAGGACATCAATTTGTTTGTCTAGTTGTTTCTTTATTTGTTGCACAACTTTTTCTTCCTTCACATTTACTACGATCGTCATTAATGACGTTTCTTGGTCATCAATTGGGGCGACAGAGAGACTATCAATATTAAAACCTTTTTTCAAAAATAGACTCGTTACTCGATTTAAAACCCCTAACTGATTCGTTACAACAATCGACAATGTTCTTTTCATGGCTTTACCCCCACCATTTCATGTATTCCTTTGCCTGGAGCGATCATCGGATAGACATTTTCATCTGGTGTAACATGACAATCGATGATGTAAGGCTCACGAAGCGCAAGCGATGTATTCAAAGCATCGGTAAAGTCTTTTTCACAATCGACTTTGCTTCCCTTTATTCCGTATGCCTCAGCCATTTTTACATAATCAGGCTGATTCGGAAGTAACGATTCTGCGTATCTTTCTTTATAAAAAAGTTGTTGCCATTGGCGAACCATCCCCATCGATTTGTTGTTAACAACAACAACAATGACAGGTAAGTTGTATTCTTTTAATAATGCTAACTCTTGTAACGTCATCTGGAATCCAGCGTCACCTAAAAGAGCCACAACTGTTGAATCCGTTAACCCTATTTGCGCACCGATTGCAGCAGGTAAGCCAAACCCCATTGTCCCTAATCCTCCTGACGTAATCCATTTGTTTGGACGATCAAAAGGATAATATTGTGCAGACCACATTTGATGTTGACCAACGTCTGTCGCAATTGCTGCTTCTCCATTTGTGCATTTATAAACAAGTTCGACTAACTTTTGTGGCTTCATCGTCGTCTCATCTTCTTTATACCAAAGTGGATTTTCCGATTTATCATTTTGCAGCTTTTCCCGCCACTTGCGATAATCGGTTTCTGGTTTTGGCTCGGATAACAGCATCTTCAATGTTTCCTTCGCATCACCTATAACAGGTACATGCGTTGTCACATTTTTATTAATCTCTGCAGAGTCAATATCAACATGGACAACTTTTGCATTTGGAGCAAAGTGCGTTAAGTTACCCGTAAGTCGATCATCAAACCGTGCGCCAATGTTGATAAGTAAGTCCGCTTCATAAAGAGACATGTTAGCCGCATATGTTCCGTGCATTCCGGCCATCCCTAAAAAAAGAGGATGACTAGCTGGAAAACCTCCAAGCCCAAGTAATGTATTCGTAACAGGAAGCTTATATTGTTCGGCAAATTGTTTTAGTTCTTCTGACGCCTTTCCGTGAAGGACACCTGCACCAGCTAGAACGACTGGCTGTGACGCTTCTTCCAAAGCTTTAATAACTTCATTTATAGACTGCTTATCTGGTGTACTTTGAACACGATAGCCAGGAAGGTTAACGGGTTCAGTGTAGTTAAATGGACCGTTTGCAGCTGATAAATCTTTCGGTATATCGATCAGTACGGGACCTGGTCTACCTGTTGTTGCGATATGGAAAGCCTCTTTAATAATGCGAGGTAAATCTTTCACATCTTGCAATTGATAGTTATGTTTTGTAATGGGCATTGATATACCAAGTGTCGGTGCCTCTTGAAAGGCGTCTGACCCTAGGGCATGAGAATGTACTTGGCCAGTAAAGACAACTAATGGTAGTGAATCAATCATGGCATCAGCTAATCCTGTCACTACATTTGTTGCTCCTGGTCCAGAAGTTGCGACGACAACTCCTGGTTTACCTGTTACTCGTGCATATCCTTCTGCTGCATGTATCGCTCCTTGTTCGTGACGCGGCAACACATGCCGTATCCCTCCGTCATACAATGCGTCATAAATATTTAAAACAGCACCACCTGGATATCCAAAAACGACATCTACTTCTTCTTGCTTCAAAGCTTCTACCAACATTTTTGAACAAGACATCACTTGACTCGTTTTGTTCAATTTCTTTTCTTCAGTCATAAGATCCATCGTATATTCCCCCCTTAAGCCAATCACGATTTAGACTTTTAGGACACCACCGGTATTGGCAGAAGTAACAAGCTTTGCGTAGCGGACTAAGTATCCTGATTTCACTTTCGATTCTGGTGGCTGCCAATGTTGTTTTCTTGTCTCTAGCTCTTCATCTGAAACTTGTAAATGAATCGTACGTTCATGTAAATCAATTTGAATTTTATCTCCGTTTTCGACAAAAGCGACCGGACCACCCTCCGCAGCCTCTGGTGAAACGTGACCAATCGATATACCACGAGTCGCACCTGAAAAGCGTCCATCTGTAAGTAATGCCACTTTTGTTGATAACCCTCTTCCTGCAATCGCAGAGGTCGGAGCAAGCATCTCTGGCATACCAGGGCCACCTTTTGGCCCTTCATAACGAATAACAACGACGTGACCTTCTTTTACCGTTCCGTTATTAATGCCTTCTTGCGCTTCATCTTGTGACTCAAAAACGATCGCTTCTCCTTCAAAGTAACGAATCGAAGGATCGACTGCACCAACTTTAATGACTGATCCGTTCGGTGCTAAGTTTCCGAATAAAGCCGATAACCCGCCAACAGGGCTATACGCTGTATCCTGACTTCGAATGACATCACCGTTTGTAATTTCCGCATTTGCCACTGTTTCACCAATCGTTTTCCCTGATATCGTTATTCTCTCTGGGTGTATTGCCCCTTCAATTTTGCATAGTTCATTAATTATGGCGCTTACCCCTCCAGCTTCATGAACATCTTGCATTGAATAATCAGAAGCTGGGCTAATTTTACTTAAATACGGCACTCGTTCAGCAATCGTGTTTATTTCATCCATGCTATATTCAATGCCAGCTTCGTGGGCAATTGCTAACGTGTGTAAAACAGTGTTTGTGGATCCACCCATTGCCATATCGAGAGCAAACGCATCATCGATCGCTTCTTTTGTCATTAAATCTCTTGGTCGAACATCTTCTTCTACCATTCGAATAAGATGTTTTGCTGCATCCTTAATCAGCTGATGACGCCCATCAGATGTCGCAACAATTGTTCCGTTACCTGGAAGGGCGACACCGAGCATTTCCATCAATGTATTCATTGAGTTTGCGGTGAACATTCCAGAACAAGAACCACATGTCGGACAAGCACTTGTTTCTAATTCTAATAATTCTTCTCTGGACATTTTTCCTGATAAATAACCTCCTACCCCTTCAAAAACAGAGGCTAGTGATAGGGACTTACCATCACTTGAACGCCCTGCTTCCATTGGGCCACCAGATACAAAAACTGACGGTACATTCGTTCTAGCTGAAGCCATAAGCATGCCTGGTGTAATTTTGTCACAGTTCGGAATATAAAAGACTCCGTCAAACCAATGCGCATTAATAACGGTCTCTGCTGAGTCGGCAATAAGTTCTCTACTTGGTAAAGAATACCTCATTCCGATATGGCCCATCGCAATGCCATCATCTACACCAATCGTGTTAAATTCAAAGGGCACCCCGCCTGCCTCACGAATTGCCTCTTTAACAACTTCTGCAAACTTATTTAAGTGCATATGCCCCGGAATAATATCGACATAAGAGTTACAAACGCCGATAAACGGTTTATCCATATCTTCTGGGGCAACCCCAGCAGCATGTAATAGGCTTCTATGAGGTGCGCGATCGACCCCTTTCGTAATCGTATGACTTCTCATGATTTCACTCCTTAAATGAGTTTGTATCTTTTTTTTATCCAGCATGGTTTTCTGCATTTGTATAGACAGGAACACCATCTCTTACAACTAATTCTCGAAAGGCATTTAATAATGTGTGGGTATGTTTTCCTGGAGTACCGTCTGCAATGTCCCGACTATCAACCTTTACGACCGGTACAACTTCAGCTGCTGTTCCAGTTAAGAAAACTTCATCTGCAACGAACACATCATGCCTTGTAAAAGGTTCTTCTTTAACGGTATATCCACGTTCTCTCGCAAGTTCAATAATCGCATTACGTGTAATCCCTTCAAGCGCTCCTACATAGCTTGGCGGCGTATATAACACTCGATTTTTTAAAAGAAAAATGTTTTGCCCCGAGCCTTCCGCTACATAACCTTCTGTATTTAATGTTAACGCTTCATCTGCTCCTGCTTTTGTCGCTTCAACTTTTAACAAAATATTGTTTAGATAATTGAGCGATTTTACTTTTGGGCTCAATATATCGGGTCTCGACCTTCTTGTCGGTACGGTGACCATCTCAATCCCTTTGTCGTACAAATCATTTGAAAATAAAGCTAGTTGCTCTGCAATGATAATAAGTTGAGGATGATGGCATTTGGCTGGATCTAACCCTAAATCCCCGACACCTCTTGAAACAACAATACGAATATACGCTTGATCTTTAAATTCATTGATTCGCATTGTTTCAACAACAATTTGTTCAAGTTCCTCAATCGTGTAAGGAACCTCTAGAAGAATGGACTTAGCCGAATCAAACAACCTTTCTAAATGCTCACGTAAACGGAACACATTCCCTCCATACATTCGAATACCTTCGAAAATCCCATCACCATAAAGTAACCCATGGTCATACACAGAAATTTTCGCATGTTCCTTTTCTACAAATTCACCATCAATAAAAACCCATCGGCTCATCCTCATTCTCCTTCCTGATAATTAATTTGATTTTTCTGATTTTATAGGGGTAAAAAAAGACTCTGCGGGATGGTAGACACACCAAATAAATCTTTTGGGCGTATCAGAACCTTTCCGCAGAGGCTTTTATCCTCACGGTGTACATCTTATAAATGATGCTAGTATCGCTCGGACCAATCGCCACTGTATTTTATACAATAACCGGAACCCTAGATACCCTTCTGATTTCCAACACTTTTGTGCTGTTATCTGTTAAATCATCTGTATTAAATTGTTTGCTATTTTAATACCAGGTATCAACCGCGTCAAGTTGATTTTTCAGAAAATACAGATATTTTGAAAACGCTTTAATAACTTTACATCAACCATGTATCCGCTTTCACACACAACAAATAAAAAATTTTATTTATTTTCCTCGCTTTGTTTTACTTATTTTTATGGCGAAAATTCAACAAAAAAAAAGACACTATGATAAGTGCCTTTTCAACAAACATGATTGTATATTAATTCATTTTTATGAATTTTTATTAGAAATCTTATTAAATTAACATTTTAAACAAATCAGGGTCTTTATTTAACTCAATAAAGCTAAAGCCATTTTCCGTCATTCTATGAATTAACGAATCATAATCACTTGGGTGTTTCAGTTCAATTCCGACAAGAACAGGCCCTTTTTCACGATTGTTTTTCTTTGTGTACTCAAATCGGGTTATGTCATCAGTTTCTCCTAACACTTCAAGCATAAACATCCTTAAAGCACCAGCTCGTTGGGGAAAATTAACGATAAAATAATGCTTTAATCCTTCGTAAATTAATGAGCGCTCTTTCATTTCTTGCATACGATCAATATCATTGTTCCCACCACTTACGATACAAACGATATTTTTTCCTTTTATTTCGTCTTGATAAAAATCAAGTGCCGCTATTGATAATGCTCCTGCAGGTTCAGCAATGATCGCATTTTCATTATACAATTTCAAAATGGTCGTACAAACTTTCCCTTCTGGAACAAGGGTTACTTCGTCAATGAGTTGCTGAAGAATTTCAAACGTATGGTCACCAACCCTTTTTACTGAAGCTCCATCCACAAATTTTTCAATTTTATCTAACGTAACAACCTTTTTATTTCGTAAAGATTGCTTCATAGCTGGTGCCCCAGCTGGTTCAACACCAACTAGTTTTGTTTCTGGGCTCTTGTCTTTGAAATACGTTGCAACACCTTAGGCTAAACCTCCACCTCCGATCCCCATAAAAATATGGGAAATTGGCGCTTCCATATCTTCTAAAATTTCTAACCCGACTGTACCTTGACCAGCAATTGTCCGTTTATCATCAAATGGATGAATAAACGTCATGTTCTCCTTTTCACATACTTTTTGTGCCTCCTGAAATGAGTCATCGAAAGTATCACCAATGAGGATGACTTCCGTCCAGTCCCCACCAAAGAAGCGCACTTGAGAGATTTTTTGTCTTGGCGTTGTAGTAGGCATAAAGATTTTCCCTTTAATGTTTAGTTTATTACATGAATAAGCGACTCCTTGTGCATGATTCCCAGCACTTGCACAAACGACTCCTTGATTTTGTTGTCCTGTCGATAAACTTTTTATGAAATTGTATGCCCCTCTTATTTTAAACGAACGAACTGGCTGCAAATCTTCCCGCTTAATATATACGTTACAACCATAGCGGCTTGAAAGAACTTCATCTTTTTGGAGCGGTGTATGAACCGCAACCTCATGAACCACTTTTTTCGCACTTGTAATATCCTTGGCTGTTACTGTTCTTGTTCGTTTTTTCTCACTAGTCGTTAATGTGTCATTCACGTTAATCCCACCCCTTAACTTTAATAATATTTGATTATTCTAAATTTTTAAGCCTTACTTTACCACAAAGTGTAAAAATAAGCGAACGGAATATTAACACATTTTTCCGCAGGAGTCGTCGCATATCGCTCGACACACCCTAATCACATCAAATTTCGTTTTTTCTAACAACAAAGAACTTTGACATAGCCTTATCAAAAGTAAATGATTTCCTTTTGATAAGATCCAAAAAAACATCAGAACAAAAAGAAAGTAAAAATGTAAAATCCCTAACTTTTAGAAAGATTTTTTCGCTTTAGTAATTGACAGTGTAAAATAAATAACTTATAATTCTTGGAACCATTCAGATAATTCCTTCTTTTCGGAACTATTCAAAAGGATTTTCAAACGAAAAGAAGAAAAAAGGAGCGAAAAATAATGAAGATGAAATTAAAATTGTTTACGATCATCTCAACCCTCTCCGTATTCGGCATGTTACTAAGTGGCTGTAATGATTCAACAGAGGCTGTGAGCGATTTTCCTTCACGTGAAATTGAGATGATTATTCCGTGGTCACCGGGTGGAGGAAGTGACATTGAAGGAAGGCTTGTCACTGAGCATACACAGAAAAAGATCGATACGGATATTGTTGTTATTAACCTCCCTGGCGTTGGAGGGACGGTAGGATTAGAGGACCTTGAAGAGATGGACGCCAATGGGTATAACCTTGGTCAAGTTCATGAAGGGTTGATTGTCGCTCACCATTCAGGTATTACTCCAATTAATTATGATGACTTTGAACCAATAGCATCTATGTCATCATCTGATCAAATTTTAGCTATTTCTAGTGATTTAAACATTGATAGTTTAGAAGAGTTTGTTGAATATGGACAAAGTGAAGGAGTACGATTCGGAGGAACTGTATCTGGGATCCCTCGTGTTTGGATCGAACAAATAGGACAAACATTAGATATTAATTATAACCTTGTCGGTTACGAAGGATTAGCGGAAGCAATTCAAGCATTAGCTGGGGGACACATAGATGCTGCGATCGTTGATTACTCTTCTGCTAGTGACTTCGTTAAATCTGGTGATATGAAATTTATAGCAGTTGGTACTGAAGATAGAGTTGAATCACTACCAGATGTCCCAACTTTTGTTGAGAGTGGCTATGATCTTTTAATGGGTATAAACAGAGGCTATGTTGCACCGAAAGGTACGCCGCAAGAGATCATTGATCAATTAGGTGAAGCATTAGAAGAGACAGCTAATGACCCTGAATATATTGAAGCTGTTAGAAATGTCGGGGCTGAAGTGAATTTCATGGGACCTAATGAGTATAAAGAACATTTAGAAACACAAGACTCCATTATTCGAGAGATTATTGAAGAAATTGGCGATGACATGTCGTAATATAGCTTCAAAGATGACACAAGTGTAGAAGGGGTCGATTTGTGGCCCCTTTTTTACTCATTGTGCTCAATAAATGTCATAAAAGAACGGTCAACTGTCAGGGGGGATAACAATGGGAGAACTACTAACTGGACTATTTCTATTCATCTTAAGTATCATTATTTATTTTCAATCTGGTGATTTTCCATCACTTAATGAAACACATTTGAATGCTGGCTCATTCCCTAAGTTAATTGCTATGTTACTTGCACTATTATCACTTTTATTAATGATCAAAAAAGCAAAAGAGCTTATAAAAAAGAAAGCAGAACTTTCCGAGATGAACGTAAAAGACTATTTAAAAGAGCTGTTAATTGAATATAAACTCGTATTTTTTACATTAATTGTCTTGTTCTTATACATTTCTATTATGCCATTTATCGGTTTTATTATCTCTACGATTATATTCATTATTGTCACTGGGCTAGTTATTAGTTCGAAGAAAAAGAAAGATTCAATCATCTTATCGGTTACAGCTGTAGTCATTACGCTTAGTGCCTATTTCTTTTTTCAAAATGTATTACATGTCAGATTCCCATCAGGTTTACTCTTCTAACATCAAAGAGAAAGGGGGTTATTTCATTGCTAGATCTTTTACTATTAGGGATATCTGAAATTTTTCAGATTCGTATATTGGTCATCATCTTTTTAGGGGTTGTTGTCGGTATATTAGCGGGGTTAATTCCTGGTTTTACTGTTGCTATGGCGATTGTTCTTACATTACCTCTTACATTCGGAATGGACCCTGTTGCTGGAGTAGCTGCGATGATCGGTGTTTTTGTTGGGGGAATGTCTGGTGGTCTTATTAGTGCAGCCTTACTAGGTATTCCAGGCACACCTTCTTCCATTGCTACAACATTTGATGCGTATCCAATGGCGAAGAAAGGAGAGCCAGGAAAGGCGTTATCGATCGGAATTTGGGCTTCATTTTTAAGTTCGATTATTAGTTTATTCTTACTCGTTTCGATTGCACCACAAATTGCAAGGTTCGCTTTATTATTTGGTCCGTGGGAAATGTTTACATTAATTATTTTATCATTAACGATTATTGCAAGTGTCACAGGTGACTCGCTTGTTAAAGGATTAATTGCTGGCTTATTTGGACTACTAATTGCTACTGTTGGTGCGGATCCAATTGCTGGTATTGCACGCTACACATTTGATTTACGAGCGCTCAGGGCTGGACTTCCGTTTCTCGTTGTACTAATTGGGATGTTTGCGATCTCCAGGTTACTCGTTTCGTTGGAACGTAAAGAGATGTTAAAAGATCAACAAGAACGTCAAGATGAGAAATTAAAGTCGATGAAGTTTGCGATGCAACCTTTACAAACATTAAAAATCGTCTTATCAAAGCCTGCTAACTTAATTGGATCCTCTGCAATTGGTTCGATCATTGGTGCCATTCCTGGTGCAGGTGGAAGTATTGCGAATATCGTAGCATACGACCAAGCAAAGAAATGGTCAAAAAAACCGAAAGAGTTTGGGACTGGCTGTGAAGATGGTGTTGTTGCTTCAGAAGCAGGTAACAACTCAACCGTCGGTGGGGATCTCATTCCAACGGTCGCGTTAGGAATACCAGGTTCTGCTGTTACCGCAGTGTTATTATCTGCTTTAATGGTACACGGAATTACACCTGGACCTTTACTCGTTGTTGAAGAACCAAATGTGGTCGGTGGAATCTTTTTTGCCTTTTTCGTTGCTTCGTTTTGGATGTTAATTACACAGTTTTTAGGAATGCGCTATTTCATGAAAGTAACACAAGTTCCAACGCATATTTTAGTCCCAGTCATTTTAGTGTTATGTGTGATTGGTACGTTCGTCCTTAATAACCGTCATACAGACTTATATATACTCCTAGTAATGGGGATCATCGGTTATTTATTTACAAAGTATAAGTTCGCTTTAGCCCCAGCAATTATTGGTGTCATTCTTGGTCCTATTGCAGAGGTGAATTTACGTAGGTCATTTATGGCTGACCCTGATTGGACGCTATTTTTTACTCGACCGATCTCCTTAACCTTTTTAATCTTAACCGTTTTATCCATTTCGTTTACGATTTGGCAGACGAAACGATCGAATTCAAAATCGCAAATAAGTACGTAAAAAAGGATGTTTTGGATGAGCAAATAGCTGGAGTCCAAAACATCCTTTTTCTATATTTAAGCTGCGTCTTTTTTCGCTTTTTGAGAAACTAGCAAACCTTGCTCTCTTGCCATATTCCCTGCTACCTTTGGTGCGAGCCAAAGCATCGGGAGTAGTATGAGTGAAACTGGAACTGCTGTAAATACAATAAATGATTGCAGAGCACCAATGCTCCCTTCTCCAATATAGAGAAGGACTGATGCGACTGCTCCCATTATAACAGCCCAAAATACACGTAGTGCACTTGATGGATTTCCTCCACCTGTAACCGCCATAGAAATTGTATAAGACATCGAATCACTTGTTGTTGCTACAAAGACGATCGTTACAAGAAGGAATGCAGCTGCAAGTGCTGTACCAAATGGAATTTGCTCAACAATCGCTATCATTGCTGCTGGCATTCCACCTTCATCCAATGGACCTGATACAGATCCAGCATTTTGTAATTCGTAAAATATTCCGGAGCCACCAACAACTGAGAACCAAAAGTTAGTCACAATAGGTGCAATAATAGCCACAGCTGTAACAAGCTCACGGATCGTTCTTCCTCTGGAAATTCGACTAATAAAGATCGCCATCATCGGACCATACCCGATAAACCAGCCCCAGAAGAAAATTGTCCAAAATGACAACCATTCTCCATCACCACGGTACAAGCTGTTTACAAAGAAATCTCTCATGTAAACACCAAAAGACCCAATAAATGAATCAAAAATAAAAGCTCCAGGTCCTAGTAAAAGAACGAGAACAACTAGAATAAATGTAAAAATAATATTGAAACGACTTAAAATTTGAATGCCGCGGTGAACACCAGTTACTGCAGAAATAGAAGCAATCGTAATAAGTCCTAAAATAATCAATAACTGTGTCATAAATGTATTAGGAATGCCAAACAAAGCATCCATACCATATGCAGCTTGAAGTCCTAGAAAACCAATCGGTCCAATTGTCCCAGCCGCTACAGCAATGATTGAAAAGGCATCGACACATGTACCAAAAATGCTTTTCTTCATAATCTTCTCGCCAAAAATCGGATACAACAGTGTACGTGGCTTAAGCGGCATACCTTTATGAAAGTGTCCGTACATCATAACTATGGCACTTAACGTTCCTAAAATTGCCCAAGCTAGAAATCCCCAATCTAAAAACGATTGTGTTAATGCAGGAACAATTGCTGCTTCCGTACCTGCCGTTACATCTCCATACATTGGTGGGGTTGATAAAAAGTGGTACATCGGTTCTGCGGCAGCCCAAAAAACTCCACCACCTGCTAACAACGTACACATAATAATTGAAATCCATTTAAATGTACTAAACTCAGGTTTTTCAAGTTTTCCAAGTTTCACGTTTCCATATTTTGAAAAAGCGATGATGATTGCAATGATAAAAGTAAGTAACATTAACACTTGCCAAAGTGCACCGAAATAGGTGGTTGAAAACTGAAATGATTTATTTACTAAGTCACCAACAAAGCTTGCGTTGATAACAGATGCTAGGACAAAAGCTAGAAGTAGTCCCCCGCTTATGGCCATTACTGGCCAGTCAATTTTATTTTCTTGATTCAAAATTAGCCTCCTAAAAATTAATGCATGGCTTCCACTTGTTTTGAAACCACATAAGCAACCATTATACCAAAGTGAAAACAAATAGCAATAAAACATTTATATATATATTATTGTTAATTTTCCCCGCTACAAGAAAGAGATGTCTACTGAAGGCCTGCCTTTTTGCTAATAGGTGAGCAATAATACCCTTTTCACTTGTTCATTAAAGTTCAATTTCAAGGTATGCATTAGCTCCTAATGCTTAAAAACAATCCAAAAAAAAGAAGCATACAATTGCCAATATGGCAACTTATGCTTCCATTAACACACGAATTTTCCCTTTTTCTTTTACTTGTTTATTATCTGCTAAACCGAGCGCCTCTGCTGTTGTTGCATGAACTTCATCCAAAAGCTCTGGTTCTTCCAGTAATGAAGCGCCATAAGAAGGAATCATTTCTTTTATTTTTGGCTCCCATTCCTTCAAATACTCTGGGAAGCATTTTTCTATCACTTCAAGCATGACGTGAACAGCAGTTGAAGCACCAGGGGATGCTCCTAGCAATGCTGCGATGGAACCATCAGCGGCACTAACAACTTCAGTACCAAATTGCAACGTTCCTTTTCCACCAGCTTCAGTATCTTTAATCACTTGCACACGTTGACCTGCTACGATTAAATCCCAATCCTCACTTTTAGCGTTTGGGATAAACTCACGTAACTCTTCCATGCGCTTTTCTTTTGATAACATCACTTGCTGAATCAAATACTTTGTCAATGGAACGTTTTTTGCACCTGCTGCCATCATCGTTAAAAAGTTATCTGGTTTTACAGAAGTCAACAAATCGAACATTGAACCGTATTTTAAAAACTTCGGTGAAAATCCAGCAAATGGTCCAAATAACAACGCTTTTTCATTATCGATAAATCTTGTATCAAGATGCGGAACCGACATTGGCGGAGCACCAACCTTAGCTTTTCCGTACACTTTTGCATGATGCTGAGCGACAACATCTGGATTATTACATGCCATAAATATTCCGCTTACTGGGAATCCGCCGATATTTTTCCCTTCAGGAATATCGGATTTTTGCAGTAAATGTAGGCTTCCTCCTCCACTTCCAATAAAGACAAATTTTGCCGTATGGTGTTCAACAGTACCATTATTTAGATTTTGTACTTTCAATTCCCACAAGCCGTCCCTCGTACGTTTAAGATCGTTAACACTGTGCTTATAGTTTATGTCGACATTATTCATTTCTAAGTGATTAAACATCTTACGCGTTAAGGCTCCAAAGTTGACATCGGTTCCTGAGTCAATTTTGGTTGCAGCTATTGGTTCATTCAACCCACGTTGTTGCATAATAAGCGGAATCCATTCCATCAGCTTTTCTGGGTCATCAGAAAATTCCATTCCTCGGAATAGTGGATTATTTGAAAGCGCTTCAAATCGATTCCATAAAAAATCTACATTTTGTTTCCCTTGTACTAGACTCATATGAGGTAATGGCTTGATAAATTCTTGTGGGTTATGTATCAGCCTACTGTTTACAAGGTAAGACCAAAACTGCATTGAAACTTGAAACTGTTCATTAATGTTTATAGCTTTACTAATATCTACAGATCCATCCGCGTTTTCAGGTGTGTAGTTTAGCTCACACAATGCGGCATGGCCTGTTCCTGCATTATTCCATTCGTTAGAGCTTTCCTCTCCTGCGATTGAAAGCTTCTCAAATACTTTAATATTCCAGTCTGGTACTAATTCTTTCAGAAGTGCCCCCAACGTCGCACTCATAATTCCCGCACCAACTAAGATAACATCTGATTTCGTTTGTTTGTTGCTCATTTTAACCTTCCTTATACCCTAAAATTCTTAGAAAAATTCTAAGTACTCATGCACAGGCGTCACATTAAGCCAAGGCGCAACATAGCCATACTTCTTTTTTGGAACAATGATAAACTAATTATATTGTATCACCATTGTTGGAAAATTAAAATATTATTTACAATTTATCGATAGTTAAAAGCTATTAAATTCTGTAAACTATGTTTTTACAATCCGTAAAAAACAAAAGCGTTTGCACCGATAATATAAAAAAACAAAGCCCTCATACACACAGTGCAGGACTTTTGGTTTTAGATGATAGACTTGTTCAATTTATTGGGTTTTCCCACGTATATAAAAAAGTTATTTATGATACGATTCTACGTGATTTATTTAAATAAGCTTTTTGATTCGCTCTTTAAAATAAGGTATGTTTGATAGAAGAATAAACAATTATTAAACGTAAGGTCGTGATTAACATGCGCATTAATAAGTATATTAGTGAAGCTGGAAAAGCATCTAGGCGAGGTGCGGACAAATTAATTACTGAAGGAAAAGTCAAAATCAATGGAAAACGTGCACAAATAGGTGATCAAGTCGAGCCTGGGGATGATGTCCTAGTAAATGGAGCACCGATTCGGGTGGCTAGAAATAATGTCTATATTGCCTTAAATAAACCTGTAGGTATTACAAGTACAACAGAAAAGAAAGTGAAGGGTAATATTGTTGATTTAGTCAATCATCCATTAAGAATTTTTAATATAGGACGACTAGATAAAGATTCAGAAGGCTTAATACTCCTTACGAACGATGGCGACATTGTTAACGAAATTTTACGGTCGGAAAATAAGCATGAAAAGGAATATATCGTTTCAGTAGACAAGCCAATTACCCCCGAATTTTTGAAGAGAATGTCTGAAGGGGTAAAAATATTAGGTACAAAAACCCTTCCTTGCGAAGTGAATCAATTATCAAAATTCGAATTCCAAATCATTTTAACGCAGGGGTTAAATCGTCAAATTCGACGCATGTGCGAAGAGTTAGGCTACGAAGTCTATAGACTGCAAAGAACTCGGATCATGAATATCCATTTAGGGAATCTTCCCCCTGGACAATGGAGAGATTTATCAAAGAAAGAGCGCACACAATTATTTAGAGAGCTAAACTATGAACCAAAGGAATGGTAAAGGCGGTTCTGTGAACTTGTTAGAGTTTTAAATTGATTTGGAGATAGGAGGGCAATGCATTCCTAAATAAGCATGCCCTTCACTTACCCCTCTTGCTGAAAAAGTAATACTACCCAACCAATTTTTCTCATAATTTTAAAGTACCTCAATTACTTATGATACGGTTCACCGTACCTATTTTTAGGGTAAAATAAAAATGCAAAGGGCAGAGACGAATACTACTGATTCGCTCACCTTTGCTTTTTAACTCTATTAATTATCTACTTGTATAGTTGTTTGTATATTGGTTTGGATTGGTGTATATAAATCGATGTCTTCTTCTTCAGACGAAATGGATACTATTAGAGAATATCTTACTTTCTTGTCCCATCTACCAAGCCAAGCTCTTTCTCTCCACCAGCCAATCGCTGGATAGACACCAATTAAATTACTGGTTGCCAGCTCAGCTGCTGTTCCTTCCCATATATCACTATGCGTTGAACCTAAGTGGCGACTTTGTTTCCCATAAAGCCAATTTACATTACCACCTGTACTGTCTATATCGTCGTCACTGTCTACTGCTGCATTAATTCTATGTAAAAAGGCTTCTTTTGTGTCTGTTCCGTTTACATCAAAACGAAGTAAGCTAGATGGGTACCTGTACCTATCTTTCCACCCAATTTCACCCGGCCCTGGTTCAACGAAATATGTCAAAGTAACTTTCATCATTATATTTGTGTCACCAAGGGCTAAAAGTTCTTCTTTAGGCCAAGGCAGTTCATGAATGTGCATATCTTTCGTTTTATAAGAGCTATTCACCTTATCATACGGCTGCAAGGCTGATTGTACTATTAAGTTAACACTATTATTCATGGAGTATATTGCTCTATCAAGATGGGGAACACCATATCCACATATCCTAAGCATCTTTCTATAATCTTCTTTTCTATTACCATCTAAAAATTGTTCTTTCATCATATCAGTCCATTCGGCTGAGTGAACCATTAGACCCTTGACAGTTTCCGGCCATGCATCTGGGTATTTTACTAGAATTTGTGATGCCATCCAAGCAGATTCTGCTGTAGCAGCACTTGTAGCATTAATAAAGTTAAAATGATTTTCAAAAGGTTGATGGTGAGTCGTTAAGGAAGATAGTTCCTCTGATGGATAGCAAGTGATAGAGTCTTTTAATACATTCCCGCCTTCCAATAATATCTCTGGTTTAATTGGCCACTTGTTATCCCATACTAATGATGTTGAACTAAAAGGGGATAATCCCCCATTAGGGGCTACAACCTCCAATCCTTCATATTCTCTTGAATCAACCTCTGTTTTTTCAGTATAAGCACCTACTGTTAAAGCATTCCACGATTGTCCTGGGTTTTGTACAGACAAACTTAAGTTACTTTCAGGGTAATTCTCCCAATCAGTATTATCCTCAATATTACCTGCTGAAACTATAAATAGCTTTTGTTCTTCATCAATATATCCCGACGTCAATTCATCAATCGCAGCTGACCATGAAGAAGGGCTGCCGTCGCCAGTTTCATATTTAGGCGCAGTAACTGCCATGCAAATAATTCTCTTTTTATGAGGATTATTTATGCAGTGTTGACTCACTGATTCTGAGGTAATTGCCCCATACAATTTAGGATCATTCTCTCCCTCTCGTGGCAATATTTTACTAGATTCTAAGCTATGTAATATTTTTATATTGTTTGGGTTTTCTAAAGCTCTTCTTAGATCTCCATATGCACTTACTCCAGCCATTTTTGTTCCATGGCCATTGTGATCATCTTTTCCCCACTCTTCTTTGTATGTCAAGCGATTTTCATCTTCCAATAATGGTTCAATTAGCACATGACCATTATTCACTCCTGTATCTAATATACATATCGATACATCAGAGTCATTATCAAATTCTATTCTTTCGAGAAGATCTTTAGCCCACTCCGATTGTTCTCTATTTGGTAAATCCATAAAAAAACTATTAACCTCTGCTGCTTTTCTTATTTCAGCTACATCTCCACTACTCATGATTATTTCTTTTAGTTGCTCCTGATTTGCTTTAACTAATATAACTGTTCTTTCCGGGAAACGTAATATTTCATCTTGAATTGGAAGTAATAATTGGTTATCAATTAATTCTCTAAATCGATCTTCAATTTCTTTTTGTTCACCACTTAACCATATTTCGCACCATTCAGGTTCCTCCTTAGGAATCCACCGTAGTTGACTAACTGGCCAAAAAGACTCAAGTACTGCTAATTTAATACTTTCAATACTATTAATAAGTGGTTGGTTTTTTGGTTTACCCGTTTGTGTTTCCTCTTCAAGGTATGCATCGATTTTGTTTAGGTAGGTATTTTCTTGTCCTTTTGGGACATATACTGTGGCCTTATTCACTTCTTTATCATTAACTTTCTGAGTACGTATATTTAATAAGCGTATCCCTTTTGATCTGTCTTCCAAACTCTTCGATATTAATTTGGATTCCGGTAGGCTCTCAAATTCAATATATGTTCCTTGTCGAATAGGTAATGAAACGGCTTTTCGTGCTTTTTCTAGTTCCTCGGTCTCTTTCCATAATTGTTCAAAATACCTTTTCAACCTCTGACCGTGATTTAACCTATTTCGTGATGTTAGATCTTGACTTCTTCCTGTTTGTCTTGAGGTATATGGTATAGAATTTATAAAATCTTCGACAAATAGATTATCGAACTTTTCTCTACTCATAGTTAAATTCCACCTCTCTGATATACTTCCTTCCTTTCAATAATCATCCTCATAATTAAGTTTTCATCAATATAACCTGACCCATTTAAAATAGCTTCTTTAACTGCATTATTACATGCCATAGTTATATCAGCATGACTAAGTGTCAACGCCTCATCTGCAACCTGTTCAAGTGACAATAATTTATGATTATAAGATCCTATTTTGTTCCTTATTAAATTAGCTACCTGTTCTCTATCTGGTAAAGTATAATGTATAACATCATCAAATCGACGAAACAGTGCTTGGTCTAAGAGTTGGGGGTTATTTGTTGCTGCAACTATAATACTGTCTGATTCATCTTGCTCAATAAATTGCAAAAACGAATTTAATATTCTTCTAATTTCACCTACATCATTATCTAAGCTTCTTTCAGTACCAATGGTATCGAACTCGTCAAACAAATAAACTGCTTGATTATGTGATATAAAATCAAATATTTGACGAAGTTTTACACTCGTTTCACCCATATACTTTGTCAATAATTTATCCATAACAATAGTGCATAATGGTAACTTTGCTCTCCCTGCTAATACCGATGCAGTTAAAGTTTTTCCAGTTCCCGGATTTCCAGTTAATAATATTTTTCTTCTGTTATTTAATCCATACTTCTTTAATTTGTCTCTTTGCCAATATTCTAATAGTATTTTTTCTATTCTGTATTTTATTTCATCATTAACTACTAAGTCTGTCAGTTTTCCATCACTTAGTTCAGTTCTCATTAATCCATCAAGTTCTTTGTTAAATGGAATAATTTTATTATTTTTTTCATAATATTTATCTAGTATCCCTCTTAAATCCCGAGCAAAAGTTTGGTGACCTTTTTTAGCTTCTGAAGCAGCAATTTGCAGTACTACAGTTCGGAACCTGTCATCATTACTTTCAAAGTGAGATCGGACTAACATTTTTATTTGTTCAGCTGTCGCCAAAGTAAACACCCCCTTTAAAGTATAGTATTGGTTATAATAAGTGAAGTTATAAGAAAAAGACGGCCTCCAAGGATTCACTCCGTTAATATTCTTAATTCTTTTTTAGGTTACTATAAAAAGACGAAACAAAACAGTTACACATTTCATTACTAAATTTTAATTACTCAGGCACATACATCTTCTGCAATGGCAACAACGCCCTAACATCATTCGGCATTTGCTCATACCACTTTACAACTAAATCAACAAGTTCCTCTAAATCTACTAACCTAACAGAGTTATGCTTAGCTACCCCTTCAGCATGAGATGTAAACCCACCAGTAGAGACAAACAAACTATTAGCTTCAATTGGATTCGCTCCAAGCAATTGCTGAATTTCTGGTGCTGATGCTGAAGACTTTCGGTGCTTTACTTGCACCTTAATAATAGGTTTTTCGAATCCAAAGGCATCTTTATACGCCAATACATCAATACCACCATCAGGCCCCTTAGGACTTACTTGAACGTTGTAGTCCATTGCTTGTAAAAGTCCACCAACTAATTCTTGCATTTGCCAAGGATCTAATTTATCTACTTTATCTTGTACCATTACTAAAGCTTTATTAACTAAGTCTTGTATTATTTCACTTTCTTCTACTTCATCTGTTTCTTCAGGTTCCACAAAAGGGTGTTCTAGTAACTGTTCAATCTCACTTCCCCAATCATCGACACGAAATACCGTTAACACTGAACCTAAACTGTTTTTAGCTGCTTGCGACAATGTATCTCTTTCAACTGTAATCTCTTCCCAATCTACTCTTATATTATTTGGGTAAGCCGGATCTCCAACAGATTCATTGAAAAAATGCCCTTCAGTAACGGTTCCTACTAGATATTCTCTGGTTTCTTTAAAATAGGTTATTATCTTATCTCCTTTTTTTATTTCTCTACTAAAACGCCACACTTGATTAACCCAACTGTTCCTAGACTTTGGTTTGCTTTCTGAATAAACCTCAGCAGCCTTTTCAATCATTTCATCCTTAAGTTGAAATTGTTTTGGATCCCCTAACTTTGGCCATCCAATCGATGCAATTCCTTGCTCTTTCCATACTGGAATTAACTCGTTGTCATCACCAGCTCGAATCATCCACCATCTCTTCATTGTTTTATCCCCCTTTAAATAAACATTAACCCTTGCTCTAACCGATGTTCTGTAATTTCATTATTTATCATCTCATACACATACACACGGCTCTTTATTGGCTCATAATCTTCTTCTACTAATTGCTGTTTAAATAAATGTATATCATTCGTTACCACAATCAAACGACTTTCACCATCTGCTTCTTCACTCATGAAATCAACTAAACCAAATGCTGGTTGTGTTCTGACGTTCATTCTGCCATGTTTCATTTCATAATCTTCAATCAAATTAAAATAGTCTTCAGGTACAACTCGACCATTATCCACACCATTTGGCTTAACTTTAAATTGGGCTATTCGTTTAACAGGCTTCAGTTGAATGGATCGCTCACGATCAATTTCACTTAAGCGGTCTTTACTTCGATCTTCCATTTCATCGATTTGTGCATACGTTTGATTGATTAAAGCGCTATTTTTACCTTCTACATTTTCTTCTTGGTATTTCTTCAAACGGTCTTGTAACGTTTCCATTTGATCTTCAAATGATTTTCTTAAGAAAACGCGTTTACGATTTGCATAGTCTTCACGCTTTCGTTGAATTGTTTTGAGTAGTTTTCTTGCATGTTTAATCACATGTCGTTTAATATCTTGTTCTTCATTTTCACAAGTGTTTGTGACATCTAGTGTTTGATTAAACAGTAGGTAAGGCGATATTTGAATAAATTCTCCATCTACACGTTTTCCTGTTAGCATTAGCTTTTGTTCAAGCTCTCGACCATTACCGTCAACAACTGTCACTTGATTCAATTCCATTGTCATCGCTTCTAGAGTGGATGCTGTAACCTCATACAATGGTAAAACAGCTTGTTGCATTTCTTTTGATGTTAGTTTCATGACCAAGCTAAATAACGCGTCGTCATTTTCAACCATTGATAATATTTCTGTTTCCTTCATTGATGTTAATGCAAACCGAATAGATTCATCAAAATTGAACATTAATTTTTGGTCACGTGCAAAATCTCTGATTCGCTTAGGAAAACGGTCAATACGAACTGTAGATTGATCAGCAGACACACTCATTCTTGTTCTAGTATTTTTCAGTCCACCAACTACAAATTGCCCATAAAAACGATTCGGAATACTGTGAATGGATACCTCATCAAACGTTCGCTTAGCACCTGGCAAATCAAATTGATCATCTAATCGTTCATTTTGAGCGAGTTCCAGTAACCGTTTATGTTCTTCCGATAATGTCTTTTCCATATGTGCAATCACTTCATTTAAATCTTCTCGCCCTGTAATGGCTTGTTCCATGACTGAAGATAAATCCGCTTGACGATCTTCAAGAACTTCACCTACAAAATCATAGACTAAATCTTGTCCAAGGTCTTCTCGCATCTGTTCCATTTTGGTAAATAATCGAATGAGCACGTCACCTTCTCGTGTATTTGTAGCAACTAAATTAAAAACAAACACTTCATTCTTCTGACCAATACGGTGAATTCGTCCCATTCGTTGTTCTAAACGGTTCGGATTCCAAGGTATATCATAGTTTACCATTTGGTTACAGAATTGTAGGTTAATCGATTCTCCACCTGCATCTGTCGCAATCATAATTTGAACGTCATGTCTAAACTTCTCGACTTCCTCTTGTCGCCTGTCCATCGAGAAGTCCCCAACGATTTTCGCTACATCAGGGACATAGGCTTTCAATTTCTTCTCTAAATTGTTAAGGGTATCCTTGGATTCCGTAAATATTAAAATTTTCTCACCTTGAGCTAACAAACTGTCAGCGCCAAATAACGTCTTTTCAAGTTCTAAAAACTTCCGCTCATTTTGGTTCTGTCTAATGACATTTGCCTTACGTATTAGTTGATCTAACATCTCAATCTCGACTTGTAATTCATCAAAATCAAGTTCTTCAAACTCGCCTTCAGCATAAGCTTCAAATAGTTCTTGTTCTTCAAGAGAGCTATCTTCATAATCTTCATAGTCCAACATCATTTGTTGAACTTTCTGTCCTGTTTCTAATACTTTTTGTAGACGTTCCTTACGTCGTACTAGCGATAAATAGATCGCTTCTACTGATGAGCTTAATCGTCTTTGCAAGATCATCATAGCAAAAGCAACATTAGGTTTGTTATTTTGCTTTGCACGATTAAAGTAATGCCTGACATAGTCCGTGACGGCCTCATACAAATCAATCTCTGCATGACTTAAATTAAAACCCAACGTTTTAGTTGTTCGTTTTGGAAACAATGGTGTTCCATCAAAGTTCACCATATTTTCTTTTAAACGGCGAACGACATAAGGATTACTTTTTTCGAATATTGCTTCTCCACGATTGAGTTGGGAAAATATATCATGATCAACCAAACTCATTAAATGTCGGAAATTTTCTTTATCACCTTTATGGGGTGTTGCCGTTAAAAGAAGACAATGTTCTGTATGCCTCAATAGATTCTCACCCAATTGAAACATCTTAGTTCGTTTCACTTTTCGTTTCTTTTGCCCAACCGTATAAGCTGCCATCTTATGGGCTTCATCCACAATGACTAAATCAAAATGAGCATTCAAGATCATATTCTTAATATCTTCACGAGACGCCCAATACATTGAGGCAATAGCCTGTTGGTGCATATCAAACGGATTGATTTCACCTGATGCTTTCATGTAATCACGAGTAATAATGACAAAGTCTTCGTCAAACTTCTCTTTTAACTCCGATTGCCACTGTTTTAACACGAGTGGTGGTACTAGTATTAATGTTTTTCGAATCATGTTACGTGCTTTTAATTCACGAATGAGCATACCCGACATAATCGTTTTACCAGCACCAGGGTCGTCTGCTAACAGATAACGTACTTGAGGCGCTTGTAACATCTTGCTATATACCGCTTCAATTTGGTGAGGCAGTGGAATTAAGTTCTTATTTCCTCGAACACGAGAGTGAGAATATTCTTTTTCTGTTCTTAACACATGGTACTGAAGATAATGTTGAAAGCGATCCTTTAATTGATCGGGCGCTTCATCTTCAGAATAATGCTCAACTTCTTGTAGTTGGTATTTCTCTAAGTAATTCTCAAAGTATTGATTCGACTCTCGCCCAACAGCTTCGACTAAATATAAACCGTCATCAATACTTTCAACATGTTTGACTTGAACGGGTTCTGGCCAAAACGAAGCTCCAACAATTTCACCTTTTTTAAGCACGTTAACACCTTCTTTTCCTTCTCAACTTAATACAATGCTTCATATAAGCGTAAAACAAATTCCTCTTCTAAGTATGGTTCATTACCTTTTTTCGTCACTGTTTCGATTATCAGCTTGCATGTTTCACCGATTTTATAATGTTTTTCAACTAGATTGAAATCTACTTGTCTGTTGCGCTCCCGGTTCTCACCTTTTAGATCAAACACAAGCTCCACCTCATTCGAAATTCGTTCGTTACCTTGATAAAAAGCTGTACGAACTTTTCGAGATGTATATTCATCTGAGATACTTTGCTCTTGATAAAAAGAAATTGGAACTCGGTAGTTGGTTATCACCTTATTAATCATTGCAACAGCAATACCTACAGGTTGAGCTTTGTCTATACGACGATACTCAATTAATGGAACCACCGCTTCTTGTGGCAACGCTCCACCATGAATAAACTGGAGGCCTCCACCTGTTTTGAATCTGTTAAGACTTTTCGCAAGTACAACTTCGGCATTTTTTAGTGGGCTTTGGCGTTCTGTTAACTTTATCGATCCCTCTGGGCCAGACAATTGGTGTCCAACCGCAAAACGACGACTGCCATCTATCACTTGACCATCAACAGCTGGAATCTTTCCATGCTCTTCAATTTGTTTAAATTGAAATAAGAATCCATGATCTGCTGTTATAAAGATCCGTTTCGCTTGGAGACGGGATAATCGATCAACTGCATAATGTAAATCCTTAATGGTATTTTGAACAGCTTCATACGTTTCATGTTCCGTTTTATTTGAGTCGCCATGTGCATCAATTCGATCATGATATAAATAAACCAACCGTTTTCCTCTTAATAACTGCTCCGCTTCACTTGATTTCATATTTAATAGATCTTTTAATTTTAAAGCTTCTGTCTGTGGTTCAATCGTTTTCAATGTCTTAAGACGATTATCCATTCCTTTCGTTGATTTTCCATCAGCATAAACCACACCCTTCTCATCGACTTCGAGTTCACGATGAGGTAATAACGATGCCATGCCTAATTGCGTATAAGTGGGAAAACTCGCTGCCATCGGTACTATATTTGATGTCCCATTCTCACGCTCCGTTAAATGTTCATGAAGCTCATAACCCGCTTCAAATCGCAATGCATCTGAGATAATCACAAAGACTCTTGTATTTTCCTTTTCTAGGATTGGACGGATCTTTTTCTCAAAAAACGTACGTTGTGGCATCAATTTCGATACGTAACCATCTTCTAACTTGAAATTCATTTCTTCAGCAATTCGTCGTAAATACTCATTTTCATACCAGTTTGTTAAGCGACTCGCAATTTCTTCAAGCCTGTCTTTCGTATCAAGATGAGTAAAATGATACATAAAATGACGATAGGCTTGATCAACTTCAAACATATGTTTAGCATAGCTCTCGTAATAATCCGTTTCTTGATACAGTCGATTAACAACAGCTTTTAATTTCTCCATTCGAACAGCTTCGTATAATGTTTCATATAAGGCTTTCAGTTTACCTTTTGACCCCCAGTGTGTCCTTGAGCGCTGATCAATCAACGCTAAACGTTCATCAACATTAATGGTTTGGTGATAGAGTTCATCAATACACTTCTCTATCATAAGGGTATCAACCACAGGGAATGTTTCAACCGAGGAATAGTTCTCAATATCTTGATTAACTAACTGATCCCTTACATGATAATGCTTTTCCCATTCTTTAATTTGTTCCTCTAGCACAATACGATCACCATGTTGTAGCCATTCTTCAACAAATAACGCACAAACATTAGGAGAAGAGGATACATATTGTTTGTCCCATTCTTCTATCGAAAAATTGACACTTCGTTTAAAGTGTTGATAGATTAATACGTTTAATAGCTCAAACAAAGGTTCTTCAGCACGCTCTAATGTTATACCAAAATACCGGCCAATGATTTCAAAAGTACGTTCTAAAGAAAAGTTACGCTTAATCTGTTTCAAGAAGTCATTGTCTTCCATATGCAAACCATTCATAAGTAATTGGCGAGCAATCACTCTTATATCAGGTACAGGTGCCTTGACTAATACAGCCAATATACTTAGTTCAAACTGGTAATCATCAGCTTCTTCAGGCAATACTTTACCCAGCTTTATTTTACGCTCTTGACTACCGAAAAATAATGGATATTGTTCCATCATTGGACGTAACACATGGTCTGACACTTGTAAGTCTTCAGATAATATAGCTGTTTCATCTGCTTTAAATTCCGTACTGTAAGATAAAATATCCAACAACATATTATCTTTGTCGTTTGGTCTCGGTGCATCAGAATATATTAGAAATGAATCTATTGTACGCTCAAGTTCTATTTCCACTTTTAACTGAAAAAAGTTCCGGTCAGTCAAATGTCTAACCTCAATATCATCGAACTGTTCTTTTAGTTCATCTAGACTGACTTGATTCTGTGGATCATACCAAAAAATAATCGCTCGTTCTTTGTTAGCCATTTCTTGTTGTATTTTATCCTGTAACTTTTCAATCACATTCACGGCTTTCACCTCATTATGTAAAGAGAAAGAGGGAGATCCCCTCTTTCTTGTTATTTAATCTTAGCTAGAACTTTATCAAATTTGGCATAATTGACTTTGACACCATCATCTAAGTCAATGTCAATTTGTTCATTGGCATATGTCGCTAAATGCTTATCAAATTCTTGAAGTTCATCTAATTTCTTTTGATAATCTGTTTTCGATTTTTCCAAATTACGTCTATCCGTTGCTGACAAACTGGGATTAGCTAAACGTGTATCAATCATACTAATTTCGTTTTGATACTTCGATTGAATCTCTTGTAAATGTTCAAAACGAATCGTTGCCATCGTATCTGGTTGATAACGGTGCATATAAATAAGTGTACGTAACCCTTTTTGTTTCCCGGAATCAACAAACCAATAGATTGGTCGTTTCTGGTACGTTTTACAATGATCCTTGAAGAATTCATCTAAGAAATAACGACGCAAACGTTCTTCAGGTGTCTCATTTTTTTTCTTTTTTAACGATTCAGCTAACCATTGCATATTTTCACCAACAGTATCTGAGCTATATACTACTGATAAAAATTCTCTTAACCGGACAATAATATCATTCTCAAAGTAGTGGTCATCAGTTAGTTGAATGAGACCATCTGGATTCGGCTTGAATGTTTCATACTTCGATTCTTCAAACTCTCCACCAGCATAAGCGAGACCTTCAACATCTAATGAATAGCGCCCCATTACACAACCTATGAAATAAGACAAAAATGAACCAACAATTTCATTTTCATTGTATTTATTAGGTATATCCAAGCTATCCTTGCTGTCCAAGTTCACCCCATATAAATTAAGAAATTCCAAGTTTATATCACTTTCAATGTCATTAATCAGAAATGCTCTTTCTTCAATGTTTTTTTTATTGTTTTCACTAGCATCTTCTAATAACTTAAAATCTTTATTGATTAGCGAATGACTAGTAAAATCCCATGAAGTTTCAAACTCATCCCATTCTTTTTTGGACAGTTTAATCATTTCTTTGGTTTTCTCTACAATCCAAGAAAATTTTTCTGACTCCAAGATAGGTATTCTTTCAAGATCATTAATCTGTTTGTTCAGTGTTGGATTTATTATCTTTAAATATTGAGCTATTACAGGAGAATTTAATAGTGCTAATAAATATTCAACCTTATAATTATTATTTTTAATAAAGATTCCCTGAACTGCATCATCAAACATCTCATTTCCTGTCATTATACGACAGCTTGAACCTGCAGAAGTTATTTTTGAAAATACAATTCCTTTTTTAAACATATAACCTAAGTTTTGTGGTCTAGATTTCAGATTACCATTTGAATCTTTATAGTTCTTAATCTCGCATCCATCATTATGCCAATTTATTACTTTTTCAAGGTTTCCATACCATTTTCTAAAGCCCCCGCCTTTATGGCAAGGATACCATTTTTTGTCTAATTCTGACGTACCTCTTAGTTTTGAATTTGTAATAGGTACCTCAAACCAATATTTAATAAATTTATCAGTATTACCTGTTGCTAACCCCTTACGAATTTCTGCAATTTCCTTTAACAATGGCGCATTTTTAAATATATTATAATGATTTTGTGTTGCCCAATAAGCAATTGGCATACCTGGAATAGATGAAAATTGCCCATTATTTGTTTGATACCTGTATCCTAAATCAGGTGAATTAGCTGCTTCTTTAACATATTGGGCTTGATCACCTTTCAGTTCTGTTAATCGAACAAACTCACCAGTAAGATAATCTAATTGCTTGTGTATGACAAAAGTACAAATGGGTACTGTTGCTTCTTCAAAAGCTGAATACTCTAATTGAATCAAACTAGATAAATTGCCAATACCGATTAAATCTTTACGTAATTGTTCATGTGTTGATATAAACATCCAAGTATATGGTGTCATTAATGCTGAAAACCCATTTTCTTTAGCCATGAGTAAAGTCTTATAAATAAAAGCAGAATATAAATCAGTTTTGTAATTTTTATATTCTTTATTCATAAATTTCTTTAACAATGGATTATATTTATTGTGGTAGGGTGGATTAGTCACAACCACATCATATTTTTGATACAACAATAGCGTTTGTTCTAACAAAGGTAAAAGTTTGTCATTTATTTCTTTTAAGTATGATTCTTCAATTAAATTTTCTTTTTGATTATCTAAGTTATATATACGGTTAATCCATTTTTCATAAGGTATATCAATTGGATTTATTAATGAACCAAATTGTTTTCCTTTTTCATATTGACTTAACAATTCATATGCTAAAGACTTTTCAGCTTCATTTTCAGCAAAATGATTAATAGCTTCTTCAGATAGCGACTGATCAGCATCAACAATTTCATACACATTCAGTTTTGGACTTATCCCTTTTCGACTTAATCTTGAAATGAAGCGTGGTTGTTTTTCAGCTGCTTTCATTAATAACGCAAAATTTGCAATTTGTTGCGCACGTTTATCAATGTCTAAACCGTACAAGTTATTTTCTAAAATTAACTGTGGAATTTCTCTAGTTGGATATCCAGCTTCTTCATACATGTCATATAACATATCAAAGGCGTAAAGTAAGATATGGCCTGATCCACATGCTGGATCCATGATTTTAAGTTCTTCTAGTGAATCAAATTCTGGATATAAATGATGATTTTCTTCGTGTTTTAAATAATACTCCCAATGTTGTGCCAGTTGATTATTCTCATATTTTTCATCGTATAATTTGCCTAATGAATTCTGCACCATATACTGCACGATCCATTTAGGTGTGAATAATTGCGTAACAACAGGCAGATCTTCTTTTTTAACAGCATTGTTGCGAAGACCTCCAACCTGCTCCTTTTTCTCAGACATGTAGTATTGGTAAAGCCACCCTAGAACTTCTACATTATCTTTTTTGGAACCCTCTTCTTGTATTTGATAAAAGTTTTCATCAGACAAGTCATTTACTATTTTACGTATGATGGATTCCTGATCTAATAAGTAATCAGGTAACAATAATTCGGTATAATCTTCTATTTTTTCAAATAGGAAAGGTAACAATTGATTTAACGCATTACATTGTGCAATAAACAAATTACGGTAAGCTAGTTCATTATTACCTTTTTGTAGCCATTCATTTGTTTGTTGACGATCCACATCTAAGTTCATCGTTTCATATTGAAGTAGAATATCAGGTTCATTTTTGCCTGTACTACTTGATAATACATTCACTCTATCAGGTAAATAATTATTTACTTCCATGTAACGAATTGCGATGATTCGGTTGAACCAAGTGTAAGCTACCTCTTCAATAAGCTGATTATATCTCACTGTGTTCAAACGTTTTTGTAATGTATGAACAGCCTGTTTCATCTCTATTGGGAAGGACTTACCATTAACAATTAATTGCCCATAGTTTTCTTCAATACTTAGTTCTTGATTATCATCTGTAATTCCAAATTGTCCTGCTTTTAATGACACTTTTTCAATTAAGTCACGTCTAGCTTCTACAGCAAATTTCTTTAGTTCGGCCTTATTCATTGTTTCACTCCTATTTTGTAGAGGAGCATATTGTTCAGCTGCCCCATGTTATGATTTTACGAAATAATGTGTTTGCAATTCTTTAATTAAAATTCTCTTCAATGATTCAATGGCACGTTCTAGGTCTTCTTCAGACTCAATTGTATTTGCTTGACTAAAGAAGGATTCATACAAATCTTTTTCTGTAATCGTCTTAGGCTCTCTTTTAACCGTATCTGATTCTTCTCTTAATTGATTGAGCATTTTACGTGCTTTTGATTTTGTTAATTCAACTATGTCAGTAAGTTGTTGTTGATTAATACGGGCACTTGATATACGCTCACTTTCTTTAATTTTTGTGTAAAGCTGATTGGCTCTATCTATTTGCGATTGAATATAATCAACAATCGTTTCATATTGAGAATACTGATTACGTAAGGCTTCAATTTTATTAATTGATTTATCGGATTGAACTAAAACTGCTTGTTTTTGCTTATCAGTTTCTTCTTGAATGAGAATTTGTAAATCATTTGTTAACTCTGGCAATCGGCTAATATCTTTTGTTGGCTCTTCCTGTAATAATATTTCCTTCATACGTTGAGCTAGTTCGTCTAACTCTTCATTATGAATGATTTCTAAGTCCTGTTGATGATCTTTTAAAGCTTGGACGGCTTTATCAAAGTTGTTAATAGGATTGCCTTCATAAAATCCTTGTAACTTTTCCAATACATCATACCAATCTTCAATGTCATCTTCATATTGAATAAATGTTCTACAAAATTGTTCTGGGTCGCGTATAGCTAGTAGTTTTTGTGTGTCATTTACAACTCTTCGAATGTCACTCTCACCTGGATAAGGGTATTCGATTGTAGAATCTTGTTGACGACGTCTATCTCTAATTCTTTCGATTGGTTGAACAAACTCTTCTTTAACTTTATTACGGATGATTTCCTCATACGCATCATAATTGTCATATGTTTGTGTAATAGAGAAGAAATCACGAACTAATGCAATCAAGTCCTGTTTGATTTGACTGTCCATCTCAACGATCGGTAGAACGACAATACGATCACGCTCAGATACTTTTTCCAAACGATCATAGAATTTGTTGGAATTCGGATTAAATGGTTCCCCTGCATACGTAAATCGAACCTTTCCAGCATTCATTAATCCCATTAATATACCGATGGTGTCTTGTTCTTCCCAGCCATAAGGCACTGCTTTGTATTTTTGTACAACCTGTTTTAGTGTTCTTTGGTCATGCGAACGTTCCAACTCTTCTATAAAATGCTTCACTTCATCCATTGCGTTCTGATTTAGATCACTGAACAAGCTTTGTTGACCTAAATTTTCAGCTATTTGCTCCCATTCATTTTTACCGTTTTTAAACGAAATCGGTTGTTCAATATAATGAAATTTCGTAAATGTGCTTCGAATTAACATATCCATCGCTTGGTCAACTTTGCTTTCAAAATTACCGCTAAAGTCACGACGTTGACCTTGAATATAAAATTTGGCATTCTCACAAGCTTTTGCTAATAGCTCTTCTGCTTTTTGTGAATATTCATCTACTTCAGCAAGCTTCGTCTCAAATATTCGTTTTTGTTGTTGAGTCGTAGTACTTGATTGTTTTCGACGTACATAACTATCGACTTGTTGAATATAGGCTAAAGCACTTTCGGCCTCTGCGACATGTTCCTTATCTAATAAGGTGATTAGATAACCTGAATTAGCTTGGAGTGCTGCTTCTGAATCAGTCATCCCTTCTGTAAATACTTGCATTGTTAACTCATGGTTCATTTGACCTTTTACGTAACTATCGAATCGTTTATTGTAATCAAAGTGTTTCGTTTGTTCATTATGTTTGTATTCATATTTAGGATGGCGATACATAACGTTGAAAAAAAGATTGCCTAAGCGCTCCTTTACAGCCGCTGAATTATACTCTTCTACACGAATTTCTCTATTGATTTCTTGTTCTTCGTCTGACAAGAAGGAGTACGAACCATCCGCATGTTGCTCAATGAGCATAGCTGTTTGTAGACGATTCAATGATTCTTTAATTTTATATTCTAACGGCTGACGTTCATCATAAACCGTTTCAACCATAAGGGTCGCAATATTACTAGGGGTTGATTTGATTTCATCGATTCCTTTGATTAAATATAGAACTTGTAATACTTTCACATCATATTCTTTTAAACCTTCATCATTACGTACTCGATCTTGAGCTCTAGCAATAGTAGCTGTAATTGATGATTCTAGGTAATCACGTATTGATGGGTAAAACTCTGCCATTGTAACCATATGATCGATGTCATAATTGGCATTTAATTGCCCCGCTTCCTGAAACGCCTTTAAAAGTGAACGTTCACCACGTGACGTGTGTTGACCACCTTCACCTAAATTTCGAATCTTAGTGAAAACCTTTTGTAATAACTCAATTTGATATGGAACAAATGGATAAAAGTTAATAAACTCACCTATTGAACGATAGCCTGATCGTAACTGTGTATTTTGGGTATCAAACGCTAAACGATTATGAATAAGCTTACCTTCTTGATCGTAAATTGTTTTTAAAGTATCTTCACCAACGTCTGTTTTCTCTAATAAACGCTTCTTAATAACTTCATCTGTATTTGCACTGGATAAATTAATTTTAGTTTCGAAACGTCCTTGAATCTTAGAGAAGTCTTTTGTACTGTCAAGATCTGAAACCGTGGCTTCTAATTTTTCTTGCGATGTCACAATAACCCACGCTTGACCTTGGCAAAGATCACCTAACTTTTCCGTAATAGTTTGTAAGTTAAGCATTAAGCTCGTATTATTACCTATATATTGTCCAATTTCATCTGCAAGGAAAACAAGGCGGTAATCTGGGCCTTGCTTTTTGCAATAATCGGCAACCAGTTCTGCAACGCGTTGAGCATCAATTGAAAACCATTCTCTACTCATGGCAAAGAAAGTTTCCGCTGTATCTTGATCATAACCTACTGCTTCTAATGCTTTAATAACTTTCTTCTTTCGCAATAAAATCTTTAAACGGAACTCTTCCCAAGTCTTATCGTTTTGGTCATAGATGGCTTGTTTAAATTCCTCGTACTTTCCATCTTCATCTAATTGACGTTCCATTTCTGCCACCCAAAGTGTATCTGAATAGCCTAGGTGGTTATTAAACACTCTTAGAAACACTTCAATAATCCGTTCTTTTTCCGAATCTTTTGATGAAGATGTAGAACGTGAATCAATGTTAAAAAGTAAAGCATCGGTTTTCTTCTCAGACACTTGTTCCATTATATTAAGTAACTCTTTATTATCCGTTTTATCCTGGAAGTAATTAGCTGGAGTTCTACTTGCAATTGTCTGATTATGTAACAAATAAGATAAGATTTTTAAGAAATGTGATTTACCCGACCCAAAAAAGCCCGAAATCCAAACTCCAACCTTTGTGGATGGCTGGTCATAAACAGCTAGATAATTACGATAAAAACGTTCTAAATAGTGTTCACTTTCTTCCGTAAGGACATACTCATCTAACTCTGTTTTTACTACGTTCTCTTCTACTTGTTCAGCTTGAACAACATTGTTAATAGGACGAAATATATCCTTTTTAAATAAACCTTTAATTTGCATTTGTCATACCTCCCTATGAAATCCGTGATAATTGATAATCATCTTCATAATCTAAAATGCTAAACAACTTAAGTCGTAACCCTGTAAACTCACCAGGATAAAATAGAACAATAGGCTTTTTATAACCTTTACTTGAGACAGATTTCAATAATTGACTGGATCGTAAAAATGGGTGAGCTGTCCCGACACCTGTAATAAAAATAATATCAGCATCTTCGGTTATATCTTTAAACTGCTGAATCATCGTATTACTTTCATTTAAGATTGGTTCAATAACATCATTTAATCCACGTAACCCTTCTTCCTCAGCTACTTCATATAATTCCTCACGTTCGTCTTCTTCAAAAAATGAAAGGAGGAACTCAAATAAATTTACTTCCTTAATATTTAATTTAGTTCGTTTTAACATATTTTTTATATAGACACGAACTTGCAACTCATCTTCTGGTGGATAGTCCAAAACAAAATGAGGAATATCACTCCCAATTCCTCTTGGTTGAATGAATCCGTCCAGATTAATTCGTTTTTCCATTTGTTCTAGTCGTTCGTATGTCGACTTCATGACTCTTTCACCTTCTCTAAAGCTGAAAAAGAATATAACAGTGGAACATTCTTTTTAGCGTAAGTTTTTAAATCCTGACTTAGATGGATTGGTTTTATGATGTATTTTGTCTGATCAACTTTCTCAATCATCCTTACTTCTAAATAGAACATCAGTAATGAATTTATCAGACGTTTTATGGTTTCAGGTCTCCACTCGCTAACCCTTTTACTAACATTCGCTTTATCTTCAAAGAAGTAATAAAAGTCATTACGATACAAAGATTCCTGCTGTTCATACTTATAAACAATAACTTCTACATAAAATTCTAGTGGCAATCGGTATACTTGAAGAAATGAATACAAAGTTAATGCCTTTCGATCATAATCATTAGCACTTAAGAAATGTTGCTTCATCTCATCATCAAGGGCAGCTGCACGGTTATATACCATATTAAATCGATTTTTAATGCTGACGGGACTTCTCAATTGAAATAAGTTTTTCTCAATCACTTCCTCCAAAATTTCTTTTTTTGATTTCCCTAGAAGCATCAGTTCAATGACTATTGCAATATCATTCTCTGACCATTTTTCCTTGGTAAATCCTGCTGAATACTCCATATACTCTAACACCCGATCTTTTTAACCGACATTTGTTTAATGACTTGATCGACAACTTCAAGTCGACGCTTTCCACATTGTTGGCGAATAATAGTTGTATAATCCCCATTTTTAACAAGTTTGTTCGTATTAGTTATGTACAATTTTTGAATCAAATCGATCATAATTCTTTCATCAATCTCATCTTGCCAGTAATTATCGATCACTTGATTAATAGACGCGGCTAAATCTCTTTGTGTTTTTTGAAATAGTTTAACTTCCACGTTAAAGACACCTTCTCTTACTTTTTTTATACTTATTTTTTATTTTACTTCTAGTGCATTAGATTCACAATAGAAGTGGGAAAAATATACAAAATTTCTGTCGCCACCACGTTTATTATCGAAAGGGGGTACCTGGCCGTTTCAAGCCCCACCCCTTTTATATAGACCTGTTCTGATTACTTGTCAGATCAGGTCTTTTTTTATTGTTCTAATTTCGAAGAAAGGAGGTGCATATCCCGCCTGCCTGCGACCTGATGAACTTTATTGAAAGAATAGCGAGGACTTGAATGGTGAAAGGCATTCAAATGTTAAGGAGAGGATTAAAGATGAATCAAAGATTAAAGACATTGCACATTGAGATGATGAGGTTGGTGAAAGTAGAAAAATCGCTTACTTCCTCCTATCAACCACATCCATTTAACGATCATTTGTTAAGAGCAATTCGAAAAGAAAAGCATCAAGTTAGCAAGGAGATTGAAAGATACGGCAAGGTTCAAGGGAGGATTTTGTTGATTAAGAACAAGTCCATGCAATCGATAGGGCCAGTAACAAACTTACATTATGCAAATTAAAGTGATCGTCTCCTAATAGTCAGGGGGCGGTCATTTTTATATGTCAAACCATGAAAGGAGGTGAAATTAGACACCTTTCGCACGATCACCATATAAATTTGAGGAGGAGTTTTATTATGACGATCTTTAACAAAAAGAATGTTCAATCATCAAAAAGGGAGTTTCACGAGAAGGATCTGACAGCATCAGAAATTACGGAGATCTATAATCTACTAAAGGAACAATACGATGTTATCGAAGACAAAATTAGACTATCTGTAGACAAAAGTGATTGGGCTGCCTTATCCGACCTTGTAAAGCGTAGGCAAAGCCTTCAATCAGCCTTAGAGGAGATCGATCAGCTACAAATGGAATCATCAAAAGAAAACAAGGACACATTCAAATCTAAAGTTTCTCAAGGTTTCCGTAAAAGTAGTAGTTTCACTGAAGAAAAAGGTATTCAATTATCAAAAACCGTTTGGAATAACCTTGAGAAGATCAATCAATCATCCCATCATATCTTAGCAAAAGCAGTTGATGTTACTTCAGATACTGTTAGTTGGACAAACCATATTAATCAACGTGCCAGTCGTATGGTCATTTCTAAAGCATCTAAAGGCTTATCTAAGATAGCTGACGTTTTTGAACAAGAACCGAAATGAGAAGGAAAGGAGACAGTGTTCATGGATCAAAACATACAAGAAGAAAACAGGAAGGTCGTACCAATTTCATCTGCAGATCAACGTGTACCTGAAATGGTTGTCACGTTATCTACATCAAAGGAGCGCATGAACCAACTACAAGAATTTGTTGAAAATGGACTAGAGCGTGGTCTTGATTACGGAGTCATTGACGGCTTCTCTAAGCCAACCTTACTAAAGCCTGGTGCTGAGAAGTTGTGTGATGTCTTTGGATTTATGAAGACAGTTGAGGTCGTTAATCGCATTGAACAGTGGGAAGTAGGAATCTTTGCTTATGAAGTGAAAGTAACACTGACCCAAAAAGATACAGGAATTATTGAAGCTGAAGGTATCGGATCGTGCAACAGTAAGGAATCATCCTTCAAGCATCAGGATCCATATACGATCGTTAACACCGTTTTGAAGATGGCCAAAAAACGTGCCCTTATTGATGCTGTATTAACCGCTACACGATCTAGTGGTTTATTCACTCAAGATATTGAAGACTTCCCAAAAAACACACCGAAAGGAGGTGATGAACCAGTGACAGTACGGCAGTTAAATATGATCTTCAAAGTTGCAGATGAAGTTGATTTACATCCAGAAACAGCAAAGGAGATGTTGAAGTCAATGTATTATGTAGATCGTGCAAAACAACTCACTAAACACCAAGCATCTGACTTCATTCAAAATCTCAACTATTTTAAAAATGAGTAAAAGGAGTTCAATGACGATGACATTACAAATCAGAAGATGAAAGCTTATGGAGTGCACAATGCATTCGATAAGCTTTTTTAATGCAAAAAAAGATGAGCTCAATGGCAGTTGAACTCATCCAATATCAATTCAATTCATAGGAGAGGCGTAAAACGTCTCTCCTCTTTTACATTCAATCACAATTAAATGGAGGAATCAATTATGAAAACTTTAGATAAAATGACATTCAAAGGATTATTAGCTACGACAATGCGTGAAAAAGAAGATGGATACATCGTCAATCAAATCTTCAGCCGTTATCCTTCTATTCAAGAGTTACTAGATGTCACTGAAGATGAGTTATTACAAATCAAAGGAATCGGCAAAGTTAAAGCGAATCAGATTGTCGCTGCATTGCAATTAGCAAGAATGAATCCATCTAGTTCTGTGGAACGCTTTGCAATTCGTTCCCCTCAAGATGCATATACGTACCTTGAAGACATGAAATACCTTGATCGTGAACACTTCGTCGTTCTTGGATTGAATACGAAAAACGAAGTGATGTTCAAAGAAACCGTATTTATCGGATCATTGAATGCATCGATCGTTCATCCTCGAGAGACGTACAAACACTTAATTCGTAGAAGCTGCGCAAGTGCACTTGTCGCTCATAATCATCCTTCAGGAAACCCTTCTCCAAGTCATGAGGATATTGAAGTAACAAAAAGACTTGCTGAGACAGGAAAGGTCGTTGGGATCGAGCTTTTAGATCATATCATCATCGGTTCCGAGAAACACGTGTCTCTAAAAGAAAAGGGACACATCTAAAATAGTATTTGGAGAGCTGAGTCTTATCGGCTCTCCTTCCATTCTTATCAAGCCTCTTACTTATGATATGGCTCGTTTTTCTGGATCTTGAATGCACGATATACTTGTTCAAGAAGGATCAACTTCATCAATTGATGAGGGAATGTCATTTTTGAAAATGACAGCTTCTGATCCGCCCTCTTTAATACATCATCACTCAGTCCATTCGAACCACCTATTACAAATGCTACCTGACTTTTTCCGTATATACTTAACTTCTCCATCTCATCTGCTAGTTTCTCTGATGACCACTGATTTCCTTCGATTGCTAACGCTATAACATATTGGTGAGCTTTGATTTTACTTAGGATCCGCTCCCCTTCTTTATCCTTGATTGAAACTAACTCTTTTTCACTCAACTGTTCTGGAGCTTGTTCATCTGCAATTTCATCCATCGTTAACTTACAGTATGGACGCAGACGCTTCTCAAACTCTGCTATACCTAACTTGAGGTATTTATCTTTAATCTTACCAACACTTATAATTTGAATTTGCAATGATTTCACCTCAATATCTTCTTAAACACAGTCGTAGCAAGCAATTTGGCCTTCCCATTAACATTCAATAGATGAAATGGGCTAACTTTTCTCATATTCCCGCTTCTTTGACTATGTACCACCATGTAATATTAGCATAACACTGGTGTAGAGCGATTTATACAAAATGAGCTCTTTCCTCACATATAACCACTAACCCAATTCATTCCTTTTACTTTGTATATATCCAGCAAATGGCGAAATTGTAACATTGGAATGGTACTTTTTTCATTAGATCTTCAAGTTACCAAATAATTATTCATCATGACACACTATACTCGCAACTCATTGTGTGATGAAATTGATGTTCCTAATGGATGATGGTAAAATATAATCAACATGACTTAACTGACTGCTATTGTTTCACTAGAACAATGGCAGTCTTTTTTTCGTTCACACATAACTTCTAATGGCGGTAATGAAATATCACTTAAAAGAAGTTCATTGATTCCTAATACTTTTCTTAAGCGCTTTTTATTCTTATAGAAGTTGTTGTTAGAATACTTGCTTCTACATTTATCTTCACTGCTAACAATCCATTCCGTTGCAAAAGCAATCAAAGATGATCTTGTTCTCTTGTCTAATTCAGCATGATTAATTGTGTTTATAACATGCTTTAAACATGAGTATTTTACCCCTTGATTCAATCCAATGCGTTTTATCCCTTTCTGTAGAGCCTCAATCGCTACCTGTGGTCTAAGAACCTCTACTGCTTTCCTATCTGGACTAATTAATCTAATCTCCGTATCTGACAACTCAATCTCATACCTCAATAATCCCGCTGCTCTTCTTAGATGACGATCCTTTTCCTCATAATCTGCTTTCTGAAGTAGTTCAGCTTCCTTGTCATAAAACTTTTCCTTCTTCTTAGTTGCGATCCATTCTATTGTCTCAATATCATTACTACCTTTCGAATAATAATGACGGCGTTTAAACTTTGGAATAGTTTGTTTAGATGCAGCACATAAATAGTGTTTCACTAAATTCCCAACACTAAAGTTCTTACATACATGAACTTTTTCAACACCCCACTGTTCCTTCGATGGAATCCTTGATAAAGGAACTTTCAGATGAATTGAGAGGTATTTTTTTAGCACCTTAAAAAAATTATCTAAGTCATTACCTTCTAATTCATACACATTTGCCCCACAAATAAACTTAGGAATAGAAACTTCAACTTTTAGCCAACCTACAGAAAAATCATTCTCCTTACTGGTATACCTTATAAACGGACTACCTATAAAACTATCATCATGAAACATGTAGAAGATAGTCTTCACTTCATCTACTTCTCCCGGGTTCTTTGTAGATGAATTAGTTTTTGTCCAGTTAACAGCCAATAGTTCTCCCTCAGATAGTACTAATGGAATAGCAAGCTTTACTGTATCAAACATAAACAGTACCTCCTTAACGTTATAGTTGTGCACGTATTACAGAGAAATCAATTATTTCTTCTCTATAAACTTATTTACCATTTCAGCCAACTGCTCTATAAACCGACCTTGGTTGTCTTCCTTCTCCAGCAACCAAGCTTTTACGCTACTTTGATCATTCTCGCCTTCGTTCCATTCGCATTTTTTAAGATTCATCCTTCATCACCTCCCTTTCATGAATCAAATCATAACATGATTAAATTAAAAATATCAATACCCCTATCATTTTATCAAATTAAGTGATATAGTTTAGTTAATCAATGGTTAGGAGGGAATACGAATGGGTTCAATAACCTTAAATAAGTCCCATCTTTCAGAACTGGAAGATTTACAAATGGGAAAAAGAGTTCGATATATTCGAGAAGTTCTACAAGAGGAGTTCGGCAATGTTTTTAGTGGAAAGAGCGTAGCAAATAGAGTACAACTATTTTCTCAGTCTACTTTGACAACAATTGAAAGAGGAAAAACAAAGGATATCCCTGCACGAGTATTACATGGAATTGCTAAAGACTTTGGAGCAGACTTATACATGTTTTTCGACGATTTTTATGAACAAAGTCACATCACTTCAGTTAAGCTAACACCTGCAATATTGAATACCTTTGATAATGGGGGTCTTGATTTTGACTCGAAGAATCCTTCTATTGATGGAATAAACCCGCTTCTAGAAAATGAGTACAACATTAAGATGACAATTAGTAAAGTTTCTTCTAACAAAGATGAACAGATGATGTTCATTCATACAAGTCGAGTCGAATATTCAGAGGAACAGATATTTCTTTTGCTTTCTCAAATACTGAATCAAATGAATACTATTGACGCCTCTATGGATCCTTCCTTAACTGATCAAACTAAACAGAATAATGCTATTCGAATTGCCAAAGATTACCTTGACCATAGTAAAACATCACTAAGTGCTTTTCCTTGGCATCATCACAGTGATCTAATTGAAACTGATAACCTTGCTCGTGAAAGAGCAATTAATTATACAGAAAAGTTAATTGAAAACCTTAATAAAAAGTCTGAAAGGAAAGAAACAGAAAATGACTAACCCAATACCAGCTGCAATCTACGCTCGTGTAAGCACAGAAGAACAAGCTAAAGAAGGATTTAGCATCAGAGCACAGATTGAAGAGCTTGAAACTTATGCGAAAAATCATGGAATGGATATTGTCGAAAGATACATCGACAATGGTGCCAGTGGTAAAAGTATCGCTGGACGCCAAGAGATGACTCGCCTTTTGAAAGATATTGAAAAAGGAACATTCAAAAAAGTCATCGTTTATAAGATCGACCGTATTGCACGTAATTCGAGAGATGCTATGGAAATTGCAGAACGGTGTCAACAAGCTGATATAGGATTGATAAGTTTAAAGGAAAACTTCGATATCGCTAATCCTGCAGGGAAAATGATGTTCCAAATGATGAGTAACTTTGCAGAGTTTGAAAGAAATACAATCAATGATCGTCTGAAGATGGGGATGATCCAACGAGCAAAACAAGGGTTACACAATGGTGGTAGACCTCTTGGTTATAATTCTGTCAATAAAATGCTCGTCATTAATGAAGAGGAAGCCCACGTTGTCCGGATGATCTTCAACTACGCTGAACAAGAATTAGGCTACAAAGCAATTGTAAATCGGCTAAATGACATGGGATACAAAACTAAAAAAGGGAAACTCTTCTCTGTTATCACAATAAGAACGATTCTGGATAACCCTATTTACATTGGAAAGATACGTTATAACCTTTATGAAAAATGGACTGAAAAGAAGCGTAAAGGAAAGAACGATGATTACATCCTTGTTGATGGTCAACATGAAGCCATTATCGAACAATCACAATGGGATCGTGTCCAGCAAATTAGAAAAAAGCGTGGTCGCAGACCAACACAGTCGACAGAGCCTTATCTATTAACTGGATTAGTAAAGTGCCCTGTATGCGGTACTGGAATGACTTCAGGAAAATCACAAGGAAGTAAAGGTAAGAAATATCGCTACTATATTTGTCGGCTTTATCAAACTCAAGGAAAAGAAGCTTGTAAAGCTCACTCAGTGCCAGCAGGGAAAGTTGAACAGCACGTATTCGATGAGTTAAAAAGAATTACTGCTGAACCTTACGTTATCAAGAAGATTATTAAAAGTGTAAATGAGAAGCGAAGTCAAGCTCATGAACCTATCACCGAAGAACTAAGGCTCATGCAGAAGAAGCTATCTAAAGTAGAGACACAAATTAAGAATATCATCAACGAATTAATGGATGACCCATCACTAAAGTCGATATTTAAGCCCAAGTTAGAAGAACTCACAACAGAGAAAGAAAGCATTGAAGCAAAAATTGAGGAACTCAATGAAGGGTTAGAAGTTTGCGACACAACACCTATCGATGATGAAGCATTGTATCACCTTTTATCAAATTTTGATCAAGTTTTACAGTCTGCGGATCCAGAACAACAGAAGTCATTGTTTCATATGATCATCAAAGAAATCCATGTAACTAGAGAAGCACCACGGAATGTGACAAGGGTTGATCTGCATTTTGACTTCACAATCGAAGGACTACAAAATGAAGGTACAGGAGAGTTGTTGCACACCCTTAATACAGATTTTATTCAACCAGTGGACAACTCTGTTTGGGAAATTACTGATGGTAAAAAGGTGAGCGAAGCGATGTCTTCGCTTAACATTTTACCCTTGAAGTATGTACGGTTCATTCCTATTAATCCGAAACGCTCGGTAAATCTGTTCAAGTAGTACGAGACGCATAAGTTGATGTGGAAACGTCATATCAGAAAATGAAAGATGTAAGTTTGCACGTTTTAATACGTCATCGCTTAATCCAACTGATCCACCAATGATAAAAGCGACTTTACTTTTGCCATATGTAGCTAATTGGTCTAGTTCTTTTGCAAAGCGTTCAGATGTCCATTTCTTTCCTTCAATCGCTAGAGCAATCACATATGTATCCGAATTGATTTTACTTAAAATCCTTTCTCCTTCTTTTTGTTTTACTTGGAGTACTTCTGCTTCGCTCATATTTTCAGGTGCCTTCTCATCTGGAGCTTCGACGACCTGCACATTCGCGTAGGATGACAATCGCTTCTCATATTCTTGAATTCCTTGTTTTAAATATTTTTCTTTTAATTTCCCTACTGTCATTATCGAGATATTCACATGTACATATCCTTTCTAAACTTTTTATCCACAATAGTTATCCACATATACACAGGTTGTTTGTGGAGTTATCCACTTACTTTGTATTTTGCTTGTTCTTCACACATGAAACATACTGTGGAAAACTCTTTATCATTTAAAACTTCTTCTAATTGTGGAGGCATTCCATTTTCATCTATTGCTTCTTCAATCGCTATATCAATATGCTCTTTGCAACTATATATCACTCTTTTATCGCTCCTTTACATCACTTCTTTATACGTACGGTATTATAACATATGATTTTGACCTTTTCGTTCTAAGTACTTCATCGTGTGGATAACTTCAAGTTGTGTCACATCGATTTACTTATCCACAATAAAATAGAAAAGCCCAGGAGGTTCTATCTTTTCCCCCTGAGCTTATTTACGTTCGTTCATGTTAAAAAACTTGTTTATCTAACGTTAATTCAACTTCCTCTAACTCACCATCTCGATAGAACCTTACTGTCATCGAGTCACCGATGCGTTTTTCTGTATATAAGAATCGACGAAGATCATGCGTATCTTTAATTGCTTCTCCCTCAAGTTCAACGATGACATCGCCTTCTTTAAGACCCGCATTAGATGCTGGAGTATCAGGTTGTACACCTTCTATATACACGCCACCTTTCACGTCTTCAGGTAAGCCAAGCATGCCTTGCCAATACGCACTTGGAATTTCATTTAAAGAGCGAATGATTACACCCATTTGTGGACGTTGAACTTCACCATAACGTTCGAGATCTTCGATGACTGGCAATACGATCGCTGAAGGGATCGAAAAGCCAATTCCTTCTACCGCTTGTTGCGCAATTTTCATCGAGTTAATGCCAATGACTTCACCTTGAATATTTAACAATGCTCCGCCACTATTCCCTGGGTTAATTGCAGCGTCTGTTTGTAATACTTCTGCCTCCCAATCGGGTTGCCCATTTCCAGAAAAATCAACTGGAATGCTTCGTTCTACTGCGCTAATAATTCCTAATGTGACAGACCCTTCAAATGCTAGTGGGTTTCCGATTGCAATCGCGGGCTCACCCGCTCGTAAATGATCTGAGTTTCCAAATTCAGCGACATCTGTTACATTTTCTGCATCAATTGTTAAAACCGCTAAGTCTGTTAGCTGATCTTCACCAACAATTTCTGCTTCTACTCTTGATCCATCTGCAAGTGTAACTTCAACTTCATTTGCTCCTTGAATCACATGCTGGTTCGTGACAACAAAAGCAAGATCACCTTCAACTTTATAGATAACTCCTGACCCAGTTCCTTCCTGATTCCCTTGGAAGAACCCTGAGGAGTCGCGCATATTAATAACGCCAACGACTGCTTCAGACACTCGATCAACGGCATCAATGACTTCCGATGTCATATTTAACTGAACGTTTGTTACTTCTTGCTCTTCGACGATCTCACTTGTTGTATCGATTACATCCGAACCTTTTGGTACAACATCATAAGGTAGTAAGCCGTAATTTGCTAAAATAGGAATGGAAAAAACAACAATAAGAGCTCCTATAATCGCACCAATAAATGAAAATAAACTTAAACGATTTGTTGATCTTCGCTCTTTTCTTCTCGTCGTTTCATATTGGTTATCATAATATCCCATGGAAAACCCTCCTCATCATCAATATTGTGAGGACGTTCAATAAGTTTCGGAAAATATACAAACTTTCCAACGAAGAAATTCGATGTGTCATTTTTACCGGACTTTTTGAACATCCTCTCTAAGAGAAAAGTCTTATGTTTATTATCATCCATCTTTATTTTATAAAACTATGAATAGATGCGTCTATTATTTTGGATGGTTTTCGATAATTTTTCACACATATTAAGATTTCCCATGTCAATTCGTAATTATACATTTATGACCGGGGTTGGTTTTAACGGATCGGTGTCATAAAGTTTTACTTGATCACCAACAGCAAATCCTTTTTCCTCTAACGTTTGCTGTACAGTCATTTTCGCTAAATCTTTCATATTATTATCTAAACTTAAGTGTGCTAAATAAACGGAAGCAGGCTTGTCTGTTAATATATCTGCTAAGGCTAATCCTGCATCAACATTGGAAACGTGCCCTTCATCTCCTAGAATTCTTCGTTTGATATTCCATGGATATTTGCCCATACGTAACATATCCATATCGTGATTCGACTCAAAGACGAAAGCATTTGAGTCTTTTGTTATCCCTTTTATGCGTTCACTGACATAACCGGTGTCAGTAACAATCGATAACTTCCTTCCTCCATGGTGAAACGTAAAAAACATCGGTTCTGCAGCATCATGTGACACACCAAATGTTTCTACATCGAGCTGTCCAAAGGCCTTCGTCTCACCAATTTCAAAGTGGAATTTCTGATCTAACGTTACTGTTCCTAACTTACTTTCCATCGCCTTCCACGTTTTATCATTTGCATAGATTGGTAAGTTGTAACGTCTTGCTAAAATACCTACTCCTTTAATGTGATCACTGTGTTCATGAGTGACTAAAATTCCGTCTAAATCTTTTGGCGACACATTCACTTTTTCAAAACATTCTTCGATTTTCTTTCCACTTAAGCCAGCATCAATTAATAGCTTTTGATCATCGGTTTCTACATATATTGCATTTCCTGTACTTCCGCTCGCTAAAACACTTAACCGTAAACTCATGTTGTTATTCACTCTCCACACGTCGCACGACTGAATCGATCGCATAGACAAGATAGGTTTCTTCACCTACTTGTATTTGCCAAACAGGTGCAAACACTTGTATTTCTCCTGTTGGTTGAATTTCGCTATTATAACCCAACCTAGCATTGTCAATCACCGTGCCTTCTGGAATTAATTGCTCTTTTAGTAACGCTTCAACTGCCTTCATTGGAGTTAGCATTTCTTGCTCTCTACCTTGAGGTGAGATTGCCATATACTCTTGGGTATAGGCTATCACTTCAAGGTCATCATTTAAATATAAAACAAGATGAACACGGGATGGACTATATTTATCAATCGGTCTTCCCTCATAAGTTTGATGCAATGTAATGATTTGCTGTTCCTCATCATAGTTGGAAAACTCATATTCCTGGCCGTTAATAACATATTGCTGTAAAAAAGCATCAACACTAGCAGGTAAATTGCCATCAGCCAATATATATGGATCATCCATCTCAGCAATAATTTGATAATCGTTTACATATATCGTTTGGCGATCAAGTTCTTCTTGTAAATATTCCGCATCGAAAGTTGTTAAAGTACCTGTAATGTACGATCCGTATTTCGTTTCTTCTGAATCATTGATCTTAACATCAATATTCCATTCATTTAACTCTTCTTGTAACGTTGATTGTGAAAGTGCACCAATATCTCCAGATGTTCTTTTCTCAAATAATTGATGGCCGAGGAAAATATTTAATATCAAGAACGTCAAGATAAATATTGATTTCGTTTTACTAAAGTCCATAGCTATTCAACCTCACGATTAGGAATACCTTGCTGAATATTTCCTGCATCTAAATCCACTTGGTGCCAGCTACCTCTTTCTTTTATAAACCACGCTGGAGTCAAGTAAACTAATGAACCTTGACGATTCATATAGTGACCGATCTTTATATCTTCAATCAGCGACTCGTTTAATGCCTCACTTGCCTCAATATAACTCCATACGTCTTCAAAATGTGGTAAGGAGATACTCGTTTCTATCTCAAAGTCCTCTTCATTTAGTTCAAATAATGAGCGCTTATATTCTATAATCTGGTTTCCCGATCTTGTTACTTTCATGGTATAGAAACCTTCTCGATTAATGTTTGACCCTAATATCGGCAAACCTTGGATATTTAAACGAAATTGAATATAATCATGACCTGATGTCTCTCGCCAGCTGTCAATTACATAATGATCTGTCCACCCTTTATGAGCATTTACAAAATCTAAACTCGCTCTTAAAATCGATGTTTCTGTTGGACCGTCCATCTGGGTAATTCCTGTTGATGGATGCGCGAAGTCCAGTATAAGACCGTTACCGATGATACTCATCATTCTGTTTCCATCTGTATAGACAGTTTCGTTACCTTGTGGGTAGCTTTTAACAAATTCCGGATCTGAAAATAAAGCTGAAATGAAGTCATTTTCATCAAGGTTCTTTGACAAATACGTGTACGTATTCATAACAAAATCTTCACTAGGCAAATATTTCACATCTTGATAAAGCTGGTTATGATTGTTTGTGAAAATTTGCTTCGTTACCGGAACGAACTGTTCTCTCTTAGCTTCATAAATTGTTTGTAATCTATTTAATGACATATCCGTATCTGCTTGGACATTATTTGCTTCATCTAATGAAATGAAACGCACTGAAACTTCAGCGTTTGTCGACTCTTGATTTTCAAAGAAAAGAATTCGGTCGACTGTTTCCAATGGAAAATGCTCGTCCTCTAAATCAAACAATCGATGCATCCATTGGCCTTGCATTGGTTCTTTAAACACTATCTCAACATTTATCCCTTGATAATTACTAAGCATTGAAGGAACCCTACGACTATCTCCTGTTCGAAGCATAGGTATTGATAGGTCATCAAGTTCTTCCATCATTATTTGATAAGCATCTTGATACGGCTTAACCCAAAAAATATCTCCATCTTCATGAACGATCACTTGATGGGGGATGAGTAAATCATTAGCTGAGCGTTCCTCACCTATTTCTGTTGACTCAAAGTACTCCACGTCTGTTCTAATGTCGTATTCAGGCTGATACGTCCAAATCTGCCATGTTAATACGACACTTGTAAGGACAAGAACCCATAGAATGACGGATTTAATATGTTCAATCATGTATTGTCCACCGCCTCTTCATCTAACGGGAGACTAAAGGAAATGATGGTTCCCTTCCCCCAATCACTACTAATCCAAATCGCGCCTCCATGTGTATGAACAATTTCCTTTGCAATAGCTAAGCCTAATCCTGTCCCACCTAAATTACGGGACCTTGCTTTATCTACCCTATAAAAACGATCAAATACATGTGGAATATTTTCTTTTGGAATCCCAACACCTTCATCTTTAATACTAATGATGACTCGACCGTTTTCCGTTTTTAACATGCAAGTAATCACTCCACCTTGAGGAGAATATTTGACTGCGTTAGAGACAATATTGTCCATTACTTGTGTTAATTTATCTCGATCTCCTTTTACATAAACATCTCTCGAACGAATCTTTCGTTTAAATACAATTGATTCGTTTTTTGTTGTCATTTCAAATCGATCGATGATTTGCTCAACAAACGATGATACTTCAAATGAAATAATGTTCATATGGAAGTCCTTACTATCCATTTTCGATAACTGTAACAAATCATTAACTAACCGAATCATTCTTTCTGTTTCATTTTGCGTAACATTAATAAAGCGAGGTGCAACTTCTTTATCTTCAATTGCCCCATCAGCTAATGCTTCTAAATAACTCTTCATTGATGTAAGAGGTGTTCTTAATTCGTGAGAAACATTGGCAACAAATTCGCGTCGTTCCTCTTCAATTCTTTCTTGCTCTGTAACATCATGTAAAACGGCAATTAAACCATTTTTCTTTCCATCTTCCTTTTCAATTACTGAAAAGTTCGCTTCTAAAATAACCTCTTCCTCATCATTATCGAAGTCTAATAAAATAGGATCTTGAATTTGATATAAGTCATCTAACTTCATGAACTTATCTAAATTAAGCACTTTTAAAATCTCCGAATCGAGAACTTCTTCTTGTTTTTCATCAAGCATTTCTTCCGCTCGGCGGTTCATTAAAATGATATTTCCATACTTATTTGTTGCAATAACTCCATCTGTCATATGTGTAAGAACAGATGAAAGTTTACGTCGTTCACCTTCAGTGGTTGCATGTGCGTCCTGAAGTTTATTCGTTAGTTCATTAAAGGCATCTGCTAACTGACCAATTTCATCGTCTCCATAAACTTTTACACTGCGAGAAAAATCTCCTCTACCCATCACGACCGCTTGACGCTTCATATCAACAATCGGACGAGTAATTGTACGAGATAATACAATACCTAACAGAGCTGTAATCGTTAGAGCCATCACAGTTCCTGTCATTAAAATTTGGTTAATATCTTGCATCTGGTCATAAATATCTTCCATAGATGCTTCAATATATAAAGCTCCAATAATTTCATTATCAGACTCAATCGGTTCAGCAAGCACTCTAATTCTATGATGTGTCTCTGGATGTAGCAATGTATCTTCTGCTCGGTTTCCAGTTAGTGCTCTTTTCACCCGCACTTCCGTTGTTCTTTGACCTACTGTAGAACGAACTCCTGGACTTGCAGCAATGACGGTATTATTGCTATCAATGACTTGAACATCTGTATCCCCGATGTTATATAAATCTGTTAACAAAGTTGAGATTTCCCACTGTAAGTCTCGTTCTTCATCTTCAACATCTCTTGTCCACTCTTGCTCTACATTATAAGCAAGTAATCTCGTATGTTCATCAAGACGCTCTTCAAAATTAGCAATCAGTTTCCCTTCTAGTTGACCAGTAAAATATACACCAATCACTTGCATAGCAACCATTATCAATAACACATAAATAACGACAATCTTTACATGTATTGATTTGTAGAAGCGAATATTTTTCATCTCTTAATTCTCCTGATCGGCATTCCTTAAGTAGTACCCAACTCCTCTACGAGTTACGATATACGTTGGATGGCTCGGATTATCTTCTACCTTTTCACGCAAACGGCGCACTGTAACATCAACCGTTCTTACATCACCAAAATAGTCATACCCCCATACTGCTTGAAGCAAATGTTCACGTGTCATCACTTGGCCAAGGTGTTTCGCTAAATAATAGATCAATTCAAATTCACGATGCGTTAACTCGATAGGATCCCCACGCTTTGTTACAAGGTAGGCATCTGGCTGAATTAGCAGTGCACCAATTTGTAGTTCTTTTTTATCTTGTTCAGGTTCATTTGATCGTTGATTACGACGTAAGTTTGCTTTTACCCGAGCGACTAGTTCCCTCGTGCTAAACGGTTTTGTAACATAATCATCGGCTCCTAGTTCTAACCCTAAGACTTTATCTATTTCAGAATCCTTTGCTGTAAGCATGATAATTGGCATATCATATGTTTTCCGTACTTCTCTGCATACTTCCATCCCATCTTTAAAAGGAAGCATAATGTCTAATAAAATTAGGTCGGGTACGTGTTCTTTAACCTTTTCAATCGCTTCACTTCCATCATATGCGACGATGACGTCAAACCCGTCCTTTTCTAATCCAAATTTTAAAATATCTGCAATTGGCTGCTCATCATCTACGACTAAGATTTTTTGCTTATCCATCGTTACCAGCTCCTATTGTTGAACGTAACTTATACCATTTTGTCAACTTATTTTATTCTATCATATAAAGAATTAGTTAGCTTTGAATGACGTTTCTATTTCCTTTATTATATAAATTCACTCTAAGAAAAAAAACAAAAATAGCCTTTATATTAGCGGTAATTTTTACAAATAATTCTATTCTCTATATAAATATGTAAAAAACCCTCCCAACCAACAGGTTAAGAGGGATCTATTCATATTAATAATTCAAGAAGTCCATTGGATCTTTTAATTGGCCATTTTGGTATACTTCAAAGTGTAAATGTATACCAGTAGAGTTTCCTGTTGATCCCATACGCCCAATCACTTGTCCTTTTCCCACTGTTTGACCAACATTAACATCAATTCTTTCTAAATGAGCATACATTGTTTCTAATCCATTATTATGATTGATGCGAATTGTATTACCATATCCATTTTCCCAACCAGCTGATGATACAGTTCCATTATCAGCAGCTAGTATATTATAGTTTGACGGGCGGGCAATATCAATTCCCCGATGAAACCTTCCCCAACGCGTTCCTTGGTAACTCGAGATATATCCACCAACAGCAGGCCAACCTAGTTGCCCTGTACCTCGTGATGGAGAGGTCTTTGTCCCATTAACAACAACTCTATTTTTCGGTTCAGAAATGACTTCCTCAGAGGTTGTTTCCCTATTTATCGTTTGTCCGTTTTCATAGGTAACTGTATATTCAATGATTTTCTTGCCTTCTTCACCTTGCTGTCTTACTTCAGTTTCACCTTGCCAAAGGGCACTATCTTCCTTTGTTTCTGTCTTATATGGAATTTCTTCTTCTACTTTGCCAACCTTTTCAATTATCACATCGGACATTGGCCTTAAAACAGTCACATTGATTTTATCACCAATTTGAAGTAAAGAGTCTTCTGTAATATCTGGATTTAATGAAAGAAGTTCACTTGTCGTTAAATCGTGATCTGCTGCAATTGTACCGAGTACATCACCTTTATCTACTGTATATAATTCTTCTTCTAGCGTGCCTTGTTGAATTTTCTTAAACGCATCTTTTTCTGTCAAAATGTCCTCTGGATACGCCGAAGATACCTTCCACTCAATGTCATCTGTAAAATCTATATTTATAATTTTCGAATCGCCTACTTCAAGAGAAAGTTCCTCATCTTCTTCTTTTCCTTCATAAGCTTCTAATTCTTCTTCAGGTACATATTCTAATATAAAGGAACGTAGAAAGTCATCCATGTTTGTTTCATATGAAACATGTCCTACTTCTTCATCACCAATCGTTAATAAATGAGCCTTTGCATGAATATTTACTTCAGCTTCTAATAAGTCGACTGTCAAATCATTTAATGCTCGGGTCATGAATACTTGTTCTGGAATATATGTAATCTCATTTTCAAAAGTTAAGTTTATATCTTCATATTTTGTGGAAGCAGTTTCAATATGGTTCTCTTTAAAATCTTCAATAATTTGTTTGTCATCAACAATACCAATTCTATTATCTCCATAATAAACGTGGTAAATCATTTGAAAACCTTGGGTAGTATCTTCTTCTGATGTAGTCGTATCCGCACTAGTCAACTTTGAAAATGATACAAAAAATAAACAAAAAATTAATGCAAAAATGGTAAAGCCTCGTAACGAAAAGAATGGTTTATTTGTAAATACCATTGTTCTCCCCCTATATACAATCTTCATTTATCTCTATTAATACAAATTTCCTATTCTATTAACCAAAATTTATTCTATCATATATTTTAAAAAATTTGCGGAATTTATCAATTCGTAAAATAAATGTATTATTTCTGTAATTTTTTGTAACTACAACCAAAATAGTGGTTGATTTCCTATCATAAATGACGTTTTTTTGTAATCTTATTGTTAATCGATGTTCTATAAGGATCTGGTTTAATGGAGAGTTATTTCATTGGTTATAGGAAGTTAGGTCGGGGTTATAGTAAAACAAAAGTCCTCCCTGTACATCATTTTCAACGAATGAACAGGGAGGCTTATTTAATCATCTTCATTATTTTGTTGATAATCATTCTTCTTTTTCTTTAATTGAGGATCCACTTCTTTTGCAAACTCTGTACTAAACTGAGAATTAAATGGGAGATGAATACTCTCTTTCTCCACTTTGAATGCTTTTGCTATATAAAATTCGTGATACAAAGCTTCAACAAAAGTCACAAAAATCGCAGTAAAAATGGCATTCATCCCATTCGTTGTATTCGTCGTCGTAATAAATAATGCCATAAACACCCAAACCGCTACTGTATAGTAGATAAAATCTGCAACAGAAGCCATTAAATTTCCTAATCGCCGATATATAAGAAGGTCACCTATAATATATGCAGGAATGATGACTAATAATGTCATCAACAATATCACAGTTATGGGTACTTGAAACAATGACAACGTAGACAGAAGAACAATCCCTACAATTCCATACTTTATCGCCAATGCAATAAGATGTTTCATTTTAAAAACTCCTTTTAGGAATTTAAGCACTTAAACATAGTTGCCTCGGAAGAATCACTTTTAGGATGTCTCTTTTTTCAATGAAATATGATTGCCCCAATATATACCATAGACACGCAAATGGCGCTTATACTGCTTTTACCAGAACTTGATATTTAAAGGCAAATAAAAAAAGTAAAAGCAAAGGATGCTTTTACTTTATGACTGTGGTGATGGATCTTTTTTTCGTTGTAATACTTCATGTGCTAAATAAATATGGAAAACCCATTCCCCCATACCAATAAAAACTGCTGAAAGTATTGCTGCGATAAATGTTACATCGGCTCCATAAATTAACGGACCTAGAAGCCAAACAATAATAGCAATTAATCCTAAATCAGCAATGGTTGCAACAGTATTATTAGAAAAGCGTAAAATCCCTATATCTCCAACAAGGTAGCTAATACCGACGACAAATGCTGAAAGGGTAATTGTTGAAAGAAACGGATAATTATAAATGGCTGACAGGATCATTAATAATACAAACGTTATAATAATAAATTTAATACATATTGCTGCTACATGTTTCATTTATATCCCTCATTTTAGAATGTATTTGTTTATTTTTAGCATACCCTAAGGCTAATTTATCATTCGCAATGAGGAGTTTACGTAAAAGCCATGCATTTTTCACCTAAAGTGAAAATGCATGGCTTTCTTTTAGATTATAAACTTTATACAAGGGTTTATTTCGTACATTTCATTTCAATATTTCTTATATTTAAGAAAACTCAGCGATTACCGACCCTTTGGTAAAGAAAGTGCCATAGTCGCATTTAAAAGATAAACATAAAAAATTTGGTTACCTCGACCTATATTCATTTTATACATTTTAACAATAAAAAAAGCCTATTCTTTATGAATAGGTTAAACTTATGTAATGGTGCTGGCCAGAGGACTTGAACCCCCAACCTACTGATTACAAGTCAGTTGCTCTACCAATTGAGCTAGGCCAGCAATTGTAATCAAAATGGTGGCTCGGGACGGAATCGAACCGCCGACACACGGATTTTCAGTCCGTTGCTCTACCGACTGAGCTACCGAGCCTAAATAATTTATATTTATAAAATTAAAATGGCGGTCCCGACGGGAATCGAACCCGCGATCTCCTGCGTGACAGGCAGGCATGTTAACCGCTACACCACGGGACCTTGTCCAAATTTAAAAATCTATGAAAAACGAGTATGTATAAAAGATTCAATCATATGCTTTTTATACAAAATAAAAAAAATTGGTTGCGGGGGGCGGATTTGAACCACCGACCTTCGGGTTATGAGCCCGACGAGCTACCAGACTGCTCCACCCCGCGACGATATGAATGCTTACGGATGATGTTATGCTCCGTAGCTTTTTTGACTGTCTCTTCCTCTACAAGTATCGCTTTGTAGTTTATGCGTCGAGACAACTCGAAGTTTATTCGATGATGTTGCCCTCGTTGCTCCACCCCGCGACGTTATAAAAGTTTACGGATAGTGCTTTTCTTCGTAGAGACTTGACTGTCTCTCACTTACTCCTTAATCAGTATATGGAGTCACAAGTAATATTATACCTTATTCGAAAACAATTTGTAAAGTTTTTTTTAAAATGGTGACCCGTAGGGGATTCGAACCCCTGTTACCGCCGTGAAAGGGCGGTGTCTTAACCACTTGACCAACGGGCCATTATGTTGTGTCGTTCGCAGCGACAAGAATAATATTAACATCTTCCGAAAAGGAATGCAACACTTTTTAAAACTTTTTTATCATTTTTATAAAAGCTTGTCGAAAAAAAGTACTTTTATACAATAACGGAATTTCAATAAAAAATCAATACTTTCTAAATAAAACTGTTTTTATAAACCTTTATCTCTTTAAATAGCTCTTTTCGCATAAATTGATTCACAAATCCGTTACAGGCTGACGGTGTCCGGAGTCGCAGCTTTTCACTGCTTGTAGTTTGTATATTACCCTTTCATTTCAAAAGCAACACTCTTTTCCTGCGACGAGTAACCGCAGGAGCAACGAACAACACTACGCTGATTAAGCTATGAGCTGTGCCGACGGATCCTCACCAAAGAGTAAGCTGTTAGAGGAAGGCACAACGAGCACTCACAACTCCGAATCTCCTTCGAGCTGCCTCGACGCACCTTCTTCCAACAAGTACTTGAAGAGGAAGAGGCACGTAGTTTAGAAAACAGCCTTAAATAAAGATTTACTGTTGCTTTTTCACTAAAAACCTTGGTCTTTTTACAAAAGCAAAGAACACAAATAAAAAAAGGGAAGATTCCACAAAGAATCCCCCCTCTTTATTAGCTATGTTAGGCAAACACGCCTCTTACTTGATTTGTTTGACTTCGATCTGGACCAACAGAAAACACCGATAAAGGAATCCCAGTTAATTGAGAGACTCTCTCCACGTAATAAAGTGCATTCTTGGGTAATTCATGTAGAGAACGTACACCAGTAATATCTTCATCCCAACCTGGAAGCTCTTCATACACAGGTTCACATTCAGCAAGTACTTTCAAACTCGCTGGGAACTCTTCCATAATTTCGCCTTTGTACTTATATGCGACACAAATTTTTAACGTCTCAATACCAGATAGGACATCAATTGAGTTTAGTGAAAGATCCGTAATACCACTTACACGTCGTGCATGACGTACTACGACACTGTCAAACCAACCGACACGACGTGGACGCCCAGTTGTTGTACCATATTCATTACCTACATCACGAATACGATCGCCAATTTCATTATTTAATTCTGTAGGAAATGGACCATCCCCAACTCGAGTTGTGTATGCTTTTGAAACGCCAACGACATGATTAATTTTAGAAGGACCAACACCTGAGCCAATCGTTACTCCTCCTGCGATCGGGTTTGATGATGTAACAAAAGGATATGTCCCTTGGTCAATATCCAGCATCACCCCTTGAGCACCTTCAAAGAGAACACGTTTTCCAGCATCTAAACTGTCATTTAGGACAACAGATGTGTCTGTAACGTATTTAGCAAATTCTTGACCATATTCATAATACTCATCTAGTATGTCCTCTATAGTAAAGCCCTCGACTTCATATACTTTTTCAAACAATCTGTTTTTTTCTTGAAGATTAAATGTTAATTTCTCTTCAAAGGTTTCTTTATCTAATAAGTCAGCAATACGAATTCCTACACGTGCTGCTTTATCCATATATGCTGGACCAATTCCTTTTCGAGTGGTTCCAATTTTATTCGCACCTTTACTTTCTTCTTCCACGGCATCAAGCTTTAAGTGGTAGGGCAAAATAACATGGGCACGATTACTAATGCGTAGATTACTCGTATCCACACCGTGGTCATGTAAATATTTTAGTTCCTCTACTAAAGCTTTCGGGTCAATCACCATTCCATTTCCAATCACACATGTTTTATCACCGTAAAAAATACCAGAAGGAATAATATGCAGCTTGTACTTCTTCCCGTCAAAAACAATCGTATGACCTGCATTGTTACCACCTTGATAACGTGCTACAAGTTCAGCTTGTTCAGATAAAAAGTCCGTAATTTTCCCTTTTCCTTCGTCTCCCCACTGCGTTCCTACAACTACAACTGATGGCATGAGTGAGCACCTCCATAAATCTATCGTCATATTTTATATAAATACAAATCACCTTTAAACCAACGTTAGTGTATCAATTTATATTGAATTAGTCAACTTAAATCCGAACATTAACAAACAAAACAACTATTTATGTTCGTTTTATATCCCCCCCCCTTACTTGTTTGATTTTTTTTCCATGTGCCAGTAAAGTTTCGGGTCCTATTTAAAGTAAGGAATTAAAACACAATAAAAAAAGCTCCATGCAGTATGAAACTGCACAGAGTTAGCTTGGCGGGATATCCCCTTCGCCATACCTTCGTTCAAGGTTTACGAATTTATTATATTCTTTTACAAAGGCAAGTTCTACGGTACCTACTGGACCGTTACGTTGCTTTGCAATAATGATTTCAATAATATCTTTCTTTTCACTTTCTTGGTCATAATAATCATCACGATATAGGAAGGCAACAATATCAGCATCTTGCTCAATACTTCCTGATTCACGTATATCACTCATCATCGGCCTTTTATCTTGCCTTTGCTCTACACCACGTGAAAGCTGAGATAAAGCAATAACAGGAACTTCTAGTTCACGAGCGAGCCCTTTTAATGAACGAGAAATTTCTGATACTTCTTGTTGACGGCCTTCACCGCTGCGGGCGTCACCTTGGATCAGCTGTAGATAGTCAATCATGATCATTCCAAGACCGTGCTCTTGTTTTAGACGACGGCATTTAGATCGGATGTCGTTCACTTTTACACCTGGAGTATCATCAATGTAGATTCCAGCTTTCGAAAGACTCCCCATTGCCATCGTCAACTTCTGCCAGTCCTCGTCTTCTAGCCCACCTGTACGTAATTTCTGTGCATCAATGTTCCCTTCAGCACAAAGCATTCGCATAACAAGTTGGTCTGCCCCCATCTCAAGACTGAAAATCGCAACATTTTCATCTGTCTTTGTTGCAACATTTTGAGTAATATTTAGGGCAAATGCTGTCTTACCAACTGATGGACGTGCAGCAACAATAATTAAGTCGTTACGCTGAAATCCTGCTGTGATGTCATCAAGCTCTGTAAAACCTGTCGGGATTCCGGTAACATCTCCAGAACTGTTTTGTAATACTTCAATTTTATCAAACGCTTCAACAAGAACATCTTTTATTGCAATAAACGCACTTGTATTTTGCTTTTGTGACACCTCAAGAATTGACTTTTCCGCGTCATTTAAAATCGCATTAACATCTTCATCCGCAGCATATCCTTCAGAGGCAATATTCGTTGAAACTCGAATGAGACGGCGCAGTAACGATTTCTCTTCAACGATTCGGCTATAGTATTCAACATTGGCTGCAGTCGGGACAGCATTTGCTAAATCACTTAAATATGACACGCCGCCAATTTCCTCAAGCCAATTTTTCGTTTGCAGATCTGATGTAGCGGTGACTAAGTCAACCGGTTCACCTTTTTGCGATAGATCGAGCATCACTGTATATATACGTTGATGCGCTGCGCGGTAAAAGTCTTCCGGAACTAAACGTTCAGAGGCGGTGACAAGAGCGTTATCATCAATAAAAATCGCCCCTAGCACCGCCTGTTCCGCTTCTATATTTTGAGGTGGCGTACGATCAGCAAATAAATCACTCATAACGCTCTTCCCTCGTTTCTACTCTCCTTTTATTGCTCACTAACGTGAACTTTTAACGTTGCTGTAACTTTCGGATGAACTTTTACTTCAACATTTGTATAGCCTAATGCACGAATTGGCTCATCCATTTCAATCTTTCGTTTATCAATCTTTACTTTCTTTTTCTTAAGCTGTTCAGCAATTTGTTTATTCGTTACAGCACCGAATAAACGACCGCCGTCACCAGCTTTTGCTGTCAGCTCAATTGTCATCTTCTCAAGTTCTTCTTTGAGCTGCTCTGCCTTTTCCAACTCTTCTTCAGCTTTCTTTTGCTGACTTTCTTGTTTCTTCTCGAGTGTTTTCATGTTTCCTTCGTTTGCTTCGATCGCTAAATTGTTTTTAAACAAATAATTTCGTGCATAACCTTCAGATACGTTTTTTACTTCGCCTTTTTTGCCTTTACCTTTGACATCTTTCAAAAAGATGACTTTCATGACGATTGTCCCCCTTTGAAGTATTCATCTATTTTTTCTATTAATAATTCTTCAGCTTCTTCGATCGACACCTCTTCAAGTTGTGTTGCTGCATTAGTTAAATGTCCGCCACCATCCATTTTTTCCATTATCACTTGGACATTTACTTCGCCTAATGACCTGGCACTAATTGATACACGTCCATCTTCTCGCATCGATATCACATAAGATGCGACAACGTCATTCATTGTAAGCAATGTATCGGCGGCTTGGGCAATTAATAACTGACTGTACCTATCATCTGGGGCTCCTTTAGCAATTGCCATTCCACCATTATATATATAGGCCCTTTCTACAAGCTTTGATCTTTTGACGTATTGACCTAAATCTTCTTTCATCACTTTTTGAACGAGTGTTGTGTCAGCACCTTGACCTTTCAAATAGGATGCAGCATCAAATGTCCGAGACCCTGTGCGAATCGCAAAACTTTTCGTATCTACAATTATACCAGAAAGTAGCGCAGTTGACTCTAGTACTTCGAGTCTTGGCTGTGATGGTTGATACTCTAGAAGTTCTGTAACAAGCTCAGCAGTTGATGAGGCGTACGGTTCCATATAAACAAGTATTGCCTCTTCAATAAATTCTTCTCCACGCCTATGATGGTCGATGACAATGACTCGATCTGTTTGATCTAACAGTTTTGGCTCAATAACTAAAGAAGGTTTATGAGTATCAACAACAAATAACAAAGTATCAGATGTGATCTCTTCTTTTGCATCCTCTGGAGATATAAACTTCGACCATAAATGGTCATGATCATGTATCTCTTCTAGTAATTTATAAACACTTTGGTTCACATCATTTTGATCTAATACGATATATCCATCTTTCCCATTCGCTTCAGCAATTTTTAACATCCCAATTGCAGCTCCGATTGAGTCCATATCTGGGTTTTTATGTCCCATTACAAGAACTTTATCACTTTCTACAATGAAATCCCTTATAGCATGGGAAATCACTCGAGCTCTCACTCTCGTACGTTTTTCCATCGCATTTGATTTTCCACCGTAAAAACGGACTTTTCCATTTTTCTGTTTTATCGCAACTTGGTCACCACCACGCCCTAATGCTAAATCTAAACTTGACTGTGCGACACTACCAAGCTCTTTTAACGAATGATGGTCACTGCCAATCCCGATACTTAAAGTCAATGCTACTTTTTCTTTCGATGTTTCTTCACGAATCGTATCTAAGATCGTAAATTGGTCTTCTTCAAGCTTTTCTAACGCCTCTTCATTAAAAACGGCAATAAACCGATCGGACGCCGTACGTTTTAATAAAATATCATACTCATTTGACCATTGATTTAATGCTTCGGACACGTGTGTAAGTAACTTACTGCGAATCTGGTCATCCATTCCTTGCGTCACTTCATCATAATTATCTAAATAAACGAGACCAATGACTGTTTTGTCCCGCTCAAACAAATCTTTAATCTCTTGTTCTTCTGTTACATTGAAAAAGTAGAGAAGACGCTCATTCGGTTCATGAACAACACGATACTTCTTCTCAGAAATTGTATGCAAGAAAGTCTGATCACCTTCTTCTAGCATTTCAAGTAACTTGTCTCCAAAAAACGTAATAGGTTCCCCTATACAATCCTTCTCTAAAAGATCGACCATGTAAGGGTTTGCCCACTGAATTTGCTGCTCTTCATTATACAGGAGAATTCCTAATGGTAAATTCGTTACAGCTTCTTCTCCAGCCTTATTCACTCGATAAGTGAGTGTTTCAACATAGGCAGCCAGTTCTTTTTCAAATTGTGTTTTTGCTCGTAATAAAAGATAAAACACAACACCTAAACTTAGTAGACCTAATAAACCAATTTTCCATTGATAGTAGGTGAGAATTCCAATAAACAATATGGCTATACTAAAAAGTGATACTACGTGATAGCCATGCCACCTTTTTAACAGGAAGTTAGGCATATATTCACAACTCCTACTTCTTTGAGTTCAATCGTTTTCTAAGGTCAAATCCTAAATCAATTATACCTAAGATTCGAACGATATGAAGTAATATCGGAACGACAAATGCAAAAATCATTAAAACGATTGGTATAATAACATGCATTTTTTTATAATGGAAGAAGAAAAACATAAAAGCAAATCCTTGAATGATCATAACGATCTCTAATATTGGCGTTAAATTTGCAATGACCGTATAAACGGCTGTTCCTTCCTCTACTCCTATAATAATAAAAATATATGTGATTAAATAGTACCAAATAAAGGCTTTTGGAAATGTCCACGTTCGAAGTGGAGGAAATAACTCGATTTCATACTTCTTTCTTCTCAAAAACAATGAAGCAAGCCATTGCACAATAAAAGCGTAACCTACACCTAATATAATTAACAATGTAGGGGTAATGTACACTAATTGATCAATAAATTCATATGCTGTTTCTACTGCCCCCGCATCTTGTAATGCAACAGCCGCCCCTAAAATTTCTTCAGAAAGCTCTACTGACTCTTTTAAAAGGCTTTGCAACTCTTCTATCGGATGAATATCCAAAACTAAAATGCTTCCGACAAAATTAACCAGTAAAGCACCGATAAATGAAAGAGACCCTCCAAGAAGAACAGCAAAGGCATGTTTTTTCCTTCGATACATCTCTCCTATCACTACACCACCAATAACGAAACTAACCGTAAGTGGAATGGCGAATGGTCCCATCAATAAAAAGGAGATAAAAAAGGAAAACAAGGCTAAATAAATGGCTGGTTTTAAACCGAATTTATAAGTAAAGAACACAAATGGAATCGGTAATAAAAACAATGTAAACATTCCGATAAATGGTACCAAGATTGTTAAAAAAGCGAGCACTAAAAATATTGTTAAGAAAATTGCTCCTTGTTGTAGTGTGGAACGATCCATACGTAAGTCCCTCTTTCTCCGTTAATTTCATTGTCATCGTCCCTTATTGTAGCATGATAAGAATAGAAACAACAAAAACAATTACAAGCCCTTCATTTTGCAATAGTGTTTGAAAAATGATGAAATGTTTCATGTGAAACATTTGTAAATTTTATGATTATTCTATATTTGAACTCTACCTTTATAAAGAAATCCAGGTATTTGACAACGAGTTTTCGTGTCACCTACCTGGATTTTTGTAACAGAACTATCTATTAAATTTTCTATTCAATTCATGCTCTACTTCAAGGCTTTTTTTATGTTCCTTTTCACGTACTTTTTCTACTTCAATCTTTTTGTCTAAACTTTTCTTTAAAACTTCATGGCCGAATCCATGTGTTTGTCTTAACCCTTTTTCCATCGGCTCTGTGTACTTAATGTCATTTTCATCTGAAGACATCTTCTATAAATCCTCCTTTAATATTTATACCATTTATGTTGCCAAATTGATTTAAGTTCAAACCTCTTCTTTATACACAAATCCAAAAAAAGCAATTAGTTAAGACTTTGTTTCTGCTTGAAGAACTTTACGGGCTTTTTTCTTTAAATCCAGGTAGGTGTTATTAAATTCTTCACTTGATATCGGTTTACTTAATAAATACCCTTGTATATACTCACATTTTTCTTCAGATAAAAATTGGAGCTGCTGTTTTGTTTCAACACCTTCAGCGACAATATCTAGCTCTAAAGCTTTTGCTAAGTGGATTATTGTTTGCACAATTGCCTCTGTTTTTTTATCTTTGTGAATATCCCATACAAATGTACGATCTATTTTTAGAGTATCAATTGGGAACCTTTTCAAATAACCTAATGATGAAAAACCGGTTCCAAAATCATCAATTGCTAGCTTTACCCCTAACTTGCTTAGTTCTTCTAAAGATGCAATTGCTTGTTCTGTTTGTTGCATCATAATACTTTCTGTGACTTCTAATTCTAAACATGTTGGATTAATCTTTGTTTCTTTAATTATCCTTTGTAAATTTTTCACAAAATTCGTTTGGTAAAACTGTTTTGCAGATAAATTCACTTTCATACATATATTGCCGACTTCATTGTTATTCCACTTATTTAATTGTTGACATGCTTCACGTAACACCCATTCACCAATAGGAAAGATTAAGCCTGTCTCTTCAGCAATCGGGATAAAATCTGCCGGTGAAACACTCCCTTTTGTCGGATGTTCCCATCTTAATAACGCTTCAGTAGCTGTAATTTCACCGGATGTTAAATCAAATATAGGTTGATAAAACAATTCGAATTCATTTTTCTCTAATGCTTGCTTTAGCGCCAATTCCATACGCTTTTTCTCAAGAAACTGATTTTGTAATTGTTCAGAGTATACTTCAATAACATTCTTTCCTTTTTTCTTCGCCCAGTATAATGCCATGTCTCCATTCTTCAATAATGTATCTGGATCGTTGCCATCTTTTGGGAGAAACGTGATGCCTACACTTGTCGAAACAGAACATTCTACGTTATTTATTTCGATTGTTTCGTTAAAGAGGTTAACAAGGTTATTTGCAACATCAAGTACTTCTACTTCACCAGAAATATGAGAAAGTAGTATTGCAAATTCGTCTCCAGAAATACGGAATAATACCATGTTTTCTAAAAGACACTCTTTTAATCTTTCACCCAAATTTAATAACAATTCATCACCAAATGAGTGACCATAAATATCATTAATCATTTTAAAGTTATCGACGTCTAACATGAGTAAAGCATGTTTCGTTCCCTTTAACTTTGATTCCTTTAAATAGTCAGCTAATGTCATAGTAAAGTGCCTACGATTTGGCAAATCTGTTAATGTATCGTGGTAAGCCATATGTGTCACTTGATCTTGAGCTTTCTTGCGATCGGTAATGTCAACTAAAATCGTTTGAATAGCTTTTTTTCCTTTAAAACGAATTAATGACGACATCGCTTCAATTGTCTTTATATCTCCCTTTGCAGTACTAATTTCAAGCTCCACCGGTGTTGATGTTTCCCCAAGATGATAGACCGTATCGATTCTATCGAGTAATATAGGAATATCTTCAGAAAATGCAAAGTCATAAACTTGTTTCCCAATAATATCCTCTGCTGAATCCTCCCCTAACAAATCGACTCCTGTCTTATTGATATATTTAATTTCCCCATGGACATGTACAAAAACTGTTAATGGTGATAAGTCTACTAAGCTTCGATAACGTTCTTCACTTTCAATTAAATGTTTTTCTACCTTTTTCCGTTCAGTAATGTCTCGCGCTACAACGACAATATCAACATTTCCTTGTTCTTTGTTAAAAACAGGAACACCTTTTGCTTCTACATATAATGCATGGTTATTTTTATTTATTAGCCGTAGTTCCCTTTTTACCGGCTTCAAACTTGATATTGCCTCAGTAATCGCTTCTTTCACTGAATAATGATCGTCATTATGTATAAATGACAGAGCAGACTTCCCCTCCATTTCCTCTGGCAAATAACCAACTATTTCTCGGTTAGATAATGAAGAGTAAGTGACTTTGCCGTGGTCATTCAGTATATATAATAAATCGTTTGTATTATCAGTTACTAATCGGTACTTCTCTTCGGTTTCAATTAATGCTTTTTTTGTTTCATTTTCCTTTGTTACATCATTAGCAACAATAATAGCACCTATAATTTCATTATTATCGTCTTTAATAGGGTGTCCATTGACCATTAAGTACACCGATTTTCCGTCCTTCGTTCTCACTACTACTTGCTTTTGACGTACGACCTTCCCACGTAGCGCTTCATACAATGGAATAGAATCTCTTTTAATTCGTGTTATACCATCTACTTCAAATAGATCATAATAATTATAGATATTATCAAAATTAATGTGACTATCTGGAGCTTGTTTAAACAGTTTTTCTGAATGGTTATAATAAATAATTTTACCTTCTTTGTCACATATAATAATCCACTCTTCCATGTTTTGTAACACAAGTTCATATAGTTGAAACTTTTTAGGTATATCCGTTTCCATATAAAGCACTCCTTTAAATGAAGGACGTTAGCGTCAAGTATTGTCACATTTTGTTGAAACTATGTTACCACATAAATACCTATATTTGGTCTTTGTGTCCTATGCAGTTAAAATGTCACCATATTTATATACAAATTTACTAGTTCGATATAACTACATGAGGAGTATTTATAATTAAAATGGTAGTCTTTTCATTGTTAGAGGAAGATGATGTTGGAAGGAAGTATAAGCTTTTGGTGAGATACGAGTTAATACATAAGAGAAAAGCAAGGCATCAAAATACACCAAAAATAAGCCCGCACTCTGCCGGAAACGTCGCATCGTCGACCTTTTATCTCAGAGAATTCTCTTTTTTTGCGACTTCACCAGTGAAGTCTTAATTAGCGTATAAAAAAACCTCTAGTAGCTTCGTCACTACTAGAGGTTTATATATTATTGCTCAGTTACGTAAGGCAATAGTGCCATTGTACGAGCACGCTTAATAGCGCGTGTTAATTGACGCTGATATTTTGCAGAAGTACCAGTTACTCGGCGAGGAAGAATTTTTCCACGCTCAGAGATAAACTTCTTAAGCAAATCAGTATCTTTATAGTCAATTTTTTCAATCTTGTTTACTGTAAAGTAACATACTTTACGGCGCTTTGGACGACCACGACGTGCCATGCGAACCCCTCCTTTTTGTTTATTTTATATTATAAACGAATTATTTTAATTAAAATGGTAAATCATCGTCATTAATGTCAATCGGTTTCCCATCACTAGCAAACGGATCGTCATTTGTATTACGCTGACCACCTTGGGCTCCTTGACCGAAGCCACCTTGGTTTCCGGATCCTTGGTTCGGAGGTTGTTGATAACCTTCGTTGCCTTGTCCGTACCCGCCACCTTGCTGATCGCGGTTTCCGCCAGATCCACCACGTGGTTCTAAAAATTGAACACTTTCAGCTACCACTTCTGTGATAAATACGCGACGACCTTCATTATTATCATAACTGCGTGTTTGTATACGTCCATCAACACCAGCCATGCTACCTTTTTTCAAGTAGTTCGCGGCATTTTCAGCTTGTTTTCTCCAAACAACAATATTAATGAAATCCGCTTCACGGTTCCCTTGTTGATTTGAAAACGGACGATTTACAGCTAAAGTAAAACTTGCAACAGCAATACCATTGGCTGTGTATCGTAATTCTGGATCTTTTGTCAAACGACCGACTAGTACAACTCGGTTTATCATCCGAACTCCTCCCCGGAATTATGCTTTATCTAGGACCTACTCGTCGTCACGAACGACTAGAGTACGTAAAATGTTATCGTTAATACGAGTTAAACGGTTAAACTCATCGATTGCTTCAGAGTTTGCATTTACGTTTAGTAATACGTAGTAACCCTCTGTGAAATCATTGATTTCATAAGCTAAACGACGCTTACCTTTTTCCTCAACGTTCTCGACTTCTGCGCCATTGTCAGTTAAAACTTTGCTGAAACGTTCTACAGTTTCTTTTGTAGCTGCTTCTTCTAAGTTTGGACGTACAATGTACATGATTTCATAATTGCGCATGTTTCGTCACCTCCTTTTGGACTAAGGCTCTTTTCTTTTAAAAAGAGCAAGGAGCAAAGTACAATAATGTTATTGCTCGCAATTGTCAATTATAGCAGAACGATTCTTAAAGTACAAGTATACATAAAAAAATTCTACTTCCTTACTCTTTTAATTTAAAGACTACCTTGAACATAAGTGCTTATTTTTGACAGCTTATGTGCTCGCTTTCACCTCTAGGCACAAGTGCGACATCTGTTCTAGCTTCGTTCCACTTGCTATCACAGTGTCTTCTTTGCCGTGGATGAAGGGCAAATATCGTGGAGTGCTTGCTCTTTTGAACCTTGCATCACTTATTCTTCTGCAGAGACTCGGTATTAACATTCATCTTTAACATAAAAAAAAGTAGTAAAGATCAAAAGCCTTTACTACTTCTTCAGTATATCCATTTCTTTAGACATTAAAACGGAAGTGGATGACGTCGCCGTCTTTGACGACATAGTCTTTTCCTTCAAGACGAACCTTCCCATTATCTTTTGCGACACTCATTGACCCAGCTTCCACTAAGTCATCATAAGCAACGACTTCAGCACGGATAAACCCACGCTCAAAGTCGGTGTGAATGACACCTGCAGCTTGAGGTGCTTTCGTACCTTGGCGAATCGTCCATGCTCGTACTTCTTGTTTTCCTGCTGTGAAATACGTTTCTAACCCTAGTAAGTTATATGCTGCTTTAATTAATTGGTCAAGCCCAGATTCTTCAATGCCAAGATCATCTAAAAATTCTTGTTTTTCTTCCCCTTCAAGCTCAGCAATTTCTGATTCGATCTTTGCACAAACGACAATTACTTCAGATTTTTCTTCTGCAGCAAACTCTCTTACTTTTTGAACATATGGGTTTGCATCAGCATCAAGAATTTCTTCTTCACTAACATTTGCAGCATAAAGAACAGGTTTCATTGTTAATAAATGTAGACCTTTTGCTAACTTCTCTTGTTCTTTTGTTAATTCTACACTACGCGCTGGCTTTTCATCTTCAAAAGCTTTTCGAAGCTTGTCTAACACTTCAAATTCAAACATAGCGTCTTTATCTTTTTGCTTCGCCATTTTTTCTACTTTACCGATTCGTTTTTCTACCGTTTCTAAGTCGGCTAAGATTAATTCAAGGTTAATAACTTGGATATCTCGAATCGGATCAACACTACCTGAAACGTGTGTAATGTTTTCATCGTTAAAGCAGCGGACAACATGAGAAATCGCATCTACTTGACGAATATGAGATAAGAACTTATTTCCTAATCCTTCACCTTTACTTGCACCTTCGACAATCCCTGCAATATCTGTAAATTCAAAAGCAGTCGGCACCGTTTTATCTGGTTCTACCATTTCGGTTAATGTATCTAAACGTGCATCTGGTACTTCTACGATCCCCACGTTCGGATCAATCGTACAGAATGGATAGTTTGCAGACTCTGCACCTGCTTGTGTAATCGCGTTGAATAATGTTGACTTTCCTACGTTCGGTAATCCGACAATCCCTGTTGTTAACGCCATCCTTCAAACCCCTTTATTTATATAATTATTCAAAGTATATGAATTACTGTATAAATTCCCGCTAATTTACTTTTAGAACAATCTTACTACATCCTACCCAATTATAGAGATACTACAAGAAAAAAACAAGGCTCCCACTGCTTAATGTGAGTGCCTTGTTCCTTTCTATCAATGATACATATATATCGAACATTAACGCTTTATCTTAATTCATCCATAGTAAATACACAAAGTGTTTGTGTAGTCATTTTACGAACTACAGATAATTTATTACCTACTCTAATACTTTCTTCATCTTTTTATCAAACTCTCTTCTAGGAAGCATAATACTATGGTCACAACCGAGACATTTTATTCGTATATCCATGCCCATACGAATAATTTTCCAGCGGTTTTCACCACAAGGGTGCGGCTTCTTCATTTCTACAATGTTATTTAAATCATAGTTTTTTTCACTCATAGTCATCCACTCCCCTCATTCATAAATGAATCATCATAGGAATTATACTACATCATTCTCTATTATTTCCATGCTTCTATGAATTGATGACTTTTTCATCAAATCGGTGCATGATTGGGTGTAAAATAATTGCTGCTAGGACATATAAATTTAAGATGCCATATAAAGGATAAAGGATTGAAATAAGCCTTGAAAAGCCTATCGTTGTAAGTGGTATCATTAATATAACAAAAAGAAATGCGATCATCCAATATGGTAGTTTTACGAATTCTCGAAACCTTGTACATAATCCGAGCATGCCTGAGGCTGCTGTCGTATAAATCGCCACCCATAACAGTCCAGACATCAACAACACCATAAAGTATGGATAATGCTTTAAAATCGCAAATAATGGAATTTCATATAACATCACCTCATGAGCGACCTTTAACAATGATTCATTATATAAAAATGAGACAGTTCCTAAAATAACCGCACTCCCTAAGCTGGCAACCCATAACTCACCACGGTGATTAATTTTATGTCCAATTGCTCCTAGTACGGCAACCAGAGGTAAAATGTTTAATGCTGTAAACGTAAATGCTGATGGCCAATTATGTTGCTTCGTTACATCAAACTGAAAGGAAAACCCCGATGTCCACTGAAATACTAATAATGTCCCTACTAAACTAATAATTAATACCGGAATGATCATCGCATTCATTGAAGTCATCCCGTTAATTCCCCAAATAAATAAAAGTACGAGTAAAACAGAAATAATCACAACACCAAACCAATACGGCACATGCAACACTTGAAGTGTTGCCCCACCTCCTGCAATCATGATCATCGTTGTAGAAAATAAATATAGAATAATCATTCCATCATAAACTTTTGTTAACCTTCTACCCATCAACTCTTTTAAAACAGGGATATAGTGTGCTGATTTTTTTTCATAGCTTATTTTCATAACAACGTAGCTACATATAAAGAATAATATTGAAAAAAGTAGGATTGCAAAACTACTTTCTGATCCAAAGAATTGCCATAACTCCCTACCAGATGCATATCCTGCCCCGATCATAGTACCCACAATAAGAAACGTCCATTTCAACCCCGATAACAACATATTCTTCCCCTCTTTTTTCCATATTTGACGTATAGATCCGAAAAAGTATCCGTATACTGTTACTATTATTTCGGAAATGAGGGTTGTATGATGCTTTCGGGACAACTTTTTCCACATTCGAAAAAAAACACGTTTCGCTATCACATGGATGACCTAACATCTATGAATAAAATGGCGAAACAAATGGCTACTTATTTCCCTACAGATAATAGAGATATTGTCATTGTTTGTATTGGGACAGATCGTTCAACAGGTGATAGCTTAGGTCCACTGGTTGGTACAAAAATTAGTGAGCGACTTCACCACGGCATCACGGTTTATGGAACATTAGAAGAACCTGTTCATGCAAAGAATTTAGAAGATACATTACAAATGATCAGCGTAAGTCATAAGTCCCCATTTATAATCGGAATCGACGCCTGCTTAGGACGCTCCTCTAGTGTTGGAATCATGACCTTAGGAGAAGGTCCCGTACGTCCAGGAATTGCAGTGAAAAAGCAATTACCTAGTGTAGGTGATATTCATATAACAGGGATAGTTAATGTGTCAGGCTTTATGGAAATGATGGTTCTTCAAAATACTAGACTATCCATTGTTATGAAAATGGCTAATATCATCTCCCGCTCCATCATTTATGCAAATCGACTTCGTCAAACGGACGAAAAGGAATCGAAAACTTCTATATAAAAAGGCTGTCCAATGCAATCATGCATTGGACAGCCTCGCTTAACACAATATTTATATTGCAAGAAATGAAACATAAATAATGACTAATATAATAACAAATAATATCGCCGGAAGAAGGTTTGCAATTCGTATTTTTGTTAATCCGATAATATTTAAACCGATCCCAATGATCATAATTCCACCAACAGATGTGATTTCACTAATAATAAAATCAAGCCATTCTTCAGGGATACTTGTTGCAATCAAGGTCGCCGATAATGCAATACTCCCTTGATAAATAATGACCGGAAATGCAGAAAACAAGACACCAATTCCTAAAGTTGCTGCAAAAATGATCGAGAAAAAGCCATCTAAAACAGATTTTGTTAGTAATACTGAATGGTCCTGTCTTAACCCACTGTCAAGTGCACCGATAATTGCCATTGCACCAACGACGAAAACTAAAGTTGCTGCTACAAATCCTTCGGCAATATTCGATTCTTTATTTTTGTTCATTTTTCTCTGTAGCCAATTCCCAACTTCATTTAATTTCCCTTCAATGTTTAACCTTTCTCCCAGGACTCCACCAAATGCTAAACTAAGAATCACAATAATAAATTGGTGACTCTCCATTGCCATCATTAACCCAAGGACAATAACAGCTAAACCAATACCTTTTGTCACTGTTTCTTTCATCTCATCGGAAAAACCCTTTAATTTCGACCCTAGCCAAGCTCCAATAATAATCGCAAGCCCATTAATCAATGTGCCTAATAATACCATGATGTCTCTCCTAACTTAATAGACCTTCTTTAATCTCTTGAATTGCTACAATCAACTGTTCAACTTCTTGTTCTGTATTGAATGGTCCAAAACTCACACGAATTAATCCAGTATCAATTGTATTGCACGTTTGGTGTGCCAAAGGAGTGCAGTGCAAGCCTGAACGGACAGCGATACCATAATGTTCGTCCAAAATCATTGCCATTTCATTTACATCAATCCCTGGAATTCGGAAAGCAACGACTCCGAGTTGCTTCACTTCATTTCGAGGAGCAATGACTTCTACCTCACCCATTTCCATCAACCCTTTTTTACAAAGGTCTGTTAAGTGCTTCTCATGAGCATAGATTTTTTCAAGACTTTCTTTTTCAACATACTCCAAACCTTTCAATAATCCAGCTATCCCAGGAGTATTTAATGTTCCACTTTCTAATCCTGCTGGCCATATATCTGGCTGTTCTTTCGATTCAGAATGGCTTCCAGTTCCACCAACAATTCGTGGGGATAGTCGAACATGTAGCTGTACAATTAAGACACCCACTCCTTGTGGGCCAAGTAACCCTTTATGACTAGGGAAAGCTAACATATCAATACCACTGTCTATCATTTTTATTGGTAACACTCCTGCTGTTTGTGAAGCATCGACGAAAAATAAAGCATTGTGATCTTTCAACACATCTCCCCATTCTTCAATAGGCAATACTTCACCTGTCAAGTTTGAACCATGAGTCATGACGACAAGTTTTGTTCGTTCAGTTAAAGCATTATTCAAACTCTGCTTAGCTTCTTCTTTTGAAATAGAAGGTTGTAAATACGTTACCCTGATTCCTTTTTCTGCTTTTAATTTTTCTAACGGTCGTCGAACGGAATTATGTTCAAAGCTAGTTGTGATGACATGATCGCCCTCTGCAAGTGAAAGACCAAATATCCCTTGGTTAATTGCAGTTGTTGCATTTGATGAAAAAATCACACGGTCTGCCCGATCACTTTGAAACATGATTGATAACTTTCTTCTTGTATTCTCAATCACTGATGCAGCCTTTTGAGATAAACGATGTCCACCTCTACCTGGATTAGCGCCATATTCATTGACCGCTTCAACCATTGCTTCAGCCACCATCTTTGGCTTCGGGAAACTGGAAGATGCTTGGTCAAAATAGATCATCACACTTCACTCCTTTATATCAAAAATCGTTCATCAAAAAATTGCTTGAAAAAGGTGACCATCTATTTTTAGGTGGTCACCTTTTGCTTATTCTTCTTCTGACTGTTGCAACAAATCCATAATACGTTCTAAATCTTCTTCTGAGAAAAAGTCAATTTCTATTTTTCCTTTTTTCTTTCCTTTTTTAATGTTTACATTTGTACCGAAGTATTCCTTTAACCTCGACTCTCGCTCTCGTATGATTGGAGGTAACTGAGGTTTCTTTTTTGTTTCACGTGAAACATTATCGTTTATCCGTTGTACTAATTCTTCTAATTGACGAACACTTAATTTTTCATTAATGACTTTTTGAATCGTTGCAGTAAGCTTTTCTTTACGTTTTAACCCGAGCAAGGCTCTCCCATGCCCCATAGATAACTTACCTTCAGCGATGAATTCTTGAGCAAGTTGCGGTAATTGTAGGAGCCTAACATGGTTTGCTATATGCGGGCGACTTTTCCCCAGTTTCTTCGATAATTGTTCTTGAGTTACTTGTAAGTGCTCTAATAATTTTTGATAAGCTTTCGCTTCCTCTAGCGGGTTTAGATCTTCTCTTTGGAGATTTTCAATTAATGCAATCTCCATCATTTGGTCTTCTGACAACTCTTTAATAACAGCAGGAACCGTACTCAATTTTGCTGATTTGGCTGCTCGGTATCGGCGTTCTCCAGCAACAATCTCATATCCCTTTATACTTTTACGTACAATAAGTGGTTGTAAAATACCATGCTGTTCAATTGAGGCCTTTAACTCCTCAATAGCCTCTTCTTCAAAAACTTTTCGAGGCTGGTATGGATTTGGCCTTAATTCAGATAGTTTTAATTCATGGACTTTATCATCTTGATCATTTGAAGCTTCTGGGAAAAAAGCTTGAATACCTTTACCTAGTCCTCTAGCCATGACTCATCACTTCCTTCGCTAAATCAATATACACTTCAGCTCCCCTTGACTTCGGGTCGTATGTAATGATTGGTTCACCATGACTAGGTGCTTCTCCTAACCGTACATTCCTAGGAATAATTGTCTGAAACACTTTTTCACGGAAGTATTTTTTCACTTCTTCAATGACTTGAATCCCTAAGTTTGTTCTAGCATCCAGCATCGTTAAAAGAACACCTTCAATTTCTAAATCGTGATTTAAATGCTTTTGGACAAGCCTAACCGTATTAAGTAACTGGCTCAATCCTTCTAACGCATAGTACTCACATTGTACAGGGATGAGGACGGCATCAGAAGCTGTTAATGAGTTAATCGTTAATAATCCTAATGAAGGAGGGCAATCAATCACTATATAGTCATATTGCTCTTTCACTTGCTCAATTGCTCTTTTTAAACGAACTTCCCTTGAGATTGTTGGCACTAATTCAATTTCTGCTCCAGCCAGTTGAATCGTGGAAGGGAGAACCCATAAATTGTCGACAGTTGAAGGGATGATGACATCAGAAGCGTTTTTATCTTCAACAAGGACATTATAAATACACTCATCTACATCGCCTTTGTCGACACCAACTCCACTTGTTGTATTACCTTGCGGGTCAATATCAATTAACAATACCTTTTTTCCTAAATGTGCAAAACATGCACTTAAATTGACAGCCGTTGTTGTTTTACCAACGCCGCCTTTTTGATTAGCAATGGCTAAAACTCTTCCCATGCTATCACCTACCTCACTTACGCTTAAATGCTTATTATTATTACTAGATTTAGTCATATATTGTTCGCTATCTGTTTATTGGTTCTGACTGTGCATTTTTTTATCTCATACATCATTCAGTTCTTAGCTATCTTTTATTTTATCATGAAAAAGGAGCAGTGAAGCTGTTACTTTTATAAAAAATTAAAAAATAACCCATTTTATCTATATTAAATTATCATTCAGAACAAAAATTAATAGATTGGTTGATTTTCAAGTCTAAAAAAGGCTATTTTCTAAAAAGATTGTTGCTCTTTAGTAATAAAGTTATCTCTCAATCGGTTACAGACGAACGCTATTCCTGCTTCTTCCTCTACTAGCTTTGTTTTGTTGTTGGTTCGTCGAAGCTAATCTTTACATGCGAGGAGTAATCGCAGGAGCACTCTTTACCTGCGACGAGCAAGCATAGCGGCGCAGGAGCATTCCACCTTACACCTCTGCGTGTTTTTATAAATACGAAAAGAACCCAAAAAAGAAAAACATCCGTTTACAGAAAACGAATGCATAAGAAATTTGATTAAATTTATGATTTCGGAATACGAATTGTAAATTGATAATAATCGTCGTGTTCTTCTTCATCTGTATCAATCGTCATTCCTGTTTGAACAACCATATCTACAGACTTTCGAATCGTATTCATCGCAAGGCGCGTATCTTTGGATACCCCTTTTCGAATCGGCTTTTTCTTCTTTGGTTTATTCTCAATATCTAGTAATCTTTCAATATACATCTCAGTTTGTTTCACACTAAGCTGCTCATCAATGATTTTCTGAAGAACCTTTTCTTGTTTCTCTTGTTCTTTTAAACTAATCAGTGCTCTTGCATGTCTTTCTGTAACTTTTCTGTTTAGTAAAGCATCTTGTACTATCGCTGGTAAGTTTAATAGACGAAGCTTATTAGCGATCGTAGACTGCCCTTTTCCAAGTCTTTGCGCCAAACTTTCTTGTGTTAACCCATGGATTTCAATAAGCTTCGCATAAGCATTTGCCTCTTCAATAGAAGTCAGCCCTTCTCGCTGTAAATTCTCAATTAATGCTACCGATGCAGTTTGAGAATCATTGAAGGTTTTTATCACTGCAGGAATGGTTTCCCATCCTAGTGTTGTAACAGCTCTCCAACGACGTTCCCCAGCAATAATTTCATACTTTCCTTCTAATTGTCTCAAAACAATCGGTTGAATAATCCCGTGGGTTTTAATCGTTTGAGCTAATTCTTCAATTCGCTCATCTTGGAAGATCGTTCTCGGCTGATAACGATTTGGCACAATGTCCTTGATTGGGATTTGGTGAACCTCTTCTTTGTTCGAAACTTCTACATCTTCGACTTCCTCTACATTTTTCTCACTAAAACCAAACAACTTTGAAAATGACTGTTTCATGGCGACACCACCTTATGATAACTACCTCTCCACTTATTCGATAAAAGTATCCGAATTCCTGCTTTTATTCTGACAACCTACATTTGTTTCACGTGAAACGTTTATATGAGCGGTTGTTTGTTTGGAGTTCCTGGCTTCCTCGGATATTTTTTCGGAGTTGGTTTCTCTTTATAAATGCTAATAATTGAACGTTTACTTTCCTCTGTTGGCAATTGAAACAAATGGGTATTTTTACATTTTCCACCTAAAAGATTCAATGCTTTTTCTGATTCTTTTACTTCCTCTTCCCCTTCTGCACCTTTCATCGCTACCATATGTCCTCCCTTTTTCACTAAAGGCAGGCATAATTCAGCTAATACAGGTAATCTTGCAACCGCTCTAGCCATCACTAAATCATATGTTTCCCTATGTTCAGGCTTTTTTGCAAAAACCTCTGCTCGGTCATGGTAAAAAGAAACACCTTTTAAGTCTAATTCAGACGCTAACGCATTCAAAAAAGTAATTCGTTTATTCAAAGAATCGACAATTGATATTTCTAAATGAGGGAAGCAGATTTTAAGCGGAATACTAGGAAATCCAGCTCCCGCTCCTACATCTAAAATGTTTAACGTTTTCGTGAAGTCAAAATAAAATGCTGCACTAATCGAATCATAAAAATGTTTTAAATAAACATCTTTACGTTCTGTTAATCCTGTTAAATTCATTTTTTCATTCCAGTCAATCAATGTTTCATAATATCGTTCAAATTGGTTCATTTGTTTATCCGATAATTCAATGCCATTTTTTAAAAGCGCATCTCGAAATTGTCCTTCGTTCATTATTCGCCCACCTTTGGAAACTGAAAAAATTAAGATTACTACCCTGAAAATAGTTTTGAATTTGGAAGCACATGTTGCTTCTTCCTCTACTAGCTTTTGCTACGTAGCTGGGTGCGTCGGCGCAGCTCACAGTGGTTCGACGAAGTTTTGTTCGTCGGTGTCCCCCTTGGAGTCTGGCATTGTGCTCCCAAATTGACCTTATTAATAAAAACTAAAACAATTTTCATTCAACTTGATGCGAAAATCACTTCGCATGAGGATCTACACTGAAAAAAATTTAACTTCCGATCATGCACCATGGTGCAAAACTTTACACTAGTGTCGTTGTTATTGATTGACGCGCTTCAGTTTCCCTTGTTCTAAATAGACAAGTAAAACGGAAACATCTGATGGGTTAACACCTGATACACGTGATGCTTGTGCAACAGACAAAGGACGTACCTCGGAAAGTTTTTGTCTTGCCTCCATTGCCAAACCATTGATGGCATGATAATCAAGGTCTTCAGGAAGCTTCTTGTTTTCCATTTTCTTCAAGCGATCAACTTGCTCTAATTGCTTTGAGATATAACCTTCATATTTAATTTGTATTTCTACTTGTTCTTTCACATCTATATCTAACGACTTTTCCGAAGGGGTAAGCTTTGCAATATGTTCATATGTTAATTCTGGACGCTTTAACAATACATTTGCATACGTTGCATCTTTCATAGGTGAGGAACCCGCTTCTTCCATTATATTTTGAGCTTGGTCACTTACTTTAATGACAGTACTTTCTAATCTTTTTACTTCTTCATCAATCTCTGCTTTTTTCGTTAAAAATCTTTCGTATCTCTCTTCTTTTATTAAACCAATTTCATAACCAAGATCTGTTAATCGTAAATCAGCGTTATCATGGCGTAAAAGTAAGCGATATTCAGCACGTGACGTAAGTAAACGATAAGGTTCATTTGTCCCTTTTGTAATAAGGTCATCAATAAGCACACCCATATAAGCATCTGATCGATCTATAATAACCGGGTCTTTTTCTTGAACTTTTCTAGCTGCATTAATTCCAGCCATCAGCCCTTGACCAGCCGCTTCTTCATATCCACTCGTACCATTGATTTGACCAGCAGTAAAAAGTCCATCAATTGATTTCGTTTCAAGTGATGGCCATAATTGCGTCGGGACAATTGCATCATATTCAATGGCATAACCCGGCCTCATCATGCGAACGTCCTCTAGACCAGGAATTGTTTTTAACATCGATAATTGTACATCCTCAGGTAAACTTGTTGATAAACCTTGTACATAAACTTCTTTCGTGTTTCTCCCCTCTGGTTCTAAGAAGATCTGGTGTCTTGGCTTATCATGGAAACGGACAACTTTGTCTTCAATTGACGGACAGTAACGCGGACCTGTTCCTTCAATCATTCCCGAATACATTGGGGATCTCTGTAAGTTACCATTAATAATTTGGTGTGTTTCATCACTCGTATAAGTTAGCCAGCACGGAAGCTGGTCTGTAATATATTTTGTCGTCTCATAAGAGAACGCTCTTGGCTCTTCATCACCTGGTTGAATTTCTGTTTGGCTATAGTCAATTGTTGAACTATTTACCCTTGGCGGCGTTCCAGTTTTAAAACGAACCATTTCAAATCCTAATTCTTGCATGTGGTAAGATAAATTCACAGATGGTTGCATGTTATTGGGTCCACTGTCGTAGGATAAATCGCCGAGGATTACTTTTCCTCTTAAGTAAGTACCGGTTGTTACAATTACAGTTTTAGCACCATATTTTGCTCCTGTTTGCGTTTCAACACCTTTGACAACACCGTCTTCTACAATTAACCGCTCCACCATTCCTTGTCTTAAAAGCAAGTTCTCTGTTTCTTCGATGGTCTTCTTCATTTCATGTTGATATAAAAATTTATCAGCTTGTGCTCTTAATGCTCGCACCGCTGGACCTTTTCCTGTATTGAGCATTCTCATTTGAATATGTGTTTTATCAATATTTCGCGCCATTTCTCCGCCTAATGCGTCAATTTCCCTTACGACTATCCCTTTAGCAGGACCTCCGACTGAAGGGTTACACGGCATGTAAGCGACAGCATCTAAATTTAACGTGAGCATCAATGTATTGGCGCCCATTCTAGCAGAAGCTAAACCTGCTTCTACTCCTGCATGGCCTGCACCAATAACAATGACATCAAATTGTCCACCATCATAACTCACAGTTAATCCCTCCTTTTATCCATTGTCAAAAACAGTGAGCACCTTGTGTTCTTCGAAACGTCGATCGTATTTTTTGTTTTTGAACCTACGACTATTTCCCTAAACAGAACTGGGAAAACAGTTGGTCGATCAAGCTTTCTTGAACGGTGTCTCCAATTACTTCACCTAAAAGTTCCCACGTTTTCGTAATATCAATTTGAATCATATCAATTGGCATTCCTGCTTCAGCTGCAGATAATGCATCTGATATCGATTGATGGGCATTATTCAGTAATGCAATGTGCCTTGAGTTAGATACGTACGTCAAGTCTTGGGCTTCTAACTCTCCTTCGAAAAACAGTGCCTTTATTGCATCTTCAAGCTCATCAATACCTTCATCTTCAAGTAAAGACGTTGTAATCATCGTACGATTTCCAAGTAATTGCTTAACACGGTCTAAATCAATTTTTTGTTCAAGGTCCGTCTTATTTATTATAACGATTGTATCGCGATCTTTACTAATATGAAATAATTCTTCATCTGCTTCTGTTAGTTCTTCATTATAGTTTAATACAAGTAAAACAAGTTCTGCATCATTTACTACTTTACGCGAACGTTCTACCCCGATTTTTTCTACAACATCTTCAGTTTCTCGAATACCTGCTGTATCTAACAGTCGTAGCGGTACTCCTCGTACATTTACATACTCTTCAATAACATCGCGGGTTGTTCCAGGAATGTCTGTAACGATTGCTTTATTATCGTGAACTAAACTATTTAGTAAAGATGATTTACCGACATTTGGGCGTCCTATAATAACTGTTGAAAGACCGTCACGAAGTATTTTTCCTTGTTGGGCAGTTTGTAATAAATTTTCAATATCCTTCTGTACAAAGCCACCTTTATCTTTTAATACTTCTAACGTCATTTCTTCAGCATCATACTCTGGGTAATCAATATTCACTTCTACATGAGCAACCGTTTCAAGTAAAGCTTGTCTTAGTTTTTGAATCCGCGTTGAAAGTCTCCCTTCAAGCTGTTTCATCGCAACATTCATTGCACGATCGGACTTTGCTCGAATAAGATCCATAACTCCTTCTGCTTGAGACAAGTCAATTCTTCCGTTTAAAAATGCACGCTTTGTAAATTCTCCTGGTTCAGCAAGACGTGCACCTTCATTTAGTACAAGCTGGAGTACTTTATTAACAGAGACAATTCCTCCATGGCAATTAATTTCAATCATATCTTCCCTCGTAAAAGTTTTCGGAGCTCGTAAAACAGAAACCATGACTTCTTCAACGATTTCCATTGTCTTAGGATCAATCATATGACCGTAATTAATTGTATGGCTTTCGACGTCTTTTAACTTTTTCTGACCTTTATACAGTTTATCAGCGATTTCAACAGCATCTTCACCAGATACTCTGACGATTCCGATTGCTCCTTCCCCCATCGGTGTCGAAATTGCGGAAATTGTATCCAATTCCATCGAAAGCACCTCCTTTATCTATCTAGATCAACATTTAATATATATAGATTGTAATTAACAAAACAAACTTCTTTCCAAATTAATAGAATACCACAAACTACCTCAACATAAAAGATAACCCTTTTGTATCATCTTCGGCAAAAATCATCAATATCATCCACATCTTTATAAATTTACCCTCGGGAGCTACACTTACTAACATGTGAATAAAATATTTATCAATCGCAATTGTTTATCCACAAGAACATCGTTTACCTACATAACTTGGATTTTTTCAACAATATAAAGTAATCCCCACCATGAAGCATGAAAATAAGCGCATTAGTGAGAGTTATAGTGAGTGCAAGTACGCGACACTCCAGTAACCAGCATGCATTGACTTCACGAGTTAGTGCGGAAATAGAAGCAGCATGTGCTGACAAACAAACCACTTTATTTTCTAATAAAATTGGAAACCTTCGGCACAAAAAAGCCTATACTGAATGACAGTATAGGCTCAGTCTTATTTATTATTTTATTTCGGAGCTACAATAATACGTCTATTTGGCTCTTCTCCATCAGAAAACGTTTTTATTCCATCAACATTTTGTAAAGTCGTATGAATAATCTTCCGTTCATGAGCGTTCATTGGTTCTAAACGAACTTCTCTCCTCGTACGAAGTGCCTTATTTGCAAGTCGTTTTGCTAATGTTTCTAACGCTTCTTTTCGTCTCTCTCTATATCCTTCGGCATCAAGATGAATACGAAGATATTGATCAGACTGTTTGTTTGCTACTAAATTCGTTAAATATTGAAGAGAATCTAACGTCTGGCCCCTTTTACCGATTAGAACACCGATATCTGCACCAGTAATATTTAAGCAAATCCCCTCTTTGCGCTCCTCTTTTTCTACTGAGGCCGTAACACCCATTTTATCGATCGTCTCACGTAAAAAAACAAGCGCTTCTTTTACTGGATCCGGCTTTACGATGACTTCTACTACAGCTGGTTTACTTCCTAATAAGCCGAAAAAACCTTTTTGAGGTTCTTCAATCACTTTAATTTCAACATTGTCTTTTGTTTCTTCAAGTTTCCCTAAGCCAACTTCAACCGCTTCGTCAACCGTTTTTCCTGATACAGTTACTTTTCTCACTTGTTTTTCGCTCCCCCTGTTTCAGGCCCGTCACCTTTATTTTTACCGACATTCGGCCCAGTAATAAAGTACGTTTGAACTATCATAAACAAGTTACCAATTACCCAATACAATGCTAATGCAGATGGGAAAAATGCTGCAAATGCGATAATCATCACTGGCATAATGTACATTAATGCACGCATTTGCGGATTATCAGTAACCATCATCATTTTTTGCTGAATAAATGTTGTTGCACCAGCGACTAATGGCAAAATGAAATATGGATCTGCACTTCCTAATTCAAACCATAAAAACATTTGTGGATCATATAGATCATATGCTGCTGGGTCAACTTCTGGGTTAATTTGTGGCGTACGAATAATCGCATGATAAAATGCAATTAAGATGGGCATTTGTACAAGAATCGGTAAACACCCTGCTAACGGATTTACACCATGTTTCTGGAACAGCTGCATCATTTCCTGCTGTAATTTTTGTTGTGTTTGTTGATCTTTGGCACTATATTTTTCACGTAATTCTTGCATTTCTGGCTGAATGGCTTGCATCGCCTTCGTACTCTTCGTTTGTTTGATCATTAACGGTAAAATTAAAATACGAAGTAAAATTGTTACGATAATAATTGCTAAACCGTAACTGTTTCCTAGTGCATCTGCAATTGTTGTCATTAACCAAGAAAGCGGATAAACGAACCATGAATCCCAAATCCCTGTACTTTCCGCTTTAATCGGTTCATTAATGCTAAAACAACCTGTCATAACGAGCATTAAACCTACTAAGAGCAATAATAAACTTATTTTTCTTACCACTGATGGTCCTCCTAACTCACCTATCTTCTTTATATATAAAAACGTCATTCAATAAATTGTCCGTTCAAAAAAGGTTCTAATTAGAAGAGCTGACTCGTACATTTTTTTGAACTTATCTATTAAAGAATGACCGAAAAAACGTCATTCGTGTTCATGAAACGTTTTACTTTCATTTTTTTCGGGTACGGGATCGTATCCACCTGGATGAAAGGGTTGACACTTTACGATTCTTTTAACCGTTAGCCATAGACCTTTAATTGCCCCGAATCTTTGAAATGACTCAATACCGTACTGCGAACAAGTCGGATAAAACCTGCACGTAGGTGGAGTAAATCTTGAAATGTATTTTTGATAAAAACGAATAAGGTTAATAAATACCCATTTCAACCGACATTCACCTCATCCCTTTCGTAATGGACGAGATTTTCTTATTAGTTTCGCACGGTTCAATACATGGTTTAATGATTTTTTCACTTCTTCATAATCCATGTTTGTTACTGGTTTCCGAGCTATAATAATCAGATCGTAATTTTGATGCAGTTTAGGTAGATATTCTTTCATTACTTCTCTAATTACTCGTTTAATACGATTTCTAGTAACGGCATTTCCTAATTTTTTGCTAACAGACAACCCGATTCTAATGTTGTGTTGATCTTGTTTTTTGAGCTGGTAGACAACAAATTGCCGATTAGCAACAGACGTCCCCTGCTGGAAAACAATTTGAAATTCTTCATTCTTTTTTAAGCGGTTTTCCTTTTTCATTACGTACACTCCAATAACTTGTCTATCCGCATTTATGAAATCATTCCAACCCAACTAACATTATATAGAATTCCTTACAATTGCGCCAACTCATTTTATAGACAATCATACATGAATTACTACCTTACTTCATTATTAAACACATTCACTAACTTTTATAATTTTCTAAAAGAGAAAAAAAGACCACTGATAAATCAGTGGTCCATTAAGCAGATAATACTTTTCTTCCTTTACGACGACGGTTAGCTAAAACCTTACGTCCGTTTTTAGTGCTCATACGCGCACGAAAACCGTGAACTTTTTTACGCTTACGGTTATTTGGATTAAATGTTGGTTTACCCATTTATTACACCTCCTGCGGAAAAATCCGATAACGACATACTTGTAAATTATATGGGACGATTTTAACAATGTCAAGATGTCCTAATATATAAACCATAATTTTCTTTTTCATCTTGGCTACTTTCTAAAAGATTGCTCCTGCGATTACTCGTCGCAGGTAAAGAGTGTTGCTTTTGATAAATATAATATCATCTTGAATCGGTTATAGGCGGACTCTTTTACCTCAAGGCAAGCGCGATCGTCCTCGAAAGCTTCACTTCGTTGGCTCTCATGATCTCTTCTTTGCACCTCTGGGTCGGCACGTGCTCCCAAAACTTACATCATTCATTATTCATTTTGGGTGATTTTCGGCTATCTGCATCTTTCTCTAATAGTTATGCTTCGTAGCTAGGTGCGTCGATGCAGCTCATAGTGATTCGACGAAGTTGTGTTTGTTGCTTCTTCCTCTGTTAGGGTTGCTTCGTAGCTGGATCCGGGTGCGTCGAAGTACTTTTACCTGCGACGAGCAAATATAGCGGCTCAGAATCACACGTAACTAACACGTGAAGTCATGCTAGTCGCTGCCCACCGCCTTACACTTCTTTAATTTTATAAAACAACAACCCATGCCAAAACATTCTTATCTTAATTTCATATTATAAGTTCTTTTTTCTTCGTTTTCTATATACATATGTAATAAACCTATTTATTAATAATTTCGAGCATCTTCATAAAAGTTTTTATATGATCAGCTTCTTTTAATTTATCCTCTATCTTTCCTTAAACAATTATAAAACATTTTTTCTCCTTCACCCCCTGTGGACAAATTTCTACAAGTTCTCACACCTACTAACATGAGATTCGACATTTTTTACACAGTATCTTGTGCTGTGGACAAGTTTTAGACACAACCAGTTGAATCGTGTGGATAACTATTTTAAAACATTGCTAACTCTAGTTTTATCTGATATCATAATGTTGTTTTTTCTCGTGGAAAACTTGTGTTAGAATATAAACTATCCACAACTGTTGACAACTATGTGGATAGTTATTCAGAGTGTCTGTATACTTTTATCCACAAATCTGTGCATTTCGTGGATTGTTATTTTTCTTCTATATTATATCGTTCTCCACAATTTTTACCCAGTATAAATATTCAAATTATGCATCATGCTTATACAATCGTTGTACAAGAGGGAGTTTTTTGTCGTTTTGGCTGGGATGTTGTTATAATACAGGGGTGCTTGAAGGAGGGAAGTTACTTGGAAAATCTAAATGATCTATGGGATCGAGCATTAAAAATTATTGAGGAAAAAGTAAGTAAGCCAAGTTTTGACACATGGTTCAAGTTTACGAAAGCTGACTCAATTGACCAAAGTACGAATACAATCACAGTTATTGCACCAAATGAATTTGCCAGAGACTGGCTTGAAAATCGATATTTTGGCATTATTACCGAAACGTTGCATGAGTTAACAGGTGCTGAGCTAGAAGCTCGGTTTATTTTGCCGAAAGATGAAAAAGATGAAGAATTAGAATTACTTGAAAAAATGAAAACCCCTGCTAAACCGAGTGTAGAGACGCAGGATGAACCTCCAAAGCA